>NZ_DASZBV010000022.1:0-248126 GCF_035943735.1 Pseudolabrys sp.
GCTGGGCCACAGTGATGGTATTGCCGGCGCCGGTCACAGGACAACCGGCAATGATCGGGGCCCGTAGTGGTGGAAAGGCCTTGGCTGCGAAAGCAGGAGGGCCTGAAAGGAGAGTCCACCAGGGGCGGGGCGGAGCAGACCGATTAAACACCGCGCGCGGGACGCCTTGGGACTTGGCGGACTTGCGGTTATTCGGACTTCAGCATGCCTCGATGCTGCGAGGCGTCGAGGTCCGTGGGTCCTCAGGGCCCAAATGCGTCCCGCGCGCCCTCGGTATTCTTCCGGGCGTCGCGGAAACGGACTGCGCACTGCGGCTCACCCGGGGCCGACCAAAGAATACGGGCGATGACGCGCGTCAGGGCGACGGGCGCCGCCGCCATTGACAAAAGCTGTGGTCAGCCGCCGCCGGACGCCCCGAAACCCTTCAGGGACCAAGGATTCCGCGTTGCATCCAAGCCGCGTTTTTGGCTATATCCGCCCCGCTTCCGGTCGGGGTGAAGCGCCCTCGCAAAGCGGCCATCCTCGACGTCCCTGGCGCACGGGCGGGGACGTTTTTCCCGCCAGCCCAAAAAATTCGAGGTTTGACCCCCCATGACGACTTTGTGGTTGATCGTAGGCTGTGGCGTGCTGGCCATCGTTTACGGCATCTGGGCCACCCTTTCGGTGCTGCGCGCCGATCAGGGTTCCGCCCGCATGCAGGAGATTTCCGCCGCCGTGCGCGAAGGCGCGCAGGCTTACCTGAAGCGCCAGTACACGACCATCGGCATGGTCGGCGTGGTGATCTTCCTGATCATCGGCTTCACGCTCGGCTGGCTGGTCGCGATCGGCTTCGCCGTCGGCGCGTTCCTGTCCGGGCTCGCCGGCTTCATCGGCATGAACGTGTCGGTGCGCGCCAACGTCCGCACCGCGCAGGCCGCGACCAAGTCGCTCGCCGGCGGTCTCGACATCGCCTTCAAGGCGGGCGCGATCACGGGCATGCTCGTCGCCGGTCTCGCGCTCCTGGGCGTGACGCTCTATTTCGGCTTCCTCACCGGCACGCGTGGCATGGCGCCCGACAGCCGCACCGTCATCGACGCCATCGTCGCGCTCGGCTTCGGCGCTTCGCTGATTTCGATCTTCGCCCGTCTCGGCGGCGGCATCTTTACCAAGGGTGCGGACGTCGGCGGCGACCTCGTCGGCAAGGTCGAGGCCGGTATTCCGGAAGACGATCCGCGCAACCCGGCGACCATCGCCGACAACGTCGGCGACAACGTCGGCGACTGCGCCGGCATGGCGGCGGACCTGTTCGAGACCTATGCCGTGACCACCGTCGCGACCATGGTGCTGGCCGCTATCTTCTTCAAAGGCACGGCGCTCCTGCTGCCCATGATGATCCTGCCGCTCGCCATCGGCGGCGTCTGCATCATCACCTCGATCGTCGGCACCTTCTTCGTGAAGCTGCCGGCCTCGCAGTCGATCATGGGCGCCCTCTACCGCGGCCTGATCGTCACCGGCATCCTGTCGCTGATCGGCATTGCCGGCGTGATCGCCTATGCGCTGCCGCAGGGCTTCGCCACGGCGCTGGTGAGCGAAGGCAAGCACTACACCGGCATGACGCTGTTCGAGTGCGGCGTCGTCGGCCTCGTGGTCACCGGCCTGATCATCTGGATCACCGAATACTACACCGGCACGGACTATCGCCCGGTCAAGTCGATCGCGGCGGCCTCCGTCACCGGCCATGGCACCAACGTGATCCAGGGTCTCGCCATCTCGATGGAGTCGACCGCGGCCCCCGCGATCGTCATCATCGCCGGCATCCTGATCACCTATAACCTCGCAGGCCTGTTCGGCATCGCGATCGCGGTGACGACCATGCTGGCGCTGGCGGGGATGATCGTCGCGCTCGACGCCTTCGGCCCGGTCACCGACAATGCCGGCGGCATTGCCGAAATGGCCGGCCTGCCGAAGGACGTGCGCAAGGCGACCGACGCGCTCGACGCCGTCGGCAACACCACCAAGGCGATCACCAAGGGCTATGCCATCGGTTCGGCCGGCCTCGGCGCGCTGGTGCTGTTCGCGGCCTATAACCAGGACCTCCAGTACTTCATCAAGACCGGTTCCGGTTACTTCCAGGGCATTCAGCTCGATTTCTCGCTGAACAATCCCTACGTCGTCGTCGGCCTGTTGTTCGGCGGTCTGTTGCCCTACCTGTTCGCAGCCATGGGCATGACCGCCGTCGGTCGCGCCGCCGGTTCGATCGTCGAGGAAGTGCGCAAGCAGTTCCGCGAAGACCCGGGCATCATGAAGGGAACGTCGAAGCCCAACTACGCCCGGGCGGTCGACATCCTGACCAAAGCCGCGATCAAGGAAATGATCATCCCGTCGCTGCTGCCGGTGCTGTCGCCGATCGTCTGGTACTTCGTGATCTATGCGATCGCGGGTGGCGGCGCGGCGGGCAAGTCGGCGGGCTTCTCGGCCCTCGGCGCGATGCTGCTCGGCGTCATCGTCAACGGCCTGTTCGTCGCCATCTCGATGACCTCGGGCGGCGGCGCCTGGGACAACGCCAAGAAGTACATCGAGGACGGCCACTACGGCGGCAAGGGCTCTGACGCCCACAAGGCCGCGGTGACCGGCGACACCGTCGGCGATCCCTACAAGGACACGGCGGGCCCCGCCGTGAACCCGATGATCAAGATCACCAACATCGTTGCGCTCCTGCTGCTCGCCGTGCTCGCGCACTAGGCGACAGACTGCGACACAAAACGAAAGGGCCCGCAGCGATGCGGGCCCTTTTTCTTTGCAGCACGAATTGGTCGATCAGCCGCCGAACGGATTGAAGCCGACATTCTTGAAGATGCCGCGCAGGTAGTTGAGCTCGTTGCCGCCGGTCTCGGTCTTGCCGGAGACGAAGTCGAAGATCTTGCCGTCCTTGAGGCCGTAATTGGCCAACCGCACGACCTTCTTGTCCTTGTTGAAATAAACGCCGACGACGCGCTGGTCGACGACCTCGTAGGGCATGAAGGCGGCCGAGCGCTCCGACTTCTGCGAGATGTAATAGAACACGTCGCCGTTGATGGTGGCGACGGTGGAGGGCGTGCCGAGCACGATCAGCACCTGCTCCTGGCTGGCGCCGATCGGGATCTGCTCCAGCGCGCCCGCCGGCAGCACGTAGCCGCGCGCCAGCGTCTCGCGGGTGTTGAGCCCGCCGCAGCCGCCGAGCGCAACGGCGCCGGTCAGCACGAGCGCGACGGTGAGCACGGCGCGGCGATGTCGATTGATGCTTGAACCCAAACCCGGCACCCTCATTTTACGGCTTGCATCGGCATGCCTCATGACGTAACCGCGCGGCAACGCGCGATCAGCCCTGGAACCCGCAACGCCGATGATTCTCCCCCTGTTTCGCCGCAACCGGCCGCCGGACACCATTTCTAGCCTGTATGGCACCATCGTGGCGCAGGCGCGAAGGCCGGTCTTCTACCGCGATTATGCCGTGGCCGATACCATAAATGGCCGGTTCGACCTGCTTCTGCTGCACGTGGCGCTGGTCGTGTCCCGGCTGATGCAGGAGGAGGCGACCAGGCCGGCCGGGCAGTTGCTGTTCGACCGTTTCTGCCTCGACATGGACGATAACCTGCGTGAGATCGGCATCAGCGACATCGCGGTACCCAAGCACATGAAGCGGGTCGGGGAGGCGTTCTACGGCCGCGCCCAGGCCTACGAGGCGGCGCTGGCCGCGGGCGACGATCGCCTGCTCGGCGAAGCGCTCGCGCGCAACATCTACGGCGGCCAGCCGCCCGAACCGGCTGTGGTGGCGCGCCTGGCCGCCTATATGCGGACCATGGCGGCGGCCCTGGCGGCCGAGCCGGCCGAGGCGGTGGCGGGTGGGACGGTGGACCTGCCGGATCCGACGGCCGCGGCGCTGGTTGAGCCGGCCTGAACAAGAGACTGAACCGAATGGATAAAGCCATCAATGCCTGGTCCGTCCCGGTGGCCCTGGGGGACGTTCCCGAGGCGGGACTTCATGTGAAACTTGAGGCGTCGCCGGCGGTCCGCGCCGCTTTGGCGCCGGCCGCGGCCTTGCGCGACCTGCCGGAACTCACCGCGGTCTTCGACGTCACCCGGCGCGGCGCCGGCCTGCGGGTCCTCGGCCACGTCAAGGCGCGGGTCGGCCAGACCTGCGTCGTCACGCTCGAGCCGATCGACAACGTCATCGACGAGAAGGTCGAGCTCCTGTTTTCCCCCGACGCACCGGTCGTGCCGGAGGGCGGCGACCCGACACATCATCAGACGGTCGCTCACACCGCCGACGAAGACGAGCCGCCGGAGCCGCTGGTTGGCGGCGCCATCGATCTCGGCGCCATTGCCGCCGAATTCCTGATGCTCGCCATCGACCCCTATCCGCGCAAACCGGGTGCGGAATTCGCCGCGCCGCCGCGCGATAGCGAAACGGAACATCCCTTTGCGGCGCTCGCCGCGCTGAAGAAACCGTCGGGTGGCGGCGCCCGGTAGCGGCTGCCGGCAGCGCCATGACACCGCAGGACAACCGGCTTGTCTGCGGCGGCGCAGCCGCTATGGTCGCGCCGTGAGCAGATTCCCCCGATCCGGGTTGCCGGAAGTCGCGCCGACAAGGCCTGTGCATGCCCGATAAGGTCCGTATCGCGCTCGATGTCATGGGCGGCGATCATGGCGCACCGGTCGTGCTGCCGGGCGCCGATATCTCGCTCACCCGTCATCCGGACATCGAGTTCCTGCTGTTCGGGGACAGCACCGTTGTCCAGCCCGTGCTCGATAGGCTGCCGCGGCTGAAGGCGGCCTCGCGCCTCGTCCACACCGACGTCGCCATCCGCATGGACGACAAGCCGAGCCAGGCGCTGCGCTACGGCCGCTGGAAGTCGTCGATGTGGCTCGCGCTCGACGCGGTGAAGAAAGGCGAGGCCGACGTCGCCGTCTCCGCCGGCAACACCGGCGCGCTGATGGCCATGTCGCGCTTCAACCTGAAGATGCTCCCCGGCATCGATCGCCCGGCCATCGCCGCCATCTGGCCGACGCTCAAGGGCGAGTCCGTCGTTCTCGACGTCGGCGCCTCGATCGGCGCCGACGAGGCCCACCTCATCAACCTCGCCGCCATGGGCAGCGCCATGGCGCGGGTGCTGTTCGACATCGAGCGGCCGACCGTCGGACTCCTCAACATCGGCGTCGAGGAGGTCAAGGGCCTCGAGCAGGTGCGCGAGGCCGGCCGCATCCTGCGCGAGACGCGCTTCCCCGATTTCGCGTATCACGGCTTCGTCGAGGGCGACGACATCGGCAAGGGCGTGGTCGACGTGGTCGTTACCGAGGGATTTGCCGGCAACATCGCCCTCAAGACGGCGGAGGGCACTGCGCATCAATTTGCCAGCTACCTCCGCGCCGCCATGAATCGGACCTGGGCGTCGCGGCTCGGTTATCTGCTGGCGGTGCAGGCCTTCAATGCCTTGCGCGAGAAGCTGGACCCGCGCAAATCAAACGGCGGCGTCTTCCTCGGCTTGAACGGCATCGTCATCAAGAGTCACGGCGGATCGGATGCCGAAGGCACCGCGTCCGCGATCGATATGGGTTACGATATGGTTCGGTACGAATTGCTCGCCAAGATAGGCCACGCCATGGCGGGCGACATCCACACGGCGACGGAGAAACTGGCGAGCGGAGCGGGCTCGTGAGCGTGTTGCGTTCGGTTGTTCTCGGTTGCGGCAGCTATCTCCCGAACCGGATCGTCAGCAATGACGAATTGGCGCGTTCGGTCGACACGACCGACGAGTGGATCGTGCAGCGGACCGGCATCCGCGAGCGGCATGTCGCCGCCGCGGGCGAGGTGACCTCCGATCTCGCCATCCACGCCGCCAGGGCCGCGCTGGCGCACGCGCATGTCGATGCCGACAGCATCGATCTCATCGTGCTCGGCACCTCGACGCCGGACCAGACCTTCCCGGCGACCGCGGTAACGGTGCAGGCCGCGCTCGGCATCACCGGCGGCGTCGCCTTCGACCTGCAGGCGGTGTGCTCGGGCTTCGTCTTCGCGCTGTCGGTCGCGGATGCGATGCTGCGCTCCGGCACGCACAAGCGCGCGCTGGTGATCGGCGCCGAGACCTTTTCGCGCATCCTCGACTGGAACGACCGCACCACCTGCGTGCTGTTCGGCGACGGCGCCGGCGCGGTGGTGCTGGAGGCGCAGGAGCAGGCGGGCACGTCCGCCGATCGCGGCATCCTGACCACGCATCTGCGCTCCGACGGTCGCCACCGGGCCAAGCTCTACGTCGATGGCGGCGTGTCCTCGACCCAGACGACGGGGCATCTGCGCATGGAAGGCCGCGAGGTGTTCAAGCACGCGGTGGCCATGATCACCGACGTGATCGAGGACGCCTTCAAGGCGACCGGCACGAGCGCCGCCGACATCGACTGGTTCGTTCCGCACCAGGCGAACAAGCGCATTATCGATGGCTCCGCCCACAAACTCGGTATTGCGCCGGACAAAGTGGTGATCACCGTCGACCGTCATGGCAACACCTCGGCCGCCTCGATCCCGCTGGCGCTCGCCGATGCGGTCGCGGACCGGCGCATCAAGCGTGGCAACCTGATCCTGCTTGAGGCGATGGGCGGCGGCTTCACCTGGGGGTCGGTGCTGCTCCGCTGGTAGGTCGAAGATTGGTCATCCGGGGGCACGGTCGTGCCGTACCGGGACACCAAAACGGCGCCCTCGAATCGAGAATGGCCGGTTGACCGGTCGGGATCATGCCAATATCCTGATAATTCAACGGCATATCTCGCCGGGGGGCTGAGACCTGCGATGACTGGTAAGACAGTAACGCGCGCCGATCTTTGTGAAGCGGTCTACCAGAAGGTGGGACTCTCGCGCACCGAATCTGCTTCGCTTGTTGAGCTCGTGCTCAAGGAGATCACCGACTGCCTCGAGCGCGGCGAGACCGTAAAGCTATCGTCCTTCGGCTCCTTCGTGGTTCGCAAGAAAGGTCAAAGGATTGGCCGCAACCCGAAGACCGGAAAGGAAGTTCCGATCTCGCCGCGGCGCGTGATGGTGTTCAAGCCGTCGGCGATCCTCAAGCAGCGCATCAACGGCCACGACGTCGCCGACGAGCCCGCGTAACGTAGCGTCCAGTATCCGCGTCAGACCCGTTTTTGAGGGAGTGACCGCCTTGGACGAAAAGGCTCCCGACGCCTTCCGCACGATCAGCGAAGCCGCCGAAGAACTCGACCTGCCGCAGCACGTCCTGCGGTTCTGGGAAAGCCGCTTCCGCGAGATCAAGCCGATGAAACGCGGCGGCGGCCGCCGTTTCTACCGGCCCGACGACCTCGATCTCCTGCGCGGTATCCGTCATCTTCTGTACGGCGAGGGCTACACCATCCGCGGCGTGCAGCGGATCCTGCGCGAGCAGGGCATCAGGTTTGTGCAGGTGGTCTGGCAGGAAGGCGCCGTCCAGCCGCCACATGGCGCAGCGGAGGAGGAGGACCTCGTCGACGAGGCGGCCGAGGCCGAGGTCGAGGAGGCCGACGAGGACAACCGCGGGTTCGGCAGCCGCCTCGGCGCGCTGATCGGCCGCGACCTTTCCGAGCGCGACGAGATCGAGCCGCGCCGCGAGCCGCCGATGACCGCCGCACCGATGCCGCGGCTGACGAACAGCGACCGCGCGGTCCACGCGGCCATCGAGCCTGAACTTGAAGAGGACGATGAGGGGCCGGTGCCCGTTAAAGCGGCAGCGCCAGCCGCGCGGCCCAGCCTCGGCGCCGACGATCTGGCGAAGCTGCGCGATGTCCTCTCCGCGCTCACCGAATGCCGGCAGTTGATCGACGCCGCGGTGGCAAGGCCGGACTGAGGATAGGTATTCCCTGACGTGTAGCGTCATTCGCCGGCTGCGGTAGACTGGTCCTGCCCGATCAGGCGGCCGGGGGTCCATGCGGCGCATTCTTGCGATAGCCATTGTCGCGACCGCGATCGGCCTCTGCGCCGTCGCGCCGGCGGCGGCGCAATTTGCAGGCGGCGGTGGCGGTGGCGGTGGTGGCGGGGGCGGGGGCGGGGGCAACGGCCCGACGCCGGTCCAAACGGTCACCCGCGCAACCGCAATCACCCCGCTCGGCTGGTACGTCATGGGCGGCATCGCCTGCGCCGCCGTGTCGCCGATGATCGGCACCGTTGTGCTCGGGCGCGAGATGACGGCCGCCGAAGTCGGCCGCTCGACGCTCAACTGTTTCCTCGGTCCCGTCGGCTGGATCGTCGGGCCGGCGCTGTTTCCCGACGTGCCCGTCGTGAGCAACACACCGCCGCCGCGCCCGCCGCGCCGTGGCACGACGCCGCCATCGGGTCGGGGCGGCAGCGTCAACATTCCGCCGCCGGGCGAGACGCGCTTCGTCCCGAACGAAGTGCTGGTCGAGATCGATGCAAGCGTCTCGCCGCGCAGGTTGGCCACGATCACGCAGCGGCTGCAGCTGACGCAGCTCGAGGTGCAGCGCTTCACGCTGACCGCGCGCACGCTGACGCGCTTCCGCATCGGCGGCAATCTTACGGTGCGCCAGACCTTGCAGCGGTTGGCGCTTTATCGCGGCATCGGCGCCGCGCAGCCGAACTGGCTCTATCGCTTCGGCCAGGCGCAGGCCGCGCCCCCCGACACCGGCGCGCAATACGTGGTCGGCAAGCTGCATCTCATCGAGGCGCACCGCATCAGCAATGGTGACGACGTCACCATCGCGCTGATCGACTCGCGCGTCGACGTCGCGCATCCCGATCTCGCCGGCGTCGTCGCCGCGCAGTACGACGCGGTCGCCGGCACGAGCGCGCCGCATCCGCACGGCACCGCGATGGCCGGCGCCATTGCCGCGCATGCCAAACTGATGGGCGTCGCGCCGAAGGTGCGGCTGCTCGCCATCCGCGCCTTCGCCGGCGAGGGCGACAGCGCCCAGGGCACGACCTTCAGCATCCTCAAGGCGCTCGACTGGGCGGCGAGTCGCGACGCGCGCATCGTCAATATGAGCTTCGCCGGTCCGGCCGATGCGATGCTGCACGACATGATCCGCAAGGCGCATGCGCGCGGCATGGTGCTGATCGCCGCGGTCGGCAATGCCGGGCCGAAGTCGCCGCCGCTCTATCCGGCGGCCGACCGCGAGGTGATCGGCATCACCGCGACCGACGCCGACGACCACCTTCTGCCGCAGGCCAATCGCGGACCGCAGGTCGCGGTGGCGGCGCCGGGGGTCGACATTCTGGCCGTCGCGCCGGGCGGGCAATACGAGATGACCTCGGGCACCTCGGTCGCGACCGCGCACGTGACCGGCGTCGCCGCGCTGCTGCTGGCGCGCAATGCCCGGCTCACGCCGGACGCGCTGCGCCGTGCGCTCGTCCATGCGGCGCGCAAGGTGCCCGGCGGCGCGCGCGAGGTAGGCGCGGGTGTGGTCGACGCACTGCGTGCGGTGGAAGAGACGGGCCGCTAGCGCGAGCCCGCGCATTGGCCCGGTCGGCCTCGCGTGATAGCAATCGACGATGTCAATCGAGGGCATCATGGCCGATCCCGATCCGCTCATCGTCGAAACGCCGTCCGAGGCCGTCCGGCTGTTACGGCTGAACCGGCCGGAGCGGCGCAACGCGCTGAATGTACCTCTGCGCAAGCGCATCGCCGAGGAGGTCACGCTGGCGATCGCCGACCCCAAGATTCGCGCCATCGTGCTCACCGGCAACGAGCAGGCCTTCGCCGCCGGCGCCGACATCGGCGAGATGGCCGACGCCGGGCCGATCGAGCTGATGATCCGCAACGTGCAGCAGTATTACCGCGTCGTGGCCGAGTGCCCGAAGCCGGTGATCGTCGCGATCGAGGGCTTCGCGCTCGGCGGCGGCCTCGAGCTCGCGCTCTGTGCCGACGTGATCGTCGCCGCCGACGGCGCCAGGCTCGGCCTGCCGGAAGTGAAGATCGGCATCCTGCCTGGCGGCGGCGGCACACAACGCCTGGCGCGGCTCGTCGGCCGCGCCCGCGCGATGCCGCTGTTGATGACCGGCCGCATGGTCGGCGCGCAGGAGGCCTTCGCCATGGGCCTCGTCAGCGAGATGACGCCGAAGGGCGAAGCGCTGACGCGCGCGCTCGCCGTCGCCGAGGAGATCGCATCGATGCCGCCGATCTCGGTCATGCAGATCAAGGAGATCGTCAACGAAGGCCTTAATGCGCCGCTCGACACCGCGCTGATGCTCGAGCGCAAGGCCTATCTGCTGCAATATGCGACAGCCGATCAGAAGGAGGGCATGCGCGCCTTCCTCGATAAGCGCAAACCGAAATACGAAGGCCGGTAATGACGGAAAAGCTGCTGGCGCCCGACCTCGTCGTGGCGGTGTTCGGGGCCGGCACGATGGGGCGCGGCATCGCGCAGGTCTGCGCGCAGGCCGGGATCAGGACATTGTTGTCCGACACGCGCGAGGGCGCGGTGAAGGAAGCGCTCGGCGCGATCGACAGGGCGCTGGAAGGCCAGGTGGCCAAGGGCCGCATGACGGCGGAGGCAAGGCGCAACACGCTCGCCAACCTCGTCGAGATCAAGTCCTACGATGAGGCGGCTGAAGCTGGCCTCGTCATCGAGGCCATCGTCGAACTGGCCGAGCCGAAGCGGGCGCTCTTCCGCGAAATGGAGAAGCGCATCGCGCCCGACGCGGTGCTCGCTACCAACACCTCGTCGTTGTCGGTCACCGAGATCGCCGCCGGCTGCGAGCGGCCAGCGCGCGTCGCCGGGCTGCACTTCTTCAATCCGCCGCCGTTGATGCGCCTCGTCGAGGTGATCGGCGGCCTGCGCACCGAGCCGAAGCTGGTCGAGACGCTGACGCAGTTCGTCCGCCGCATCGGCAAGCACCCGGTGGTGGCGACCGACACGCCGGGCTTCGTCGTCAATCATGCCGGCCGCGCCTACGGGCCGGAGGCGCTGCGCATCGTCTCGCAAGGCATCGCCTCGCCGCGCGAGGTCGACGTGCTGATGAAGGAGGCGGCCGGCTTCCGCATGGGGCCGTTCGAATTGCTCGACCTTGTCGGCGGCGACGTCACGCATGCGGTGATGGTCAGCATTTTCAACCAGTATTTCGGCGAGCCGATGTACCAGCCGTCGGCGCAGATGACGGTGCGCGTCGCCGGCGGCCTGCTCGGGCGCAAGAGCAAGCAGGGCTTCTACAGTTACGATGGTGCCGACGCGACAACGCCGCCGACCGTCGCGGTGCCGGAGCAACCGAAGCCGGCCGCCGCCTGGGTCGCTGACGAGGAGGGCGGCGCCGAGCTGGCGCTATGGCTCGACACGGCCGGCGTGAAGGTGACGCTCGGCGGCGCGCCCGCAAGCGATGCGCTCTGCTTCGTCACGCCGCTCGGCGAAGACGCCACCGGCGCGGCGGTGCGGCTCGGTCTCGATCCGACGCGCACCGTCGCCGTCGACATGCTCGGCCGCTTTGCCGGCCGCCGCACGCTGATGAAGAACCCGCTCACTGCGCCGGACGTGCTCGGCGCAGCGGTGGCGGCGCTGTCCGACGGCCCGCCCGTCACGGTCATCAACGACAGCGCCGGCTTCGTCGTGCAGCGGCTGCTGGCGATGATCGTCAATATCGGCACGCGCATCGCCGAGTTGCGCATCGCTGCGCCGGCCGACATCGACGTCGCGGTCGAGCTCGGGCTGAATTATCCGAAGGGGCCGCTGGCGCTCGGCGATAGGCTCGGGCCCGCGCGGGTGCTCGCCGTGCTCGACGGCATGCAGGCGGTGACGCACGATCCGAAATACCGCGCCACCACCTGGCTGCGCCGCCGTGCCCGTCTCGGCGTTTCCTTGCTGACACCCGACTGAGCGCAAACGAACGAGCCCGCCGCGGAGGCGGCGAGCCCGTCGCGTTGCTTCTCGCTTCGCTCAGTAGAGTTCGTCGACCACGGTGTTCGAGCCGGGCTCGACCACCAGCATGCGGTCGCCGACCATCGTGTAGTCGTAGCCGCGCAGGCCGGGGGCCTCGTACACCACCTGCTGCGGCATCGCGTAGACCGG
This sequence comes from Pseudolabrys sp., assembly GCF_035943735.1. GTDB lineage: Bacteria > Pseudomonadota > Alphaproteobacteria > Rhizobiales > Xanthobacteraceae > Pseudolabrys. The sequence continues at coordinate 12,007 of NZ_DASZBV010000022.1, forward strand.
CACCGAGGCCGGCAGCGCCGCGCCGACGCGATAGTCGATACGTTCGGTCACGGTGCGCCGCGCCGGTCGCTCGTAGCGGATCGTGCGCAGCACGTCATGGCGCTGCCGCGTCGTCAGGCGCACCTGCGTCGTGACGTGGCGACGGATGATGCGGCGCTCGGGCGCCGGCTGGACGATCGTCTCGCGGCGGACCTCCGGCGTCACGATCTGCTCTTCCTCAACCGGCACCTGTTCGACCACGACGCCGGGGCCGGGCGCCGGCACGACATAGGCCGGTGCCGGCGCGATGTAAGCCGGGGCGGGGGCCACGGCGACCGGCGGCGCGACGTAATCGGGGTCGGTCGTGATCACGGTCTGCGCGCTGGCCGCCGTACCGGCAAGCAGGGCGGTACCAAGCGCCGCGAGGCGAAGCGTGTTGGTCATGTTGGTCCTCCTTCCATGAACCGGCCCTGTGAGGGCCAATCTCCGGAAAGCGAACGTCCGTTTGCGCGGGTCCGTTCCTGCGCGGCGGTTCCCGCGGCGGGGTCATATTGCGGCGACAGGACGACCGGAATGCGAAGATCGAACGCGCGGAAATACCGTCCGCGCGCGATGAAACACGCTGTTGCACGTGCCGGGACCCGTCCCTATAGTCCGCGCCGTTCCGGTCGGGGCGTGGCGCAGCCCGGTTAGCGCGCTTGTCTGGGGGACAAGAGGTCGTGGGTTCGAATCCCGCCGCCCCGACCAGAAAATTGGCCCGCCGGTCTGACCTGCCTACTTCGGCTCGATCCCGGCCGCCTTCGCGACCGCCTTGTTGCGCTTCAGTTCCTCGCCGACATAGGCCTGAAACTGCGCCGGCGTCATGCTGGCCATCGGGTCGCCGCCGATCGCGGCCATGGCCTTCTTGAAGTCCTCGGAGGCCTTGATCGCATCCACTTCTTTCGCAAGCGACGCGACGATCGGCTCCGGTGTGTGCGCCGGTGCGAAGATGCCGACCCAGAAATCGAAGTCCGATCCAGAATAGCCCGCTTCAACCGTCGTCGGCACATCAGGCAGCACGGACGATCGCCTGGTGCTGGTCACGGCGAGCGCGTCGACCTTTCCCGCCTTGATGAGCGCCTGCGCGGCGGTCAGCGGCGAAAAATAGAAGCCGAGACGTCCGGCCATGACTTCCGCCAATGCTTCGGGCGTGCCGCGATAGGGGACGGCTTGTCCCTTGAAGCCGGCGGACAGCAGCAACTTCTCCGTCGTGAAGTGCGCCGCCGAACCATAGCCGTTGGTGCCGTAGGTGATCGGGGCGGCGTCGGCCTTGGCTCTCGTCACGAGGTCGGCCAGCGATTTGTATTTGACGTGCTGCGTGACGAGCACGAGCGGCGTTTCCACCACGGGCGCGACGGCGGCAAAGTTCTTGTCGACGTTGTAGCTCAGATTGGCCACGGTCGTCGGCGTCGTCGTCAGCGCCGCGGAATCGAACAGGATCGTGTAGCCGTCCGCCGGCGCCCGCGCGACCACGGCGGCGCCCAATGTCGTACCCGCGCCCGGCCGGTTCTCCACCACAAACGGCTGGCCGAATTTCTTTTCCAGGCGCTGCGACACCGCGCGCGCGACGATGTCGATCGCGCTTCCGCCGGTGATGGGCACGATCACATGCACGGGTCTGGTCGGCCAATTCTCGGCACGAGCGGCATTGTTGAGGCTCGTGATGGCCATTGCGGCCACGAGCAGCGCGGCACAGTTCTTCATCATATTCTCCCCAGTTATCGTTCTAGACAGCAGCGGCGGGCAGAGGCGGGCGACCGAGGATCATGTCCGCCGCCTTCTCGGCGATCATGATGATCGGCGCATTGGTGGCGCCGCCGATGAGGTCGGGCATGACGGAGCCATCGACGACGCGCAGACCTCTGGTGCCGATCACCTTGAGTTCGCTGTCGACGACGCTGCCCGGGTCATCCGGCAGTCCCATGCGGCACGTTCCGACCGGGTGATGCACGGTGCCCATCGTCGCTCGCACATGAGCGTCCAAATCCGCGTCGCTCTGCCGTTGAGCGCCAGGCGCCATTTCGCCGGCGACGAAATCCTTCAGCGCCGGTTGAGCGGCCAGTTCGCGCACCATGCGCAGGCCGTCGCGCATGACTTTCCATTCGTGTTGCGTACCGAAGAAGTTCTGGTGAATACGCACGGCATCACGCGGATCGGCCGAAGCAAGCTCGACCTTGCCGCGGCTCGTGGGGCGCATTGGCATGATCCGGCAGGAGAAGCTGTCGGCCGGGGCAGGGACGACCGGCGAGAAGTAAGGTTTCGCCGTCGTCGTCGGTCCCATCCAGAACAGGAGCTGGATATCGGGTACAGGCTCGGAGGGGTTCGTCTTGAGGAACGCCGTGATACCGAAGGGCAGCTCGGAGGCGAAACCGCTGCCGAAGAAATAGGACTGCGCCAGTGCGAAGCCGACCCGGTCCACACGCAAATTCCTGACGAAGGGGCCGGGCGTCTTGCGGCGGAAGGTGATTGCCGCCGACGTGTGATCGAGAAGACCATCGCCGACCGCCGAAAGCGCGACCTGCGGCTTTATGCCGAGGCGCCGGAGCGCCTCGGGTTCGCCGATTCCGGACAGCATCAGGAGCTGCGGTGAATTGATCGAGCCGCCGGCGAGGATGACCTCACGCGCCGCGCGCGCCGATCGTTTGGTGCCGTGCTGGAGATATTCGACCCCCACGGCCTGCCCATTATCGAGTAGAACGCGCGTGGCAAGAGCCTGTGTCTGCACCGTCAGGTTTGGACGCCTGAGCGCCGGGTGCAGGTAAGCCGCCGCGGCGCTCCAGCGCTTGCCCTTCTTGAGGGTCATCTGGATACGGGCGAAGCCCTCCTGGACCGCGCCGTTGTAGTCGTCGGTGTAGCCGTAGCCGGCGTCGGCGCCCGCCTTGAGAAACGCCTCGCAAAGCGGATCCTGAAACCGCGTGAACTGGGTGTTCAACGGACCGGCGTTGCCGCGGTACGTGTTGGCCCCGCCTTCCCAGGTTTCCTGACGCTTAAAGTAGGGCAGGACATGCCGATACGACCAATCGGGCAAACCGTTCGCGGCCCAGCGGTCGTAATCGGCGCGATGACCGTGATAGTAGGCCATCGCGTTGATCGACGAGGAGCCGCCGATGACCTTGCCGCGCGCGCATTCGATTCTGCGGTTGGCCATCGTGGCCGACGGCTCGGCAAAATACATCCAGTCGTGCAGGCGGCGTTGAAGGATTCGTCCCCACCCGAGCGGAATATGGATCCACGGGTCACGATCCCAACCTCCCGCTTCGAGCACCAGAACCTTGAGGCTGCGATCTTCAGCCAACCGGGCGGCAAGTGTGCATCCTGCCGATCCGGCGCCGACGATGATGTAATCGTACGATCCGTCGGCACTCATTCCATTTTCGAGCACGTCAGTTCGACTCCCGGCGAACGCCGCCGCCGCTTTCTCGTGATGGGTTGTCTTTAGCCCCGGCGCCGTTCAAGCGGCGCTGGGATTTTCGCGGGGGATCGACTCAGTCCGCCAGCGGCACGCCGCGCGTTTCCGGTCCGAACCAGATCGCCACCAGCCCGATGACGAAGAACACCGCCGTCGACATCGCGGCCGCCGGGAACGAGCCGAACGTGCCGACCAGGAAGCCGCCGATCAGCGGGCCGATCGCGGTGAGCGAACGCGCCGCATTCCAGCAGAATCCCTGGCCGCTGGCGCGCACGCGCGTCGGGAACAGCTCGGGCAGATAGGCCGCGAAGGTGCCGAAGCCGCCGATGGTGAAGTAGCCGTACACGACCATGAACGGCACCAGGGTGTGCAGGTCGCGGATCATCGTGAACATGTACCAGGCCGACAGCAACGACCCGAGGCAGAACAGAAAATATGACGCGCGCCGGCCGATCGCGTCGGTGAGATAGATCAGCGACAGATAGCCAAGTGTGCCGCCGACCATCATCAGCATGAAGGCGTAGCTGATCGTGTGCACGCCATCGAGCGGGGTGCCGCCGGACGCATGCACCATCTGCTGGATCCAGCTCGGCATCAGCGTCAACCCGCCCCAACTGCCGATCATCATCGAGGTCGAGATGAGCACGCCGACGATGGTGTTGCGGCGCAGGTCGGGCGCGAAGATGCGCGCGAACGTCTGGCCCATGGTCATGCGCGCGACTTCTGCGTCCTGGCGCACCTGAATCCAGCGCTCCGGCTCGGGAACGAACCAGCGGACGCCGAGCGCGATCACCGCGGGGAGGGCACCGGCGGCCAGCACCCAGCGCCAGCTGATCGGCCCCAGGATGAGATTGTCGAGCGCGGCGGCGAAAAAGCCGAAGGCAAAGGCCATCTGCATGACCTGCATCGCGCGCGCGCGATGCTTCTCCGGCCAGCTTTCGGCGAGCAGCGCCGCACCCGCCGACCATTCGCCGCCGATGCCGAAGCCGGCGATCGCCTGCAGGATCGCGAGTTGCTGCCAGCTCTGCGCCAGGCCGCTCAGGCCGGTAAACACCGCGTAGATGACGATCGTGATCACCATGCAGCGCGTGCGACCAATGCGGTCGGCGAACACGCCGAAGAGAATACCGCCCAATCCCCAGCAGAAGAGCTTGATGCCGACGATGTAGCCGCCGACCTGCGCAATCGCCGCGGGATTGGCCGATTTGATCAGGCTGCCGACGCTGGGGAAGAGCACCAGCGTGAACAGGTTCAAGTCCATGCTGTCGAACATCCAGCCGAGGAAGGCCGAAAACAGCGCGAGCCATTGGTAGCTCGCGATCGTTGGACTCTGGACCTTCGCGGTCGTTCCGATTGCGCTCATGTTTGCTCCCTGACGCCGCGTGCGCGGCGTTCGTTCTTTTAATTCTTCTCGCTGCTGCCAATCGTGCTCTGCAGGAGACGCGTGGCGCACATGCATCGGCGTCCGCGCTCTTGACAGTCCCACGGACATGCTTTCCAATCAACAGAAAGAAATTCCGATGAACGGAATTAGCAAAGGGACGAGCGCCGCCGCCGTGATTGTGATTTCAGCCTGCCCCAGCGCGCCGATGCGCCCAGCGGTGCGCTTGCGCGCCATGGACGCAATCGTCTCTTGCGCCACGGCGGGCTTACGCGGCGCGCCGCGGTGTCCGAGTTCAATTGGAGAACGGTTTCGATGAGCCAGGCTGTCGATCTTGCAGTGCACCACGACCTTGCGAATGCCGAGCCGCGCTTCGTCGCGCCGGCGCTCGTCGAATCCGGCGCGGCCGGCGCGCCGCGGCTGATCGGCGGGCGGTGCGCGAAATGCGGCGCGCTCAGCTTTCCGCGGGCGGCCGTGTGCACCGAATGCATGTCGGAGGAGATCGAGAAAACCGAGCTCGCCGGCACCGGGCGCGTCTATTCCTACTCGATGGTGCACCAGGCGCCGAAAGGCTGGAGCGTTCCTTACGCGCTCGGATACGTCGATCTCACCGACAAGGTGCGCGTGCTCGCCCACATCGACGTGCCGGAGAGCGCGCTCGCGATCGACATGCCGGTTCGCCTGTCGGTCGGTCGCGTCGGCACCGGTCCGGCCGGCGAGCCGCTGATGAGCTACACCTTCGTTCAGGCCTGAGGAACATCCATGCGCGACGTATTCGTCATCGGAACGGGCCTGATCCCGTTCGGCAAATATCCGGACAAGACCCTGGCTGAGATCGGCTGGCCGGCCGTCAAGGAAGCCATTGTCGAGTCGGGGGTGCCGCCGAAGTCGATTGAGGCGGTCTATTGCGGCACCGCGCTCGGCGGCATGTTGGCGGGCCAGCGCGTCATGAAGTCGCTCGGCATCACCGGCATGTCCATCATCAATATCGAGAACGCCTGCTCGTCGAGTTCGTCGGCGCTGGCCGAGGCGTGGACCTCGGTCGCCAGCGGACGCCACGATGTGGTCGTCGTGATCGGCGTCGAGAAGCTCACCAAGTTCGGCGGCGGCACGCTGCCGCTCGAACGCGAGGATTGGGAAGTCAACCAGGGCATGGTGATGCCCGCGCTCTACGCGATGCGCGCGCGGCGCTACATGCACGACTACGGCCTGACAGCGCGCCAGCTCGGCGAAGTCTCGGTGAAGGCGCACGAGCATGGCGCTCTCAATCCGAATGCGCAGATCAGGAAGCGCGTCACCATCGACGAGGTGATGGCCTCGCGCCCGGTGGCCGATCCGTTCACGCTCTGGCACTGCTGCCCGACCGGGGACGGTGCCGCCGCGCTCGTCATCGCCAGCGCGGACGTGGCGCGCAAGCAGAAGGCGCAGCCGGTCCGCGTCGCCGCCTCGGAGGTGACATCCGGCATCTATACCAACGGCTATCGCGACATGACCTGGGCCGAGCTCACCGCGCGCGGCGCCAAGCACGCCTACGAGATGGCCGGCGTCGGGCCGAAGGACATCGACGTCGCGGAAATCCATGACGCCTTCACCATCGCGGAGTTGATGTATTACGAAGCGTTCGGCTTCTGCGAACGGGGCGGCGCTTACGGATTGCTGTCGAGCGGAGCGACCTCGCTCGGCGGTGACATCGTCGTCAATCCGTCGGGCGGCCTGTTGTCGCGCGGTCATCCGGTCGGTGCGACCGGCGCGGCGCAGGCGGTGGAGATCGTGCGGCAGCTCGAAGGGCGCGCCGGCAAGCATCAGGTCGAGGGAGCGAAGGTCGGGCTGGCGCACGCGACCGGCGGCGGCATCGCCGGTCTCGATCACGGCGCCTGCTCGATTCACGTCTTCGCGCGATGAAAGCGGCCCCCTTCACCTATCACGCGCCGCGGTCGATCGACGAGGCCGCCGGGCTTTTGGCCAGCCTCGAGAACGCCAAGGTTCTCGCCGGCGGCCAGTCGCTCGTCGCGATGATGAACTTCCGTTACGTGATCGCCGATCACCTCGTCGACCTCGCGCGCGTCGAAGGGCTCGCCGGCATCAAGGTTGCGAACGGCGTGATGCGCATCGGCGCTATGACGCGCCAGCGCGAGCTTGAGTTCTCCGCCGATGTCGAACGGCTCTGTCCGCTGATGAAGGCCGCGCTGCTCAATGTCGGCCATCGCCAGACGCGCAATCGCGGCACCATCGGCGGCAGCCTGGCCCATGCTGATCCGGCGGCCGAACTGCCCGCCGTCTGCGCCGCACACGACGCGTTGATCGAGATCACGGGCAGGCGCGGCACGCGCAAGGTGCCGTTCGCCGAATTTTCGCTCGGCTTCATGACCACCGCGGTCGAGCCGGACGAGTTCATCAGCTCCATCGAGATCCCGCTCTGGCCGGAAGGGCACGGCGCCGGATTCCGCGAATACGCCCGGCGGCACGGCGATTTCGCCATCGTCGGCGCGGCGGCGCTTGTCGCACTCGGACCGGACAAGGCGGTGCAGCGTGCGTCCCTCACATTGTGCGGCGTCGGCACCGGGCCGGTGCGGCTCCATGAGAGCGAGAAGCTGCTGACCGGCCGTCGGCTCGACCGTGCGGCGGCGACCGAGGCCGCCAAGGCTGCGCGCACCGTCGAAGCGATGAGCGATGTGCATGCGACGGCCGACTACCGCCGTCATCTCGCCGGTGTGTTGATCTTCCGGGCGCTGCGCGATGCCGCCGCGCGCTTCGGCATAGAAATCTAGGACACTGCATGGACAAACGTTCCGTATCGTTGCGCGTGAATGGCCGCCAGTATGAGCGCGAGGTTGAGCCGCGCCTGAGCCTGGCCGATTTCCTGCGGCACGAGCTCGACCTCACCGGCACGCATCTGGGCTGCGAGCACGGCGTCTGCGGTGCCTGCACAGTGCTGATCGACGGCCGTACCGCGCGCTCGTGTCTGACCTTTGCCGTGCAGGTAGACGGCTGCGAGGTCACGACCGTGGAGTCGCTCGCCAGTCCCGACGGAGCGCTCAACGTCCTGCAGCAGGCGATGCGCGAGAAGCACGGACTGCAATGCGGGTTCTGCACGCCGGGCGTGCTGATGACGCTGACGGAACTGCTCAACGATAATCCGGACCCGACCGAGGACGACGTCCGCACGGTGCTGACCGGGAATCTCTGCCGCTGCACCGGCTACAGCGGAATGGTCGAGGCCGCTTTGGAAGCGAGCCGCCGCATGCGCGAACAGCGGGGGAATTGATGGGCGCTCAGCAATTCGGCGCCCGCGTGGCGCGGGTGGAAGATCCGGCGCTGCTCAGCGGGCGCGGGCGCTTCGTCGATGACGTGAAGCTGCCGGGCATGCTGCACGCCTGCTTCGTGCGCTCGCCGCACGGCCACGCGCGCATCCGCGGTATCGATGCCGCGGCGGCGAAGGCGCTGCCCGGCGTGCATGCGGTGTTCACGGCCGACGATATGCCGGCGCCGATGGCGGCCGAGCGCATGCCCATGCTGGTCCCGAACCCGGCGATTTCAGCCGCGCTGACGCAGCATTGCCTCGCGCGCGAGGAGGTCTGCTACGTCGGGCAGACCGTGGCGGTGGTGATCGCCGACAGCCGGCATATAGCCGAGGATGCCGCCGCGCTGGTGGACGTCGACTACGACCCGCTGAAGGCCGTGAGCGACTGCCGCGAAGCGCTGAAGGACGGCTCGCCGCGCGCGCACTTGGCGCTCGACACCAACATCGCCTCCAAATTCCGCATGGCCTACGGCGACGTCGACGCGGCCTTCGCCTCCGCTGCCCACGTCTTCAGCGAGGACATCTGGCAGCATCGCGGCGGCGGTATGGCCATGGAAGCGCGGGCGGTGATCGCGCAGCCGGATCCGCTGAGCGGGTTGCTGACGGTGTGGTCGGCGACGCAGACGCCCCATATCGGCCGGCGCATGATGGCCGATCTGCTCGACCGCAGCCTGGAGTCGATTCGCGTCATTGCGCCCGACGTCGGTGGCGGCTTCGGCCCGAAGGCCATCTTCTACGCCGAGGAGGCGGTCATCCCGGCGGCGGCCTTGAAGCTCAATCGGCCGGTGAAATGGACCGAAGATCGGCGCGAGCACTTCATGTGCGCCACGCAGGAGCGCGATCAGTACTGGAACGTCTCGATCGCCCTCGACGCGTACGGCAAGATCGTCGGCGTGCGCGGCACATTGCTGCACGACACCGGCGCCTTCGTCCCCTGGGGCATTATCATGCCCTACATCGCCGCCGCGACGATGCCCGGCCCTTACGTCATCCCGAACTATGCACTCGACGTCACCGTCGCGCTGACCAACAAGGTCGCGACCACGCCGGTGCGCGGCGCCGGGCGGCCGCAGGCCGTGTTCGCGATGGAGCGGCTGATGGACCGCGCCGCGCAGGAACTGGAGCTCGATCCGACCGAAATCCGCCGGCGCAATTTCATCCAGCCCGAGCAGATGCCTTACTCCGTCGGGCTCACGTTCCGCGACGGCAAGCCGCTGGTCTACGACAGCGGCGATTATCCGAAGGCGCAAAGCGAAGCCTTGCGCCTGATCGATCATGCCGCCTTCCGAAGGCGGCAGAGCAAGGCACGGACCGAAGGCCGCTTCATCGGCATCGGGCTCGCCAACTACGTCGAGGGCACCGGGCTCGGGCCGTATGAAGGCGTGACGGTTCGCATTCTTCCGAACGGCAAGGTTGCCGTCGCCACCGGCGCCACCAACCAGGGCCAGGGCACCCGCACCACTTTGGCGCAGGTCGTCGCCGATCGCCTCGGTTGCCGCTTCGACGACATCGTCATGACGATCGGCGATACCGCGGCCATTTCGCAGGGCATCGGCGCGTTCGCCAGCCGGCAGGCGGTCAATGCCGGCTCGTCGGCGGCGCTGGCCGGCGCCGAGGTGCGCACGCAGGTCGTCAAACTCGCGGCGCAGGTGCTCGGCGTGCCGGCGGACGACATCGACGTCGAGGACGGCATGGCCGTCGCCCGGCACGGAAACCGCCAGTCGGTCAGTTTCCGCGATCTGGCGCGGCTGGCGCAGGGCATGCCCGGCTTCTCGCTCGCGCCGGGGCAGACACCCGGGCTCGAGCACACCGCCTATTTCGCGCCGCCGCAGGCGGCCTACTGCTCGGGCACGCATGTGGTGGAAGTCGAGGTCGATCCGATGATCGGCTCGGTGCAGATCATCGACTACGCCGTGGCGCACGACAGCGGTAAGATCATCAACCCGCTCATCGTCGACGGCCAGATCCAGGGCGGCGTTGCGCACGGCATCGGCAACGCGTTGCTCGAATGGATGCGCTACGACGAGAACGCGCAGCCGCTCACCACGACCTTCGCCGATTATCTCATTCCCATGGCGACCGACGTGCCGACCTGCAAGATCGCGCATGTCGAGAGCCCGAGCCCGCTCAATCCGCTCGGCGTCAAGGGCGCGGGCGAGGGCGGCACCATCCCGGCCGCCGCGGCAATCGTCGCCGCCGTCGAGGATGCGCTTGCCGAGTTCGGCGTGCACTTCGCCGAATGTCCGTTGATGCCGGACCGCATCGTCGAGGCGCTGCGCCGCGCGGGCGCCTACGAGAAGCTGGGCGAAGTCGCATGAAACACGGCAACAGCGGCGAAGCGCTCGGGACCGTGCATCGCGTCATCGAGATCCTGCGGCTCTTCGGCGAGAAGGGCGAACTGACGCTGAAGGAGATGTCGCTGGCGCTCGCGCTCGCACCGAGCACCTGTCACCGGCTGCTCGAACTGCTCGGACGCGAGGGCTTCATCGAGCAGGACATGGTCAACCGGCGCTACCGGATTGGCCGCGAGTTCTTCCGCGTCTCGGGCCTCGTGCAGAGCAAGCACGACGTTCGCCGGCTGGCGCGGCCGTTCCTCGAGAAGATGGTCGAGGTCTGCGACGAGACCGCCGTGTTCAGCATCTACGTCCCTTCGGAAGGCAAGATCTTCTTTGCCGAGAAGGTCGATTCCAGCATGATGCTGCGCTACCAGCTGCCGATGAACACGCCGGTGTCCGCGCTGTGGGGCGCGAGCGGCCGCTCCATCCTTGCCTTTCTCGACCGCGCCGCGATCGACCGCATCTACACGGCGGAAGGCACGGCGCCCGGCTCCGGCGAGCCGCTGCCCGCGCGGCGCGCACTGGAGACCGAGCTCGGCAATATCCGCCAGCGCGGCTACGACATCACATACGGACAAAAGGTCTCGGGCGCCGTCGGCATCGGCGCGCCGGTGTTCGGCGCCGACGGCAAGGTGTTGGGAAGCGTCTGCATCACCGTGCCGAAGACGCGCATCGCCGCCAAGGACAGGCCGCGTCTCGGCGATCTGGTGCGCAGCACCGCCGCCGAATTGTCCGCCGCGCTTGGCGCATCGCCGATGCGCCTCGTGCGCGCCACTGCATAAGGTTCGGGTTGAGGAGTAAGAATGACGACTGTCGAGCACGATAAGTCCGCGCGCACGGGGCCGCTAGCGCATCTGCGCGTGCTCGACCTGACGCAGTTTCTGTCCGGGCCCTACGCGACGCAGATCCTCGGCGATCTCGGCGCTGAGGTGATCAAGGTCGAGTCGCCGGAAGGCGACATGACGCGTCGCCTGCCGCCGCATTTTGTCGGCAGCGAAAGCGCCTACTACCTCTCGGTCAACCGCAACAAGCGCAGCATGGCCGTCGACATGAAGACGGAGCAGGGCCGGGCGGTGATTGCGCGCCTGGCGCTCGCCTGCGATGTCGTGGTCGAGAATTTCCGTCCCGGCATCCTCAAGCGGCTCGGCCTGTCTTACGAAGACATCGCCGCGCAGAAGCCCGGCATCGTGTGGTGTTGTATTTCGGGCTTCGGCCAGGACGGTCCGTACCGCGACCGCCCGGCCTACGACATGATCGTGCAGGCGATGTCCGGCGGCATGTCGATGACCGGAGAGCCGGACGGGCCGCCGGTTCGGTCCGGCATTCCGCTCGGCGACATCGCCGCCGGCATGTACGGCGTGATCGGCATCCTGGCGGCGATCGCCGAGCGTGAGCGCACCGGGCGCGGCAAGTTGATCGACGTCGCGATGCTCGATTGCCAGGTGGCGATGCTGTCCTATCAGGCCGCCTATTGCCTCACGTCCGGGCAGGCGCCGAAGCGGCAAGGCCGCGGCCACGACTCAATCCCGACCTATCGCGGCTTCACCTGCGGCGACGGCAACGACATCGTCATCACCGCCAATACCGAGCGGATGTGGGTCAATCTCTGCGCCGCCATCGGCCGGCCGGATCTGGCGCAGGAGGAACGTTTCCGTACGAACGACCGGCGTTACGCCAATCGCGACGCGCTCTGGGGCATCCTCGAAGCGGCGTTTCGCACGAAGAGCGCGAACGACTGGGTCGAGGCGCTGCTCGCCGCCGAAGTCCCGGCGGCCGTGGTCAATACTCTGGACCGCAGCCTCACGGACCCGCAGGTGCTGCATCGGAACATGGTGTTGGCACTCGCAGGGCCGCAGGGCGAAGAGGCGCGCGTCGCCGGCAACCCGATCAAGTTCACCGGCGAGGCGGAAGCCGAGCCTGGCTATCCGCCGCTGCTCGGCGCCGACAACCACGAGATCCTCAGGTCCTTGCTCGGCTTCGGTGACGAGGAGCTTGCCGAGCTCGAACGCGCCGGCGTCTTCGGGAAAGCCACGGGCGCCGCATCGGCGCGCAAGGCCGGATAGCAGACGCAGTCATCAGCAACGGAAGTCTCAGGTCATGTCAGACATCATCATCAAGAACGCAGTGGCGGGCGACGTGGCGACGATCACGATCGATCGCGCCGATGCGGGCAACGCTCTCACCATCGAGCATCTCGGGCAGCTGTCTGCGGCGTTTCGGGCGGCCGGAGCCAGCGGCGCCAAGCTGATCGTGCTGCGCACGACCGGCGCGGATTTCTGCCGCGGCCGCGATCCGGCCGGCGGCAAGCCGTCGCCGACCGCGCTGGCGATGCGCGAAAACCTGGTCGCGCCGATTCTCGACGTCTATGACGCGATCGACGGCACCAGGCAGCCCATCATCGCCGTCGTGCAGGGCGCGGCGCTCGGCTTCGGCTGCGCGCTGGCCACCGCCTGCGACATCACCATCGCTTCGGACAAAGCCCGCTTCCGCCTGCCCGAGATGGAAAAGAACCTGCCGCCGACGCTCGCGGCATCGGTGATGATGGGCCGGGTCCCGCGCAAGGCGCTCACCTGGCTGATCTACTCGATGGAGGAGATCGATGCGGCGACGGCGCTCCGGCTCGGCATCCTGAGCAGCGTCGTCCCCGCGGCCGAGCTCGACGCCAGGGTTACTCACCACGTCACCGAACTGACGACGCGATCGCACGAAGCGCTCGCCGCGATGAAGGAATACATGCGCGTCGCTCCGGCGATGGCGCCGCGCGGTGCGGCCGACTATGGCGCCAGCCTGCTTTCGTCTGTGCTGTCGTCGGCGAAACGCTGAGCGACAGGAAATCAGGAGACTTCAAAAGCGGGCGACTGCGAAAAGCCCCCGGCTAGAAGAACAGAGAATATTCGGAGGAAGCATGCGTTTCACGTCTCGTGTTTGCACCATCGGCTTTGTCGCCGCCGCATTGAGCCTGGGCAGCTTTGCCGGCCTGAAAGCGGCGTCCGCCGCCGATCTCAAAGTCGTGAAATTCGGATCGGTCGGCGGCATGACCGACGCGCCGATCTACCTCGCCGACGAGGCAGGGCTGTTCGCCAAGGCCGGCCTCAAGGTCGACCGCCAGCGCATGACGAGCGCGCCCAACCTGATGACCGCCACCGCGACCGGCCAGCTTGACGTCGCCGGCATCTCGATCACGCCCGGCCTGTTCTCGTCGGTGCAGCAGGGCATGCAACTGCGCATCGTCGGCGACAAGCAAAGCCTGCGCCCGGGCGTCTCGGCGACGCGTCTGGTGATCCGCTCCGATCTCGACCAGGGCAACGAAGCCAAGAACATGCAGGCGCTCAAGGGCAAGAAGATCGCCGTCTCGGCGAAGGCCTCGAGCGTCTACATGCTGCTGGAAGACCTGCTGAAGAAGCACGGGATGACGTTCAACGACGTGCAGGTCGTCGAGCTGTCCTACCCGAACATGCTGCCGGCGCTGACCTCGAAGGCGATCGATGCGGCCGTCGATCTCGAGCCTTTCCTCTCGCGTGCGATGAGCGCCAGTGCCGTCAAGGTGGTCAGCGACCTCAGCGAATTCGTGCCGGCGAGCGGCAGCACGATCGTGCCGCTCGTCTACAGCGAGAAGTTCGCCAACGAGAAGCCCGAGGCCATGGCCTTCATGAAGGCCTACCTGCAGGGCGTGCGCATGTACAACGACGCGATCATCAAGGGCAAAGACAAGGACAAGGCGATCGCGGTGATCGCAAAATACGCCAACGTCAAACCCGAGATCGTGCGCGAGGCGTTCCCGGCCGGCCTCGACCCGGATCAGCGGGTGAGCAAGGAATTCCTCGACAGGCTGCAGACATTTTTCGTGCAGCAACACTATCTGCGCAGCACCGTGGACGTGTCGAAAGTCGTCGACCTGTCCTTTGCCGATGCCGCGGTGAAAGAGCTCGGGCCGTACAAGTGATGGCAGGACCGATCGCAGCGACCAGGGAGCGGAACCCGGCGGTGTCCACGACGAACGCGCAGCCGCCGCGGGCGGACGCAGGACCGAAGGCCGACGTCGCGCTCGATCTGCGTGACCTCCGCCGCGTGTTCCTGCCGCGCAACAACGTGCCGGTCGAGGCGCTCGCCGGCGTGTCGCTGTCGGTGCGGCAAGGCGAGGTCGTCGCTATCCTCGGCCCCAGCGGCTGCGGCAAGAGCAGTCTGCTGCGCATCCTGGCGGGGTTGGACCGCGACTACAGCGGCGCGATCGACTGGCACGTGACACATGCCGGCGACGAGGCGGACCGTCGCCTGCGCAGCGCCACCGTGTTCCAGGGCGACTCGACGCTGCCGTGGTTCACGGTGGAGGACAACGTCCGCATCGGCCTGTCCGGCCTCAACGTCGATGCTGCCGAAGCGGAGCGACGCATTGCGCATTACCTCGGGCTGGTCGGGCTCGGACGCTTTCGCAAATCCTACCCGCACGAATTGTCCGGCGGCATGCGTCAGCGGGCTGCGATCGCCCGCGCGTTGGCGACCGAGCCGCTGGTGCTGCTGATGGACGAGCCGCTCGCGGCGCTCGATGCGCAGACCCGGCTGGTGATGCAGCAGGAGTTGCTGCGCATCTGGGGCGAGACGCGGTCGACCGCGGTCTATATCACGCACGACATCGGCGAAGCGTTGATGCTGGCCGACCGCGTCGTCGTGATGACGGGCAGGCCGGGGCGGATCAAGCTGACGCAGGATGTGCCCTTTGGCGGCAAGCGGGAGGTCGCGCAGGTGCGCGCCGATCCGCGCTTCGGCCAGTTGGAGAGCGCCTTGTGGCGCTCGGTCGCCGAAGAGGTCGGCCAATCCCTCACGCAGAGCCGGGGAGGAGAGTGATGGCGGATATCGCTCTCGCCGGTGGTGATACCTTCGCGGCGTCCCAGCGCCTGGTGCGGGCGCGGCGCATGCGCGCCGTCACGCAGGTCGCGCTCGGGATCGGATTTCCGCTGCTGCTGATCGTGATCTGGGAGGTGCTGGCGCGGTTTGGCTTCATCGATCAGCGTTTCTTTCCGGCGCCGAGCAAGGTGGCGTCCGGCATGGTGTCGCTGCTCGGCGACCCCGATCAGCGCGGGCGGCTGCTCATCGATATCGGCGTGACCTATGAGCGGCTGGCCATCGGCTATGTCCTGGGATCGGTCATCGGCGTGATCGCCGGCATTACCATGGGCCTGTCCGCCACGGTGCGGTTCTGTCTGGGGCCGCTGGTCAGCGCGACCTTCCCGACGCCGAAGCTCGCCATCTTTCCGCTGCTGATCGTGATCTTCGGCCTCGGCGATCCGAGCAAGATCGCGCTCGTCTCGCTCGGCGTCTTCTACATGACCTGCATCAACACGCTGAGCGGCGTCCTCTACAGCAATCCGCTGCATCGCGACGTCGCGACGGCCTTCAAGATTCCGGCCTGGATCCGCTGGACGCGGATCGTCGTGCCGTCGGCGCTGCCCTCGATCATCACCGGGCTCAAGCTCGGGCTCGGCCAGGCGCTGATCCTGGTCGTCTCCGCTGAATTCGTCTCGGCCGACACCGGCCTCGGCCACTTTATCTGGGATTCTTGGCAGGTGCTGGACATCCCGCGGATGTTCGTCGGCCTGGTCATGGTCGCCCTGACCGGCGGCGGCGCGGTGCTGCTTGGCGAGGCGCTGGAGCGGCGGCTGACGCCGTGGGTATCGCACTAGCCGGATCGATTGGGAGCATTTTGGAAGTGTCGACGAAACCAAGTATTGCCGTTCTCGGCGCCGGGATGGGTGGTCTCACATTGGCCGCGACGCTCATCGAGCGCGGCTTCAATGTGCGCATCTACGAGCAGGCGCCTCAGTTCACGCGGCTCGGCGCCGGCATCCAGATGAGCCCGAACGCAATGCGGGTTCTGCGCGGGCTCGGCCTCGAACAGACGATCCGCGGCCGCGGCTTCCAGCCGCACTCCTGGACCAACCGCGAGTGGGACAGCGGCGCGATGAAGTACGAGCTGCCGCTCGGCGCGACGGCCGAGGGCAAGTTCGGCGCGCCCTATATCCTCATGCATCGCGGCGATCTGCACGCCGCGCTGGCCGCGCGCGTGCCGGCCGACCACATCGCGCTTGGCAAGAAGCTCGTCGGCTTCACCGAGAACGGCAACGGCGTCACGCTGTCCTTCGCGGACGGCACGACGGCGCGCGCCGACGCCATGGTCGCCGCCGACGGCGTGCATTCGTGCGTGCGCGAGGCCATGCTCGGCGCCGACCGGCCGCGCTTCACCGGGCGCGTTGCCTACCGCACCACTTTTCCGGCCGCGCTGCTCGAGGGCTTCAGTATCGACGAGTGTTGCAAATGGTGGGGACCCGACCGCCACATCGTCATCTATTACGTCACCGCCAACCGCGACGAGATCTATTTCGTCACCAGCGTGCCTGAACCCGACTGGACGCACGAGTCCTGGTCGCAGACCGGCGACCTCGGCGATCTGCGCAAGGCTTTCGCGGGCTTCCACGAGCAGGTGCAGCGCGTCGTGCATGCCTGCCCGAAGGTGCACAAATGGGCGCTGGTCGAGCGCGATCCGCTGCCGCGCTGGACAGAAGGCAGGGTCGTGCTGCTCGGCGACGCCTGCCATCCGATGACGCCGTACATGGCGCAAGGCGCGGCGAGCGCGATGGAGGACGCCATCATGCTCGGCCGCTGCCTCGACCATACGTCGGACGACATCGCCGGCGCCTTCGAGCGCTACACGGCCTTGCGCCGCCCGCGCACCGCGCGCATCCAGCTTACGTCACACATGAATACCTGGATGCGGCAGGCGACCGACCCGGGCTGGGTCTACGGCTACGACGTCTGGTCGGCGCCGCTCGACCGGTTCGAGGAGATGCCGGCGCTCGAGGCCGCACAATAAAAGGCGCGCGCCGTCAGGCGCGTGCCGACATCGATCGAGGCGGATGCGTGCATCCGCGCCCGAATATGCCGGCGGGTCCGCTCCGGCGAATGCAGATGACCGGAGATGACCATGCTCAATCCCGTATCCAAGCCCGACACCGCCTCCGGCGATCAGACGATGCCGCGCCTCGATTTGCAGCAGCACTTGCAGGACCTCGACAGGGCGGGCCTGCTCGTGCGCATCGATCGTCCGATCAACAAGGACACCCAGTTGCATCCGCTGGTGCGATGGCAATTCCTCGGCGGCATTCCCGCCGATGACCGGCGCGCCTTCCTGTTCACCAACGTCATTGACGCCAAGGGCCGCAAATACGACATGCCGGTCGTCGTCGGCGCCTTCTCGGCTTCGGCGCGCATCTACGCGCTCGGCATGGGGCAGAAGGTGGAGGATATCGGGAACGCCTGGCTGAAGGCGATCCAGAATCCGATTC
The DNA here is from genome assembly GCF_035943735.1 of Pseudolabrys sp. GTDB lineage: Bacteria > Pseudomonadota > Alphaproteobacteria > Rhizobiales > Xanthobacteraceae > Pseudolabrys. Next base: position 29,789 of record NZ_DASZBV010000022.1, read on the forward strand.
CGCCGGTCCGCGTCGAGCACGCGGCCTGCCAGGAGGTGGTGGTAACAGGCGCCGCGCTGCGCGAGAAGGGCGGCGGCGTCGCTGCGCTGCCGGTGCCGATCTCGACCCCCGGTTTCGACGCCGCGCCCTATCTGACGGCGACCTTGTGCGTCACCCGCGATCCCGAGACCGGCGTGCAGAACATGGGCACCTACCGGGCCGGATTGAAGGCGACGGACCGGATGGCCGTGCGCATGGTCGCGCGGCCGGGCGGGGCGGGCGGTTACATCCACTGGCTCAAATATCGCGAGCGCAAAGAGCCGATGGAGATCGCCATCGTGATCGGCGCGGCGCCAATCGTTGAGTTCACCGGCCCGCAGAAGCTTGCCATCGATGTCGACGAGATGGCTGTCGCCGGTGGGCTGGCCGGGCGGCCGATCCCCATGGCGCGCTGCGTCAGCGTCGATCTCGACGTGCCGGCCGACTCCGAGATCGTCATCGAAGGCGTCATCGACACCTCGATCCTCGAACCCGAGGCGCCGTTCGGCGAGAGCAACGGCTACGTGGCGCTCGAGGCCTTCAACATGCCGATGCGGGTGACTGCGATCACGCGCCGCAAGAACGCGGTATTCGCATCGATCATCAGCCAGGTAACGCCGAGCGAGTCGAGCACGATCAAGATCGTCGCCTACGAGCCGGTCTACCTGGCGCACCTGCGCGATCAGCTCGGCATCCGCGGCGTCAAGCGCGTCGTCATGCACGAGCCGCTGACCAATCTGCGGCCGGTCGTGTTCCTGCAGATGGCGCGCGAGACGCCGCGCACCGAAGTGTGGCGGGCGCTGCAGGGCACCGCGAACTTCACCGCCGGCGTCGGCAAGATCTGCATTGCGGTGAGCGAAGATATCGACCCGACCAACACCGACGCCGTGCTGTGGTCGATGGCGTATCGCTCGAACCCGATCGAGGACGTGCACATCACGCCCTGGCGCGGCGGCGTGCAGGGCGCCAACTATTCGGGACGCGAAGCGGACTCGACCATGCTGATCGACGCGACGCTGAAGCACAACATGCCGCCGCTCGCTCTGCCGCGCAAAGAGTTCATGGACGAGGCGCGCGGGATCTGGGAGGAGCTCGGCCTTCCAAACCTGACCGTACGTGAGCCGTGGCACGGCTACACCCTCGGCGACTGGACCGAGACCTGGGAGAAGTTCGCGCGCCGCGCCGTGGCCGGCGACTGGGAGATCAACGGCCTCGAGACCGCGCAACGCGTGCGCGAAGGCGTCGAGCCGGAAACGCCGGTCTGGCACGTCGAGAAGGATGCGAAATGAAAATCGAGAATTCGTTCCGCGTCGATCTGCCCGTCAGCCGGGCCTGGGCCACCCTGCTGGACATTCCCGGCATCGTCACCTGCATGCCCGGAGCCGAACTGCTGGGCGTCGACGACGAGCGCAGCTATCGCGGCCAGGTGAAGGTGAAGCTCGGGCCCGTGGCCGTCGCGTTCAAGGGGCGTGTGCAATTGACCGAGGTGGACGAGACTCAGCATCAGGTGCGAGCCAAGGCCGCTGGCACGGAAGAGAAAGGCCGGGGTTCGGCGCAGGCGGACGTCAGCTTCCGCCTCACCCCGGACGGTGCGGGCACGCGCGTCGATGTCGAGACCAATCTGACGCTGGCCGGCGCGGTCGCGCAATACGGGCGTGCGCAGGGCGTGATCGCCGATGTCGCGCAGGTGATGGTCGATCAGTTCGCGCGCAATCTCGGCCAGCGCATCGTGGCCTCGGGTGCGCAGCCGGGGGCGGGCGCGCAGGCTGCGTCCGGCGCTTCGGCGGCCGCGCCAATGCAAGCGCCGGCGGTGGCGCCTGCGATCTCCGTGTTCTCGCTCATGGGCGCGCTGCTGCGGCGCTGGTTCGACCGGATGCGCGGCAAGGAGGTGAGCTGACGCCGGGCCGCCGCGCCGCTTCCGCTGAGTGGAACGGCGACGCGCGTTTCGTAATTTGCAGAGCGCGAATTCCGTGCAGCAGAACGCGCTTCTGCTTGACGAAAACTCGGCGGCTTCATTACGCTGATTTTACAGGGGGCTTTGAGCCGTTGGTTCGCGATCACAGGCGGATTTGAGTTTGCGTTTTCACGTCCGCGCTGCTGCATGACATTCGCCGTTGCCGATGCCTCCGGAAGCGGACCTGGAGGGCGCGCACCGACCATGAACGCGCATTTTTATCGTCGCTGATGCGGTCCGCCGCGGAGCGGCGAGATGCCAAACGGCTCGGCGCGACGCCTCGCTATGGGTGCGCGCGGAGTTGTTTCTCGTAAAAAGATACAGAACGGACATAAGGGGAGGAAACGACATGACGAGTATCGAACAGAGCGCGGCGCCTGTCGCGGAAAAGCCATTTGACGTCGGGATCAACGAAAAGCTGCCTTTCGGGCAGTACCTGATCCTGGCATTTCAGAACGTGTTCGGAATGACCGGCATGTTCGTGTTTCCCGGCCTGTTCGGCCGCGCCTTTCATCTGCCGAACGAACAGATCGCTTATCTCTACGGCATGGTGTTCCTGGTCTCCGGCTTGATCACCGTATTCCAGGGCGTCGGCTTTCTGCGCCTGCCGATCGTGCAGGGGCCTTACGTCGGCACGTTCATCGGTCTCCTCGTCCTTGGCCACATCCCCGGCATCGGTCTGGGCGTGGCATTCGGCTCGTTCTTCGTCGCTTCGGTGATCTGGGCGCTGCTGGCCATCCCGATCCGCGGCCTGAGCTTCGTTGCGCTGTTCGGGCGGTTCTTCCAGACGCCGCTGATCAGCGGCGTGATGGTGGTGCTGCTGATGATGCAGATCGCCGTGGTGTCGCTGCCGAACTGGATTGGTCACCCGCACACGCCCGGCTTTCCCACGATCAATCTGATCGCCGGATTTGCCGCTGTCGTCATTTTCATCCTCATGACGCTGTGGGGCGGAGTGTGGTTTCGCCGCGCCGCCATCCTCGCCGGCATCGTCGTCGGCACCATCGCCTATGCCGGCTTCATCCCGATCTCGTTCCAGCCGGTGGGCACGGCGCCGTGGCTGGTCGTGCCGCGGATCTTCCCGTTCGGCTTCGGCGTTCGCCTCGATGCGGTGATCGTGTTCCTGGTCGTGCTCATTCCCTCGAGCATCAGCTCGATGGCGCTGTACCAGGTCGTCGCCGACTGGGGTGAGGAGAAGATTACGCCAATCCGCATGAGCGAAGGCTGCTTCACCGCGGCCCTCGGCGCCATCCTTGCCGCGGTGGTCGGCACCTTCAGCACCACCGTCTATCCCGACAACATGGGCATGCTGCGCTCGACCCGCGTCGGCAGCCGCTACGGCACCGTCGCCGCCGGCATCCTCCTCGTCGTCCTCGGCAGCTGCGTCAAGTTCGACATGCTGCTGGTGCTGGTGCCGACGGTCGTTCTCGCCGGCATCGCGACCGTGCTGTTCGGCATCGTCATGGTGCACGGCGTTCACCTGCTGGCCGGCATCAAATGGACCGACCGCAACCTCATCATCGCCGGCACGGCGCTGATGGTGGGACTGGGCGGTCTGTTCGTCGAACCGGAGACGGCCAAGCTGCTGCCGCTGACCGTGCAGCTCATCCTCAAGCAGTCGGCGGTGACCGGCGGCGTGACATTGCTGGTGCTCTACGCATTGCTCGGCGACAAGCCGAAGAAGCAACCGGCAGCGTAGGGGCTCGGTGCCAGGACGCGATCGGCCCCGCGTTTCGCCGATCCGGATCGCGAATGCGAGAACGGCCGCGCCACACGGCGCGGCCGTTCTGCGCTCGGAAGGCCGCGAGCGGCGGCTGTCTAGGCGCGGAGAAAATCGTCGAGCGCGCGGTTGAACAGGTCCGGCTGGTCGAGGTTGGAAATGTGGCCGGCGCCGGGCATTTCGACATAGCGTGAGCCGGCGAGTTCGCCCTGCATCTGCCGCATCGCCGCCGGCGTGGTCCCGTCCTTCTCGCCGGCGATGAACAGCACCGGGCGCGTCACGCTGGCGACGGCGGAGCGGTAGTCGTGGTCGCCGAGCGCGGCGGCGCAGCCGACGAACCCGTTGACCGGGGTGGCGGCGATCATCCGGCGGATCTTGGCCAGGTACTGCGGATTGGCCGCGAGCGTCTCCGGCGGAAACCAGCGGCCGACGGTCGGCTCGACCAGCGGGGCCATGCCCTGCTTCTGCGCGACGACGATGCGTTCTTCCCACTGCTGCGCCGATGCCGGCGTCGACGCGCAGGGCGTGTCGCATACGATCACCCGGTCGAGCCGCGCCGGCGCCTGTTGCGCCAGACCCATTGCCGTGGCGCCGCCCATCGACAACCCGCAGAAATGCGCCTTCGCGACGCCGAGTGCATCCATCACCGCCAGCGCATCGGCGAGCAGAGTGGCGAAGCTGTAGCGGCCCGCCGGGGCTTCCGTGCGCCCGTGTCCGCGCTGGTCGTAGCGCAACACGCGGTAGCTGCGGCTGAAATGATCTGCCTGCGGGTCCCACATGGATAGATCGGTGGCAAGCGAGTTGCTGAAGACGAGCCAGGGCGCATCGGCCGGGCCGTCGACCCGGCAATGGAATGTGATGCCGTTGGCTCTGACGTCTTTGGACTCTGACATAGCGGTGGTTTCTCCTCGGCGGAACAGTCGCGTCCCGAATGCGCGAAAGTCTAGCGCAGGTCCAGTTCTTTATCAGTGGCGGCGCACGAATTCCGGGCTCCGGTAAAATGGCCGATTTGACCACGGTCAATTGCCACCGCCGCCCGATGGCTATCCTTGCGGCGCTTCTTGGGAAGGAACGCGGGCCATGCGCGGTATGATCTCGAGTAGGGCGAGCCTCTGGTTGGCGGTTGGGCTGCTCGTCGCCGCCACCGCTTCGTACGCGGCCAGCGCGGCCGACGACGGCGCGGCCGAATACAAGGCGCGCTGCGCCTCGTGTCATGGCGAGAGCGGCGCGGGCGACGGCCCGGCGGCAGCGGCGATGCGGACACGGCCGCCCGATCTGCGCAGGCTGGCGAAGAGCAATGACGGTGTCTTCCCCGACAAGGTCCTCGCAACGGTGATCGACGGCCGCAAGACCATCCGTGCGCATGGGACCTTCGAGATGCCGGTCTGGGGCCGTCAGTTGTCGCAGTCGGTCGGCGACGGCGACGCCAGCAAACGCATCGCAGCGATCGTCGGATATCTCCGCAGCATCCAGCTCAAATAGCGACCGCCTGCCGGCCGGCGATGCGACCGAACACCAGCGCGCGCAGCACCGCGACCGAATTCGGCGCGGCTTCGTAGAAATGGCCGGTGATTTCGCCGGCGGCATAAAGCCCTGGCAAGACCGTGCCGTCCGGACGCAGGACGCGCGCGTGCTCGTCGGTGGCGATGCCGCCGAACGTATAGGCGACGGCGCCAACCAGCGGCCAGGCGAGGTAGGGCGGCGACGCGATCGCGCGCGCCCAGTTCGATTTCGGCGGCGCAAGGCCATGCGTGTGCAGCCCGTCGCAGCGCGTGGCATCGAAGGCGTCCGGTGTGCCGACACAGGCCGCATTGTAAGCCGCAATCGTTTCGCCCAGCGCCGCCGCATCGACTCCGATCAATCCGGCCAGCCCCGAGAGCGTGTCGGCGCGAAATGGCTCCACCTCCGAGCGGATAGCGCGCTTGTAATCGGCGATATCGAACAACCGGCTGTCGAGGATCGTGTAAGCGATCGAGCCCGGCCGGTTGAAATGGATTTCGCGCGCGAGCCACTCCCAGGTCTCGTGCACCAGCCCGGCGCCCTCGTCGAAGAACCGACGGCCGGTTTTGTCGACGACGATGCCGAACGGATAAACGAGCACGACAGGCGCCGAGGTGGTCGCGCGCGCGTCGACCGGCTCGGCATGCATGCCGTTCCAGTCGCCGGATTTTGCCGCGCCGGCGGCGAGCGCCATGGCGATGCCGTCGCCGCCATTGTAGTGCGTGCCGGGCGAGATCAGCCGCATCGTGTCGCCGCCCGGGCCGAAATGCTCGCGCATCAGCGCGGCGCTGCCCTGGAAGCCGCCGTTGGCGAGCACGATCGCTTCGGCGGGCAGCGTCTCGCGGCGGCCGCTCTGGTCGACCTCGAGCCCAACGATGCGGCCTTCGGCCTGCACAATCCCGCGCGCCGCGCATTCATAGCGGAAGGACACGCCGGCCGCTTTGGCCGCCTTCACCAAAGCGGCAAGCAGAGCCGCGCCGCCGCCCTGCGGCTGGATGCGCGGCGGACCTTTGGCGAGATAGTAGGGTGGCTGAATGAAGGCGACGCCGTGCGATACGGCCCAGGCGGCCACCTCCGGCGCATCGGCGGCGAGCCGCGTGAAATAACGCGCGTCGCCACGGTTCTTCGTCGCCGCGAGCACATCGTGCACGAAGCTGTCTTCCACCCGATCGGGCGACGCCATGCGCATGTTCGACGGCGACCAGCGGGTGTTGCCGCCGGCGTCACTTTCGCTCGCTTTGTCGATCAGCGTGACCGCTACCGCGCGTCCTGCCGTTCGCGCCGCTTCGGCGGCGCTCAGCGCGGCGGCGACGCCGGCCGCACCCTGGCCGACGACGACGATCCGCAAGGGTGCCGGCTCAGGCAACGGACGCGGGCTCCTGCGCCAGTACGGCCATGATCTGCTGCTGCACGGCCTGGCGCTCGGCCTCGCTCATGCCGGGAGAGAGTCTGGCCTCGTAGGCGATGCGCGCCGGCCGCTGGAACACCAGCACCCGGTCGCCGATCTCCATGGCCTCGCCGATCTGATGCGTGATGAACACCGCCGTCTTGTGGGTCTGCCGCACCAGACGCACGAACTCGGCGCGCAGGTCGCGCGCCGTCATCTCGTCGAGCGCGGAGAACGGTTCGTCGCAGAGCAGGATGTTGGGATCGACGGCGAAAGCGCGCGCGATCGAGACGCGCTGGCGCATGCCGCCCGACAGCGCGTGCGGATAATCGTTCTCGTGCCCGCTCAAACCGAGGCGGGCGAGCCAGCGCATGGCCGTCTCGCGCGCCTGGCTGTCGTCGGTATCGAGAATCTGCAGGCCGAGCAGCACGTTGTCGAGGGCGCTGCGCCACGGCATCAGCCGGTCGCCCTGGAAGACGATGCCGATCTTGCCGCGGAAATAGTCGAAGTCGCGGAACGGATCGTGGCCGTCGACCAGCGCCTTGCCGGAGCTCGGCTCGATCAGCCCGGCGACGATGTTGAACATCGTCGACTTGCCGCAACCCGTCTTGCCCAGCACGGCGACGATCTCGCCGGGTGCGATCTCGAAGGAAAGCTTGTCCACCGCGACAAAGCTGCCGCGTCCGTCCGGACGCTCGAACGTTTTACTGACATTGTCGAAGCGGATGACCGGCGCGGATGTCATTACATCGCCCGCTCGGAAACGGCGCGATAGCGCAACGTCCAGGCTTCGAGCATGTTGATCGCCTGTTGCACGACCAGGACGAACAGGACGAGCTGCAGCGTCCATGCCATCGCGCCGGCCATGTCGAACAGCTGCTGCTGGCGCATGAGCTCGTAGCCGACGCCGCCCGTTGCACCGACAAGTTCGGCTACGACGACGACACGTGCGGCATTGCCGAGATTCACTTTCCATGCCGTGAAAATGCCGGGCAGGATGGTCGGCACAATGAGATAGCAAAACAGTTTCCAGCGGCTCGGCCGGAACGACATCGTCATCTCGAACAGATCCTTCGACATCGACCGGAAAGCATCGAGAATCTGAAAGGTGAACGCCGGCAGCGTCGTGATCACCATGATGAAGAGGACTCGAAATTCGGTTCCGTGAAACCAGATGATGGCAAACACGACCCAGGAGAGGGCGGGAATTCCCTGAAAGAAGGTCAGCACCGGCGAGACGAAGTTTTCGATGGTCTGTGAGCGGCCGATCACGAGCGCGAGGATTGCGCCGAAGACGAAGGCGCCGAGAAGACCGCCGAAGATGCGTGCGGCCGTCAGCAGGACATCGGCGAGCAGCGAGCCGGTGGTGAGCACATCGATGGTGCGCACGATCACGTCCTGTACCGGCGGGAACAGGAAGTGCGGGAAAATCCACGACAGAATCTGCCAGGCCGCCGCAAGCGCGAGCATGCTGGCGGCGGCCTGGAGGCCGCGGATCGTACGCGCGTTCTTCATTTCATCGGCTTCGCGTAAATCGTGTCCTTCGACGGCTCCGATTTGAAATAGCCGACGTCGATGCCGACCTTGTAGACGGCTTCGATCTGCTTCGACATCTCACCGGCCGGCGCCACGTTCATGCCGAGCCGTTCGTTCGCCTTGATCAGCGACACCAGCGCGGTGCGTTGCTCGGGGGTGGACTTCGGCGCGATGAGCGCCGCTGCTTCCTCCGGGTGCTCCGCAATGAATTCTCCGGCTTCCTTGTAGGTGTCGTAGAGCTTGGGCACGAGGGTCGGATGCTTCTCGATCCAGTCGGTATGCGCGGCGACGCCCAGATAGGGGATACGCTCACCGCCGGCGAAGCTCTTCCATGTGGCGGCCATCTTGGTGTCGAGGATGCGGATGTCGGGCTTGCGCGCCTTCAGCAGCGTGTAGGCAGGCTCCCAGAGCTGCACCGCGTCGGCGCGGTTGGCCACCGCGTAGCCGACCAGGCCGGGCGGGGCAGTATTGACGATCTGCATCTTGCTCGGATCGACGCCCTGCTTCTTGGCGAAGAACTCGGACATCACGAAATTCGTCGTCGAGGCGGCGGCGGCGACCTGCTTGCCCTCGAGATCCTTGATCGTCTTGACGGCCGGATTGGACGTGACGAACGTGCCCCAGAAGTCGAACAGGTTGAACAGGTACTTCACCTTGACGCCGCGAAGATCGGCAAGCCCGACAGTCAGCACGGCGGCGCTGCCGCCGACCTGGAACTCGCCGGAGTTGAACTGCGTCGTGTAGGCATCCGGCGGCCGCTCGACGAAGTTGATGTCGATGCCGTGCGCCGTGTCCATCTTCTTCGCCTTGATCACCGGCGGCATGAAGGCGCCGAGCGAGGGAAAGCTGAAGACGACGATGGTCACCTTTTCCGGCGTCTGGGCGCGAGCGGTGCCGGGCAGCGTCAGCGCGGCCGCGGCAAGTCCGGCGACGGCGAGCGAGCGCAACATAATTTTCAACATAACGTCCTCCCTTCGATATGCAGGTGGGCTTCTTGGCGAGCCTTCGTTTGAGTCAGGCGAGGCGGAACAGCTTTTCCGCCAATCCTCCGTTGATCGACGCCGCCTGGGCCGCGTCGAATCCCGCGTCGGCGACGATCCGCAGCGGCTCGAGATCGCCGATGGGAAACGGCATGTCCGAACCCATCATCAGGCGGTCGGCTCCGACCATGCCGGCGACGAATTTCAGCACGCGCGGGTCGTGCAGGATAGTGTCCGTATAAAGCAGCGACAGGCCTTGAGCCGGATCGGCCACGCCCGGCGTGATCGCCTGGGTGCGCTTGAGCCGTCCGATGACGAAGGGAAGGGCCGCCGCACCCATCGGGGCGAAGAATTTCACGTTTCGGTAGCGCGTCACGTGGCCGGCCATCAGCAGCCGCGCCACGGCGACCGCCGCGTCGGTGATGCGGCCGATTCCGTTGGCGAGGTTGAAATCGTTCACCCGCACGTCGCCGGCATCGAAGCTCGGATGGATGTGGACGACCGCGCCGGTCTCGTCGGCGGCAGCCCAGAACGGGTCCAGATCGGAGTGGTCGAGGGTGCTGCCGACGCCGCGCGGCAAGGTGCCGATCATCGTGCCGGGACAGCCGGCAGCCATCGCGGCCTTGAGCACGGACGCGGCCGCCTTGCCGTCGCCGAGCGGCACGCTGGCGAGCGGCACGAAGCGCGGCTCGGCCTTGGCTGCGGCGAGCAGCGCCTCGTTGATCGCCATGCTCCAGGCGATGCCCTCCTCGCCCTGCAGTTCGTAGCCGAACATGTCGACCCAGCCGCCGACGACCTGCCTGTCGATGCCCTGCTTGTTCATCCAGGCGATGCGGCCGCCGATATCCGAGAGCGGCTTCGAGACCGGTCGCGTCGGCTTGCCGCCGGCGAAAGCCAAAGCGAGCCCGTCGGCGCTCTCGATCTGCCGCACGTTGGGAAAGCGGGCCTTGTTGGCGCGAATGGACTCCAGCAGCGCGGGTGGCACGAGATGGGCGTGGCAATCGACAATCATTCAGCGGCTCTCTTCGCCAGCGCGTCGGCGATCATGTCGCCGAGGCGCGTCGTCTTGATCGGCAGGGTGTTCACGGAAATGCCGAGCGGGCGGATGGCGTCGTTGACAGCATTGGCGATCGCCGCCGGTGCGCCGAGATAGCCGGACTCGCCGGAGCCCTTCTGGCCCAGCACGGTGTGCGGGGATGGCGTCACGTGATGGACGATCTCGACCTTCGGCACCTCGTGCGAGGAGGGCAGCACATAGTCCATGAGGCTCTGCGCCACCATCTGGCCGTCCTCGTTGTAGGCGAATTCCTCGTACAGCGCCGCGCCGATGCCGTGGGCGACGCCGCCCATGGTCATCCCGCGTACGATCTTCGGATTGATCACGGTGCCGCAGTCATGGCCGATCGTGTAGCGCTCGATATTGCTGGTGCCGAGCGCGGGGTCGATCGACAGCAGCACCAAGTGGAATTCGAACGAGAAACACGGATACATCTGCACGCGGCCGTCGGGGGTCGGCAGCTTGCCGCCGGTCGGCACCTGCATGATGTGGCTCACCGAAAGGCCCGGTTCGAACCCTTCCGGCATGCGATGGATGTTGCGATGCGCGATGGTGACGATCTCGGCCCATGTGCGGCGCCGCTCCGGCGCATCGCGATCGACGACGTCGCCGTCGACATAATCGGCGCGCCCCGGCGGGATGCCGAGATCGTGCGCGGCAATGGCGATGAGTTTGGCCTTCAGCTTCTGCGCCGCATGAAAGCTGGCACCGCCGAGCATCACCGCCATGCGGCTGCCGACCGGGCTGTTGCCCGGCAATGAGTTCAACGAGTCCGGCCGCACCACGCGGATGTGGTCCGGGTCGATGCCGAGCGCTTCGCCGACCACCGTCGCGACCAGGGTCTCGTGGCCCTGGCCAGCCGAGGTCGTGTGTATCGTGGCGGTGATCGCGCCGGACAGGTCGACGCTGATCCGGCACGACTCCATCCAGGTCGTGGTCGTGTTCTTGGGATTGAGCAGGGGCTCGAACGAGGAGTTGCCGCCGTTCGGCTCGAGGCAGGCGGAAATGCCGATGCCGGCAAGCTTGCCGCGGCGGCGGAGCGCGTCGCGTTCGGCCTTGAGGCCTTCGTAATCGGTGTGCTGCAGCACCTTGGCGATCACGGTCTCGTAATTGCCGCTGTCATAAGTCGTGCCGCTCGGAATGAGGTACGGGAATTCGTCGTGCCGGATCATGTTGCGCCGGCGCACCTCGAGCCGGTCGAGGCCGGTCGCATTGGCGACCTCGTCCATCATCCGCTCAATGGCGAAATTGGTTGGCGACTGGCCGAAGGCGCGCACCGCCTCCTGCGTCGTCTTGTTGGTGACGACCGCCATCGCCCGGTACTGCACGCTCTTGATCTTGTACGGGCCGACGATGGCGCCGATCGGCTTGCCGAGCTGGAACGGCGAGCGGCCGGCATAGGCGCCGACATTGTCGAGCGCGCGCATCTTCATCGAGCGCACGATGCCGGCGTCGTCGAAGGCCACGTCGACATCGAACAGCCGCTCCGGACCGTGCGCGTCGCCGCCGCGCATGTTCTCCAGCCGGTCCTCGATCAGCCGGATCGGGAAGCCGACCCGTCGCGCCAGGTAGCAGGCGAGGATGGTATGCTTGATGCCGCGCTTGACGCCATAGCTGCCGCCGACATCGACGTCGTAATGCACGCGCACGCTGGAGGCGGGCAGTTTGAGCGCGCCGGCAATCTGCTCCGGATATTTCGGCATCTGGATCGAAGCCCAGACGTCGAGGATCTCGCGCCAGGGATCCCATTGCGCGAGGACGCCGAAGGTCTCGATCGGCACGGTGGCGCTGCGGCCCCACTTCACCCGCAGCGACAGCGTGCGCGGGCTGGCGGCGAAGTCCTTGTCGACCTCGCCCCAGACGAAGGTGCGGTCGAGCAGGACGTTCGAGCCGTGCGCCTCGTGCACCAGCGTGCTGCCGTCGGCGATCGCTTGCTCGGCGTCGAGCACGAAGGGCAGCGGCTCGTAATCGATCGCGACGTCCTCGGCGGCGTCTTCGGCGAGCGCGCGGGTATCGGCGACGACGGCGGCGACCCACTCGCCGGAATAGCGCGCCACGTCGACCGCCAGCGGCCGGCGCGGCACGTCCGGAATCTCGAGGCCGCTCATCAGAGGAAGCGTCGCGCCGGCGAGCTCGCGGCCGTCGAGCACGTAATGCACGCCGGGTCGCGCCAATGCGGCGCTGGCGTCGATATTGCGGATGCGGGCGGCAGCATGCGGGCACGTGATGAGCGCCACGTGGCGCATGCCCGGCAGATCGATATCGGCGACGAAGTTGCCCTTGCCGACGACGAAACGCCGGTCCTCGCGCACGCGGCGGTCGCTCGAGACGAAGCGCAGCTGCGGTGGTTTGACCGTCATGGCGCGTCTTTCGCGCGGTTGGTGCCGCTCATGCGCTCGGCCGCGAGCGCGATCGCTTCGACGATCTGTGCGTAGCCGGTGCAGCGGCAGATATTGCCTGAGATCGCCTCGACGATCTCCTCGCGCGTCGGATCGGGATTGGCGTCGAGCAGCGCGTGTGCGGTCAGGATCATCGCCGGCGTGCAATAGCCGCACTGCATGCCGTGCGTCTCGCAGAAGGCGTCCTGCACCGGCGACAGTTCGCCCTGGCCGGGCGTGATGCCCTCGATGGTGGTGATGCGATTGCCGTCCGCCTGCACCGCGAACATCAGGCACGAGCGGACCGGCACGCCGTCGAGCAGCACGGTACAGGCGCCGCAGACGCCGTGCTCGCAGCCGACATGCGCGCCCTTGAGGCCGAGATTGTCGCGCAGGCAATCGACCAGGGTCGTACGCGGCTCGACCTCGAGCGTGTGGGCGGTGTCGTTGACGAGAAGCTCAATGCGCATGGGACTTTTCCAACGCCTCCTCGCGCGCTTCCGCGACGGCGCGCGCGGCCAGTTCGGCGGCGGCGCGGCGGCGATAGCCGGGTGAGGCATGCGGGTCGGACATCGGCTCGACGTCGGCGAGCGCGGCGCGCACCGCGTCGAGCACCCGGGCCTGATCGAGCGTCGTGTCGGCGAGCTGGCTTTCCGCGGCTGCGAGCCGGAACGGCACGTCGGCAACCGCGCCGATGCCGATGGCGATGCGCCTGCAGCGGCCGTCGGTGTCGAGTTCGACCTGCGCCGCGGCGGCGGCGAAGGCGAAATCGCTGCGGCGGGCGTTCACTTCGGCGAAGCCGCTGCCGATGCGGCCCCGCCAGATGGGGAAACTCACGCTCGCCAGACAGCCGTCCTGCGGCAGGGCCGTCGTCATCGGGCCGACGATGAAGTCGCGCGCAGCCATGCTGTGGTCGGCGCCGCCGGCGCGGTAGCTGATTGTGGCGTCGAGCGTGATCGACAGCAACGCGAGTTCGGCGGCGGGATCGGCATTGGCAATGGAACCGCCGATCGTGCCGCGCGCACGGGTTGCGGCATGCCCGATCCAGGGCAGCGCGCGTGCGAGCAGCGGCAGCCGCGCGGGCACCAGCGGATCGCGTTCGGCGCTGCGCTGCCGTGTCATGGCGCCGACCACGAAATGCTCTCCATCATCGCGAATGAAGGAGAGCTCGGCAATGCGGTTGAGGTCGACGAGGCGCGTCGGCCGCGCCAGCCGCATGGCCATCATCGGAACCAGGGTCTGGCCGCCGGCGATCACCCGCGCACTGTCATCGGTTGCCAGAATGTCGCAGGCCTCGTCGACGCTGCGAGGCCGGACATACTCGAACGGCGCTGCCTTCATGAAGTGACCAAAGCGAGTTCGAGCACGAAACGCAAATTTTCCGATGATGAAAGTGCGCCGGGATGGCCGAATGTAGCATCGTTATCCCCACGGCAAAAGACCGCGGTCGGACGTGCATTGTCCCGGCTCGCCAGCGCGAACAGAGCGGGACGGGCAGCAAGTCTCCGGTGCGGTAGAATCTCGGGAGCGTGTCATGCGGTGACCCACATGCGCATCGTGTGGCGTGGCTTGTGCCGCACCGTCTACGCCTTGAATGGTATCCCGCGCAGCACGCCGGAGGCGTGAGGTATCCTGTCCCCGAGAGATGCTAAAGATGCCGGGATCGGAAGACTCAATTGGAATTTAAAATGCGGCCCGCGGATTCAGCGCGGGTTCGCGCGCGTCCCCGTAAATTTCCTCCGGTGGGTTCAAATGCCGGAGGTTCCATGTTGAAGAGGTGGATGCCCGTGCTCGTCGTCGACGACAGTATGACGATGTGCTCTGTCATGAAAAAGATTTTGCTCTCGCTGGATTTCGACGACGTAGAGGGGCGCCAGTCGGCGGTGGATGCGATCGAAGAACTCAAGCGACGCGACTATGGATTTGTCCTGTGCGACGTCGAGATGAGGCCGGTCGGCGGCGCCGAATTTGTCCGCATGATGCGGCGTGACAAGTTCCTGCGCCATGTGCCGGTGATCCTCACCACGGGCAATGCGGCCCTGGTGACGGAGATGTTCAATGAAGGGGACCCGTTCCTCGCCAACGGCTTCATTCTCAAGCCGTTCACGGCGAATGAGCTCAAGGCGAAGCTGGCGGAGGTCCTGGAGGCGGCGTATCAGAAAAAGGAACTCTTGCCGCGGAATCTCGCCCGCTTGAACGGGTTCGAAGGCGCCTGAACGGCGAGACCCCGGAACCGGGAGCGACGTCATCCCGTTCCTCTTTCCGACCCACAGGGAGGAACGCGATGAAGCTCATTCTACCGGCGACGGCTTTCTTGGCCTTTGCGCTGCTTTGCGCGCCTGCGCAGGCGCAAACGGATGCCGAGCAGGCCGGCCAGCAGGCTTGCGGCAACGACGTGTTTTCGATGTGCGGCGACGCCATCCCGGACCGTGGCCGCATCGAGGCCTGTCTGCGCCGCAATTACAGCCGGGTCAGCGTCACCTGCCGCCATTATATGGCGAGCTACGCGCGTACGCACCGGACGCGCACCGCGGAGCGGCATCGCTACATCCGCCACCACGCCTCGACGCATCGCAAGGTGCAGCGCCATCATAACGCCCACCACCGCTATGTTCGGCATCATACGCGGCGCCATCACGACTATCGCTGAGCCGGCGGCCTAACGTCCCGCTGCACGCCGGAACGGCCCGCGCCAGACATAAGCGATGTAGAGCGCGGCGCCGGCGACATAGACGGCCGCATAGCCGCCGATGAAGCCGACGATGTCGACGCCGGCGGCGATGGCGATCAGCGTCATCGCCGCCATCGCGATGACCAGGAACGTCGCGACGCGGGCGATCTCGCGGAAGAAGCCGGTGTGCAGCAATAGATTGCTGGCGACGTTCTGCGCCAGGTTGGCGAGGAGCAGGACGACGAGCACGGTGGTCGCCGCCGGCGGCATCGTCGCTGCGTGGCCGAGCAGCAGCGCGAATAGCCGATCGCCGGCGATAAGGAGGAGGGCGCAGAGCGCCAGGGTCGGGACGGCGCAGAGCACGAAGGCCGTCAGCGTCGCCTTCTTCAGCATCGCGGCATCGCGCTCCGCCAGCGCACGTGTCTGCCGCGGCACCAGCGGGTCGAGGCCCGCGGCGTAGATCAACGTCGCGCCGCGGAAGATCTTGAACACGGTGTCGAGGATGATGGTCGGCGCGCCGAGGCCGAACATCGCCGGCACGACGAAATACGGGAAATTATAGATCGCGAGCTCGCCGACGGCGTAGTTGCCGCTGCGCAGAAGCTCGCGACGGTTGCCGCGCCAGAATTCCGTCAGGGCCGACCGCACGCCGTGCGGAGCCCGCAGCGCACCCACGCGCGCGAGGCGGACCACGCAGACCGACAGCAGCACCGCCCACAGCGCATTCGCCAGCAGCAGAAAGGCGAGGAGCGGCAGTCCGCCGAGCAGTCCCAGCATCAGGACGATGTGCCCGACCCGGCGCACCACCTCGAGACTCTCGAAGCCGATGTACTGGTCGACCGCATTGCTGACGTTGCGCAGCGGAAACCAGACCAGGTTCAGTGCCGCAAAGCTGAAGAACAAGGTGTAGTCAGTGGCGGTGCCGAGGCTCGTGCCGGACCGTGTCGCCGCGATTGCGAAACAAGCGAGCGTGCCGGCCAGGACGATCAGCGCATAGAGCGCGACGACCGCGCTCGACTGCGCCGTGATCGCATCGTCGCTGCGGCCCTCGAGATGGCGCGCGCGCTGCCGCACGAACAGGATCTTGGCGGCGCCGAGATCGAACAGCCACAGCGACAGGCCGAAGGTGCCGATCAGGATATAGATCGAGAAATCCTTGGGCGCGAGCACGCGCGCGAAGACATAAGTCTGCACCAGGCCGAAGGCGACGGCGGCGGCGGCCGTCGTCGCGCGCAGGAGCAGATAGCGCAACGACAAAACCCCCGCGAGCAGCCGCAACGGCTGCCGCAGGGCGCTTCGGCGGGGAAGGGGCTGCGCCTGCGCACTCATGGGCGGGCACGTTAACGCGGCGGCTCGATTTTTCGCTTAAAGAGTGTGGTGAACAAATCGTCACGAGGGCAGGCGAATTTTCCGTGAGACTTTTAAGGGAATGTTCGGCGCGGCTCTGTATGACTTCCAGCAGATGCACGGGTGGGCGACGTGACTGAAGCGATAACGGCAGCAGTTGGTGGCCAGGAGCGCGCCGGCGCGCCGACGAAGCCTTCGCCCGCAGTCAGCATCGTTGTGCCGTGCTTCAACGGCGGCCACTTCCTCGACGGGCTGATGGCCTCGCTGGCGCGCCAGACCTTCCGCGATTTCGAGATCGTCATCGTCGACGACGGTTCCGGCGATCCGCAAACACTGCGCAAGCTTTTGGCGCTGGACGGGCAGGCAACCGTTATTCGGCAGATGAACCGCGGTCCGGCCGCGGCGCGCAATGCCGGCATTCGCCGCGCCAAAGCCGAACTCGTGTTTGCGCTCGACTGCGACGACACGATCGAGCCGGATTTCCTCGCCGAGACCGTGCCGTTGCTGCGCGCAAGTCCGCCGGACGTCGGCATGGCGTTCACCGACCTGCGCCTGACTGGCGCCGAGACGGGACTGGTCTCGCGCTATTTCAACCGCTTCGACCTGTTGTTCACCAACACGCTGTCGTCCGGACTGGTGATGCGGCGCGACGCCTGGCTTGCCGCCGGCGGCTACGACGAGGCGATGCGGTCGGGCTACGAAGACTGGGATTTCTCGCTGCGGCTGGCGCGCGCCGGCTATCGTGGCCTGCGGGTGGCGAAGCCGCTCTACGTCTATCACATCGCCGACGACGCGGCGCCGAGCCGCTCCACCGAGATCGACACCAAGCGGCTTTACGGCGGCCTGTGGCGCCACATCCGCGAACGGCATGCGGAATCCTATACGATGGCCGCGATGATGCGGCTGTGGAAGGCCTCGCGTGACGGCAGCGGCCGCGTGCCGCTGTGGAAGGGCCTGGCTGCCTGCGCACTGGCGCGGGTGTTGCCGGACGCCGCATTCAACGTGCTGATCGCACGGTTGCATCGCCGCCCGCGGGCCGATGCGGCACGGATGCCGGCCGGACTGTCGGTGTTCGGCACGGCAGCACACAACAGCAACTGAGATTTGGCCGGCGTGGCGAGCCGTGGCCTCATGCCATGCCAGTGGCGGGGCGTCTCACGCCGCGCACGTGCTTGAACGTCGCCGCCGCCAGCCCCCACACCATGCCGAGCAGCAGGAAGAAGTGCCGCCAGTGGTCGCTGTCGATCACGAAGCCCTCGGCCATTTCACCGATGAAGGCGCCCAGCGCCGTGATCATGTAAGGCTGCCACGGCGTGCGCACGAAGACGGTGCGGACGCCGATGAACACGGTCGACAGCAGCATCAGGATATAGGCCATCGCGCCGGCCCAGCCATAGACGAGAAACGCCTGCAGATAGACGTTGTGCTGCTGCAGCCCTTGCGCTGTGGCGAAGCCGAACGGTCCCATGCCGTCCGGAAACATCAACACCGAGGAGAGCGCGATTTCCTGCAGGCGGAAGCGGCCGCCCTGGCCGACGTCGTACGAATTGATCAGGTGCGCGCGCTCGTTGAACATCAGTTGCACCGCCGGAATCGACAGCAGCACCACGATCATCGCGACCAGCACGCCGACGCTGAAGATCGACAGCCCGAACACGCGGAAACGCGACTTCTGCGTCGGCGCCGTCAGGAAGGCGAGGCCGACCGTGACGATGGCCGATACCGCGAAATGAAACCAGGCGCCGCGCGAGAAGCTCAGCAGCAGGCCGAGCAGGATGCAGCCGAGGGGCAGGAGATCGAGCAGGCGGATGCGCTCCGCCAGCACGCGGTACATCAGGAACAGCGCCGGCCAGATGAGGAACGGGCTGAACACGTTCGGGTCCTTGAAGGCTCCGAGCGCGCGGCCGGTCGGCGCAAAGGTGTCCGACCCCGGGAAGGCGTGGAAATAACCGGCCGTGCCGGCAAGCGCCGCGCAGGTTGCCGTGAGCACGTAGGCGATGCGCATGACGGTAATGCGCGGCATCGTGTTCTCGGCGAACAGGCAGGCGAACAGGATGGCGGCGATCGCCAGGTAGATCGACGTGGCCGCGTACTGGATGGTCTTGGGGATATCGAGGGCGTTGATCAGCGAGATCAGGCCGGACACGTTCCAGATGACCAGGCAAAAAACCAGAAGGACCAGCGTGCGGTGCAGCCGCACGCCAGCAATGACGGCGGCGACGGCGAGCACGCCCATCAGCGCGTCGTGCGGCGACGGCTCGATGAAGGCGACCGAGCTCGCCAGCACGGTGATGAACAGCACGATGAGCAGGATGCGCTCGCGCAGCGGCACGACGGCGGCGGGCGCGTAACCGTTACCGTTCGTCCCCGCGTAAGCGGGGACCCAGTTCCTTGCGGCCTCGCTGCGCTGCATCCCTGCGTGCGCGGGGATGAGCGGAGAATGGGACGCCCCGTCGGCCGCAACTGCCATATCGCGCGTTGTGATCAATACGCGTTCTCGGTCTTGAGCAGCGCCAGCGGCGTGCTCATGAGGATGCGCAGGTCGAACAGCACCGACCAGTTCTCGATATAATAGAGGTCGTGCTCGACGCGCTTCTGGATCTTCTCCTGCGTATCGGTCTCGCCGCGCCAGCCGTTGATCTGCGCCCAGCCGGTGATGCCGGGCTTGACGCGATGGCGGGCGAAATAGCCGTCGACCGCCTCGTCATAGAGTCGTGACTCGGCCTTGGCGCTGACCGCGTGCGGACGCGGGCCGACCAGTGACAGATTGCCCTTGATGACGACATTGAGAAGCTGCGGCAGCTCGTCGAGACTGGTCTTGCGGATGAAGCGGCCGACGCGCGTGACGCGCGGGTCGTCTTTGGTGACGAGCCTGGCCGCCGCCGCATCCGTCATGTCGGTGTACATCGAGCGGAATTTATAGACTTCGATGAGGTCGTTGTTGAAGCCGTAGCGCTTCTGCTTGAACAGCACCGGGCCCTTGCTGTCGAGCTTGATGGCGAGCGCGACGATCGCCATCGCCGGCAGTGCGGCGAGAAGCGCGAGGCCGCCGATGATCTTGTCGAACAGCCACTTCATTACGACGTCCCAGTCGGCGATCGGCCGGTCGGCGACGTCGAGCACCGGCACGCTGCCGATGTAGGAGTAGGAGCGAGGGCGGAACTGGAGCTTGTTGGTGTGCGCGGCGAGGCGGATATCGACCGGCAGCACCCACAGCTTCTTCAGCATCTGCAGGATGCGGGTTTCGGCCGAAATCGGCAGCGAGAAGATGACGAGGTCGACGCGCGTACGGCGGCCGAACTCGACCAGATCATCGACCGTGCCGAGCTTGCGTTCGCCGGCTGCGTCTGGCCCGGTGCGGGCGTCGCCGCGATCGTCGAACAGGCCGACGATCTCCACGCCGGAATCCTTCTGTCGGCGCAACTCCTCGATCACGTGGGCGCCGGGCTCGCCGCCGCCGACGATGACGGTACGGCGGGTGAGGCGGCCTTCGCGCGTCCAGTGACGCACCGCGTAAAACAGCAAATTGCGGCAGATGATCAAGGTCGCGAGGCCGGCGAGATAGTAGGTGCCGAGCCAGACGCGGGAGAACAGTTCACCGGCCTTGGCGAAGAACGACAAACCGATCACCACCAGGAAGACGACCGACCAGGCGGAGGCGAGACGCATGTATTGCTTCTCGTAGCCGCGGAACGCCTGCACCTGGTAGATGTCGGCGATCTGGAAGGCGAGCGTGGCGAGACACGCGATCACGAAGGTCGCGGCGACGTAGCGCCAGACCAGCCCGGGCTCCGGCGGCAGGTAGACCGCGTAGATGATCATGCCGACGGCGCATACGATGGCGAATTCCGCCATGCGTACGCTGCCGGCCAGCACGATCGGCGACAACGGCTTCGAGGCGGGCTCGGCCGCGCGCGCCTGAGCGAGCGGCGACAATGGGCGCGTGGTCTTACGCGGCGCGGCACCGGTCGCGGCTGCGACGGCGCTCGAGGCGTGCAGCGGCGCACGCGGTTCGGATTGGGTCATGGCAGAACTCGTTACACATCTGCCCCGGCGGAATTGCAGCGCCGAGCTCAAATCAGCGTGGAAACTTTTAGGCAATGACCGTCAAGAAAGGCTTATCGCAACGCGCGAAAGCGCGTTAACGGGCGCGCGCCGCGCGCGCCTCGTCGTAAGCGGCGAGCACGCCGTTAACCATCACGTCGAGGCTGAACTCCTGCGCGACGCGTGTCCGCAGCGCGGCGGCGGCCGCGGCGGTCCCGTTGGCCCGGTCGAGCGCCTGCGCGATCGCGGCCGCAAGCGCTGGGGCGTCATCCGCCGCAACCAGCCGGCCGGCGGCGGGGCCGAAGATCTCGGCGATGCCGCCAACCCGCGTGGCAATCACGGGCTTGCCGGCGGCGGCGGCCTCCAGCACGACATAGGGTAGCGACTCCGCACGCGACGGTACGACCAGCACGCGGCCGAGGGCGAAGGCTTGTCGCGCCGGCATGGCCCCGGGCAGGCGGATCAAGTCGCGCAGCCCGAGGGTCTCCACCTGCCGTTCAAAACGGTCGCGGTCCGGACCGCCGCCGACCAGGGTCGCGGTCACGCGGCGGCCTTCGGCGGCAAGCCGCGCGACGGCCTCGATCAGCACGTCGACGCCCTTGAGCAGGCGCAATTCGCCGACGAACAGCAGGTCGGTCGCATCGGCCGCCGCCGCAACCGGCTCGAACTCGCCCGGCGCGACGCCGTTGTGGACGATGCGCACGAGGCCTCTCGGCGCGCCGATCTTGGCGCGGAACATGTCGGCGCTGTAGCGGCTCTCGCAGATCAGCAGATCGGTGCGCGGCAGCAGCAGCCGTTCGGCGCCGAGATAGAGACGGCCGGCGAGGCTGTCGCGGCTGTAATGGAGGCTGCCGCCGTGCGGCGTGTAGACGCGCAGCGCGCGGCGTGAGCAGGCGAAGCGGGCATAGGCCCCGCCCTTGGCGCCGTGGCCGTGCACGACGTCGGCCTCGCGCGCAGCGATTCGCCGCATCACCTGCGTGACGGCGAGAAGGTCGCCCAAACCGGGGCCCCGGCGCATCGGAAATCGGGTGAGGCCGAGCGCCAGCGCGGGCTCGAGTTCCCTCAGGACGGCATCGGCCGCCGCGCCGCCGGTGCTCGAATCCATGACGAGGCCGACCTTGTGCCCGCGTGCGATCTGCCCCCGCGTCACGTCGAGAACGTGGCGAAACAGCCCGCCCACAGGCGTTCTGAGCACGTGCAGGATGTTGAGGGGGCGCATCAGCCGCTGCGCCTCGCTGGCCATGTCATTCGAGCCGAACCCCGGATCGCACCTGTTGCTACCGCGAATAGGTGGGTGGCTGGTTAACGAAAACTGACCGCGATCCGAAAGCGGCGGCGGATTAACGAGGAAGCAACCATAATCGGGTCTGATCGCTGCACTGCCGCAGTGTGTGCGCTGGAGTAGCGATGTTCTTCCGCAAGAAAGCCAAAGCCGAACCCAAGCCGGTCCCGCCGCCGCCCGTGCAGCCGGTGCGGGCGCCGGCCGTATTCGCGCCGACCGGCGAGCCGGATATGCGCAGTCTTGGCCGCATTCTCTGGCAAAAGAGAATGCGCATCCTGACGGTGACCGCGTGCGCGGCGGGCGCTGCCTTCGTCATCGTCAACATGATCACGCCGCGCTACCGCTCCGAGGCGCGGATCCTGCTCGATTCGCGGGAAAACGTGTTCCTGCGCGCCGACGCCGACAAGCAGATCGACCGCACCACGATCGACCCGGAAGCGGTGACGAGCCAGATCCAGGTCGTTTCCTCGCGCGATCTCGCCCGTCAGGTCGTGAAGAACCAGAATCTCGCCGACAATCCCGAATTCGACCCCTCGCGCGGCGGCCTGACGCCGTTGCGCACGATCCTCGGGCTCCTCGGCATCGGCCGCTCGCCAACCGAGATGACCAAGGAGGAGCGCACGCTCGAGGCCTATTACGACCGGCTCAATGTTTCCTCGGTCGACAAGTCGCGCGTCATTACCATCGATTTCTCGTCGGCCAATGCCGATCTTGCCGCGGCTGTCGCCAACAACATCGCCGACACCTATCTGCACATGCAGCAGGTGTCGAAGCAGGACCAGACCCGCGCCGCCGGCGACTGGCTGGCCGGCGAGATCACCAAGATGCGAAAGCGCGTCGCCGACGCGGAGGCCAAGGTCGAGGACTACCGCGCGCGCACCAGCCTGTTCTTCGGCAGCAACAACACCTCGCTGCCCAGCCAGCAACTCACCGACCTGAATGCGCAGATCGCGACCGCGCGCGGCCAGCAGGCCGATCTGGAGGCGCGGGCGACCCAGTTGCGCCAGATGATCCGGTCCGGCGCATCGATCGATTCATCCGACATCGCCAATTCGGATTCGATGCGCCGCCTCGTCGAACAGCGTATCGCCTTGCGCTCGGCGCTCGCCGAGCAGTCGACGACCTTGCTCGACCAGCATCCGCGCATCAAGGAGCTGAAGGCGCAGATCGCCGAAGTGGATCGTCAGATCCGCAGCGAGGGCGAGCGCCTGGCGCGCCAGTTCGAGAACGACGCCAAGCTCGCCGGCGACCGCGTCGCCCAGCTCCGCGCCAGCCTCGATCAGGTCAAGAAGTCCGCGTCGCAGTCGAACGAGCAGGACGTGCAACTGCGCGCGCTCGAGCGCGAGGCCAAGACCGAGCGCGACCTGCTCGAGTCGTATCTCGTCAAGTATCGCGAGGCGACGGCGCGCGACAGCATCAACGCCGCGCCGCCCGAGGCGCGCATCATCTCGCGCGCCACGCCGGCGCTGCAGCCGGCCTATCCGAAGAAACTGCCGAGCGTGCTGATCGCCGCCTTCGCCGGGTTTGCCCTGTCGACGGGTTTCATCGTGACCGGCGCGCTGCTCGGTTCGCCGGGCGGCGAAGCGGTCGCGCCTGCCGCCTATCCCTATGGCGCTTACGCGCCAACCGCTTACGCTGCGCCGGGCTATGAGCCGCGCGTGGCGATGGCGCCGCCCGCATTGGCGCCCGATACGCCGCTGATGCCGCGCGTCGCGGCGCCGCCGCTGATGCCGGCGATGGCGGCTGGCTTTGCCGCTCAGCCGTCTATCGTGCCGCTGCCGGTGTCGAATATCGACCAGATCGCGCGCAACCTGCGCCAGAGCGGCGAGTTCGGACGCCGCGTCACCGTTATCGGCGGCGCGCGCAATGTCGGCACGACCTACGCGGCGATCACCTTGGCGCGCACGCTCGCGCGCGAGGCCAATGTCGTGCTGGTCGATCTCGCCTTCGGCGCGCCAAATCTGTCCGTGATCTCCACCGACTCGAACGCGCCCGGCATCGCCGAACTCGTCGCCGGCGCGGCCTCGTTCGGCGACGTCATCACGCGCGACCAGTATTCGAACGTTCACCTGATCGCCACCGGCAATGTCGGCGGTAACGCCATGGCGCTGGCCGCCTCGCCGATGCTGCCGGCGATCGTCGAGGCGCTGGGGCAGAGCTACGAGCACGTCGTGCTCGATATCGGCGCTGCGGACGAGGTGCAGGTGGAGCGGTTTGCGCCGATGGCGCAGCGCGCCGTACTGGTTGCCTCCGACCCGGCGAACCCGGGCACGCGCGCCGTGCGCGAGCGCCTGATGCATGCCGGATTCGGCGATGTGATGCTGCTCGCGGGCGTGCAGCAGCCGGTCGCGGCCTGAGAGCGTCAGATCGCCGGCGCCAGGCGGCCGCGCATCCGGCGCACCGTGCGCACGGCCGACCACAAAGCAGGATGCTGCTTCAAGGCGCGTTTTCCCGCGGCGGCGGCGCTGAAGGCGAGCGCCGGCAGCTGTCCGGCGCCGGTCAGCGGCAGATAGCTGTCGAACAGCGGCTCGGCATCCTCGCAGAACAGATGCTTGTAGCGCGACTGGCCGACGCCGAGGTCGAACGTGTCGAGCCCGCGCTCGCAGCAAGTACGCACGAGCCGCACGATCAGCTGTTCGCCCGGGCTTTCCGCCGCGTAGCGGCCGGGCTGGATGGAATTGAACATGGCGCAGAAGCGGCCACGCGCGGCGATGCCGCCCATGGTCGCCACCACCATGTCGTCGACCGAGAGCGCATAGAGCTCGATCGGCGCCGTGCGTCCGTCCTTGGACTCGACCGCAGCCTCGATGAAACGGCGCACGCCGGGCGCCGCGAACACGTCGGGCAGGCCGAGCTGGCGCATGCGCGCGCTCTTCTGCTTGAAGAAGGCGTCGAGCACGCGGTGCACCTGCCGCGCGCCTGTCGCACGTTCGAAGCGGACCTCGCCCATGTCGGCGAGGCCGCGCTCTTTCTTGCGCATCTTCTTGCGCGTGGCCGAATTGGTGCGGACGCGGATCAAGGCCTCGAAGTCGGGGATCAGCGCGCCGCTGAAACCGTGATTGGGGGAGCGTTGGTGCCGCAACTGCGCCATCGGATTGGTCGTGCCGCCCCAGGTGAGCGGCTGCGCGGTGAGCATCATCAGGTCGGCGTGCTCGGCCAGCCGCCTGGTAATGAAGCGCAATTCCGGCGCATCGATCGCGGCGGCGACATCGCGCTGCCACAGGCCCATGTTGAAGTTCGCGTGCTTGCCGCCGAGGAATTCGAGGACGCGCAGGCCGGCGAGCCGGCGCAATCCGAGCGGCCAGAGGAAGAGGGGGCGGCCCGACTGGTTGAAGCCGGCGACGATGGCCGGGCGGATTCCGGCCGCGGCGCCGAGATGAGCCTGCCAGTGATTCAGGAAATCGTAACCCTGATACGGGGTCGCGAGGGTGCAATTGGTCGCTTCCAAAGCGCGCCATGGCGCCTCGGCAGCGGCGAAATTATCGAAAACGGCGACCTCATCGACGTGGCAATCGATGGGTGCAGGGCGCGTTTCCTCCGGAAATGCGCGCAGGGCAACGACATTCATCGGTAAATGACCCCCGGAAACGGTCACAGGTTCGCAAAGATTCATCAATAAACGGTTGGAATAATATATCGCTTTCGGTCGACAGGCCGGGCCAGGGGACAGGGCGTGAAGAAAACCATCATCCGGACCGGGCTCGAGACGCTCTACATCAGCGGCATGCATCATCTGATGCGGCCCGTGTTCGGCGGCGTGGGCTGCATTTTGACATTGCATCACGTGCGCCCGCCGCGTCCGGATGCCTTCCAGCCGAACCGGCTTTTGGAAGTCAGCCCCGTCTTCTTCGAGGGGCTGCTGCGCCGGCTCAAGCGCCGCAAGCTCGACATCATCTCGCTCGACGAGATGCATCGCCGCTTCGTTGCCGGAGATTTCAAGCGCCGCTTCGTCTGCATCACCTTCGACGACGGCTACAAGGACGTGATGCGCTGGGCCTGGCCGCTGCTGAAGCAGTACGAGGCGCCGTTCGCGCTCTATATCCCGACCAGCTTCCCGGACCGGCTCGGCGAGTTGTGGTGGCTTGGGCTCGAGGCCGTGATCGCGCAGAACGATCAGATCGGCATGACGATCAATGGCGAGCAGCGTTTCTTCGAATGCAGGAGCGTGAGCGCCAAGCGCGAGCTCTATGATGGGCTTTACGGCTATCTGCGCAGCATGAAGAGCGACGATGAGGTGCGCCGCACGGTGCGCGATCTCTGCGCCTGCTACAAGGTCGACATGGCCGCGCTCTGCCGCGAATTGTGCATGGACTGGGATGAGCTGTCGCAGATGGCCGCCGATCCGTTGTGCACCATCGGCGCGCACACCGTGAACCATCCGATGCTGAAGAAGGTGAAGGACGATGCCGCGGTGCGCGCCGAGATGGAGCAGAGCCGCGCCGTGCTGCACGCCGCGCTCGGCGTGCGGCCCGAGCATCTTTCCTATCCGGTCGGCGATCCGACCTCGGCCGGCCCGCGCGAATTTCGCATCGCCGCCGAGCTCGGCTTCAAGACCGCGGTGACGACGCGACCCGGCGTCCTGTTCCGCGTGCACCGCGAGCACCTGATGGCGCTGCCGCGCATCTCCGTGAACGGCGAGTTCCAGCAGCAGCGCTATCTGAAGGTGCTGATGTCCGGCGCCGGCACGGCGTTCTGGAACGGCTTCCGCCGCGTCAACGCGGCGTAGACCCGTCGCCTGACTCGCAATTGTCATGGCCGGGCGCCAACGGCACCGCAGCATAGATTCTTTTAATTAGGACTATTGACCAGTCCTAGCTCGTGTGCCTATTATTCCTATGTCCGTTCCGGCCGGGGGCGTCGTCGCGAGGCGTCTCGATTGACGGGAGCGGATGCGGTGCCCGCGGACGAGGGAATACGCATCCCCGTCCCCGGGCGGCGACGGGGCTCCACTCGCAGGCACTAGGACCTGCCGCCAGGAGCTGGCTGACAGGCGTGGCTGGTCCACGTTCTCGAAAGCGTGGCCCGTACGCCGTACTGACACCGCTGTGGCGCGCCGAGAGGCGCCCGCATGTTTCGAGAGAGACATGCGGCTCAGGCTACCAATGACGCGCCTCATCGGCGCGCCACGCCCTCGGCTTATGTCGAGGGGAAAGAGGAAGGCCGGCTCACCCGGGGCCGTTCAAACAACACGGGCGATCCGTCATGCGTGGCGCAAAGCGGGCAGGCCCGCCGCGCGCAAGCTGTTTGACAGTTGAATAGGGGAGACGAAAAACGGCGATCTTGTCCGCGCCCGTTACTGCGGCGCGTCCGGCCGCGACATCCAGGCGATCAGCGGCATGGCCGGCAGCACCCAGCCGAGGCCAGCGACGACATAATAGAGCGCCGCCACAAATCCGTTGATATTGAGCAGCACCGATTGGGCGAGCGCCATGGCGACGAGCCCCCACACGGTCACCAGCGCAAGAAGCGCGATCGTGCCGATGAATTTGCGGGTGCGGATTCTCATGGCGGCCTTTCACTACCGCCATTTGCCGGGCGGCGGAGCGGACTATATGGTCCGCGGCGTCTCCTGCAAGCCGAAGTCGAGCGATGTCTGACTTGTCTCTGTCCCGCCTGCGTCCGGTGCGGCTTTGGCTCCTTGCCGCCGCCGCCATGATCTTCCTGACGCTGATCGTCGGCGGCGCGACGCGGCTCACGGAAAGCGGCCTGTCGATCACCGAATGGAAGCCGGTCACCGGCGTGGTGCCGCCTTTGACGCAGCAGGCATGGCAGGCGGAGTTCGACGGCTACAAGCAGATCCCGCAGTACCGCGAACTCAACGAGGGCATGACCCTCAACCAGTTCAAAGTGATCTATTTTTGGGAATGGACGCACCGGCTCTTGGCGCGCACGGTCGGCATGGTGTTTCTGCTGCCGTTCCTGGTCTTCCTCTGGCGCGGCATGATCCCGAAGCACCTGCAATGGCGGCTGTGGGGCATCTTCGCCGGCGGCGCCGCGCTCGGCGTGGTCGGGTGGTGGATGGTGTCGTCGGGACTTGCCGGCAGCGACCGCGTCAGCGTGTCGCAATACCGGCTCGCGTTTCATCTGACGCTGGCCTGCGCCATCTTTGCCGCCATTTTGTGGACGGCGCAGCAATTGCGGCCGCAGGCGCCGCCGATGCCGGCGCGGCTGCGCGCCACCGCGGCCGTGCTCATGCTGCTGGTGCTGCTGCAAATCTATCTCGGCGCGCTGGTCGCCGGTTCCGGCGCCGGGCTCGTCTACAACACATGGCCGACGATCGACGGATCGTTCATTCCCGCGCTCGACAGTCTCCTGCACATGACGCCGGCGTGGCGGAACTTCTTCGAAAATACACTGACGGTGCAGTTCGATCATCGCATGGTCGCCTATACGATCTGGGGCATCGCGGTGCTGCACGCGCTCGACGCGTGGACGTCGCGCCGCGGCGTCGCCGGTGCGTTGACCGTGGCGATTCTGGTCACGTTGCAGGCGACGCTCGGTATCGTCACGCTGCTCTATCAGGTGGCGCTGCCGCTGGCGCTGACGCACCAGATGTTCGCCATCGTCGTGTTCACCGCGACAATCGCACACGCCGAGCGACTGTCGCATCATGAGGTTGGCCGCGTGCCGCGCGCGGTGCCGGTGGAGCAGGGCGCATGATCGAGCTCGAAACGGTCGACGGCGTCGCCGTCCTGCGCATGCAGCACGGTCGCGCCAATGCGCTCGACATCGAATTCTGCGAGGCGCTCACCGCGCGCTTTGCCGAATTGCGCGGCGAGGGCGCCGAGGCGATCGTGCTCACCGGCGCCGGCTCGATCTTCTCCGCCGGCGTCGACTTGAAGCGCGTCAGCGCCGACGGCGCCGGTTATGTGCGCGTCTTCCTGCCGGCGCTGCACCGCCTCTACGCGGAAATCTATTTCCACCCGAAGCCCGTCGTCGCGGCCATCAACGGCCACGCGGTCGCCGGCGGCGCCATCCTCGCTTGCTGCGCCGACCGCCGCATCATGGGCCACGAATGCGGCCGCATCGGCGTCACCGAGCTCCTGGTCGGTGTGCCGTTTCCGGCGCTCGCCTTCGAAATCCTGCGCGCGTCGGTGCCGGCCGAGTATCTCGCCGAGTTTGCCTATAGCGGCGCCACCTACATGACCGACGACGCGCTCGAATGCGGCTGGGTCGACGAGATCGCCGAACCGGAAGAGCTGCTCGAGGATGCCGTTGCGGTGGCCAAGGAACTTGCGACGATTTCGCCTGC
Organism: Pseudolabrys sp.; assembly: GCF_035943735.1. GTDB lineage: Bacteria > Pseudomonadota > Alphaproteobacteria > Rhizobiales > Xanthobacteraceae > Pseudolabrys. Next base: position 58,915 of record NZ_DASZBV010000022.1, read on the forward strand.
CGCCTTCGCCGAGACCAAGTCGCAGATCCGCGCGCCGGTCGCCGAGCGCTATGCCGCCACGGGCGAGGCCACCGAAGCGGCGGTGACCGATCTGTGGTGCGCCGACGACACGCTCGCGCGTCTGCGCGCTTACGTCGCGCAGCATCTGACGAGGTAGTCAGCGCACCGGAAAATCATATTCCCGCCGCGGATCGGCGGCGGGATACGAGAAGTGCCACCATTCGCGCTTGTAGTTGACGAACCCGTGGCGGGCCATCGCCCGGACCAACCGGTCGCGACGTTGACGTTGCTCCACAGTCAGCCCGCCGGCGCGGGTGTAACTCTTCGTGCTGAAACAATCGAAGCTCGTGCCCATGTCGAGACTGTCGTCCGGCGCCCGCTCCGACGCCGGGCCGGCGCAGGAGCCATAACGCGCGCTCGCGTCGAAGGCCGCCGCATGCTGTGCTCCCTGCGGCACCAGCGTCAGGTCGACGGCGACGCCGCGCGAATGCGCCGAGTGCGACGCGATGTAGCCGAGCGCGAACAGGCGGCCCTTGCGCAAGCCCGGATAGAAGCGCCGGGTGTCCGGCGTCGCGTGCGGATCGGCGGCCCAGCGTGCCATCGCGGCGACCGCGCGCGTCGGTCGGTAGCAGTCGTAGACCTTCAGCGACAGGTTCTCTTTGGCCAGATCGGCCTGCGCGCGCTTCAAGGCCAGCGCCGCCGCGCGCTGCAGGATGCACGCGCCGGCGTCGTAGCCGGGCAGGGAATGGCCGGTGAAATTGTTCGCGGTCGCGTAGCGCATGTCCTGCGCGATGGTCGGGTCGACGTCGCGCAGATGCACGAAGCCCGCCGGCAGCGGTTGCGCCGCCGCCGCGCCGGTGACGAGCGCCAGCGCGACGGCCAGCGCCGGCCGCGCGGCCCTCACGTCAGCGCCTGTTCCAGATCGGCGATGATGTCGGCCTTGTCCTCGAGCCCGACCGACAGCCGCACCACGTCCGGGCCGGCGCCGGCCTGCACCTTCTGCGCGTCGGAGAGCTGCTTGTGCGTGGTCGAAGCGGGATGGATGATCAGCGAGCGCGTGTCGCCGATATTGGCGAGATGCGAGAACAGCTTCACGTTCGACACGAGCTTCACGCCGGCGTCGTAGCCGCCCTTCAGCCCGAACGTGAACACCGCGCCGGCGCCCTTCGGCGCGTATTTCTTCGCCAGCGCATGATACCTGTCGCTGGGCAGGCCCGGATAGCTCACCCACGCCACCTCCGGCCGCTGCGATAGCCATTCGGCGACCGCCAGCGTATTGTCGCAGTGCCGCTGCATGCGTAAGCCCAGCGTCTCGGTGCCGGTGAGGATGAGGAAGGCGTTGAACGGCGACAGCGCCGGCCCGAGGTCGCGCAGACCGAGCACGCGGCAGGCGATGGCGAAAGCGAAATTGCCGAAGGTCTCGTGCAGCACCATGCCGGAATATTCCGGCCGCGGCTCGCACAGCATCGGATACTTCTTGTCGCGCGACCAGTTGAAGGTGCCGCCATCGACGATCATGCCGCCGATCGAGTTGCCGTGGCCGCAGAGGAACTTGGTGAGCGAATGCACGATCACGTCGGCGCCGTAGTCGATCGGCTTGCACAGGTACGGCGTGGCCAAAGTGTTGTCGACGATGAGCGGCACGCCGGCCTTGCGTGCGATATTGGCGATGGCCTCGATGTCGGTGATGACGCCGCCCGGGTTGGCGATTGACTCGATGAAGATCGCTTTGGTCTTCGGCGTGATCGCCTTTTCGAAGCTCGAGAGGTCGTCCGGATCGGCCCAGACTACGTTCCAGTTGAAGTTCTTGTACGCGTGGTTGAACTGGTTGATCGAACCGCCATAGAGCTTCTTGGAGGCGACGAACTCGTCGCCCGGCATCATCAAGCTGTGCATGACCAGCACCTGCGCGGCGTGGCCGGAGGCGACGGCGAGGCCTGCGGTGCCGCCTTCGAGCGCGGCGATGCGTTCCTCGAGTACGGCGCAGGTCGGATTGCCGATGCGCGTGTAGATGTTGCCGAAGGTCTGCAGGCCGAACAGCGCCGCGGCATGGTCGACGTCGTCGAACACGTAGGACGCCGTCTGGTAGATCGGCGTGATGCGCGCGCCGGTCGTGGGGTCGGGCTTGGCGCCGGCATGGATCGCCAGCGTGTCAAATCCCGGAATGCGTTCGCCGTCCGCCATGGTGATCCTCGCTCCGTCGCATGCGGCGCATGCCGCAGTGTTGACGTGGATTGAACGGGGCCCGCCGAGCAAGGTCAAGCGGGCACAGCGCGCAAGAAAGGACTATGGCGCAGCCGGGAATAGGAGAGGATCTATTCTCCCGGCGGGGACTACTGCGCGTCGCCGCGGTCGTCGTCACCGAGGCGCATCTTCTGCACGCCCTTGCCCAGCGACTGCGGCCGCTTCGACGACAATGTCCGGGAGTTGACGCCGATCCAGGAGATCTCGCTCGACAGCCGGCCGTATTCGATCTTCGGGCAGCGGTTCATCACGACTTTCAGGCCGGCATCCTCGGCGCGTTTCGCCGCCTCATCGTTGCGCACGGTGAGTTGCATCCAGATCACCTGCGGTTTGGGCGTGAGCGTCAGTGCCTCGTCGACGATCGGTGGCACATTCTCCGTGGCGCGGAAGATATCGACCATGTCGATCGGCACGGGGATGTCGGACAGCGAGGCGTAGACCTTTTGTCCGAGTACTTCCTTTCCGGCCTGACCCGGATTGACCGGGATGACGCGGTAGCCGCGCTCGAGCAGGTACTTGAACACGAAATAGCTCGGCCGGTTCTCCTTCGGCGAGAAGCCGACCATGGCCACGGTCTTCACCGTGTTGAGGATGCCGCGGATGTAGCTGTCGGGATAACTGTCGTGGTTCATTGCGTCTGAACTTGCGCGAGTTGCGCCCGCAGCGTCGCATTCTCGGCCTCGAGTGCGGCAATGTGCCGGCGGACGTCGGCAAAACCTGCCTCGAGTTGCGCCTCGGTGTAGCGCGTGACGATGTGCTGCGAGCAGTTGACGTCCCATGCCTCGATGGTGAACAGGATTGCCCGTTCCGGCTTCGCCTTGTAGCCGGCGTCGAACAACTTTTCGACCAGCGCGACGTCATTCTCGATCACGCGGGCGCGGCCCCAGATCTTGATGCGCTGCTTGCGCGCCGGGTCGAGCAGGAAGAGATAGGCGCGGTCGTTCTCGGACAGGTTGGCGAGCGTGATGTATTGCCGGTTGCCGCGATAGTCGGCAAAGCCGAGCGTCTTCTCGTCGATGACCTTGATGAAGCCGGGCGGGCCACCGCGGTGCTGGATGTAGGGCGCGCCGTCGGCGCTGGCCGTACCGAGGAAGACGGTGTCCTGCTCGGCGATGAACTTCGCGAGCTCCGGCGTCACCGTGTCCGGAAAGCCCTCGGCGACGCGCGCGGCGTAGGCGCGCGCCGAACCGCGCTCGGCCTGCGCCTTCTGCGCGGCCGGCGTGAACACAATGGAGGCATTGTTCATGGGGCTCATGTCCAGCGGGGAGAAATGCCCGCCGAACATAGGGCTTGGGGAAAGGCCCGCAAAGAGCCGCTCAAGCGCGTGCGATTATTTCTTCGCTTCGGCGACGACTTTCTTGCAGGCGGCCGAGAGCTTGCCGTCGTGCTTCGCCAGGCAGGCGAGGACGCGGCCGCCGCCCGGCATGGTGCCCTTGCAGAAAGCGTCGTAGTCGACCTTGCAGGCGGCGCGTTGCGCGGCGGTGAAGTCCTGCGCCTGCGCGGCGGCAAAGGTCAGTGCGCCGAAAGCGAGCGCGGTGAGGGTGGTGCGGATCATGGTCGTCCCCGTGATATGAAGCATCGATTCGATTGATGCCAAAGACACCGGATCTGCCGGCAGTGCGCAATTGGAGAAATTTGGGCGGATCAGGCGGTCCGGTCCATCAACGATCCTCCCATTTGGCATCACGTTTTTCGATGAATGCGCAGATGCCTTCCTCGGCGTCGCGCGCCATCATGTTCTCGGTCATCACCTCGGACGCGTAGGCGTAAGCCTCCACCAAAGGCAGTTCGAGCTGGCGGTAGAACGCCTCCTTGCCGACCTTCAGCGTGTAGGACGACTTCGACGCGATCTGCCGCGCGAGCGTCATCGCCGCGTTGCGTTCCTCGCCGGCCGGCACCACGCGGTTGACGAGGCCGATCGCCGCGGCGCGCTCCGCCGGCACCAGGTCGCCGGTGAGCAACATCTCCATCGCGTGCTTGCGCGCGACGTTACGCGACAGCGCCACCATCGGCGTTGAGCAGAACAGGCCGATGTCGACGCCCGGCGTGGCAAACATGGCGGCGGTCGAGGCGACCGCGAGATCGCAGCTCGCGACAAGCTGGCAGCCGGCGGCGCTTGCCGCGCCCTGCACGCAGGCGATCACCGGCTGCGGGAGCGCGACGATCTGCTGCATCATGTCGCTGCAGGTCGTCATGATGTGGCGGAAGAAGGCGCGGCCGCCGTCGGCGTCGCTGCGGCGTGCCGCCAATTCCTTGAGGTCGTGGCCAGCGCAGAAGGCCAGACCGTTTGCGGCGAGCACGACAGCGCGCACGCTGCCGTCGTTTTTGATCTCGCTCAGCGCGGCGGACAGCGTCTTCAGCAGGCTTTCCGACAGGCTGTTGCGCGGCTGCGGCCGGTTGAGCACGAGCACGGCAATGTCGCCTTTGCGCTCGTGCAGCAGGACGGGGATGTCGGCAGGCTTGTTCATGGCACAAACGATAGACGGCTCATGCTGTCGCGCAAGTGTCGGGAACGCGATCCTTGCCCTCACGTTTCCGCTGCGAGGAGAGGATCATGGCCAAACGCCGCCGCAAGAAGACGTCCGCCCGCCGCACCCGCCGCTGGTCACAGCGCGTCACCGACACCAGTGATGCGCTGACGCTGAAAGAGGGCGTGTTCAAGAAGAAGTCGCCGAAAGCCGTTGCCGCTTCGCTGAAGCGCTCGGCCGAGCACAGCCGCCGCCGCAAATCGGACCCGTACCGCTCGGCCATGTCGATGCTGACCTTCTACATCAACCGCGCCGGCAAGGGCCTGTCGAAGACCCGCAAGGCCAAGCTCGAGAAGGCCAAGGACGAATTGCGCGCCCTCTACGGCCGCGAGCGCAAAGGTTGACGGCCCGCCGCGCCCGCCTATGACGGAGCGGGGCCGGCCTCCTGCCGGCGACGGGGGTGACGATGAAGGCGCCGGCGCTGAATGCGGACCAGATCGCCGACCTGCTGCACCAGGAGTTCCCGCAGGCTTTCTATGAGGGCTGCGGGTTGACCCTCGAGCGGGTCGACTATGGCAGCGTGCGTGTCCGGCGGCATTTCCACGAGGACTACGTCCGCCCCGGCGGCACCATCTCCGGCCCGACAATGATGGAACTGGCTGATTTCGCCATGTACGTCGCGGTCTTTTCGGCAATCGGGCGGCAACCGCTCGCGGTGACCACCAATCTCAATATCAACTTCCTGCGTAAGCCGGCGCCCGCCGATCTGATCGCGGAGGCGAAATTGCTCAAGGTCGGCAAGAGGTTGGCCGTGGGTGAGGTGGCCATCTATTCGGACGGGCAGGACGAGCCGGTGGCGCACGTCACCTCGACTTATTCCATCCCATCCAATAGCAATTAAGCGATGGTAATATAGAACCAATAACAGGTGTCAAAATACCATTCTAGTAAGCTATTGAATTATACTGATATTACGCCAGTGAAAGCCGTTGACCGCAGCGGAATGCTCCGTTACACAGCGGCACCTTCGGAGCGCGCTGATCGCGCCCGCCTATTCCCAAGGATCTGTCATGAAGACCTATTCGGCGAAGGCCGCCGACATCGAGAAGAAGTGGGTCACGATCGACGCCACCGGGCTCGTCGTCGGCCGTCTTGCATCTATCGTCGCGATGCACCTGCGCGGCAAACACAAGCCGACCTACACGCCGCACGTCGACGACGGCGACAACGTCATCGTCGTCAACGCTTCGAAGGCCGTGTTCACCGGTCGCAAGCGCGAGCAGAAGGTTTACTACCATCACACCGGCTTTATCGGTGGCATCAAGGAGCGCACCGCGAAGGCGATCTTCGAGGGTCGCTTCCCCGAGCGCATCGTCGAGAAGGCCGTTGAGCGTATGCTCCCGCGCGGCCCGCTCGGCCGCGTGCAGCTCGGCAATCTGCGCGTCTATCCGGGTGCCGAGCATCCGCACGAGGCGCAGAAGCCGGCGAAGCTCGATGTCGCGGCCATGAACCGCAAGAACGTGAGGAGTGCCTGATCGTGGCCGAGACCGTACAGTCGCTGGAAGGTTTGGCGGGTCTCAAGACCGCCGCCCCGGAAGGCCCCAAATATGAGAAGAAGGTCGATGCGCAGGGCCGCGCCTATGCGACCGGCAAGCGCAAGAATGCGGTTGCGCGCGTGTGGATCAAGCCGGGCTCCGGCAAGATCACTGTCAATACCAGGACGGTCGAGGTGTTCTTCGCTCGTCCCGTGCTGCGCATGCTGATCCAGCAGCCGCTCGTCGCCGCCGGCCGCAACGGCCAGTACGACATCGTCTGCACCGTCTCCGGCGGCGGGCTGTCGGGCCAGGCCGGCGCGGTGCGCCACGGTCTTGCCAAGGCGCTCACTTATTTCGAGCCGGAACTGCGCGGCGCACTCAAGCGCGGCGGCTTCCTCACCCGCGACTCGCGCGTGGTCGAGCGCAAGAAGTACGGCCGCGCCAAGGCCCGCCGTTCGTTCCAGTTCTCGAAGCGCTAAACCTCGCTTCGTTCGCGATTAAAAAGGGCGCGCCCCCGCGGCGCGCCCTTTTTTTGTTGTCCACATCGTTATCGCGCGGTGCGCGGCATTGCGCGGGAAATTTTTACCCGACCGCAATGCCTGCGGCACCATGGTCGCGCCCGGGGATCACTCATCGCTGGTGACCGGACCCCGAGTCGGGGAGCGCGGTAATTCGATGCGGCTGGACATTCCGACACTCGCGGTGGTGACGGTCTTCGTCACCGCATTGCTGGGCGGCCTGTTGCTGTTCGCCGGCACCCAGAACCGCGCCATGCGCGCGCCCACGGTCTGGGGCCTCTCCTTTCTCCTTGGCGCAACGGGTCTCGGCCTGGTGATCGTGCGCGACCGCGTGCCGGACTGGCTGTCGATCGAATGCGCCAATGCGCTCGTGCTCGCCGGCATGTCGCTGATCTGGACGGGAGCGCGGCTGTTCGACCGCCGCACGGTTCGCCTCGCACACATCGTCGCGGTTCCCACGCTCTGGTTCGCCGCCTGTCTGCTGCCTGTCGTCGGCCGCGACATCAACGCGCGCACGATGCTCTGTTCTGTGCTCGCCGCCACGCTGAGCGTCCTGACCGCGCGCGAGCTCTGGCGTGGCCGCGGCGAGCCGCTGCTGTCGCGCTGGCCGACGGTGCTGACGCTGCTCGGCTACGCGACGGCGATGCTGGCGCGGATCCCCGCGACGGTGCTCATGCCGCAGATCGCGACATCGACCGATGTCCTCGGCAGCGCGCTGTTTCCGGCGCTCGCCTTCGGCACCTTGATGTTCACGATCATCCTCGCCTTCTTGCTGCTCAACATGAGCAAGGAGCGCACCGAGCTGCAGCACAAGATGGCCTCGCTGGTCGATCCGTTGAGCGGCGTGGCCAACCGGCGCGCCTTCCTCGCCGGCGCCGAGCAGATCGGGGCGCAGACCAGCGCCGGCGAGCGCCTCGGCGTGATGCTGTTCGACCTCGATCACTTCAAGGCGATCAACGACGCCAACGGACACGCGACCGGCGACGCCGTCATCAAGCTCTTCGCCCGCGAAGCCGCGCGCACGCTCGGCCACGGCGCGCTGTTCGGCCGCATCGGCGGCGAGGAGTTCGGCGCGCTGATGCGCGTCGGCGACGGTGGCGATGTCATTGACGTCGCGCAACGCATCCGCCTCACCTTCGCGGCGGCGGCCGCGCGCAGCGGGCTCGGCGTGTTGTCCACGGTGAGCATCGGCGTGGCGATCGCGGACGACGCCGGCGACGATATCGAAGACCTGCTGGCGGCGGCGGATCGCGCGCTCTACCGCGCCAAGGCGAACGGGCGCAACCGCGTGGAATATGCCGGCGCGCCCAATCCCGAGCCGGCGGCGTCGGTCGGGCGTGACGGTTTCATCGGGCCCGAGCGCCGCGCCGTCGGCGCCTGAGCGCGCCGCGTTTGATTCCAATTCGCGGCAGTGTTTCGTCGAAGCGGACGAAGCTGCGAAAGCTTTCGCCCATTCCTCATGCCTAACATGTCACCGCTCGCCACGGCCTCGAATCCGGCGATGCGGAGGAGCTATGATCGCCGGCCCGACGCCTGCTCTGTCTCTCGACGTCCCGACGCTCGCCTTCGTGTCCATCGCTCTCGCGGGGCTGCTGGGCGTCTTTCTGGTGATCTCCTGGGTGCAGGACCGTAACGTCCCATCGCTCGCCTGGTGGGGCTCGGCCTATCTGATCGGTGCCTCGTCGGTGGCGCTGTGGCTCGCCCCAGCGCCGCGCTTCCACATCCCGCCGGAAGTGCCCGAGGCGATGACGTTGCTCGCGTGCGGCGTGGTCTGGAGTGGCATCCGCCTGTTTCACGGCCGCACCCTCAAGCCACTCGTCGCCTTTGCCGGGGCCATCGCCTGGCCGGTGCTGTGCGATCTGCCCGGCGTTGCAGAAGGAAGCGACGCCCGCATGGGGCTCGGCGCCGCGCTGGTCGCCGCCTACACCTTCGTCATCGCCTTCGAGCTCTGGCGCGAGCGGCGCAAGTCGCTGTTCTCGCGCACCGCGGCGATCGTCGTGCCGTCGCTGCACGCGGCGATCTTCCTGATGCCGCTGGCGATGCAGGCCTTCATGCCCGACCAGGTCGCGGCCCAGTGGCTGACGGTCTTCGCCCTCGAGACGATGATCTATGCGGTCGGCACCGCCTTCATCATGATGCTGATGGTCAAGGACCATCACGTCTATGTCTATCGTCGCGCCGCGACCACCGATCACCTTACCGGCCTGCCGAACCGGCGCGCCTTCCTGCAGGACGCCACGACTTTGTGCGCGTTGCAGGCGCGCAAGGGCCAGCCGGTCACCCTGATGATGTTCGATCTCGACCACTTCAAGTCGATCAATGACCGGTTCGGTCACGCCACCGGCGATGAGGCGCTCAAGGTCTTCGCGCAGGTGCTGGGCACCAGCATGCGCGCGAGCGACATCATGGGTCGGCTCGGCGGCGAGGAGTTCGCGGCCATCGTCGCCGGCAACATGGAAACGACCGCCAGGATCGCCGAACGCATCCGCGCCGGTTTCGAGGCGGCCGGATTCATGATCGGGGGACATGTTTTGGGCGGCACCGTCAGCATCGGCGCCGCCACCGCGACCGAGCCGGTGGTCGACATCGACGCGCTCCTCAATCGCGCCGATGAGGCCCTCTACGAAGCCAAGCGCGGCGGCCGCAACCGCATCTGCGCCGCGCCGGACGTTGCACACGCGCCGGCCGCGCTTTCGGACGCCGCGCGGCGGCGAGCGCCGGCCGCGCGGCAGACGGCGCCGGCCCCGTCGCTCTGAACATCCTGGCACCGGGCCGAATGAAAAAGGCGCCCCGTTGCGGGGGCGCCCAGTGCGAACGCTTGGGAGCGTTGTTTCGGAGGACGGATCAGGCGGCCGCGCTGGCTTTACCGGCGGTCGACACTTCCGAGATCGTCTTCAGGATCTGCGATGCGATCTGGTAGGGGTCCCCCATGGAGTTCGGGCGGCGATCTTCCAGATAGCCCTTGTAGCCATTGTTGACGAAGGAGTGCGGCACGCGGATCGAAGCGCCACGGTCAGCCACGCCGTAGCTGAACTTGTTCCACGGCGCCGTCTCGTGCTTGCCGGTCAGGCGCATGTGGTTGTCCGGACCGTAGACGGCGATGTGGGCGTCGATGTTCTTCTCGAACTGCTTCATCAGGGCTTCGAAATAGTCCTTGCCGCCGACTTCGCGCATAAACTTGGTAGAGAAGTTCGAGTGCATGCCGGAGCCGTTCCAGTCGGTATCGCCGAGCGGCTTGCAGTGCCACTCGATGTCGATGCCGTAGGACTCGCACAGGCGCATCATGATGTAGCGGGCGATCCACATCTGGTCGGCCGCGGTCCTCGAACCCTTGCCGAAGATCTGGAATTCCCACTGGCCCTTCGCCACTTCGGCGTTGATGCCCTCATGGTTGATGCCGGCCTCGAGGCAGAGCTCGAGGTGCTTCTCAACGATCTCGCGGGCGACCGCGCCGACGTTCTTGAAGCCGACGCCGGTGTAGTAGGGGCCCTGCGGCGCCGGATAGCCGTGCTCGGGGAAGCCGAGCGGGCGGCCGTCCTTGTAGAAGAAATACTCCTGTTCGAAGCCGAACCAGGCGGCTTCGTCATCGAGGATAGTGGCGCGCTTGTTCGACGGATGCGGAGTCTTGCCGTCCGGCATCATGACTTCGCACATGACCAGCGCGCCGTTCTTGCGCGCGCCGTCCGGAAACACCGCGACCGGCTTGAGGACGCAGTCCGACGAGTGGCCTTCGGCCTGCATCGTCGAAGAACCGTCGAAGCCCCACAGCGGAAGCTGGTCGAGGGCAGGGAAGGAATCGAATTCCTTGATCTGCGTCTTGCCACGCAGGTTCGGTACCGGCGTGTATCCGTCGAGCCAAATATACTCGAGCTTATACTTCGTCATGCGATTCTCTCTGTGAGCTGAAGACACGAGTCGCGGTAAGTGAGTGCGTGCTCAGCCGCCAACGGCGCCCCGGCCGCCAACTGCCGCGGCCAGCGAAGCACGATCCGTGCCAATCAAAGGCGGCGTTTGTTCGCGGGAGGGTCGGTGGTTTGTCTCGCGTTTGAAGGCTGAACCGCGGTTTTCCGCGCGCCGTCCACCTGTCGACGCGGGCGGGCAGCGCGGGATGTGCCTAGATTGTAGGCATTACGATCATTTGATGTGCGGCTTTGCGTCGAGTCAAAGTGCCAGGCGTTCTATCGCGACACACGTCCATTCAGGCGGCCCACGAAAGGAGCCCGACATGACGACGGAATCGCAACGCGAGACGGCAACGATCTACACCTTCCCCGCGCGCGGACGCTTTGCCGTGGAGAGCGATGGCAAGGCGGCACGCCAGAGCGAGCAGCGGGCCGCGCCGACCGTGACGGGCAGCGGCTGGTATCACGACGAGGCGATCCGCGAGGAGCACGAGCGCATGGACCACTAGGTGGTTTGACGCCGACGGCTCCGTCACGCGCCGAAGACGGACCAGCCCATGCGCTTGGTGAGCGCCTCGAGCGCAACGCGCCCGAGATAAGAATTGCCATTGGCATCGAGGCCCGGCGACCAGACGGCAATCGACGCCTTGCCCGGCGCGATCGCAAGGATGCCGCCGCCGACGCCGCTCTTGGCCGGCAGCCCGACCCGGTAGGCGAACTCGCCGGAACCATCGTAATGGCCGCACATCAGCATCACCGCATTTATGCGGCGCGCGCGTTCCGGCTGCACCACCGACAGCCCGGTGGTCGGATGGCGGCCGAGATGCGCCAGGAAGCGGCCGGCCATGGCCAATTGCCGACACGACATGGCGATAGCGCAATGGTGGAAATAGACGCCGAGCGTGTAGTCGATCGGGTTCTCCAGCATGCCGAACGATTTCATGTAGTTGGCGAGCGCCGCGTTGCGGAAGCCGCTGCGCTGCTCCGACGCGGCGACCGCCTCGTCGATGCCGATGCTGTCGTCATCGGACAGGAACTGCATGAACCGCACGATCTCGCCGAGCAGCTCGCGCGGCTGATGCCCTGACAGGATCAGGTCGGTCACGGCAATCGCACCGGCATTGATGAACGGATTGCGCGGTCTGCCGCGCTCGTATTCGAGTTGCACGATCGAGTTGAACGGGCTGCCCGAAGGCTCGCGTCCGACGCGTTGCCACAGCCGGTCGCCGGCCTTGCCGAGCGCCAAGGTCAGCGTGAACACCTTCGAGATGCTCTGGATCGAGAAGGGAACGTCGCAGTCGCCGGCTGCGGCAACGTTGCCGGCGTCATCGACTACGACCAGTCCGAAGGCGTTGCGATCGACCCGCGCGAGTTCGGGAATGTAGCCTGCGACCTCGCCACGGTCCGGACGCGCCGACATCTCGTCGGCAATCTCCCTAACGACACGCTCGAGTTCTCGCGTGGCAATTGTCATGTCGGTCACAGGCGCGATGCGGCGGCGGTGCCCGCGCGGCCTTCCATAAAAAAGGGGCGCTTCCCTTGAGGGAAGCGCCCGACGAGTGACACCGCTAAACGGAGCAATGTCTTGGGAGGAAGCGCTGTTACGCCGAGTAATACATCTCGTACTCGACCGGATGCGGCGTGTGCTCGAAGCGGATGACTTCGGTCATCTTCAGCTCGATATAGCTGTCGATGAAGTCGTCGTCGAACACGCCGCCCGCCTTGAGGAAGTCGCGGTCCTTGTCGAGGTTCTGGAGAGCCTCACGCAGCGAGCCGCAGACGGTCGGGATCTGCTTGAGCTCGGCCGGCGGCAGATCGTAGAGGTCCTTGTCCATCGCGTCGCCGGGGTGGAGCTTGTTCTTGATGCCGTCGAGACCGGCCATCAGGAGCGCCGCGAAGCCGAGATACGGGTTGGCGAGCGGATCGGGGAAGCGGACCTCGACGCGCTTGGCCTTCGGGCTGTCCGTGTACGGGATACGGCACGACGCCGAGCGGTTGCGCGCCGAGTAGGCGAGCAGCACCGGCGCCTCGAAGCCCGGCACCAGACGCTTGTAGGAGTTGGTGGTCGGGTTGGTGAAGGCGTTGATCGCCTTGGCGTGTTTGATGACGCCGGCGATATAGGACAGGCACATGTCGGAAAGCCCGGCGTACTTGTCGCCGGCGAACATCGGCTTGCCGTCCTTCCAGATCGACTGGTGGCAGTGCATGCCCGAGCCGTTGTCGCCGTAGATCGGCTTCGGCATGAAGGTCGCGGTCTTGCCGTAGATCTGCGCGACCTGCTGAATGCAGTACTTATAAATCTGCAACTGGTCGGCCATGAAGGTCATCGGCGAGAACTTCAGCCCGAGTTCGTGCTGGGCCGAGGCCACCTCGTGGTGGTGCTTCTCGACCTTGGCGCCCATCTTGGCCATGGCCGCGAGCATTTCCGAGCGCATGTCCTGCGCGCTATCCTGCGGCGGCACCGGGAAGTAGCCCTTCTTGATGCCGATGCGGTGGCCGAGATTGCCGCCTTCGTAGTCGGTGTCGGAGTTGGTCGGCAGCTCGATCGAGTCGAGCTTGAAGCCGGTGTTGTAGGGATCGGCCTTGTACTTCACGTCGTCGAACACGAAGAACTCGGCTTCCGGTCCGAAGTAGATTGTGTCGCCAAGGCCCATCGACTTCACCAGCGCCTCGGCCTTCTTGGCCATGCCGCGGGGATCGCGATTGTAGGGCTCGCCGGTCGTCGGCTCGAGCACGTCGCAGACCAGGACGAGGGTGGTCTCGGCAAAGAAGGGGTCGATGCAGGCGGTGGCCGGATCGGGCATCAGGCACATGTCGGACTCGTTGATCGCTTTCCAGCCGGCGATCGAGGAACCGTCGAACATCTGGCCTTCGGCGAACGTATCCTCTTCGATCATCGTGACGTCGAAGGTCACGTGCTGCCATTTGCCGCGCGGGTCGGTGAAGCGGAAATCGACGTATTTCACGTCGTTATCCTTGATCATCTTCATGACGTCTTTGGCGGTGGTCATGGGTCTGCAGTCCCCCTTGGTGGTGGTTTTACCGGCGGGTCTTGGCCCGCGGCTCAGATGGCGTCAATCCCGGATTCACCCGTTCGGATACGAATGGCCTCTTCGATGTTGGAGACGAATATCTTGCCGTCTCCAATCCGGCCAGTCTGGGCGGCCCGCCGGATCGCATCGATCGCCTTTTCCACCATGTCGTCGCCAACCACGACCTCGATTTTCACCTTCGGGAGAAAATCCACGACGTATTCGGCACCCCGGTAGAGCTCCGTGTGCCCCTTCTGGCGGCCGAAACCCTTCGCCTCGGTCACAGTGATCCCCTGCAGGCCGACCTCCTGCAACGCCTCTTTCACCTCGTCGAGCTTGAAAGGTTTAATGATGGCTTCGATTTTCTTCATTGCGTTGTCCTGACCTCCCGCTCGCCGGGTGACATCCGGAGAACCGACGTTTCGTTAGCAGAACCCGTGCCAAACGGGCAGAAGCGAAAACCCCATTTTTGTTCAGATGCTTGGGGGTAGGAAGCAACTGTATTGGGCGGGTGCCGCAAATGTGTGGCCTCAATATTAGGCAAGATGACGAAAAAGTAGGCAGAAAAGACGATCAATTGAAAGCAGACCGGCGCGGTTTGTCGGATATCCGCTGCATCGCTAGGGTCCGGGGCATGCTCGAACTGCTCACCAGCGCCGAGATGAGCGACGCCGACCGGCGCACGATCGCCGGCGGCACGCCCGGCGTTGCGCTGATGGAGGCGGCCGGGCGCGTGGTCGCCGACGCCGTCTCGAGGCTGCGGCGCGGGCGGCCGGTCACGGTGGTTTGCGGGCCCGGCAACAATGGCGGCGACGGTTTCGTCTTGGCCCGCATGCTGGCCGAGCGGAATACACCAGTGCGGATGATGCTGGTGGGCGAGCGTGCCAAGCTCAAAGGGGACGCCGCCATGGCGGCCGCGCGCTGGGCCGGCGCGGTCGAAGCCGCGACGCCGGACGCGGTCGATCCGGACCATGTTGTCGTCGATGCGCTGTTCGGTGCCGGCCTCGACCGCGAGGTGACGGGTCTGCCGCGCATGATGATCGAGGCGATGAACCGCGTGCATGCGCCGGTCGTCGCGGTCGATCTGCCGAGCGGCATCAACGGCACGACCGGCATGGTCATGGGCGTCGCGGTACGCGCCACCGAAACGATTACGTTCTTCCGCGCCAAGCCGGGCCACCTCTTGCTGCCGGGGCGGCTGCATTGCGGCACGCTCGCGATCGCCGACATCGGTATCCCGGCAAGCGTGCTGGAGACGATCAAGCCGAAGACCTTCGCCAACCGGCCGGCGCTGTGGCGCGACAGTTTCCCCGTGCCGAAGCCCGAGGGACACAAATACGCGCGCGGTCACGTTGTCGTGGTGTCGGGCGGGCTGTCGACCACCGGCGCGGCGCGGCTTGCCGCGCGCGGGGCGCTGCGGGCAGGGGCGGGCCTGGTGACCATTGCCAGCCCGGCCGACGCGCTGGCCGTGAACGCGGCGGCCAGCCTCGCCATTATGGTGCGGCGGGTGGACGGCGTCGCTGCGCTCAGCGAATTCCTTGCCGATACGCGTCGCAACGCAGTGGTGCTCGGCCCCGGCGGCGGCACCGGCACCGACATGGTGCGGCAGGTGCAGGCGGCGCTCGGCAGTACGGCGGCGGTTGTCCTCGACGCCGACGCCCTGACCAGCTTCGCATCGGAGCCGGAAGCGCTGTTCGCCGCCAGCCGCAGCCGCGCCGCGCCGGTCGTCATGACACCGCACGGAGGAGAGTTCGAACGTCTGTTCAATACATTAGAAAAGGATACTCAGGTTCTTTCGAAACTTGAGAAGGCGCGCGCGGCGGCGGCGCTTAGCGGAGCCGTCGTCCTGTTGAAGGGGGCCGACACCGTCGTAGCCGCCCCCGATGGCCGCGCCAGCATCGCCGATAATGCTCCCGGCACCCTCGCGACCGCCGGCGCCGGCGACGTCCTTGCCGGCATGGTGGCGGCGCTGCTCGCGCAACATATGCCGGCTTTCGAGGCGGCCAGCGCCGCCGTCTGGCTGCATGGCGAGGCTGCGGCGGCCTTCGGCCCCGGGCTGATCTCCGAAGATCTGCCCGAGGCCTTGCCGGCCGTGTACCGGCGCCTGAGCGCCGACCTGCGCTGATCCTACTGCTGCACCAGGTTGCCGTTGTTGTTGGCGATGCCGTTGAGCGACAGGCTGGTCGCGGTCGAACTGCCGTTCGACATCCGGCAAAGCGCCGACAGCGTCGTGTTCGGGCTGTTGCCGACGATGATCAGGATGTTGCCGCAGCTCTTCTGGAAAGTGCTGGCGCCGCTGCCCTGCGTCAGCTTGCCGTTCTGGTTGCTGATCCCCTGGAGGATCAGTTTGGTCGCGTTGGGGCTGCCGTCGGCCTTCAGGCACACGGCGGTGATCGCCGCGTCGTTGCCCGAATAGGCGAAAGCGATGTTGGAGCAGGTGTTCTGGTAGGTATTGCTCGCGAGGGCCGGGGTTGCGAGGAGCACAGCGGCGGTCGCGGCGAACAAAGCGATCTTCATGAGGTCCTCCCGTCAGGTTTCGGGCCGTGCCAGCCGTCGGAAAGGTGCCGGCGATAGACAACTAAAGCGCGTGTATGTAAATAATGCAACTGAATTGTCACAGGTTTACAACCCCGCCACGCGGTGCGGCGGGTGCGTTGCATTTTCGCGCGGGCCGCGCCGGTCCCCATTTTCTTGATGCCTTCCACCGCCTGCGTGATATAAGCCGCGCCGCTCGCGGGACGCGGCGTTTGACGCCTTGCCTTGGCGGGTGACGGCGCGTTAAGCCCGGTCGCGGCGCAGGGCAATCCTGCGGTCGCCCTTTGCGGGCGTGGCGGAATTGGTAGACGCGCTGGATTTAGGTTCCAGTGGCGAAAGTCGTGGGGGTTCGAGTCCCTCCGCCCGCACCAAGACAAGGGCTGATGAGATGACCTGGGCCGCAAGGCCCGCATTCCGACACGACCGGCGCGTAGGGCTTAGTGCCGATGCGACGCGAGTGCTAGCAAAGAAGCAGTGTGGCCAATGCAAGTTACCGAAACGCTCTCCGAAGGTCTCAAGCGGGAATACCGGGTCGTAGTGCCCGCCGCCGAGCTCGAATCGAAAGTCAGCGCGCGGCTGGAGCAACTGAAGAACCAGGTCCGCCTCAACGGCTTCCGTCCCGGCAAGGTGCCGGTCGACCACCTCAAGCGGCTCTACGGGCGCTCGACCATGGCCGAGGTGATCGAGGCCACCGTGCGAGACGCAAATAACCAGATCGTGTCCGAGCGAGGCTACAAGCTCGCCGCCGACCCGAAGGTGACGCTGCCGGAGGAAAAGGACGACGTCGAGAAGCTGATCGAGGGCAAAAGCGACCTCGACTACACGATGGCGCTCGAGATCGTGCCGCCGATCACGCTCGGCAACTTCAAGGACATCAAGATCACAAAGCCGGTCGCCGACGTGGCCGACTCGGAGGTCGACGAGGGCATCGCCCGCATCGCCGAACAGAACAAACCCTTCGCGGCGCGCGCCGAGGGCGGCAAGGCGGAAAAGGGCGACCGTGTCGTCATCTCCTATGTCGGCACCATCAATGGCGAGGCCTTCGAGGGCGGCACCGGCGAGGACGCGCCGGTCCTCATCGGTTCCAACACTTTCATCCCGGGCTTCGAGGATCAGCTTGTCGGCATCGCCGCTGGCGAGAGCCGCACCATCAAAGTGACCTTCCCGGCGCACTATCAGGCCGAGCATCTGGCCGGCAAGGACGCGGAATTTGCCGTCACCGCCAAGTCGGTGGAGGCGGCCGGTACGGTCACCGTCGACGACGAGTTCGCCAAGACGCTCGGGCTGGAATCCCTCGACAAGCTGCGCGAGGCGGTGCGCGAGCAACTCGGCCGCGACCACACGGCGGCGACGCGGCAGAAGGTGAAGCGCGCACTGCTCGACGAGCTCGACAAGATGCACAAGTTCGAGCCGCCGCCGTCGCTGGTCGACGAGGAGTTCAATCGCGTCTGGCACACGGTGCTCCAGGAGATGGAGAACGAGCGCAAGACCTTCGCCGACGAGAACACCACCGAAGAGAAGGCGAAGGAGGAATATCGCGCCATCGCCGAACGCCGCGTGCGGCTTGGTCTGGTGCTCGCCGAGATCGGCGAGAAGAACAACATCACCGTGAGCGAGGACGAGCTCAACCGCGCCATCATGGAGCGCATGCGCCAGTTCCCCGGCCAGGAGCAGCGCGTCTACGAGTACTTCCGCCAGAACGCCCAGGCGGTCGCCTCGATGCGCGCCCCGATCTTCGAGGAGAAGGTCGTGGACTTCCTGCTTGAACTCGCGCAGGTCACTGACAACAAGGTGTCGCGCGAGGAGCTGTTCAAGGAAGACGACACTGTGCCGGCCTGACGCCGGATCGTCCTGCCTCACTTGCGCCGGGGGGCCGGCGCAAATAGATCACCCGGCGCGGGCCGGAAGGCTAAGCTTTGCGGATGCCTTCGTGATTCGCGTCAAGGAGCAGAAATGAGAGACCCCGTCGAGACATACATGAATCTCGTCCCCATGGTGGTCGAGCAGACCAACCGGGGCGAGCGCGCCTACGATATCTTTTCGCGGCTCCTGAAGGAACGCATCATCTTCATCACCGGTCCGATCGAGGACGGGATGTCGACGCTCGTCGTGGCGCAGCTTCTGTTCCTCGAGGCGGAGAACCCGAAGAAAGAAATCTCGATGTACATCAACTCGCCGGGCGGGGTGGTGACGTCGGGCATGGCGATCTACGACACCATGCAGTTCATCCGTCCGGCGGTGGCGACTCTCTGCATCGGCCAGGCCGCCTCGATGGGCTCGCTGCTGCTCGCCGCCGGCGCCAAGGATCAGCGCTTCGCGCTGCCGAACGCCCGCATCATGGTTCACCAGCCCTCGGGCGGGTTCCAGGGTCAGGCCACGGACATCATGCTGCACGCGCAGGAAATCCTGAACCTGAAGAAGCGGCTCAACGAGATCTACGTGAAGCATACCGGCCAGTCGCTGAAGAAGATCGAAGACGCGCTGGAGCGCGACTATTTCCTGACCGCTGAGGCGGCGCGGGACTTCGGGCTGGTCGACAAGGTCATCGACCGCCGGGCCGAAGACCTGCTGCTGCCGAAGCCAGTCTGACCGGACTTGCCCGGGCGGGAGCCAGCGGCCACACTCGACGCCGGGACGGCTGCCCCGATACGGCCTTTTTTGCCGGCTGTGAGTGCTGCATTATCGTTAATAGATTCTTGATTATCAGGTCGTTAGCATGCTTCGCTTATGGTGTAGGGGAGAGAATGGGTTTGCGTGCCTCCCCGGTTAGGCCGCCGTGCCGGAAGTCCGGCGCGTAAATTGCTTCGTTCGATGCACGTACGTCTGTGTGGCGAGCGAATGTGACGGAGAATGGAATGAGCAAAGTCGGCGGCAGCGATTCAAAGAACACTCTCTACTGCTCGTTCTGCGGCAAGAGCCAGCACGAAGTCCGCAAGCTCATCGCCGGTCCGACGGTGTTCATCTGCGACGAGTGCGTCGAGCTGTGCATGGACATCATCCGCGAGGAGAACAAGTCCTCGCTGGTGAAGTCGCGCGACGGGATTCCGACGCCGAAAGAGATCCGCAAGGTGCTCGATGACTACGTCATCGGCCAGGACCATGCGAAGAAGGTGCTCTCGGTCGCGGTGCACAACCACTACAAGCGCCTCAACCATCAGGCCAAGCACAACGACGTCGAGTTGGCGAAGTCGAACATCCTGCTCATCGGTCCGACCGGTTCGGGCAAGACGCTGCTCGCGCAGACGCTCGCGCGCATCCTCGACGTGCCGTTCACGATGGCGGATGCGACGACGCTCACCGAGGCCGGTTACGTCGGCGAGGACGTCGAGAACATCATCCTGAAGCTGTTGCAGGCCGCCGATTACAATGTCGAGCGCGCGCAGCGCGGCATCGTTTACATCGATGAGATCGACAAGATCTCGCGCAAGTCCGACAACCCGTCGATCACGCGCGACGTGTCGGGCGAGGGCGTGCAGCAGGCGCTGTTGAAGATCATGGAAGGCACCATCGCCTCCGTGCCGCCGCAGGGCGGGCGCAAGCATCCCCAGCAGGAGTTCCTGCAGGTCGACACAACCAACATCCTCTTCGTCTGCGGCGGCGCCTTTGCCGGCCTCGACAAGATCATCTCGTCGCGCGGCCGTTCGACCTCGATCGGCTTCGGCGCCAAGGTCCTCGCGCCCGAGGATCGCAAGACCGGCGAGATCTTCCGCGAGGTCGAGCCCGAGGATCTGCTCAAGTACGGCCTCATCCCCGAGTTTGTCGGTCGCTTGCCGGTGGTCGCCACACTTGAGGACCTCGACGAGGCTTCGCTGAAGAAGATCCTGGTCGAGCCGAAGAACGCGCTGGTCAAGCAGTACCAGCGTCTGTTCGAGATGGAGTCGATCGACCTCACGCTCGCCGAAGAGGCGCTCGGTGCAATCGCCCGCAAGGCGATCGACCGCAAGACCGGCGCGCGCGGATTGCGTTCGATCATGGAAGGCATCCTGCTCGACACGATGTTCGACCTGCCGAGCCTGGAAGGCGTCGAGGAGGTCGTGATTTCCAAGGAAGTCGTCGAGGGGACGGCGCGGCCGCTCTACATCTACGCCGACCGCAGCGACCGCACGGCCGAATCGGGCAGCGCCAGCGCCTGATAATGATACCGACGGCGGGCCCCGGACAGCCGGTGCGGCCCGCCGCGTCGTTCCCGGGCGTGGGGAACTGCGGTCTGTATCGCGGTTTTAACTGGAAAACCGGGCGTTACTTGCAGACCCTGGCGGTCCGACATACGTATAGTGTCCGATACCGTCTCGCGTACGAATCATAGTTTTGACTGGGTAAGGGACTTCCCGCGGTAAGCGCCGGACCATCGCGTTCGGCGCGCCTTGCCCTTCCGATCGGCACTGTCGGACGATGCCGCAAGAGCGGGTCGTGGTGACAGGGGCACAACAACAAGGATACCCGCAATGACCACCAAGCCACGACCTCAGCTGCAGCCTGGCGAGACCCGGGCTTATCCCGTTTTGCCGCTGCGCGACATCGTGGTGTTTCCGCACATGATCGTCCCGCTCTTCGTCGGCCGTGAGAAGTCGATCAAGGCGCTGGAAGAAGTGATGCGCTCTGACACCTTCATCCTGCTCGCCACGCAGAAGAACGCCTCCGACGACGATCCGGCGACCGACTCTATCTTCGAGGTCGGCACGTTGGCGAGCGTGCTGCAGCTGCTGAAGCTTCCCGACGGCACCGTGAAGGTGCTGGTCGAAGGCGCGACGCGCGCGCGCGTACTCAAGTACACCGACCGCGTCGAGTACTACGAAGCCGACGCCACCGCGCTCGCCGACGATAGCGGCGACCGCGTCGAGGCAGAGGCCATGGCGCGCTCGGTCGTCACCGAGTTCGAGAACTACGTGAAGCTGAACAAGAAGGTGTCGCCGGAAGTCGTCGGCGTCATTCAGCAGATCGAGGACTACGCCAAGCTCGCCGACACCGTCGCTTCGCATCTCGCGGTGAAGATCGCCGACAAGCAGGACATCCTGGAGACGCCGTCCGTCACCCAGCGCCTGGAGAAGGTGCTGGGCCTGATGGAGAGCGAGATCTCGGTGCTGCAGGTTGAGAAGCGCATCCGCACCCGCGTCAAGCGGCAGATGGAGAAGACGCAGCGCGAGTACTACCTCAACGAACAGATGAAGGCGATCCAGAAGGAGCTCGGCGACGAGGAAGGTCGCGACGAGCTCCAGGAGCTGGAAGACAAGATCAAGAAGACCAAGCTCTCCAAGGAAGCCCGCGAAAAGGCGACGCACGAGCTCAAGAAGCTGCGCCAGATGTCGCCGATGTCGGCGGAAGCCACCGTCGTGCGCAACTATCTCGACTGGCTGCTGTCGATCCCGTGGAACAAGAAGAGCAAGGTCAAGAAGGACCTCAATGCCGCCGAGGAAATCCTCGACGCCGATCACTACGGCCTCGAGAAGGTCAAGGAGCGCATCGTCGAGTACCTCGCCGTGCAGCAGCGCGCCAACAAGCTGACCGGCCCGATCCTGTGCCTCGTCGGCCCCCCGGGCGTCGGCAAGACCTCGCTCGGCAAGTCGATCGCGAAGGCGACCGGCCGCGAGTTCGTGCGCGTGTCGCTCGGCGGCGTGCGTGACGAGGCCGAGATCCGCGGCCACCGCCGCACCTATATCGGCTCGATGCCCGGCAAGGTCATCCAGTCGATGCGCAAGGCCAAGACCTCGAATCCGCTGTTCCTGCTCGACGAGATCGACAAGATGGGCGCCGACTTCCGCGGCGATCCGTCCTCGGCGCTGCTCGAGGTGCTCGACCCCGAGCAGAACGGGACCTTCGCGGACCACTACCTGGAGGTCGAGTACGACCTCTCGAGCGTGATGTTCATCACCACGGCGAACACGCTGAACATCCCGGCGCCGCTGATGGATCGTATGGAGATCATCCGCATCGCCGGCTACACCGAGGACGAGAAGGGCGAGATCGCGCGCAAGCACCTGATCCCGGCCGCGATCGCCAAGCACGGGCTCCAACTGAAGGAATGGTCGATCGATGACGAGGCGCTGCTGACGCTGATCCGCCGCTATACGCGGGAAGCCGGCGTCCGTAACCTCGAGCGCGAGCTGTCGAACCTGATCCGCAAGGCGGTGAAGGAACTGATGACGTCGAAGAAGAAGGCGATCGCCGTCACGGCCGCCAATCTCGGCGACTATCTCGGCGTGCCGAAATATCGCTACGGCGAGATCGAGGCCGAGGATTTGGTCGGCGTCGTCACCGGCTTGGCGTGGACCGATGTGGGCGGCGAACTGCTCACGATCGAAGCCACGTCGATGTCGGGCAAGGGCAAGATGACCGTCACCGGCAATCTGCGTGACGTGATGAAGGAGTCGATCTCGGCGGCGGCGTCCTACGTCCGCTCGCGTGCGGCCGCCTTCGGCATCGCGCCGCCTTTGTTCGACAAGCGCGACATCCACGTGCACGTGCCGGAAGGCGCGACGCCTAAGGACGGCCCGTCGGCCGGCGTCGCCATGGTCACCGCCATCGTCTCGGTGATGACCGGCATTCCGGTGCGCCGCGACGTCGCCATGACCGGCGAGATCACGCTGCGCGGCCGCGTGCTGCCGATCGGCGGCCTCAAGGAGAAGCTCCTGGCCGCCGCGCGCGGCGGCATGAAGATCGTGCTGATCCCGGAGGAGAACGCCAAGGACCTCACCGAGATTTCCGATACGATCAAGAAAAACCTCGAGATCGTGCCGGTCACGCGGATGGACGAAGTGCTGGCCCGCGCGCTGGTGCGCAAGCCGGAGCCGATCACCTGGGACGAGGAGGCGGCCAAGCTTGCCGCCGCCGAGGCTAAACCGGATGAGGAAGGCTCGGGTCTGACCGCGCACTGACCGCGGTCTCGCGAGAACTCAAGAAAACGGCGCCCTCCCGCGGGCGCCGTTTTCGTCTTGAGCAAAGCCGCTTGCCGACGCCGCGGACGGGCGATAAACCGGCGGGCCAAGGGCGGTTAGCTCAGTTGGTAGAGCGCCTGCTTTACACGCAGGATGTCGGCGGTTCGAGTCCGTCACCGCCCACCGCGGTTTTTCGGCGGCCTCAGGCGTTGCTGAGTGGGTTGTTTTCGGACCGCCGTACAGGCTGAGCGCGTATGGGTCGCGTCCGGGGTCCTTCCACACGGTAGTTCGGTATGCTAAATATTGCATATGACGGACATTGAAGCCTTGAGAAAACTCTGCGCGCACGTGGAAGCATTGGCTCCCGGTGCAGTCGCGGGATTGACCATGGTCAACGAAGGTCGATCCCACATACAGCAGGCGCTTTTCCCGAGCCTCCCCCCGGATTTTTCTTTGGCTCTGACGGATGTGCCGCTGGTGCCTTCCAGTTTCGGATCGTGCGTCAAAGCCATTGCCACCGGCGAGACGATAACTTGTCCCGATGTACAAAACGATCGTTCCTTCGACGAACGGTGGCGACAAGTTTGTCTCGCGTATGGTCTCAAGTCTGTTCAGTCTCGGCCCGTGCACGTAGGCGGCGAGGCTCGAGGCACCTTCGTGATTGCGTATCGCAATCCAAGGCCCGAAAACGAGTGGAATGTTGCACTCATGAAATTCGCCGCCGATGCCGCGAGCCAGGCCCTTAGCGAGGCGCAGGAGCGATAGCGCAGGCGTCGAACAGGCACGTACAACCGCGTACGCAGGCGGGACCTGATGAAGGGTCGCAGAGCACGCCTTGCGATGATCGGTGCGTTTAGTCTGTTGCCACTAGTGCATCACGGACGCGCACGTTGTAGCCGGAAGGTGAGGGTAGCGGCCAAAAGAACAATTACGCTTCAAAGTGCCTGTTGTGCCCTTACCTTGGTCCTAAGTACTTGATGCCCCACGATTGTCCGACACTGTCACCGCCCACCATCACGAGCGCCATTCGCTTGGCGATTGCCCGGAAAATTTCTTGAATGCGCGGCTGAAGGCGGCTTCCGAGTCGTAGCCGACTTCCTGCGCCACGGCGGCGACCTTGGCGCCGCGTTCGGTCAGTCGCCGCGCCGCTAGCTGCATACGCCAGCGGGTGAGGTAATGGATCGGCGGATAGCCCATCAACTGCGTGAACCGGCCGACCAATGCCGAACGCGAGGCGCCGCAGTTGCCGGCGAGTTCGTCGAGCGTCCAGGCCCGTGCCGGCCGCGCATGCAGGAGCGCGAGCGCGCGTCCGACCAGCGGATCGCGCAGGCCCGACAGCCAGCCGGTATTGGCGCTGCTAAGCTGGTCCATGTAGGTGCGGATCGCCTCGATGAAGAGCAGCTCGGAGAGCTTGTTGAGCACGCTCTGCGCGCCGGCGCGCTTGTCCGCGTTGTCGATCGAGGCGAGATGCAGGAAGTGCTCGAGCAGCGCGTCGGTCGCCGCCGAGGTGCCGCGGCCGATGCGCATGAAGCGCGGCAAGGCGTCCAGCAGCGGATTGAACGGCCGCACGTCGCAGGTGAAGAAGCCGCACATCAGATGCGCGTCGGTGGCGCCGCCGCCGCCGGTGCGCAATTTGAACGGCAGGTCGCTCTCGTCCGGGGGCCGCCGGTGCGAGGCGAGGTCCGGTTCGGCGCGCATGCGCGGCGCGCTCGACACAACGTGCGGCTCGCCGTGCGGAATAACCGCGATGTCGCCCTCCTGCAATTGCACCGGTTCGAACGGCGCGCCGTCGACGATGGAGATCCAGCAGGAACCGCGGGTGATCACGTGATATTCGATCGCGTGCTGCGCGCCCGGCTTGATGGCGTCGGCGATCTGCGCCGACGGCGGCGCTTCGGCGACCCAGGGTGGGGCCGTCGTGACGTCGAAGAACACCGAGCCGGTGAGCCGCACCGCCGACAGCACTTCCGATAGCACGTCGGCCGCCATGATCAGGAAGCTCCGGGTCGGCAGCGTTTTTCAAGCCCCTGGCGCAGACTAGCGCGCTTTGGGGCGAAGAAAAGCACGGCGCCGGCCATTTTGGACGCATGAGCAAGAACTCCGGCAGCACGGTCATTCGCCGCGGCGGCGCATCGTCATAGTCATCCCGGGCCACCAAGACCGCATGGCCCGCCCCCCGGGCCGCAACACACCGGAGTTTGACCATGACCACGATCATCGACTGTCGTCCCGAAGCGACGACGCCCGACCTGAAAGCGATCAAGACGAAGCAGCAGGCCGCCTGGTCGTCGGGCGACTACGCCGTCGTCGGCGCCACGCTGCAGATCGTCGGCGAGCAGCTGGCCGAAGCCATGGATCTGCGCGCCGGCGCCAAGGTACTCGACATCGCCGCCGGCAACGGCAACTTCACGCTCGCCGCCGCGCACCGTTGGTGCAACGTGACCTCGACCGACTATGTCGAGGCCCTGCTCAACCGCGGTCGTCTGCGTGCGGAGGCGGAAGGCCTGAAGGTGACGTTCCAGAAGGCGGACGCCGAGGAGCTTCCGTTCGGCGACGGCGCCTTCGACGCGGTCGCGTCGACATTCGGCGCCATGTTCAGCCCCGACCAGGGCCGCACGGCGAGCGAGATGCTGCGCGTGTGCCGCTCGGGCGGCCGCATCGGGCTCGCCAACTGGACCCCGGATGGCTTCATCGGACAGATGTTCAAGACGATCGGCAAGCATCTGCCGCCGCCGGCCGGGCTGAAGTCGCCGGCGCTGTGGGGCACGTCGGAGTGGATGGAAAAGGCGTTCGGCGCCGAGTCGTCTGCGCTGAAGGCCAAGCCGCGCAATTTCGTCTTCCGCTACCGCTCGCCGCAGCACTTCCTCGACGTCTTCCGCGACTATTACGGCCCAATGCTCAAGGCCTTCGAGGCGCTCAACGCGGCCGGGCGGAAGGCGCTGTCGCAGGACATCATCGAACTGATCGGCCGCTTCAACACGTCCGGCGACGGCACGGTGGTCGTGCCGGGCGAGTACCTCGAAGTGGTTGTGACGAAGCGCTGAGGCAAGGCAACAACCATCGCCGCGCCCGCTCCCTCACGGCGCGGCGATATCTCGCTCTGGACCTGCGTCCGCCGTTCCAGCGGGCGCCGCACATGGACATGAAAGATGAAACGCTTCGTGATCGAGCGTCATATTCCCGGCATCGGCCGGCTCAACGCCGCCCAGTTCAATGAGCTGGCGGCGACCTCGAATGGCGCCGTGGCGAAGCTGGCGGGCAAGGTGCAGTGGGTGCACTCCTACGTGGCCGGCGACAACACCTTCTGTGTCTATCTCGGCGATAGCGAGGACGCCGTGCGCGAGCACTCGCGGCTCGCCGGCTTTCCGATCACGCGGGTCAACGAGATCGTCACCGTGCTCGATCCGATGACGGCGTTTTCCTGATAGGATGACGCTGGTCAGGAAGGGAGAGCCGATGATCGAGTGGTTCGAGGATCTGACTCTGGGCATGCATTTCAAGAGCCCGGAGAAACGGCTGACGCGCGACGACATCAAGCGCTTCGCCGCCGAGTTCGACCCGCAGCCGTACCATCTCGACGAGGCCGCCGCCGAGCAGACGCCGCTCAAAGGCCTGGCCGCCTCCGGTTGGCACACGGCCGCGATCGCGATGCGCTTGTTTGTCGAGGTGCGGCCGTTCGGGCCGCATCCTCTTCTTGGCATTGGCGTCGACGAATTGCGCTGGCTTGCGCCTGTCCGGCCGGACGACGTTCTCCACCTCGAAGGGGAGGTGGTGAAGCTCGTCCCGTCGGAGAAGAAGCCGCAGGGGCTGGTCTGGATCAAGTGGACGGCCTTCAATCAGCGCAGCGAACCGGTCTATACCTTCACGCCGATCGGCGTGGTGCCGCGTCGGCCGGCATAGGCAACCGCGATGGAGCACGCATGAAAGTCGACGGCCGGTGTCATTGCGGCGCCATTGCGTTCGAAGCCGAGGTCACGCCGGGCTCAGGCATGGTCTGCCATTGCGCCGATTGCCAGACGCTGACCGGTTCGGCCTTCCGCGCCAACATCCAGTCGATACCGGGAACGTTCCGCATCCGGCGCGGCGAGCCGAAGGTCTACATCAAGGTTGCCGATAGCGGCGCGCACCGGGCGCATGCCTTCTGCCCGAACTGCGGCACGCCGATCTATGCAACGGCTGCCGAAAACCCGACGCGCTATTCGCTGCGCATCGGCACGCTGACAGAACGCGCCGCGCTCGGCGGCCCGGCGCGCGAGATCTGGACCAAGCGGCGGCTCGCCTGGGTTCCGCGCGTCGCGGGTGCCGCCCAGTCCGACGGGCAGCCCTGAACGAAGGCCGTTTGCAGACGGGGACCGGGCAACGTCGGGCACCTGACGCACCGCAGGTTGCGCCATGCGCGACGTTTTGTCGTGGCGCCGCCGGGCGTTTGCCGCGGCAAATTCATGCGGGGCGGCATCGCATTGGCGGACGGATTGGTCCGGTGCATGCCATTGACACGTTGTACGCCGAGCACCTGATCCGGCGGGCGCTTCCGCAGCGCGCGGGGCTCGAGCGACTGACTGGCCGAGTCACCGACGAGGGCGTCGCCCGCGCCGTTGCCGGCCGCTACGCCTGCGCGCTGCCGAGCGCCGAGGCGCTCGATTATCTGCGCCACCACCTGCGCGGCCCCCTGCTGTCGGTGGCGGCGGGCATCGGCTTCTGGGCGCATTGCGCGCACCATATCGACGGCATCGATACCGTCGCCACCGATCGCTACGCGCCCGAAGAGAACCCGCGCTTCCGCCGGCCGGGCTGGCATCCGGTCGCGCGCATGGATGCGGTCGAGGCGTTGCGCCGCTATCCAGACCACGACGTCCTCGGTGTCTGCCTGCCGCCGGGCTTGAGCCTGCAGCAGATCTACGAGGCGGCGCCGCAGGCCGTCTCGCGGCAGATCTTCGTCGTCGGCTACTTCACGCGCCAGGCCTTCGGCGGCACGCCGGAAGGGGTCATGTCGGAGGAGCACGGCCTCCGGTTCCGGCGTGTCGATTGCATCGCCCGCTGGGGCCTCGAGGCGCCGGAGTATCAGACCGTGCTCATCCACGTCTGGCGGGCGTGACCCTCACAGCACGGTCAGGTCGTGCGCGACGACGATGTCTCCCTTGAACGTCGTCGCCGCGGCGGCACGCCATTTGTCGTCGGTGAGCTTGTCGATCGCCGGTGTCAGGTGCGAGAGCACCAGCGTCTTCACGCCCGCTTTCTGCGCGATGCGGCCGACATCCTCGACCGGCGTGTGATCGGCCTTCATGTGCGCCATGAAGTCCTCGAGCTTGACGGGGCGTCCGCGCGCGATCTGGCCCTTGATGTAGGTCTCGACTGCCGGCACGAACATCGCCTCGTGCACCAGCACGTCGGCCCCCTTGGCCATCGTCGCGACCGCGTCGAGCGGCGCAGTGTCGCCGGAGAAGGCGATCGAGCGATCCTTGAAATCGAAGCGATAGGCCAACGCCGGCGTCACCGGCGGATGCTGCACGACGATGGACGACACCTTCACATTCTCGTCCTGCATCACCGGGCCGGCGCCGGACACTTCCTTCACCTCGAGCGAAACGAGCGGTTTCATCTTGAAGTCCTCCGCCCAGAAATCGACCGTCGTTTTGTAGGCGCGCAGAAAGTCGTCGGTCATCTGCTTGAGCGGCGGCGGTCCAAACGCGCGCACCGAGAGCGGCATGCCTTGAATCCAGCCGACGATGAGCAGAGGTCCGTACTCGATGTTGTGATCGGCATGGTGATGGGTGATGAAGATCGACTTGAGCGCGCCGAACGGGATGCCGGTGCGCGCATACTGGTTGGTGACGCCGAGGCCGCAATCGACCACGTAAGCCGCGCCGTTGCTCACCATGACATGCGAGGTCATGCGCCGCGTGCGGCCGGGGACCGGGCCGGCGCCGCTGCCGAGAATGACGAGCTTGGTGCCCTTGGCGTCTTTGAGCGCGGCCCGCGCTTGCGCCTCCTCGTCCTCCGTCGATTTCATTTGTGCGGCCGCCGGCGTTGCCGCCATCGTCAAGGCCGGTGCCGCCGCGAGGCCGGCGATGAGGCTACGGCGCGACAGGCCGGATGGGTGCGTTTCGTCAGTCATCGTGTTCTCCCCTGGGCGCCGGCGTTCGCTCCCGGCTTCAATAAGACGACGAGGCCATCTTAGCGAAAGCTGTTGCGGGCGCCATGGCCGGTGCATCGCCGCTCGGGAGCGAGGCCGGTAGACAGGTCCGGCGCTTTCGCTAACCTGTCGAGCAAGGGACCGTGCAAACAAAAGGCCGTGGCTGCATGCGATTACGCCAGGCTCGGGATTGAAAGCCGACCGTGCGGTGTTTCACTTCCCATAATCAGATCGCCGAGGGGAAAACATGACGCTGTCGCGCCGCCAGATGCTGGGCCACTCGCTGGGAGCGGCAATGCTCCCGTCATTGTCACGCATCGCGTTCGCCGACGACGCGTATCCATCGCGGCCGTTGCGGCTCATCGTCGGCTTCACACCCGGCTCGGCGTCCGACGTCGTCGGCCGCTTCTTCGCCAAGGGCGCCTCGACCGCGCTTGGCCAGCAGGTGGTCGTGGAGAACAAGCCGGGGGCGGGGTCCGCCATCGCCGCCAAGTACGCCGCCGCCGCCGAACCGGACGGCTACACCCTGTTCCTGATCGCCGCTTCGACGCTGACCAACCAGGTGGTCAATGCGCGGCTCGGCCTCGATCTGCTCAAGCAGTTTACGCCGGTCGCACGGCTGGCGAGCGGCCCGTATGTGCTGGTGGTCAATCCGAACGCCGGCGCGAACAGCGTCGACGAACTGGTCGCCATGGCGAAGTCGCAGCCCGGCAAGGTGCTGTACGGCTCGGTCGGGAGCGGCAGCCTGCCGGACCTCTGCTCGGAGTTGTTCGCGCAGCGCGCCGGTGCGAAGCTGACGCACGTGCCGTATCAGGGCAGTCCGCAGGTCATCAACGATCTGATTGCCGGCCGCATCACCATGGCCTTCGAGAACGCCATCGCCGTCGCGGGGCAGATCAAGGCCGGCAAGATCAAGGCGCTCGCGACCACGACGGCGAAACGCGCCTCGACGCTTCCCGATGTGCCGACTCTCGCCGAAGCGGGGATGAAGGATTTCGACGTCACCCTGTGGATCGGCGTGATGGCGCCGGCAGGCACGCCACGGCCGATCATCGACAGACTTGCCGCGGCCGGGCATGGCGCCATGCACGATCCGCAGACGATGGCGACGCTGGCGACGGAGGGTTTCGATCCCTACGACGCGGGACCCGACGCTCTCGGCGCGTTCATGCGCAGCGAACTCAAGCGCTGGGACGGCGTCGCGCGCGCAGCCGGCTTGAAGGCTTGAAGCGGTCGCCCACGGCGCGCGTGCCGGCGGCCTGAGCCGCCCGCACGTTCAGGCCGCGACCGGCTCAATAGTGGTAGTGGCGATAGTGACGGTGGTGCCTCCGCCAGTGCAGCGCGTTGTAGCTGTGCGCCCGGTAGGCGTAGGCTTTCGCCCCGCTCATCGGATGAAGCCGGCCGGACGGCGGCTTGCCGAAGGAATCGCCCTGCGCCGGCGCGTTCGGGCCAAAGTTCGGCTGGCTTTGTGCGAAGGCGGGCGCGGCCGCCAGCGCCAAGCCAACGGCAAGTACCAATGTTCCAATCCGCACGGAGAAGCCTCCTTGTTCGATTTGTAATCGAATGAACCGGAGGCTGCCGCCGGGGGTTCCGGGCGGTCTGTCAAATCGGCGATCACGAGCGCCTGATGCTGCAGCGCGTTCAGGCCCGCTCTTCCCAGATTATCGCGAGGTGCACGATGGTGCGCACCGCGGCCTGCATGTCCTGCACGCTCACCCATTCGAGCCGCGAGTGGAAGGCGTGCTCGCCGGCGAAGATGTTGGGGCAGGGCAGGCCCATGAAGGACAGGCGCGAGCCGTCGGTGCCGCCGCGGATCGAGGCTCTCCTCGGCGTCAGGCCGGCGCGGCGCACCGCCTCGATTGCATTCTCGACCACGGTCGGATGGCGGTCGAGCACCGCCTTCATGTTGCGATACTGCTCGGTGACCTTGAGCGTGTAGGACGAGCGCGGGAATCCCTCCAGCGCGCGCTTCACCGCCGTCTCCACGACCGCCGCCTTCTCCTGCAATCCCGCGGTCGTGAAATCGCGCAGGATGAATTTGAGCACGGCGCGGTCGATCTCGGCCTCGACGCTGAGCGGATGCACGAAGCCCTCCTTGCCGGACGTTGTCTCCGGCGAGCAGGTGTCCTTCGGCAAATTGTCGACGATGCGCGCGGCGATCTTGATCGCATTCTCCATCGCGCCCTTGGCGAAGCCGGGATGGGCCGGCACGCCCTGCACCGTGACGACCGCGCCGTCAGCCGAGAAGGTCTCGTCCTCGACCTGGCCGGCGGTCTCGCCGTCGATCGTGTAGGCGACTTGCGCCGCCAGCCGCTTCAGGTCGGCCTTGTCGACGCCGCGGCCGATCTCCTCGTCGGGCGTGAACAACACCTTGAGCGTGCCGTGCGGAATTTCCGGATGCGCGGCAAGGAAGCGCATGGCGTCGACGATCTCGGCGACGCCGGCCTTGTTGTCGGCGCCGAGCAAGGTGGTGCCGTCGGCAGTGACGATGTCATTGCCGATCTGGTCCTTGAGCGCCGGATGCGCGGCCGCGCGGATGACCTGCGTCGGATCGGCGGGCAGGGCGATGGTCGCCGCCCTGGTAGTTACGATGCACCTGCGGCTTCACCCCGGCACCGGGCGCGTCGGGCGAGGTGTCCATGTGCGAGCAGAAGCAGACGACCGGCACCGTCTTGGCGCTCGTCGCCGGCAGCGTCGCGTAGACGTAGCCATTCCCATCCATGTCGGCGTCGGAAAGCCCCACGTCGCGCAGCTCGGCGACCAGCAGGCGGCCGAGATCTTTCTGCTTCTCGGTCGACGGCGTCGTCGGGGAGTCGGGGTCGGACTGCGTGTCGATGGTCACATAGCGCAGAAAGCGCTCGAGCACGGTGTAGTCGAAATCGATGGACGCCATGGCCACGCCTTCCAATCAGTCACACAGCGATCATAACGGACGCCAAAGCAAAAACGGCAGGCACGGGGCGCGCTGCCCCGGACCTGCCGTCCGAAATCCCCGGAGGGTTGAGGCTCGAAACGAGCCGTCAGATCGCTTCCTTGAGATCCTTGGAAGCGCGGAAGGCGACTTTCTTCGACGCCTTGATCTGGATCTGCTCGCCGGTCGCCGGATTGCGGCCCATGCGCGCGGCGCGCTTGCGCACCTGAAGGATGCCGAGGCCGCCGATGCGGATGCGCTCGCCCTTCTTCAAGTGCTTCACGATGTTGCCGACGAGGTCGCCCAAAACCTCTTCCGCTTGCTTCTTCGACATCTCGTGCGCATCCGCGAGTGCGGCGGCGAGATGCTTCAGCGTCACAGTGGTCGGGGTCGCTGACTTACCAGGAGCCGTTGCCATAATGGGACCCTCCTCTTGAGATCCGCGAGCCTGGCCGGACGCCAGACTGCTTGTCCGAATAGACGATTCGGAGACGGTTTGACCAACGATTCTTAGCGAAAATCGGGCACTTCTTGAAAGTTGGCGGGTGGCGAGGGTTGTCCTTGACTTGGGGGTGGGGCGCCTTTAAGTCCTGCCCCACGCCCGCGGGGGCGTAGCTCAGTTGGTTAGAGCGCTGCCCTGTCACGGCAGAGGCCGCGGGTTCGAGTCCCGTCGCTCCCGCCATTCTTTCAAAGACTTAGGCTCCCTTCCGGCCGCGCCTTTGGCGCCTTTCGAGGAGCCGGTTCCGATGCCTGGACAGACCGAAGCGGCCGGCGTCGCAGCCCTGTTTTTCGACGTCTTCGGCACCCTGGTCGACTGGCGCACCTCGATCGCCCGCGAGGCGGAAAGTATCCTCACACCGCTCGGCTATCGCCTTGACTGGCTGGCCTTCGCCGACTTCTGGCGTGCCGAGTACCAGCCCGGCATGGAGGAGGTCCGCTCCGGCCGCATCCCCTTCGCCAGGCTCGACGTCCTGCACCGGCGCAATCTCGAGCGCTTCATCCCGCGCCTCGGCCTGACCGGCCTGTCCGACGCCGTGCTGCATGACCTGACCATGGCCTGGCACCGGCTCGACGCATGGCCGGACGTGCCGGCAGCGCTGGCGCGGCTCAAGCGCAAATTCATCATCGCGCCGTGCTCGAACGGCAATATCGCGCTGATGGTCGATCTCGCCCGACGCAACGCTCTGCCGTGGGATGCGATCCTCGGCGCCGAGATCGCCGGCGACTACAAGCCGAAGCCGCGCGCCTATCTCGGCTCCTGCGAAGCGCTCAACCTCGCGCCGGGGCGCTGCATGATGGTGGCCGCGCATTCGAACGACCTCAAGGCCGCCGCAGCCTGTGGCCTGCGCACCGCGCACACCGCGCGGGTGAATGAGTATGGTCCGAACACCGGCGAGGCTGCGCCGACCGTGCCGGTCGATTATGCGGCGGCGGATCTGGCGGCGCTGGCGGACAAGTTGGGCTGCTGAAATTCCGTGTCCCGGCTGAGGCGCAGCACGCAGTGGTGCGCCGCCGATCCGGGACACGCTGCGACTACCCCCGATACACCGGTGCCGGCTGCGAGAAGAAGCTGGCCAGGATGTGATAGACCATCATGTAGTTCTTCTGCTGGAAGCTGGCGTGCGAGATGCCCGGCATCACGGTGAACTGCTTGTCGATGGTCGCGAGCCTGGCGAAGAACTTCAACAGGTCGTCCATCGAGGCAATGCCGTCGTGCTCGCCGCGCATGATCAAGGTCGGCACCGTGATCTTCTCCGGATCCACCACCGGCAGCCGCGAGCACATGTCGACATAGGTGCCGGTCGGCACCGAGTCATCGAGCGCGACCACTGCCTCGGCGAAGGCTTCGATCACGTGCCGCTCCGCGGTGTCGGGATGGTCGCGGTCGAACACCGAATGGATGAAGGCCTTGTCCATCGGCCGCCGGTTCTTGCCGATGAATTCCGGCAGCCTTTTGCGCCGCTGCTCGAGGGTGGGCGAGCCTTCGCCGGTCCACACCATGGCGTCGAGTGCGACGCGCGCGACCAGCTCGGGATGACGTTCAGCGAACATCGCCGCGCGCAGCGCGCCGGACGAGATGCCATAGACCAGCAGCGGCCGCGGGCCGCGCAGCTTCCTGATGTAGAGCGCGGCGGCATAACAGTCGTCGGCGCCCATCGCGATCGGCGCGTTGTTGTCACGGTCCTTGGTGGAGCGGCCGTAGCCCTCCATGTCGACGAGCCAGCAGTCGTAGCCGAGCTTGGCGAAGTGATCCATCGCCGAGGAATCCGGCCGCCCGGGCACCTGCAGGTCGAAGGTCGGCTGGCCGGCCATCGAGGAGCCGTGCACGAACAGGATGGTGCCGCGCGTCTTGGCCGGATCGCCGAGGCACTTCTCGAACAGGAACAGCTTCACGCCGCCGTCCTTGCTGGTCCAGTGCTCCTCGCCCTTGATGGCGGGTGTCGTCATCTCGTTCATTCGTCACCTGTCTCGGTTTTGGTCCGGCAGCGCCGGGTTCTTAGCGTATCAGGCGGGCGCGCAAAAGCGGCGATGCCGGCGCGCGGCCGGCATCGCTTGCAGGGCCGTCGCTGGGCCGTCCGGTCAGTTTGTCAGCTTGATGTGGTTGGCCTGGATCACTTGCGCCCACTTGTCGATCTGCGCCTGCATGAACGAAGTGAACTGCGGCTGGGACATCGTCACCGGCGTGGCGCCGAGCTTTTCCCAGGCCGCCTTCATCTCCGGCCGCGAGACGATCTTGGTGATCTCGCGGTTGAGCAGGTCGACGATCGGCTTGGGCGTACCGGCCGGGGCCATGAAGCCGACCCAGAGCGTCGCCTGGAAGCCGGGCACGCCGGCCTCGGCGATGGTCGGCACGTCAGGCAGGATGGGGGAACGCGCGGTGCCGGTGGTGCCAAGCGCGCGCACCATGCCGCCCTTGATCATCGGCGCCATGGTCGGCACCGCGTCGAACAGCATCTGGATCTGGCCGCTGATGATGTCGGTGCGCATGCCGGTCGACCCACGGTAGGGGACATGCACGATATCGATGCCGGTGAGATGCTTCAGCAGTTCGGCGGCCATGTGATAGTTCGAGCCGGGACCGGACGAGCCGAAGTTCAGCTTGCCGGGATTGGCCTTGGCGTAGCTGATCAGCTCCTTCACGCTCTTGACCGGCACCTTCGGATTCACCACCAGCACCAGATCGCTCTCGATCAGCGGCGCGATCGGCACCAGATCCTTCATCAGGTGGTACTGCTTATGTGAGTAGAGGGTCTCGTTGACCGTCTGCGTGCCGGAGACCATCAGAAGCGTGTAGCCGTCAGGAGCCGCCTTCGCGACCACCTCGGTACCGATGGTGGTGCCGGCGCCCGGACGATTCTCCTGGACAACCGCGGTGTGCAGCGATTTCTGCAGTTCCTCGGCGATGGCGCGGGTGAAAACGTCGGTCGGTCCGCCGGCGCCGAAGGGTACGATGATCTTGATCGGACGGGACGGATAGTTGTCCGCCGAGGCCGCGACCGCCGGCATGATCAGCGCCAGGGCGAGCGCCAGCGTTCCCGCGATGTGACGCAGATTGGGCATAGTGTTTCCCCCACAAGTTTGTTCTTGTCGCCGCCTGCCGCGGACTATCTAGGCCCCCATTTGCGGCGTCAATCGCAGGGACGCAGCGAGGCCGCGTCCGCACCGTGGATGCATTCTAATGTCGGCTTGCCACCCCGGTTTCCCTGCGCTAAGCCTCCGGCGCTTCCCGTCCTTGAGGACTCTCCCCAAAACCAAGGGCGTTTTCGCGGTTTTGCGGCGGTGAGTCGGCTGCCGACGGTCCTTGGGCGGCAACTATTCTGGATTCGGGGGCTGCGCGAGGTCGCCATGAGCACATTGCTTCTGGATTATTTGCCCCTGGTCATTTTCATCGCCGTGGCGCTCGTCATCGGCCTCGTCCTCCTGGCGACACCGTTCTTGGTGGCTTATTCGCAGCCGGATCCCGAGAAACTCTCAGCCTACGAGTGCGGCTTCAACGCCTTCGACGACGCGCGCATGAAATTCGACGTGCGCTTCTATCTCGTCGCCATCCTTTTCATCATCTTCGATCTCGAGGTCGCCTTCCTGTTCCCGTGGGCGGTCGCCTTCCGCCAGATCGGGCATTTCGGCTTCTGGGCGATGATGATCTTCCTTGGCGTCCTCACCATCGGTTTCATATATGAGTGGAAGAAGGGGGCGCTGGAATGGGATTGATTCCATGACCCTGGTCGCACCCGCGCCGAAAGGCATTCTCGACCCGGCGACCGGCAAGCCTGTCGGTTCCGACGATACGTTTTTCCGCGGCGTCAACAACGAGCTCGCCGACAAGGGTTTCATCGTCACCGCGGTCGACGACCTCATCACCTGGGCCCGCACCGGCTCGCTGATGTGGATGACGTTCGGGCTCGCCTGCTGCGCCGTCGAGATGATGCAGATGTCGATGCCGCGCTACGACGCCGAGCGGTTCGGCTTCGCGCCGCGCGCGTCGCCGCGCCAATCCGATGTGATGATCGTCGCCGGAACGCTGACGAACAAAATGGCGCCGGCGCTGCGCAAGGTCTACGACCAGATGCCGGAACCGCGCTACGTCATCTCCATGGGCTCCTGCGCCAATGGCGGCGGCTACTATCATTATTCGTATTCGGTGGTGCGCGGCTGCGACCGCATCGTTCCCGTCGACATCTACGTGCCCGGCTGTCCGCCGACCGCCGAGGCGTTGCTTTATGGTGTGATGTTGCTGCAGAAGAAGATTCGCCGCACCGGCACGATCGAGCGGTAAAAAGGCTTTAGGCAATGGATACGCTCGAGAACCTGGGGCAGGCGATCAGGTCGGCGATGGCGGGCGCCGTGACCGGTCACGAAGTGCGGCACGGAGAATTGACGCTTACCGGCAACGCCGCCGACATCGTCAGGCTTGCGACCTTCCTGCGCGAAGATCCGGCCTGCCAGTTCGTCAACCTCGTCGACATCACGGCGGTCGACTGGCCGAGCCGCGAGCAGCGCTTCGACGTCGTCTATCATTTCCTGTCGCCGCGGCTGAACCAGCGCATCCGCGTCAAGGTGGTGACCGACGAGGCGACGCCGGTGCCGTCGATCATCGGCGTGTTCAAGGGCGCCGACTGGTTCGAGCGGGAGGCCTACGATCTCTACGGCGTGCTGTTCACGGGCCATCCCGACATGCGCCGCATCCTTACCGATTACGGTTTCGAGGGGCATCCGCTGCGCAAGGATTTCCCGCTGACCGGCTTCGTCGAGGTGCGCTACGACGACGAGGAAAAGCGCGTGCGCTACGACAAGGTGGCGCTGGCGCAGGAATTCCGCAACTTCGACTTCCTCTCGCCGTGGGAAGGCACCGACTACGTGCTGCCCGGCGACGAGAAGGCCGCCAAGCCGCCCGAGCCGGAGAAGAAGGCGTCATGAAGCCGCTTTCGCCCGGCGTGAAGCATTCGTTCTCCTACCTCGTGCCGGAGAACAAGACGGTGCCTTACACCTACCCGGAGTCGCCGATCATTTCCGGCATGCCGAAGGTGTTCGCCACCGGCTTCATGATCGTGCTGATGGAATGGGCCTGCGCCGAGCTGATCGCGCCGTATCTCGAGCCGGGCGAGGGCTCGCTCGGCACGCATGTCGACGTCAGTCACGCGGCGGCGACGCCGCCCGGCATGACCGTGCAGGTCGACGCCGAGATCGCCGCGGTGTCGGGCCGCAAGCTGACCTTCAAGGTGCGCGCCCACGACGGCGTCGACATGATCGGCGAGGGCACGCACGAGCGCGTCGTCGTCGCCTGGGACAAATTCAATTCGCGGGTCGCGCAGAAGGCGGCCGCGGCGGGAGTAGCATGATGGCCGAGACCGCCATCCGCAATTTTACGATCAATTTCGGGCCGCAGCATCCGGCCGCGCACGGCGTGCTGCGCCTCGTGCTCGAGCTCGACGGTGAGGTGGTCGAGCGCGTCGATCCGCATATCGGCTTGCTGCATCGCGGCACCGAGAAGCTGATCGAGGCCAAGACCTATGCGCAGGCGATACCGTATTTCGACCGGCTCGATTACGTCGCGCCGATGAACCAGGAGCACGCCTTCTGCCTGGCGGTGGAGAAGCTGCTCGGCATCCAGGTGCCCAGGCGTGCGCAGTTGATCCGCGTCCTCTATTCCGAGATCGGACGTCTGCTCTCGCATCTGTTGAACGTCACGACGCAGGCGATGGACGTCGGTGCGCTCACCCCGCCGCTATGGGGCTTCGAGGAGCGCGAGAAGCTGATGGTGTTCTACGAGCGCGCTTCCGGCTCGCGCATGCACGCCAACTACTTCCGTCCCGGCGGCGTGCACGAGGACCTGCCGCCGAAGCTGATCGACGATATCTGGAATTTTTGCGATCCGTTCCTCCAGGTGGTCGCCGATCTCGATGCGCTGCTGACCGACAACCGCATCTTCAAGCAGCGCAATGTCGACATTGGCGTGGTCTCGCTGGCCGACGCCTGGAACTGGGGCTTCTCCGGCGTGATGGTGCGTGGCTCGGGCGCGGCATGGGACCTGCGCAAGTCGCAGCCTTATGAATGCTATGCCGAAATGGATTTCGACATCCCGATCGGCAAGAACGGCGACTGCTACGACCGCTATCTCATCCGCATGGAGGAGATGCGCCAGTCGGCGAAGATCATGAAGCAGTGCATCGAGAAGCTGCGCGCGCCGGAAGGGCAGGGACGCGTGTCGGTCGACGACCACAAGATCGTGCCGCCCACGCGCGGCGAGATGAAGCGCTCGATGGAAGCGCTCATCCATCACTTCAAGCTCTACACCGAAGGCTATCACGTGCCGGCCGGCGAGGTTTACGCGGCGGTCGAAGCGCCGAAGGGCGAGTTCGGCGTCTATCTCGTCTCCGACGGCACCAACAAGCCGTACAAGTGCAAGATTCGAGCACCGGGCTTCGCGCACCTTCAGGCGATGGATTTCATGACCCGCGGTCATATGTTGGCGGATGTCTCCGCCATCCTCGGCTCCCTCGATATCGTGTTCGGGGAG
This sequence comes from Pseudolabrys sp., assembly GCF_035943735.1. GTDB lineage: Bacteria > Pseudomonadota > Alphaproteobacteria > Rhizobiales > Xanthobacteraceae > Pseudolabrys. Next base: position 98,083 of record NZ_DASZBV010000022.1, read on the forward strand.
GTCGACCGATGAGCGTCCGCCGTCTTGCGCCCGCCGAAGTGCAGCCGAGGAGCTTCGCCTTCACGGCGGAGAACCTCGACTGGGCGAAGAAGCAAATTGCCAAATACCCGGAAGGCCGCCAGTCGTCCGCAGTCATCCCGATCCTGTGGCGCGCGCAGGAGCAGCACGGCGGCTGGCTGCCCGAGGCCGCAATTCGCACCGTCGCCGACATGCTCGGCATGGCGCACATCCGCGCGCTGGAGATCGCGACCTTCTATACGCAGTTCATCCTGCAGCCCGCCGGCAGGAAGGCCCACGTGCAGGTCTGCGGCACGACGCCGTGCCGCCTGCGCGGCGCCGAGGACATCATCGAGGTCTGCCAGCACCGCATCGCGCACGATCCGTTCGCACTGTCGAAGGACGGCGACTTCTCGTGGGAAGAGGTCGAGTGTCTCGGCGCCTGCGTCAACGCGCCGATGGTGCTGATCGGCAAGGACACCTACGAGGACCTGACGCCGGAGAACTTCGAGAAGGTGCTCGACGGCTTTGCCAAGGGCAAGCCGGTGAAGCCGGGCCCGCAGATCGATCGCCAGTTTTCGGCGCCGGTCGGTGGCGCGACGACGCTCACCGATCCGGCAATCTATGCCTCCAGCCCGACGCGCGGCCAGCTGGGCACGACCGATGCGGAGGCCAAGCGTCCGGGCGCGGCGGCCAACGTCACCGAGGCGCCGGCGCCGAAGCCGCCGGCCGACGACGCGTCGGCCAAGCGCAAACCGAAACCGAACTGATCGGCGAAAGAACGAGAAATGCTCGCTGACAAGGATCGCATCTTCAAGAACCTCTACGGGCTCCACGATTGGACCCTGAAGGGGGCGCGTGCGCGCGGCGCCTGGGACGGCACCAAGGCGATCCTCGAGCGCGGCCGCGACGGCATTATCAATGAAATGAAGGCCTCGGGACTGCGCGGCCGCGGCGGCGCCGGCTTCCCGACCGGCCTGAAATGGTCGTTCATGCCGAAGGAGATCGGCGAGCGGCCGCATTACCTCGTCGTCAACGCCGACGAGTCCGAGCCGGGCACCTGCAAGGACCGCGAGATCATGCGGCACGACCCGCATCTGTTGATCGAAGGCTGCCTGATCGCCAGCTTCGCCATGGGCGCGCATGCCGCCTACATCTATGTGCGCGGTGAGTTCATCCGCGAGCGCGAGCACCTGCAGGCCGCGGTCGACGAGGCCTACGAGGCCAAGCTGATCGGCAAAAACAACGTGCACGGCTGGGACTTCGACGTCATCGTGCATCACGGCGCCGGCGCCTATATCTGCGGCGAGGAGACGGCGCTGCTCGAAAGCCTCGAAGGCAAGAAGGGCATGCCGCGGCTGAAGCCGCCGTTCCCGGCCAATGTCGGCCTCTACGGCTGCCCGACGACGGTCAACAACGTCGAGTCGATCGCCGTCGCGCCCGACATCATGCGCCGCGGCGCCGCCTGGTTCTCCTCGTTCGGCAATCCGAACAATGTCGGCACCAAGCTCTTTTGCATTTCCGGCCACGTGAACAGGCCGTGCAACGTCGAAGAGGCGATGGGCATCACCTTTCGCGAGTTGATCGATACGCATTGCGGCGGTATCCGCGGCGGTTGGGACAACCTCAAGGCCGTGATCCCGGGCGGCTCGTCGGTGCGCATGGTGCCGGCGGCGCAGATCGTTGACACGCCGATGGATTTCGACAGCCTGATGAAGCTGAAGTCGGGCCTCGGGACCGCGGCGGTCATCGTCATGGACAAGTCGACCGACCTCATTCGCGCCGTCGCACGGCTGGCCTACTTCTACAAGCACGAGAGCTGCGGCCAGTGCACACCATGCCGCGAGGGCACCGGCTGGATGTGGCGCGTTCTGACGCGCATGGCGGAAGGCCGCGCGCAGAAGCGCGAGATCGACATGCTCTTGGAAGTCACCAAGCAGGTCGAGGGGCACACGATCTGCGCGCTCGGCGACGCGGCGGCATGGCCGATCCAGGGTCTGATCGCGCATTTCCGTCATGAGATCGAGGAACGCATCGATCAGTATGCAGCCAATCCGCATTCGGAACCGGTTGCCGAGGCGGCGGAGTAGGGATGATGGAGCCTCGCCATCTCGCGGAGTTCAACATCGCGCGGATCAAGTATCCGCTCGATGATCCGCGCATGCGCGAGTTCGTCGACAATGTCGACCGCGTCAACAAAATGGCGGACAAGCTGCCGGGCTTCGTCTGGCGTCTCCAGGGCGAGAGCGGGCACGCGATGGACATGCGGGTCTATGACGATCCGGCGATCCTGCCGAACCTGACCGTGTGGGAGAACGTGGAGGCGTTGGAGCGCTTCGTGTTCAAGACCGTGCACGGCCGCTTCTTCGATCGGCGTGAGACCTGGTTCGAGCAGCCTGACCCGACCTTGGTGCTGTGGTGGGTGCCGGAAGGGCACCGGCCGACTCTGGAGGAGGGCGTCGCCCGCCTCGATCATCTCAAGGCGCGCGGCCCGAGCGATTTTGCCTTCGGCTGGGAGAGTCTCCCGGCCGCACAGACTGGACAGACGGCGCGTGCGACGCGCGCGAGTGAGCAAGCGGCATGACCAAACTGATTGTCGACGGCAAAGAGATCGACGTCCCGCCGGAGTACACACTGCTCCAGGCCTGCGAGGCGGCGGGCGCGGAAATCCCGCGCTTCTGCTTCCACGAGCGGCTGTCGATCGCCGGCAATTGCCGCATGTGTCTCGTCGAACTCAAAGGTTCGCCGAAGCCGGTCGCTTCCTGCGCCTGGGGCGTGCGCGACTGCCGCCCGGGCCCGAACGGCGAGCCGCCGGTCGTCAACACCCGGACGCCGATGGTGAAGAAGGCGCGCGAAGGCGTGATGGAGTTCCTGCTGATCAACCATCCGCTCGACTGCCCGATCTGCGACCAGGGCGGCGAGTGCGACCTGCAGGACCAGGCGATGGCCTACGGCGTCGACAGTTCGCGCTATGTCGAGAACAAGCGCGCGGTCGAGGACAAGTATATCGGCCCGTTGGTCAAGACGATCATGAACCGCTGCATCCACTGCACGCGGTGCATCCGCTTCACCACCGAAGTGGCGGGCGTGTCCGAGCTCGGCGCCATCGGCCGCGGCGAGGACATGGAGATCACCACCTATCTCGAGCACGCGATGACGTCGGAATTGCAGTCCAACGTCGTCGACCTGTGCCCCGTCGGCGCGCTGACCTCCAAGCCCTACGCGTTCACGGCGCGGCCGTGGGAATTGTCGAAGACGCAATCGGTCGACGTCATGGACGCGCTCGGCTCGGCGATCCGTGTCGACACGCGCGGCCGCGAGGTCATGCGCATTCTGCCGCGCAATAATGACGACGTGAACGAGGAGTGGATCTCCGACAAGACGCGACACGTGGTCGACGGCCTGCGCACGCAGCGCCTCGATCAACCGTATGTGCGCGTCGGCGGCCGCCTTAAGGCGGCCTCGTGGACCGAGGCCTTCGCCGTCATCGCCAATCGCGTGAAAGCGACGAGCGGCAACCGCATCGGCGCCATCGTCGGCGATCTCGCCGGCGCCGAGGAGATGTTCGCGCTCAAGGACCTGATGAGCCGCCTCGGCTCGCCGAACGTCGATGCACGACAGGACGGCGCCGTATTCGATCCGGCCTGGGGCCGCGCGTCGTATCTGTTCAACGCCACCATCGCCGGCATCGAGCAGGCCGACGCGCTCCTCATCATCGGTGCCAATCCGCGCCGCGAGGCGGCGGTGCTCAACGCCCGCATCCGCAAGCGCTGGCGGCTCGGCAATTTCCCGATCGCATTGATCGGCGAGAAGGCTGATCTCACTTACCCCTACGATTATCTCGGCGCCGGCGCGGAGACGCTCGCCGATCTCGGCAAGAGCAAATTTGCGGAAGCCTTCAAGGCGGCGAAAAAGCCGCTGATCATCGTCGGCGCCGGTGTCTTCGCACGCAAGGACGGCGGCGCGCTGGCCGCGCTCGCCGCCAAGGCTGCGGGCGAGTTCGGCGTCGTCGCGGACGGGTGGAACGGCTTCTCGGTGCTGCACACGGCCGCCTCGCGCGTCGCCGCGCTCGACATCGGCCTGGTGCCGGGTGCTGGCGGCAAGACCGCGGCGGAGATGGCGGCGGGCGGTCTCGACGTGCTGTTCCTGCTCGGTGCCGACGAAATCGACGTCGCGCCGGGAGGGTTCGTCGTCTACATCGGTACGCACGGCGACCGCGGCGCGCACCGCGCCGACGTCATCCTGCCGGCGGCGGCCTACGCCGAGAAGTCGGCGATCTACGTCAACACCGAAGGCCGCGTGCAGCTCGCCAACCGAGCGGCGTTCCCGCCGGGCGATGCGCGCGAGGACTGGGCTATCCTGCGCGCGCTGTCCGACGTGCTCGGCAAGAAGCTGCCCTATGACTCGCTGGCGCAACTGCGGCAGGCGCTGTTCGCCGCGCATCCGCACTTCATGCGCATCGACCAGATCACCGCCGGCGATGCCGCCGACATCGGCAAGCTCGCCAAGCTTTCCGGTACGCCGGAGAAGCTCGGGTTCAAGTCAGCCGTCACCGATTTCTACTTCACCAATCCGATCGCCCGCGCCTCGGCCATCATGGCCGAATGCTCGGCGCTGGCGCACGCGGCGCACAAGACCGCGGCGGAGTAGGGCACATGGATTTCTTCTGGACCTATCTCTGGCCGCTGATCATCACGATCGCCGAATCCGTGCTGATGCTGGTCGTGCTGCTGATCGCGATCGCCTACATCCTGCTCGCCGACCGCAAGATCTGGGCGGCGGTGCAGATCCGCCGCGGCCCGAACGTGGTCGGCCCCTGGGGCCTGTTCCAGTCCTTCGCCGACCTCCTGAAGTTCATGCTCAAGGAGCCGGTGATCCCGGCCGGCGCCAACAAGGGCGTGTTTCTGCTGGCGCCGCTCGTCACCTGCGTGCTGGCGCTCGCCGCCTGGGCGGTGGTGCCGGTCAATGCCGGCTGGATGATCGCCAATATCAATGTCGGCATCCTCTACATTTTCGCCATCTCGTCGCTGATGGTCTACGGCATCATCATGGCGGGCTGGGCGTCGAACTCGAAGTACCCGTTCCTCGCCGCACTGCGCTCGGCGGCGCAGATGGTGTCGTACGAGGTCTCCATCGGCTTCGTCATCATCACGGTGCTGCTCTGCGCCGGCTCGCTGAACCTGTCGCAGATCGTCGAGGCGCAGAACTCGAGGTGGGGTCTGTTCGGCTGGTACTGGCTGCCGCTGCTGCCGATGTTCGTCATCTTCTTCGTGTCGGCGCTGGCCGAGACCAACCGCCCGCCGTTCGATCTTGTCGAGGCCGAGTCGGAACTGGTCGCCGGCTTCATGGTCGAATACGGCTCGACGCCCTACATGATGTTCATGCTCGGCGAATACGTGGCGATCGCCACGATGTGCGCCATGGCGACGATCCTGTTCCTCGGCGGCTGGCTGTCGCCGATCCCCTTCGCGCCGTTCACCTGGGTGCCGGGCATCATCTGGTTCGTGCTCAAGGCGTTCTTCATGTTCTTCCTGTTCGCCATGGCCAAGGCGATAGTGCCGCGGTATCGCTACGACCAGCTGATGCGGCTCGGCTGGAAGGTCTTTCTTCCGGTATCTCTGGCCATGGTCGCGATCGTTGCCGCCGTCATCGAGTATGGCGGCGTGGCGACCGCCGCTGTGAAGTGAGGATGCGATGACACTCGACCGCGCGGCCAAACAGATATTCTTGTGGGAATTCCTCACCGGCTTCGTGCTGGCGATGCGCTATTTTTTCAAGCCGAAGCCGACCATCAACTACCCGTTCGAGAAGAATCCGATTTCGCCGCGCTTCCGCGGCGAGCACGCGCTGCGCCGTTATCCGAACGGCGAGGAGCGCTGCATCGCCTGCAAGCTGTGCGAGGCGATCTGCCCGGCGCAGGCGATCACCATCGAGGCCGGTCCGCGCCGCAATGACGGCACGCGCCGCACCACCCGTTACGACATCGACATGGTGAAGTGCATCTACTGCGGTCTGTGCCAGGAAGCCTGCCCGGTCGACGCCATCGTCGAGGGCCCGAATTTCGAATTCGCTACCGAGACCCGCGAGGAACTCTATTTCGACAAGGACCGCCTGCTAGCCAATGGCGACCGCTGGGAACGCGAGATCGCGAAGAACATCGCGCTCGACGCGCCGTACAGGTGAGATGAGATGATCGCCGCCCTGTTTTTCTATCTCTTCTCCTGCGTCTGCATCGCCAGCGCGGTGATGGTCATCGCCTCGCGCAATCCGGTGCACTCGGTGCTGTTCCTGATCCTCGCCTTCGTTAACGCGGCGGCCCTGTTCGTGATGATGGGCGCCGAATTCCTGGCGATGATCCTCATCGTCGTCTATGTCGGCGCCGTCGCCGTGCTGTTCCTGTTCGTCGTCATGATGCTCGACGTCGACTTCGCCGAGTTGAAGCACGGCGTGCTGCAGTACCTGCCGATCGGCGTGCTGGTCGGCGGCATCTTCCTCGCCGAGCTCCTGTTCGTCGTCGGAGCCTGGGCCATCGGGCCGGCGGTGAAGACGGCGATCACCGCGCCGATCCCGACCACCATGCCGAACACCGAAGCGCTCGGCATGGTGCTCTACACCCGCTACGTCTACTTTTTCGAAGGCGCCGGCATGGTGCTGCTGGTCGCCATGGTCGGCGCCATCGTGCTGACGCTGCAGCACAAGGTCCGCGTCAAGCGCCAGAGCATCCCGGTGCAGAATGCGCGCACGCCGGCGACCGCCATCGAGGTCATCAAGGTCAAGACCGGGCAGGGGCTGGGGAGCAACACATGACCATCGGTCTCGGCCACTATCTCAGCGTCGCCGCCATCCTGTTCACGCTCGGGATCGCCGGCATTTTCCTCAACCGCAAGAACGTCATCATCATCCTGATGTCGATCGAGCTCATCCTGCTCGCGGTCAACATCAACCTGGTGGCCTTCTCGACGCATCTCGGCGACATCGTCGGCCAAGTCTACGCGCTGTTCGTGCTGACGGTGGCGGCGGCCGAGGCGGCGATCGGGCTTGCCATTCTCGTGGTCTTCTTCCGTAACCGCGGTTCGATCGCGGTCGACGACATCAATTTGATGAAGGGCTGAGCCTTCCGATGTACCAGGCCATCGTCTTCCTGCCTCTTCTCGGCGCGATCCTCGCCGGCGTCATCGCGCTCGCCGGCGCACGCGCCCGCTTTCCGGGGGAGGCGCCGCCTCCCGGCATGGATGACAACGCCACGGATCATGGCGCGCATGCGCATGAACCGGGCGCACACGGCGGGGCCGCCTTCCACAACACGCATGACGAGCCGCTCGACGGCCATGGCGACCACGGTCACGACGAGCACGGCCACGCGCCGGCGGAACCGGCCGCGGCCGGCTCGCGCATCGCCGAGCTGATCACCACGACGCTTTTGATGGTGTCGATGGTGCTGTCGTGGATCGCCTTCGTGCAGGTCGGCTTCGGCCATCACGACGTGCGCGTGCCGATCTTCACCTGGATGGCGGCCGGCGACCTCAAGGTCGACTGGGCGCTGCGCGTCGACACGCTGACCGCGGTGATGCTGGTCGTCGTCAACACCGTGTCTGCCTTCGTGCACCTCTACTCGATGGGCTACATGCACGAAGACCCGTACCGGCCGCGCTTCTTCGCCTACCTGTCGCTGTTCACCTTCGCCATGCTGATGCTGGTGACCTCCGACAACCTGGTGCAGATGTTCTTTGGCTGGGAAGGCGTGGGCCTCGCCAGCTACCTGCTGATCGGCTTCTGGTACTACAAGCCTGAGGCAAACGCCGCGGCGATCAAGGCCTTTGTCGTCAACCGCGTCGGTGATTTCGGCTTCGCGCTCGGCATCTTCGCGCTCTTCTACCTGACCAACGCCGTCGACTTCGAAACCATCTTCCACCAGGCCCCGAGCCTCGTCGGCAAGACGCTGCCGTTCTTCGGCCACCATCCCGACGCGCTGACCATCACCTGTCTGCTGCTGTTCATGGGCGCGATGGGCAAGTCGGCGCAGTTCCTGCTGCACACCTGGCTGCCGGACGCGATGGAAGGCCCGACGCCGGTCTCCGCGCTCATCCACGCCGCGACCATGGTGACCGCAGGCGTGTTCATGGTCGCGCGACTGTCGCCGTTGTTCGAACGCGCGCCCGACGCGCAGGCCTTCGTGATGTTCATCGGCGCGACCACGGCCATCTTCGCCGCAACGATCGGCCTTGTGCAGAACGACATCAAGCGCATCGTCGCCTATTCGACCTGTTCGCAGCTCGGCTACATGTTCGTGGCGATGGGGGCAGGGGCCTACTCGGTCGGCATGTTCCACCTTTTCACGCACGCCTTCTTCAAGGCGCTGTTGTTCCTCGGCTGCGGCTCGGTCATCCACGCGATGCATCACGAGCAGGACATCCGCCACATGGGCGGGCTGAAGGACCGCATCCCGTTCACCTACGCGGTGATGATCGTCGGTACCCTGGCGCTGACCGGCTTCCCGCTCACCGCCGGCTACTTCTCCAAGGATGCGATCATCGAGTCCGCCTACGTCGCGCATAACCCGATGGCGCTCTACGGCTACGGCTGCACCGTCGTGGCCGCGCTGCTCACCTCGTTCTATTCGTGGCGCCTGATCTTCAAGACGTTCCACGGCGAGCCGCACGACCGCAAGCACTGGCGCGACGCGCACGAGAGCCCGCTGGTCATGCTGATCCCGCTCGCCGTGCTGGCGATCGGCTCGATCTTCGCCGGCTATCCGTTCAAGGCGATCTTCGCCGGCCCGGGCGTCGAGGAATTCTTCCGCGGCTCGCTCACCTTCGCGCAGGGCAACCACGTGCTCGAGAACATGGAGCACATCCCGTTCTGGATCGGCTTCATGCCGACCATCATGATGGTGATCGGCTTCCTCATCGCCTGGCAGTTCTACATCCGCCGACCCGACATCCCGGTCGAGCTCGCGCGTCAGCACCGGCCTCTCTATCTGTTCCTGCTCAACAAGTGGTACTTCGACGAGCTCTACGACGTCATCTTCGTGCGCCCGGTGAAGTGGCTCGGCCGCACACTGTGGAAGGGCGGCGACGGCTGGCTCATCGACGGCTTCGGCCCCGACGGCGTGTCGGCGCGCGTGCTCGACGTCACCCGCAACGTGGTGCGGCTGCAGAGCGGCTACCTCTACCACTACGCCTTCGCCATGCTCATCGGGGCGGCGGCGATCATCACCTGGTTCATGTTCTCGGTGCACTGACGGATTATCGACAATGACCTGGCCGATCCTCTCCGTCGTCACGTTCCTGCCGCTGCTCGGCGCGCTTTTGATCGCGCTGATGGCGCACGGCAACTCGCCGATGGCGCGGGGCACTTCGCGCTGGATCGCACTGTGGGCAACGATCGTCACGTTCGCCGTGTCGCTTTTGCTTATCAAGAATTTCGACCCGGCCTCGGCCGAATTCCAGTTCGTCGAGAAGATGAACTGGCTCGGCGTCGCCTCCTATCACATGGGCGTCGACGGCATTTCGCTGCTCTTCGTGATCCTGACCACGGCGCTGATGCCGCTCTGCATTCTGGCGAGCTGGACCTCGGTGCAGCGCCGGGTGAAGGAATACATGATCGCGTTTCTGGTGCTGGAAACGCTGATGATCGGCACCTTCTCCGCGCTCGACATCGTCCTCTTCTACCTGTTCTTCGAAGGCGGACTGATCCCGATGTTCCTGATCATCGGTGTCTGGGGCGGCCCGCGCCGCGTCTACGCGTCGTTCAAGTTCTTCCTCTATACGCTGCTCGGCTCGGTGCTGATGCTGCTCGCCATCATGGCGATGTACTGGCAGGCTCACACGACGGACATCGCGGTGCTGCTGCACCACAGCTTCCCGGCGGGGATGCAGAAGTGGCTGTGGTTTGCCTTCTTCGCGTCGTTCGCGGTGAAGATGCCGATGTGGCCGGTGCATACCTGGCTGCCCGACGCCCACGTCGAGGCGCCGACCGCCGGCTCGGTGATCCTGGCCGCAATCCTTCTGAAAATGGGCGGCTACGGTTTCCTGCGCTTCTCGCTGCCGATGTTCCCCGAGGCGAGCCACCTGTTCGCGCCACTCGTCTTCACGCTCTCGGTCGTCGCCATCGTCTACACCTCGCTGGTGGCGCTGATGCAGGAGGATCTGAAGAAGTTGATCGCCTATTCGTCGGTCGCGCACATGGGCTTCGTCACCATGGGCATTTTCGCGGCGACGACGCAGGGCGTGCAGGGCGGTATCTTCCAGATGATCTCGCACGGCATCGTCTCCGGCGCGCTGTTCCTCTGCGTCGGCGTCGTCTACGACCGCACGCACACGCGCGAGATCGCGGCCTATGGCGGTCTCGTCAACCGCATGCCGCTCTACGCCTTCATCTTCATGCTGTTCACGATGGCCAATGTCGGGCTGCCGGGCACCTCCGGCTTCGTCGGCGAGTTCCTGTCGCTGATCGGCACCTTCAAGGCCAACGTCCAGGTGGCGTTCTTCGCCACGATCGGCGTCATCCTGTCGGCCTGCTACGCGCTGTGGCTGTACCGCAAGATGGTGTTCGGCACGCTCAGGCCGACGCTCGCCGCGATCCGCGACATCGGCTGGCGTGAGGCGGTGATCTTCGCACCGCTGGTCGTGCTGACGATCCTGTTCGGCGTGGCGCCGAAGCCGGTGCTCGACATGTCGGCGGCCTCGGTCGCCCAACTCCTCGCCAATTACAATCAAGCGATCAAGACGGCCGAGCAGGCTCAGCCGGTCCGCCGCATCGAGGCGGGCGAGCCTGGGATGACGATCGAGAAGGTCGCGCAAGCCGGCCGCGCAGGGATTGCCGCACGATGAACGAACTCACCCATTGGTCCGGCTACCTGCCGGTGCTGCCGGAAGTCGTACTGGCGCTTGGCGCCATGCTGATGCTGATGGCCGGCGTCATGTTCGGCGAGCGCAGCGGGCGCCTCGTGAATTCCTGGTGCGTGCTGGTGCTGGTTGCGGCGGGGGCGGCGATGCACTGGGTGCCGGCCGGGCATCTCTCGCTCTTCAACGGCAGTTTCATCGTCGACGACTTCTCGCGCTTCCTGCAGATCCTGACGCTCATCGGCTCGGCGGGCGCGCTCTTGTTGTCGCTCGACTGGCTGTCGATCGAGAAGCAGCAGCGTTTCGAGTACGGCGCGCTGTTCATCCTGTCGACGCTCGGCATGATGATGCTGATCGCGGCCGGCGACCTGATCGCGCTCTATCTCGGCCTCGAACTGATGTCGCTGGCGCTCTACGTCGTCGCGGCCTCGGACCGTGAGAACATCAAGTCGACGGAGGCGGGGCTGAAGTATTTCGTGCTCGGCGCGCTGTCGTCCGGCATGCTGCTCTATGGCGCCTCGCTGATCTACGGCTTTACCGGGACCGTGTCGTTCGTTGGCATCGCCAAGGCGACGCATGCCGGCGCCTCGATCGGCCTCGTCTTCGGCCTCGTGTTCCTCTTCGTCGGCTTCTGCTTCAAGATCTCGGCGGTGCCGTTCCACATGTGGACGCCCGACGTCTACGAGGGCGCGCCGACACCGGTCACCGCATTCTTCGCCTCGGCGCCGAAGGTCGCAGCCATGGCCATCTTCGTGCGCGCCACCATCACGGCCTTTCCCGGCATCACGCACGAGTGGCAGCAGATCGTGGTGTTCGTCTCGATCCTGTCGATGGCGCTCGGCTCCTTCGCCGCCATCGGCCAGAAGAACATCAAGCGGCTGATGGCCTATTCCTCGATCGGCCACATGGGCTTCGCGCTGGTGGGCCTCGCCGCCGCCTCGCCGGAAGGCGTGCAGGGCGTGCTGGTCTACATGGCGATCTACGTGGCGATGACGCTCGGCACCTTCGCCGTCATCGTGGCGATGCGGCGGCAGGGCGTGGCGGTGGAGCAGATCTCCGATCTCGCCGGACTGGCGCGGACGCATCCGACCATGGCGTTCTTCTTCGCCATGCTGATGTTCTCGCTGGCCGGCATTCCGCCGCTGGCCGGGTTCTTCGCCAAGTTCTACGTCTTCTTGGCCGCCATCAACGCCGGGCTCTACGTGCTGGCGGTGATCGGCGTGCTGGCGAGCGTCGTGGGCGCCTATTATTATCTGATGATCGTGAAGACGATGTACTTCGACGATCCGAAGGCGAGCTTCGATGCGATGCCGGGCCTGCTGCGGCTCGTGCTGGTGGTCAGCGGCGTCGTCAACCTGTTGTTCTTCGCCTGGCCGGCGCCGATCATTGGCGCGGCCTCGGCGGCGGCGAAATCGCTGTTTTAGAATTCCGAAAGCGCCCGGCGCGCTTTCGTCCTGAATGAACCGCGAAGCCACGGACCTGGCGGGGGTCCGATACCTGAGGTTCGACACGCTCGGCTCCACCAATGCCGAGGCGCTGACGCGTGCGCGCGCCGGCGAGCGCGGACCGCTGTGGATCGCCGCCGCTGCGCAGACCTCCGGTCGCGGCCGCCGCGGCGCGTCGTGGGCGTCGGCGCCGGGCAACCTCACCGCCACCTTGCTGCTGACCGAGCCGTCGCCGTCCGCCACGGCCCCGCAGCTCTCCTTCGTCGCCGCGCTGGCGCTGCATGACGCGGTCGCGGCAAGCGCGCCGCAACTCGGGCCGGCGCTCAAGCTCAAGTGGCCGAACGACCTGCTGCTCGGCGGCGCCAAGCTCGCCGGCATCCTCATCGAAGGCGAGAGCGATCCGGCCTTCGCCGTCGCCATCGGCATCGGCGTCAACTGCGCGCATCACCCCGACGGCACCGCTTACCCCGCGACCGATCTCGCTTCGGCCGGCGCGCGGGTGACGCCGGAGGCGCTGCTCGCCGGGCTGGCCGCCGCCATGGCACGACGGCTGGCGCAATGGGCGCAGGGCGAGGGTTTCGCGTCCATCCGCGCCGACTGGCTCAAGCGCGCCGCCGGCCTCGGCCTCGATATCCGCGTGCGCCTGCCGGAGCGCGAGTTCTCCGGCCGCTTCGAAGGGCTCGATGAGGCCGGCCGGCTGTTGGTGACCGAAGGCGGCGCGCTGACCGCCGTCGGCGCCGGCGAGGTGTTCGGCTTCACTGCAATGACAGAAGAGACACGTTGATGGCTGGACCGCAGCAGGAATTGGTGTTCGCGCCGCTCGGCGGCGTCGGCGAGATCGGCATGAACCTGTCGATCTACGGCCTTGGCTCCGGCAACCGCCGGCAATGGCTCGTGGTCGACGTCGGCGTCTCCTTCGCGGCGGAAGAACACCTGCCCGGCGTCGACCTCATTCTGCCGGACGTGCGTTACCTCGAGGCGGAGCGGAAGAATCTCGCCGGCATCGTCATCACGCACGCGCACGAGGACCATTTCGGCGCGCTGCTCGAACTGTGGCCGCGGCTGAAGGTGCCGGTCTACGCCACGCCGTTTACCGCCGCGCTGCTCGAGGCGAAATGCGCCGGCGAGCCGGGCGCGCCGGAGATCCCGGTGAAGGTGATTCCGGTCGGCGGCCGCTTCACCGTGGGCGCCTTCGACATCGAGCTCGTCACCATGGCGCATTCGATCCCCGAGGCGAACGCGCTGATGATCCGCACGCCCTGCGGCACAGTCCTGCACACCGGCGACTGGAAGATCGATCCGACGCCGATCCTCGGCGACCGCACCGATGAAGCAAAGCTGCGCGCGCTCGGAGAGGAGGGCTGTCTCGCGCTGATCGGCGACTCCACCAACTCCGTGCGCGAGGGCCGCTCTCCGTCGGAGGCCGACGTGGCGAAGACGCTCACCGAGCTGATCAAGGCGGCGAAGGGCCGCGTCGCTGTCACCACCTTCGCCTCCAACGTCGCGCGCTTGCGCGCCGTTGCGGAAGCCGCGCGCGCCGCCGAGCGCGAAGTCGTCGTCGTCGGCCGCGCCATGGACCGCGTGGCGATAATCGGGCGCGAGCTCGGTCTGTTCGGCGATCTGCCGCCGTTCCGGCCGATGGATGCCTACGGCTATCTACCACCGAACAAGGTGGTGGCGCTGTGCACCGGCAGTCAGGGCGAGCCGCGCGCGGCGCTCTCCCGCATTGCCGAGGATCAGCATCCCGAGGTGACGCTCTCGCGCGGCGACACCGTCATCTATTCGGCGCGCACCATTCCCGGCAACGAGAAGGCGGTCGGCCGCGTCATCAACGGCCTGATCGACCAGGGCATCGAGGTCATCACCGACCGCACGCACCTGGTGCACGTGTCCGGCCATCCGCGCCGGGCCGAGGTCGAGGAGTTGCTCTCCTGGGTGAAGCCGCGCATCGTGATCCCGGTGCACGGCGAGGCGCTGCACCTCTCCGAGCACGCGAAGATCGCCCGCAAGGCCGGCGTGCCCGAGGTGATTCAGTGCCGCAACGGCGATCTGGTGCGGCTGGCGCCGAAGGCCGGCCTCATCGACGAAGTGCCGGCCGGGCGCATCTACAAGGACGGGCGTCTGCTGGTCGACGCGCAGGCGCGCACCGTCGCCGATCGCCGGCGGCTGTCGTTCGCCGGCGCCGTGTCGGTCGCACTGGCGCTGACCGAGAAGGGCGAACTCGTCGGCGATCCGTCCTACGATCTCCTCGGCATTCCCGAGCGCGACCGCAAGGGCGATTTCCTGCACGAGCACGTGCACGAGGCGGTGCTGTCCACCTTCGAGTCGCTGCCGCGCGGCAAACGGCGCGATCCCGACGCGGTCGGCGAGGCGGTGCGCCGGGCGGTACGCGCTGCGGTCAATGAGCGCTGGGGCAAGAAGCCCATGTGCTACGTGCACGTGCTGACGGTATAATCGGGCGAACGCGAGGGACTGCATGATCGGCCGTTTGAACCACGTCGCCATCGCCGTACGTGACATCGCCAAAGCAAGCGCGGTCTATCGCGACACGCTCGGCGCGCAGGTGTCCGGCAAGGTGGCGCAGCCCGACCACCGCGTCTTCACGGTGTTCATCACGCTACCGAACACCAAGATCGAATTGCTCGAGCCGATGGGCGCCGACTCGCCGATCGCCAAATTCCTCGACAAGAATCCGGACGGCGGCATTCACCACGTCTGCTACGAGGTCGACGACATCAAGGCCGCGCGCGACAAGCTCAAGCGCCAAGGCGCGCGCGTGCTCGGCGACGGCGAGCCGAAGATCGGCGCGCACGGAAAGCCGGTGCTGTTCCTGCACCCGAAGGACTTCTGCGGCACGTTGGTCGAACTGGAGCAGGCGTAAGTGACCATCACCACCACCACCGCCATCGCCGTCTACTTCCTCGTCTGGTGGGTGACCCTGTTCGCCGTGCTGCCGTTCGGCATGAACCGCCAGGCCGAGGACGGCGACGACACGCCCGGCCGCGATCCCGGCGCGCCGATCGTGCATGTGATGTGGCGCAAGCTCGGCTGGACCACGGTGGTGGCGACCATCGTCTTCGCCATCCTCGCCGCCATCTACCTGAGCGGCGTGATCAAGCTCGACTGGCTGATCAAGACCTTCGGGCCGCCGAAATCGTTCTGACGGAATCCCGACGCAGGCAAAACTGGACAAAAAAAGAGCAGGGCTGCTCGCCCTGCTCGTTTTATCCAGTGTCCTTCCCGATTCTTCTTGTCGCCGAGATCGGGGCGGCTGCGGGTGAACGCGCCGAGGACTTCTTCCCTCCCAAGACTTGGACCGCATTTTGGAGCCGGTCTTGTCGAGCCGGAATTCTCCTGCCACACGGACGCGCGCAAGCTAGCCCATGATTTTCCGGCTGTCACGAATTTTCGTTGCCCTGCTGCGCGTTTTCTTGCAACGACCTTGCCGCGGGCCCTCTGAAGCGGCACGGCCGGTCGCCGTTAGGTCCGCGGCGGCCCTTGTCTTTTGACGGGCGATCCGCTTTGTCTCGCATCGCCGTTCCCGCCCTCGAATCCCGCCGGATTTCCATGCGCCTGTCCCGCTATTTCCTGCCGATCATGCGCGAGACCCCGAAGGAAGCGGAGATCGTCTCGCACCGGCTGATGGTGCGCGCCGGCATGATGCGGCAGGAGGCCGCAGGCATCTACGCGTTCCTGCCGCTGGGCCTGCGCGTCCTGCGCAAGATCGAGCAGATCGTACGCGAGGAGCAGGACCGCTCCGGCGCCATCGAGCTGTTGATGCCGACCATTCAGTCGGCCGACCTCTGGCGCGAAAGCGGGCGCTACGAGGCCTACGGTAAGGAGATGCTCCGTATCGAGGACCGGCACGAGCGCGAGATGCTCTACGGCCCGACCAACGAGGAGATGATCACCGACATCTTCCGGGCCTACGTACGGTCGTACAAGGACCTGCCGCTCAACCTCTATCATATCCAGTGGAAGTTCCGCGACGAGGTCCGTCCGCGTTTCGGCCTGATGCGCGGCCGCGAGTTCCTGATGAAGGATGCCTATTCCTTCGACATCGACCAGGCCGGCGCACAGCACTCCTACAACAAGATGTTTGTCGCCTATCTGCGCACCTTCGCACGCATGGGCCTGAAATCGATCCCGATGCGCGCGGACACCGGCCCGATCGGCGGCAATCTCAGCCACGAGTTCATCATCCTGGCCTCGACCGGCGAATCCGAGGTGTTCTGCCACAAGGACTACCTCGATATGGCGGTGCCGGGCGCCGACGTGAACTTCGACGACGCCGGCGCCATGCAGACGATCGTCGACCAGTGGACGTCGCAATACGCCGCGACCTCCGACATGCACGACGCGGCCGCCTACGGCCTCGTGCCGGTCGACAAGCAGGTGTCGGCGCGCGGCATCGAGGTCGGCCATATCTTCTACTTCGGCACCAAGTATTCGGCGCCGATGAAGGCCGTGGTCGCTGGTCCCGACGGCAAGGAGGTTGCGGTCCATGGCGGCTCCTACGGCATCGGCCCGAGCCGGCTCGTCGCCGCCATCATCGAGGCCTCGCACGACGACGCCGGCATCGTCTGGCCGGAACCGGTGGCGCCGTTCAAGGTGGCGCTGCTCAACCTGAAGCAGGGCGGCGCGGAGACGGACGCCGCGTGCGAGCAGCTCTATCGCGATCTCTCCGCCAAGGGCGTCGATGTGCTCTACGACGACCGCGACGAGCGCGCCGGTGGCAAGTTCGCGACCGCCGATCTCATCGGCGTGCCGTGGCAGGTCCTGGTCGGACCGAAGGGCCTTGCCGAGGGCAAGGTCGAGGTTAAGAAACGCGCGGACGGCACGCGCGAGCAGATGTCCGCCGCCGCCGCTGTGGATTTGCTGACCAGGTAAGCGTCGCTGGCGCTCTTCACCTCTCCCATAGGGAGAGGTCGGATCGCGAAGCGATCCGGGTGAGGGGTTACAAAATTCGAGAGACACGACCCCCTCACCCCATCCCTCTCCCCGACGGGGAGAGGGAGCCGGCCCTGCTGGCGGACCCGCCGTGCCGCGCTCGCGGAGGAGGGGTGCCACACTCCCTTACATCCCGCTTCGAGAAAGCTGTGCGCGGACAAAGGCTTTCGCTGTTACACGGGCTTGAAAGCGCCAGAATCGTGTGAAAATCCACGGTTCGTGGGAACCAAACAACAATGACCGAACCCCAGGGGACGCGGCCCTTCTCCCCGTTTGAATGGATGCTGTCGCTGCGCTATCTGCGCGCGCGGCGGAAAGAAGGATTCATCTCGGTCATCGCCGGGTTCTCCTTCCTCGGCATCATGCTCGGCGTCGCCACGCTCATCATCGTCATGGCGGTGATGAACGGCTTCCGCCACGAACTGCTCGACAAGATCCTCGGGCTCAACGGCCATCTGCTCATCCAGCCGCTGGAGAAGCCGCTCACCGACTGGGCCGACGTTGCGAGCCGCATCGACAAGGTGCGCGGCATCAAGCTCGCCGCGCCGATCGTCGAAGGGCAGGCGCTCGCATCGTCGCCGTTCAACGCCGGCGGCGTCCTGATCCGCGGCATCCGCCTGCAGGACCTCGAAAAGCTTCCCTCGATCGCCAAGAACATCAAGCAGGGCACGCTTGCCAATTTCGACAGCGGGCAGGGCGTCGCCATCGGCCGGCGGCTCGCCGATCAATTGTCGCTGCGCGCCGGCGACAACATCACGCTCGTCGCGCCGCGCGGCGCGGTCACGCCGATGGGCACGACGCCGCGCATCAAGATCTACAAGGTCGCGGCCGTCTTCGAGATCGGCATGTCGGAATACGACAGCGCCATGGTGTTCATGCCGCTGAAGGAAGCGCAGGCCTATTTCAACCGCGCCGGCGACGTCACCGCGATCGAGGTCTATACCGACAATCCCGACAACGTCGACAGCTACCGCAAGGCGGTGCAGGCGGCGGCGCAGCGTCCGATCTTCATGATCGACTGGCGCCAGCGCAACGCGACCTTCTTCAACGCGCTGCAGGTCGAGCGCAACGTGATGTTCCTGATCCTGACGCTGATCGTGCTGGTGGCGGCGCTCAACATCGTCTCCGGCCTGATCATGCTGGTGAAGGACAAGGGGCAGGACATCGCCATCCTGCGCACGATGGGCGCGACGCAAGGCTCGATCATGCGCGTGTTTCTCATCACCGGGGCTTCGATCGGCGTCGTCGGCACGCTGGTCGGCTTCCTGCTGGGCGTGGTCGTGTGCCTCAACATCGAGAACATCCGCGAATTCCTGTCCTGGCTGACCAACACCGAATTGTTCTCGCCCGAACTCTACTTCCTGTCGCATCTGCCGGCCGACATGGACACCGGCGAGACGAGCGCGGTGGTGATCATGGCGCTGGTGCTGTCGTTCCTCGCCACACTCTATCCGTCGTGGCGCGCGGCGCGGCTCGATCCGGTGGAGGCGCTGCGCTATGAATGACACGACCACCATCGACGTCGAGATCGCAGCCGCCGAGGTCGAGGAGGGGGCGCCGGAGCAGAACCCGGTCCTTTTCCTGCACGACATCGAGCGCACCTATCGCCAGGGCGACGAAGCGCTGCACATCCTGCGCGGCGCCGAGCTCGCGGTGTGGCCGGGTCAGTCGATCGCGTTGGTGGCGCCGTCCGGCGCCGGCAAATCGACGCTGCTGCACATCGCCGGCCTGCTCGAGCATCCCGACCACGGCGAGGTCTATATCGACGGCCGCGCCACCGCGAGCCTGCCGGACTCGGAGCGCACGCGGCTGCGCCGCAACCTGATCGGCTTCGTCTATCAGTCGCACCGGTTGCTGCCGGAGTTCACGGCGATCGAGAACGTGATGCTGCCGCAGATGATCCGCGGCCTGTCGCGCAAAGAGTGCGAGAAGCGCGCGAGCGAATTGCTGGCCTATCTCGGCCTGCGCGACCGGCTGCGCCACCGGCCGGCGGAATTGTCCGGCGGCGAGCAGCAGCGCGTCGCCATTGCCCGCGCCGTGGCCAATGCGCCGCGTCTCCTGCTGGCCGACGAGCCGACCGGCAATCTCGACGTCCACACCGCCGACCACGTATTCCAGTCGCTGGCGACTTTGGTGCGCGCCTCCGGGCTCGCCACCATCATCGCCACGCACAACATGGAGCTCGCCGCCCGCATGGACCGCCGCGTCACCCTGCGCGAGGGGCGGGTGGTGGAGATGGAGTAGCGCGGCGGCGGGCAGGCCGCGCGCCGTGTTTCAGCGCGGGCCCACACCTGGCGTCAGGCTTCACTTGATGCACACGCCGGCGATCTGAACCTGCGTATCCGAGAGGGTCCCGTCGGCGTTCTTCATGGGCACCACGAAGATCGCGCCGTCGTAGCCTGGGCCCTTGGCCAGACTGTTAGCCACTGACCATCCGATGATCGTGGGCTGTGGCTTTCCGTCCTCCGTTTTGTAGCCGGTGAACGTCTCGTACACGGCCTTGGCCGACGGCACGTCAACCGAGATGTAGCTCTTGTAGTTTGCGCTGCAGTTCTTCGAGCCGGGATGGATGGCGGCGCTTTTCTTCTCGCCGTTCTTCTGACCGGGTGTGTCGTGCGGCGACTGGAAGCCCGTTCCACTCGGCTCGAGGCACGCGCCCTTGCGCGGCCGGATGTAGAAACGCCACGAGCGTCCGGCATCCTGCGGTTTGCGATTGTAGACAGCAAGGTACTTGGCCGTGGCGCCCGTAACCTCGGGCGTCGGGCAACCTGCCCAGGCCGGCGCTGCGGTGCAGGCGACGGAGAGTGCGGTGGCCAGGAGCTTTCTTGCAGTTTGCATTGCGGCAGTTCCTCCCTGACGTTCGGTTTGTTGATGGGTCGCTGGCATCGCCGCGGTCGTCCGTGCGCATGTACCGCAGGGACTCAGCGTATACCAATAAGTGTACAGTAGATACACGACACGCATAGCGCGTCATGATGTAGCAACCGGAGGAACGCTCCTGTGGTGCGTTACCGCGGGGCCGTGGGCGCGTCCACGCAGGGCGATGGCGTGGCGCGAGCGAGGCCCGATCGCAAAGCCACGCTCAAAGCTTATCGTGATGCAAGGAAGTCTTAACCCCGCCGCGGATTCAGTTTGACGGAAGAACATTCAGTGAACTATGTTCGTGTTCCGTTCATGGAGGGAGACATGATCAAGACCTTCGTTCACGAAGCCGCCGCGCTGGCCTCGCTCGCCCTGTTCGTCAGCATGATCGCCATCTGGACCCAGGTGCTGGGCAACCTGTGAGCCTGCGGGGGGGGGGCCTGAGGTGCCCGCGCTGGAGGCGCGGGCCTCGAAGGACCTCTGACTCGCCTGGGGCCGTTTATCCTTCAAGGCCCGCGTGCTCGGCCTCAGGATGACGGGGACAGGCCGAAGCCGGGGCGTGGCGGTGGTGGACTTGGCGGTGCCGCATCCCCAGTGTGGGTAGCATCACAGAATCACCCGAAGAAGACGCGCTAATGCCCGGTCCGAACTTCGTGCACCTGCACGTGCACTCGTCCTATTCGCTGCTCGAGGGCGCGCTGCCGATCGCCAAGCTCGCCGAGCTGGCCAAGGCCGACAAACAGCCGGCGCTGGCGCTGACCGATTCCGACAACATGTTCGGCGCGCTCGAATTCTCCGAGAAGATCGCCGGCTATGGCATCCAGCCGATCGTCGGCTGCGCGCTGGCCATCGATTTTGCCGACACCGACCACGGCGCGCGCGGCGTCGTCCAGGTCGAGCGCGCGCGCGTCGCGCTGCTCGCCGCGCGCGAGGAAGGCTATCGCAGCCTGATGCGGCTCAATTCGCGCGCCTTCCTGGAATCGCCGCCGAACGAGCCGCCGCGGCTCAAGCTCGACTGGCTCGAGGGCGAGACCGACGGTCTCATCTGCCTCACCGGCGGCCCGAACGGCCCGCTCGACACGGCCATCGCCGGCGGCCAGAGCCATCTCGCCGCCTCCCGCCTCGAGACCCTGATGCGGCTGTTCGGCGACCGCCTCTACGTCGAATTGCAGCGCCACGGCACGGCCTCCGAGAAGCGCACCGAGCCGGTGCTGATCGATCTCGCCTACAAGCATTGTCTGCCGCTGGTCGCGACCAACGAGCCGTTCTTCGCCACCGCCGCCGACTACGAGGCGCATGACGGGCTGATCTGCATCGCCGAGGGCAAGCTGATCGCCGAGACCGAGCGGCGGCAGTTGACGCCGCAGCACCGCTTCAAGACGCGCGCCGAGATGGCGGCCTTGTTCGCCGATCTGCCCGAGGCGATCGAGCACACGGTCGAGATCGCCCATCGCTGCGCCTACCGGCCGCGCACGGCCAAGCCGATCCTGCCGCGCTTTTCGCCCGAGGAGGACGAGGCCGCGGTGCTGCGCAAGGAAGCGGAGGAGGGGCTCGCGCACCGCCTCGCCACCGCCGGCATGGCCGAAGGCGTCAGCGAAGACGAGTACCGCCAGCGCCTCGACTTCGAACTCGGCGTCATCGAGCGCATGAAGTATCCCGGCTACTTCCTGATCGTGTCGGACTTCATCAAATGGGCGAAGGCGCACGGCATTCCGGTCGGGCCGGGCCGCGGCTCGGGCGCCGGCTCGCTGGTTGCCTATTCGCTGACCATCACCGATCTCGATCCGTTGCGCTTCAACCTGCTGTTCGAGCGCTTCCTCAATCCTGAGCGCGTGTCGATGCCGGACTTCGACATCGACTTCTGCCAGGACCGCCGCGACGAGGTGATCCGCTACGTGCAGGATCGCTACGGCCGCGACCAAGTGGCGCAGATCATCACCTTCGGCACGCTGCAGGCGCGCGGCGTGCTGCGCGACGTCGGGCGCGTGCTGCAGATGCCGTACGGGCAGGTCGACAAGCTGTGCAAATTGGTGCCGCAGAATCCGGCCAATCCGATCAGCCTCGCCAAGGCGATCGACGACGAGCCGAAATTACAGGCCGAGGCGGAGGCCGACGCGACCGTCAAGCGCGCCTTTGCCATCGCCAAGAAGCTCGAAGGCTTGAACCGCCACGCCTCGACGCACGCCGCCGGCATCGTCATCGGCGACCGGCCGCTGTCGCAGCTCGTGCCGCTCTACCGCGATCCGAAATCAGACATGCCGGTCACCCAGTTCAACATGAAATGGGTGGAGCAGGCGGGCCTCGTCAAATTCGACTTCCTCGGCCTCAAGACGCTCACCGTGCTGCAGACCGCGGTGAAGCTCGTCAAGCGCCGCGGTATCGACATCGATCTCGGGCAGATCCCGCTCGACGACAAGAAGACCTACGACCTGCTGGCGCGCGCGGAGGCGGTGGGCGTGTTCCAATTGGAAAGCGCCGGCATGCGCCGCGCGCTGCTCGACATGCAGCCGGACCGTTTCGAGGACATCATTGCCCTGGTCGCGCTCTACCGGCCGGGCCCGATGGCCAATATCCCGACCTACTGCGCGCGTAAACATGGATTAGAGACGCCCGATTACATCCACCCGAAACTGGAGGCGGTGCTCAAGGAGACCTTCGGCGTCATCGTCTACCAGGAGCAGGTGATGCAGGCGGCGCAGATCCTCGCCGGCTATTCGCTCGGCGAAGCCGACCTCCTGCGCCGCGCCATGGGCAAGAAGATCAGGAAGGAGATGGAGGCGCAGCGCGAGCGCTTCGTCTCCGGCTGCGTCGAGAACGGCATCGAGAAGGCGAAGGCCAACGAGATCTTCGATCTGCTCGAGCGCTTCGCCGAATACGGCTTCAACAAGAGCCACGCTGCGGCTTACGCGCTGGTCGCCTACCAGACCGCCTACATGAAGGCGAATTATCCGGTCGAATTCCTCGCCGCGTCCATGACACTCGACATGGGCAACACCGACAAGCTGTCGGAATTCCGCGCCGAGGCCGAGCGCCTCGGGCTCAAGATCGACCCGCCGTCGGTCAACCGCTCCGAAGTCGCCTTCGAGGTCGATGGCAACACGATCATCTACGCGCTCGCCGCGCTCAAGGGCGTCGGCCGGCAGGCAGTCGAGTCGATTGTCGAAGCGCGCGCGAAAGGCCGGTTCAAGGATATTGCCGACTTCGCGGCGCGCATGAATCCGCGTTCGGTCAACAAGCGTGTGCTGGAAAGCCTCGCCGCCGCCGGTGCTTTCGACGAGTTTGAGAAGAACCGCGCCCGCGTATTCGGCGGCATGGACGTCGTGCTCGGCCGCGCCCAGCACGCGCACGAGACCGCCGCGATCGGCCAGAGCGAATTGTTCGGCGGCGCCGGCCGGCCGGAACCGATCGTGCTGCCCAACGTCGAGCCGTGGCTACCGGCCGAGCGATTGAAGCGCGAATACGACGCCATCGGCTTCTTCCTCTCCGGTCATCCGCTCGACGATTACGCCGCGGTGCTCAAGAAGATGCGGGTGCAGCCGTGGGCCGACTTCGCGCGCGCCGTGAAGGCCGGCGCCACGGCCGGCAAGGTCGCGGGCACCGTCGTGGCGCGGCAAGAGCGGCGCACCAAGACCGGCAACAAGATGGGCATCATCGGCCTGTCGGACCCGACCGGCGCTTACGAGGCGGTGATCTTCTCGGAGGGGCTGGCCGAGCACCGCGATCTGCTCGAGCCGGGCACGGCGGTCCTGCTGACGGTCTCGGCGGAAGTGCAGGGCGACGAGGTGCGCACGCGCATCCAGGCGGCCGAGGCGCTCGACCGCGCGGCGGCCAATCTGGCCAAAGGTCTGCGCGTCTTCCTGCGAGACAATGCGCCGATCGAGGCCGTCGCCAAGCGGCTGGAGCCTGCCCCGCGCGCGGGCAGCGGAGACGGGAAGGTGAGTGTTATCCTGCTATTACAGCAAGGGACCGAAGTTGAGGTAGAACTTCCGGGTCGGTTCAAAGTCTCGCCCCAGATCGCCGGTGCCATCAAGGCCGTGCCGGGCGTTGTTCAGGTCGAGGCGCTGTAGATCAGCCTCTTGACAATAGTCCTTGCTGTTAGAATATTGTCTGTGCCGCGCTGGCTGCCCGGTGCGCTCTCATGAGGCACGCCGCGTCGCCGACGGACCGACGGCCCGACAACGGCCGCTGTCGCTGAGGCCGCTCATGCGGTGTCAGCGGTGGAGCGCCGGGAGGCGCAGCACCCGGGCGGTGGGCCTCGCAAACCTGCCGCAGTTGCGGTGCGCGCGCCCGGGAGCAGGCCTCGCAAACCCGCTCTCGATATCGGGCGCGCGGGCTGCCCGATCGCAAGGGCGGTCCAAAGGGGGCCTCGCAAGCCCTCTGGCGCCATCGCAAGTCGGGTTTAGCCGACTTGCGCACGTGAATGCCGATCTCGGGTGAACCCGAGATCGGGGTGCGCTCCATTCCCTCTTCGGAGGGGAGGAAAAAGGGACACCGGCGCGCCCGCGCCGTCAAAGGACAGGGCCGATGAGTCACGTCTGGCGCGTAGCAAACGAGCGCGCGGCGTCGACCTTAACCCCCTGTCCCGCCTTGCTTCCTCCGGAAACCGCCTATATAAGCCCGGCATCACTCACGCGGACGTTCGGCTGCGGCCCCGACAATGGGTTGCCTCGCCATCCGGTGGCCTCGTTTTCCCCAACGAAAACAAGCGCTCACAACCGTCCGCGGCGGACCAACCGGAGAAGATCTATGGCACTTCCTGACTTTTCGATGCGTCAGCTGTTGGAAGCTGGCGTGCACTTCGGCCATCAGGCCCACCGCTGGAACCCGAAGATGGGGCAATACATCTTCGGCACCCGCAACAACATCCACATCGTCGACCTCGCGCAGACCGTGCCGATGCTGCACCAGGCGCTGCAGGCGGTCAGCGACACCGTCGCAAAGGGCGGCCGCATTCTCTTCGTCGGCACCAAGCGCCAGGCACAGGATCAGATCGCCGACGCTGCCAAGCGTTGCGCCCAATATTATGTCAATTCGCGCTGGCTCGGCGGCACGCTGACCAACTGGAAGACCATCTCCGGCTCGATCTCGCGCCTGCGCAAGCTCGACGAGATGCTCGCCTCCGGCGACGCTGGCGGCTACACGAAGAAAGAGCGCCTGACGATGCAGCGCGAGCGCGACAAGCTCGACCGCTCGCTCGGCGGCATCAAGGACATGGGCGGCATTCCCGACCTGATCTTCGTGATCGACACCAACAAGGAAGACATCGCCATCAAGGAGGCGCGGCGCCTCAACATTCCGGTGGCGGCGGTGGTCGACACCAACTGCGATCCGGCCGGCATCACCTACGTCGTGCCGGGCAATGACGACGCCAGCCGCGCCGTCTCGATGTACTGCGACCTCGTCGCCCGCGCCGCCATCGACGGCATCTCGCGGGCACAGGGTGACGCCGGCATCGATCTCGGTGCGCAGGAGAAGCCGACCGTTGCCGAAGAGATCCCGACGCAGCCGTCCGGCGATCTCGGCTTCGAGCAGCTTCCCGGGCCGCGCGGCGTCGCCGACGACCTGAAGAAGCTGCCTGGCGTCTCCGGCACCGTCGAGAAGCAGCTCAACGATCTCGGCATCTTCCACTACTCGCAGATCGCCGAGCTCAACGAAAAGGCCGCGCACAATGTCGGCGAAGAGGTCGGTCTTCCCGCCCGCGTCGCCAGCTGGGTCGCCAAGGCCAAAGAGCTGACTGCCGAGTAAGCGCGAAATCGCGCGGGCGCCCGACGGATCGCCGGGCGCCCATTCTATACGAAGCGCCGCTGCGTTGCGGCGTGAGTGGCCGGGAACGAGCCCGGCCGCGATTCCATTTCGAGGATTGTGACATGGCAAATATCTCCGCCCAGATGGTCAAGGAGCTGCGCGAGTCGACCGGCGCCGGCATGATGGATTGCAAGGCGGCCCTCAACGAGACCGGCGGCGACATGACCGCGGCGCAGGACTGGCTGCGCAAGAAGGGACTCTCCAAGGCTGCCAAGAAGGCCGGCCGCGTCGCCGCCGAAGGCCTCATCGGCGTCGAGGTGGCCGGCACCAAGGGCGTCGTTGTCGAGGTCAACTCGGAGACCGACTTCGTCGCCCGCAACGACCTGTTCCAGGGCCTCGTCGCCATGATCGCCGACGTCGCGCTCGGTGTCGGCAGCGACGTCGAGGCGATCAAGGCTGCCAAGGTCGGCTCTATCACCATCGCCGACGCGATCAATGACACCATCGCCAAGGTCGGCGAGAACATGACTCTGCGCCGGGCCGCGACTCTCAGCGTGAGCAAGGGCGCGGTCGGCATGTACGTGCACAACTCGGTCACCGAGGGCCTCGGCAAGATCGGCGTCCTGGTGGCACTGGAGTCGCCGGGCAAGACCGACGAACTCGCCACGCTCGGCCGCATGGTTGCGATGCACGTCGCCGCGACCAACCCGCAGGCGGTCGAAGCCGCGGGCCTCGACCCCGACCTGGTCAAGCGCGAGAAGGACGTCCTGGCCGACAAATTCCGTCAGCAGGGGAAACCCGAGAACGTCATCGAGAAGATCGTCGATTCAGGCCTGAAGACCTTCTACAAGGAGGTCTGCCTGCTCGAGCAGGCCTACGTGCACGATTCGGCCAAGACGGTTGCGCAGGCGCTCAAGGAAGCCGAGGGCAAGGTCGGCGGCGCCATCAAGGTGACCGGCTTCGTCCGCTTCGCGCTCGGTGAAGGCATCGAGAAGCAGGACAGCGACTTTGCCGCCGAGGTGGCGGCCGCGGCCGGCCAGAGCTGAACAGTCGCCGCCAAGCGAGGGACTTCGCGCACCATGGCTGATCCGCTTTACCGCCGCGTGATCGTCAAGTTGTCCGGCGAAGCCCTCTGCGGCGACGGCGATTTCGGCATCGATCAGGCAACGGTCGAGCGGCTCGCCGCCGACCTCGTCGCGACCACGAAGCTGGGCGTCGAGCTCGGCGTCGTCGTCGGCGGCGGCAACATCTTCCGCGGCGTCGAGGTCTCCGAGCGCGGCGTGCCGCGTCCGGTCGGCGACACGATGGGCATGCTCGCCACGGTGATGAACTGTCTGGTGCTCGAGGCGGCTATCGAACGCGCCGGCCACGAGGCGCGCACGCTCTCGGCGCTGGCGATGCCTGCGGTCTGCGAGCAATACAATCGCAAGCGGGCGATGAAGAATCTGGGCAAGGGCAGGGTGGTGCTGCTCGCCGCCGGCACCGGCAATCCGTTCTTCACCACCGACACGACCGCGGTTCTGCGCGCGGCCGAGCTCGACGCGCAGGCGGTGCTGAAGGCGACCAATGTCGACGGCGTCTACACCGCCGATCCGAAGAAGGATCGACAAGCGAAACGCTACGAGCGGCTGACGCACCAGGAAGCGATCGAGAAGGACCTGCGGGTCATGGACGGCGCCGCCTTCGCGCTTGCCCGTGAAAACCGTATGCCTATCATCGTGTTTTCGATCGCGGACAAAGGCGCGGTCGAAGCTGTGCTGCGCGGCAAGGGCCGCGCCACCGTCGTCGCCTGACGCGTCGGCGCAATTTGAAAGCGGCGCCGGTAGGTCCGGCGCGACTTGAACGACACGTTGCACCTCTGGGGTTTTGTATGGCCAACCCAACCTACGACATCAACGACATCAAGCGCCGCATGCAGGGCGCCAGCGCCGCGCTGAAGACCGAATTGTCCGGCCTGCGCACCGGCCGCGCCTCGGCGCATCTCCTCGATCCGGTGATGGTCGAGGCCTATGGCAATCAGATGCCGCTCATCCAGTGCGCCAGCGTCACAGTGCCGGAGCCGCGCCTGATCTCGGTCAATGTGTGGGACCGCTCGCTGGTGAAGGCGGTGGAGAAGGCAATCGTCGATTCCAACCTCGGCCTGTCGCCGGCGACCGAAGGCCAGACCATCCGTCTGCGCATTCCCGAGCTCAACGAAGAGCGGCGCAAGGAACTCGTCAAGATCGCGCACAAATACGCCGAGACCGCGCGCGTCGCCGTGCGCCATGTCCGTCGCGACGCCATGGACCTGATCAAGAAATTGGAGAAAGATCACGCCATCAGCAAGGACGACCACGATCGTCACTCGGCCGAAGTTCAGAAGGCGACCGATGCCGGCATCGCCGAGATCGACCATCTGCTGTCGGCCAAGGAAAAGGAGATCCTCACCGTCTGAGGTGAATGTCCGATGACCGAGGTCAAGGTCCCATCCGACGCGATGCCGGCCATGCCGGTGCCCCGACACGTTGCCATCATCATGGACGGCAACGGGCGGTGGGCTGCGGCGCGCGGCCTGCCGCGGGTCGAGGGCCATCGCCGCGGCGTCGAGGCGGTGCGGCGCACCGTCCGCGCGGCTTCCGACATCGGCATCCAGATCGTCACCATCTTCTCCTTCAGCGCCGAGAACTGGGCGCGGCCGGCGAGCGAGATCGGCGAGCTGATGGGCCTGTTGCGCCGCTTCATCCGCAACGATCTCGCGGATTTGCACAAATCGAACGTGCGCGTGCGCATCATCGGCGAGCGGGAGGGACTCGACCCCGAGATCGGGCGGCTGCTCAACGACGCCGAGGAACTGACGCGCGACAATGACGGGCTGACCCTTGTCGTCGCCTTCAATTACGGCGCGCGGCAGGAGATCGTGCGCGCGGCCAGGCGGCTCGCCGAGCAAGTGGCCGCCGGCGCGCTGTCGCCGTCCGACATCGACACCGACCGCCTCGCGCGGTTCCTCGACGCGCCCGATCTGCCGGATCCCGATCTCATCATCCGCACGAGCGGTGAGCAGCGCCTGTCCAATTTCCTGCTCTGGCAATCGGCCTACAGCGAGCTCGTGTTCGTGCCGACCTACTGGCCGGACTTCGATCGCGGTACGCTCGAGGCGGCGATCCGCGAATACCAGCAGCGCGAACGCCGTTTCGGCGGGCTCGTCGCCAAGACCGGATCCTGACCCGGTGCGTGACAGCGCATCGCAGCCCGTCTCCGACCCGCCCGCTCCGGCGGCGCCGGCGATGAGCAACCTGGCGCTGCGCGCGGTGTCCGCAATGATCCTGGCGCCCATCGCGGTTGGCGCCGCCTGGCTCGGCAGCTGGCCGTTCGCGGTGTTCTGGCTGATCGCGGCGCTCCTCGTGCTGTGGGAGTGGATCCATCTCGTCGCCGGCCCCGGCCACAAATTGATGTTTTCCGCCAGTGGCTCGGCGCTCGCTGTTGCCGCGCTGGTGGAGTTTCGCGATCGACCGATCGCCGCGGGATTGCTGATCGTTCTTGGCGGCATCGCGGCTTTGATCTTCGCCCAGCGCGGTCGTCGCGTTTGGATCGTCGCCGGCATCGGCTATTCCGGGATGATGCTGTTGTCGCCGCTTCTGCTGCGCATCGATCCCGATTACGGCTTCCTCGCCATCGTTTTGTTGTTCGCCGTGGTGTGGGCGACCGACATCGTCGCCTATTTCGTCGGACGCGCGATCGGCGGTCCTTTGCTCTGCCCATCGGTCAGTCCGAAGAAGACCTGGTCGGGCGCGTTCGGCGGCGCGGTCGGCGCGATGGCGGCCGCGGTAGCCATTGCGCATCTCTTCGGCGCAAACCGGCAGGTTTTCGCGGTTCTTGGCCTGCTCTTGTCGGTCGTGGCGCAGCTCGGCGATCTGCTCGAATCCTGGATCAAGCGCCACTTCGGCGCCAAGGATGCCAGCCACTTGATCCCCGGGCATGGCGGCGTCATGGACCGGCTCGACGGCTTCTGGGCCGCGGCCTTGGTCGCCTGCCTGGTCGGGCTGGCGCGCGGCGGTCTTCACAACGCGGCACTGGGTCTCCTGATATGGTGAACGTACGACACGCCAGAAACGTTGTGCCGGGGCACGCCCCGGTGCCCGCGGCCGGCATGCGCAGCATCACCATCCTCGGCGCGACCGGATCGATCGGCACCAGCACCGTCGATCTGATCAAGCGCAACCGCGATCGCTACCGAGTCGAGGCGGTCGCGGCCGGACGCAACGTGCCGGCGCTCGCGCGGGTGGCGCAGGAAGTCGGCGCGCGCGTCGCCGTCGTGTCGGCGCCGTCAGCCTATGCGGAATTGAAAGACGCACTCGCCGGCAGCGGCATCGAAGTGGCGGCGGGTGAGGACGCGTTGGTCGAGGCGGCGACACGGCCGGCCGACTGGATCATGGCGTCGATCGCCGGCGCCATCGGGCTCAAGCCGACGCTCGCGGCCATCGAGAAGGGCATGACGGTCGCGCTCGCCAACAAGGAGTGCCTCGTCTGCGCCGGCGGGCTTTTCATGCGCCGCGCCGCCGCGAGCGGTGCCACCGTGCTGCCGGTCGACTCCGAGCACAACGCCATTTTCCAGGCGCTGCATTCCGGCCCCCGCGAGGGCGTACGCCGCATCATCTTGACCGCCTCCGGCGGTCCGTTCCGCACCTGGAGCATGGAGCAGATCCGCGCCGCGAGCCCGGAGCAGGCGCTCAAGCATCCGAACTGGTCGATGGGACCGAAGGTCACGATCGATTCCGCGACCCTGATGAACAAGGGTCTCGAACTGATCGAGGCGCATCACCTGTTCCAGCTACCGTCCGCCGAAATCGATGTGCTCGTGCACCCGCAGTCGGTGGTGCACGGCATGGTCGAATATCGCGACGGCTCCGTCGTCGCGCAGCTCGGTGCGCCCGACATGCGTATCCCGATCGCGCACTGTCTCGCCTGGCCGGCGCGCATCGACGGTCCGTCGCCGCGCCTCGACCTCGCCAAGGTGCGTCAGCTGACCTTTGAGGATCCGGACCTCGACCGCTTCCCGGCTCTCGGCCTGGCCCGGCAGGCCATGGAGGCGGGTGGGGCAGCGCCGACCGTGCTCAATGCTGCCGACGAGGTGGCAGTCGCCGAGTTCATCGCCGGCCGCATCCCGTTCATGGCCATCCCGGCCTTGGTCGAGGCGACGCTGGACGCGGCGGCCGGCCGCGGCCTCCTGGCCGAGCCGGACAGTATCGAGGCCGCCCTCGGCGTTGACCATGATTCACGACAGTTGGCCCGGAGCCTCTTGCCCGAAATTGCCGTAAAGGCATCCTAGTAACCTTTTGATAATGTTGCGGCGGCTTATAGGCCTGTGAGGACGCTATGGATCACGTGTTGACCAGCTTGGGCGCATTCGGCCACGGCGTCGCGGGCTACATCGTCCCGTTCCTGTTCGTCCTCACGATTGTCGTGTTTTTTCATGAGCTTGGCCACTTTCTCGTCGCCCGCTGGTGCGGCGTGAAGGTACAGGCCTTCTCGATCGGCTTCGGCCCCGAGATCGTCGGTTTCAACGACCGTTACGGCACCCGCTGGAAGCTTTCGGCGATCCCGCTCGGCGGCTTCGTCAAGTTCTTCGGCGACGAGAACGGCGCCAGCGTGCCAGACCGCGCGGCCGCCGCGGCCATGAACGACGAGGAGAAGAAGGTCAGCTTCGTCTACCAGCCGGTCGGCTCGCGGGCGGCCGTGGTCGCCGCCGGTCCGATCGCCAATTTCATCCTGGCCATCGCCATCTTCGCCATAATCTTCACGACCGTCGGCCGCCAGATCACCAGCGCGCGCGTCGATACGGTGCAGCCCAACAGCGCCGCCCAGGCGGCGGGCTTCCAGCCGGGCGACATGGTCCTATCGATCGACGGTGGCAAGATCGACAGCTTTTCCGACATGCAGCGTATCGTCAGCGTCAGCGCCGGCGAGCCCCTGAAGATCGTGGTCGACCGTGGCGGCAAGCAGGTGACGCTGACCGCCACCCCGCAGCTGCGCGAGTTGAAGGATAACTTCGGCAACGTGCATCGGCTCGGCGTGCTCGGCATCACCCGCTCGATGCATCCGGGCGACGTTAAGACCCAGAAGTTCGGACCCGCGTCCGCCGTGGCCGAAGGCGCCAAGGAAACCTGGTTCATCGTCGACCGCACGCTGTCCTACATCGGTGGCGTGTTCGCGGGGCGTGAATCGGCCGACCAACTCGGCGGCCCGATCCGCATCGCGCAGGTATCGGGGGAGGTGGCCACGGTCGGCTTCGTCGCCCTCATGCACCTGACCGCCGTGCTGTCGGTCTCCATCGGCCTCCTGAACCTGTTCCCGATTCCCCTGCTCGATGGAGGTCACCTTTTGTTCTATGGAATCGAGGCGGCCCGCGGCCGGCCTCTGTCCGAGCGGTCCCAGGAAATCGGCTTCCGCATCGGGCTGGCGATCGTTGTCATGTTGATGATTTTCGCAACCTTTAATGACATTCTGCGCCTGGCCACCTCGTAAGCGTTGCCGCGCGGCAACTTTTTGAGGGGAAAGGGAAAGTCGGGCGGGCACTTTCGTTTGCAGCGCCGCCAAAACGCTGTACAAAGTCCGCAAGCCTGCCCGGGAGTCTGCCGAATCCGCAGTGGGGGCGGCCGCAAGGATCGAGAGGGCGCGTAGCGCATGGGACTTTGTGTGCGGTTTTTTAGGGGGCTTGCGCTCGGCGGCGTACTCCTCAGCGGCATTTTTTTTGGTGCCGTCGGCGTTAGCATTGCAGGTGCCGGCGTTGCGGCCGCACAGTCCGTTAACTCCATCGAAGTGCAGGGAAATCGGCGCGTCGAAGCGTCGACCGTGCGCTCCTATTTCCATCCCGGTGCCAATGGCCAGCTCGGTCCGGCCGAGATCGACGAGGGCCTGAAGGCCCTCTACGCCACCGGCCTGTTTTCCGACGTGCACATCAGCCACGCGGGCGGTCACATCGTGATCGTGGTGGCCGAAAATCCTGTGATCAATCAGGTCGCCTTCGAGGGCAACAAGAAGGCCAAGGACGAGCAGCTCAAGGCCGAAGTGCAGTCGAAACCGCGCGGTACGCTGTCGAAGCCGACCGTGCAGGCCGACGTGCAGCGTATCATCGACATCTATCACCGCAGCGGTCGCTTCGACGTCTCGGTCAACCCGCAGATCATCGAGCTGCCGAACAACCGGGTGAACCTGGTCTTCGAGATCAAGGAAGGAGCGAAGACGGGGGTCAAGGAGATCCGGTTCGTCGGCGCCCACGCCTTCTCGTACAGCCGCCTCAAAGAGGTCATCAAGACGAGCGTCAGCAACTGGCTGAGCTTCCTGCAGACGACCGACATCTATGATCCGGATCGCGTCGAGGCCGATCGCGACCTGCTGCGCCGCTTCTACCTGCAGCACGGCTACGCGGACGTGCGCGTCGTCTCGGCGGTCGGCGAGTACGACCCGGCGAAGAAGGGCTTCGTCATCACCTTCACCATCGACGAAGGTCCGCAATACCATGTCGGCACCGTCGACGTGGTGTCGAACGTGCGAGCGATCAGCCCGTCCGTCGTGCGCAGCAAGGTTAAGCTCAGCCCCGGTAGCGTCTACAACGCCGACCTCGTGCAGAAGAGCGTCGAGGCGATGACCATCGAGGCGGCGCGCCGCGGCTACGCCTTCGCCAACGTGCATCCGCGCGGCGACCGCAATACCGCCGCGCGCAGGATCAACCTGACCTTCGTCGTCGACGAGGGGCAGCGCGCCTACATCGAGCGCATCAACATCCACGGCAACGTGCGCACGCGCGATTACGTCATCCGCCGCGAATTCGATATCGGCGAGGGCGACGCGTACAATCGCGCGCTGATCGATCGCGCCGAACGCCGGCTCAAGAACCTCGACTTCTTCAAGACCGTCAAGATCACCAACGAGCCGGGCTCGGCGCCCGACCGCGTCATCATCGACGTGAATGTCGAAGAAAAGCCGACCGGCGAGTTCTCCATCGCAGGCGGCTACTCGACCGCCGACGGCTTCATCTCCGAAGTGAGCATCGCCGACCGCAACCTGATGGGACGCGGCCAGTACGCCAAGGCGTCGGTGAGCTACGGCCAGTATTCGCGCGGCGTCGATCTGTCGTTCGTCGAGCCGTACCTGTTCGGCTACCGCATGGCCGGCGGCATCGATCTGTTCGCGCGGCAGAATCTGCAGAACAGCTACGTGTCGTACAACACCAGCACCTACGGCACGAACCTGCGCCTGGGTCTCGGTCTGACCGAGGAAATCGCGTTCCAGCCGCGCTATTCGATCTACCGGCAGGAAATCACGCTGCCGGACCAGTACAACAACTGTAAGGACTCGACCGCGGCGGTGAACTACCGCGCCGGCATTGGAACGGGTGTGCAGCCTGGCGACCCCTGCTACTCCGACGGCGAAGCTTCGCTGCCGGTTCGTCGCGAACTGGCGAACGGCCCGGTGACCGTGTCGATGGTCGGCTACACGCTGAGCTACAACACGCTCGACAACGTCAAGATGCCGACCAGCGGCCTCTATGCCGAGTTGAAGAACGACTTCGCCGGCGTCGGCGGCGACGTGGACTTCATCCGTACCCAAGCCGAGGTCCGCAACTACTACGAAGTCTTCCCGGACGTCGTCAGCGTGCTGAAGGTTCAGGGCGGCCACATCGCTTCCTGGGGCGGCCAGCAGCTGCGCATGCTGGATCACTTCCAGATGGGCCCAAATCTCGTCCGCGGCTTCGCGCCGTCGGGCATCGGTCCGCGCGACCTGACCAGCGGCACGACCAACGATTCGCTCGGCGGGTCGATGTACTGGGGCGCCAGCCTTGAGGCGCAGACGCCGCTGTACTTCCTGCCGAAAGAAATCGGTATCAAGCTCGCCGCGTTTGTCGATGCCGGTTCGGTGTGGGGCTACAAGGGCCCGACGACCTGGGATCAGACCGGTGAAACCGTGCAGGTCGGCCTCGACAGCTTCAGTGACGTCCGCTCGTCGGCCGGTATCGGTCTGTTGTGGGATTCGCCGCTTGGACCGCTGCGCTTCGACTTCGCCTATCCGATCACGAAGTACTGCCAGACCGGTCTGGCGGGCAATCAGGTGTGCGACAACACCCAGTTCTTCCGCTTCAGCGGCGGCACCAAGTTCTGATCGTGGCCGAAGCGCGGCCGAGACGCCTGGGGTGATGAGCGAGCCGGTCTTCCTGCGGCACTCGCGCGGTCTCACGCTTGCTGAGATCGCGACTGTCACCGGCGCCGCAGCGCCGGTGAAGGGCGCCGATTCCCGGCGCGTCTCCGGCATCGCGACCCTCGATCGCGCTTCACCCGGCGACCTCGTGTTCCTCGACAGTCGGATGCACGCCGCGGCCGCGCGAGCCACCCGCGCCGGCGCCTGTCTGACCACCGAGGCGCTCGCCGCCAATCTCCCGGCGGACACTGTGCCGCTGATCGTGAAGGCGCCGTACCGCGCCTTCGTCGTTGCAGCGCGCGAGATGTTCCCGCAGGCCTTGCGACCGTCGTCGCTCGCCGCCGCAGGATCACTCGAGGGAGCGCATGTCGACACGAGCGCGCGGCTCGAACTCGACGTGACCGTCGAACCCGGCGCCGTCATCGGGCCGCATGCAGAGATCGGCAGCGGCACGCTCATCGGCGCCAATGCGGTGATCGGCGCCGAGGTGCGCATCGGCCGCGACTGCGCCATCGGTTCCGGCACGACGGTCACCCACGCCCTCATCGGCGACCATGTCGTGATCCATCCCGGTTGCAAGATCGGGCAGGATGGCTTCGGCTACGTGATGAGCGGCACCGCCCACATGAAGGTGCCGCAGATCGGCCGCGTCATCATCCAGGACGAGGTCGAGATTGGCGCGGGAACCACGATCGACCGCGGAGCGCTGCGGGACACGGTGATCGGCGAGGGCAGCAAGATCGACAATCTCGTGCAGATTGGCCACAATGTGACGATCGGGCGCCATTGCATCATCGTCGCGCAAACGGGTATCTCCGGGTCCGCGACGCTCGAGGATTTCGTGGTGCTCGGCGCCCGTTCGGGTGTGAACAACCAAGTTACGATCGGCGAGGGCGCGCAGATCGCCGGCGTGAGCGTCGTGCACGGTGACGTTCCGGCCGGTGCACGCTGGGGCGGCACGCCGGCCAAGCCGGTCAAGCTGTGGTTCCGCGAGATGAGGCTGCTGGAGCAGATGGCGCAGCGCATGGGTGACGCCAGGTCGGGCAAGGACGAAGCGTGACGATGGATGCGCCGGTGACGACACTTGAGGCTGCCGACATCGCCAGGGTGATGGCGATGCTGCCGCATCGCTATCCCTTTCTGCTCGTCGACCGCGTGATCGACATCAGAGGCGACGAGCACGGCATCGGCATCAAGAACGTTACGATTAACGAGCCCCACTTCCAGGGCCATTTCCCGGAAAATCCGGTGTTTCCCGGCGTTCTGATGATAGAGGGCATGGCGCAGACCGCCGGCGTCATGTGCATCATCGCGTCCGGTTCGACGCCGAAATCGGTGTTCTTCCTGACCATCGACAAGGCCAAGTTTCGCAAGCCCGTTTTGCCCGGCGACACCATCGAATATCACATGAACCGCATCCAACGCCGCCGCACGATGTGGTGGTTCCGCGGCGAGGCAAAGGTGAACGGCCAGATCGTCGCCGAGGCCGAAGTCGGCGCCATGATTTCCGACCGATGAGCGAAGCCAGCATCGATTCTTCGGCGCGCGTCGCCGCCGGTACGCAAATCGGCAGCGACGTCGTCATCGGTCCGTTCTGCACCATCGGGCCGCATGTATCGATCGGCGACGGCTGCGTGCTGGTCTCGCACGTCAACATCGCCGGCCACACCACCATTGGCCCGCGCAACAAGATCCAACCCTTCGTCTCGCTCGGCACGCCGCCGCAGTCGGTGAGCTATCGGGGCGAGCCGACGAAGCTCGTCATCGGCGCCGACAACGACATCCGCGAGCACGTGACCATGAACACCGGCACGGTCGCCGACCGCGGCATTACGCGGGTAGGTGACGGCTGCATATTCATGGTCAACTCGCACGTCGCGCACGACTGTACCGTCGGCAACAAGGTCACCTTCGCCAATAATGCCGTGCTCGGCGGTCACGTCACGGTCGGCGACAACGTCGTGTTCGGTGGCGGCGTCGCGGTGCGGCAGTTCGTGCGCATCGGCGAGGGCGCGATGCTGGTCGGCCTCTCCGGGATCCGCGCCGACATCATTCCCTACGGTATGGCGCACGGGCCGCTGGCGAACCTCGTTGGCCTCAACGTTGTCGGCATGCGCCGCGGCGGCCTGTCGAAGGCGGATATCCACCGCGTGCGCGATGCCTATCAAGCACTGTTCTTCGGCGCGGGTGAATTCCGTGCGCGCCTCGAGCAGGTCGCCGCCGACTTCGCCGGCGAAGCGCTGATCATGAAGATCGTCGACTTCATCCGCGCCGGGAAACGGCCGCTGACCATGGCCATCAAGCGCGGCGGGACGGACGACGACGCATGAGCGCCGCGCCGCCAACGGTCGCGGAAGGACCGCTGGCGTTGGTCTGCGGCGGCGGCAGTCTGCCGCTGGCGGTTGCCGATCACGTCTCGGCGCGCGGTCGGCGCGTGCTGCTGTTTCCGCTGCGCGACGCCGCCGATCCAAAGGACTTTGCCGGGCGCGAGCATCACTGGATTCATGTCGGCCAGTTCGGCAGAGTGATGCGCATCGCGCGCGCACAAGGCTGCCGCGAAATTGTGCTGATCGGATCGTTGGTACGGCCGTCTTTGTGGTCGAGATGGCCCGACTGGACGACACTGAAGATGCTTCCACGCATCGTGGCCGCGTATCGGGGCGGCGACAATCATCTGTTGTCGAACGTGGCCAAGCTGGTCGAGCAGCAGGGCTTCACATTGCGCGGCGCGCATGAGGTGGCCCCGGAGATCCTCGCACCGCGCGGTGCGCTCGGTCGCCTGCGGCCGTCGGCCGGCGATGAGGCCGATATCGCGCTCGCGCTCGATTATCTGGCTACGGCCGGCCGCTTCGACATCGGGCAGGCGGCCGTGGTCGTGAACCGGCACATTGTCGCGGTCGAAGCGGCGGAAGGCACCGACGGCATGCTGGCGCGCGTCGCCGCGTTGCGCGCCGAAGGGCGCATTCCCGCGCCGAAGGGCGTGCTGGTGAAGGCCCCGAAGCCGCAGCAGGATCGCCGCTTTGATCTGCCGTCGATCGGACCGAAGACGGTCGAGGCGGCGGCGGGCGCGGGCCTTGCCGGCGTGGCCGTGATAGCCGGCGAAACCGTCGTGGCCGATCCGGCCGCCTTGGCTGACGCCGCCGATCGCGCCGGACTGTTCGTCATCGGTGTCGGCGGACCGGCCGCATGAGCGCGGCGGCGCACGTCTTTCTGGTCGCCGGCGAGGAATCGGGCGACCGGCTCGGCGCGGCCCTGATCGGAGCGCTGAAAGAGGCGACGCAAGGGCAGGTGCGCATTTCGGGCGTCGGCGGCGCGCACATGGCCGAAATGGGCGTTGTGAGCCCGTTCCCGCTCGGCGATCTGGCAATCATGGGCTTCGCCGCGATTCCCGCGCGACTGCCGTTGATTCTGCGCCGCATCCGCGAAGCGGCCGACGCGGTCATCGCGGCGAAACCCGATGTTCTTGTGATCATCGACAGCCCGGAGTTTACGCATCGGGTGGCCAAGCGCGTGCGCGCGCGCGCGCCGTCGATCCCAATCGTCGATTACGTCTGTCCGTCGGTGTGGGCGTGGCGGCCGGGACGCGCACGCGCGATGCGCGGTTATGTCGATCGGGTATTAGCGCTTTTGCCGTTCGAACCCGAAGCAATGCGGCGGCTCGGTGGACCGCCCACCGACTTCGTCGGCCATCCGTTGTCGGAGCAGGTCGCGCGCCTGCGCCCGAACGGCGACGAAGCGCAGCGCAGGCTTGCCGATCCGCCGCTCGTCCTGGTGCTGCCGGGCAGCCGTTCCGGCGAGGTGCACCGGATGGCCGGCGTCTTCGGCGACGCGGTCGCGCAGGTGAGCGTGCAATCGGGCCCGCTCGAGGTCGTCGTGCCGGCGGTGCCGCGGCTCGCCGCGCTGGTGCGCGAAGCGGTAGCGTCCTGGCGCGTGCCTGCGCGGGTCGTCACCGACGCCGCCGAGAAGGACGCCGCATTTCGCGCAGCGCGCGCCGCGCTGACAAAGTCGGGCACGTCGACGCTGGAGCTTGCGGTCGCCGGCGTGCCGATGGTCGCCGCCTACAAGGTGCCGCTGATGGAGGAACTGATCGCGCGGCTGCTGGTCAAGGCCGACACCGCCATCCTCGCTAATCTCGTGCTCGGCGAGAAGGTGATCCCCGAGTTCCTGCAGCGCGACTGCACGGCCCGTAAGCTCGCCGCGGCGCTGACGCCGCTTCTGTCCGACACGCCGCAGCGGCGGGCGCAGACGGCGGCGCTGGCGCGGCTGGACCATGTGATGGGGATCGGCCAGGCCAGTCCCGCCGCGCGCGTGGCAGCGCTCGTTCTGGGCGCATGCCGGCGGATTTAACCAATCTACGCGCGAGGAGATGACCGGACTACCGTCCCGATAGTACCTTGCTCCGGCGCTGCGAACGGGCTTATGTCATTCTTCCAACGGGACTTCCGCCTTTGACTCTTCCGTCACCGCGTGCCGCCATCACTGCCGTGCACGGCTACCTGCCGCCGGATCTGCTGACAAATGCGGATCTGGCGCAGCTCGTCGACACCACGGACGCGTGGATCACCGAACGCACCGGCATCAAGGAACGTCATGTGCTCAAGGGCGAGGGGCTCGGCACCTCGCACATGGCGGCTGAAGCGGTGCGCGGCCTGCTCGCCAAGACGCACACGCGGCCCGAGGACGTCGACCTTCTAATCTGCGCGACGACGACGCCCGATTTGCAGTTTCCCTCGACCGCCAATCTCATCTGCGACATGGTCGGCATCCGCAATGTCGGCTCCTTCGATGTGCAGGCGGCCTGCTCCGGCTTTCTCTATTCGCTGACCGTCGGCGCGCAGTTCATCGCCGCCGGTACCGCGCGAAAAGTGGTGGTGGTCGGCGCCGACAAGATGTCGTCGATCATCGACTACACCGACCGCGCGACCTGCGTGCTATTCGGCGACGGCGCCGGCGCGGTGCTGCTCGAGCCCGATGCCAACGGCTACGGCATCATGGATTCGCTGATCCGCTCCGACGGCTCCGGCATGATCCATCTGCATCAGAAGGCCGGCGGCTCGCGGCTGCCGCCGACGGCGGACACGATCGCGGCGCGGCTGCACTACGTGCACCAGGAAGGCGCTGCGGTTTATAAATTCGCCATCGCCAAGATGGCTGAGGTGTCCGGCGAGATCATGGCGCGCAACAACCTGCGCGGCGACATGATCGACTGGCTGGTGCCGCACCAGGCGAACAAGCGCATCATCGAGTCGACCGCCGAGCGCATGGGCATGCCGATGGATCGCGTGATGGTGACGATCCACAAATACGGCAACACCACCAATGCGACGATCCCCCTCTGCCTCTGGGACTACGAGTCGAAACTGAAGCCCGGCAACAAGATGGTGCTGGCGGCCTTCGGTGGCGGCTTCACCTGGGCCGGCCTCTACGTGCAGTGGGCCTATGACGGCGCGAAGGCGGCAAAGCTCAATGGACACGGCGCCAACGGGCACGGCTGACCGCGCTCGCGACGACCACTACCAGAAACAAATAGGGCGGCCCGAAAGGCCGCCCTTTGTTATTCGTCGCCTTGCGCCGCTTACTTGCGGCGCGAGATCGGCACGTAGTCGCGGCGGGTGGCGCCGGTGTAGAGCTGACGCGGACGGCCGATCTTCTGCTTCGGGTCCTCGATCATCTCCTTCCACTGCGCGATCCAGCCGACCGTGCGGGCGACCGCGAAGAGCACCGTGAACATCGTGGTCGGGAAGCCCATCGCCTTGAGCGTGATGCCCGAATAGAAGTCGATGTTCGGATAGAGCTTCTTCTCGACGAAGTAGTCGTCGTGCAGCGCGATCTTCTCGAGCTCCATCGCGACGTCGAGCAGCGGATCGTCCTTGATGCCGAGCTCGGCGAGGACCTCATGGCAGGTCTTCTGCATGATCTTGGCGCGCGGATCGTAGTTCTTGTAGACGCGGTGACCGAAGCCCATCAGGCGATAGGGGTCGTTCTTGTCCTTGGCGCGCTTGATGAACTCGGGGATGCGGTCGACCGAGCCGATCTCGCGCAGCATGTTGAGCGCAGCCTCGTTGGCGCCGCCATGCGCCGGGCCCCAGAGGCAGGCGCAGCCGGCAGCGATACAGGCGAACGGATTGGCGCCCGACGAGCCGGCGAGCCGCACCGTCGAGGTCGAGGCATTCTGCTCGTGGTCGGCGTGCAGGATGAAGATGCGATCCATCGCGCGCGCCAGCACCGGGTTCGGCTTGTAGTCCTCCGACGGCACCGCGAAGCACATGTTGAGGAAGTTCGAGGCGTAATCGAGCTTGTTCTGCGGATAGACGAATGGCTGACCGACCGAATACTTGTAGGCCATCGCGGCGAGCGTCGGCACCTTGGCGATCATGCGGATCGAGGCGACCATGCGCTGGTGCGGATCGGAGATGTCGGTCGAGTCGTGATAGAAGGCCGACAGCGCGCCGACGCAGCCGGTCATCACCGCCATCGGATGCGCGTCGCGGCGGAAGCCCTGGAAGAAGCGGCTCATCTGCTCGTGCACCATCGTGTGGCGCGTGACGCGGTAGTCGAAATCGGCCTTCTGCGACGGCGTCGGCAACTCGCCGTACAGCAGCAGGTAGCAGGTCTCGAGGAAATCGCCGTGTTCGGCGAGTTGCTCGATCGGATAGCCGCGGTACATCAGGATCCCTTCATCGCCGTCGATGTAGGTGATCTTGGACTCGCAGCTCGCCGTCGAGGTGAAGCCGGGGTCGTACGTGAACATCCCGCTCTCGCCGTAGAGCTTGGAGATGTCGATGACGTCGGGGCCGACCGTGCCGCTGTAGACGGGGAAGTCCCAATTATTATTGCCGACCGCTATCGTGCTGGTCTTCTTTTTGGCGTCGGTTTTGGCGTCCATGGTCGAGCCCTCACATTGGCAACGAGCGGTGCGTGGGAAAGGCACCGGAAGGAGCGGGGCGCGCCGGGGTCGGGCGTGTCTCGGTTCCGGCCGCTGTTTGCGTAGCCCATCCCACTGTGCGCTGCAAGATCGCGCACCGCATTGCTATGCCCGCGATATAGGCATGCCAGGCGTTTCGCCCGCGTAAATTACGTCGCGGCGGCGGCTGCGACCTGATCGCGCAGGCGGGCGATACTTTCGTCGCGGCCGAGCACCGCCAGCACGTCGAAAATTGGCGGCGACGTGGTCTTGCCGGTCAAAGCGGCGCGCAGCGGCTGGGCAATGGAGCCGAGTTTCTGCCCGGATCGCTCGGCAAAGCCCCGCACAACCGCTTCGATGGCCGATGCGGTCCAGTCGGCTACCGCGTCGAGTTCCGGCAGCAGGCTGCCGATCGTGGCTCGGGCCTCGGCGGTCAGCAGGGCAGCGGCCGGTTCGGTCATCGGCAACGGCCGGTCGGCCCACAGGAAGCGGGAGGCCTCGAACAGTTCGACCAAAGTCTTGGCGCGCTCCTTCAGCCCCGGCATGGCGGCAATGAGCGTTTCGCGCAGCACCGGCGAGAGCCGCGCCGCAAGCGCGTCGCCACCCGCAATGTGGGGCAGCACCGTCTCCAGCGCGGCGAGCAGATCGGGGTCGGTCGTAGCGCGGATGTAATGGCCGTTGAGGTTCTCGAGCTTGGCGAAGTCGAAGCGCGCCGGCGAGCGACCGATATGGGCGAGGTCGAAGGCTGCGACCATTTCCGCTTCGGTGAAGATCTCCTGGTCGCCGTGCGACCAGCCGAGACGTACGAGATAGTTTCGCATGGCGGTCGGCAGGTAGCCCATGGCGCGGTAGGCGTCGACGCCGAGCGCGCCGTGCCGCTTCGACAGCTTGGACCCGTCCGGCCCGTGGATGAGCGGGATATGCGCCATCGCCGGGACGTCCCAGCCGAGCGCGTCGTAGATGTGCTTCTGGCGCGCGCCATTGGTGAGGTGGTCGTCACCGCGGATAATGTGCGTCACGGCCATGTCGTGGTCGTCGACCACCACGGCCAGCATGTAGGTTGGCGTGCCGTCCGACCGCAGCAGCACGAGGTCGTCGAGGTCCGCGTTCTGCCAGACGACGCGGCCCTGGACCTGGTCCTCGATCACGGTCTCGCCGGTCTGCGGTGCCCTGAGCCGGATCACCGGCTTGACGCCGGCGGGCGCCTCGGACGGGTCGCGGTCGCGCCATAGTCCGTTGTAGAGCTTGGACCGACCCTCCTTGCGGGCGGCCTCGCGCATGGCCTGCAGTTCCTCTGGCGAGGCATAGCAGTGATAGGCCTTGCCCTCGGCCAGCAGCTGCTCGGCGATCTCGCGATGGCGGGCGGCGCGGGAAAACTGGTAGACGACGTCGCCGTCCCATTCGAGGCCGAGCCATTCCAGCCCGTCGATGATGGCGTCGATCGCCGCCTTGGTGGAGCGCTCGCGGTCGGTGTCCTCGATGCGCAGCAGCATCTTGCCGCCGTGGCGGCGCGCATAGAGCCAATTGAACAGCGCGGTGCGGCCGCCGCCGATGTGGAGGAAGCCGGTGGGAGAGGGCGCGAAGCGGGTGACGACGGTCATCTTGGGGCGGCGTCTAGCACGGTTGCCGGGATATTGTCAGCGCGGTTGACATTGAGCGGATCGTCCCGACATGGCATAGGCCGCCGGGCGGCCGCGGCCGCGACTGATGGATTTCAAGGGTATCGAGAAGCATGGCCACCGACGTCAAGGCAAGCGGGAATGCGGGCGCCATTGAGGCGGGCCGCGATTTCATCCGCGACATCGTTAAGGCCGATCTCGACGCCGGTCGCATCGAGGGAGTGGTCACCCGTTTCCCGCCCGAGCCGAACGGTTATCTGCACATCGGCCACGCCAAATCCATCTGCCTCAACTTCGGCATCGCGCAGGAGTTCGGCGGGCGCTGCCATCTGCGCTTCGACGACACCAATCCGGTCAGGGAAGAGCAGGAATATATCGATGCCATCAAGCACGACGTCGAATGGCTCGGCTTCAAGTGGGGCGAGCACCTCTATCACGCGTCCGATTACTTCGAGCGACTCTATGCCTGGGCCGAGGACCTGATCCGCGCCGGCAAGGCTTATGTCGATGACCAGACGCCGGAAGAGAT
Organism: Pseudolabrys sp.; assembly: GCF_035943735.1. Taxonomy (GTDB): domain Bacteria; phylum Pseudomonadota; class Alphaproteobacteria; order Rhizobiales; family Xanthobacteraceae; genus Pseudolabrys. The sequence continues at coordinate 142,149 of NZ_DASZBV010000022.1, forward strand.
GCGGGTCAACCGCGGCACGCTGACCGAGCCGGGCAAGAACTCGCCGTTCCGCGACCGATCGGTCGAGGAGAACCTCGACCTTTTCCGCCGCATGCGCGCCGGCGAATTTCCGAACGGCGCGCGCGTGCTGCGCGCCAAGATCGACATGGCGTCCGGCAATATCAACCTGCGCGATCCTGTGATGTACCGTATCCTGCATGCCAATCATCCGCGCACCGGCACGCAGTGGAAGATCTATCCGAGCTACGACTATGCGCACGGCCAGTCGGACGCGATCGAGCACATCACCCATTCGATCTGCACGCTCGAGTTCGAGGATCACCGGCCGCTCTACGACTGGTTCATCGCCAACCTGAAGGTGCCGTCGACGCCGCACCAGTACGAGTTCGCGCGGCTCAACCTCACCTACACGGTGCTGTCGAAGCGGGTGCTCACGAGGCTGGTCACCGACAAGCACGTCTCCGGTTGGGACGACCCGCGTATGCCGACGCTCGCTGGCTTGCGCCGGCGCGGCGTGCCGGCGGAGGCGCTGCGCGAATTCGTCAAGCGCATTGGCGTCGCCAAGGCGAACAGCGTGGTCGATGCCGGCATGTTCGAGTTTGCTATCCGCGAGGTGCTCAACAAGACGGCGCAGCGGCGCATGGCGGTATTGAAGCCGTTGAAGGTGGTGATCGAGAACTATCCGGAGGGGCAGAGCGAGGAGCTCGAAGCGGTCAATCATCCCGACGATGCGACCGCGGGCACGCGCAAGATCAAGTTCCGCCGTGAGCTCTATATCGAGCAGGACGACTTCATGGAGAATCCGCCGAAGAAGTTCTTCCGGCTATCTCCCGGCACCGAGGTGCGCTTTCGTTACGCCTACTTCATCACCTGCAAGGAGGTGGTGAAGGACGCGGCCGGCAACGTGATCGAATTGCGCTGCACCTACGATCCCGCGACGAGAGGCGGCAATGCCCCGGACGGCCGCAAGGTCAAGGCGACGATCCACTGGGTGTCGGCGAAGGACGCCGTCTCCGCCGAGGTGCGGGTCTACAATCCGCTGTTCGCCAAACCCGATCCGCGCGGCGGCGAGGACTTCGTCGCCGACCTCAACCCGAACTCGCTCGAGGTATTGGCGGACGCGAAGCTGGAGCCGTCGCTCAAGGATGCTGCACTCGGCGTGCCGATCCAGTTCGAGCGGCAGGGCTATTTCTGCCTCGACCGCGACAGCGCCGCCGGCAAGCTCGTGTTCAACCGCACCGTGGGTTTGCGCGACTCTTTCGCCAAGGAAGTCGCCAAATAGAGGTCGCCGCTTGGATGTGACCGTCAGACGCCTGGTGGTCGGCGACGCGGAGGCGCTTCGGCGCTTGCGTCTCGAGGCGCTGCAGGCGGCGCCGGAAGCATTCAATTCGAGCTACGAGGAAGAGGCGGCGCGGCCCTTCGACTGGTTCGAACGCGTCGCCACGGGGCCGGACCGCAACGCAATGTTCGGCGGCTTCCACGACGGCGCGCTCGTCGGCATGGCCGGCTTCGTCGCCGGCGAACGCCTCAAGGAACGGCATAAGGGCGTCCTGGTCGGGGTCTACGTGCAGCCGGCGTTCCGCCGCCGGCGGCTGGCGCGCCGGCTCGTCGAGGCGGTGATCGCACATGCCGCGCAGCACGCGCGCGTGCTCAATGCCACCGTCGGGGCCGACAATCAGTCGGCCTGCGCGCTCTATCGCGCGCTCGGCTTTACGACCTACGGCACCGAACCGCAGGCCCTGTGCGTTGGCGGCCGCTTCCTCGCCACCGACCTCATTCAGCTCGACCTCGCCAACCACAGGACGTGATTGCCGCGTTCACAACCGTTCTCCTAGCCACAACCGCGCAATGGCCTAGCATCGACCTGTGGTTGTGCGGGGTTGCGTCATGGCGTGGGGCGGGGACACGGATCCACGGACGCGGGCGGTCGCGGGCGTCATCGCCGCCGGCCGGCGCGCCGGCGTCGCCTCCGGCGACTTCGCCCGTCGTTCCGAAACCCTGCGCAAGCTCGTCGCGGACTGGGCGCTGGCCGAGGTCGCACCGGGCCGGCTGCTGCCCTGGCTCGCCGTCGCCTTCGGCTTCGGCGCGGTGCTCTATCTCGCCGCCGACACCGAGCCGGCGCTCTGGGCGGCTACGCCCGCGGCGCTGGTCGCCGTAGCGCTGGCCTTCCTCGCCCGCCAACGGCCACTGGCCTTTCCGCTCCTGCTCGGGTTCGCCGGCATCACTGCCGGCTTCGCTGTCGCCACGATGCAGACCGCGCGCATTGCCCATCCGGTGCTGCGCTACCCGGTCGGCAGCGCCACGCTCGGCGGCTACGTCGAGATCCGCGAAGGCCGCGAACGCTCGGACCGGGTCACACTGCGCGTCACCCATCTCGAAGGCCGCCGCATCGGCGTCCGTCCGGAGCGGGTGCGCCTCGCCATCCGCAAGGACACGGCGCCGCCGGTCGGAAGCTTCATCGAGCTGAAGGCGCATCTGTCCCCGCCGCTACCGCCCTTGCGCCCCGGCGGTTACGACTTCGCGCGCGACATGTACTTCCAACAGATCGGTGCATCCGGCTACGCGCTCGGCAAGATCAGGGTCGTGACGCCGCCGGCCAGCGGCGGCTGGTGGCTGCGTTATGCGGCGTTCCTCGATGCCACGCGCGCCTCGATCGACCGCCGCATCCACGCGGTGCTGCCGGGCGACCGCGGCGCCATCGCCTCGGCGCTGATCACCGGCACGCGCGACGCCATATCCACGCCGGTCAACGACGCGATGTACATTTCGAGCCTCGCGCATGTGCTGTCGATATCCGGCTATCACATGGCCGTCGTCGCCGGCATCGTCTTCTTCGTCATCCGCGGTTCGCTGGCGCTGGTGCCGGGATTGGCCATTCGTCATCCGATCAAGAAATGGGCTGCCGCCGGCGCCTTTGCCGCCGCGTTTTTCTATCTTTTGCTGTCGGGCTCCGAGGTGGCGACGCAGCGCTCCTTCATCATGATCGGCATTGTGCTCCTCGGCGTGATGATGGACCGGCCGGCGCTGACCTTCCGCACCATCACGCTCGCCGCTTTCGGTGTGCTCGTGCTGGCGCCGCAGGCGGTGGCGCATCCAAGCTTCCAGATGTCGTTCGCGGCGACGCTCGCACTCGTCGCCGGGTACCAGCACGGTCTGCCGTGGAAGGCCGGCAAGGATACGCCCCTGGCCGCCCGCGTGGCGCTGTGGGGCGGGCGCGAGGTCGCGGGTTTGATCCTCGCCTCGGTCGTCGCCGGCTTCGCCACCACGCCTTACGCCGCGTATCACTTCCATCGGCTCGCGCCTTACGGCGTGCTCGCCAATCTCGGCGCCATGCCGGTCGTCTCCGCCGTGGTGATGCCGGCCGGCATCCTTGGCGTCGTCCTCGTGCCGTTCGGCGTCGACGCGCCGTGCTGGCACATCATGGGCTGGGGCATCGACTGGATGATCGACGTCGTGCTGTGGGTGGCTCGCCTGCCCGGCGCGGTGGGACGGGTGCAGGCCTTCGGCAACGGGCCGCTGCTCCTGTCGACGCTCGGCATCCTGCTGCTTTGCCTGTTGCGCACGCCGCTGCGCTGGAGCGGCGCGGTGCTGGGCGTGATCGCCTGCATCTGGGCGGCGCTGGCGCCGCGGCCCGACGTGCTGATCTCGGCCGACGGGCAGACCGCGGCTTTCCGCGGCGCCGACGGCCGGCTCAGCGTGCTGCACAGCGGTCGCGACGCCTTCGCGGTCAAGGAATGGCTCGCGGCCGACGCCGATGCGCGCACGGCGAAGGACAAGTCGCTGGCCACAGGGGCGCGCTGCGATTCCATTGGCTGCATCGGCGCGCTCAAAGACGGGCGGCTGGTGTCGATGGTGCTCGCGCTGGAAGCCTTCGACGAGGACTGCGCTCGCGCCGCCGTCGTCGTCAGCGCGCGCGCGGCGCCGGTGCCGTGCAAGGCGCTGCTGGTCGACCGGCCGGCGTGGCAGGCGCGCGGCGCGATTTCATTGCGCTGGACCGGCGCTCGCTTCGAGGAGACGGCGGCGCGGCCGCCGGGCAGCGACCGCCCGTGGGCGCCGGCGCCGCGCACCCGGCAAACAAAAGCGGCGCCGCAGGACGCGACGCCGCGCTTGCAGGATGTCGCGCCGGCCGATCAGTAGCGCCGGAAAAGCCCGGCCAGCTTACCCTGGATGCGCACGCGGTTGGGCGGCAGGATGCGCACTTCGTAAGCCGGGTTCGCCGGCTCCAGCGCGATCGAGGCGCCGCGGCGGCGGAAGCGCTTGAGCGTGGCCTCCTCGTCGTCGATCAGCGCCACGACGATGTCGCCGGTGTCGGCGGCCTCGGAGCGGCGGATCAGGGCGATGTCGCCGTCGAGGATGCCGGCCTCGATCATCGAATCGCCGCGCACCTCGAGGGCGAAGTGCTCGCCGGCCGAGAGTAGGTCGGGCGGCATGTTGATGACGTGGCTGCGCTGCTGGATGGCCTCGATCGGCGTGCCGGCGGCAATACGGCCCATGACCGGTACCGCGATCGGGCGGCCGCTATTGTCGTCCTCCGACACCTGCCGGACGCGGCCGAGGTCACCCTCGATGACGCTGGGGGTGAAGCCGCGCGAGCGGCTGGAGCCGATGCCGTGACCGACCGAGTCGGGCAGCTTGATCACCTCGATGGCGCGAGCCCGGTTGGGCAGGCGGCGGATGAAGCCGCGCTCCTCCAGGGCGGTGATCAGGCGGTGGATGCCGGACTTGGAGCGCAGATCGAGCGCATCCTTCATCTCGTCGAAGGACGGCGGCACGCCAGCCTCTGTCAACCGCTCGTGGATGAAACGCAGGAGCTCGAACTGCTTGCGCGTCAGCATCAGGACCTTCCCCGGTCGCCCCGCCCGCCGGATCCCCGAAAGGGAGGGGGCAGGTCAGAAACAAATCATGAACGGACACTATCCGTTCGATATGTGTTCCGCAACCATTTAATTTGGAGTGAAGAACTCGAAGGGCCGCTAAAGGGCGAGCTTAAGGATGACGCAGGGTGAACCGGCGGGGGCAGCCGGCGCGTGCGGCGGCCGAATCACCAGGCATCCGGCGCGGGAGAGATGCGCCATAAGCGACGAATCCTGTGAGGATACAGGCGTCGCAATCGGGCCGTCCGCGCCGAAGCTCAGCGTGGCCCTGAGGTAATCCTCGCGCTCGTCGTTTTCCGGCAGGTCGCGGCCGAGGCGGGCAGTCTCACGCACGCGCTCGATATCGGAGCGGCCGGAGAGGCGGCGAATCAGCGGCACCAGGAAGAGCACGCTGCAGACATAGGACGAAACCGGATTGCCGGGCACGCCCAGCACCTGCAGGTCGCCGAGGCGGCCGTGCATCATCGGCCGGCCGGGCCGCAGCGCCACGCGCCAGAAGGAGAGGTCGAGGCCTTCGGCCTTCAGCGCCTTCTGCACCAGATCGTGCTCGCCGACCGAAGCGCCGCCGGTCGTTACCAGGATGTCGGCGCCCCAGTCGCGGGCGCGGCCGATGTGGGCGCGGATGGCGTCGAGGCTGTCACGGGCGATCCCGAAGTCGCGTGCCTCCGCGCCCTCGGTGCGGGCAAGCGCAGTGAGCGCGAAGCCGTTCGAGTAGACGATCTCGCCGGGCTGCGGCTCGGTGCCGGGCATCACCAGTTCGTCGCCGGTGCCGACGATGGCGACCTTCGGCCGCCGGAAAACTGGCACTCGGTCATGATTCATCGAGGCGGCGAGCATCAAATCGCGGTCGTCGAGGCGGCGGCCTTGCTCGAGCAGGACCTGACCTTCGCTAAAGTCGATGCCCTTGCGGCGGATGTTCTTGCCCTTGATGCCGGAGCGCTTGATGACCACGCGGTTCTCCGCGCGTTCCGTTACTTCCTGGATGATCACGCAGTCGGCGCCGGCCGGCAGCACGCCGCCGGTGAAGATGCGAGCGGCCTCGCCCGGGCCGACCGTGCCCTCGAAGGGATGGCCGGCGGCGACCTCGCCGATGATGGTCAGCGTCGACGGCTCGTGCGCCGTGTCCGCGGCGCGCACGGCATAGCCGTCCATGGCCGAGACGTCGTCCGGAGGCTGCGTGCGCTTCGCGGCGAGATCGGTCGCCAGCACGCGGGCGAGCGCGTCATCGAGTGCGACGGTCTCTGTGCCAAGCGGCTGCGTGCCGGACAGCACCTGGCGCAACGCTTCGGCAACCGGCATCAACGGCATTTCAGGACTTCTCCGCACGCCAGTCGCCGGACTTGCCGCCACGCTTTTCCAGAAGGCGGATGCCCTCGATGCGCATGCCTTTCTCGATCGCCTTGACCATGTCGTAGATGGTCAGGCACGCGACCGACACGGCGGTCAGCGCCTCCATCTCGACCCCGGTCTGGCCGTTGACCTTGACGGTCGCCTGTACCCGGTAACCGGGCAGGGCGTGCTCCGGATCGATCTCGATCTCGACTTTGGTGATCGGCAGCGGATGGCAGAGCGGGATGAGCGAATGCGTGCGCTTGGCCGCCATGATGCCGGCGAGCCGCGCGGCGCCGAGCACGTCGCCCTTGAGCGCGTTGCCGGCGATGACGCGGTCGAGCGTGTCCTTGCGCATGGTGACATGGCCCTCGGCGACCGCGATGCGCTCGGTCTGCGGCTTGCCGGAGACGTCCACCATGCGCGCTTCGCCGCGCTGGTCGATGTGGCTGAGCGTCGGCTGCGGGGCTGGCGAGGGCGGCTTGCGGCTCCGCGAAGACTTGGTCTTGCGGGCCATGCTCGTCACTCCGCGGCGGCGGTCTGGCGCGCCAGCAGGGCGCGGGTCGCGGCGGCGACGTCCGCCTGGCGCATCAGGCTTTCGCCGATGAGGAAGGTCGAGATGCCGACCTTCGCGAGGCGGGCGAGGTCGGCTGGGGCATAGAGCCCGCTCTCGCCGACGACGACGCGGTCCTTCCGGACGCGCGGGGCAAGGCGCTCGGAGACGGCCAAAGTCGTCTCGAAGGTGCGCAGGTCGCGGTTGTTTATGCCGATCAACTTCGACTTTAACTTCAAAGCGCGGTCGAGCTCATCTTCCTGATGAACTTCAATCAAAACATCCATACCCCAGCTAAGAGCGGCGCTTTCGATCTGCTGGGCGGCGGAGTCGGTGACTCCGGCCATGATGATCAGAATGCAATCGGCGCCCCAGGCACGCGCCTCGGCAACCTGATAGGGCTCGTAGATGAAGTCCTTGCGCAGGGCCGGCAGCCGCGTCGCCGCGCGCGCCTGCGTCAGGTATTCCGGCCGGCCCTGGAACGAGGGGGCGTCGGTCAGCACCGAGAGGCAGGTGGCGCCGCCTTCTTCGTAGGCGCGCGCGAGCGCCGGCGGATCGAAATCGGCGCGGATCAGGCCCTTCGAGGGGCTGGCTTTCTTGATCTCGGCGATGAGGGCGTAGGCGTCGGTCGCGATCTTGCGCTCGATCGCCTTGAGGAAGCCGCGTGGGGCACCTTGCGCCTTTGCCTCGGCCTCGATCACCGACAGTGGCTTCGCGCGCTTGGCCGCCGCGATCTCCTCGCGCTTGTAGGCCTCGATCTTTTTCAGAATGTCGGCCACGTCATTCCTCCGTGGCGTTCGACACGGCGATCAGCCGGTCGAGGCGGCCTTCGGCTTCGCCCGTGTCGATCGACTTGGCGGCGAGTGCGGCGCCTTCCTTCAAATCCTTCGCCTTGCCGGCGACGATCAGCGCCGCCGCGGCATTGAGCACGGCGACGTCGCGGAAGGGGCCGCCCTTGCCCTGCAGCACGCCGAGCAGCGCCTTGGCGTTGTGCTCGGCGTCACCGCCGCGCAGGGCGTCCGGCTTGCTCCTCTGAAGGCCGGCGTCTTCCGGCGTGATCTCGAAGCTGCGCACTCTGCCGTCCCTGAGCTCGGCGACGGCGGTCGGACCCGTCGTGGTGATCTCGTCGAGCCCATCGGAGCCGTGCACGACCCAGATCGACTCGGAGCCGAGATTTTTCAGCACCTGCGCCATCGGCTCGATCCAGTGGCGCGAGAAGGTGCCGATCATCTGCCGCTTGACGCTCGCCGGGTTCGACAGCGGCCCGAGCAGATTGAAGATCGTGCGCGTGCCGAGCTCGACGCGAGTCGGGCCGACGTTCTTCATCGCAGGATGATGCGCCGGCGCAAACATGAAGCCGATGCCGGCATCGCGGATGCAGCGGCCGACGCCTGCGGAATCCAGATCGATATTAACGCCCAAGGCCTGCAGCACGTCGGCCGCGCCCGACTTCGACGACAACGCGCGGTTGCCGTGCTTGGCGACCGGCACGCCGGCGCCGGCGACAATGAAGGCGGCGCAGGTCGAGATGTTGTAGGAGCCGGAAGCGTCGCCGCCGGTGCCGACGACGTCGATGGCGTCGGCTGGCGCCTTCACGCCCAACATCTTCGCGCGCATCGTCGTCACCGCGCCGGTGATCTCGTCGACGGTCTCGCCGCGCACGCGCAGCCCCATCAGGAGGGCGCCCATCTGCGATGGCGTCGCTTCGCCCGACATCATGCGGTCGAAGGCGGCGGCGGATTCCTCGCGGGTAAGGCTGGCGCCGGTCGCGACCTTGGCGATGAGCGCCTTGAATTCGTCGGCCATGTCCGCCCCTTCTAGACCGCTGTCTTCAGGCCCGAGGCGGTGCGGCGGCCGCTCTTTGCGTTCCATTCGGCCGCGAGATCGAGAAAATTCTTCAGCATCAGATGGCCGTGCTCCGAGGCGATGCTCTCGGGATGGAATTGCACGCCATGGATCGGCAGGGTCGCGTGCATCAGCCCCATGACGAGGCCATCCTCGGTCTCGGCATTGGCGATGAGCTCGCGCGGCAGCGAGGCGCGGTCGACGACCAGAGAATGATAGCGCGTCGCCTTGAACGGGCCGTTGATGCCGCGGAACACGCCGGTATTGGTGTGCCGGATCTCGGACAGCTTGCCGTGGATCGGCACCGGCGCACGGACCACCTTGCCGCCGAAAGCCTGGCCAAGGGCCTGATGGCCGAGGCAGACGCCGAGGAGCGGCACCTGACTTTTTGCCTTGCCGATGAGGTCGAGGCAGATGCCGGCCTCGTTCGGGGTGCAGGGGCCGGGCGAAAGCACGATGGCGTCGGGCGCCAGCGCCAGCACCGCGTCGGCGGAAATCTTGTCGTTGCGATGGACGATGACGTCCGCCCCCAGCCCGCCCAGGTAATGGACGAGGTTGAAGGTGAAGCTGTCGTAATTGTCGATGACAACGATCATGTTCTGCTGCCCGCTCAGGGTCTTACGGCGCGGGCGGAGGGGGGTCAAGCAGCCCTGGTTGCCGTCGGGGAGCACCTCGTGCCTTCGTTTCCTCGAGGCATTTGGCGATTTCCGGAGTTGCGTGGCTCACCGCAGCGGCCGCCATGGCATATCGATCACCTCTCGGCCCCACCCGCGATTTACCGCGATGGCGTGCTGCCGCATGATGATCGCCGCGGCTTCGTTTTCGGCGTGGGCGCATTCGACCACATCGTGCGCCAGACGGTGCTCGGTGAGGGCGGTGTCGAAGCCCGGTTCCGCCGCGTCCGTCGCGCTGGCCGGAAACGGCTTCGAGACATAGACGCGATTCTGCGCGTCCGCAGGAGCGACACAGTAGCCCCATGCTGCGGCGCGCGCCGTCTGTTGCAAAGCCATCATTGCAAGCGCCAGCGTGACCGCGGTTTTGATCGGCGTCATGCGGTGTCGTCGCGCGAATGTCGCGCAATGTCCGTAAAGCCGCCCCCGGCTATGCATACTAAGACCGGGGACGTGCGATTCGGATAAAAACGCCATAAAGCGCGGGCTGGTGGCGCCGGCCATCGGAAGCTGGAGATCATCACCATGAGCGATGTGTGTACGCGGGGCCTGGATACGGGCTTCGTCGCCCTCGGCTACGGTAAGGTAGCCATTCTCGGCGTACTGCAGGGCATTACCGAACTGATGCCGATCTCCTCCACCGCGCATATGCGACTGGTGCCGGCGTTCCTCGGCTGGACCGACCCGGGCTCGGCCTTTTCCGCGGCGATGCAGCTCGCGGCGCTGGCTGCGGTCGTCAGCTACTTCTGGGCCGACGTGAAAGGGCTGTTCGTCAATTCGCTGTCGGCACTATCGCAAGGCCGTTTCAGCGATCATTCGCTGCGCTTCGTCATCTGGGTGTGCATCGCGACTATCCCGATCGGGCTCGCCGGACTCGCGTTGGCGCCGGTATTGAATGCCTGCAACTCGCCGCTGCGGCGCATCGAGGTGATCGGTTGGGCCTGCGTCGGGCTGGCGGCGCTGCTCGGCATCGCCGAGATCAGAGCGCGTCATCGCCGCACGATGGAGCAGGCGAGCTTCTGGGACGCGCTGCTGGTCGGCATCGCGCAGGTCGGTGCGCTCATCCCCGGCGTGTCACGCTCCGGCTCGACGCTGACGGGCGCGCTGGCGCTCGGTTTCAAGCGCGAGGAGGCGGCGCGCTTCTCGTTCCTGCTCGGCGTTCCGGCGATCACGCTCGCCGGGCTGAAGGAAATTTACGAACTGCACAAGGTTCATCTCAGCGCGCACGGCTGGTCTGTGCTCGCGGTCGGGCTAGTGGTCGGTTCGATCTCGGCCTTCTTCACGATCTGGGGCCTGATGCGCATCCTCGAGCGCTACTCGAGCTGGCCCTTCGTGCTCTACCGTTTCCTGCTCGGCGTCGTCATCCTCGTCGGCGCGGCGGTCGGCTGGTTCGCCTGAGGCGACGGCGCCTCATGCCTTGTGGATCGAGTCGATCCAGGCGACGTCTTCCGGCTTCTCGACCGGCTCGATGTCGAGATTGACCACGACCGCCTCGTTGTCCGAACGCACCAGCACGCATTCGAGCACCTCGTCGCGGCTGGCGTTGATCTCCTGGTGCGGCACGTAAGGCGGCACGTAGATGAAGTCGCCGGGGCCGGCTTCGGCGGTGAATTCGAGGTGCTCGCCCCAGCGCATGCGTGCGCGGCCGCGCACGACATAGATCACGCTTTCCAGCGCGCCGTGATGATGCGCGCCGGTCTTGGCGTTCGGGTGGATGGCGACGGTGCCGGCCCAGATCTTCTGCGCGCCGACGCGCGCGGCATTGATCGCCGCCTTGCGGTCCATGCCGGGCGTCTGCGCCGTGTTCGGGTCGAGATTGTTGCCGGGGATGACCCGGACGCCGTCGTGCTTCCACCTCGGCTCGTGCGGATGATCGTGGTCGTCGGACATCGCTCGTCCTCCGCTACTGACCGCGCTTGGCCTGGCTGGCGAAGCGCCGCGCCTCTTCCGCCGCGCGGAACAAAGCCTTCGCCTTGTTGACGCATTCCTGCTGCTCGGAGGCCGGGTTGGAATCGGCGACGATGCCGGCGCCGGCCTGCACGTACATCTTGCCGTCCTTCACCAATGCGGTGCGCAGCACGATGCAGGTGTCCATCTCGCCGGCGGCGGAGAAGTAGCCGACGCAGCCGGCGTAGAGGCCGCGCTTGTCCTTCTCCAGTTCGTCGATGATCTGCATCGCGCGCACCTTCGGCGCACCGGACACGGTGCCGGCCGGGAAGCCGGCGGCCAGCGCGTCGAGCGCATCGTATTTGGCATCGAGCCTGCCCTCGACGTTGGAGACGATGTGCATCACGTGGCTGTAGCGCTCGATGAAGAACTGGTCGGTGACCGTCACCGTGCCGATCGCGGCGACGCGGCCGACGTCGTTACGGCCGAGGTCGAGCAGCATCAGATGCTCGGCGCGCTCCTTCGGATCGGCGAGCAACTCCTCTTCGAGCGCCTTGTCCTCGTGCGGCGTGAGCCCACGCGGCCTTGTACCGGCGATCGGCCGGATGGTGACGACGTCGTGCGACACCTTCACCAGGATCTCCGGGCTCGAACCGGCGACGGCGAAGCCGCCGAAGTCGAGGAAGTAGAGATAAGGCGAGGGATTGGTGCGGCGGAGCGCGCGATAGAGCGAGAAGGGCGGCAGCGTGAACGGCGCCTCGAAGCGCTGCGCCAGCACGATCTGGAAGGCGTCGCCGGCGGCGATGTACTCCTTCGCGCGCGCGATCATGCCGGCGAATTCCTGCGGCGTCGTGTTCGACTGCGCCGGCACGTCGATCGGTCCTTCGGCGAAATCGGTGAGCGACTTGTCGAGCGGGCGGTCGAGTGCGTCGACCACGGCGCCGAGGCGTTCGACCGCGCGCACGAGCGCCACGGTCGCGTCGACGCCAGGCTCCGGCCGCACCGGCGTCACCACGGTCATCGCGTCCTTGACCGTGTCGAACACGACGATGAGCGTCGGCCGCACCATCACCGCGTCGGGAATGCCGACCGGGTCCGGCTTGTCCGCCGGCAGATGCTCCATCTGCCGCACCATGTCGTAGCCGAGATAGCCGAACACGCCGGCGGCCATCGGCGGCAGCACGTCGGGCAGAGCGATGCGGCTCTCCGCGATCAGCGCCCGCAAGTCATCGAGCGGCGGGGCGCCGCACGGTTCGAACGTGTCCGGCTTGCTGCGCGCGGAGCGGTTGATCGATGCTTTGCCATCCTGCGCGCGCCAGACGAGATCGGGCTCGAGCCCGATGATCGAATAGCGGCCGCGCACGGCGCCGCCCTCGACCGACTCGAGCAGGAAGCTCATCGGCTTGCCGCCGCCGAGCTTGAGAAAGGCCGACACCGGCGTTTCCAGATCGGCGACGAGGGTCGTCCACACCACCTGCGCCTCGCCGCGCCGATAGCGCGCGGCGAAGACGTCCTCCGACGGCTCGATCTGCATGGCTACCGTTCGGTTGGCGCGCCGACGACCTGGTTCACCGCCGACTGATTGATGCTGACGTTGTACTCGCTCTCGAGCCGCGCCAGGTATTGGCCGATGAGATCGTCGGAATAGGCGTTCTGCAGCAGCGTCTTGAGCTCGCGCAACGTCACGGCATTGGTGTCCATCGCCGGATCGGTCACCTGCGCGACGCGGAGGAGATAGCGCTGCGCCTCGTTGTTGCCATCGGCCGCGGCGAAGCCGTCCTTCGGCGTCTTGAACGCGACGTCGACGACGTTCGCCGGCACGTTCGGCCCGGCCTTGCCGCGCTGCAGGTCGATCGCCTTCTGCACGGTCAGCTTCTCGTCGCTCGCCAATTGTTCGAGCGTCGTACCCGCCTTGAGCTTGGCGAGCATGGCGTCGGATTTCTTCTTCAACCGCTCGGCAATCTGATCGTCGCGCCAGCGCGCCTCGACCTGCGGCTTGATGTCCTCGAGCTTGCGGTCATGCGACGGCGTGACGTTCGTCACTTCGTAGTAGAGGAAGCCGCCGCCCGGCAGTTGCAGCGCCTCGTTGTCGACGCCGACGTCGGTCGTGAAGACCGCGTTGAGCAGGGTCGGCGGGTAGGGCTGCAGCGCCGGCACGATCTTGCCGTCGGGGCCGCGGCCGGAGCGGTCGATGGCGTCGACGGTGACCACCTTGAGGCCGAGCTTCTTGGCCGTCTCGGGCAGGGTCGCGCCGCTCGCGCGCTCGTCCTCGACCTTGTCGCGCAGATCGTTCATCGAGCCGCGCGCGCGCGTCTCGGCGATCGTCTGTTTGATCTGGGGTGCGACCTGCTCGAACGTCTGCTGCGAGCCCGGCTCGATCTTGGTCACGAGCAGCAGCAGCGTGCCGAAGCGGCCCTTCACCGGCTGGCTGATCTCGTTGAGCGGCAGCGAGAAGGCGGCGCTGGCGGCCGCCGGATCGATGATCTGCGTCTTGGTGACCATGCCGACATCGACGTCGGACGGTTTCAGTCCGTGCGCCGTCGCCACCTGGGCGAAGGTCTGGCCCTTGGTGATCTCGTCGCGCGCGGCGGCGGCCTTCGCCTCGTCCGGGAAGACCATCTGGTGCAGTTCGCGCTTTTCCGGCGTGCCGTACTGGCCCTCATGCTGGGTGAAGTAGGTCTTGGCGTCGGCGTCGCTGACCTGGTCGGGCTTCGCCAGTTGGGCGGGCGAGACCGCCAGCAGATTGACCTTGCGAAATTCCGGCGCGCGGAACATCGCCTTGCGTTCGTCGTAGAACTTCGTCAGCTGGTCCTGCGTCGGCGCCGGCACATCGCCGGCCTGCGCGCCGCCGAGCACGAGATAATCGATGTCGCGATGCTCGTTTTCGAACTTGTTGAGCGCTTCCATCGCCACCGTCGGCACCGGCACGTCGCCGCCGATGCTCTGCGCGATCTGCCGGCGCAGGAGCACATTGCGCTGTTCGGCGACGAAACGCTGCTCGGTGTAGCCGGCGTCGCGGATGATCTGCGCGAAGCGGTTGGGATCGAACTGGCCGTTCGGCCCCTTGAACGTCGGGTCGTTCTCGATGGCCCCGGCGATCTGCTCGTTGCCGAGGTTGAGGTGCATGGTGCGCGCCTGCTCGTCGAGCGTCACCTGGGCGACGAGCTGGCCGAGCAACTGCCGGTCGAGGCCGAGCCCGCGCGCCTGGTCCGGCGAGATCGGCCGGCCGGTCTGGCGGCTCAGCTGCTGCAGACGCTGGTTGTAGAACTGCCGGAATTCGTCGATCGAGATCGTGCTGCCGCCGATGGTGGCGACGTCGTTCTGGCCGAAGCCGCCGCGGAAAATATCGGCGATGCCCCAGATCGCGAAGCTGACGACAAGGATGCCCATGACGGCGGCCATGATGCCTTTGCCGAGCCAGGTCGAGGAGGCTTTGTGGATGTTGCGGAGCATTGGCGCGCGACTTCGTCCTGTCCTTTAAGGTTCCGGTCAAATGACGGGAGGCGGGGGCTCTTTTAAGCTTTGCCCCAACGCCCTGCAACACAAGAGGGATCGGCTTTAGCGCCGCAGTCTGGCGCGGGCGGCGTGGGTCTGGTAACGGCTCGCGGCGAAGGGAACAGGTTCATGGCCGGGAAGACGCTGCTGCCGCTGGTCGCGGGCAACTGGAAAATGAACGGGCTCAAGGCCTCCGTCGGCGAGCTCGGCAAGATCATTGCCGGCGCCGCGCGGCTCGCCGGCAAGGCGGATCTGATGGTCTGCCCGCCGGCGACCCTGGTCGCCCAGTTCGCGCAAGGAGCACGTGACTCCGGCGTCGTCATCGGCGGCCAGGACTGCCACGCCAAGGCCTCCGGCGCGCATACCGGCGACATCGCCGCCGAGATGCTGGCCGACGCCGGCGCCACTGCCGTCATCGTTGGCCACTCGGAGCGCCGCGCCGATCACCACGAGACCGACGACGCCGTGCGCGCCAAGGCCGAGGCTGCGTGGCGCGCGGGCCTGACCGCCATCGTCTGCGTCGGCGAAACCCGGGCGCAGCGCGAGGCCGATGAGACGCTCGACGTGGTCGGACGGCAGATCGACGGCTCAGTCCCGGATGGCGCAATCGGGGCCAATCTGGTGATCGCCTATGAGCCGGTCTGGGCCATCGGCACCGGCTTGACGCCGACGCCGGACGACGTCGCGCTCGTGCACGCCTTCATCCGGGAGCGGCTGATCGGCCGTTTCGGTCCGGAGGGCGGGGCCGTGCGCATCCTCTACGGCGGCTCGGTGAAGCCGGCCAACGCCGGGGAACTGCTCACCATCCCTCACGTCAACGGCGCGCTGGTCGGCGGGGCCAGCCTCAAAGCCGAGGATTTCCTTGGCATTGCCGCCGTTTACGAATAGTCGGGCAAGGGTGGAAAAACCGGTTTCGATCGTGTAGAGACCGCCACGCCTTCCTATATGGAGCGAAATACGTCGGCTCGGGCTGTGGCCGCGAGCGGATGGGTTCGAACGGATTTTGGCCTTATGCAGCAAGTCGTCATCGTCATTCATTTGATGCTCGTGCTCGCCCTGATCGGCGTGGTCCTGCTGCAGCGCTCGGAAGGCGGCGGCCTCGGAATCGGTGGCGGCGGCGGCTTCATGACCAGCCGCGGCACGGCCAACGTGCTGACGCGCGCGACAGCGATTCTCGCCGGCCTGTTCTTCGTCACCAGCCTGATCCTGTCGATCCTCGCCGGCTTCGATCGCAAGCCGACCTCGATCCTTGGCGGCTCAAGCGCGCCGGCGACGTCTCCGGCGGCGCCGGGCAGCCCGCCGCCGCTCGGCGGACAAGGGGGGCTGCTCAAGCAGCTTGGCGGCGGTCAGCCGGCGCAACCGCCGGCCGCCCCGCCGGCCGCCCCGGCGGCGCCCGCGGCTCCGAGCGGCCCGACGGTGCCGCAGTCGAAATAGAGACCTTCGGAAGGGCCGGGTGACCGGCCCTTCTTCGTTGCGATAGGACCTGAGGTTCGCGTTGCAAGCTTCGGAAAGACAGAGAGTTTTGCACACTACGCACAAGCGCAGAGCCGCCCTTCGTTTTTCGCCCTCGTCGAATCGATTCGGCCTCGCTAAAGGTTAGGCCCCATGGCGCGGTACATTTTCATCACCGGCGGCGTGGTCTCGTCCCTTGGCAAAGGTCTGGCTTCAGCAGCCCTTGGCGCGCTGCTGCAGGCGCGCGGCTACAAAGTCCGCCTGCGCAAGCTCGACCCCTATCTCAACGTCGATCCCGGCACGATGTCGCCGTATCAGCACGGCGAGGTCTTCGTCACCGACGACGGCGCCGAAACCGATCTCGACCTCGGCCATTACGAGCGCTTCACCGGTCGCCCGGCGACGCGGCACGACAACATCACCACCGGCCGCATCTACCAGGACATCCTCACCAAGGAGCGGCGCGGCGACTATCTCGGCGCGACCATCCAGGTGATCCCGCACGTCACCAACGCCATCAAGGATTTCGTCCGCGATGGCAACGAGGGCTTTGACTTCGTGCTGGTCGAGGTCGGCGGCACGGTCGGCGACATCGAAGGCCTGCCGTTCTTCGAGGCGATCCGTCAGTTGGGCAATGACCTGCCGCGCCAGCACGCGGTCTACGTCCATCTGACGCTGCTGCCCTTCATCCCGAGCGCCGGCGAACTGAAGACCAAGCCGACGCAGCATTCGGTGAAGGAACTGCGCTCGATCGGCATCCAGCCGGACGTCCTGCTCTGCCGCACCGACCGGCCGATTCCGGAAGGCGAGCGGCGCAAGCTGGCACTGTTTTGCAACGTGCGCGAAAGCGCCGTGATCGAGGCGCGCGACGTCGACAACATCTACGCCGTGCCGGAAGCCTATTCGGCGCAGGGCCTGGCGGCGGAAGTGCTTGCCGCCTTCGGCGTGGAGCCGCAGCAGCCGGCCGACCTCGAGCGCTGGCGGCTGATCAACGAGCGTATCCGCAATCCGGAAGGCGACGTCACCATCGCGGTGGTCGGCAAGTACACCGGGATGAAGGACGCCTACAAATCGCTGATCGAGGCGCTCTCGCACGGCGGCATCGCCAACAAGGTGAAGGTCAATCTCGACTGGATCGAGTCGGAAGTGTTCGAGAACGAGGACCCGGCGCCGTTCCTCGAGCACGTCAACGGCATCCTCGTGCCCGGCGGCTTCGGCCAGCGCGGCGCCGAAGGCAAGATCCGCGCGGCGCAGTTCGCGCGCGAGCGGCAGGTGCCGTATTTCGGCATCTGCTTCGGCATGCAGATGGCCTGCATCGAGGCGGCGCGGAATCTGTGCGGCATTACCGAGGCCAACTCGACCGAATTCGGCCCGACGCCCGAGCCGATCGTCGGCCTGATGACCGAATGGCTGAAGGGCAACGAATTGCAGAAGCGCACCGCCAGCGGCGATCTCGGCGGCACCATGCGGTTAGGGGCCTATGACGCGGTGCTCTCGCGCGGCAGCCGGGTGGCTCAGATCTACGGTGCGACGGAAATCTCCGAACGCCATCGCCACCGCTACGAGGTCAACACCGCCTACAAGGATCGCCTCGAGCAGCGCGGCATGCGCTTCTCCGGCATGTCGCCCGATGGCATCCTGCCGGAGATCGTCGAGTACGAGGACCACCCCTGGTTCATCGGCGTGCAATTCCACCCCGAGCTCAAGTCGCGGCCGTTCGACCCGCATCCGCTGTTCGCGTCGTTCATCGGCGCGGCGGTGGAGCGCTCGAGACTGGTCTGATCTGGCCTGCAACGCGCCGTTGACCCAGCGACGTCAGCGCCGCATGGTCGCGGCCACGAGGCGACCGTGAACACCGTGAAACCCAACACAATCGTCACCATTGGCAGCGCCAGGTTCGGCAACGACCTGCCGCTCGCGCTGATCGCCGGCCCCTGCCAGATGGAGAGCCGCGCGCACGCGCTCGAAATGGCGACGGCGCTGAAGGAGATCGCGGCGCGCGTCGGCATCGGCCTCGTCTACAAAACCTCGTTCGACAAGGCGAACCGCACCTCGGCGGGTTCGGCGCGCGGGGTCGGGCTCGACAAGGCGCTGCCGGTGTTCGCCGAGATCCGGGAGAAACTGAAGCTGCCGGTGCTCACCGACGTGCACGACGCCGCGCAGTGCAAGCCGGTGGCCGAGGCCGTCGACGTGCTTCAGATTCCGGCCTTCCTTTGCCGCCAGACCGACCTGCTCATCGCCGCGGCGGCAACCGGCAAGGTGGTCAACGTCAAGAAGGGCCAGTTCCTGGCGCCGTGGGACATGGCCAACGTCGTCGCCAAGATCACCGGCGCCGGCAATCCCAACGTGCTCGTCACCGAGCGTGGCGTGTCCTTCGGCTACAACACGCTCGTCTCCGACATGCGCGCGCTGCCCATCCTCAAGCGGACCGGCGCGCCGGTGATCTTCGACGCCACCCATTCGGTGCAACAGCCGGGCGGGCAGGGTACGTCCTCGGGCGGCGAGCGCGAGTTTGTGCCCGTGCTGGCGCGGGCGGCGGTGGCCATAGGGGTCGCCGGCGTCTTCATCGAAACGCACCAGGACCCCGATCGCGCGCCCTCCGACGGCCCTAACATGATGCCGCTCAAGGAGATGGAGCCACTTCTGCGCAAGCTGGTTGAATTCGACCGCTTAGCCAAAGCCTGACGTTCAGGCCACAGGCGATGAACCGCACCCTCAATCTCATCGCGCTCGTCGTGTTTGCGAGCTCGCTGTTCATCCGTTCGACCGACCCGATCATCCCGCAGATCGCGCTCGGCTTGCACGTCGAGCCGCGCACGGCGGCATTGCTGTCGACCGCCTTCACGTTGCCCTATGCGCTGGTGCAGCCGCTGCTCGGGGCCCTGGCCGACATGTTCAGCAAGCCGCGGCTGATGCTGATGTGTCTTGCCACGCTGACGGTGGCGACCTTCATCAGCGGCATCGCCCCGAACTTCGAGGTGCTCATCGCCGGACGTGTGATCGCCGGGCTGGCCTCCGGCGGCGTCGTGCCGATCGCCTTCGCGCTCGTCGGCGACCGTGTGCCCGTGCATGAGCGGCAAGTGGCCATGGGCCGCCTGCTGTTGGCGATCATGACCGGCAACGTGCTCGGCGCCACCTGTGCCGGCTTCGTCGGCGACCTCGTCGGCTGGCGCGGCGTGTTCTTCTCGACCGGCGCGGTCGGCTTCATCGCAATGCTCGCGGCGCTGCCAGGTTTCCGCGGCTTCAAGGAGGTCGGCGGACGCTTCGACCTGTCCGCGCTCGGCCCGAGCTACCGCACGATCTTCAAGAATCCGCTGGCCAAAATCTGCTTCGGCGCGGTCTTCCTCGAAGCCGTCTTCATGTACGGCGTGTTCCCGCACATCGCGAACATGATGCATGCCGCCGGCGTCACGCTCGCATCGATCGCCGGCATCGTGATCGCGGGCTTCGGCATCGGCGGCGCACTCTACGGTGTGACGGTCTCGCGTCTGCTGCCGATCCTCGGCGAGCGCTGGATGATGCGGCTCGGCGGCATGACCATGGGGTTCTGCCTGCTGGTGATCGCGGCGACGTTGCCCTGGCCGGTCGAATTCTTCAATTTCGCGCTGCTCGGATTCGGATTCTACTCGCTGCACGCGGTGATCCAGATCTACGCCAGCGAGTTGGCCCCGAGCGCGCGCGGCTCGGCGATGGCGCTGCACTCGTTTTTCTTCTTCATGGGACAGGCGATCGGTCCGATCGTCTACGGCCTAAGCCTCGCCAGTATCGGCATCCGACCGATGCTGGTCTTCGGCGCGGCGGTCCTGGTCGTCGTCGGCTGGACTTGCGCGCAATGGCTCCGCCGCGAGCCGATCTCCATCTAGCCGCGGCCGCGGTAGGGCGCGACGCCTTGCTCGGGCACCCAGACGTCCTTCGGCAGCTTGCCGGCCTGCCAGAACACGTCGATCGGGATGCCGCCGCGCGGATACCAGTAGCCGCCGATCCGCAGCCATTTCGGCTTCAGGAGCGCGACGAGCCGCTTGCCGACGGCCACTGTGCAGTCTTCGTGGAAGGCGCCGTGGTTGCGGAAGCTGTTCAGGTAGAGCTTCAGCGACTTGGATTCGACCAGGAATTTGGCCGGCACGTAGTCGATGACCAGGTGCGCGAAGTCGGGCTGGCCGGTGATCGGGCAGAGGGTGGTGAACTCCGGCACGGTAAAGCGAGCGACGTAGTTCGTGCCGGGCTGCGGATTGGGCACGCGGTCGAGCACCGCCTTGCCAGGGGAGGCGGGGATCGGGGCCGGGCGGCCAAGCTGCAAACTGCGTTTCGCCATCGGGGGTTACCGTGCCTTTCCTCATCCCCTGCATGCCTTGCCGGCGCGGGGCATGACAAGGGGGTTATCGATCCTGTAGAAGCGCCGCACAACGCATCGGGACCCTGCACATGACAGCCATCGTCGACATCATCGGCCGCGAAATCCTGGACTCCCGCGGCAACCCCACCGTCGAGGTCGATGTGCTGCTGGAAGACGGGTCCCGCGGCCGCGCCGCCGTGCCTTCGGGCGCCTCGACCGGCGCGCACGAGGCGGTGGAGCTGCGCGACGGTGACAAGAAGCGGTATCTCGGCAAGGGCGTGACCAAGGCGGTCGACGCCGTCAACGGCGAGATCTTCGACACCATCGGCGGCATGGACGCCGAGGCGCAGACGCAGATCGACGAGACGATGATTGAGCTCGACGGCACGCCGAACAAGGCCCGGCTCGGCGCCAACGCCATCCTCGGCGTCTCGCTAGCGACCGCCAAGGCGGCCGCGGAGGCTTCCGGCCTGCCGCTCTACCGCTACGTCGGCGGCACCTCGGCGCGGCAGTTGCCGGTGCCGATGATGAACATCGTCAATGGCGGCGTGCACGCCGACAACCCGATCGACTTCCAGGAATTCATGATCATGCCGACCGGCGCTGCGACGTTCGCCGACGGCCTGCGCATGGGCGTCGAGGTGTTCCAGACGCTGAAGTCGGCGCTGAAGGCGGCCGGCCACAACACCAATGTCGGCGACGAAGGCGGCTTCGCGCCGAACCTGAAGTCGGCGGAAACCGCGCTCGATTTCGTCATGCAGGCGATCGAGAAGGCTGGCTACAAGCCCGGCGAGGACGTGATGCTGGCGCTCGATTGCGCCGCCACCGAGTTCTTCAAGGACGGCAAATACGTCTACGCGGGCGAGGGCAAGACACGCTCCGCCGCCGAGCAGGCGCAGTATCTGGCCGACCTCGTCGGCCGCTATCCCATCGTCTCGATCGAGGACGGCATGAGCGAGGACGACTTTGCCGGCTGGAAGATCCTCACCGAGAAGATCGGCGCCAAGTGCCAGCTCGTCGGCGACGACCTGTTCGTGACGAACGTCAAGCGCCTGTCGCAGGGCATCGAGCAGGGCATGGGCAATTCGATCCTGATCAAGGTCAACCAGATCGGCACGCTGACCGAAACGCTGGCCGCCGTCGAAATGGCGCACAAGGCGGCCTACACCTGCGTGATGTCGCACCGCTCCGGCGAGACCGAGGATTCGACCATCGCCGACCTCGCCGTCGCCACCAATTGCGGGCAGATCAAGACCGGCTCGCTCGCCCGTTCCGACCGCACCGCGAAGTACAATCAACTGCTGCGGATCGAGGAGGAACTTGGCGATCAGGCTCTCTATGGTGGCCGGTCGGTGCTCAAGGGCAAGCGGTAATCAGTCTTTCGCTTCGCCTTGCGTCGGGGCGCAAATCCCCGCACATTTGCGAAGAGCCTCAGGCCAAACAGCGAGGTCGTCCATGGATCAGTCCACGCAATTCGCCCCGCATGACCGCAAGCGCGCGGTCGCGCGTCTGGCCGAATCGATCGCGCAGTCCATCGACGCCGCGCGCGCGGTGGAAAAGCCGTTCTTCCATCTCGAATTCGATCGCGTCTTCCCTGACGACATCTACGCGCAGATGGTCGCGTTGATGCCGCAGAACCGCGACTACCGGCCGATGCACGGCCGCAGCAAGGGCCACGACCTCGAGGATGGCACGCATACGCGGGTGAAGATCGATCTCTTTCCCGAATACATCCGCAATCTGCCGCCGGATAAGAAGGAACTCTGGGATATCGTCGGGCGCGCGCTGTGCTCGGAGCCGGTGAAGCAGGCATTCATGCGCCGGCTTGCGCCCGGGCTGAAGAAGCGATTCGGCGAAGGGCACGCGGATGTCGGCATGTATCCGATCCCGATCCTGACGCGCGACATCCCCGGCTATCTCATTACGCCGCACACCGACACGAGCTGGAAGGGCATCACCGTGCAGCTGTATCTGCCGGCGGACGATGCCAACACCGATATCGGCACGATCTTCCACGACGTGCTGCCCGACGGTTCCAAGCCCAAGGCGACGCAGATGCGTTTCGCGCGCAATACCGGCTATGCCTTCGCCGTCGGCGACGACACCTGGCATTCGGCCGACCCGGTACACAACCGGGTGAAGACGCGCGATTCGATCCTGCTAACCTATTTCGTCGATCAGGGGGCCTTGCGCGTGCTGCGCAACCGCGCCAAGCGATTCGGCAATTTCGTGCTCAACGAAATCCGCTCGCGCATTTAGCGGCGGACAGAGGCCTCCTTGCACCCTTGGGCCCGGCTGTCAGCCGGCCCCTGCGCGCCACAACCGCGCGGCGGCCTCGAAAGCCCCCCGTCCTTAAACCGGTTTTAACGCGGCTGCGGCATTTTTGCCGGCCATGGTCTCCCATCGTCGCCGCCGCGCCATCCTGACCGTGCTGGGTCTCTATCTCTTCGCCGGGCTGTTCATCGGCTATTTTGCCGTCAACGCCGTGACGGGAAACCGCGGCCTGCGCGCCCAGGCGGACCTCGACCAGCAGATGAGCGTGCTGCAGCAGCAGCTTACCGGGTTGAAGGCGGAACGGGCTGGACTGGAGCGGCAGGTCGCGCTGTTGCGCTCCGAACGGATCGATCCCGACATGCTCGACGAGCGGGCACGGGTGCTGCTCGGCTATGTCGATCCGCAGGACCTCGTCTACCTTCTGCACCCGCACTAGCAACCCGTTCCACCATCACACGTTATCCACTGCGGTCGTCGTCTTCCCCGCGGCACTTGGCTGTGCAGGCCTGATCGGCTGTGGGACGCTTCCGCCCTCCCATGATTTACGCTATGGGGAGCGGACAAACCTTCCCGACGCCGCTGAAGGAGTATTCATGGCGGTCGCCCAGAAAAATCCGAGCGCCGAGCAGGCCGAGCCGGCGCAGCCCAAGGGGCCGATCGCCGACTTCAGCAAGGAGCAGGAATTGTCCGCCTATCGGACGATGCTCACCATCCGCCGCTTCGAGGAGAAGGCGGGCCAGCTTTACGGCATGGGCCTGATTGGCGGCTTCTGCCACCTCTACATCGGCCAGGAAGCCGTCGTCGTCGGCATGCAGATGGCGCTGAAGGAAGGCGATCAGGTCATCACCGGCTACCGCGACCACGGCCACATGATCGCGACCGGCATGGACCCGAAAGGCGTCATGGCGGAGCTGACCGGCCGCGCCCACGGCTACTCCAAAGGCAAGGGCGGCTCGATGCACATGTTCAGCGTCGAGAAGGGCTTCTTCGGCGGCCACGGCATCGTCGGCGCGCAGGTGCCGATCGGCACGGGCCTCGCCTTCGCCAACCGCTACCGCGGCAACAAGAGCATCTCGGTCACCTATTTCGGCGACGGCGCCGCCAACCAGGGCCAGGTCTACGAGAGCTTCAACATGGCCGAGCTCTGGAAGCTGCCGGTCATCTACGTGATCGAGAACAACCGCTACGCCATGGGCACGTCGATCACGCGCGCCTCGGCGCAGGTCGATCTGTCGAAGCGCGGTCTCTCATTCAACATCCCCGGCGAGCAGGTCGACGGCATGGACGTGCGCGCGGTCAAAGCCGCCGGCGAAAAGGCCGCCGAGTGGTGCCGCTCCGGCAAGGGCCCGTACATTCTCGAGATGCTGACCTACCGCTATCGCGGCCACTCGATGTCGGATCCGGCCAAATACCGCACGCGCGAGGAGGTCGAGAAGGTGCGCACGACGCACGATCCGATCGACATGGCGCGCCACCGCATCCTCGAGACCAAGCTCGTCAAGGAAGACGCGCTGAAGAAGATCGATGGCGAGGTGCGCGATCTGATCAACGAGGCCGCCGAATTCGCCACCCACGATCCCGAGCCGGACGTTTCCGAGCTCTGGACCGACGTATACCGCGCCTAAAAGACGTTGCCCGCGTAGGACACAGTAGCGAACCATGCCGACCGAAGTACTGATGCCCGCGCTCTCTCCGACGATGGAGAAGGGCAACCTCTCCAAGTGGCTGAAGAAGGAAGGCGACTCGATCAAGTCGGGTGACGTCATCGCCGAGATCGAGACCGACAAGGCGACGATGGAGGTCGAGGCGGTCGACGAGGGCACGCTCGGCAAGATCCTGGTGCCGGAAGGCACCGCCGACGTCGCCGTGAATACGCCGATCGCCGTCATCCTCAACGAAGGCGAGGATAGGGGCGCAATAAAGGACGTGAAGCCGTCGCAGCAGGAGAAGGCCGCGGAGTCTGCGTCGCCTGCCGCGAAGTCGCCGGCGGCACCAGCCCCGAAGAAAGAGCAGAAGGCGTCGGTCGCGCCCGCGGAGGTGAAAGCCGCCGCCGATCCAGCGATCCCCGAAGGCACCGAGATGGTCACCATGACCATGCGTGAAGCGCTGCGTGACGCCATGGCCGAGGAGATGCGCCGCGACGAGAACGTCTTCGTCATGGGCGAAGAGGTCGCCGAATATCAAGGCGCCTACAAGGTAACGCAGGGGCTGTTGCAGGAGTTCGGCGACCGCCGCGTCATCGACACGCCGATCACCGAGCACGGTTTCGCCGGCCTGGGCATCGGCGCGGCGCTCTCCGGACTGAAGCCGGTCGTCGAGTTCATGACTTTCAATTTCGCCATGCAGGCGATGGACCAGCTCATCAATTCGGCGGCGAAGACGCTGTACATGTCCGGCGGCCAGATGGGCTGCCAGATCGTCTTCCGCGGCCCGAACGGCGCTGCCGCGCGCGTTGCCGCACAGCACAGCCAGGATTATTCGTCCTGGTACTCGCACATTCCCGGTCTCAAGGTGGTCTCGCCCTCGACCGCCGCCGATGCCAAGGGCCTGTTGAAGGCGGCGATCCGCGATCCCAATCCGGTCATCTTCCTCGAGAACGAAATTCTATACGGGCATTCGTCGCCGGTGCCGAAGCTCGATGACTTCGTGCTGCCGATCGGCAAGGCCAAGATCGCGCGCGAGGGCAAGGACGTGACCATCATCTCCTGGTCGATGGGCATGTCCTATGCGCTCAAGGCGGCCGAGGAACTCGCCGCCGAAGGCATCGAGGCCGAGGTCATCGACCTGCGCACGCTCAAGCCAATGGACACCGAGACGATCGTCGAGTCGGTGAAGAAGACCGGCCGCTGCGTGACCGTCGAGGAGGGCTGGGCGCAGTCCGGCGTCGGTGCCGAGATCGCCGCGCGGCTGATGGAGCATGCCTTCGATTATCTCGATGCGCCGGTCGTGCGCGTCACCGGCAAGGACGTGCCGATGCCCTACGCCGCCAATCTGGAGAAGCTCGCGCTGCCGTCCGCCGCCGAGGTGGTCGAGGCGGCGAAGTCGGTTTGCTACAAGTAAGGCGCAAGCGTCATGCCCACCAACATTTTGATGCCCGCGTTGTCGCCGACGATGGAGAAGGGCAATCTCGCCAAGTGGCTGAAGAAGGAAGGCGACACGGTCAAGTCCGGCGACATCCTCGCCGAGATCGAGACCGACAAGGCGACGATGGAATACGAGGCGGTGGACGAGGGCACGCTCGCCAGGATTGTCGTTCCCGAAGGGACTCAGGATGTTGCCGTTAATGCCGTGATCGCCGTTCTTGCCGGCGAGGGCGAGGACGTGAAGGCGGCGGCTTCCAGCGCCGCCAAGGCGCCGGCGCCTGCCGCCGCGCCGAAAGCGGAAGTCAAAACTGAACCGCAGCCGGTGATGAAATCGGAGCCGCCGAAAGCTGCTGCGCCGGTGCAAACACCGGCGGCTGCGAAAGCGCCCGATGCAGCGCTAAAGCCCGGCGGCCGCGTCTTCGCCTCGCCGCTGGCGAAGCGGCTGGCCAAGGAGGCCGGTATCGACCTCTCGCGCGTCGCGGGCTCCGGCCCGCACGGCCGCGTCATCGCTCGCGACATCGACGCGGCGAAATCCGGCAAAGGCCTGCGCGCGCTGGGCGCCGCCCCTACGGCCGCTGCCGGCGCGCCGACCATCGCTCCGGCGATGTCGGACCAGCAGATCCTGTCGCTGTACGAAGAAGGCTCCTACGAGCTCATCCCGCACGACTCGATGCGGCGCACGATCGCGCAGCGGCTCACCGCCGCGACGCAGTCGATGCCGACCTTCTATCTCACGGTCGACTGCGACATCGACAAGCTCACCGCCGCGCGCGAAGAGATCAACGCCACCGCGCCGAAGGACAAGGACGGTAAGCCCGCCTACAAGCTTTCGGTCAACGACTTCGTCATCAAGGCGCTGGCGCTGGCGCTGCAGCGCGTGCCGGAGGCCAACGTGTCGTGGACGGAAGCGGCGATGCTGCGCCACAAGCATTCCGACATCGGCGTCGCTGTGGCGCTGCCGTTCGGGCTGATCACGCCGATCATCCGCCAGGCGGAGACGAAGTCGCTCTCGGCCATCTCCAACGAGATGCGCGACCTCTCGACGCGCGCCAAGGGCAAGAAGCTCAAGCCGCACGAATACCAGGGCGGCACCACCTCGGTGTCGAACCTCGGCATGTACGGCATCAAGGACTTCACCGCGGTGATCAATCCGCCGCAGTCGACCATCCTGGCGGTCGGCGTAGGCGAGGAGCGCGCGGTGGTGCGGGGCGGCAAGCTCAAGATCGCCACAATCATGAGCGTGACGCTGTCCTGCGATCACCGCGCCATCGACGGCGCGCTCGGCGCGCAGCTCATCACCGCCTTCAAGACGCTGATCGAAAATCCGGTGATGATGATCGTGTAGTTGTCGTCGCCGGGCTTGTCCCGGCGACCTCGCTTGGGCGGGCACGGCCGTGCCATTCTAAGCGGGATGGCCGGGACAAGCCCGGCCATGACAGGCAGAGCGGCCGGCTATTTCCTGCGAGTTCTCATGGCAGACACTTCCTTCGACGTCATCATCATCGGCTCGGGTCCCGGCGGCTACGTCACCGCCATCCGCGCGGCCCAGCTCGGCTTCAAGACGGCGATCGTCGAGCGCGATTATCTCGGCGGCATCTGCCTCAATTGGGGCTGCATCCCGACCAAGGCGCTCTTACGCTCGGCCGAGATCTATCACTACATGCAGCACGCCAAGGATTACGGGCTGAAGGCCGACAATGTCGGCTACGATGCGGCCGAAATCGTCAAGCGCTCGCGCGGCGTGTCGAAGCGGCTGAATGACGGCGTCGGCTTCCTGATGAAGAAGAACAAGGTCTCGGTGATCTGGGGCGAAGCGGCGATCGACGCGCCCGGCAAGGTCACCGTGAAGGCCTCGAAGACCGAGGCGCCGAAGGGCGCGCTCGGTGCCGCGCAATATCGGGCCAAGCACATCATCATCGCCACGGGCGCACGGCCGCGCGTGCTGCCGGGCCTCGAGCCTGACAAGAAGCTGGTCTGGACCTATTTCGAAGCGATGGTGCCGCCGGCGATTCCGAAGTCGCTGCTCGTCATCGGCTCCGGCGCCATCGGCATCGAGTTCGCGTCGTTCTATCGCACGTTTGGAACCGACGTGACCGTCGTCGAGGTGCTGCCGCAGATCCTGCCCGTCGAGGACCACGAGATCCAGGCCTTCGCGCGCAAGAGCTTCGAGAAGCAGGGCATTAAAATCCTCACGAACGCCAAGGTCAGCAAACTCGACAAGAAGGCCGACAGCGTCACCGCCACCATCGAGGCGGACGGCAAATCCCAGCAGATCACGGTCGAGCGCGTCATCTCCGCCGTCGGCGTCGTCGGCAACATCGAGAACCTCGGCCTCGAGAAGCTCGGCGTGAAGACCGAGCGCAGCATCGTCAAGGTCGACGAGCTGAGCCGCACCAGCGTGCCCGGCATCTACGCCATCGGCGACGTCGCCGGCCCTCCGATGCTCGCGCACAAGGCCGAGCACGAGGGCGTCGTCTGCATCGAGGCGATCAAGGGCCTCAATCCGCACCCGATGAACAAATTGATGATCCCCGGCTGCACCTATTGCTCGCCGCAGGTCGCCTCCGTCGGGCTGACCGAGCAGGCGTGCAAGGACAAGAAGCTCGACGTCCGCGTCGGCCGCTTCCCCTTTGTCGGCAACGGCAAGGCCATCGCGCTCGGCGAGGATCAGGGTCTGGTCAAGGTCATCTTCGACAAGAAGACCGGGCAGCTCCTCGGCGCGCACATGGTCGGGGCCGAGGTAACCGAACTGATCCAGGGCTATGTCGTCGCCATGAACCTGGAGACCACGGAAGAAGAGCTGATGCACACGGTCTTCCCGCATCCGACGCTGTCGGAGATGATGAAGGAAGCGGTGCTCGACGCGTATGGACGTGTCCTGAACATGTAACGGTCGCAAGCCACCGGGGGAGACGTGATGGCCAAGTTCGACAGCATTCTCGGCACCATCGGCCGGACGCCGGTCGTGCGCATCAACAAGCTCGCGCCGAAGGGCGTCAACCTCTTCGTCAAGATCGAGGCCTTCAATCCGCTCGGCTCGGTCAAGGACCGCCTCGCGCTCGGCGTCATCGAGGCGGCTGAAAAATCCGGCGAATTGAAGCCCGGCATGACCGTCGTCGAGGCGACGTCCGGCAACACCGGCATCGGGCTGGCCATGGTCTGCGCCGCGAAGGGCTATCCGCTCGTCATCACCATGGCCGAGAGTTTCTCGGTCGAGCGGCGCAAGTTGATGCGCTTCCTCGGCGCCAAGGTGATCCTGACGCCGGCGGCCGAGCGCGCCTTCGGCATGGTCAACAAGGCGCAGGAGTTGGCCAAAAAGAACGGCTGGTTCATGACGCGCCAGTTCGAGAACGAGGCCAACCCGGACATGCACGAGCGCACGACCGGACGCGAGATCGTCGACGACTTCAAGGGCGAGCGGCTCGACTATTGGGTGACCGGCTTCGGCACCGGCGGCACGTTGACCGGCGTTGCCCGGGTCCTGCGCAAGGAGCGGCCCGAGACCAAGATTGTCGTGTGCGAGCCGTCCGATGCGCCGATGCTGGCGTCCGGCGAGAAGCAGGAGCGCAACGCCGACGGCACGCCGACGAAACCGCATCCGGCCTTCAGGCCGCATCCGATGCAGGGCTGGTCGCCCGACTTCATCCCGCGCATTACCAGCGAAGCGGTCGACAAGAAGGGCTTCGACCGGCTCATGACCATCGCCGGCCCCGATGCGATGAAATACGCCAAGGCGCTGGCGCAGAAGGAAGGCATCTTCGTCGGCATCACCGCCGGCGCGACCTTCGCCGGCGCGCTCAAGGTGGCGGAAGAGGCCGGTTCCGGTGCGACCATCCTCTGCATGCTGCCGGACACCGGCGAGCGCTATCTGTCGACGCCGCTGTTCGGCGACATTGGCGCCGACATGAGCGAGGAAGAGCTTTCAATCTCCAATTCGACGCCGGGCAACCGCCTGCCGTCGAAGACCGCGTAGCGGTAGCTTTCACGGGGCGGGAGGCCGCGCATGAGTATCTTCTATTGGATCATCATTGGCCTGGTCGCCGGCTGGCTGGCGACGCAAATCCTCGGCGGCCGGGGCGGGCTCCTTTACAACTTGGCGGTCGGCCTCGTCGGAGCAATCGTCGGCGGCTTCCTGTTCGAGAAGCTCAATCTGCACGTCATGCCTGATTTCTGGGGCAATCTGATCACCGCCACCATCGGCGCCATCGTGTTCTTGCTGATCTGGCGGGCGATCCGACGGGCCTGATGCGCGCGCGCCGCCGGACAGCCGACCTTGCAGCCCCCCTTTGGCAGCCGTAAGTAGGGGCATGGCCGTCGTCCTCGACCTCATCAACAATCCGCGCCCGCGCCATCCGGAAAAGGCGCACAGGCCGGATTCCGCGGAGCAGCCGCAGAAGCCCTCCTGGATCCGCGTCAAGGCGCCGGTGTCGAAGGGCTATGCCGAGACGCAGGCGCTGATGCGCGCCAACAACCTGCACACCGTGTGCGAGGAAGCTGGCTGCCCGAACATCGGCGAGTGCTGGGAGAAGAAGCACGCCACCTTCATGATCCTGGGCGACACCTGCACGCGCGCCTGTGCCTTCTGCAACGTGAAGACCGGTCTGCCCAACGCGCTCGATGCCAACGAGCCGGAGCATGTCGGGCAGGCGACCGCCAAGCTCGGCCTGTCGCACATCGTCGTCACCTCGGTCGACCGCGACGATCTCGCCGACGGTGGCGCTGGGCATTTCGCGCAGACCATCGGTGCAATCCGGACGCACGCCCCTGACACCACGATCGAGGTGCTCACCCCCGATTTCCTGCGCAAGGACGGCGCGGTCGAGATTGTGGTCGCGGCAAAACCCGACGTGTTCAACCACAATCTCGAGACGGTGCCGTCGCTCTATCTCTCGGTGCGGCCTGGCGCGCGCTACTTCCATTCGCTGCGGCTGCTGCAGCGTGTGAAGGAGCTCGATCCGCAGATGTTCACCAAGTCCGGCATCATGGTGGGCCTGGGCGAGGAGCGGAACGAGGTGCTGCAGGTGATGGACGACCTGCGCTCGGCGAATGTCGACTTCCTCACCATCGGCCAGTACCTGCAGCCGACGCGCAAGCATCATGCGGTCGAGCGCTTCGTGCCGCCGGACGAGTTCAAGGCGCTTGAGACGATCGCCTACGCCAAGGGATTCCTGATGGTCTCCGCCTCGCCGCTGACCCGCTCGTCGCACCACGCCGGCGAGGACTTCGCGCGGCTGAAGGCCGCCCGCGCCGCGCAGCGCTAACGGAATGCCGCAATTCTCCACCCGCCGGCTCGTCCGCCACACCGCCAGCGACATGTTCGACCTTGTCGCCGACGTCGAGCGCTATCCGGAATTCGTGCCGCTGTGCGCAGGCATGCGCATGAAGAGCCGCACCGAGAAGGGCGAGGGGGTGAGCGTCATCGTCGCGGTGATGACGGTCGCCTACAAGGTCATTCACCAGAGCTTCACCAGCCGCGCCACGCTCGACCGCGACAACCTGAACATCCTCGTCGAGTATCTCGACGGCCCGTTCAGCCGCATGCAGAACCGCTGGGCCTTCCATCCGAAGTCGGACACGTCCTGCGAGGTCGAGTTCTTCATCGACTACGAGTTCAGAAGCCGCACCTTCGCCATGCTCGCCGGCGCGGTATTCGACACCGTCTTTCGCCGTATGGCGGCCGCCTTCGAGAAGCGCGCCGATGCTGTCTACGGCCGCAAGCTGGCTTAAACTGCGCAACCGGCTCCACGGGCGGCGCGTTGGTCCGGGTTTCGTCACCGTCCCGAAGGGCCCATGCCCAGAGTCTCCATCGATCAGGCGGCGTTGCGCCGGGCACTCCTGTTTCTCGCGGCGATCGGCTCCCCGCTCTGCGTCGGCGTCTGGGCGCAGTCGCCGGCTGGCGCCCTTGTCGGCGCGGTGACCGGATTATTGCTGTCCTTCGCCGATGACGACGGCCCGCTCACCGGACGGCTGACAATCCTCGCGATGGCCGCGGCGACGCTCGGCTTTGGCGGCCTCATCGGCATTTATTTGCGTGGATTTCCGTGGCCGGTCTGGGTGCTCTTCGTACTGGCGACCTTCACTACCGGACAGGTGCTCCGTCTCGGCAAGGGTCCGGCGATGGCAGGACGGAATTTCGCGATGGCGCTGGTCGTGACCAGCGGCGGGCCGGAATTCACCGTCGCGCTGCTCTGGTACCCGGTGATTGCCCTCCTGATCGTCGTCTGCGCCCGCCTGCTCGATCACCTGGTTGCCGGGCCGCTGACACAGCAGCGCGGCGGCGGCGGCGGACCGCCGGCGGGCGGCTGGACCCGGTTTGCCGTAGCCTATGCTGGGGCGGCGACCGCCAGCCTGTGGATCGGAGTGCATCTCGACCCCGAGCGGGCGCTCTGGGTGGTTGTGACCACGCTCGTGGTGATGCAGTCAGACGCACGCTTGAGCTACGTGCGCATCGTCCACCGCATCGCCGGAACCATGGTCGGCGTCGTCGCCGCCTTCGCGCTGACCAGCGTCCTGCAATCGCCCTGGATCATCGCGGCGGCGGTGCTCATCCTGGCGCCGCTCATTCCACACCATTTGCAGCATCGCTACTGGCTGCACACCGCGCTGATCGCGCTGGTGGTGCTGCTTGCCTACCACCTCGCCACATCCGACCCGCGCATTTTGCGCGGGCTGTTCACGGAACGCCTGGAAGACGTGCTGCTTGGCGCCGGACTGGCGCTGATCGGTACGGTTCTGGCATTTCCGCGGTGGGTGGTGGAGGAAGGTTGACGCCGGCTGCGTCGGCGCCGCACTTTGTGCCGGCTCGCCACAATTCATAGAGCGCGTTCAAACAGAGAAGACGCAGAGAGGGGTCGAATCGTTCCCACTCCTGCGAACAATATATTTTCGTCCGCGCGACAGAAAAAGGCGGGCTGCGACCTTATGGCCGCCACCAAAAGCAAATGAAATCGTTGGGCCGTTGAACAACCGCTTCGGCTGTTCGCAGACAGCAGACAATGGAGAACACTCGATGTGCGATTATAGCCTGCACGGGGTCGCAAACCGTCCTGCGAAGATCGGAGACAAGCTCGTCTCCACGAATTTCATCAATTCGTTCACCCGCGGCTTCACCGAAGTAAGTGAGCCGAAGGTCGCCGTCTGTCTGATGCCGGGCACCGAGCTGGCTTTCGAGCATGACGTCGAGGTGGATCACATTTTCCGTCGCCTGATGCCGCGTTTCGGCTTCGGCAAGACCGGCCAACGCGTGGCGCGCTTCCGCCAGGTCAATCTCGACCGGCCCGACACGCATCACGATGCGCTGGAATTTCCGAACGGCAAGATCGTGCTGGTGACCCGCCTGCGCGCGGGCCAACGCGCGACCGTGCTGCAGCTGCCGGCGACGGTGAAGCCGCACGTTCACGGCGAGCCGGCGCTCACGTCCCTGCAACCGCATAGCCCGGCGACGTCGACCCCGATCGCCTGAGCAGCGATTTGTTACGAACCTTGCGAACGCGCGGGCTCCGTGACCCGGAGCCCGTCGTCCCAGTGCGGATGTGCGTTCAGCTCGTGCCCGCCGGCGGATGCGGCTCTTCCTTGTCCGCCAGCTCCGTCAGCATCGCCAACGCCTGCAGCACCGACGCGCGACGCACCTGCGAGCGGCCGATGTCGCCGAACTTGCGGTCGTGCGCGATGGTGCGACCGCTGCGCGCGGCGGCGCAGAAATAGACGAGGCCGATCGGTTTTCCCGGCACCGCGCCGGTCGGCCCGGCAATGCCGGTGATCGACACCGCAAGATCGACCTGCGCGTGGGCGAGCGCGCCCTTCGCCATTTCCTCGGCGCACTCCTTGCTCACCGCGCCATAGACGTCGATTGTCGCCGGCGTCACGCCGAGCATCTCCTGCTTGGCTTCGTTGGAATAGGTCACGAAGCCACGGTCGAGCACCACCGACGAGCCGGAGATCTCGCTGATCGCCGCGGCGACCAGCCCGCCGGTGCAGGATTCGGCCGTCGTGACCGTCAGCTTCTTCGCCTTGCAGAGGTCGAGCAAAGTGACGACGGCGTTGATGATCTCCTCATCGAACATGGATCAGGCCCAGGGCAGGCGAACCGTCGCGGTGGCGTAGGCGACGATGCCTTCGCCGCGACCGGTGAAGCCGAGCTTCTCGCTGGTGGTGGCCTTCACGCCGACGCGCGAGATGTCGATGCCGGCGATGCGGGCGATCGCCGCGCGCATGGCGTCGCGATGCGGACCGATCCTCGGCGCTTCGGCGACGATGTTGAGATCGAGATGCGCGATCATGCCGCCGCGCGCCTTGACCCGCTCGACGGCGAAGGCGAGGAACTTGTCGGAGGAGGCGCCTTTCCACTGCATGTCGCTCGGCGGAAAATGCGAGCCGATGTCGCCGTCGGCCAGAGCGCCGAGGATCGCGTCGACCAGCGCGTGCAGGCCGACATCGGCGTCGGAATGGCCGGTGAGCGCATGCGTGTGCGGGATGCGCACGCCGCCGATGACGACATGGTCGCCGGGACCGAACGTGTGCACGTCGATGCCCGTTCCGGTGCGGATGTCGCCGAGCTGGGCCGCCTCGATTGCTTCGGCGCGCATGAAATCCTCCGCGTGCGTGACTTTGATGTTGGCCGGCTCGCCGTCGAACACGACGACCTGCATGCCGGCCCATTCGGCGAGCGCGGCATCGTCGGTGAAGTCGTCGCGGCCTTCGCGCTGCGCACGGCGATGCGCCTCGAGCAGCGGTGCGAAGCGGAACGCCTGTGGCGTCTGGATGGCGCGCAGGCGGGAGCGGTCGAGCGTCTCGCCGACGCGGCCGTGGCCGTCCACCGCCTTGATCGTGTCGGTGACCGGCATGCCGGGGATGGCGGCGCCGGTGGCGCCGGCGGCCTCGATGGCACGGACAACAAGCGCCGCGCTGGCGAAAGGACGTGCGGCGTCGTGGACCAGCACGATTTCAGGTGCCCGCGAGGCCAGCGCCTCGAGACCCGCGCGCACCGAGTCCTGGCGCGTGGCACCGCCTGCGACCGGCGGCAGCAGCGGCAGGCCGGCCACGGCCTCGTCGAATAGCGTCCGATCCTCCATCCGGATGACCGGCTGCACAGCCCCAATCAGGCCGCAATCGAGGAACAACGACAGCGTCCGACGCAGCATGGTCTGGCCGCCGATGGCGCGAAATTGCTTCGGCCGGTCGCCCCCGGCGCGCAGACCCTGTCCCGCGGCCACGACTACGGCTGCAACATCGGCCATCTTGTCCATGCTCCCTGCAATGAACCTTGCCTTTAGCGCGTTCCCGCGCCTGCGTGGAAGCGTCCGGACGAGCCCCGGCCCGGATGCATGCGAGGCATGAACAAGAATATTGCAGTGCAGCACTTGCACCCCGCCACCGTTTGGCTATTCTGTGTGCATCAAAGAGGTTCGCCTAAATGCTAGGCAGCGTTGAAATCCTGCCGGTTACACCCGGCCAGACTGCGGCTCCGCTCCAGATCGGCGCGGTTACCGCGCCGAATCCGGTGGTGCTGGCGCCTATGTCGGGAATCACCGATGCGCCATTCCGCCGGCTGGCCGAACGGATGGGCGCGGGACTGGTGGTCTCCGAGATGACCGCCTGCGCCGGCCTGGTGCGCGGCGAGCGTGAGGCCGCGGTGCGTAGCGACGGCGCCGGCATCGGAATTCACGTCGTCCAACTTGCCGGCTGCGAGGCGCAGTGGATGGCAGAAGGCGCGCGCATCGCCGAAGGGCAGGGCGCACAGGTCATCGACATCAACATGGGCTGCCCGTCGAAGCAGGTCACCAACGGCGCTTCCGGCTCGGCGCTGATGCGCGATCTCGATCACGCCCTCGGCCTGATCGAAGCGACCGTCGGCGCCGTCCGCGTGCCGGTGACGCTGAAGATGCGACTCGGCTGGGACACCGCGTCGATCAACGCGCCGGACCTGGCGCGCCGCGCCGAAGCCGCCGGCATCACCATGATCACCGTGCACGGCCGCACGCGCTGTCAATTCTACACCGGCAGCGCCGACTGGAGTGCGGTGCGCGCGGTCAAGCGCGCCGTCGGCGTGCCCGTCATCGTCAACGGCGACATCAAAACCTTCGACGATGCGCTCGCCGCCCTCGACGCCTCCGGCGCCAACGCCGTCATGGTCGGGCGCGGCGCACAGGGCCGTCCGTGGTTTGCCGGCCAGGTCGCGCGCTTCCTCAAGACCGGCGTGCGCGAGGACGCGCCGCCGCTCGCCGAGCAGCATGCCATCACCGCCGCGCTTTACGACGAGATGATCGCGCATCACGGTGTGCGCATCGGCCGCCGCCATGCGCGCAAGCATCTCGGCTGGGCGCTCGATTGCGCCGCCGCCACGGCGGGCGCTTCGGCCGAGACGCTGAAAGCGCATCGCGCGCGCGTACTCACCGCCGAAGAGCCGTGCGAGGCGCAGCGCCTGCTCGCCGAAGCCTACGACGATTTCGCGCAGAGGATCGCCGCATGAGCCGTAGCCGCGCTCAAGTCATGCCCCAGACGGCGCAGACGCCCGCCGACGCGATGTTGCACGCGCTGCCGCATCCGGTGCTGATGGTGTCGCCGGACGGCCGCATCGCCGACGCCAACGTCGCCGCCGAGCAGTTCTTCGAAGCCTCGATCCCCATGCTGCGCCGCTATATGCTGCGCGATCTGGTGCCGTTCGGCTCGCCGCTCCTGCCGCTGATCGAACAGGTGCGCCGCAGCGGCGCCGCGGTGAACGAGTACAAGGTCGATCTCGCGACGCCGCGCAATCCCGGCGAACGGCTGGTCGATCTGCATGTCGCGTCGCTGCCGGAATTCGACGGCCATGTCGTCGTGATGCTGCAGGAGCGCACAATCGCCGACAAGATGGACCGGCAATTGACACATCGCGGCGCCGCGCGCTCGGTGATTGCGCTTGCCGCCATGCTGGCACACGAGATCAAGAATCCGCTCTCGGGCATTCGCGGCGCGGCGCAACTGCTCGAGCAGTCCGCCGGCGACGACGACCGTTCGCTGACGCGGCTCATCTGCGACGAGACCGACCGCATCGTGAAGCTGGTCGACCGCATGGAAGTGTTCGCCGACGAGCGGCCGGTCTCGCGCGAAGCGGTCAACATCCACGTCGTGCTCGATCACGTGAAGCGGCTGGCGCAGACGGGCTTCGCGCGTCACATCAAATTCGTCGAAGAGTACGATCCTTCGCTGCCGCCGGTGCTCGCCAACCGCGATCAATTGGTGCAGGTGCTGCTCAATCTGGTGAAGAATGCGGCCGAATCGATCGGCGACGGCGCCGTCGAGGGCGAGATCCAGCTTACCACCGGATTCCGTCCCGGCGTGCGACTGTCCATTCCCGGCAGCAAAACGCGCGTGTCGCTGCCGCTCGAGATTTGCGTCAAGGATAACGGCCCCGGCGTGCCCGAGGACCTGATGCCGCATCTGTTCGACCCGTTCGTCACCACCAAGCGCAGCGGCAGCGGGCTGGGGCTGGCGCTGGTGGCCAAAATCGTCGGCGACCACGGCGGCATCATCGAATGTGAGTCGCAGCCGCGCCGTACGATTTTTCGCGTGTTGATGCCGATTTACAGCGGTGAGGGCTACGTCGTCGACGACGCTCCGCCGGAGCAGGGCCCGTGAGGGTTTAGAGAGAGCAATGCCGACCGGAAGCATATTGGTTGCCGACGACGATGCAGCAATCCGCACCGTCCTCAATCAGGCCTTGTCGCGTGCGGGCTATGAAGTCCGCTCGACCGGCAATGCCGCCACCTTGTGGCGCTGGGTGACGCAGGGCGACGGCGATCTCATCATCACAGACGTGGTGATGCCTGACGAGAACGCCTTCGATCTCATCCCACGCATCCGCAAGACACGGCCCGACCTGCCGATCATCGTCATGAGTGCGCAGAATACGTTCATGACCGCGATCCGCGCCTCCGAGCGCGGCGCCTACGAGTATCTGCCGAAGCCGTTCGACCTGAAGGAGCTGATCGGGATCGTCGGCCGCGCACTGTCGGAGCCGAAGGAGCGCTCGACCGCGGCGCCAAAGACCGAGGAGTTCGACCCGTCGATCCCGCTGGTCGGCCGCTCGCCGGCAATGCAGGAAATTTACCGCGTGCTGGCGCGCTTGATGCAGACCGACCTCACGGTGATGATCTCCGGCGAGTCCGGCACCGGCAAGGAGCTGGTCGCGCGCGCGCTGCACGATTTCGGCAAGCGCCGCGCCGGGACCTTCGTCGCCATCAACATGGCGGCGATCCCGCGCGACCTCATCGAATCGGAATTGTTCGGCCACGAGAAGGGCGCCTTCACAGGCGCCAACACGCGCAGCGCCGGCCGCTTCGAACAGGCGGAAGGCGGCACGCTGTTCCTCGACGAGATCGGCGACATGCCGATGGAGGCGCAGACGCGGCTCTTACGCGTGCTGCAGCAGGGCGAATACACGACCGTCGGCGGTCGCACGCCGATCAAGAGCGACGTGCGCATCGTCGCGGCGACCAATAAAGATCTGCGCTTGCTGATCCAGCAGGGTCTGTTCCGCGAAGACCTGTTCTTCCGCCTCAACGTCGTGCCGCTGCGTCTGCCACCGTTGCGCGAGCGCACCGAGGACATTGCGGACCTCATCCGCCACTTCTTCGCACAGGCGGAGCGGGAGGGGCTGCCGCCGAAGCAGATTGACCAGGCGGCGCTCGAGCGGCTGAAGCGCCATCGCTGGCCGGGCAACGTGCGCGAGCTGGAAAACCTCGCCCGGCGGCTGGCCGCGCTGTACCCGCAGGAGACCATTACTGCCGCGGTCATCGAGACCGAACTGGCGCAGCCGGCGGTGCCGCTCGGCGGCTCGGAGGAGGGCCGCGCGGACGAATCCTTAAGCGCCGCCGTCGAGCGGCACCTCGCCGCCTATTTCGGCGGTTTCGACGAAGGCCTGCCGCCGGCGGGCCTCTACCACCGCATCCTGCGCGAGATCGAGCATCCGCTGTTGACGGCCGCGCTGGCCGCAACCCGCGGCAACCAGATCCGGGCGGCCGACCTGCTCGGGGTCAACCGCAATACCCTGCGCAAGAAGATCAGGGACCTGGACATTCAGGTGTACCGCGGCGGCAGCTGAGGTGGCGCGTTAACCGCCGCTCCCGGTTTCGCGCCGTGCTTTAGTCGCAATTCGGCAACAATGTTGTATAAAAGCATCACCGGTCGGGGGATTCTCCCTCCGGCCGCTGTTGTTTTGCGCACGCCGCCCGGGGGTCAATGAGCTCCGATCAAGCTGCCGCCAACGATCCCATCTTGAGCGCGGCGTCCACCCGCCGCGGCGAGACGCGCGTGCTTGGCCCGCTGGCGGTGGGACTGGCGCTGCTCTCGGCCTTCGTCACATTCATTGTCCTCGCCGACCTCACGCCAATCCTCCCCACGCACAACGTGGTCGTCACGCTGCTGCTGACCAACGCCGTCACCGTCATCCTGCTGCTCGCCGTCATCATCCGCGAGGTCTGGCAGGTGGTACAGGCGCGGCGGAGCGGGCGGGCGGCGGCGCGGCTGCATGTACGCATCGTCGGCCTGTTCTCGATCATCGCGGCGGCGCCCGCCATCCTGGTGGCAATCGTGGCCAGCGTCACGCTCGACCGCGGCCTCGACCGCCTGTTCTCGACGCGTACGCGCGCGGCAATCGATAATTCGCTCATCGTCGCCGAGGCCTATCTCCACGACCACGCGCAGATCGTCCGCTCCGACATCATGGTGATGGCGTTCGATCTCACACGCACCAAGCCGCTGTTCGATACCGAACCGGCCAAGCTGCCGCAGTTCCTCGACTTCCAGGCCGCGGTGCGCGGCCTCTCGGCGGTCATGATCCTCGACAAGAACCTGAAGGTTGTGGCCCGCGCCGACACCAAGGTCACCCAGACCTTCGCGCTCCCGCCGAAGGAGGCGCTGCCGCACATCGGCGACAAGGAGCCGCAGGTCGTGCTCCTGCCCGACACCAACTACGTCGCCGCGGTGATCAAGCTCGACAAGTATTCGGACGAGTGGCTCTACGTGACGCGTCTGCTCGACCCGCGCGTCGTACCTCAACTGCAGGCGACGCGCGAGAGCGTGACCGAATACGCCGCGCTGGAAGCGCGCCGCGTCGGCGTGCAGGTCGCCTTCGCGCTGATGTACACGGTCATCGCCCTGATCGTGCTTCTGTCCGCGGTATGGATCGGCCTCAACTTCGCAAACAGGCTGGTGGCGCCGATCCGTCGGCTGATCGGCGCGGCCAACGCCGTTTCGACCGGCAATCTCTACGTGCGCGTGCCGGTGCGGCAGTCGGAGGGCGACCTCGCGCATCTCGGCGAGACCTTCAACCGCATGACGCACGAACTGCGCACGCAGCGCGACGACATCATGCGCGCGCACGACGTCATCGACAGCCGGCGCCGCTTCACCGAGGCGGTGCTCGCCGGCGCCTCGGCCGGTGTGATCGGTGTCGACGGGCGCGGCTGCGTCAGCATCCTCAACCGCTCGGCGGAGAAGCTCATCGGCCGCAGCGAGGCCGAGGCACTCGGCAATCCTCTCGCCGAAGTTTTCCCCGAGCTCGCCGATATCATGGCGGCGGCGCAGGTCGGTGCCCGCACGCAGGACCAGGTGACGATCACGCGCAACGGCCGCGAGCGCAATCTGTCGGTGCGCGTGACCAGCGAACAGTCGGCCGAATCCGAGCACGGCTACGTGGTCACGCTTGACGACGTCACCGAACTGGTGGCCGCGCAGCGCACTTCGGCCTGGGCGGATGTCGCCCGCCGCATCGCCCACGAGATCAAGAATCCGCTGACGCCGATCCAGCTTTCGGCCGAGCGGCTGCGCCGCAAATACGGCAAGATGATCGTCGAGGACCGCGGCGTGTTCGAGCAGTGCACCGACACGATCGTCCGCCAGGTCGACGACATCCGCCGGATGGTCGACGAGTTCTCACGCTTTGCGCGCATGCCGAAGCCCGTGATCACCGCCGAGAACGTCGCCGACGTCGTACGCGAGGCGGTGTTCCTGATGCGCGTCGGGCACGCCGACATCGACATGGAAGTCGGGATCGCCGAAGACCCGATGCCGGCGCAGTTCGACCGCCGCCTGCTCTCGCAGGCGCTGACGAATCTGATCAAGAATGCCGCCGAGGCGATCGCCGCCGTGCCGCCGGCCGAACTCGGCCGCGGCTCGATCAAGGTTTCCGCCGTACGCGAGGGCGAGACCATCGCCATCGACATCGTCGACAACGGCGTCGGCCTGCCCAAGGAAAACCGCAGCCGTCTGCTCGAACCCTACGTCACCACCCGCGAGAAGGGGACCGGTCTCGGCCTCGCCATCGTCGGACGCATTTTCGAGGAACACGGCGGCGGCATCGAGCTACACGACGCCGCCGAGAAGATCCCCGGCCAGCGCGGCGCCTGGATGCGCGTCTACTTCCTCGCCGCCGGCAAGAGCGGCGCGGCTGAGGCCGGGCCGTCCGACAAACAGAAGACCGTGAACGAGTGATCGCATGTCCTCTGAAATCCTGATCGTCGACGACGAAGCCGATATCCGCGATCTGGTTGCGGGAATCCTCGAGGACGAGGGCTATACGACGCGGACGGCGCGCAACAGCGACGACGCGCTCGCCGCCGTCGCCACGCGCCGGCCGAACCTCGTCTTCCTCGACATCTGGCTGCAGGGCTCCAGGCTCGACGGCCTGCAACTGCTCGACGCCATGAAGCACGAGCACCCCGAGTTGCCGGTCGTGATGATCTCCGGCCACGGTAACGTCGAGACGGCCGTCGCGGCGATCAAGCAGGGCGCCTACGACTTCATCGAGAAGCCGTTCAAGGCCGACCGGCTCGTGCTGGTTGCCGACCGCGCGCTCGAAACCTCGCGGCTCAAGCGTGAGGTGAAGCAGTTGAAGCAGCTCGCGCCCTTGCCGCCCTCGCTCGTCGGCCGCTCGGCGGCGATGTCCCAGCTGCGCCAGGCGCTCGAGCGCGTGGCACCGACCAATAGCCGTGTCCT
The DNA here is from genome assembly GCF_035943735.1 of Pseudolabrys sp. Taxonomy (GTDB): domain Bacteria; phylum Pseudomonadota; class Alphaproteobacteria; order Rhizobiales; family Xanthobacteraceae; genus Pseudolabrys. The sequence goes on from NZ_DASZBV010000022.1 coordinate 183,920, forward strand.
CGTCGTCGGCCCCTCCGGCGCCGGCAAGGAGCTCGCCGCGCGCACCATCCACCAGATGTCGGCGCGGGCCAGCGGGCCGTTTATCGTCATCAATGCTGCTGCGATCACGCCGGAGCGCATGGAGACCGAGCTGTTCGGCATCGACCACTCGAATGGCTCCGAACAACGCAAGCCCGGCGCGCTGGAAGAGGCGCACGGCGGCAGCTTGTTCATCGACGACATCGCCGATTTACCGCGCGAGACGCAGAACAAGATCCTGCGCGTCCTGGTCGACCAGACCTTCCAGCGCGTCGGCGGCACGGCGAAGATTTCCGTCGATGTGCGCATCGTCTCCTCGACCGCGCGCAATCTCGAGGCGCTGATCGCGGAAGGCCGCTTCCGCGAGGATCTCTATCACCGCCTGTCGGTCGTACCGATCCGCGTGCCGGCGCTGGCCGAGCGGCGCGAGGACATTCCCGAACTGGTCGACTATTTCATGGACCAGATATCGCAGGCGACCGGCCTGCCGAAGCGGCGCATCGGCGAGGACGCGATGGCCGTGCTGCAGTCGCATAACTGGCCCGGCAATGTGCGCCAGCTGCGCAACAACATCGAACGGTTGCTGATCCTCGCCGGCGGCGACCCGGAAGCGGTGCTGGACGCCTCGATGCTGCCGCCCGACGTCGGCTCGATGGTGCCGTCAATGCCGAACGGCAATGGCGGCGAGCAGCTGATGGGCCTGCCACTGCGGGACGCCCGCGAGGTGTTCGAGCGCGAATATCTCGTCGCGCAGATTTCCCGCTTCGGCGGCAACATCTCGCGCACCGCGGAATTCGTCGGTATGGAGCGCTCGGCGCTGCACCGCAAGCTCAAGGCGCTGGGAATCGGGTAAGGCGCCGGCCATGTCACGCATTGCCTATGTGAACGGCCGCTATTTGCCGCACGGTGAGGCCGCCGTGTCGATCGAGGATCGCGGCTACCAATTCGCCGACGGCGTCTACGAAGTCTGCGAGGTGAGGGAGGGCAAGCTCGTCGACGAGCCGCGCCACATGGCGCGCCTCGACCGCTCCCTCAAAGAATTGCGCATGGCGCGGCCGATGTCGGCGAGGGCGCTGGCGCGCGTGCTGCGCGAGACCGTGCGGCGCAACCGCGTGCGTGACGGCATCGTCTATCTGCAAGTGACGCGCGGCGTCGCGCCGCGGGACTTTCCGTTTCCGGCGAGCGGCACGCGCCCGAGCCTGGTCGTCACCGCGCGCAGCCATGACCGCGCGCGGCTGGAGAAGCAGGCCGAAGGCGGCATCGCCGTCGTCACCGTGCCGGACATCCGCTGGCAGCGCGTCGACATCAAATCGGTTGCGCTGCTGCCGAACGTGCTCGCCAAGCAGGCGGCGCGCGACCAGGGCGCGCGCGAGGCCTGGATGGTCGACCCCGAGGGGCGGGTCACCGAAGGTGCCTCGTCGAATGCCTGGATCGTCACGCGCGACGGCGTGCTGATCACGCGCCCGCTCGACACCGGCATTCTGCCCGGCATCACGCGCTCCGTCGTCATCGACGAGCTCAAGGCGAAGGGGTTGAAGGTCGAGGAGCGGCCCTTCACCGTCGAGGAAGCCTATGCCGCGCGCGAGGCCTTCGTCACATCCGCCAGCCAGATCGTCATGCCGGTTGTCAGCATCGACGGACGTCCGGTTGGCGGCGGCAAACCGGGACCTGTTACCGCCAGTCTTCGCGGTGCCTATCACCAGCACGCCGACATCCGCTGAGAAACGCTCGCGGCGCGCGAATGGCTGCGGCAAAACGCGTACAGGGAGCGTAAAATACTATAAAAATCATTATGTTAGCTACCCTGCATCCAACTAGCGCTTGCACCGCGGCCGTCCGTGATTTCTAATGGCTCTTTCCGGGCGGGCCGCTCTGGTTGTGGGACTGGGCGGCACGTGCTGACATGTCCGCATGCAATGCGGGCCTGCCCGCATGACAAGAAGAACCGGCAACAGTCTCGTGCGAAGACACGGGCATAAAACGGAACACGGCCATGGCAGCCGAACGTGCGCAAAATCTGCAAGACACCTTCCTCAATCACGTCCGCAAGGCGAAGATCCCGCTCACCATCTTCCTGGTGAACGGAGTGAAGCTGCAGGGCGTTGTAACTTGGTTCGATAATTTCTGCGTGCTGCTGCGGCGGGATGGGCATTCCCAACTTGTCTACAAGCACGCGATTTCGACCATCATGCCCGGCCACCCGATCCAGCTGTTCGAAGGCGGGGAAGAGGCCGGCGGAGACAAGGTCTGATTGGAACCTCGCCGTCGTGACCAGAGCGCTGATCGTCTGACCCCGACAAGGGCGGAGACCGGGCGCGCCATCGTCATCGAGCCCTGGCTGAAGCAATCCGCATCGCGTGCGGCGAGCGCGCGCGAGGCGGATATGCGCACGCCGCAAGCGCGGCTCGAGGAGGCGGTCGGGCTTGCGCGCGCCATCGACCTCAACGTGGTGGAGCAGGGCCTCGTCACGCTGGGAGAGATCCGGCCGGCGACCTATATCGGCAAGGGCAAGGTCGACGAGTTCGCCGGCCTCGTGAAGAGCCTCGAAGTTTCTGTCGTGATCATGGACTGCCCGGTGTCGCCGGTGCAGCAGCGCAATCTCGAGAAGGCGTGGGGCGCCAAGGTCATAGACCGCACCGGTCTCATCCTCGAGATCTTCGGCCGGCGCGCGCGCACGCGCGAGGGCGCGCTGCAGGTCGAGCTCGCGCATCTCAATTATCAAAAGACACGCCTCGTGCGCGCCTGGACGCATCTCGAGCGCCAGCGCGGCGGCTTCGGATTCCTCGGCGGCCCCGGCGAGACGCAGATCGAGGCCGACCGGCGCGTCATCGGCGAGCGCATCGCCCGCATCGAGGAGGAACTGGAGAAGGTCAAGCGCACCCGCGCCTTGCACCGCGAGAGCCGCAAGCGCGTGCCGTATCCGATTGTGGCGCTGGTCGGCTACACCAACGCCGGCAAGTCGACGCTGTTCAACCGTATGACGCAGGCGACCGTGCTGTCGGCTGACATGCTGTTCGCCACGCTCGATCCGACCCTGCGCGCGGTCGACCTGCCGCACGGCAGTCGCGTGATCCTGTCCGATACCGTCGGTTTCATCTCCGACCTGCCGACCACGCTTGTCGCCGCCTTCCGCGCCACGCTGGAAGAGGTGATCGAGGCCGACGTCATCCTGCATGTGCGCGACATGTCGCACGAAGACGCGGCGGCGCAATCGCGCGACGTCGAGGCGGTGCTCGGCGAGCTCGGCATCGAGCCGACCGACAAGCGTCTGATCGAAGTCTGGAACAAGATCGACCGGCTCGACGCGGATGGACGCGCGCGCGCCGCCAATCTAGCCGAGCGCCAGCCGGCGGAGCGGCGGCCGGTCCTGGTGTCAGCCCTGGGCGGCGAGGGCATCGACGCGCTCACAAAGGCGATCGAGCGCCGACTGGGCGAGGGGCGGCTGACCTTGTCGCTGTCGCTCGATCCGGCCGACGGCGCGGGGCTCTCCTGGCTCTACCGGCACGCCGAGGTGCTCACCCGCGATCTCGGCGACGATGGCCGTCTGGCGGTGACGGTGCGCGCCGATGCCGCCAATGCCGACATCGTGCGGCGGAAGTACGCGGCGATCTAGGTTCTTTACCCTCCCCACAAGGGGGAGGGTAAGAAAGGCGGAGCGTTACTTACGCTTTTCCTCGGCCTTCGCCGCATCCCACAACGCGTCCATCTCCGCCAGTGTCGCGTCCTTGGGCGTTTTGCCTTGCGCCGCGAGCGCGCGCTCGATGAAGGCGAAGCGACGCTCGAATTTCAGGTTGGTTGCACGCAGGATGCCTTCCGGGTCGGCGTCGAGATGCCGCGCCAGGTTGACCACGGCGAACAAGAGATCGCCGACCTCGGTCGCCGCGTGCGCCTCATCCTGCGCATCGAGCGCGGCCTCGATCTCGTCGGCTTCCTCGCGAATCTTGGCCAGCACCGCGCGCGGATCGTTCCAGTCGAAGCCGACCTGGCCGGCCTTGTTCTGCAGCTTGAGCGCGCGCGTCAGCGCGGGCAGGGCGACCGGCACCCCGGCCAGCGCGCCCGCCTCCGCCGGCTCGCCACGTGCCGCGCGCTCCTCGGCCTTGATGCGCTCCCACAGGCCCTTGACCGCCTCGGCGGTCTTTCCGTCCGCGTCGGCGAAGACGTGCGGGTGCCGGCGGACGAGCTTGGTGGTGATCGCCTCGACCACGCCGCCGAAATCGAACACGCCTTGCTCCTGCGCCATACGCGCGTGGAAGACGACCTGCAGCAGCAGATCGCCGAGCTCGTCCTTGAGGTGCGCGAGATCGCCGCGCGCGATGGCGTCGGCCACCTCATAGGCTTCCTCGAGCGTATAGGGCGCGATGCTGTCGAAGGTCTGTTCGAGGTCCCAGGGGCAGCCGGAGCCCGGCGTGCGCAGCGCTGCCATGATCTCGATGAGCCGGCTGATGTCCCTGGACGGCTTCACAGCGCTAGCGGTCCTTGATTCGCATAAGACATATTATGGAATACCTATAAATACCCAGATCAGGTCGGACATAAAGTTTCACCGTTAAGAATTGGCCGGAACACAATAATCCTGAGACGCACTCAGGCATCGAAGCTCATCCCGTCGAACGCCGGTTCGATGGGTTTCGGCAGCTCGGCAGTCAGGGTCGCGTAATCCATGTCGGTGTGCAGGTTGGTCAGGACGGCGCGCTTCGGCTTGACGCGGTCGATCCAGTACAGCGCTTCGTCGAGGTTCAGGTGGCTCGGATGCGGCGCGCGGCGCAGCGCATCGACGAGCCAGACGTCGAGGCCGGCCATCAGCGGCAGGCTCTCGTCGGGCAGGTACTTGATGTCGGCCGAATAGGCCACGTTGCCGATGCGGAAGCCGAGCGACGGGATGTCGCCGTGGTTCTGCAGGATCGGCATCACCTCGATGTCGCCACCCTGCCCCGAAATCGTGACGGCTTCGCCCGGCGTCAGCCGGCGCTCGTGCGCGATCGGCGGATATTCCGAGCCCGGCGGCGTCATGAAGCAGTAGCCGAAGCGGGCATGCATGGCGCGCGAGGTCGGCTCGTCGAGCCAGACGTCGACGCGGCGACGTTTGTGCACGAACAGGGGGCGCAGGTCGTCGATGCCGTGCGTATGGTCGGCGTGCTCGTGCGTGATCACGACGCCGTCGAGCCAGTCGACCTCGGCGTCCAATAATTGCTCGCGACAGTCCGGCGAGCAGTCGATCAGGACGCGCGTCTTGTGCCCGGCATCGTTGGTCTGCGTGATCAACATTGAGCAGCGGCGGCGCCGGTTCTTCGGGTTGTTCGGGTCGCACGAGCCCCAGCCCAGCGCCACGCGCGGCACGCCCATGGACGAGCCGCAGCCGAGGATGGTGAAGGTTCTCGTCATGCGGCGCTGGCCAGGCTTTGCGGGACTTTGCTGAACAGGCGGAAGAAGTTTTCGGTCGTCTGTCGCGCGATCTCAGCCTCGGTGATGCCGCGTGTTGCGGCCAGCACCTTGGCGGTCTCGGCGACGTAGGCCGGTTCGCAGCGTTTGCCGCGATACGGCACCGGCGCGAGATACGGCGAGTCTGTTTCAACCAGAATACGGTCGGCCGGCAGCGATTGGGCGATGTCGCGCAAAGACTGCGAACTCTTGAAAGTCAGGATGCCGGTGAAGCCGATGTACAAGCCGAGATCGATGGCCGTGCGGGCCAGCGCCGCGCCGGCCGTGAAACAGTGCAGCACCGCCTTGAAGGGACCCTTGCTCACCTCCTCGGTCAGGACAGCCGCCATGTCAGCGTCGCAATCGCGCGCATGGATGACCAGCGGCAGCCCGGTTTCGCGTGCCGCAGCAATGTGTTCACGGAAGCTTTTCAACTGATCGTCGCGCGGCCCGGTGTCGTAGTGGTAGTCCAGCCCGGCCTCGCCGATCGCCACGACCTTCGGGTGCTTGGACAGGCCGACCAGCATCGTCGCGTCGACATCCATCTCGCTCGAGGCGTGGTGTGGATGGGTGCCGACCGTGCAGAAAACATCCGGATATTTCTCTGCGATGGCAATGAGCTGCGCCTGCTTCTTCACCTTGGTCGAGATCGTCACCATGCGCCCGATCCCGGCCGCTCGCGCCCGCGCTACCACTGCATCGAGCTCGGCCGCGAAATCGGGGAAATCGAGATGGCAGTGGCTATCGACCAGCATCGTCAGGACTTTGGCTTTTGTTTCTTCGGCGGCTTCTCGCCGGGCTTGGGGCCGCCTTCGGCCTCCGGCTCGATCCAGCGCGGGAAAACCGGCGCCGGCGCCGGCAGCGTGCGGCCGGGCGCGAGACGGGTGGCCAGGGAAGCGAAGCTGCGCTCCTCGGCGGGCACCGCCAGCAGGTCGAGCATCTTGGCCGCGGACGATGGCACGAAAGGCTGCGCCAGGATGCAGACCTGCCGCAGGACTTCGGCTGTGACGTAGAGGATCGTCCCCTGCCGCTTGGGATCGGTCTTGGCGAGGCCCCACGGCGCCTCTGAGGCGAAGTAGCGGTTGGCGTCGGCCACCACGGCCCAGATCGTATTCAGGATGTGGTGCAGGCCATAGTTCTTCATCTGCTCGCGCGCCGCGCCGATCATCGCATCGGCGGCGGCGAGGATGGTCTTGTCCGTCTCGCTGAACGCGCCCGGCTCCGGCAGCACGCCGCCGAACGCCTTGCCGATCATCGACAGCGAGCGCTGCGCCAGATTGCCGAGATCGTTGGCGAGGTCGGCGTTGATGCGGTTGACGATCGCCTCGTGGCTGTAATTGCCGTCCTGACCGAACGGCACCTCGCGCAGGAAGAAATAGCGGAACTGATCGACGCCATAGGTGTCGGACATCGTGAACGGGTCGACCACGTTGCCGACCGACTTCGACATCTTCTCACCGCGGTTGAACAGGAAGCCGTGCGAGAAGATGCGCTTGGGGACGGCGACGCCGGCCGACATCAGGAAGGCCGGCCAGTAGACGGCGTGGAAGCGCACGATGTCCTTGCCGATGACGTGCAGGTTGGCCGGCCAGAAGCGCGTGAACTTCTCGCTTTTGTCGTCGGGGAAACCGGCGGCGGTGATGTAGTTGGTCAGCGCGTCGACCCAGACATACATCACGTGCTTCGGATTGCCCGGCACCGGCACGCCCCAGTCGAAGGTCGTGCGCGACACCGACAGGTCCTGCAGCCCGCCCTTAACGAAGCTCGCCACCTCGTTCATCCGTTCGCGCGGCAGCACGAAGTCGGGGACCTTCTCATAGAGGTCGAGCAGTTTCTGCTGGTAGGCGGAGAGGCGGAAGAAATAGCTCTCCTCCTCCACCCATTCGACCGGCGTGCCGGTCTTGGTGGCGATGCGCTTGCCGTGCTCGTTGAGGTGCGTCTCATCCTCGGCGTAATAGGCCTCGTCGCGCACCGAGTACCAGCCGGCGTACTTGTCGAGATAGATGTCGCCCGCCTTCTCCATCCGCTCCCAGATCGCGGTCGACGAGCGGTAGTGGCGCTCCTCGGTGGTGTGGATGAAGTCGTCGTTCGAGCACTCGAGCCGGGCGACCATGGCCTCGAAGCGCGGCACGTTGCGGTCGCGCAGTTGCCGCGCCGTCAGCCCGAGCTTGGCGGCGGTCTGCTGCATCTTCTGTCCGTGCTCGTCGGTGCCGGTCAGGAAGAACACGTCGAAGCCATCGAGCCGCTTGAAGCGGGCAATGGCATCGGTCGCGACCGCCTCGTAGGCGTGGCCGATATGCGGCTCGCCGTTCGGGTAGGAGATCGCGGTGGTGATGTAGAACGGGGTCTTGGCGGCCATTCGACTGTCAATATGGGGCGCAATGCGCCGATGTCACGCGGATCAGACCGGCCTTGTGCCGGGCCTCGGCGGCTTATGCAAGGCGGCTGTCCGGGCGAGGGGCCGGCCCTCCCCTAGCCGCCCACCTCCGCCGCCATCGCCGCCAGCTTGCGGACCGTATTGATGTTGCGGGCGGTCGCCGGCCCGAAGGCCTTCGGCAGCTTCAGCTTCGAGCGGCCCATGCCGTCCGGGAAGTGGATGTAGGCCTCGCGGGTGTCGAGGACGACTTCCTCCTTGCCGGGAATGGTGACGTCTTTGAGCATCGCCTTGGTGACCCGCTTGCCGAGGAACGCGACCCCCACCTTCGCCGGCGGCGCCTTCGGAAACGGGTTGGCTTTCAGGACCGCCGCCATCTCGGCCGTGGTGCGGACCGCGACATCCGCTGGCCTGCCGAGTGCCTTGGTCAGCGCCGCTTGCAACGCCTTATGCACCGCGACCTCGCCTTTGCGGCTTGTGAACACGACATTTCCGCTCTGGATGTAGGTGCGCACGTCCGCGAAGCCGAGACCGGTGCAGAGGCTCACGAGCGTCTTCATCGGCAGCTTGCCGCTGCCGCCGACATTGATGGCGCGGAGGAGCGCGACGTAAGCGGTCACTTATTCCTCCTCATAGTGTCGTCGTGAACCACGCCGGACCGGCCGCAAGCTCCGGCCAGCCAATGTGGCGCGCGGCTTTCATGGCGGCCTCCGCCGGCGGCAGCAACGCGTCCCAGTGTTGCGCCGTGAAGCGCTTGCCATTCACGCCGTTCGAGGCCTCAGACATCAGCCACGAGATCGGCGGTCCCATGATCGCCGGCTTCAGCATCTGGTTGCGCGGCCAGCCCGCGGCGTCGTTGATGAAGGGCGTGTCGGTCGGACCGCCCGGCACCAGCACGTTGACGGTGATGCCGGTGCCGTCCAGTTCGAGCGCCCACACCGCCGACATCGATTCCAGCGCCGACTTGGTGGCGCCGTAGGGCAGGACGCGCAGCATGGTGCGGTAGCTCGTCGTGTTGTTAACGATGCGCCCCCACCCCGCGCGCTTCATATGCGGCAGCGCCGCTTGCGTGATCATCAGCGGCGCACGGACGTTGACCGCGAAGAAACGGTCCCAGACATCGGCGGTCAACTCCGCGATTCCGGGATGATTGCTCTCCGCGTCGGGGCGGATCGCGCTCATGCCGATGCCGGCATTGTTGACGACGCCCTCGATCCGCCCGAAATGCGCAACCGCGGCTTCGACCGCGCGGGTGCAGGCGACCGGCTCCGACAGTTCCGCCTCGACGGGCAAGAGCCGTTCGCGCCCGGCGCCCAACGAGGCCACCAGGCGCGCCAGGCCCTCGCGGCTGCGATCGACTGCGGCGACCGCATGCCCGTCCTTGAGCAGCGCCGCCGTCATCACCGCGCCGAGGCCGCCGGCGGCGCCGGTGATCAGAACCGCGCGCGACGGCACGTCTCAGCTCTTCATCGGCGGATAATCGCGCGAGAACACCGGCTCCTTCAGGAACGCCTTGGGGTCCATGCCGCCGAACTGGCTGACCTTGTGATAGGTCTTCACGGTCTTGTTGGCCATCTTGCCGTTCACCTTGCCGGCGCGGCGCACATAGACGTCGATCACGGCATTGCCGTAGTCGTCGAACGACAAGGGCCCGCGCGGCGTATCGGCCAGCGTGACCGACCGTAGCGCCTTGACGAATCCTTCGCGATCGTCGGCCTTGCCGCCGGTCTTGGCCAGAGTCGCCTCGATCAGTTGCCCGTTGGCATAGAAGCACGCGGCGTAATGACCGATGCGCACGCCATCGCCGTAGTTCTTGCGCATCTCGGCGATGAAGCGTTTGTTCGCCTCGCTGTCGTGGTCGAGCGAATAGGGATTGGTGTTGATCAATCCTTCCGCGCTTTCGTCGTGGGCGGCGATGATGGTGTCGTCGGCGACCGTAGACCCGCCGACCAGCGGCTGCTTCACGCCAAGCCCGCGCGCCTGCTTGGTGAACTTGAGCGGATTGGACCCGGCCAGCACCTCGCAGACGACGTCGCTTTGCGGCAACTGCGCGATGTAGGGCGCGTAATCGGCCGTATTGAGCGGCGACCACAGCTTCTTCACGATGCGCCCGCCGCCCTCCTCCAGCACGCGCTGGAAGCCGCCGACCTGCTCGTAGCCGAAGGCGAAGTCGTCGCCGATGGTCGCAGCGGTCTTCAGCTTCATCTCGTGCAGCACGTAATCGGCCAGCGGATACAGGCATTGCGCCGAGGTGTACGACGAGCGCGTGACGTAGGCATTCCTCTTGCGCTGGGTGACGTCCTCGGCGCCGGCAAAGGCGAGCGTCGGCATCTTGGCCTCGGCGAAATAGTCGAGGGTCGCCAGAAGCTCGAAAGCCGCGAAAGGCCCGAGCACGACGTCGACCTTGTCGCGCTCGACCACTTCCTGCGCCTTGGTCTTGGCACCGGCCGGATTGCCGCCGGTGTCGGCAACGATCAGGTCGATCTTGCGTCCCGACAGTGTGTAATTCTTTTCCTTGAGGAAGGTGACGAATCCCTCCTCGAAATGAATGCCGCCCGCGGCAAGCGGACCGGTCTTCACGGTCAAGAGACCGATCTTGATCGGCGCATTCTGTGCGATCGCGGGCATCGGCAATGCCGCAGCCGCGGCGGCACCGGCCAGCATCTGGCGGCGACTCAGCTTGATGGTCATGGATCTGTCTCCCTCTGGTGCGGCCCTTCTGGCTGAGGCCGGTCGGGAGAAATTCAATCACAGAGGCCGGGGTGGAAGCGACGACCATTTGCGGCCCAGAGACTTGGGGCCATTGCCCACGATCCCGGGGTGCAGCGCAATAATTTTTAGAAATCCGTCACCCGAATCGCTTAGCTTTCGGGGCATGGCGGTTCGTAACTTACGGATCGAGAGGCAGCCGGGGGAGTTGGCAACACCCCGAAGGCCGGTCGCGCGAGACAACCGCCCGCTTTCCTCACATCGCAACCTGCTGCAGTACCCGCGCCCGCGCGCGGTCCGTTGGCGTATGCACTTATCCTTAAGTCCACCAGAAGGATCAGACCCTTGGGTAAGAACCTCGCGAAGAAGAGACGCCGTCACGAGCGCCTGCTGGGATCCGCTGAAATCATAGAGTTCCAAAACGCCAAATTCGAAACCGAACGCGCGCTGCCGCCGATAAAAGCGCTCAATCCCACGCAAGCGGACTATCTCGACGCCCTTCGCAAATCTCCCCAAGTCATCGTTCTCGGGCCGGCGGGCACCGGCAAGACCTGGATCGCTGCCACGCACGCCGCCGATCTCTACCGCAACCGCCAGATCGACAGGATCATCCTCACCCGCCCGAACGTCCCCTGCGGCCGTTCGCTGGGCTTCTTCCCCGGTTCGCTCGAGGACAAGTTCGCGCCCTGGGCCGTACCCGTCGCGGAGGCGATCAAGGAGCGCATCGGCAAGGCGGCTTACGACATCGCGCTCAAGAACGGCGCCATCGAGTTGGTGCCGTTCGAGGTGATGCGCGGCCGCTCGTGGAAGAACGCCTTCGTGCTGCTCGACGAAGCGCAGAACGCCACACCCTCCGAGATCAAGACGTTCCTCACCCGCATCGGCGAGGACTGCACAATGGTCATCAACGGCGACATCAGTCAGTGCGACCTCGACCGCGACAGCGGCCTGCGCGTCGTCATCGACATCGTCGCCAAGCAGAGCCTGCCGGTACCGGTGATCGAGTTCAGCTGCGCCGACATCGTGCGTTCGGGGCTGTGCGCGATGTGGGTCAACGCTTTCGCGGAGGCGAACCTCTAGGACGCGCGGGACAGGCTGACGACGGCGGGCGGCGGTGCTAGCGTTCCGCTCCCGCCGTTTCGTCTGTCTCTTTGAAGGTCCATATGAGCGCCGATGCATGGCCGCCGAAGGCCATCGATCCCGAACACGTTATCGTCTCTGAAAAGGTCAAAGGCTCGGCCATCCCGGTCCACCTGATGTACGTGGAGGCGATCGACGGCGCCTACATCCCGATCGCGCTGCGCAAGCCGGAAGGGCCGGGCCCCTTCCCTATCGTGCTGTTCGCGACCGGCAATGGCGGCGGCGGCATGGCGATGCTGCGCGAGCATGTGCAGAATCTCAGCTGGACCCAGGAGCAGTACGTCGCGGCCGGCTACGTCGCGGTGTGGATGCGCTACCGCGCCGAGGTCGATTACGCCTACGACAGGATCGGCAAGTTGATCTCGTCCGGTCGGCAGGGCCGGCAACTGCTCAACCGCGGGCCGCTCGAATACGAGGACGCCATCGCCATCGCCGATTACGTGAAGACTCTGCCGTTCGTCGACGCCAAACGCGTCGGCTACATGGGCATGAGCCACGGCGGCGAGATGGCGCTAAAGATCGCCTCGGAATACCACGGCTTCCGCGCCATGGTGGCGAGCGAGCCGGCCTCGCACGAATTCCTGCGGCTCAAGCCCGACGAAACGGCCAAGGTCGACCCGGCTACGGGCCTGCTCAACGTCGAGAAGATGTTGATGCGCGAGCCGGAAAAGGTGCGTCCGCGCATCACCGAGGAGATCGCCAAGGCGCGCGTCGCGCCGATCAAAACCCCCATCTTCGTGCAGGGCCGCGACAGCGATGAACTGCAGGGCATCTTCCGCGTCAGCTACGATCTGCTCGCCGAAGCAGGCAAAGATGCCGACTGGAAGAGCTACGACCACGCGCTGCACGGCTTCGTCTATCCGGAACGCAATGACGCCGGCGTCTACGCGCCGGATGCGGTGCAGCTACGCGCCGTCGCGGACACGCTTGCCTTCTTCGCCCGTCACATGAGGAGCTGACGCTAGCTTACTATTTTGGCGTGCGGAGTTCGGCCGGCTGGGGCTGCGTCAGGGCCACTCGGCAGGCATTGCATTCGAACACGTTCTGCCCGCGATAGGTCGCGTCCGGCTCGATGCGGCGCGTCAGGCGCATCGGGTGGACGCAATTCGGACATAGCGGCAAACTGTCCAGCATCTTCCGGGCGTTACGCCTGTCCGCCTCGATCCGCAAGGCCGATTCTACCTCAGGATTAAGCAGCGGCAGCGCGGCCTGCTCGTCCGCCGGGTTCCGGGCCGGCGCGTCATCCTGCCCGAGGAACCGGGCCTCGCCGTCCGCGTTGAGAAGCGCGCCGCAACAGCAACAAAAAGACGCGCAGGGACGTCCACCGAGCCATGACAGCGACCCAGTATCTCCAGAACCAGGCCGAGCATTGCCGGCGCGCTGCCGATGATGCCGCCGATCCCTTCGTTGCCGAGGAATTGCGGCGTCTTGCCGCGGAGTTCGAGCGACGGGCGCGGGCCGAAATCCGCGCCGCGGCGCCGGCCCGGGAGAACCGGGCGGCTTGAGGCACCTCAAGGCGCGCTTCAGACCGCCCCGTTCACGTCTCGTAAATTCGGGGCGAGGCGGCACGGGGAGGCTTGAATTGGTTGAGAACGGCTCCTAATACCCGAGAGGGGGAACGTTGCGTGTCCCTTGCCGTTTATGCGGTGGGTTTCGCAGTCTTTTTTGGGGTTCCTGCATGCTGAAGTCGCGACTGCTCATCGCCGGCGTTGTCGCCGCCGCGATCGGAGCCATGCCGCCGTTGAACGGCGCCATCGCCGCGCCGCGCCAGGCGCAGGCCGACCAGGGCAAGCTGTCCACCTCGGACCTCGCCTTGATCGGCGGCGTCATCCAGTTGGTGCAGCACGACTACGTGCACCCGGTCGGCTCCGCCACGCTCACGGACGACGCCTTGAAGGGCATGCTCAACCGGCTCGACCCGCACTCCGACTACATGAACGAGCAGGAATTCCGCGAGACGCAGGCGGACATCGCCGGCAAGTTTGGCGGCCTCGGCATCCAGATCTCGTCGCAGAACGGCGTACCGAAAGTGATTGCGCCGATCGACGGCACGCCGGCCTCGAAGGCCGGCATGCAGCCGGGCGACCTCATCGTTGCCATCGACGGCCACAGCACGCAGGGCATGGGCCTGACCAAGATCGTGCGCCAACTGCGCGGCGATCCCGGCACCAAGGTGACCATCGCGGTCCTGCGCGGCACCAAGGCGCCGTTCGACGTGACGATCACGCGCAGCATCATCAATGTCGCGACGGTCAAGTCCAAGATGCAGCCGAATGACGTCGGCTACGTGCGTGTCACCGAGTTCGGCGAGGAAACGGCGGCAGACTTCAAGAAGGCGGTCGAGCAGCTCAAGCAGCAGGCGAACGGCAACCTGAAGGGCTTCGTGCTCGATCTGCGCAACGATCCCGGCGGCCTGCTCTCGGCCGCGGTTTCGATCGGCGGCGACTTCCTCGGCAGCGGCAAGGTCGTGAGCATCCACGGCCGCAATCCCGACGACGACCATGTTTATCGCTCGGCGTCGGCGCAATTGCTGCCGAACGTGCCGGTCGTTGTGCTGATCAACGGCGCCTCGGCGTCCGCCTCGGAGATCGTCGCCGGCGCGCTGCAGGACCGCAAGCGCGCCACGATCATGGGCACGCAGAGCTTCGGCAAGGGTTCGGTGCAGACCGTCATCCCCCTCAACGGCCACGGCGCGCTGCGCCTGACGACGGCGCTCTACTACACGCCGAGCGACCGCTCGATTCAGGGCAAGGGAATCTCGCCGAACGTCGTCGTCGACGTGCCGAAGGACGAGCAGGTCGAAGGTGGCGTGATCCTGCACGAGAGCCAGTTGCAGGGCGCCTTCGCCAATCCCGGCGTGCTCGGAGCCAAGCCCGCTGCCAAGCCGAATGCGCCGAAGGGCGGCGAGCAGTCGTCGGACGACGATGACAAGCCCGACATGGCGAAGGAAGGCCACGTGGATTATGCGACGCCGATCAAGAACGAGTTGATCGGCACCGACCACGACTCGCAGCTGAAGGCCGCCCTCACCTATCTGGCGAAGAACCCGGGCACGACGTCGGGCCAGGCGGAGAAGTAACCCGTCAGGCGCGGCCGAGCGCGGCGAGCTCGGTGAACACCGAGAAGACGAAGGGCTTGCGCTCGAGATTGTAGGCGTCGACGTCGCGCGCCGTCCGGTTGACCTTGTCCCAAACCTCGGCGGCGCGCACCAAAATGCGCGCATCGCCATCGCCGCGGCCGAGCCGCTGCGACAGCCAGCCGTTCACCAGATCCATGAACGTCGCCAGCACCTGCGGGTCGGTGCCGGCAAGCGCATCGGCAAGCGCGTGCAGCGCGCGCGGGTCGGGATTGGGCAACTGGAAGATCGCGTCGAGCACGCGCTGACGCAGCGCCAGCGCCGGCCCGTCGAGCAGCGCCAGCGCGCGCGACACGCTGCCGTCCGACGCCGCCGCGGCCTTCGCCAGTTCCGGCTCCTCGGCGTCGCGTCCGGTCGCCGCCGCGAGGGCGTGCACCACCTGCTCCTGCTCCAGCGGCCGGAGCAGCAGGCGGCGGCAGCGTGAGCGGATGGTCGGCAGCTCGCGCCCCGGCGAATGACTGATGAGCAAGAGCAGCGTGCGGGCCGGCGGTTCCTCCAGCACCTTCAACAAGGCATTGGCGCCCTCGCGCGCGAGGTCGTCGACAGCGTCGACGATGGCGATGCGCCAGCCGCCCTCGCCCGCCGTGCCGGCAAAGAACGAGACCATGCGGCGGACGTCGTCGACGCGGATATTGGTGTAGAGCTTGCCGGTCTGCTCGTTGAGCACGCGCTCGAGCACGCGCAGGTCGCCCTGCGCCTGCGCTGCGATCCGGCGGGCAACGAGATGGTCCGCGTCGATGGCGAGCGACGTCGCCGCCTGCACCTCCGCCGCCAGCGGATCGGGATGCGCCAGCACGAAACGGGCAAAGCGGAACGCGAGCGTCGCCTTGCCGATGCCGGGCGGGCCGCCGATCAGCCAGGCATGCGCGATGCGGCCACTCTTGTAGGCGTCGAGCAATGCGCGCTCGGCCGCCTCGTGTCCGAACAGAGCGAGCGTCTCGCGCGGCCCCTTGATGTCGCTGTCGTCCTCGCTCACGGCGCGACCGCCTCGATAGACAGCGACGATGCCGGATGTAGCCGTTCCTCGACGATGGTCCAGATGCGCTCGGCGACGACCTCGCGCGGCGCGCGGCCGTCGACGACAACGATGCGCGCAGGCTCCGCGGCGGCAAGCGCCCGATAGGCGGCGCGCAGCTTTTCGTGGAATTCGACCGACTCGGATTCGAAGCGGTCGGCGGCGGCACCGCCGCGCCGCGACTGCGCACGCGCCAGCCCTACCGTCGCCGGCACGTCGAGCAGGAACGTCAGCTCCGGTTGCGCGGCCTTTCCGACCGTGATGCGCTCGAGGCCGCGGATCAGCTTGGCCTCGACGTTGCCGAGCGCGCCCTGATAGACGCGTGTGGAATCGATGAAGCGATCGCAGATGACCCAGCGGCCGGCCTCGAGCGCCGGCAGGATGGTGTTGCGCACGTGATCGTCGCGCGCGGCGGCGAACAGGAAGGCTTCCGCCTCCGCGCCGAGCGGCTTGGCGATGCCGGAGAGCAGAATGTGGCGGATGATCTCGGCGCCGGGCGAGCCGCCCGGCTCGCGCGTGCGCACCACCGCGATGCCCTGCGCCTGCAGCCGCTCGGCAAGTGCTGCGGCGTGAGTCGACTTGCCGCTGCCTTCCCCGCCCTCGAAGGTGATGAAATGTCCGCGCATCGCGTCTCGTCGGCCGCCGGGCGACGCGCCCGGTAAGCCTTTATAACCGCTCGGCGCCGGCACGGAACAGGGCGATCACCATTTCGGTCACAGCATCGAAGGCTCGCTGCGGCAGCGTGCCCTTGCCGACATCCTCGCCGGCGTAGAGCGGCTGCGTCAGCACCAGGTTCTCGCCGCGCCAGACCTTGACCGCGCCGATCGGCTGGCCCTTCTTGATCGGCGCGGGAACAGGGCCGGTGTAGACGATGCGCGCGATGAGCCGCTCGCCGCCGGCCTTCGGCATCATCACCTTGACCAGCCCCCTGGCGACCAGCGGCACGTGGCCCTCGGCGCCGCCATAGATCTTGGCTGTGCCGAGCGTCTGCCCTTCGGCGAACAGGATGCGCTGTTCGAAGCTGCGGAAGCCCCACTCCAGCAGCTTCTTGGCGTCGTCGGCGCGCTCCTTCGCCGTCTTGTCGCCGTTGACGACGACGATCAGCCGCAGCCCGTTCTGCACCGCCGAGCCGACGAGGCCGTAGCCGGCGTCCTTGGTGAAGCCGGTTTTCAATCCGTCGGCGCCGATGCCCATGCCGAGCAGCGGATTGCGGTTCGGCTGCTTGATCCTGTTCCAGGTGAATTCGGTCTGGCCGAAGATCTTATAGAACTCGGGATAGTCGAGGATGATGTGGCGCGCGAGCATCCCCAGTTCGCGCGTCGTCACCTTCTCGTCCGGATTTGGCAGCCCGTTCGAGTTCTTGAATACCGACTGCGTCAGCCCGATCTGGCGCGCGCGCTCGGTCAGCTTGTCGCCGAACGCGGCCTCGTCGCCGGCGAGCGCCTCCGCGATGACGATGCAGGCGTCGTTGGCCGACTGGATGATCATGCCGTGCAGCAGGTCGTCGACGCTGACGCGGCTGTGCAAGGCAGCGAACATCGTCGAGGAATGCGACGGCGCACCGCCCTTACGCCAGGCGTTCTCGCTGACCTCGTATTCGTCGGTGAGCTTGATTTTTCCTTCGGTGAGCTGATGGAACACGTATTCGGCGGTCATCAGCTTGGCGAGGCTCGCCGGAAAGATCAGCTTGTCGGGATCGCGCTCGAACAGCACGCCGCCGTTTTCGGCGTCGATCAGCAGCGCATGCGGCGCGGCGATCTGCGGCCCATCCTTCTTCGGCTCGTCCTTGCGCTGCGCCAGCGCGGGCTGCGCGACGAGGAGCGCCGCGGCGAGCGCCGCCGTCAGCAGAGATGAAAAGCGCGAACGCATAGCCCGATTGTTGCCCGTACCGCCTGCATCCTGAGATGGCGCAGAATGATGGCTTTGTCGAGCCGAAGGTTGCCTAGTAGAGGCCGCGGCCGCTCATGAAGCCGGTGGCGCGGGCGCCTTCGTCACGCGCCGGGGCATAGGCCGACACCGGCGAGTAGCGCGGCGTCTCGGTGACCGCCGGCGTGCGCGACGCAGCCGCCAGCTCGACGGTGCGTGCCGCCGGCGCGGCCTGCGCGACCGCCGGCTCCGGTGACGTATCCATCGCAATGTCCGCCTCGCCGAGGCGGTACGGGCGATCCGGCGGGATCGGCGCCACCTGCGTCATCGGGCGGCGATCGAAATAGGTCGGCACGAAAGGTTTCGCCGAGGCGACCATGACCGGCGCCTCAGCCGGCGTGCCCTCGCGCAGGGTCGCCATCAGCTTGCGGTCGTCGGAGCCGGCGAGCGGCGCCATGCCGACGAAGTCGACGCGCACTTTGGCGATGCCGTGGCCGTAGAAGCCGAGCAGCTTGGCCGTTTTCACCGACAGATCGATCAGCCGGCCCTTGGCATAGGGGCCGCGGTCGTTGACGCGCACGATGATGGAGCGGCCGTTATTGAGGTCGGTGACGCGCGCGTAGCACGGCAGCGGCAGCGTCGGATGCGCCGCGGAGATGGCGTTCTCGTCGAAGATCTCGCCGTTGGCGGTGTAACGGCCATGGAAGTCGTCGCCATACCAGGACGCGAGACCGGTGGCGGTGTAATGCGGATCGGTTTCCGGCACGTAGACGCGGCCGGCGACGACGTAAGGCTTGCCGACGCGATAGACGCCACCGCCCTTCGGCACCGGCTGGCCCGGCTCGATCACGCGGGCGCTGGCGGACACGCCATAGCGCGGATCGATTCTGCCCGAGAGACCGCCGGAGCAGTTGGCGAGCGCGAGGCCGCCCGCGGCGACTGCCGCAAGACGTGCCCAACGGCCGATGGCGCCGTCGCCGCGCAAACCCATGCTGATGGCCTTAAGTCCCCGTCGAAGGAAGTTCGATCTTAACCTAAACAGCCCGGGCCGTGAACCGCCGCCGCTCCGTCATGGTAAACGTTTGGTTCCACAGCGACTTAAGGCGGGTTGCTCGCCCCGGCAGGCGAATCCGGGATAACTGAGCCGCCCTGCCCTTGCAAGTGTGGCCGCATTGCACCATTGGGAGGGAGCGCCAAGGAGCGCTAAGCCGCCCGCGCGGTTTACGCCGGGCGGTCAGTGGAAGGGTGGCCGAGTGGTTTAAGGCACCGGTCTTGAAAACCGGCGTACCTGCAAGGGTACCGTGGGTTCGAATCCCACCCCTTCCGCCAATATCCCAATATCCCGCAAAACCGCGGTGACAAGAAGCGTCTACCCCTCAATGTAGGGGCGGTTGTACGCATGCGCAATTCACGCGTTAGCAAATTTCTCACCAGGCGCGGCTCAGTATGGATCTTTCAACGGCGCCTCCCGCGGACACTTGACCCAGAGTTCCGATTTTCACCCCTTCGAATTCGAATTGGCCCTGTCCCGGCGAGGGAAGCTCACCGGACGGCCGTACTACTCGCGGCAGCAAGCCAACTCGTCTTCGACCGCCTCGAAAGGAGCCCTCTTGTGAAAGATCTGACCGCTACCAGGGGTTTGGTCGTGAAGGTGCGGGACCTGCTGATCCTTGACGACGAAGGCGAATTGGTGCCTCGCCCGGACGGTCCTCTGCCCCCCGAGACTCGCCTGGAAGACCTCGTCACATTCGGACCGGAACCCTCACCGACGCGGCGCAACGATGAGACGCAGTCGGACGAGATCCTAAACCAATTGGTTGTCGTGCCGCCGGCTGAAGCACATGAAAGAAATCGAAGAAGGGCGGCTGGCGATACGCTGGGGCGATTAGAGGTAGGGCTGAACACACTGCAGGCCGAGCTGAAGGCGAAAGAAGGCCCGAAGTTTAGCCAAGCCGCTGACGACTACATTCGGCTACTTCAGGAAACGGACGGCGAGGATGCGGCGGTTGAAATCGCCTATCTGAGGCACCGCCGGGACGTCTTTCTCCAACTAATGGAAGATAAGCCGGTTAACACTTATACGAAACGCGATCTCCAAATTTTTGTAAACGAAATACGTCACTTGCCGGCCCATTATGCCCGCCAGAAGGACTACGATGTCTCAAAGATCCGCGAATACATCAAAGAGGAAAAGAGACGCCGAGACGCCGGCGAGCCAAAGACCGCAACGCTCGCTCAGAGCAGCATCAAAGACAACTATCTCACTCGCATCAAAACAATTCTGAAAGAAGGGTGCGAGCAGGCTGGAATACCCTACCCGCTCATGAACGTCAGCATCAAAATTCCGAAGGATGCTCCTGTTCCGCGACAGCAAATCCCGCCCGATTTCGAGACACTAAATCGAATTTTTGTTTTTGCGAAGCGAACGGGCGTGCTCGCTGACATCATGCTTCCTCTACTCGGGTTTCTGACCGGTCGGCGGCTGTCGATCCTTGTGTCGATGCGTGGAGAACGCATATTAAGATATCATGACAACTGGGTAGTTGTTCCGGAAAATGTCATTGTTGAGGACGGAAACTCTATCAAGATTGGCTACAAGACCGAACAATCATTGCAATTCTATGTTCTCCATGAGTTTCTCGACAGAATGGGATTTGTCGAATGGGCCCGGAAACAAGAGGGATTTGTTTTCGTTCAATTAAACCAGGTCGACGATCCGGCGCGGGCCGCGAGCAAGCGGATGGGGAGACTCTTCAAAGCTGCCGGCGCCGAAACAGTGCTCCTGCAAACCTTCCACTCGCTTAGACATGCAAAGCGACTAGAGGACAGCCGCAACAAGGTCAATCCTTCTGCTAGCAGACGGCAAGCAGGCAGAAAGCCATCAGATCAGCACGATGAGTACGGCGCTGGTGTATTTAGTCAAGCAGATGTCGAGGAGCT
Organism: Pseudolabrys sp.; assembly: GCF_035943735.1. Lineage (GTDB taxonomy): Bacteria > Pseudomonadota > Alphaproteobacteria > Rhizobiales > Xanthobacteraceae > Pseudolabrys. The sequence goes on from NZ_DASZBV010000022.1 coordinate 204,536, forward strand.
TGCAAAAGCGCCGCTCCCAAAAGAGATCGACTGGGCAGGCCTGTTTTACAACCTGCCATTCGACGAGCTTGCGAAGGGCGACCGGTGGCCGAGGGACCTGACGCCGAAGAAGAAGTAGCTATCGAATGGAAATCGACGCACGAACAACGAGATTGCACCCGGCCTCTCATAGCGATCCACCGATCGCTTGATCTAGCTTTTGGAATGCGAATTGGGTCACTACCGGACGGGCTGTCACTGCCGCGGGCATCCATCGGCATACGGACTAGACGGAGAATACCTTCTGCACTTCGTCGCCGAAGTGGTTGATTACCTTGACGCAAATCAGTCCGCGCTCCGGCTTCAGGAACGGCCGCGACACCGTCGAATTCAATTCCGCCCAGGCCGTCTCGTCGATTTCGGCCTTCAGCGCCCGCTTGAGCCCGTCATAGGGATCGTCGCCGACGAAATAGGCCTGCCGCACGAAAAAGCTTTCTTCGTCGTAGTCGCTGTCGATGAACCATGCCGCCACGTCGTTCATGAGGTTCGAGCCGGTCGACGAGCGCACTTCGCCGGTGGTCGGATCGAAGATGTCCATGCCGCGGATTTCCACCTTCAGCATGTCGTTCTTTTCCTTGTGAATGACGATATCCGGCTCGCCGAACACGACGAACAGATTGCCGGCACCGGTCGCCTTGAGCTTGTCGGCCATGCGCAGGTCCTGGTTCATGCGCGCCTTGAGCACCGTCAGGTTGCCGAAATTCAGCCGTGTGTCGTCTACCTCCGGCGCAAAGGCAAAGCCGCAGACGATCAGCATGTCGAACATATCGACCGCCTCGCGCGCGGCGCGGCGAACGAGGTCATAGCCCACCGTATCGTATTCCGGGCCGATGCAGACAGCAGCGCGCTTGCTCGCGCCCTTCTCTTGATAGCGGCCCTCAAACTGGATCATCCCGCTACGCGAGGCGAAAGGCCGGAGATTCTCCAGCATCAGCCGCTCGTCTTTCTTGGTGTTCTGCACACCGGAGGTTTTGAGGTTCTCGTACACCACCTGGGCGAAGTCGGTGGTGACCATCCCTCCGGCGTCATGGCGGGGTTTGTCCCGGCCATCCACATCTTCGCCTTTCGCCGCCAGAGCCTCCGCCAGGTACGGGTCCTCCTCCATCGGCAGCACGCGGTGCGGCGACAGGCTCTCAACGGTGAACGGTCCCGCGACCCGCACCACGCCGCGCGCCTTGTAGGGCCGGTCGTAAAGATATTCGACGTCGGCGTTGCGCGCGATCGAGTCGTCGATCTCTTTTTGCCGCGCGCGCCGCGCATCCCACCACGCGGCATGCGTTTTCTTGGCCGCCGCCGGCCATGATTCGTCGGGTTCGGATGGGATTTGCCACTCTTCCCAGGAGTTCTTGAGGGCCTTGATTAGCTTCTCGCGCAGCGGCTCCAGCGTCCTCTGCCAGCGCTCCCAGATCACGTCAATCTCGGCGTTGTTGGCGATGGATTTCAGGGTCACATGCGGCGCGCGCTCATAGACGAAGCCGTGGCGGATGTTGTTCGTGAATGGCCCCTTAGCCGGCGGCTTGCCGGTACTCTCGCCTTCTTTGCCCGCACCGTCCTTGCTATCCTTGAGAAGATAGTATTCGTACTTGGCACCCATCAGCCGCGCGCGCGCGAGCGTCAACGCGACGCGACTAGTGTCGATGGTGATCCAGCGGCGTCCCCACTGCTCGGCGACGTACGCTGTCGTTCCCGAGCCGCAGGTCGGGTCGAGAACGAGGTCGCCAGGATCAGTCGTCATCAGGATGCAGCGCTCCATGACTGCGAGCGCAGTTTGGACCACGTAGATTTTCTCGCCGCCGTATTGCCCCTGCCCAACCGTATCAGACCAAATATTCGTCAATGGAAACGCTGGAAAATCATCAAAAAAACGAACGTATCCGATGCCTCCCGTCGCAGTTGTCGAGACTCGGGCGGCCTTAATGAGACGCTCGATTCCAGTCTGAGTTGTTGACCATCCACGCGTACCCGATGGTCGAAACTCGCGGCCATGAAGCTTAATCGTGAAGGCCATAGCGGACCCTTCACCTGAAGGTCGGCCTTGTCGCTGGGAGCTAAGGTCGCCAATTCCAAATGCGCGGCTTCCTGAGGACAGCGAAACTATGCCCGCTCTTTCTGCGGCGGTCATTGTGCGCTCGGTGCCATCTGGCAACTGCACGAGCCGATAACCAGAGACCCCCTCCCCTCCGAATTCTTTCAATCTGAGCAATGTACGATACTTAAGCCGACTTCTATCTTTGGCGTACCAAATGACGTAATCAGCGACGTTCGGTAGGATGTCCGCTGTTTGGCCTACGGTCTTTGCGATAACAATCGAAGTGCAGAGATTTCCGGGCCCAAACACTTCGTCAAGCAAGCATCGAACTAGATGCGTATTTTCTTCGCCAATCTGTACAAAAATCGATCCAGTTTCTGCGAGTAAGTCCCGCGCAGCAATCAGCCGGTCGCGTAAATAGCTGACATAAGAGTGAATCTCATCCTTCCATGTATCACGGAAGGCGCGAATAACTTCTGGCTCACGCGACACCGCGCTTAGCTGACCGTCTCTGACGTCTTTGCTCTTCGTCGACGGTTGCCAGTTCGAGTTAAACCGGATTCCGTACGGCGGATCGATGTAGATGCATTGCACCTTTCCCCGCAGCGCCTCGCGTTCCGCCAGCGACGCCATAACCAGCAACGAATCGCCGAGGATCATCCGGTTCTGCCAGTTGCCCTCGTCGTGGTAATAGCTCTGGGTCGCGTCCTCCTTCCAGCCTTCAGGAAGACCGTTGAAGTCGCCGTAGAAATCGAATTGCTCGGTGTCCTCTTTAGCACGCTCTTTGGATTGCTTCTGCAAGTCCTTGATAATCGCACCAGGCTGAATCTTCTCCTGAATGTAGATCGGCGGCGCATCGACTTCCAAAGGATCGGATTCAAAATCCTTGCCGCGCCAGACCAATTGCGGATCGAGATCGAGATTCCGCGGCCAGCGTAGCTTCTTGATCGCCTTATCCTCGTCGGCGACCAGCTTTTGGTTCTCGGCCGTCGGGATGTTCTTGCGCTTGGCCTCCTTGTGCCTGTAGCTCTCGACGTCTGCCTCGGCGCCTGTTTTTCGTTTGGTTCCTTTTGCCATCCTGGTCCTCACGCCATCGCCGGCGCGCGCACGAAGGCGCGCAGGCGGTCTTCAATGTCATAGGGAATGTCGGTCAGTTCCAGAAAGTCCCAGCGGCCATATTGGCCGGAGTTGTTCACTGCGGGAATCCAGACCTTGCGCATGGTGTCGGCCTTGGCCGCATCCTTGGCGTCGCGCTGGCCCTTGACCTCGACCACGAGATTGAGCCGTTCAGCACCCTTGAGGCGGACGATGAAGTCGGGGCGATAACGAAACGTGTCGCCGCCGTATTCGTACGGCACCTCGAAATGCAGGCTGTGATTCTTGACATAGGAGACGACAACGTCGCTGAGCTTTTCCAGCCGCTCGGTGAAACCCGCCTCCCAGTCCTTGTCATAGACGACGTAATTGACGTGCGAGAGAGTGGTCGGGATCAGCGTCTGCTTGGAGGTGGTGAAATCGACGTGGCGGGTCGAGCCTTCCGGGTTGAGCGGATTGACGATCGGGAGTAGGCGCCCGCGCGTTCCGTTGGCCGGGCCGGTGAGTGAGCCGACGAGCGCCCTAAAAATGCGGTCAACCGCCCGCTGCGCCAAAGGCCGCCATTTCAGGTACTGTTTCGGGCTCTTGCCCTGCGTGGTCAGGCACTGCTCGAACCATTGCTCCGTGATGCGTACCAGTTCCGGGTAGCGCCAGACCTGATCGGGGAATTTCTCGCGCAGCAGGAGACCGGCAACGTCGAAGGCGACTGACTTGAGCCGCAGCTTCTCGGCGTCCTCGCGCAGATCGAAGGTGATGCCCTCGCCGATCAAGGGCTCGGCTTCGGTCACATTGGGGACGTCGTCCGGCGTCAACTCCATCTTGCTGTCGTCGGTGAACACCGGCCGCAGCGGCCGACGCGGAAACTCGACGCGGTAGCCTTCGACGTTGGGAAAGCGGATTTCGCGTTCTTTCCGCCGCTCTTCCAGCGCGCGCACGCGGGTGACGCGCGGCGGCGGCGGTGGATCGCCCCCACCGCCGCTCTGCGCGAACGAGAAGGGCACGCCAAGCACTTCCGCATATTCGACCGGGAAGAAGCCCGTCTTGGGATCGACCTCGTAGGACACACGGCGCAAGCCGCGGCCCACTACCTGCTCGCACAAAAGCTGCGTGCCAAAAGCGCGGACGCCCATGATGTGGGTGACCGTGTTGGCGTCCCAGCCTTCGGTCAACATCGACACCGACACGACACAGCGAATATCGGCGCCAAGCCGGCCGGGCCGGCCGACCGTGTTCATGACCTCGCGCAGAATGTCGGCGTCGGTAATGTCGTCGACCGATTCACCGCGCGCCTGCTTTTCTTTCTTGAATTCGTCGATTTCGCGCGCCGCCACTTTTCTGAAATCGTCCGACAGTGCCTCGCCGGATTCGAGCTGAGACGAATCGATCAGGAAGGTACGGAAGCGCCGGCGCCAGCGGCCGTCCTCATCGACATTGGAGAACAGCGGTAGTTTGCCAGGAACGGTCCGGGTCTTAGCGTCCTCGCCCTCGCCTTCGGTTTTGTCGTAGCCGGAAATCCAGTCGTAGACGAGCTTCGACGTCGACGTGTTGTTGCAGACGACGATAAACACGGGTGGACGGCCAAGCTCCGGCACCTTTTCCCACTTGGCGAACATCTCGGCATAATGCTTGTAGAGCGCCTCGATGGCCGCTTCGAGCAGATGGTGCGGAAGCTGGCTCGGATCTGCCACCGCGGCTTGTGTGCGCCGCCCACGCATTGGAAACGCGCGCGGGTTCTCCTTGCGGATGACATTGTAGATATCACGGAATTTCGGCAGTTCGCCCTTGATGGCGTCGTCCAGCACCGGCAGCCGCGGCACCTTGACGATGCCGCTCTCTATGGCGTCGAGCAGCCCAAAGTCGGACACCACCCAGGGAAACAGCTCGCCCTCGTCGTAACCGGAGCCACGCAGAAAGAACGGCGTGGCGGACAGGTCGTAGACAGCTTCGAGGCCGATGTGGCCGGCGAAAGCCTCAAGCCCGCTGATCCAGACGCGCGCCGCCTTCTCGTTGCTCTCGGCCTCGGCCCGCTCTTCCGCCGTCATCGGCGCCGCATCTTCCTCCTCATCGCCAACCTTGCGCCGATAGCAATGATGCGCCTCGTCATTGAGCACGATGATATTCTTGCGTCCCAGCAGGTCGGTTCCGCCAACGCGCGCGACCATCTCACCGATGGTTTCGGTGAATTTCTTCTCGCCTTCGCGCCCACCGAGGATTTGCCGGTTGAGCTTGGAGACCTGTTCTTTCTCCTTCAGCATGAAGGCGTGATAATTGGTGATGACGATCCGCGCCTTGAGCACCGCATCCATCATGTCCGGCGGCACGAGATCGAGCTGCTGATAGATGTTCTGCTGATCCTGCGGCTTGAGCACCCGCAGGCGGTCCCTGATGGTGATGCCCGGCGTGACGATCAGAAACGCGTCGGAAAAGTGCTTAGAGCCAGGCCGGCGTGCGCGGTTCACCGCGTGCCACGCGATGATCATCGCCATGACGGTGGTCTTGCCGGCGCCGGTCGCCATTTTGCAGGCGAGACGATAAAGGCCGGGATTGGCTTCGGCGTTGGCAGTCTCGATTTCCGTTCGAAATTCTTTCGGCGCGACTTCGGTGAGCCAGATCAGCGTCTCGATCGCCTCGCGTTGGCAGAAGAACAGCCTTCGTTCGCGATCAGGGTCTTGCCAATGCAGCAGGAGGCGTTGGCTTTCCGGCGTCACGCCCCATTTGCCGGGTGGCAGCTCGCGCCACTTGTCGACCTCTTGCCGGATCTTGTTGACGAGGACGTTGGTGGTGACCTTGTCCTCCAGCGCAAGCTGGCCCTGTTGTGCCCCCCTCCGGCGTGCCGCCGGCACCGGGACGACATAGATGCTCTTTCGCCGATCGGGCAGCACCTTGCCCGTCGGTTGGCCGTCGCCATCCAGCTCATAGTGTGATTTCGGCTTCTCGAACGGTGAGTTAATGATTGGATCGTTGGCGAACCCCATCTCCACCCCAATACCCCGAGCCACTGAATTCCCTCGGCTCTCTTTTTGAAGGCTAGACTACCGGTCGCCATCGCTAAAGTCAGCCTTCCGACTGGTCGTCGGCCGTTACCCACCACCGGCCGGTGCGTAACTTGGAGTGCCGGTAAGGCTATACACTCCTGATTGATTCTCCTGTGGAAAAATCCGGCAAGATGGCGGTCAGCTCTCAGTCAACCATACCCTGCGACTTAAGGAAGTGAAATTCGAGTAGCGGATTCCCTGTGTTGGCCGTAGCCCTCACGTTGACGCGCCTGACGAAGTGTCCAATATCCTTTGCGCCAACCAAAAATATAGCGAGCTGACCGATGTTGACTGATGCTCCACCCAAGACCGTTTTCCGAATTGGATGCCCGACGGCCTGAATAAGACCAACCTCTTTGCCAATAGTGGCGATCAGGTCGTTAATTTCGTCGATTTTCTGTTTCCTCGGATGCTTGGTGCCTGCGCGTACGTTTGATCGAAGAATTGTGTCAAAGAGCGACCAAAATAACGAAGCATCCTGTAGAGTACCGTGTTCGAGCAAGGTGACGCTCAGTCGGGTAATCTGCCGTCCTCGATGCTCGAGCCTCTTCCCGCTATCAAACTGAATAAAGCCATTGGTGCGCAGCAGGCGTTCATGCCGAAGTCCTTGCGCCTGAGCGGCTAGGACCCCTTCCGCGTAATCCATAAGGGCGTAGCCAGATACGCCCGCCATTGCCGCTCGCGTGAGCGCCTTTGCTTTGCACTCGATCAGAACAATATTGTCCTTGTCCTCCAAAACGATGTCGCATTCTCCCTCGTCCGGCTGGTTCTGATTATATCTCTCACCGATGAGTGAGGGGGATGTCCCAACGTGACGAAGCAGCAACTCGGTAACACGCTCTGTGCCGTTTCCCGTGATCTCGGCAATAACTGGTTTGGGCAAAGCAGCGCGGGCAGCGACCATGGTCGCTTCGTAGAACGCCGGACCTGCGAGGGACGCCGCAGGTACGATGAAGGAGTTGTTAGTGCCTTCGATGAGCGGCCTAAACATAAGATCGCTTTTTTCGGCAAGTAGTGGAGACAAATACCTAGAGTTTACGACGCCCGCGCCGTAAACAAAATGAGGCATCATCTTATCGAGTTGACTATCCGTGAGCCCCCGCTTCATCAGGTCTGCGCGGCTCAAACGCGCCGGATCGGTGTGCGCCGATAGAATGATAGACTCACAAAGTCGGATGGCATCGTCAATGTCCCAGCCGTATTTCCGGCGCATCGCTTGATTATGGCCACCGCCGAATAGGCCGCGTAGCACAAGGGGCGTGACAAAGAGAGACCACTGTTTCAAACCGAAAAGATGGTCATAGAGACCGATTTCGCGAAGCAAATCGTCAAGCCGTTTCGAAGCGGTGTTAATCGCCCAGAACTGATTCTGTGGTTCGACATCGATAATGGCGACGAGGTCTCGTGCAAGCTCTAACGCGTCCCGCCATGCGTGAGTGGGGTCAGAGTGGTGCGGTCCAACGTCGGGGGTTTTGACGGCCAGATTGACTAGATACCCAAATGGGAATGACGCATCGTGCCCAGTGGGAGAATAGCGCCGCCCTGTCAGGTACTGATCGAAGTCATAGACATGGCGCAGGCGCATCTCACTGCACAGATTTCCGAGAACCTTTTGGATGCCAAGCTGATTGAATATCTTCTGTATGTACGCGGTTGCGCGCTTGAGTTCGCGATGTGATATCCACGGACGCGTGTGCTTCACGGAGACTTTATAGCCTCTTCCGGCCAGTCGCCTCGCCGCTTCAGCGACGACCCGGTGACGGGGATTAGGAACATAAAATGCGTCGAGCGCAACGAGCGCTCGGCCGAGTGTCGCCGCCTGCTCCCATGACGAGTGGTTCGGCCTCTTAAGCTGCGATCCTGCACCTAGAGGCTGAAGTAGAAGGAGGATGGCCGCATCCCGCCGGCGACGTGAGCCAGCTAGCGCATCTTCCAACGTAAAAACTTTTGCGATGTCGCGCAGGTCATGCGTGTCGAAATCCGAGGGCTTTGCGCTAGGCAAAATGGCAGAAATGCGCCGAAACAGCTCATCCTCAAGCCTGCCACTTTGAGGCGCACCGAAATGTGCGACAACGTCAGCTCTGTTTGTAAAAACGATGCATTGCTCCGATTTGTCGAAAGCGGAACGAATCTGGCTGACTAAGGCATCGGACACATGCGCCCGTTTTGAAATTCTGACCTTCTTCGCTAGCTGTTTTGCCATCTACGCAAGTCTGCGTTATAATTTCGCGAACTGGTAATTTGGCTTGATGTTGGCGTTAAGATAAATGCCCTTTGAATCCGCCTGCATGAGCTCTTGATGCCTCCACTCCTCTACAGCGTAATACACGTACGTTTCTCCCGACCTCAGAAACCTTATACGGAGTTCCTGCGATACGGCGTCGTAACCGATCGCCTCGATGTTCTTTGAGTCTACAAAAATCATTTCAGGCATTGCCACCTCCCTCTTCTTGGTCTTGATTATCTTCGATCTCAGCCGACGTGGACTGGGCACGCCAGTTGGCGAGCGCTTGTGTGTAGAGGTTTCCATCGGGGCGATCCGGCGTTTGCCAAACATCTGGAAGCTTCGGATCATCGCCAACAGGCTTTTGCCTCGCCTTACGCACGCGCACACGCGATGGGATTGGCATCACCTCGCCCAGGAAAACACCTTCGCCCGTCCGCAACGAAGGCAACTGATCGACAAGGCCGCCAAGGTCATCGGGAATGGCGGCCGAAACCTTGGAGCGATCGGCCGAATTGGTGAGTCGAAGAGCGATCAAGGAGCCGCATTGGCTTAGAATTGCGCCGTCGATTTCAGAAGGCCGTTGCGTGACCAGCATCAGGCCAGTCCCGTATTTCCTCCCTTCCTTTGCAATCATCGACAAAGTGCGATGGGCGGGCGTCTCAACGCCCTCGGGAACAAAGCGATGGGCCTCATCGAGCACAATAAGAAGCGGTTGCTGTCGCCCCCCTATCGGCAGATCCTGCGCCCAAAACAGCATGTCGTACACAATGCGCAACATCGTGCCGACGATAGTTGGAAGCACTTCAGACGGTAAACCTGAAACATCGAAGATCGTTATTGGCTTGTCATGCCCAACCCAGTCCCTGACAAGAGCGTTGAGATCATTCTGTACCTGGCCATTCAAGTCGGGTTCGTAGCCGCCACCCGGGTTAAAAAGAAACGAGAACCGTGCATCCTTAAGGCGGCTGTGCATGAGGTCGAGGTGACGCTCAATGTTACGCTTTTTCTGGTTCTTATAAGGCGCCTGATTATAGGGACTCGCCGCAGGATATCGATCCGACCGAAGAAGGCTGGCATCTCCCACTTGTTCGGGAGCATAGGCGTTTGCGGCGGTTTGCGGCGCGTTAACAGGAAACGTCACCCTCTCGAATTTATCGAGTTCGTACCAAAGCTTCTTAACGCTGAACGGCACTGGCGAGTCCGCCGTCAGCGTTTCAGGCGGCGGCGGAAGGGCGAGATGAGCAGCAGCCGCGACTTTCATATCAAGCACTTCATCGCGGATCGCCGCCTCATGGTTCGGTTGGAGGCCCCCCAACGTGAGTTGCTGAAGCTCTGCGAACGGAAGGGCCCAGAATGGCACCCAAAGAGGCCTTTCGCCGGCCTCCTCATTCGGCCGAATGCGGAATACACGCGCACGCTCGCCGAGCGCTGTCGCATATTCGCCGTGCGGATCAATGACAATCGCGCGCGCATTGGGCAAGCTGCCGTCCGAAACAGTTTCCAGTAGAACCGTAACGAGGTTTGATTTTCCAGCACCCGTCGAACCAACGACTGCGCTGTGCCGACTAACAAGCCCCGCAATGCTGATGTCCGCCGATATTCCCGACGCCGCCGCGATCCGGCCAACCGAGATCGTGCCTTTCTTGCCCTTCGCCCAACCATAGATAATCTTTAGATCATCATTGGTCACTAGATGGACTTCGTCACCAACTGTCGGATACTGACCGACGCCGCGCTCAAATTCGCCGCCTAAAGTCTCGCCGAACAGAACGATGGTCATCCAGCGATAGCCGGAAAGATGAAGTTGTTTATCGTCTTCGAGCGCAGCGCCAAAACTGGGCTGCCCGCTGCCCGGCGGCGCGGCATCAGCGCCAATCTGCGTGCATACCGCGTATAGGTTCGTGTAGCCCAATGGCACGCGGAAGAATCCCCCTATCTGGCCGACGCGGTATGACTCGCCGCCGATCATGACAAGGGTGGAGGGCATATCCTCGCGCAGCCGGACCCGAATAACCGCGCCCGTAACGGAGGCCACCTGCCCGATATATGTTGGATCGGCTAGCGGCATGCGCTTCAGTTGGCCATAGATTCGAGAAAACGACAGAAGCAAGCGAAGTCGCCGATCTTCATGACGCCAGACTTCGGCACCTTGGAAGCGTCACCGCCGGCAGCAACGGCTTCGGATTTCAGCTCGAACACTCCATCCATGAAAGACGGGATTTCGTTAGGCGCCCACTTCGAACGACGCCCTCCTATTACGCCGGTGTGCGGCCCCACCACAATCAAATTAGATCGTTGATAGGCGCGCTTAATCAGCACGCTATCATCCGCAAGTTCCTCAAACTGCAAGGCATAGACATGAGTCCGGGGTCGGTTCTCTAATGCTCCGAAAATCAGGTTGTTTATGTGCTCATCTCCAAAATTAAATCCCGCCGCAATTAAAAGGGCATCATCCTGTTCCAAAAAGCGAGTTAGACGGTCGGTGAATGCCGCATAAGGCTGTTGGCGTGATTCATCGTATTTTTGAAACGACGGCATAATCATTTCTCCCGCCGGGTCGATCGCACCCCGAACGACGCGGCTGCGCCCGTCCTGCTCGATGCGCTGCCAAGTGACGGAGCCGTGCATCTTCCACAGGCGAGTCCAATTCGCGCCCGGCGCCGTTTCGGCCCGCCTCACACTGTCCGGGTGGAAAAAAGGCTGGTAGCTCCCCACAAACCCGTCGAAGACGGGAACACGCTCCGATTCAAGGGCGTGCTCAATGAGCACATCGTAGTTTACCGTAAAAATCTCCACACAGCATTTCCGGGAAGTCTTGGCGATCCACCGCGCTAATTTTCGATGCGCGAAATCTTCGGGAAGGATCTTGAGCTCAGGCGTCACGATTCGAGCGATTGTCTTGCGCACACATTCTTCAAGCTTATCCAGCTCGTCGACCTTGAGGCCGCACAACGTATCGTCCTTGCCAATGGCGTTGAGCATCATCCTCAAGCGGGAAAGGACGTTCTCAATGTGGGGATCAAGCTTTGCCTCTTCGCAGTGAGCTTCAATCGAGGCCCAGGCCTTCGCAAATTTTTCTCCCAGTTCGCCGCAATCCTTTTTGCAAGCTGCGGTCAGGCCCGGCACGGCGGGGACCACTGGCTGCGTTTTGCCTCCGGCAACGGGCACGGTTATCGAACACGAAGTGCCCGCGCCGAAAAAGAAAGCAATGGGCTTGTCGTGCCGCGCCAGATGATCTCGAAGGTCGGCGAGGGTCTTCTGCGCGTCGTGCGACGGCTGTCCATTGGTCATGCTATGGGCTCCGCCATGACTGGCAAGTTTGCGAGGGCGTCACGCAAGATGCGTGTCGCGCGGCAGTCGTCCTCATTGTAATCGAGTATGCGCTGACGGATCGCAGGGTCGGCCGAATCGATCCAGCGGTGAAACCATTCAATCGAAGCGGCGCCAGATGGGTGGGTGTCACGCCACGAAAATCCGAGATACTTTGCAAGTGTTTTGATCGAAAAATCCCAGGTGGGCCACTCGGTCGTCTTTTTTACAATGTCATTGTAAAGGTCGATCGCGTTGGTAGGATCAAAAAGACGTTCAATATCGTCAGCGCTGCAAACGTCCGGATATTTTTCCTGAAGCGCACGGTATACCGTACGCTCATATTTCGAATAGTAGTAGATCGTGCAAGGCTGGCGATCTTGGATGTAGGTCCATGCCTCACCGAATGCCCTTTTTTCAGCCGCCGGCGTAGCTGTTTCGGCAAATGTGGAGACGAATCTTTCCGTTGCGTTGTCTTGGCCGAGGCGCTCGACAAACCCATGCAGGTAACAGATGTCGCGCATGGGATCGACTTCGATGTCGAAGAACAGCTCGCACTCATGATCAGGGAACGCTATAGGCTCGCGGGTGTAGGGTGTACCGTCTTTGGCCGACAGTAGCTTCGCCCGCTCGTGAAATTTACGAAGCGTGCCGAGCCCTATTCCCGGGAATACGCTCTTCTGGCCATTGGCAAAGCTTTCCGGGTCTGTGCTAGCGAGCTGCGCGACCGTCCGGACGCTGCCATACATCACATCGCGCTTCGACCTACCAAGTTCAGGGATCATCGTCAGATCGTCGGTTTTCTTCAATTGTTCGACGCACAGCGAGTACCAGTGGCAAAGCTTGCAGATGGCCCCGAAGGCGGGAAGCGTCACCAATCTTTTGTTGACGATCGATTGGGCTTGGCCAAGCGCATCCTCGTAGTCCTGCCAAAGCGTACGCGCGCTGCGTTTCCCGTACGGCGCCTGAAAATCGTAGGAGACTTCCCTGCCATGTATGTCCCACACGAACGCGTGGCGGCTCGCAGAAAGATTTTTGCGTTCCAGAATGTCGGTGTAGAGACCAAGCTGAACCACGTACTGGAGTTTTGGTTTGGAATTATCGTCCGGCCCTTCCTCGCCTGAACCGGATTTTATATCGCCAGCCAAGTATCCCGACTCTTTTTTGCGCAGTAGATCGGGGTCGCCCAAAAGACCGTCGATCTGGATACGCCCGCCGTATATCAGCGGTTCGCCGCGTTGCATTGCCTCGGATGTGCGCTGTTCCTTTTCGTCACCTGCGAAATGAGAGAGATCGAGGAATCGCTCTTTGAGACCTGCAATGACTTCCTTTTCGTATAACGAACCCTTTTCCCAGAGAAGTTCGACGAACGCGCTCGGCTCGTCCCGTTCCGAGGGATCAGAGTACAGGTCCATCGTTACGCGGTGGGGGCATGCAATTAAGTCGTAAAGCAATGCGGCTGTTACGGGCGGTGTCATTGATAGATTTCCCGGATTGGCTCTTCGGCGCCGGACGGGCAAGTTCCATCCGGTGGCTGGAGGCCCCTTCACGCCCTTGCTCGAATCGACGGAAAGGGACGTTGCCCCATAGATATCCATATCCCCTGTAGCGGCTCAACCTCTGGCCGCAGGGCTGCGCGCTTGCTACATTCTGTCGATATAGACCCGCTTCGTCTCTAGCAGATTTCACTTCCAGCCGCGAACAACTAGCGAACATTGTCCCCCAAGCTGGAGATCAGTTTCCGCGACCAGTGGGAACGTTGCTGCGCGGCGTGCTGAACTGCGCCCGCAAGACGGAGGTCAAAGGTCCAAGGCTACCCAGCAAGAAATGGGTCAAAGACGCTGGAGGAGCGGAGAGCGGGTCGACCGCCCTGAAGCATGACGCGCAGAGTGTGCAGCGACCACGCGTGGATCCTGCTTTGAAAGAGTTTCCGCGTCGAGATCAGAGTAACCAAAAGAGAGCATCCCCCGCCAAACTGCGCTAGTACCTTACTACGCGATCGTGTATAAATGCGCTGCGTTATGGCGAAAGGCCTTGTGTATGTTTTTCCTGGTATTTCCGCCTGAGGAGCTTCGGAAGCGTATGCGCGAGAGCTTTCCGCGCATGAACGCCATGAAGGCGTTTCTGGATGTTGCACGAACCTGCGACGCGACCATGTCCGTCGGAGCGTTGTCGACCTTTCTTTATGTCGCGGTGTACGTTCCCGAGCTCGCTTCAGGCAGGATGTCGGTCCAAGACCTCTCACGCGCGATGGCTGTACCATACACGTCGCTGGCAAGGCACATCGACTTGCTGTCGAACGGCGTTCCTGGACGGGTCCGCGGTCTTGGGCTCTTAGAGCGCGGCGCCTTGGCGACCAACCGTCGCCAAAATCAAATCGTACTGACCGAAAAGGGCATGGAACTGCTGGCCCGCCTGGCAGCGGCCTTCAATTCGTCTTCGGATGACCCGGAGTTCGAAGAGATTCTGCCAGAAGTGTCTCCGCCGCGCCCGATCAGCCTCGGCATGATCCCCTCCTCCTACGGCAAACCCGGGAAGAACAGGAAAACGGAAAAGCCGAGAAATAGGGAAACGAGGAAACAGGGAAATAGGGAAAGAGAGAAGGAAGGAAATTAGATCAACATTCGTCGGGGTTCATCGTCCTCCTTTGGCGGTTATTTTCTTAACGCAAATTAACTCTAAAGATAGTACGCGATAGTGTCATTACGTGATCGCGTTATATTCGACGTAACGCGTTCATCTGGATTGGTGTTGACATGAACTTCGCGCATGGATGGAAGCCGCGCCGTCCCTATAGCTACGCAAAGGCTCAGCGGGAATTCGGCAAGATCCTCGCCGAGGAGAACGGTGACGCTCTCGTCGACAAAATACAAACCGCTATGGCGACGCTGAAGAACTCGCCAGACGGGATTTCCAGCGCGGGAGTGCAGCGTCTCGTTTCTCTCAAGATGAGCCTCGTCTCCCATGTCATGAGGATTCTCGCGGCGCTGGACGCCGGTCCCGAGGGATCTGCGAACGCCGGCAACACGCAGTCCGGGTCGACGGTTAAGGACCCTCCCGACGGTAAGCGGCCCGAACGGTGGCAAATCCAAGTGCAGGCAGCCCTTGACGCAGCGGAAAGGCGCGGCGCCGACCGTCTCGTTCCCGCCCTCAAGGCCCTTGAAGAGCGCGACGAGAAGCAAGCTGCAGAGCTCAATGCCGCCGACTTGGAAATCGAAGGCCTCAACGAAGAAGTACAATCGCTCCAAGTCGAACTTGGTACCGTAAGGGGATATCTCGAAGCAGAAGGATTGAAGCTGAAAGCCGCCGACGAGGCGAAGAGGTTTTCCGATGACCGGGCAGCCCATGCGGAAGCCCAGGTCGCCGAATTGAGAGCAAGTAATTCCGAGCTCGTTCAAGTCGTGGCCGCCGCCAAAGCGGAGGCGGCCCTCGCCCATAAACAAGCTGAGACTCGGCTTGCGGAGTGCGTACAGTTGAAGTCGCACCTTCAGGATCAGATCTCGCTCTCGTCGCGGCTCGACGCGCGGGTCAAAGAACTCGATGCCCTCGTGTACGTTCTGACGCTGGCTCGTTTGGCACCGTTGGTGCCCGATCTTGGCGACGCTTAGACGCGCGGCTTTGGCAGAATTGCAATTCCCCAAATATCCTTGCGTACCAGATAGTCGTCATGGCGTACACCGCGGCGGGGCCTTGCCCTTGTATTTCGGGACAAGGAGGAGCTGAGCTTGCTCAGAGCCGTTAAGTCTAGATGGCGGAGCACTTTCAACCCTTGGCGGTGATGATACGTTGAATAGCTTCGAGTCGCTCGGTTGCTCTTTCGATGGCTAAGTTCTGGCTTCGCTGGTTCTGAACTATTTGCTCCAAAAGATTGATGATCAATTTGATCGGGTCCATGCCGGACTCCACCGGCAGCTCGCGCAGCAATTCCAGCAGAGGCTTCAGCTCTTGCACGCCGGCTAGGATCTTCTGTGTCTGCTCGAAGATCTTCCTTCCGTGATGCACTTTCATCAAATCTGTCTGCTCGTCTGCGGGCATGCTCAAACATCTCCATTATGGTTCGACGATTGACCTTGACGAGTCGATCCACGGAACCGAGGACAAGGTTGGACTCGACGTGTCGGACGACCAAGACGCCAGGCTTCTCTCCTTTCTCGATGATGAAGCCTTTACGCGAAATGGCTCTCTCAAAAGCCGGAAGCTCACCCGCAGTCTCCCAGAGCCGCTTCAACTGCGTCCGCGCCCGAGGCAAGTTGAGTCCACGTCTTTTGGCCAAGCTGCGCGTTCGACTGGAATAGGACGTTTGGGGCTTTTCGGGGCTTTCTCCATGAGCCTCAATGAGCCAGGCCGCAGTCTCGGGATCCGACTTTTTAAGATGACGCACCACGGAGGCGTGATTGCGCCCTAAGACGGCGGGCTCGTGTAGGATAAGCCGCTCGGACAATCGGCTTACCTTTTCAAGGCGGATCGCGGAGTAGTTCTCCTTCAAGGCCCGCCCCTCAAAGTACCGTCCCAATATTAGGTGGCCATGCAAGTATCCGGAGCCGCTAGCACGTGCCTTGCCGTGTACAACGATCGCGTATGGTCGCGAATCCTCCGGGTCGAGCTCCAGACGCGCCAAGTGGGCGGCCTCCAGGAATGTTTTTCGCGAGCACATTCGAGCGGGGTTGAGCGTGATATGGAATGCGGCTGGTGAGCGGGGAAACGCGCCGTCTCTATAGGCGAGAGCGTCATCAAGGACGCCTTGCACATCACTTGCCAGCGAGTTTCCAATCTCCGCCACGTCCACGTAGTCGTTGTCTTCTGACTTGAAGACGTGCCTGCGAAGGGCGTTGGCGTCCCTTGCCGTGCGAGCGTGCTTGACGATGGTGATGATCATTGGCACCCGCCCTCGCCCAATTCGTCGAGCACGGCTTGTCTGAGATGGCGGAGTTCGTCTCGGATATCGGCGAGTATCGATTGCTCAACCGCAAGACCCGAATTCAATTTGCGGGCGACCTGGTTGGCGTTGTTGCCGATGCGTCCGAGCTGACCAAGAAACGTCCCGAGGCTGCGTTGAGCTTCGGTGGGCATCTGGCGCCGCGCGGGGGGATCAACGGGCACCTGCCCGACTGCCCTGAGCACCGTCACGCGCGCAAACGAACAAATCCCCATGCCCGCGGCATCGGCGGCGGCCACGATCGATCGTCGTTCCTCCTGCGTGACGCGCAGCCGAAGGGCTGCGGTCCGCCGAGGCTTTTTGGTTTGGGGTTGCACAGGGGATTCCCCTTGCCCGGCCTGGCGGTGGTCCTGGCGCATGCGCCCCCTTTTGGACCACCGCCACTGCTGGCTACTGCCCGTTATCCCTTCCCCTACTGCCGCTACCGATCTTGTCCGTGGTTCCCGCGCGGGACCAGCACGTCGCCGGGCGGGTCGCCCCCATCGTCATCCTCGGGGCCGGGTCCCGCGAGCGGCCCGAGTCCGCCGTCCCGGAATTGCCATCCCGAAAGCGTCGCTGACCGCTCGTGGAACTTCTTCTTCCCGCTCACTACCACCAAGGGAGAATCCCCGCGCCGGGTGACCTGGGGCAACACCGGAAAGCCCGTCGCCGTCTCGACCACGTGCATACGGCGCTCAGCGGCTGGAGCGAACCAAGGCGCGGGCTGAACGCGCACAGCGGCGGGCTGCGAGAAGCCCAGCGCTTCGGCGGCGCGCTGCACGAGGACGTCGGTGACGGGCTTGGGGACCCTGACCGGGATGTCGCTAAACAGTCCGTCGAGCCAGCCATCAATGTCATTGACGGCCCGGTCCCCAAGGAATGCGGCGAACTCATCCGCACTCATGCCGCGAGAAGGACTAGGTATTGTATTACCTCCCGCAGAAAGGGCGTCGAGGTAATCGACCACGATGGGCTTCAGGATCCGCCTGGCCTCTTGGACGAGGCGGACGGGCGGGTTCCCTTCGACGACGAGCTGTCCGGCATCGCGCTTGAGGATCCGCACAGCCTCGATCGCGCTCATGGGCTCGGGCGGCGGGGCGACCTTAAGCTCCTCTGCGCGCTCAAGCAGCGGGGCCTTCGAAGTCTCTTCGCGGAGTTTGGAGACGCCGTCTGCGGGCCGCAGACGGCGCCATAGAGCCAACAGCAAACGCTTAACCATATCGAGGCGTCCTCGTCTTCAAAGTTGATGAAGACGGGCGCCACCGCGGGCTTGACCGTCGCGATCCGGGCGGTTTGTATCCGCGTGGATACTCACTCCCCGGGGAGCGCCTCTTTAAGCTCGGTTTTCAAGGGAAAAAGCGCTATTGGCTTAGAGTCCCACCCCTTCCGCCAAACCTCACTCCAAAAACCGCACCCCGTACTCGTGCTCCAGCCGCCAGACGACGCGGCAGGCCTTGCGCCGTTCGCCGTCGTCGCTGCGGATGCTGAGGGTGAATTCCGGCGGCAGGTCGTCGTCGGCGCACAGGCGCGCGCCGCCGTTCGACAAATCGACGATGGTGCAGCGGCGCAGGCCGGTCAGATCGTGATGGATGTGGCCCGCGCGATTGAAGCGTGCGCGCGGGGATTGTCTCCGCTCCGCGAACACGGCGCGATCACTGCATCTGCCCGACCGGATAGGCGAACAGGCAACGTCCGGCCTCGTCCTTGACTTGGACCTCCGAGCCGACCCAGGGGCTGTTTTCGGTGATGCCGAGGTCGAGGCTCATGAGTTGCGCGGCCTCGCCGGCCTCATCCGCGGACGAGAACAGCCGTCCCGAGAAATCGAGATGCCTCTGCTCCGGTCCGACAATATCGAAAAACAGCTTCGTCATTTGCGTTCCACACTCCAGGAAGCCCCTTCCCTTAATGCGGAAACTAGCGCATGCGCGCTAAGTTGCTGTTCAGTATTTGGATAAGAATTTAGAAGAACTCGCCCGGACAGATCGTGCAAATTGCCGCTATTTCAGGCGGGTGAGTTCCTCGCCGCCGCACAGCGCTCCGGCGCAGCCTTCGATGCGGATCGCCTTGGGCCCGAGTTCCCTGATCTTGCCGCGATAGGTGTGGCCGTCGTCGTCATTGTAGAGCTCGCCGGACCATACGCCGGGCGCGCTCGGCGCCATGCCGAACAGGATCTGCATGCCGGCCAGTGGCCGGTGGCGTTTGGCCGGATCGGGATTGTGCTTGTCGACCGGCGGCCGGCCGGTCTGCGGGTCGAGACGCGGATTGGTCGTGGCGATGAAGCCGCAGACCGCCTTGCCGCAGGTGGCGACGCGGATCTGCGCGCCGTCCTTGGCGCGCCAGAGCCCGACCGGCGAGGCCGCCGCACTTTGCGCAAGCGCCAAGGCGCCGAGCGCCGCGATGAGGATGTGGGTCCGCCGCATGCCGCGCCTCAGAAGTCCAGCAAATCGGGGAGCAGCGGGCCGCCCTGCGTACGGCACTGATTCTGGCAGTAGCGGTCGCAGCGGTCGGTGAGTTTGAGGCACTGACCTTGCGAGTTGCGGCTCAAGCAGCCGACCAGGCCCTGCGCACAATAGGCGCCGCATTGGGTCCCGCAGACGCCCGAGGCCCAGACCGACTGCGCGCGTTCGCTGCGCGGGAACGGCAGCGTCTGCGGCGTCGTCAGCGCCGCCGGGCGCACCGTCACGTCGGCCGCGCCGGCCGGGAGCGCCGTCACGAGAGCCAGCAGGGTGAAGAGGAGCACGAAGGGGCGCATGCGGCACCGTCCGGTTGCCTTGGAGTCGGCGGGAGAATAGCGCCCGTCCCTGCCGCAGGCTATGCCGTCCGCCGCATTGCCCACGGCCGCAGGCGCAACTTTCGGCGCTGTCGTCTCATTGCTACAGTCGCGTGACAGCAAGGGCGCGGGGGCATTGCGCGAGGGAAGACCGTGAATACCGTTGCAGAGCAAGAGATGACTGCCCCCGAGGCCCCGGTGCAGCGTTTCGCCACCGACGGCATCAAGCCGATGGGCCGACCGAGCCTGGTCACGCGCATCTTCATGGCCGTCGTGGCCTGCGCCGAGCGCCTCAACGTGCGCTTGAGCCGTGTCGGCAATCCGCCGATCTATGACAAGGCTGTCTTCCCGTGGGCGACGGCGGTCGAAGCCGACTATCCCGCCATCCGCGCCGAGCTCGAGCGCGTGCTCACGCGCCAGGACGACCTGCCCGGCTTCCACGAGATCTCCTCCGACGTCGCGACCATCAGCCAGGACCGCGGCTGGAAGACCTTCCTGCTCGCCGGCTACGGCTTCAAGTCGGACGCCAATATCGCGCTCTGTCCGCAGACCTGGGCGGCCTGTCAGAAGATTCCCGGCCTCATCACGGTGATGTTCTCCATCCTCGAACCGGGCAAGCATCTGCCGCCGCACCGGGGCCCCTACAACGGCGTGCTGCGGCTCCATCTCGGTCTCATCGTGCCGGAGCCGCGCGAGGCGCTCGGCATCCGCGTCGAGAACGAGCTCTATCGCTGGAAGGACGGCGAGGCGGTGATCTTCGACGACGCCTTCGAGCACGAGGCCTGGAACCGCACGCCGCACACGCGCGTGGTGCTGTTCGTCGATTTCCGCAAGCCCCTGCGCTTCCCGGCCAACGTCCTCAACTGGCTGCTGTTGAACCTTGCCGTGTTCACGCCCTTCATCCGCGAGGGCATGGACAACCAGAAGGCCTGGGAGAAGCGGTTCTACGCCGAGGCCGAGGCGCTGAGGAACAGGTGACGCGCGCTTCATCCCTCCCCTGAAAGGGGAGGGTCCGGCGCGCAGCGCCGGGGGTGGGGTTAAGTCGCGGTCATCTGCAAATAGCCCCCACCCGCCGCCTTCGGCGGCACCCTCCCCCGCAAGCGGGGGAGGGATAAGAAGCCCCTGACGGCTCGCCTTGCTTTCGCGGCCAATGCTCTATAGCTCCCCCGGCATGCTCGACCCCGACAAGAAAACCGACACCGCCGCCCCCAAGGTGAGCTTCGTTTCGCTCGGCTGCCCGAAGGCGCTGGTCGACAGCGAGCGCATCATCACGCGCCTGCGCGCCGAGGGCTACGAGCTGACGCGCCAGCACCAGGGCTCCGATCTGGTCATCGTCAACACCTGCGGTTTCCTCGACAGCGCCAAGGCGGAATCGCTGGAAGCGATCGGCGGTGCGCTCAAGGAAAACGGCAAGGTCATCGTCACCGGCTGCATGGGCGCCGAACCGGAGAACATCACCGCGGTGCATCCGGGCGTGCTGGCGATTACCGGCCCGCAGCAATACGAGAGCGTGCTCGATGCCGTGCATCGCGCGCTGCCGCCGCAGCACGATCCTTTCCTCGATCTAGTGCCGCCGGAAGGCATCAAGCTGACGCCGCGCCACTACGCCTATCTGAAGATTTCCGAAGGCTGCAACAACCGCTGCTCCTTCTGCATCATCCCGAAGCTGCGCGGCGATCTCGTCTCGCGCCCCGCCGCCGACGTGCTGCGCGAAGCCGAGAAACTTGTCGCCGCCGGCGTCAAGGAACTGCTCGTCATCTCGCAGGACACCTCCGCCTACGGCGTCGACGTCAAATACGCCGTCAGCACATGGCGCGACCGCGAGGTGCGGGCGAAGTTCATCGATCTGACCGCCGCGCTCGGCGAGCTCGGCGTCTGGGTGCGGCTGCACTACGTCTACCCGTATCCGCACGTCGACGAGGTCATCCCGCTGATGGCCGAGCGCAAGGTGCTGCCCTATCTCGACATGCCGCTGCAGCACGCCGCGCCGGACGTCCTGAAGCGGATGAAGCGGCCTGCCTCGCAGGAGAAGACGCTTGAGCGGATCGCGCGCTGGCGCGAGATCGCGCCCGACCTGACGCTGCGCTCGACCTTCATCGTCGGCTTCCCCGGCGAGACCGACGCCGATTTCGACTACCTGCTGCAATGGCTCGACGAGGCCGCGCTCGACCGCGTCGGCTGCTTCAAATACGAGCCAGTCAACGGCGCGGCGGCGAACGACATTGCCGAAGCCGTTCCGGACGAGGTGAAAGAAGACCGCTGGCACCGCTTCATGCAGGCGCAGCAGAAGATTTCGGCGCGGCGCTTGAAGCGCAAGGTCGGCACGCGCCAGCAGGTCATCATCGACGAAGTCGGTCCGAGCGTGTCGAAGGGCCGCTCGATGGCCGATGCGCCGGAGATCGACGGCGCCGTTTACGTGGCGAGCCGCCGGCCTCTGCGCGTCGGCGAAATCGCGACCGTCAAGATCGAGCGCGCCGACGCCTACGATCTGCACGGCAGCGTCGTCGGCTTCTGACGCGCAAAGGTCCGGCCGCGCGGGACGCGGGCCGGACCCTGCAATACGGTGCGATCGCCTACCAGCGATTGTAGCGGTAGTGCCGGTGATAGAACGGGCCAGGGCCATAATAGCGGTGCGGCCCGACCCACGCGCAGCGCTGCACCCAGCGATGGCCGTTCCACCAGCGCCGGCAGACGGTGCGCGCCTGTTCGACGCTGCCGAGATCCTGCGCCGCCGCCGGCACGTTGGACGCGCCGGACACCGGCGCCGCGCCGGCCCCGCCGGCGGGCAGCAGCATCGCCAGCGCGATCGCGCCGGCGGCGAGTGAGAGTGTCAGTCCTGTTCGCATGGTGGTCCTCCATCGGCGCTGAACCGCGCCATTGCACTCACCATGCGAAACGGCACATGAAGGCTGGTTGATCTGGATCAACGCGGGTTAACGTCAGGCCGCGGCCGCG
The DNA here is from genome assembly GCF_035943735.1 of Pseudolabrys sp. Taxonomy (GTDB): domain Bacteria; phylum Pseudomonadota; class Alphaproteobacteria; order Rhizobiales; family Xanthobacteraceae; genus Pseudolabrys. The sequence goes on from NZ_DASZBV010000022.1 coordinate 226,910, forward strand.
TTGACAAAGGTCAACGTCAAACGGGCGGTACGCGGCACGCTGTCGCATGACGTCATGTTGATCGCTGTCCTCGCCGACATCCACGCCAACCGGCAAGCCTTCTCCGCCTGCCTCGACGACGCGCGCGCGGCCGGTGCACTGCGCTTCGCGTTGCTCGGCGACTATGTCGGCTATGGTGCCGATCCGGAGTGGTCGGTGGAGACGGTGATGCATCTCGCCGGCGACGGCGCGGTCGCCGTACTTGGCAATCACGACAATGCCGTCGCCGATGCGCACGAGACCATGAACGTCGAGGCAAAAGTGTCGCTGGAGTGGACGCGCGGCGAGCTCGGCAAACCGGCGCGTGATTTCCTGGCGCGCCTGCCGCTCACCGCAACGGACGACGACCGTCTCTACGTTCACGCCGAAGCGAGCCATCCGAAAACCTGGACCTACGTGACCTCCACGGTCGAGGCCGCGCGCAGCATCGTGGCGACGCCAGCGCATGTCACATTCTGCGGCCACGTGCACCGCCCGGCGGTGTACTCGCTGTCCGCCGCGGCCAAGATGACAGCCTTCACCCCGGTCACCGGCGTGCCCATCCCGCTGCTGCCCGGACGGCGCTGGCTGCTTGTCGCAGGCTCGGTCGGCCAGCCGCGCGATGGCAATCCGGCGGCAGCATGGCTGATGCTCGACACCGACAGGCACCAGATCACCTTCTGCCGCACGCCCTACGATGTCGACGCTGCCGCGGCCGCGATCCGCAGTAAAGGCCTGCCCGTGTGGCTCGCCGAACGCCTGTATCGGGGCGTGTGATGGCCCGGCCCGTGCTCGAACCAGGCGCGGTGATCGACGGCTTTCGCCTCGACGCCGTCGTGCATCGCGGCGGCATGTCGGACTTGTGGCGCGTGACGCGCGCGGGCGACGAGACGCCGTTACTGATGAAGGTGCCGCTCATCAAGGAGGGCGCCGATCCCGCCGCGGTCGTCAGCTTCGAGATGGAGCAGATGATCATGCCGCGGCTTGGCGGGCCGCACGTGCCGACATTCATCGCCGCCGGCGATTTCGCCGTGCAGCCCTATATCGTCATGGAGCGGATCGAGGGCCAGTCGCTGCTGCCGCACCTCAAGCATCTGCCCCTGCCCTACGACGTAGTCGCCGCGCTCGGCGTGAAGATCGCGACCGCGCTCGACGCGCTGCACCGGCAGCACGTCGTGCATCTCGACGTGAAGCCGAGCAACATCATGCTGCGTCCGACGGGCGACGCCGTGCTGCTCGACTATGGGCTGGCGCATCATGCGCAACTGCCGGACTTGATGCAGGAGGAGTTCCGCGTGCCGTTCGGCACCGCGCCCTATATGTCGCCGGAACAGCTCAAGGGCAACCGCAGCGATCCGCGCAGCGACCAGTTCGCGCTTGGTGTCCTTTTGTATTTCTTCTCGACCGGCGTGCGCCCGTTCGGCGAGGGGGAGACGTTGCGCGCCATGCGCCGGCGGCTGTGGCGCGACCCCGAGCCGCCGCGCAAGTTGCGCGCCGATTATCCGCCTTGGTTGCAGGAGATCGTGCTGCGCTGCCTCGAGATCGAGGCGTCGTGGCGCTATCCGACCGCGGCCCAACTGGCGTTCGAGCTGAGCCATCCCGAGCTGGTGAAGCTGACGCAGCGCTCCGAGCGCACGCAGCGCGATCCGTTCACCGTCGTGCTGCGCCGGCGCTTCAACACCGATCTCACCGCGCCGCGCAAGCGGACCGATGCGGCGGAGCAGGTGTCGACGGCGCCGATCGTCGCCGCCGCCGTCGATCTTGCCGCCGACGTTTCCCTCAATGAGGCGCTGCGCTCGACCACGGCGCGCATCCTGGCGACGCTGCCGGCGGCGCGCCTCGCCTGCCTCAATGTCAACAAGGTGCACCGGCTGGCGATCGACACGACGCTCGACGTCGCCGGCCAAAGCAAGCAGGTCGACCGCCTCGTGCGCCTGCGCCATTGGGCCGAGCCCTTGAAGCTCGACGGATCGCGGCTGACAGTTCACGTTCTGGAAGCGGTCGACCCGGCCGACGCCATCCTCGATTTCGTGCGCGGCAACCGCGTCGATCATGTACTGATCGGGGCGCGCGATCCTTCGCTGATGCGTTCGCTGCTCGGCAGCGTCTCGGCCAAGGTGGCGGCCGAGGCGCCGTGCAGCGTCACCATCGTGCGGCCGTCGTAATCAGAGCCGGTAGAACCGCGCCGCATTGTCGTGGAAGATCGCGCGCTGCTCGGCGTCCGTGTACTCCGACAGGACCTTGCGGTAGTGCCCGAAGAAATCGGCGTAGCTTGCGTGCAGCTTCTCCAGCGGGAAATTGCTGCCGTAGATGGTCCGCTCCGCGCCGAAGATCTGGATGCAGTCGCGGATCACCTGGCGCGCCTGCGCGAAGCCGAGCCCGAGGCTGTACATGCCGAGGCCGGACAGCTTCACATTGAGGTTCGGGTGCGCCGCCATCGTGGTGAGCGCGCCGCGCCATTCCGTGATCGCCGCCTCCGTGCGCTCGGTGAGCATGCCGGCGTGCACCAGGATCATGCGCACATTCGGGAACGCCTTGATCAACTCGATGGCATGAGCCGCTTGCGGCGCATAGACCTGCAATTCGAACGAGAGATCGTATTTCTCCAGCAAAGCGAAGCCGCGGCGGAAGTCGCGGTCGTTGCAGTAATCGGCGCGGGGCGCCCCCTGCCGTACCGGCAGCGGATCCCAGTACAGCATCTGCCGCACGCCGCGCATGTTGGGGAACTGCTTGTGCGCCTTCAGCGTCGCCTCGATGTCGGGATGGGCAAGATCGACCTGCGCGACGATGCCGTGCGGAAAGCCGTGTTTGTCCGCGACCGATTGCAGCCAGCGCGTCTCGTCGAGTGCGCGATCGAGGCCCCAGTTGGCGGTGACGTGCACCGACTTCGTCACGCCCTGCGGCATGACATCGGCCATGAACTCCTCGACCGGATAGTCGCGGCGGATGCCGAAATAGTCCCCGAACATGCGAGGGATCGGCGGCTCGGCGAGCCACGGCACGTCCTTGCGCCGCCAGATGTGGTGATGCGTGTCGATCACCGGGCCGGTGTACTCGGGCATTCCGTGTCCTCTCAGACGCCTTTGCGCACGACCTCGACGATCGCGCTTGTCAGTTTGTCGAGCTCGTCCGGCTGTATCGTGAAGGCCGGCACGAGATAGATGATATTGCCGAACGGGCGGATGAACACGCCCTCCACGACGAAGCGCGCGCGCAGCGCGTCGGCGTCGTCGATGCGCGCCATCTCGACCACGCCGATGGCGCCTTTCACGCGCACGTCCTTGACGCCGGACAACTGGCGACAGGGCGCCAACCCCTGCTCCAGCCGCTGCGCGATGTCCGCCACCTGTTGCTGCCGCGGCTCGCGTTCGAACAGGTCGAGCGAAGCGTTGGCGGCGGCGCAGGCGAGCGCGTTGGCCATGAAGGTCGGCCCGTGCATCAGCGCCGCCTGCGGATCGTCCGCCCAGAAGGCGTCGAACACCCTGGCGCTTGCGACCGTGGCAGCGAGCGGCAGCGTGCCGCCGGTCAGCGCCTTCGACAGCGTAATGATGTCCGGCGTCACACCGGCCGCTTCGCAGGCGAACATTGCGCCGGTGCGACCGAAGCCGGTGAAGATCTCGTCGAAGATGAGCAGCAGCTCGTACTTGTCGGCGAGCGCGCGCAGGCGCTTCAGCGTCGCCGCGTCATGGAACAGCATGCCGCCGGCGCCCTGCACCAGCGGTTCGACGATAATGCCAGCGATCGTGTCCGCGCGCTCCGCGAGCAGCGCATCGAGCGCGTCCGCCTTCTCGTCGCTGGTCGGCAGCTCGGCGATGATCTGCCGCGGCAGCAGTCCGGCGAACAGCGCGTGCATGCCCTCATGCGGATCGCACACCGCCATCGCGCCCGTGGTGTCGCCGTGATAGCCGCCGGTGAACGCGACGAAGCGCGTGCGGCCGCGGACGCCGCGGTTGATCCAGTATTGCACCGCCATCTTCAGCGCGACCTCGACGGCGACCGAGCCGGAGTCGGAGAAGAACACGCGCTCAAGGTTGCCCGGCAGCAGCGCCGCGAGCCGCCGCGCCAAAGTCAGCGCCTGCTCGTGCGCCAGCCCGCCGAACATCACATGCGGCATGGTGGCGAGCTGCCGCGCCACGGCCTCGCGGATGTGCGGGTGATTGTAGCCGTGGCAGGCGGTCCACCACGAGGCGATGCCGTCGATCAGCTCGCGCCCGTCCGCGAGCCGAAGGCGCACGCCCTCCGTTGACACGACCGCCAGTGGCGCCCGTGCCGTCTTCATCTGCGTATAAGGCAGCCAGACGTGATCGAGGCCCGCCGCATACCAGTCCGGCGGGGCGCGATTTTCTCTGGTATTCTCCGCCATTTGGCGCTTCCTTGCCGGCCGGACGGCCACAGGACACCTGATGCACTCGCTCGACGCCTTCGCGCAAGCAAAACTGGATTCTCTCGACCGGCAGCACCTGCGCCGGTCGCTGACCGAGACCTTGCGCGAGGACGGCATCTGGGTCGAACGTGGCGGCCGCCGCCTGCTCTCCTTCTCGTGCAACGACTATTTGAATCTGACGCAGCACCCGGCGGTGAAGGCAGCCGCCGCCGCCGCGCTGGCGAAGTACGGCGCCGGCTCAGGCGCCTCGCGCCTCGTCACCGGCAATCACCCGCTCTATGCCGAACTGGAAGCGCGCCTCGCCCGCATCAAGCACGCCGAGGCGGCGGTCGTGTTCGGTTCCGGCTATCTGGCCAATGCCGGGATCATCCCGGTGCTGATCGGCACCGACGGGCTCATTGTCATCGACGAACTGGCGCACGCCTGCCTTTACGCCGGCGCGCAGCTGTCGCGCGGCAAGGTCGTCACTTTCCGACACAACGACGTCGCGCATGCATGCGAACTGCTGGCGACGCACCGCGCGGAACACGACCGCGCCCTGATCGTCACCGACGGCGTGTTCTCGATGGACGGCGATCTCGCGCCGCTCGATGCGTTGCGCGCCCTCGGTGACGAACACGATGCCTGGCTGATGTCGGACGATGCGCACGGCCTCGGCGTCGTCGGCGGCGGCCGCGGCTCTTCCTTCACCGGCAACGCCCATGTGCCGGTGCCGCTGCAGATGGGTACTTTGTCGAAGGCGATCGGCGCCTATGGCGGCTATCTCTGCGCCTCGGCGTCGGTGATAGACCTGATGCGCAACCGTGCGCGCACGCTCATCTATTCGACCGGCCTGCCGCCGGCGATCGTCGCCGCGGCAATCGCCGCGCTCGACGTGATCGAACGCGAGCCGGATTACTCGGCGCTGCCGGTGCAGAAGGCGCAGGCGTTCACGCGCAAAGTCGGCCTGCCCGACGCCGTCAGCCCGATCGTGCCGATCCTCATCGGCGGCGAGGAGGATGCGCTTGCCGCCTCCGACATGCTGGCGAACGAGGGTTTCCTCGCGGCCGCCATCCGCCCGCCGACCGTGCCCGCCGGCACCGCCCGCCTGCGGCTCACCTTCACCGCACAGCATCCGGACGACGAGATCGCCCGCCTCGCCGGCCTCGTGCGCGACCGCATTCTGGCCCGCCCGTGACCGCCTATTTCGTCACCTCGACCGGCACCGACATCGGCAAGACCTTCGTCACCGCCGGCCTCATTCGCTATCTCAAGCAGGCCGGGCAGCCGGTGGCGGCGCTCAAGCCACTGGTCAGCGGCTATGATTCATCCGTGGTCGAGACCAGCGATCCGGCCGTGCTGTTGCGTGCGCTTAATCAGCCGGTGTCGGCGGACGCCATCGCCGCCATTGCGCCGTTTCGTTTCCGCGCGCCGCTGTCGCCCGACATCGCCGCCGCGCGCGAGGGCCGCGCCATCGACTTCGACGAACTCGTCGCTTTCAGCCGCAACGCCGTCGCCGCCGAGACCGGCATCCTGTTCATCGAAGGCGTCGGCGGCATCATGGTGCCCATCGACGCGCAGCGCACGGTCGTCGACTGGATGGCGGCGCTGAAGCTGCCGGTGATCCTCGTCGTCGGCGGCTATCTCGGCACCATCAGCCACACGCTGACCGCGCTCGACGTGCTGACGAAGCGCGATCTTCGCATCGCCTCGATCGTGGTGAGCGAGAAGGACAACGATACGGTGCCGCTCGAGGACACGGTCGCGAGCATCGCGCGCTTTGCCGCCGGCACCGAGGTCGTGGGCCTGCCGCGCCTGCCGGGCGGGCTGACGCAACATCCCGCCTTCGCGCGTATCGCCGCGCTGCTCTGATCAGCGGTGCAGCCCGATCAAAGTCTCGATCATGCCTTCGAAGTTGATGAAGCCGTGCAGCATCATCGTCAGCACGGTCGATCCCGACACCCAGCGCATCCAGCCGAGCAGCAGGCCGAAACAGAACACCTGCGCGATCACGAACCAGTCGTACTGCACGTGCAGCAGTGCGAAAAGGCCGCTGGTCGCGACGATGGCGAACCAGGCGTCCTTCGGCTCCCGGAACCAGCCGCGGAACAGGAAGCCGCGGAACAGGCTCTCCTCGCCGAACGGCGTCACCACGATGATCGCCAGCCACAGCAGCATGAGCCAGCCCTGCGCGCTGGCTGTCGTGTAGATGTCGGTCTGAAACGCGGTGACGACGGCGTGGCCCGTCAGCCAGCTGACGAGATCGGCGAGCGCGATGAACACGGCAATGGTAATGAAGCCGACGATCACGTCGGCGCGCCGCGGCATAATCCAGCCGAGATACTCCGCCGCCGGACCGCGCCGCTGCGCGAACAGCATCAGCAGCGCGACCTCGATCGGCGTCGAGACGAGGATGATGATGACGACCGCCACGCCGTCGGCGGAGAGGTCCGGCAGCCGCATCAGCGACATGCCGAAATACCAGGTCAGCGCGGCAAGCGCGATGAACTGACCAACGAAAAGCGCGACGGCCCCGAGGCCGAGTGTGGCGAAACGGCCCCAGGGCGTCATGCGGTATGCTCTTTACGGGATCAGGATCGACGAGCCGGTCGTGTGGCGGCTTTCCAGATCCTCATGCGCCTTGCGCGCATCCTTGAGCGCGTACTTCTGGTTCACCGGGATCTTCACCGCGCCCGAGCCGACCTTGTCGAACAGGTCGGCGGAGATCGACAGCAGTTCCTCGCGCTTGGCCGCGTAGTGGTTGAGCGTCGGCCGCGTCGCGAACAACGAGCCCTTGAACTGCAGCAGGTTGATGTCGAACGCCTTGATCGGGCCGGAGGCCGAGCCGAACGACACGAAGTAGCCGAGCGGGCGGATACAGTCGAGCGAGGCCGGGAAGGTATCGTTGCCGATGCCGTCGTAGACCACGTCGCAGAGCTTGCCGCCGGTGATCTCCTTCACGCGCTCGACGAAGTTCTCGTCGCGATAAAGGATGGTGTGGTGGCAGCCGTTCGCCTTGGCGAGCGCGGCCTTGTCCTTGGAGCCGACGGTGCCGATCACGGTGGCGCCGAGATGGTTCGCCCACTGGCACAGGATGAGGCCGACGCCGCCGGCGGCGGCGTGCATCAGCACGGTCGTGCCCTTGGTGACCTTGAAGGTGCGGTTGAGCAGGTACTGCGCGGTCTGGCCCTTGAGCATCATGCCGGCGGCCTGCTCGTAGCTGATGTTGTCGGGCAGCTTGACGGCGCGCGCGGCGGGGATGACGCGCTCGGCGGCATAGCCGCCCAGCGGACCCACGAAGGCGACGCGGTCGCCGACCTTGAGTTCGGTAACGCCGGCACCGACCTGGATCACCTCACCGGCGCTCTCGTTGCCGGCAATGAACGGCATGCCGGCCGGCGACGGATAGAGGCCGTCGCGGAAATAGGTGTCGATGAAATTGATGCCGCAGGCGTGCTGCTTGATCTTGACCTGGCCCTGACCGGGCGCCGGGATCTCGACGTCCTCGAAGGTCAGCACCTCCGGACCGCCATGTTTGTGTACGCGTACCGCGGCAACCATGTTTCACCCCTTCAAGTGGTGTTTTCTGACGCTCGTTCGGCGGCGATCATAGGCAGCGCTTGGCGGAGCGCAAGCAGGCTCATCCGCGCATCAGCGGCCGCCGGAGACGCGCAGATTGGTGCCCGTTACATAGCCCGCCGCGTCCGACAGGAGGTACAGGATTGCGTCCGCCACCTCCTCCGCCGTTCCCGCGCGGCCCATCGGGATCATCGGCCCGAGTTTTTCCAGCCGCCCCGGCGGCTGGATGTCTGTGTCGATCATGCCCGGCGAGATGGCGTTGATGCGAACGCCTTCCTTCGCTACCTCGCGCGAGGCGCCGATCACCATCGAATCGACCGCGCCCTTCGACGCCGCGTACCAGATGCACTCGTTGGCGCCGCCGATCGACGCCGCCATCGACGACAGCATCACGATCGAGCCGCCTTTGCCGCCGTGCCTGGTCGACATGCGGCGGATGGCGGCGCGCAGGCAGAGCAGCGCGCCGAGCGTGTTGACGTCGACCGCCGCGCGCATGGTCTCCGTGCTCGCCTCGTCGAGGCGCGAGAATGGCCCGATCACGCCGGAGGAATGCACGAAGTGCGTCACGGCTCCGAGGGTGTTCGCGGCCTGATCGAACACGCGCTCGATGTCGGCCTCCTTGCCCATGTCGCCCTTGATCGCCACGGCGCGGCGACCCAAAGCCTCGACGGCCTTCACGACGCCTGACGCGGCTCCGGCATTGGCGACGTAGTTGACCGCGACGTCGTATCCGCTCTTCGCGGCAAGACGCGCGGTGGCGGCGCCGATACCCCGGCTGCCGCCGGCGACGAGAAGGACGGGCATATTGAACTCCTGTCAGGCGGGCCGGCCGAAAAAACCGGCGAGGAAGAAATAGAGCGCGATCAGGCACAGCGGCACCGTCACCCACGGTCCCGGCAGCATGCCGGAGATCAGCGCGACGAAAGCCAGCACCGCCCACAGCGCCAGCAGCGCCACATTGAGCCAGCGCCAGTGCCTCACGCGCAAGGGGTGGAGGAATTTCACCGGCGCGAAGCTCAAGACCGCCAGTGCGACCACGCCGGCAAAGCCGACCCATTCCGGCGGCTGCAGCACGTAGAGATAGAACGCCGCCAGATTCCACACCGCCGGGAAACCGCGGAAATAGTTGTCGTCGGTCTTCATCTTGCGGTCGGCGAAGTAGATCGCGCCGGAAATGACGACAATGACGCCCGCGGGAATGGTGAGGAATTCCGGCATCAGCCCGCTGGCGGCGATGGCGAAGGCCGGCACGAAGACGTAGGTGACGAAATCGACGACGAGGTCGAGCGTCTCGCCCGACCAGCGCGGCAACACTTCGGCCACTTTGAATTCGCGCGCCAGAGGTCCGTCGACACCGTCAACGATCAGTGCGAAGCCGAGGCAGAAGAACATCGCCTCCCATTGGCCGCCGGTGGCGAAGATCAGCGCCATCAACGCCAGCGCCGCGCCGCATGCGGTGAGCACGTGCACCGCCCAGGCGCGGATTGCGACCATTTAGGCGTTGCCCCAGTCGAGCTTGACGATCTCGGCCGAGCGGCCGGCGAGATTCCAGTTGCGGCCGAAGCCGCGGAAGCGCGACTTGTCCGACTTGGCGACGATGACGTCGGGACCGATCCAGTACTGGCTGTTCCTGATGACGACGTTGCCGCCCTGCTCCTTGCCCTTCACCGGCGTCACCGCGCCGCCGCCGTATTTCTCCAGCGTGACGATGCGCGTATCGCCCTGCGTCTCGTAGGTGATCGGGATTTGATGCACGCCGAGGAACTGGCCGACCAGGATCGACAGGAGATGCGTGGTGCCGCCGACGCGGCCGGTGAAGATGCGGGTCAGCCCCTTCACCGCCTGGATCGGCGCCTTGTCGTCGACGAACAACGCCGCGGTCCAGTTGCCGCGCGCCATGATGCCGGGCAGGTCCATCATCAGGCCGAGATTGATGCCGGCGAGGTCGATGGTGTCGAAATGGCCAGAATCGATACGCACGCCCGCCCAGGTCTGGCAGCGGTCCTCGGTCGGCGGATGCTCGCCCAGCGACAGCACGCACGGACAGAACACCGTGCAACTGCACGACAACGTCATCTCGCCTTTCAGCGCCCAGCTCTCGGCCACGTCCGCTCCCCGTGTTTGACCCGATTGTTAGCGAATTCGCTCACGCCGGCCAATGGGCCGCAAAGGCGCTGACCACGAAGGCTATCCCGCCGAGGATGAGCACGACGCCGACCGCATGGCTGAAGCGGCGGCCGGAGCCGATCTTCTCGATGGTCATCACGATGCCAAGCCCGGCCATCCAGACGACGTTCATGACGCCGACGGCGAACATCAGCAGCATCATCGCCCAGCAGCAGCCGAGGCAGTAGAGCCCCTGCTGCACGCCGAGCCGGAACACGCCCTTCGCCGTCGTCTGCCAGTTGGCGAAGAAGAACGGGAACGGCCGCTGGCACTGATTGAGGCAGGCGTGCTTGAGCGGGGTGAACTGGTAGACGCCGGCAGCGATGAAGATGGCGCCGGAGAACAATGTGCTGGCCGACGCCATGCCGGTGTCGAGCAGCGCCAGGCGCGTGAACAGCACCTGTGCAAACGTGGCCACGAGCGCAAAGGCGAACCACATCAGCAGGTAGCCGGCGGCGAGCACCAGCGGCGAGACGATGCGCTCGCCCTTTCGTTTCGCCGTGTCGGCGATCTCGGCATAAGTGAGGATCATCGGGCCGGCGGTCGGCAGCATCATCGCGAGCGTCATGGCGCCCCACATCGGCGCGATCAGCAGCACGCCCTGCACGGGCACGCTTTCGCCGAACAGCGGCCGGCACAGCACCTGCACGGCGCGCGGCAGCCCGGCGAGCAGGCCTGTGCCGGGTACAGGCGAGCCGCCCATATCGGCGATGACGACGGCCAGATACAGCCATCCCAGGGCTGCAAGCGCCACCACGCAACCGACGGCGATCAGCTTCGGCCGGGCAAAGGCGCTGGCGAGCGGATGCGGTTCGGTCGTCTCGGTCATTGCAGTCCTTCTACCGCGTGCATAGCGCACGCTTCCCCGCCCGTGCTAGTCGGATAGCCGACAGGCAGGACTTGGGCTTTGACGAACGACAAACGCGCGTTTCAGGCAATCGTGGTCGGCGGCGGCCCGGCCGGGCTGACCGCGGCCGTGGCGCTGGCCGCAGGCGGCGTCGCCACGGTGCTCGTCGGCAAGAAGCCGGCTCCTGGCGACAACCGCACCACCGCCCTGCTCGCAAGTTCCGTCACCGCGCTGGAGACGCTCGGCGTCTGGCCGCTGTGCCACGAGCAATCGGCCCCTTTGCGCTTTCTGCGCATCGTTGACGACACCGGGCGGCTGTGGCGCGCGCCGGAGGTGAAGTTCGAGGCCGACGAGATCGGGCTCGAGGCCTTCGGCTGGAACATCGAGAACCGCGTCCTGGTCGAGGCGCTGAGAGAGCGCGCGCACACGCTGCCGAACCTCGAGATCGTCGAAGACGAGGTGCTCGGCGTCGCAACCACCGCCGACCATGCCGCGGTCGAGCTGCGACACGGCGGCATGCTCGCCGCACCGCTGGTCGTCGGCGCCGATGGCCGCAAGTCGCTCTGCCGCGAGGCGGCGCTGATCGACATCGACGAGCATCGCACCCGTCAGGTCGCCCTCACCGTCTGCTTCCGCCACACGCGGCCGCACCACGAGACTTCGACCGAATTCCACACGCCGAGCGGTCAGTGCACGGTCGTGCCGCTGCCGGGCAATCGTTCGAGCCTCGTCTGGGTGCTCGATCCGGCGGTGGCCGAAGAGACGGCGGCGCTCGGCGATGCCGACCTGTCGGCGGCCATCGAGCGCGCGATCCATTCCATCCTCGGCAAGGTCGAAGTCGAAGCCGGCCGCGGCCTGTTCCCGCTCGGCGTCGTCACCGCGCGATCGTTCGCGCGCTCCCGCATCGCGCTGGTCGGCGAAGCCGCGCATGTCATTCCGCCGGTCGGCGCGCAGGGGCTCAATTTGGGCTTGCGCGACGCCGCCACCATCGCCGAGCTCGCCGCCGCGCAGCGCGAGCACCATGACATCGGCGGCGAGCTCTTGCTGGCGCGCTACGAAAAGATGCGCCGCGCCGACGTCGGCAGCCGCACGCTCGCCGTCGATCTGTTGAACCGCAGCCTGCTCACCGATCTGTTGCCGGTGCAGGGCGCGCGCGGCCTCGGCCTCTATATGCTCGACCGCATCGGTCCCCTGCGCCGCGCCGTCATGCGCGAGGGCGTCGCCCCGCGCACGGCGCAGCCAAGGCTGATGCGCGGGGAAGCGCTGTAGTCACGTTCACGCAGGCGCGGTGCGGGTCAACGCGTCGCGCGTTCCAATCCTTTCGCCCTTATCACCGCATCGGCGTTGCTCGACGTCAGAAGCTTCACGAGCGCCTTCGCTGCGTCGGGTTGCTTCGCGGTGGAGCTGATGCCGGTGTTGATGACAAGGTAGTGCTGCAATTCCGGCGGGAACGGACCGGCGAGCTCGATTCCTTTCGCCGAAGCGATGATGTTGGTGAGCGAAAAATAGAGCTCCGCCTTCCCGCTGGCGACCGCCTGGATTGCAGCAGGCACCGTCGGCAGAAGCTGGGCCTTGGCCTTCACCTGCTCGGCAATGCCGAGCCGCTCGAGAACGCCAGCGAGACGGGTCGCGGTTTCGCCTTTCGGAACATAGGTTACCGATTTCGCGTCAAGAATGGCCTGCTTGAACTTGGCGACTGAACTGATGTCTGGCTTGGCCGCGCCCGCGCGCACCGCGACCCCCATTCCGACGCGGACGAGCGGCACGCTCGTGCCGGCGGCGATCTTGCCCTGCTTGACGAAGGAGTCCATCAGCGGGCCCGGAATGATCGCCAGGTCGAACGGCTCTCCGCGCTCGATGAGAGTCTTGAGAACGCCGGTCACCCCACCCTTGCTCTCGAACGTGTTGCCGGTCGTGCGCTCGAATTCCGGACGGAGCGAGGCCAGCACCGCGTCAGTCGCGGGCCCGGAAATGATTTTGACCTCTGCGGCATGCGTCGTGACGGCAAATCCCGTCAGCGCGGACACGAAAGCGACAATTCCGAAAATGAAGGCGCCCCACATCGTAACCTCCAGCTCAGGTTGGCGCCCTTGGCAGCAAGTGTGGACATGGCAAGAGGCAATTGACAAGCCGGAAATGGGTCAGCGTGCGTCCCTGGCGCAGGGCTGCGGGAGGACCTGGCGAATGGTGCACCGCAGAGCCGGGACCGCCAGACATTCAGGCGGCGCCGGATTTGCGGCGCATCTCGACGCCGGCTTCCGCCAGTATCAGGCTCGCCAAAGGCCCCGGCAACAACGTGGTGAAGTCGAGCACCACAAGCCCGGCGAGCGGCTGCATAAGGTCACCTGAACAGCAGCGCCGGCACGTGGCCGGTCTTCACCATCCACATCACCGCCGTCAACGTCACCACCGACAGCAACGTGCCGACCATGACCGCGCTCGAGGCCTGCTCGACCCAGCTGTCGTACTGGCGCGCGAACACGAAGACGTTGAGCGCCGGCGGCAGCGCCGCCATCAGCAGGCCGGTGTCGATCCAGACCTGGTCGAACGGGCCGAACGCCGACAACAGCACGAACAGCATCAGCGGGTGCAGCACCAGCTTGACGAAGGCGAGCGGCGGGATCTCCCACGGCATCTTCTTCAGCGGGCGCAGCGCCACGGTGACGCCGAGCGCGAACAGCGCGCAGGGCGCGGCGGCGTTTTGCAGGAATTGCAACAGCCGGTCGAGCGCGACCGGCGGCTCGAAATGCACCGCAGCGGAAGCGACGCCGAGCGCGCTGGCGACGATCAGCGGATGCCCGGCCACGCGCTTGAACACCTCGAAGGCGATGCCCGGCACGCTCATCCCCTTCGGCCGCGCCAGCGCCATCAGGAACGGCACGAGCGTGAACAGGATAATGTTGTCGAAACAGAAGATCAGCGCCACCGGCACCGCCGCCTGCTGGCCGAGTGTCGCCAGCGCCAGGCCGGGACCCATGTAGCCGATATTGCCGTAGCCGCCGGCGAGCCCGGCGATGGCCGAGTCGGCGATGTTGCCGCGGCGGATCGCCATGCCGATGCCGAACGACAGAGTGAAGGCGCAGAACGTGGCGAGGCTGGTCGAATAGATGAAATTGATCTGGCCGAGCTTCTCCAGCGGAGTCTGTGCCAGGATGCGGTAGAACAGCGCCGGCAGCGACACGTAGACGATGAAGAAGTTCATCCAGCCCAGCGCCGTGTCCGGGATCTGCTTGATCCGCCCGCAGACGAAACCGATGACGATCAGGCCGAAGAACGGCAGCGCGAGATTGATGACGTCGATCATTGTGCCGGGTAGACCTCGGGCGGCCGCCGTCGGCCGGATTGCGGCCCGCTTGGCGCGGCCTTTGCTTTCCTCTAAACGGCTGCCCGGCCCATTGGAAGGACCCTGGCCCGATGAAACCGCCGCGTCAGTTCTTTAGCCCCCTCGCCATCGGTGCGCCCGCTCCCTTGCGGGACCTGCCGGTGCGGCTCGAGCGCATGATCCATTTCGTGCCGCCGCACATCGAGAAGCTGCGCGCCAAGGTGCCGGACCTCGCGCGCCAGGTCGACGTCGTGCTCGGCAATCTCGAGGACGCGATCCCGATCGACGCCAAGACGGCGGCGCGCGCCGGCTTCATCGCCATGGCCAAAGCGACCGACTTCGGCGCCACCGGCCTGTGGACGCGCATCAACGCGCTCAACTCGCCGTGGGCGCTCGACGACGTGATCGAGATCGTCGGCGCCGTCGGCGATAAACTGGATGTCGTCATGCTGCCGAAGGTCGACGGCCCGTGGGACATCCACTACCTCGACCAGCTTCTGGCGCAGCTCGAGGCGCGGCATGCGATCAAGAAGCCGATCCTCATCCACGCCATCCTCGAGACGGCGCAGGGCGTCAACAATGTCGAGGCGATTGCGGTCGCCTCGCCGCGCATGCACGGCATGAGCCTCGGCCCCGCCGACCTCGCCGCATCGCGCGCGATGAAGACGACGCGCGTCGGCGGCGGCCATCCCGAGTACAAGGTGCTCGAAGACCCGAAGGGTGACGGGGCGACCCGCGCGGCGTTCCAGCAGGATCTCTGGCACTACACGATCGCGAAGATGGTCGACGCCTGCGCCGCCGCCGGCATCAAGGCCTTCTACGGTCCGTTCGGCGACTTCTCCGACGCCGCCGCCTGCGAGGCGCAGTTCCGCAATGCCTTCCTGATGGGCTGCGCCGGCGCCTGGTCGCTGCACCCGTCGCAGATCGAGATCGCCAAGCGCGTCTACTCGCCCGATCCGGCCGAGGTCGCCTTCGCCCGCAAGATCGTCGAGGCGATGCCGGACGGCGCCGGCGCGGTCATGATCGACGGCAAGATGCAGGACGACGCCACCTGGAAACAGGCCAGGGTGCTGCTCGACCTCGCCCGCCTGGTCGCCGCCAAGGACCCGGATATGGCCGCCCGCTACGGCCTCTGAGCACCGCTGGCGAAACCCGCCCTGTTCCATTATCTGTCTGGCACCATGAGCAAGATGCGTAACGCGAAATTCCGGATCGGCCAGGTGGTCAAGCACCGCCTGTTCTCGTTCCGTGGCGTGGTCTTCGACATCGACCCGGAGTTTGCCAATACCGAGGAATGGTGGCAGTCGATCCCGGCCGAAGTCCGCCCGAGCAAGGACCAGCCGTTCTATCATTTGTTCGCCGAGAACGACGAGACCGAGTACGTCGCCTACGTCTCCGAGCAGAACCTGCTGGCCGACACCTCCGGCGCGCCGATCCGCCATCCGGACGTGGCCGAGACCTTCGAGTGGGACAACGGCAACTACCGCCCGCGCGACAGCCGGATGCATTGAGTTACGGGCCCCGGACGCGGCGCAGCCCAAAATAAAAAGGCGCGGGCCCAAGCCCGCGCCTTTTGCATTTCGCGACGAGTGTCGCGCTTACTTCTTCGCCGGCGCGGCCGGAGCCGCCGGGGCGGCACCCTGCTGGCCTTCCAGCTTCTTGCGCGCCTCTTCCGCCTTCTTCTGCAATTCTTCCTGCAGCTTGCGCTGCTGCTCCTCGAACGCCTTCGGATCGGTCGGCGGGCCGTCGAAGGCCTTGGCGAAATCGGTCAGCGGCAGCGGCAGCGAGATCGGCGTGCCCTGCAGGTTGATCGCCTGCACGGTGATCTGCTGGCCCTTCTTCATCTTGGCGATGAGATCGTCGGTGGCCGGGTAATCGGACATGCAGCCGACCGGGAAGCAGATCTTGTACGGCGCCTGCATCGGCTGGTTCTGGTCGACGATCACGCGCGTGCCGTGTTGCAGCTGCATGCCGAGCGGCACGGTGACGCGCAGCACCTTCGGCTCGCCCTCCGGCTCGAACAGCTGCACGATCGCGACCGGCATGCCGTTCTCGAGGCGGCCGTCCTTGGTGACGACGCAGACCTGCTTGTTGCCGGTGTCCGGCCCCTTGCCGCAGACCTTCATCCACGGCGAATACATGAGCTGCTGCTCGCCCTGGCCCTGACCGGGCGGCGTCTGCGGCGCCGGCTGGGCCGGCTGCGCGGCCGGAGCGGCGGGCTTGGCGGCCGGCTTCTTGGGCTGCGCGGCGACCGGCGTCCACGCGACGGCCGTCAGTGCGGCGGCGGTCAGGCTGGCTGCCAGCGCGCGGCCCCACGGACGGGCCGATGCGTTCCGATGATCCATTCTCGTTATTCCCTTAGGTTGCCGAAGCCGCCTGGCCCGCCTGACGTGTCCAGGCCCGGCTCTTACCCCGCGAAATACGGCGGCAGCGTGACCCGGACGGGTGCCTGATAGCCGAATTCCGGCCTGCGATAAAGCCACCAATGCGACCAAAAGGCCGTTCAGGGAAGGCGCTGCCCTCGTGGTAAATTCGTATCCGTCCGGAAACGAGTCGCAGTCACCCAGTGTCCGCCCCGTCCCATGGTCCCCGCGGCGTCACCGCTCCGCTGCCGTCGCGCCGGACGGTCATCCTCGGCGCGCTGGCGGCGACGCTGCCGCTGCGGCCGGAACTCCTGCGCGCCGACAGCGCGCGTCACGCCATCGCCATGCACGGCGCGCCGGCCTGGCCGCCCGATTTCCGCGCCGCCACTTACGTCAACCCCGCCGCGCCGAAGGGCGGGCGCCTGGTGCAGGGCGTGCTCGGCGCTTTCGACAGCGTCAATCCCTTCATCGTGAAGGGCCTGCCGGCCGCCAACATTCGCAGCTATCAGATCGAGAGCCTGCTGGCGCGCGGCTATGACGAGCCGTTCACGCTCTACGCGCTGATCGCCGACAGCGTCGAGACCGACGCGGCGCGCACGTTCGTCACCTTCACCATCAATCCCGCCGCGCGCTTCGCCGACGGCCAACCGGTGACGCCGGACGACGTCGTCTTCTCCTGGCAGCTTCTGCGCGACCATGGCCGCCCGAACTTCCAGATCTATTACGCCAAGGTGACGAAGGCGCAGGCGATCGACGCCCGCACGGTGCGCTTCGATTTCGCGGGTGGCGGCGATCGCGAGCTGCCGCTGATCATCGGCCTGATGCCGGTGCTCGCGCGCCACGCGGTCAACGTCGCGACGTTCGAGGACACCACCTTCACGCCGCTCATCGGCAGCGGGCCGTACACGATCACCGAAGTCCGCCCCGGCGTAAGCGTCACCTTCACGCGCGACCGCAACTACTGGGGCCGCGACCTGCCGATCAACCGCGGCCTGTGGAATTTCGACACCATCCGCTACGACTATTATCGCGACAACAACACGCATTTCGAAGCTTTCAAGAAAGGCCTCTACGAGGTTCGCCTCGAGACCGATCCGGCGCGCTGGCAGACGGCCTACGACTTCCCGTCGCTGCGCGACGGCCGCGTCGTCAAGGAGACCTTCCCCTACGGCCTGCCGAAAGGCATGGAAGGCCTCTGCTTCAACACGCGGCGTCCGCTGTTCGCCGACATCCGCGTGCGCGAGGCGCTGCTGCATCTGTTCGATTTCGAGTGGATCAACCACACCTATTTCTTCGATCTGTACAAACGCACCGCCAGCTATTTCGACGGCTGCGAGCTGTCGGCGCACGGCGTGCCGGCGAATGCGCGCGAGCGCGAACTGCTCGCGCCGTTCCCCGGCGCGGTGCGCCCCGACATCATGGCCGGGAACTGGGCGCCGCCGAAGACCGACGGCTCCGGCCGCGACCGCCGCGGGCTGGCGGCCGCTTTCCCGCTGCTCGAGGCAGCCGGCTACGCGCTCAAGGGCACGCGCCTCGTTCACACCGCCAGCGGCCGGCCTTTCGCGTTCGAGATCCTGACGACGACGCGCGACCAGGAGCGCCTCGCGCTCGCCTATACGCGCAGCCTCGCCCGCGCCGGCATCGACGCGCGCGTGCGCAATATCGACGCCTCGCAGTTCGAGCACCTGAAGATCGGTTTTGACTTCGACATGATGCAGTACCGCTGGGAGCAGTCGCTGTCGCCCGGCAACGAGCAATTATTCTATTTCAGCTCGCAGGCGGCCGATCAGAACGGCAGCCGCAACTACATGGGCGTCAAGTCGAAGGCGATCGACGCCATGATCGCGGCACTGCTCGCCGCGACGACGCAAGACGACTTCGTCGCCGCCACGCGCGCGCTCGACCGCCTGCTGCTGTCCGGCTTCTACGTCATCCCGCTCTATTATCCGCCGGTGCAATGGGTGGCGCGCTGGCGGCGAATCGCGCATCCCGGACCCACCTCGCTGTACGGCTACCTGCCCGAAAGCTGGTGGGCGAAGGACGCCAAGTCATGATCCTCGGCGACGCATCGCGCGCCACGGGAAGCGTCACGCTCGACGCCCTGTTCCGCCGTGCCGGCGTGCGCAACGCACACGCGCCCGCGCTGATCGATCCGCCGAACCGCGCCCGCTTCACCGGCGGTGAACCGCGCACGCTCACCTTCGCGCAGGCCGACCGCGCCATCGCCGCCTTCGCCGCCACCTTGCACGGCCTCGGTCTGCACACCGATGCGGTGATCGGCCTGCAACTGCCCAACACGGTGGACAGCGTCATCGCGTTTCTTGGCGTGTTGCGCGCCGGCATGATCGCGGCGCCGCTGCCGCTGCTGTGGCGGCGGCGCGACATGGTCGAGGCGCTCGGCCGCGCCGGCGCCAGGGCGATCGTCACCGCCGGCCGCATCGGCGCCTGCGCGCATGCCGAACTGGCGATGCAGGTGGCGGCCGAGTTGTTTCCCATCCGCCAGATCGCCGCCTTCGGCGACAAGCTGCCGGACGGCGTCGTGCCGCTCGACGCCGTTCTCGGCGCTGCGACCAGCGAGCCGCCGCCGCAGCGGACGAGCAATGCCGCGGCGCACGTCGCGGCCTGGACCTTCGCCAGCGGCGCCGACGGCCATGCCCCGGTCGCGCACGACCACGCCGGGCTCATCGCCGCCGGTGAGAGCGTGCTGCAGGCTGCCGGCCTCGGCGCCGATGCGCCGCTGTTGTCGACCATTCCACTCGGATCGCTGGCCGGCCTGTCGGTCACGCTGATGCCCTGGCTGATCGGCGGCGGCACCCTGCATCTGCACCACGGTTTCGATGCGGAGACCTTCGCGGCGCAGGCGGCCGCGCTCGATGGCGGCATGATCGCCGTGCCGGGATTGGCGCTGCGGCCGCTCGCCTCGCTGACCGCGGCCGACACGACGATGCTCGCCGTCTGGCGCAGCAGCTATGGCCTCGCCAACAGCCCGCCGTGCCGCAACGCCGTCGACGTCGTCTGCATCGACGACGCCGAGGTGAAGGCGTCGGCGCGGGGGCACGACGTGCTACCCGATCCGGCGCTCATCGCCGAGGCGAAAGCCATGCCTGGTGGTGCCGATATTGCCATCGGCGGCTACAGCTTTCGGCAAATCGAGCTCGATGCGGCGGTGCTGGCGATCGATCCGTACGCCACCGTCACCGCGCTGCCCGACGCGGCGCTCGGCCAGCGCCTTGCCGGCCACGCCGCCGATCCGGCCGCGGTCGCGGCGCGGCTCATGGACGCCGGTTTCAATCCGCTCCTCGCCGCCGCGTTTCGAATGCGGCAATTTGTGGGTTTTGAGATTGACAGTCCGAAATAGCGGTTGCTCTGCTCACTCACACTCCTTACGTCATCTCTAACCTAAGCAGGCGGTCATGACACGCGATGCCTCTACTCAGGGATGGCGGGCGAAAATCGACCGCGCTGACGAGAGCATCAATAACCTAAAATTGGAATTCGAACGATTCCTCCAAATCAATCAGGAACATTATCGAGGCGTCATTGAGCGCAATGACGACACCCGAGAGTTTATACTAAGAGCATTCGGCGAACCTTTAGAGGTGCCACCACGGCTACAAGTCCTTGCCGGCGAGATCCTCCACCATTTACGTACCAGCCTAGACCATATCGTTTGGGCATTAGCATTGAAGAAAATTAGCAATCCCAGCGCGCGTATACAGTTTCCTATCTGCGACTCGGTCGCAAAATTCGAGAAGGCCTGCAAGGACGGGATGATTAGGGGCATATCCGGTCCTGCGGCGCACGCTATCGAGAGAGCGCAACCGTTTCATTCGCCGGAACCCAGGGACCACGCGCTTTTTGTTCTCAACAGGTTGAGTAATATTGACAAGCATCGGCTATTACTCGTCGCCTATGGTGCAGTCAGTTCCGCGGGTCAAATCGCCATCGACCCCGGTGGTAAGGCAGTTGCAATTGCAGGGATTAGCCCTCCTAAATTCGTTTTACCCACCAAAGATGGGGCCGAAGTCTGCCGCGTGACCTTCACGGAGCTTAATCCGAATACAAAGGTGGATTTCAAATCCCCTGCCGTTGTGGTCTTCAAAGAGTTCGGGATTTCTCCCCTGGAGGCGGTCATACCGGGACTTCTTAAGCTCAGAGACGCTGTTACAAATACGCTCTCCCCATTGGAGAGAGAACTCTGACCGGCGGGGCGACCGTAGCCCATAAGGCGGATAACGAAGCCTGATCCGCGTGTTGCCTCGCCCGCGCGGCGCGTTGCGCCTTCGGCTAACCCGCGCTACGGCGCCGCGGTAAAAATCACTCTACTTAGGACTATTGACCGGTCCTAGCGTATGTGCCATTAGTCCTTCCGTCCTGCTCGCCAGGGGCGCTGTGAGGGTGGAGCAGCGGTGGGACGGGAGGCCGGAGATGCGGCCTTTCGCGCTCATCGGGTCGAGGCGGGGAAACCCGCGTCGGTCGATGCGGCGCCCGCGGGCAGGCTGACGCACAGCCTGCGCTCGGGAGGCCCTGGCCAGCCGTCCGCCGGCATTACGACCGGC
>NZ_DASZBV010000023.1:0-47445 GCF_035943735.1 Pseudolabrys sp.
GCTGCCCGCAGTTCTACGGAACGATGGGCTGCACGCGGCGGCGACGAAGGAGCGGTGGCCACCGCTCCGGATCGGGGGCTTGAACACGGGCCCCGTCGCTGCCCGGAAGTACGGCCCAAAGGGTCTTCAAGAACGCCGCAAAGTGGAGCGCCGGGAGGCGCCTCGTCCCGATCGCAAGGGATGAGGAGACGCCTCACAGCGTCTCGGGCGGCCTCGCCGGCCGCTCAGGGAGCCTCGCAAGCTCCCGCGTTTCCCGGCGCTCCGCTCCCCTTGAGGGAGCCGAGATTTGGACTTCGCGACGAGGGCCTGCCCGGGGCCGACCAAAGAGCACGGGCGATGGCGCATGGCCGTTTGAAATCTGAATCAGCGAGATGCGCGCGCCAAACCTTTCTCGCGTCCCGAGGTGCGCGCGAAGCGAGCCGCGAAGGATGACGCGATCTGCCGCTATCGCCGGATCGTATGCAATCCGCCGAGCCGCCCGACCACCACATTGGCGCCGATGGCCAGCGCGAACAGCACGATCAGGTTCGCGTACATGCGCGGCATGTCGAAGGTCGAATAGGCGTTGATGATGAGGAAGCCGATGCCCTGGTTCGACAGCTTGGTTTCGGCCAGCAGCGTACCGATGAGCGCAATGCCCAGGCCCAGCCGCACGCCGTTGATGATCGGATGCCGCATCGCCGGCAAATAGATTTTGGTGATCATCTGCCGCGTGTCGGCGCGGAACGAGCGACCGACGCGGATCAGCACCTTGTCGATCTGCCGCATGCCGGCGGCAACCGATAGCGCGACCGGGAAAAAGCAGGACAGCGCGCCGAGCGCGACCTTCGAGCCGGAGCCGACGCCGAACCACATGATCATCACCGGGAAGAAGATGATCTTCGGCGTGGGCCCGAGATAATAGAGATAGATTTCGAAGGCGCGCGAGAGGAAGCGGTTGCCGCCGAGCAGAAGCCCGACGACGATGCCGCCGCCGCCGCCGATGGCCAGCGCCGCGGCAATCTCGGCGGCGGTAACGCCGAGATTGGAGTAGTACTCGCCGCTCGACAGCAATCCGATGAGCGCCTTGCCGATGGCGATGAGCGACGGCACCACGTCGCGGTAGAGCCAGCCGGAGCGCGAGAGCAATTCCCAGATCGCCAGCAGCGCGAGCACCAGCACGATGCGCAGCAGCGTCACGGGGCTGATCAGCGGCGTTCGCGCCGGCGCCTTGCTCAGTTCACCGGACGCAGCCACCGTTCGATCCTCTCCAGTGTAAGAAAGAAGATGACGCTCACCAGGACGACGAAGCAGATCGCCGCGTAAGTGCCGGGCAGGTCGTAGCGCTCGGCGAGGTCCTCGATGAGCTGGCCGAGGCCGCCATAGTTGATCAGGAACTCGACGCCGACGACGTTGATCAGCGCGAAGATCAATCCGAGGCGGATGCCGGTGAAGACGGTCGGCAGCGCCGCCGGCAGCATGATCTTCCAGAACTGCTGGTTGCCGGTGAGATTGAAGCTCCTGCCGACATTGATCAGCACCTTGCGCGTGGAGGCCAAGCCCTCGATGGTCTTGAGGATGACCGGCGGCAGCGCGGCGACGAAGCCGATCATGATGATGGTCCAGGCGTTGCGGCCGAAGATCACCATGAACAGCGGGTAGGCGAGCACGACAGGCGCTGCGGCGAGCGCGGCGACCCAGGTCTCGATCGCCTCCTGCAGCAGCCGATAGCGATGCAGCAACACACCGCCGGCGACGCCGAACACGGTGATCATGACGCCGGCCATCAGGCATTCGCCGATGGTCAGGAAGAAGCGGTGCACGATGTGTTCGTGCGTCACGACCTCGCCGAACGCGGCGATCACCTGCGAGGGCGGCGGCACGATGTATTCGCTGACGATGCCGGCGCGGATCACGGCTTCCATCACGACGAAGAACAGCACCACGCAGCCGAGCCCGGTCGCCGCCGGCGCCAGGTTCGCGGCCGAGAAGCGGCGCGCCGGCGCAGCCGTCGTCATGACGCCGCCGGCTCGTGGTGCAGCATGTGGTCTTCTTCGTCCTTGAGGCCGCGGCTCGCTTCCTCGCGCAGGTCGCTCCAGATCTGCGCCACGTAGCGGCCGAAGGCCTCGCTGCCGACGATGTCGGAGGTGCGCGGCCGCGGCAGGTCGATGTCGACGATGCGCTTCACGCGGCCGGGACGGTAGGTCATCACCAGGATGCGGTCGGACATCTGCACCGCCTCGGTGATGTTGTGGGTGATGAGCAAGGTCGTCTGCTTCAACTGTTGCTGGATCTGCAGCACCTTGTCGCCGAGCAGCAGCCGGGTCTGCTCGTCGAGCGCGGCGAAGGGCTCGTCCATCAGCAGGATCTTCGGCTCGGAGGCGAGCGTGCGCGCCAGCGATACGCGCTGGCGCATGCCGCCGGAGAGTTCGCCGGGGAAGCGCTTCTCGAAGCCGTCGAGGCCGACCATCTTGATGAAGTGCCGCGCGCGCTCGATGCGCTTGGCTTTCGCCATGCCGGTGAGCTCGAGCGGGAAGGCGACGTTGTCGGTGACGTTGCGCCAGGGGAAGGTCGACTCCTCCTGGAACACCATGCCGATCGACTTGTGCGGGCCGTCGATCAGTTCGCCGGCGACCTTCACCGTGCCGTTGTGCTGACCGAGCAAGCCGCCGATGACGTTGAACACGGTCGACTTGCCGCAGCCGGACGGGCCGATGATCGACAGGAATTCGCCGGGTCGCACGCTGAACGACACGTCGTCGACGGCGATGACCGGGCCCTCCGCCGTCTCGAAACGGACGGCCAGCCTGTCGGCGACAAGGATGGCATCGTTCGAGGCGGCGGGCGGGCTCATGGTCTAGACGCTCTTGATGCGGGTCATTTCCGCGGTGGTGGCGGCCGTGTAGCCGGGCTCGACGCGGGCATCGACGACGGCGACCTTGCCGGCATCGACCGCCGCGATCGCCTTCGCCAGCACGGCCGGCAGGTCGGCGATCTCGGTCACCGGACCGAAGCCTTCCGCGCCTTGCCCGCGCGCGATCGTGGCGATGTCGATGTCCGGTTCGGAGATGCGCTGGCCGACCCAGCGGTTCTCGACCGGACGGTTGCGCATGCGGGCGACGCGTTCCTGATGCAGTTCGTCGTTGAAGAACGAGCGATTGTTGGCGATCACGAACAGGATCGGAATGCGGTAATGCACCGCAGTCCAGATGGCAGTGCAGTTCATCATGAAGTCGCCGTCGCCGCAGACCGCAACCACCAGCCGGCCGGAGCCCTTCAGCGCCAGCGCGGCGCCGATCGAGATGCCGGGGCCGCCGCCGACGCCGCCGCCGCCGTCGGAGCCGAGATAATCGAGCGGATGCCTGAGCGGCCACAGCGCGCCGTTCCACGACAGCGACACGTGGGTCAGCGTCACGTCGCGGCCGGCGACCGCCTTGCGCAGCGCCTCGGTCATGTGATCGACGGTGAGCTTGGCGCCGGTCGCGGCCGGCACGTCGTGCTTGTTGTTCGGCATGGCGCGCGGCTTGCCGTCGCCGAGCGCGGCGAGGAGGGCGGTGACCGCCGCCTCGGGCTCGCACGCCATATAGAGGTCGACCGGCGGCAGCGCCTGATAGTCCATGCTCCAGCCGTTGTGCAGCTGGTGGTCGAGCGAGACCTGGATGACCTTGCTCTTGACCGCGCCGCCGCACTTCTTGAAGGCGCCGCCAAGGTCGAGCCAGTCGAGGCTGACGATGACGTCGGCGTTGCGGATGGCTTCCACCGCCTCCGGCGCCATGGTGGTGCCGCCTGGCGCGCCGGCGTGCAGCGGATGATCGGTCGGGAACGAGGCGGCGACCTTGAGGTCGGTGACCACCTGCGCGCCGAGCCGCTCGGCGAGCTTGATGCGCGCGGCCCAGCCGTCGACCGAGCGCGAGCAGCGGCCGGCGAGGATCACGGGATTGCTGGCGCCGCGCAGAAGCTCCGCCGCCTGCGCCACGACCTCGGGAGCGGGCGCGCCGCTCATCGCCGGCATGTAGCGGGCGGTGTCGATCGGCGCGACCGGCTCGGTGAGCTTGGCCTCCTGCACCTCGGCGTCGAGGTTGATGTAGGTCGGGCCGCACGGCGCCGTGTTGGCCATCCAGTTAGCGCGCAGGATCGCTTCGCGGGCCGCGCCCGGCGAGGCCGGCTGGTCGTCCCACTTGG
Organism: Pseudolabrys sp.; assembly: GCF_035943735.1. Lineage (GTDB taxonomy): Bacteria > Pseudomonadota > Alphaproteobacteria > Rhizobiales > Xanthobacteraceae > Pseudolabrys. The sequence continues at coordinate 4,162 of NZ_DASZBV010000023.1, forward strand.
TGTAGCCGCGCACCAGCGCGCCCTGGTCGCGCGAGGTATGGATCCAGTCGATCCACGGGCGGCGCTTCTCGGAGTCGACGGGGCCGGTGGCGCCGAGGATGAGCATCGGCATGCGGTCGCACCAGGCGTTGAAGATCGCCATGGTGCCGTGCATCAGGCCGACATTGGAATGCACCGCCGCGGCCATGGCCTTGCCGGTCACCTTGGCGTAGCCGTGCGCGATGGCGACGGCCGCTTCCTCGTGCAGGCAGAGGATCATCTGCGGCTGCTGATTGCCGAGGTAGTTCACGATCGAATCGTGCAGGCCGCGATAGCTCGCGCCGGGATTGAGCGCGATGTAGGGGATGTCGGTGGCGCGCAATGCGTCGGCGACGACGTCGCTGCCGAAGCCGGGCGCGTTGACGCCGGCGGCGACGGGACGATCGAGACCGCCGAGCTCGGCGGGATCCTTGGCGCTTTGCGCCTTCGGCTGACTGGATGCTGGCATGTGGACTGTGGCGCGGCGCAAGCCCGAATGGGCGTTCGCCGGCGATGCGCTCCCTCGTTTTGGCGCGACGCCCCTGTGCCGCGCGCTTGATTGGGCCGGCACTCTAGACTTTGACATTTGCGCGCGGAAGTCGCTAAGTGCGAACGATATTGTTGCGTAATCTGCACCAATCTGCGCCGGCCGGAGACCGCATCTGGATCGCTTCCGCACCATGGAGAGCTTCGTGCGCGTGGCGCGCTCGGGCTCCTTCACCGCCGCCGCCAGCCAGCTCGGCCTCTCGCGCGCGCTGATCTCGCGCCACGTCAGCGACCTCGAGGCGCGGCTCGGCGTGCGGCTCATCGCGCGCTCGACGCGTTCGCTTAGCGTCACCGAGGAGGGCGCCGCCTACCTGCGGTTCTGCGAGCAGGTGTTCCGCGATATCGAGGCGAACGAGCAGACCATCGTGCGGCGGCGGGGGGAACCGGCTGGCCTGCTCAAGGTGCTGGCGCCGAAATCGTTCGGCACGCTGCATCTGTCGGATGCGATCGTCGCCTTCGCCAAGGTGCAGCCGCACCTGCGCGTGTCGCTGCTCCTGGAGAACACGCCCTATAGCGGCTCCTACGATTTCGCGGAGCGCGGGCTCGACGTGGTGCTGTGCTTCTCCACCATGCGCGGAGCGAGCCTGATCACCGAGGATATCGGCCTGCTCGACTGGGTGGTCGTCGCGGCGCCGTCCTATCTGGCGCGCGCCGGCCGGCCGCAGCGGCCGGCCGATCTCGCCGGCCACGCCTGCCTCGTGCATCTCGACGTCACGCCGAACGACACCGTGTGGCGTTTCGAGGGACCGAAGGGCGCGACGCCCGTGAAGGTGCGCGGCGCCTTCTTCTCGAATGCGGCGCTGGCGCTGCGCAAGGCGGCGATCGCCGGCCTCGGCGTCGCCCTGGTGCCGCGCTATGTGGTCAGCGACGCGCTCGACGCCGGCGCGCTGGTGCCGGTGCTGCCGCGCTATCGCATCGCGCCGCGCCCGCTGCTGGCGATCTATCCGCAGACCTCCGCGGTGCCGCGCAAGGTGCAGGTGTTTGTCGATTTCATGCGCGGCTGGATCGCCGAGCAGGATTTCCAGCGACCGCACGCCGTGGCGGCGGAATAGCCGACAGCGCTTGGGCGCGGCCTCCAGTTCCGTTACAGTCGCCGCAAAACACGTGGCAACAATCGGATGGAGGAACCCTTGCTCAAGCGCTCGATGCTGCTCGCAGCCGCTTCGCTGATCACCTGCGCGCTGGCCGCGCCGGCGGCGCATGCCGAATGGCCGGAACGGCCGATCCACTTCATCGTCGGCTTCGGGCCGGGCGGCGCCAACGACCTGATCGCGCGCTTCGCCGCCGAGGGCGTCGGCAAGGAACTGAAACAGACCGTGGTGGTGGAAAACCGCCCCGGCGCCGGCGCGGTCATCGGCACGGCCTACGTCGCGCATGCGCAGCCGGACGGCTACACCTTCCTCGTCGGCGCCGCGAGCACCATCACCAACAGCCTGCTGCTCAAGGATCTGCCCTACAAGGATTCCGACCTCGTGCCGGTCGGCATGATCGCGGTCGCGCCCTCGACCATCGTCGTCAATCCGAGCGTGCCGGCGAGCAACATGAAGGAGTTCGTCGCCTGGGCGAAGGCGCAGAACGGCAAGGCGACCTGGTCGACCGCCGGCAACGGCAGCACGCCGGAATTCGTCGCCGAAATGATCTCCGAAGCGACCGGCGTGAAGTTCAACATCATCCCGTACAAGAGCGGCGGCGCCTCGGTGCACGGCGTCATGAATAACGAAGTGTCGGCGACGTCGGAAGCGAGCATCGTCGTGGTGCCGCAGATCAAGGCCGGCGCGCTCAAGGCCGTCGCCACCACCTATATCAAACGCATCAGCTCCTATCCGTCGATCCCGACCACGGCGGAGCAGGGCTATCCGACGGTGCAGATCGGCCACTGGGCCGGGCTCTATGCGCCCGCCGGCACGCCGCAGCCGGTCATCGAGAAGATGAACGCGGCGCTGCAGGCGGCGCTGCGCAATCCCGAGGTGACCAACAAGCTGACCGCGACCGGCATCGAGCCGGCGCCCGGTTCGGTGGCCGACTTCGTCACCTTCACCAAGAGCGAGCGGCAGCGGCTGAGCGACCTCGCTGCCAACATCGCCAAGACGAAGAAGTAGCGCTCAGGCGGCGAGCGCCTCAACGAGGTCGGCGGCGCGGGCGAGCCTGTCGGCGCCGAGCACGAGCTCGACGATGCGCGCGGCCTGGGCCGCGCTGACCGTGTGCGTCGCCAAAGTCGTGAACTTGCGCACGACATCGGCCTCGCTGGCGAAGCTCATTTCGCTGCCGCGCGGCGCCTCGACGGTTTCCTCCATGCGCGTGCCGTTCTTCAGCGCCACCTGCACGCGCACCATGTGCCGGAAATTCGAGCCGCGCTCGGTGATCGCCGGATCGTGCAGCACCTTCACCTTGCGCGACAGCGCGATGCGTTTCGCGTCATTGACGACGGCCTCGCTGAACTGGTCGACGAAGACGTCGCCTTCGAGGAGCAGCGTGGCGACGCAGAACGGCAAATTGAGCTGCGCCGAGGTCAGCCCCTGCGGCTCATAGGGCCAGCCGACATGCTCGACGGTGACGTGCGAGCCGTGCACGACGATCTCGTCGATATCGTCCGGGCCGAACGGCGTACGCTCCTGCATCTTGCGGATGGCATCGAGCGTGGTGTGGTTGCTGCCGACGCAGGAGTAGAACTTGAGCGAGATGCGCAGGGTCTCCCACGCGCGGCCGAGCTCCCACGACAGCTCGTTGAGGTCGAAGCGGTCGGTGGAGCGCGAGAAGGTGGTGCAGAAGCCGCCATAGGGCGACTCGAACACGTCGACGATGCCGGTGAAGCCGTTCTCCGCGAGCAGGGCGCCGTAGAGACCGCTCTGCGCCGAGCGGCCCGCGTGCATGCGCTTGACCATGGCGCCGTATTGCGCCGCCATCAGGCCGGCCGATTGCGTGCCGGCGATGCCGAGCGCGTGCACCGTTTGCTCCTGCGACAGGCGGAGCGCGGCGCTCGCGCCGGCCGCGGCCGAAAACACGCCGACCGTGGCGCCAGAATGCCAGCCCTGGCCGATGTGCTGCGGTCCCATGCATTTGCCGACGCGCGGCCCGATCTCGTAACCGGCGACGGCGGCGCGCAGCAGGTCGCGGCCGCTCAAGCCGGCTTTTAATTCGGTGACGGCGAGGAGCGGCGGCAGCGTCACCGCGCCGACATGCAGCACGCCCTGACGGTGCACGTCGTCGAGTTCGAAGCTCTGCACCAGTGTGCCGTTGACCAAAGCCGCGTGCGGCGCGGAGAGCCGCTCGCCGGTGCCCCAGACGCGGCAGCCGGATGTCGTGTCGACCGCGGCCAACGTCGTCCGCAGAATGCGGCTCCATTCCAGCCCGGTGCCGTAGAGGGCGCAGCCGAGCGAGTCGAGCATTAGCAGCTTGATGCGCGCGATCACCTCGGCCGGGATGTCCTCGTAGCGCAAGCCCGAGACGAATTGCGCGATAGCGCGGGTGTGCGGATTGTCGCCGCCGGTGCTGCCTGACATGCAAAAGTGTCCTTACGAGTATTTCTTTTCCAGCGCGTCGAAATGCGGCTTGTTGACGAGCCGTTGGCGTTCGGCGAAGCCGGCGAGCTTGTCGGAAACGCCGTCGAGCGAGCCTTCCGCCTTCAGATGCCCGAGCACGGTCTGCATGCCGGCGACTGCCGCCTGCAGCGCCGCATTGGCGTAGAGCACCAGCGCATAGCCCATCGTTTCCAGCTCGGCGCGCGGCAGCATCGGTGTCAGGCCGCCCGCGACGATATTGAGGAGCTGCGGCACGGCGAGCTTGGGTATGGCGGCGATCTGCTCCGGCGTGCGCGGCGCTTCGACGAAGGTCATATCGGCGCCGGCCTCGATGAAGGCGTTGGCGCGCGCCATCGCGTCCTCGAAGCCGTTGACGGCGATGGCGTCGGTGCGCGTGACGATGACGAAGTCGCGATCGACGCGCGCGTCGGCGGCGGCGCGGATCTTCTGCACCATCTCCGCGGTCGGGATGACGCTCTTGCCGGAGAAATGGCCGCAGCGCTTGGGGAAGTCCTGGTCCTCGAGCTGGATGGCGCTGGCGCCGGCGCGCTCGAGCGTGCGCACCGTGCGGCCGACATTGACGGCATTGCCGAAGCCGGTGTCGGCGTCGACGATCAACGGCAGGCTCACGGCGTCGCGCATGGCGGCGACGTGATCGGCGAGCTCGGTCACCGTCAGAAGGCCGATGTCGGGCATGCCGAGGAAAGTATTGGTGACGCCGGCGCCGGTGACGTAGATCGCCTCGAAGCCGAGATCCTCGATCACGCGCGCAGCGAGCGCGTTGGCGGCGCCGGGCAGGAGCACGGCCTTCTTGCGGGCGATAAGGGCGCGCAGGCGGCGGTTGGGGCTGTCGGACATCGGCGTTCCTCGGCTTCGGCTCAGGCCGCGACGTGTCTAGCGGAAGGCGCGGAGGCCTCCAACCCGGGGGCCTCGCAGGGCAGGGTGGCGCGGCGCGCGCCACGCCTCTAGAAAGGAACGACAGCTCAATGCCGGGTCCTTTCCATTGCCGAATACGTCCAAGCCCGCCAGCCGGGCGCTGGTGCTCGCCGCCGGTTTCCTCGTCCTGTTCCTCAGTGGCGGCACGCGCTTCGTCGTCAGCCTGACGCTCAAGCCGATCGTCGATGAGTTCGGCTGGACGCGCAGCGATATCGGGCTGGCGGTCGCCGTGTTCATGGTGGTGTCGGCGGCGACCATGTTCGTGGCCGGCAAGCTCGCCGACCGTATGGGCCCGCGGCTGGTGCTGGGCGGCGGGCTGGTCGTCAGCGCCATCGGCATCGGCGCGATGAGCGCAATCTCGGAACCGTGGCACGCGGTGCTGCTCTACGGCGTCATCTACGCGCTCGGCAACGGCGCCGCATCGATGATCCCGGTCGGCGTGATGGTGACGCGCGCCTTCCCGGTGCGCACCGGCAGCGCCAACGCCGTGACCATGTCGGGCATGAGCGTCGGACAACTGGTGGTGATCGCGGCGCTCACTGCGGTGCTGACTTTGGTGCGCTGGCCGAGCGTGTTTCTCTGGCTCGGCCTCGCGCATCTGGCTCTGCTGCCGTTCCTCATCGCCGTCATCCCGAAAAGCGAGGCGGTCAGCGCCAGGGCGGCGCAGCCGGCGGAGGGATTGAACATCGCGCAGGCGGCGCGCACGCGCCAGTTCTGGCTGCTGCTCGGGGTCTATGCCATCTGCGGCCTGAACGATTTCTTCGTCACGACGCACGTCGTCGCCTTCGCGCAGGATCGCGGCGCCGGCAGCCTGGTCGCCGGCAATCTGCTGGCGCTGATGGGGTTGACCGGCCTCCTTGGCGTCGTGGCGGCCGGCTATCTCAGCGATCGCGCCGGCCCGGTGTGGCCGACGGCGCTCGCCTTCGCCGCCCGCATCGCCGTGTTCGGGCTGATCATGGTCGATCAGTCGGAAGTCTCGGTCGCTATCTTCGCGCTGGTGTTCGGCCTGACTTTTCTTGTCACCGCGCCGCTCACGGTCGTCTTCGTGCAGCAGAGTTTCGGCACGCGCCATCTCGGCGCGCTGACCGGGCTGATCACCATGGTGCACCAGATCTGCGGCGGCATCGGCGCCTATCTCGGCGCCGCGGTGTTCGACGCCACACGCCGCTACGACGATGCCTTCGCCGTCATGCTCGTCTCGTCGATCGTGGCGCTGGTGCTGACCTTGCTGTTGCGGCGGCCGCGGCTCAGTCCGGCTGCCTGAGCCGCGCCAGCACCTTCAGGCCGGCATAGCCGTCGGCCGGCGTCATGCCGACCTTCTTCTCGAAAGCGAGCACCGCGCGCAGCGTGTCGGAGCCGGTGCGGCCGTCGACGCCGTCGGTCTTGAAGCCGCGCTCGTTGAGCCGCCGCTGGATCTCCTTCACCTCCGCCAAAGTCGGCACGCGCTCGCCGCCGGGGAATTGCCGGTGGAACGGCGGGCCGCCGCGGATCAGGTCGCCGAGATGGCAGAGCGCCAGCGTGTAGCTCATCGACGGATTGTAGGAGCGCACGGCGTAGAAGTTCTGGCCGATGAGGAAGGCGGGTCCGCCCGCGACCGGCACCCACAGGCGTGTGCGGTCGTCCAGCCGCGCGAAGGCGGCGCCGTCGGCGCGGCGCAGGCCGGACGCGTGCCATTGCGCGTAAGTGCGCCAGCCGCGGCCATTGGCGAGGTGCTCGCCGCCTTCCGGCAGCATCACTTCGCAGCCCCAGATTTCGCCGCGCCGGTAGCGGCCGCGCACGGCAAGATAATGCGCGGTGCCGGCGAGGGCGTCGTCCGGTTTGCCGAACGGATTGATGCGGCCGTCGCGGTCGAAGTCGACGCCCATGTGCAGCCACACCTCGGGCATCCACTGCGTGTGGCCCATGGCGCCGGCCCATGAGCCGATCATGGTGTTCGGCTGCGCCCAGCCGCGATCGACGATGGTGAGCGCGTTGAGCAGTTCGGCTTCCCAATAGCGGCGTCGGCGCGGCTCGCCATAGGCCAGCGCGGCGAGCGCCGGGATCACAGGCCGCATGTATTTCCGATTGACGATGACGTCGCCGTACGACGACTCCATGCCCCACAGGCCGAGCAGGATGTAGCGGTCGACGCCGTAATTGGCCTCGATGCGGCCGAGTAGGGGCGCGTACTCTTTCGCCCGCTCCTTGCCGGTGATGACGCGCCAGTCGGAGCAGCGGCGGTTGATGTACTGCCACATCAGCTCGGTGAATTCCGGCTGCGCACGGACCGCCGCGTAGACGCTGGTGTCGGGCGTCACCGCGCTCATCACCCGATCGTAGGTGGCCTCCGAGATGCCGCGCGCCAGCGCGCGCGGCCGGAAGGCGGCGACCCAGCGCTCGAAACCGGCCGAGCGCGCCTGTGCCGGGGCGGCGAGCGCTACGGCGGCAAGACCGATCAGGCAGGTGCGGCGGCTGATGGCGGGAACTGCGGACGTTTCGAATCTCATGCGGGCATCTTATGGGCCTAAGTCGGTTGCGACCAAACGCGGCTTTGCGGCGTGCAAAAGGCCGACGGGCGCAATCTTCAGCGGTGCGCGACCCGGCGTCGGTGCCCGCGGTGACGCGAGCGATGCGGCGGCAAACGCACGGCGGCATGATGCGGTTTCGTGGTGCTCTTCTCGGCGGCCGCCTTGCTCTCAACCGACGGCACTTCGGCGACGGTCGCAGCGGGCGGCAACGGCTTCGGCTCGATCTCGGTTCCACGCCCGCCGATCAGCCGCTCATAGGCGGAGACGAGCGTCATGTACGGATTGACGAAGACGTAGCCGATGCGCGTCGGCACCTGCATGTCGAAATGCAGATGATAGGTGGTGCCGCGTTCGTAATCGTTGTAGTTGCCGACCTTGCCGATCGTGTCGCCTTCGGACAACCGCTTGCCGCTGAGCATGCCGTCGGCGTCGAGCTGTTTCGGGTTCATGTGGATGTAGCGCACGCGCACATGCGCGCGCGGCGAATTGATGAACAGGAACACGGCCTCCTGCTTGCGCGCGCGCAGGACGACGCCGTCGTGCACCGCGACGATCTCCTGCTGATAGGGCTCGCAGCGATCGGCGCCGTCGTTGAGCTTCTTGCAGAAGCTGGGGCGGATGTCCTGACCCTGATGGCCTTCGCCGCCGGGGCACTGACCGACCGGGAAATGGCGGTGCTCGCAGAAATTATCGCGCCAGGGATAGCGATAATTGCCGCCACCGGCTTCGTCGAAGACGAGCGGGCGGCCGTTGACCTTGCACTCGTAGCGGGCGTCCTTGGCGCGGACGCGGCGCGGCGCGCGGCCGGTGAAGTCGCAGTCGCCCCAACTGTTGAACGACTGCGAATTTGCGTAGGCGGGCGCCTCCTTCATCGGGAAGCGCAGCCGCGCATAGACCGTCATGTCGGCGCTGCCGGGCACGTCGGGCTTGAGCCCGGTATAGGGAATGAGCGAGCCGGGCGGATAATAGCTGAAGGCGGCATCGACAGGCTGCGGGCGTGGCGGCACCGCGGCGACGTCGAGCGGCGGCGCATCGGGCGCGCCGCCGGCGAGTTGCAGCGTCTTGATGAAGCGGTCGGCGATGCGCGCCGCCTGATTGCACGAGAGCACGCGCGCGCGGGGATGCACGTCGCGGCAGAAGATGGCGACGACGTAGGTGACGCCGTAACGCTGGAAACTGGTGCGCAGATAGTATTCGTGCATCGTGCGCGCGATGCCCGGGAACTGGCCCTCGAGGTCCTTCACTGGCGTCGTCTCGGGCAGGGCCGGGCCCTTCAATTCGTAGGTGAAGCGGAAGCCGGACAGCAGCACGTAGACCGGATCGACATAGTCGATGTCCGAGAGCTCCTTCACCTCATTGGTGCGGATCGAGAAGGCTGCGTCGTAGCCGGCCGGTCCGGCGTCGAAGAAGTGGGTGGCGTGGAAGCCGCCCTGCACGAAACGGTCGGCCGCGTCGCCCGGCAGCGTCAGCGCCGGATTGGCGGCGACTTCCTTGCGCCAGCCGGCGGTGTCGAAGGGCAGCAGCACGGGGACGCCGCTGTGATCGATGCCCGGAAAGCGCACGGAGGTGGCGGCGTTGAGCGGCGCCAGTGCCGTGGAAGGGGTGCCGCCGCCGGCATCGGTCGCCGCTTGCGTCCAGTCGACCTGCGCCACCGACAGGACAGGCGCGCTCATCTCCTCCGCCGCGGCGGCGGGGCCGAGGAGCAAAGCCAGACCGGCAAGGGCGGCAACGATCCGCACGGGAATCCTCTATGGAACCCGGCGAGTTAACGGCATCGGCCGCGGGCGTACAAGGGTACCCGCTGCGCGCCTGTGGGCGCGCCAAAATGCAATGGCCGAGGCAAGCCTCGGCCATGACACAACGTCGGAACGTTCGACAGCTTACTCTTTCGCGCGCTCGACGTAGGAGCCGTCGGCGGTCGTGATGACGACGCGCGTGCCGGTCACGATATGGGTCGGCACCATCGTTCGCACGCCGTTCGACAAGGTCGCTGGCTTGAACGAGCCGGAGGCGGTCTGGCCCTTCATTGCCGGCTCGGTCTCGACGATCTCGAGGATCACCTTCTGCGGGATCTCCATCGATACCGGCGTGCCCTCGTGGATGGCGATCGAGACGACCATGCCTTCCTGCAGGTACTTGGCGTAATCGCCGACGACGTCCTCCGGAACCTGGAGCTGCTCGTAGTTCTCCTGGTTCATGAAGTGGAAGCCGTCGCCGTCCTGATAAAGGTACGAATACTCGTGGTCCTCGACATGGGCGCGCTCGACCTGGTCGGTCGTCTTGTAGCGCTGCGAGGTCTTCACGCCGTCGGAAATCCGGCGCATATCGACCTGCGTGGTGGGCGTACCCTTGCCCGGGTGGAAGTTTTCCGCGGTGAGAACGACGTAGAGCTTGCCGTCGATGTCGACGATGTTGCCCTTGCGGAGCTGGCTGGCGATGACTTTCACGCGTGGGATCCTTGGATTGGCGGCGGGCCCGTACCGGGGTCCGGGCTGCAGATTCGGGGGGCACCATAACCATCCTGACGTGGGATACCAGCCTTTCCCGTCAGGCGCCCGGGCAGGGTAAATGCCGCAAAACCCGCCTTTCTGGCGCCCGGGCGTCCATGCCGGCCGCCGGCCGTATCTTCTGGCACGGGGCAAGATCGCCGCCGCGGTCCGCGCCTGGTTCGCCGAAAACGGGTTCGTGGAGGTCGAAACCGCTGCGCTGCAGGTCTCGCCCGGCAACGAGACGCATCTGCACGCTTTCGCTACCGACCTGATCGGGCCCGGCAACGAGCGGCGCCGCCTCTATTTGCGGACGTCGCCGGAATTCGCCTGCAAGAAGCTGCTGGCGGCTGGGGAGACCCGCATCTTCGACTTCGCCCGCGTGTTCCGGAACCGCGAGCGCGGCGCGCTGCACCATCCCGAATTCACGCTGCTCGAATGGTATCGCGCCGGCGCGGCCTACGAGACGCTGATGGACGACGGCGTGGCGTTGATGCGGGCGGCGGCCGAGGTTGTGGGCACGCGTGCCTTCGGCTTCCGAGGCCGCACCGCCGATCCGTTCGCCGAGCCGGAGAAGATCACGCTCGCGGATGCCTTCGACCGCTTCGCCGGCGCCGACCTGCTCGGCACGATTGCCGGCGGTGAGGGCGACCGCGACCGCCTTGCGCGTGAAGCGGAGCGTACCGGCGTAACCATCGCCGCCGACGATACCTGGGGTGACATCTTCAGCCGCGTCCTGGCCGAGAAGATCGAACCGCGGCTCGGGCAGGGCGGCCGCGTGACCATTCTTTATGAGTACCCCCTGCCGCAGGCGGCGTTGGCGCGCGCCAAACCCGGCAGCGACAAGGTCGCCGAGCGCTTCGAGCTCTATGCCTGTGGCGTCGAGCTCGGCAATGCCTTTGCCGAATTGACCGACGTCGCCGAGCAGCGTACGCGCTTCGCGCATGCGATGGACGAGAAGGAACGCATCCACGCCGAGCGCTACCCGATCGACGAGGATTTCCTCGACGCCCTTGCGGTGATGCCGCAGGCGAGTGGCATCGCCCTCGGCTTCGATCGCCTGGTGATGCTGGCGACGGGCGCGGAACGCATCGACCAGGTGATCTGGACGCCGGTGGTCGAGTCATGAAAACGCTGCGCACGCCGGAGGAGCTTCGCGACGCCGGATTGATCGCGCCGGAGCGTGCAGCCGCGCTCGCCGACGTGGCCGCGCGCTACGCCGTGGCCATCCCACCCGCGCTCGCCGCGGTGATCGACCGCAACGATCCGAACGATCCGATCGCACGCCAGTTCGTGCCGGATGTGGCCGAGCTCGACGTGCAGCGGCAAGAAAACGCCGATCCGATCGGCGATGCCGCACACAGTCCGGTCGAAGGCATCGTGCACCGCTATCCCGACCGCGTGCTGTTCAAGCTGACGCATGTCTGCGCCGTCTATTGCCGCTTCTGCTTCCGCCGCGAAATGGTCGGGCCGAACCATCCCAACGCACTGTCGGCGGAAGCGCGCGCCCGCGCGCTCGCCTACATCGCCGCGCATCCGGAAATCTGGGAGGTAATCCTCACCGGCGGCGATCCGCTGGTCGCCTCGGCGCGGCGGCTGTCGGAGACGTTGCGTGGGCTGGCGGCAATCGACCACGTCAAGGTGCTGCGCATCCATACGCGCGTGCCGATCGCGGCGCCGGAGACGATCACGCCGGCGCTGGTGCGCGCGCTCAAGGTGAAGGGCAAGCCGACCTGGGTCGCCGTGCACGTCAATCATGCGGGCGAGCTAGGCCGCGAGCAGCGCACCGCGATTGCGCGGCTCGCGGATGGCGGACTGCCGCTGGTGAGCCAGACGGTGCTGCTCAAGGGTGTTAACGACAGTGTCGAGACGCTGGAGGCGCTGATGCGCGCGCTCGTCGAATGCGGCATCAAGCCGTATTATCTGCATCATGCCGATCTGGCGCCGGGCACCGCGCACCTGCGCACCGACATCGCCACCGGACAGGCGCTGATGCGCGCGCTGCGCGGGCGTGTCTCAGGCCTGTGTCAGCCGGACTACGTGCTCGACATCCCCGGCGGTCATGGCAAGGCGCCGGTGGGGCCCGCTTATCTGGCGTCGGCGGACGATACGCACTTCACGGTGACGGACTTTACCGGGCAGACGCACGTCTACCCGCCGGACGATCAGTGACGGATCGACAGCAGGTCGAGCAGCGCGGCGGCGACCGCCAGACCGGCGAATCCGATGAACACGACGGCGATCACGGCGTGCCAGACAAAGAACACGTCGCGCCGGAGCGCGTCGACGACGTTCTTGCCTTTCATCATGGTCCGAAGCTCCTTGCGACGATGCAGAGCAACGCGGAGCGTACATCCGCGTTGCGGGCCGGCCCATAACCACTACGTTAAATTCACCGCACCTGTGCGTCACGCCCTGCATGGCAGGCATAACGTCGCAGGACTGCACATCGCTGTGAGCGCGCGCAGGAAGCGAGGTGTGCCGGCGTTGTCGGCAACGCGGCGTTCAGTCGCGGCCGCTCCAGGCGGGGTTCTGCACACAATAAAGGCCGGTGCCCGGCGCTTCGCCGAAGCGATGACAAAGCCGGTGCGTGGGATAACAGATCCAGCTGGCTTTGCCGTTGTTCTCGATGACGCACCAGGGACCGCGACTGCGCGCCGCAGCCGGCACCGATGCCGCGGAGGCGATGGCGGTGACGACGAGGGCGGTGGCCAGAACGAGGCGCATGTCGGACCTCACAAACGCGTGATAGGCCGGCAACGCGGGAGAGGCCACATTGTTGCAGGGCTCGGCGAAATCCTCGCTCGGCCCTCGCTTGACGTCAGGGGCCGCCGCGGGCCTGTGACCACACCCGCGCAAGCTGATCGACAGGCCACGCCCAACTCGGCCGCCGCCCGATCGTCACCTTCGCCGCCTGTAGCAGTCGGACGAGGTTGATCGGCATCAGCAGCGCGTGCAGCAGCAGGATTGGCATCAGATGCAGCAACAGCCCGTACGCGAAGAAGGCGAGATTGCTGCAAATCGCCACGATGCGCAGCGGCACCATCCGCTTCATGCAGAAGGTCATCAACACCAGCGAGGAGGCGGCATATCCCCAAGCGTCGGACGATGCGAACACCGTCTGGATGCTGTGTGCAATCACTATCATCGCGGGTCGTCCGGGTTGGCCATGAGTGCACTGGTCAATTTCAAAAGCACGCGCGTGTTCGACGGATGTCACAACGGCAAATGAAAAGCAGGACTTGAAATGACCGCTTCCCGGCACGGCAGGCCAATGTCGCGCCCCTCTCTAGGGGAGAGGGGTGAAGCAGCGACGAACCATTTGTGACGATGCACGAGCCGTGCCATCGCGGCCGCGTTTCCGGCGCAACGTCCGGAGATCGTATTTGTCCGCGGACATCGGCCATCCACCGGCGCAAGACGATGGCGGGCATTCGCACGTTGAGGCGCGCCTGCTTTACATCAGCGAGTGCGGAGCAAGTCGAGGTGGCCGCTTTTGCAGCACGCTGCCCGCTGGCGAGCAGGCGGCCCGCTATTCCTCGACGATGACCACGTGCGCGCAGCGCTCGCACCTGAAATAGGTCAGGCGGCTGCGTGATCCGGTGTGCGGCAGACGGACAAAGACGATCAGGCGTCCGCCGCAGGCGGAACAGTGCGGAGAGGGTGGACTGGGGTCGCGCATTCCCCAATTCAACGCGCAGAAACCGGGGAACCTGCCGCAGAGCGGCTCTGCCGCGGCGGCATACCGCGATCGCACCTCGTTCGCCGGCGGAACGGGCAGTCGTGGCGCGGAAGGTTTGCTGGCGCGCCCTACGGGATTCGAACCCGTGTCGCCGCCGTGAAAGGGCGGTGTCCTAGGCCTCTAGACGAAGGGCGCATGCCACGGACCGGGCCAAGCCGGCCGGTTGCGGCTGGGGACGTATAAAGAGCATCGCCGCCAGCCGCAAGCGTCGCCGGCAGGCGATCACCAGTGGCCGGTATTCTTCATCGAGGCCCACGGCTCCTGCGGCGGCCTGGCCGCGCCCTTCTGCAAGATCTCGATCGAGTGCAGGTCGGGCGAGCGGACGAACGCCATCATGCCGTCGCGCGGCGGCCGGTTGATGGTGACGCCGGCCTTCATCAGCCGATCGCAGGTGGCGTAGATGTCGTCGACCTCGTAGGCGAGGTGGCCGAAGTAGCGGGCCTCGCCGTAGTCTTCGCTGTCCCAGTTGTAGGTCAGCTCGACCTCGGGACCGGGGCGGCCCTTCTTTTTACTGTCCTCGACCACGCTCTCGTCCTCCGGAGCGATGAGGAACACCAAGGTGTAACGGTTCTTCTCGTCGACCCGGCGGCGCGTCTCCTTCAGCCCGAGCTTGGTGCAATAGAAATCGAGCGCGGCGTCGAGATTGCGCACGCGCAACATGGTGTGCAGATATCGCATGGACAGAACCTCTTGGCAGGGATATCGGGCGGCCGCCTGACCGGACCGCGCCGGCACTATAACAATGATCGCCACCGATCTCGAAACTGCCGTCGCGCATCTGCGCGAACTCATCGAAGACGCAGGCAACATCCTACCGTTCACCGGCGCCGGCATTTCGACCGAGTGCGGCATTCCGGATTTCCGCTCGCCGGGCGGGCTGTGGACGAAGAACAAGCCGATCAACTTCGACGAATTCCTTGCCAGCCGCGAGATGCGGGACGAGTCCTGGCGGCGGCGCTTCGCCATGCAGGACCAGTTCGGCGGCGCGCGCCCGGGCCGCGGCCATCGCGCGCTGGCGAGTCTCTACCGCGCCGGCAAGGTGCCGGCCGTGGTGACGCAGAACATCGACAACCTGCATCAGGCCTCGGGCATTCCGGCCGCCGATGTCGTCGAACTGCACGGCAATACGACCTATGCGCTGTGTCTCGATTGCGGCGATCGTTACGAGTTCACTGATGTCCGTGCCCGCTTCGAGGCGGCGGGCGGACACGCGCCCGACTGCGATTGCGGTGGATATATCAAGACCGCGACCGTGTCCTTCGGGCAGGCGATGCCGGAACAGGCGATGCTGCGTGCCGAGGAACTGACCCGCGCCTGCGATCTGTTCCTTGCCGTCGGCACGTCGCTCGTGGTGTGGCCGGCGGCCGGATTCCCCTTGATGGCCAAGCGGAACGGCGCGTCGCTCGTCATCGTCAACCGCGAGCCGACGGACTTCGATGACATCGCCGATCTTGTCGTCCGTCAGGACATCGGCGACGCCTTCACGCCCTTCATCGCGCTTTGATTCGCGGCCATTGGCGCTGTGTACAGCTTGTGCGCAAGCCCATTTTGGCCTTTGCGGATGAAGGCCTGATGTTATCTTCGATTCGACAAGATTCGTTGAAGCGCTCTTGAAGAGGCGCCAGCAGGCGACGACGCCGGGGCGGTTATGGCGTCGGACGGGGTTGAATTAAAAATGCCTGGGACAAATTTCCGGCCAGGGACTATCCGAGAGATCGTCGACGACACGGCGGCCGATCTCGTCGAGCTGACAGGTGTCATCAAGTGGTTTGACGTCTCGAAGGGATTTGGCTTCATCGTCCCCGACAACGGCATGCCCGACATTCTGCTGCACGTGACCTGCCTGCGCCGCGACGGCTATCAGGCGGCCTACGAAGGCGCTCGCGTCGTCGTCGAAGTGCTGGCGCGGCAGAAGGGCCTGCAAGCCTTCCGCATCGTCTCCATGGACGAGTCGACCGCGATCCATCCGGCGCAGATGCCGCCGCCGCGCACGCACGTGACGGTGACGCCGACAAGCGGCCTGGAGCGAGCGCAGGTGAAATGGTTCAACCGGTTGCGCGGCTTCGGCTTCCTGACGCGCGGCGACGGCACACCGGACATCTTCGTGCACATGGAGACGCTGCGGCGTTACGGCATCGCCGAACTGCGGCCGGGGCAGACTGTGCTGGTCCGCTTCGGGCCCGGCCCGAAGGGGCTGATGGCGGCCGAGGTGCGGCCGGACGGCGGCTCGCTCGGGCCGGCGTCGCACTGACGGGTTCCCGTCAATTTCCCGTTGCCGCGGACGGCGCCGGCGCGTAAGTGCTGGCGCATGCCCATGCTCCGCTCGCTTGCCGTCGCCTCATTCGCGCTCTTCGTGACGCTGGTGCCCGGCTGGGTGCCCGCATGGGCGTTCGACCGGAATACGGTGGAGATCACCACCAGGAGCGGCGTTCAGGTTTTCAGCGTCGAGATTGCAGACACCGAAGCGGCGCGCGAGAAGGGCCTGATGTTCCGCAAGAGCCTGCCACCGGGGCAGGGCATGCTCTTCGACTTCCACCGCGAGGCGCCGGTCGGGTTCTGGATGAAGAACACCTACATCCCGCTCGACATGATCTTCATTCGCGGCGATGGCCGCATCGCCAATATCGCCGAGAACGCCAAGCCGCTGTCGGAGACCGTGATCCCGTCGGACGGGCCGGTGCTGGCGGTGCTGGAGGTCGCCGGTGGAACGGCGCGCAAGCTCGGCATCGTGCCCGGCGATCGCGTCGCCAATCCGATCTTCCACGGCCGTTGAGCCGGTTGCTGGGCTTCGGGTGAGCGTGTATCGAACCGGTGCGGCGCCGCGCGCCCGCATCGACGGCATCGGGGCATAGCGCAGTCTGGTAGCGCGTCTGGTTTGGGACCAGAATAGCGCAGCCGAAATTCCACCATGCCGGCAACGCCTTATCCCCACGCCGCGCCCCATGTTGTGAAAAATGTTGTGACGCCGCGCGCCCGTCGTGCGGTTCTCGGCAGGTGAACACGGCTCCGTCGGTGAGGGCGGCGAGGCCGGCGGGACTTACAAGGCGAAGATAGAGTTCGCCGAGGAATTGCTGCGCCTCGCGACCGGATACGTTTGCCGGCGAGCTGCGGTCGCAGCCGGGGCGACCATGAGCGACGCCGAGCTGATGAAAGGGCTAGAGCGTCTTATGCCGAGGCCGGCGCCGAGGCGAAGGGCTGGCCGAGGTCGAGGCGAGGGGCGCGCATCCGCCGGCGAAAGGAGATCCCGAAACCCCTGTTCGACGTGAGGGACGATTTTCTCGCAAGCCTCACCGGTGGCGAGGCCGGCATGCTCGCCGATACCGTCGAGAAGCTGCTCGTCCTCGACACCGGCACGAAAGGCGCGCACGCGCTGCGGGAACGTCCCGACGCATTCGAGCCGCGCAGTTCGCACGCTCGCCGGCCAAGGGGGGCACGCATGAGGCCGACCGGCGCCGCGCTCTTGCGCGTTTTCGCGCTGCGACGGCCGATATAACCGCCGACCTGAAATAACGCACGAGCGACCGCCTCAACCGAAACGGCCCGGCTACCGCCGGGCCGTCTTCTTCGTCTTTGTCGTCGCCGGCGCGGCCGGTTCCGGGGCCGGCTTGACGACCGGCGCGGCCTGCTCGGCCGCTTCCATCCCGGCGCGCAAATCCTCGTCGGTCACGTGCGCATAACGCGCCGTCGTCGAGATCGTCGAATGCCCGAGCAGCCGTTGCGCAAAGCGCAAGTTGCCGGTCGCGCGCAGTAGCCTGGTCGCGGCGGTGTGGCGCAGGTCGTGAAAGCGGAAATCGGTGAGGTCGGCGAACCGCCGCCACACGCTCGATAAGCCCGCATAGGTGATCGGGTATCGCTTGCCTTTGGCGATCTCGCGCTCTTTGTCGGCGCGCGTCGCGACGTAGGTAAAGACCGCCTCGGGATGATGCCCGCGCAAGGGGCTAAGGATGGCGCGCATCCCGTCGGTTAGCGGCACCAGGCGCACGCGGTCGCCTTTGCCGCGCACCGAAATCGTGCGCGCCGTCCAGTCAATCGCCGACCAGGTCAAGCCGACCAATTCCTTTTTGCGCAGACCTGAGAGCACCGCGAGCCGCACGACGGGCAGATAATCGTCGCGCATGTCGACGACGAGTTTCGTTTCCTCGTGGTCGCGCAACTCGCGCACCCGCTCTTGCGGCTCGCGCAGCATGAGGCGATGCCACTCGATTTTATGGGCTTGCGTTTCCTGTTCCCATGCGCGCACCGCTCGGCGCATCACCGTGCGCAGCAACTCGGTCACGGTTCTGTTCACCGTCGACGGCGACACGTCGTCGGCCCGGCGCTTGGCTATCGCTTGGGTTATGCGGTTCGCGCCGAGGTCGCGCAACGGCGTCGCCGCGCCGAGTTCGGCCGTCAGCCATCGCAAAGCGGCCCATACGGTCTGACGGTAGTTGCCGGAATAGTGGGTGCCGACCTCGGCCCAAAACCTCGCGAACGCAATCTCGACCGTCATGTCGGCCGCCCCGGCGGCGGCCGAAAGTTTCTTCAACTTTTCGCGTACCTTTTCCCGCTCGCGCGCTTCGACGACGAGGGCGGCGCGCCTTTCGCGCACGCCAGTAGGGCCGTTATATCGACGACCCTTGAGGCGGAAGTCGTATTGATAAATTCCGTCGGGTCGTTTCCAGACAGGCACGGCCGGCGCTCGTCTTTCGCTGTTCGGTGAATCTGTCGAGCTCGGCCGGATCATAGCCGCGGCGGGGTTTTTTGGCACTCCGGCCGGCGCGAGCGACACCTCGCCGGCATCGGCGCGCTCCGTCAGCGTCTTGACGCATTTTCCGAGCCGTTTTGCAGCTCGGGAGGCCTCAAAGGTACGACATTAACGCGGGTTCCCGCGTCTCGTCTCTGTGGATAACCGCCTCCGGCGCTGCGCCGGGAGCGGCTCGCTGATCACGGCGCGGGTGCCGTGTCGTTGCCATCGGCATCGAGCGCGGGGGCGGCCTCGCGCCATTCGCAGACAAGCCGTACATCGCCGACGGCAAGCCCGCTCGCCGGCGTCACTCTGGCGGAGAGGTGCGCCAGCATGCGCGGCGCGCAGGCCGGCATGCCGTGCGGCCCGGTCGTGCCGGCGAATGGCTGGCGAGATAGGCCAGGAGAAACAGTATCAGTTCGCGCCCCTGGTAAGCGCTCGGGGGCGGCCTTGAGCGCGGGAGCAGCCGGTCGACCGGCGACGCTCGGGTCGGCCTTGCCGTCCTGGTCGTTTGCGGGGGCCGGTTGGCTCGAAGATTATTTGCCGGCGATAGGCGCCCCGCATCCTGGTCTACATGACGCCGGGGCTAGTCGGCGAGGTCGCCGTGCAAGATCTTGAGGTCCTGGGCCCGAAGGGTCCCCCAAACGGGGCCGAAGAGGCGTCCTGGAAAGGAGCAGCATCGGGACGATGAGCTTCTTCGGCTTGATCGCCGATTGTCCCTTTGCCTCGGCAAGAGCAGCGGCATAGGCGACGAGATCGCGATGCAAAGCGGCCGGCAATTCCACCGTTACTCTCACCGGCTTGTCGTTGCTTACCGGCCCGGAGCCGACGAGCTGCTCGCCCGGCTGCAGCGCGATGTCGGTGATTTGACCGACGGCCGTATAGACCTGATAGAGCGCGCCCTGCGTGAAGGGATAGACCTGCATCGAGTTGATGAAGCCGTTGCGGACTGGCTGCATGCGCGCCGCCGCGTTCGCCTGGTTCACGCGCGCGGTTGGGTCGGCGGGCTCTGGCGTCGACCGTGAAGGCTCCACCCGCTGCAATTGTCCGGGCAGCGGCAGCGGTCGCGGCAATTCGACTACCTGGACCGGCGCCGGGGGATCGAAGGCGCATCGGGCGCGAGCGGAAGCGAGGGCGCCGGGGCGGCGCCTTGGATCGGGGTGTGAAGCATGGAGGATACCTCGAGAGAGCGGAAGACGGTCGTGCCGATCCCGCGCTCTCTCTCGACCGGTCGGGCTCAAACCCGGCCGGCGGCCCTCTCACTCTCTCGGAAGGATTTTACCTTCACAAGGATTTTAGCTAAGGTCAGCGAAAATCATTGAGTTAATAGAAAATGCTAGAAGATCAACCTATCCTCCGTGCCGAGCAAGCGCGCTCGGCCCGCGCGCTCCTGCAATGGTCGCAAGCTGACTTGGCCAAGGCTGCCGATGTCGGTGTTTCGACGATCGCCGACTTCGAAAAGGGGCAGCGCGTCCCGATTACGAATAACCTCAGCGCCATGCGTGGGGCTTTAGAGGCAGCCGGTGTGCGGTTCACTCCAGGTGGCGCCTCGCTCCTGCAGCAGCTCAGCCTCTTCCTGATGAGTGAGAGCAACGGCGCTGAATTCCAGCTCCATTACACCGTTGAGGCGGCGGACGCGGTCGCTGAGGTGCTCTCCATCTTCGGCAAGGTCGAAGAAGGCGTGGCGTCATTCGATCCGGTGCAATCGGCGACCGCTGCTCTCAAGCAGAGCCTGGAAGATCTAGTCTCAAAGCACAGCGCTGCGGTCCCTCAGCTCCACAGATTGAAGAAATTCGTTCAGGTCCTGCGCGATGATGAGTATTTCCTTCTGCTTCCGGAAAAGGCAGCGTCAACCGCTGAACAGCTTGAGCGCGAGCGCCATGTGTTTCGTCTGAACCATCCCGACGAGCAAGCTGACCCGGACGGAATGCACAATCTCTTCGGAACGTTGCTCGCGCGATACGACATGTCGTCGCCGCGAACCGATAGGCCAACTGTCATCGGAAAGATGGACCGTGCTCGTTTGAAGTGCCGGTTTTGCGATCGAACCGCCACGGAGGGCGCAACGTTCAAGAGCGCGGCCCATGCCATTCCGACTGCGTTGGGAAACGATCATCTGAAGGTCGCGAACGAATGCGACGACTGCAATAACTATTTTGGGAGAGAAACTGAGCCGTCCCTGGTGGCGATGCTGGATATCCAACGCGCCTTTCTCGGCATACAGGGCCGGGGAAAGAATGACGGCCGTCCCCAGCTCACGTTCGCCGAAGGCAAAGTTTTCCACGACGGAAAAAAGCTAAACATCGCATCGAAGGACGTATCGAAAGCTGACAAGACCGGAGCGATTTCGGTACATTTGGGCAAAGGCGCGCCGATGATCCCGGTAGCGGCATATAAGGCCCTAGTGAAAATCGTCCTCTCGGTGATCGACGCGAAGGAGCTTTCGCATCTGGAGAAAACCATCGAGTGGCTTCGCGAAAGCAAACATCGGGACCAGGTCCTTCCGAACGTTGCGGCCACCGTTGTTGACTTGCCGCCGAATCCATCGGCGCAAATAACCGTATATCGACGGAAGGACGAAACGTCGCGCCTGCCGCACCTCGTTGGTGAGTTCAGGCTAGGTTGCTATGTCTTCGTTTTCGCCGTTCCATTTTCCGATCGAGACTCTTGGGACCTCGTTGGATTCTTTGAGGACGCTGTGTTTCGTGACACCTTCAAGCATTTTGCGAGCGTGCCACGTTGGTCTCAGAACAATCTGAACGGACAAGACAAGGTCTTCCTCTCGCCGCGGATCAAAATGGTGCCAAGAAACCCTTAACCTCCACGACGCCTCGTAAGATCGATCACCAGCCTGGTGGCGTCGATTGACGAACCGCGGAGCGGCCGAGGCCGCTCCGCGTTTCGGATATTCCGCCGCAGCGAGGTGGTGCTCCTCATCGTCGGCTTCGATCTCCTCTTTGTCGTCGCTGGCGAAAAACGCGGGCAGGGACCCGATGTCGTCCTCGCCGCTGGTGTCGGCCTCCGGGGCGCGCACCCTTGCATCATCGGTCAGGCGCAGCTGCTCCGGCATGGTGACGCCGCCGGCGGCCTCGTAGGCCCCGACGCCGACGAAGACGGCCCGCTTGTCCGACGCGCGCACCGTAGTCTCGGTGAGCATGCGCCGGATCTGGTACGGCTCCTTTGACCAGGCGTCCTTGATCGCGTCCCAGACCTGTTCCTGACGCGCGTGGTCGTTCGACACAGTGAACGCCATGAGTTGCTCCAACGTCATGCCGTCTTCGGCATAGATGTCGAGCAGCGCCGGCGATGCGGACGCCACGCGCCGCACGTTCGACTGGCTGAGCACCAGCTTGTTGAAGGGGATGTCGCGCGAGGACGACAGGACGATCTTTTGAGTTGCAGTAGCCATCAGGATTTACTCCGCGACGGGTGGCGATTTCCTCGAAGTCCTCCACGCCCCATAGATTCCGATTTTGGCAGACCGCGCGAAGGTAGAAGCTCGCCATGCCGAGCGTTTTGGCGCCGACGTCGGAGTTCCAGCAGTAGAAGCCGCGAAAGTAGAGGTCGGGGGAGCCGTCGGACAGGCGGCCGGCCTCGATCGGGTTGAGGTCGTCGACGAGAAAGATGAAGACGTCGCGGTCAGACGCATAGAGTGTCTTCGTATCCGTGGTGATGTCGACGCGGGGATTGTAGATGGCTATCGAGGTCTTTGTGCTCTCGCGGAACATGATCCAAGCAAGCTCGCGGATGTCGCCGCGCAAAGGGCGTCCCGTATCCGCGAACATGCGGAAATGGAAGTCGGCGAACGGGTACTTGATGTACTCTGGGAAATAGTAGGCGAAGAAGAGCGGGAAGTAGGTCGGATCGGCGAACAGCTCCCGGCGCCCCTGGGGCGTAAGCCCTTCGACGATAGCCAGCGCGTCGCTAAGCTGCTCGTTGCTTGAGAAGGTCTCGGAGCTCGGTAAGAGCTGCTCGGTCTCCATCGGTCATAGGCGTTATCGGCTGGCCGCCGCTGCTAATATCCTGCTTGTCCATATAGGGTTGTCCGTCCTCGCCCCGGTGCTTGCTGAACATGAGCTTGGTGATGGTCGAGTTGAACTCGCCCTTGAGGCCGTTCTGGATGAGCATCGAGGCCTGGATCGCCAGGAGCTGCTCTAAGATGTCTCGGAATTCCGGGTGCTCCTCTCGCCAGCGGTAGACGGTCGCCCGGCCAACACAGAGGTGGACGGCCAAGCCTTCGACCGTCGGCAGGTACGAGTGCGCCTTGCACTCCGTAATGTAGGTGCTGATTTCGTGGCCGATGTGCTCGGCGTAGGGCGGTTCTAGTTGGGAGGAGAAGCCCGGCCTGTCTGTGCCGGGCTTCTCTATTTTTGCTATAGCCCCAAGGCCTGAATGTCGTCTATCGAGCGCACCACCGCGTATAGCGCGCCCGCCGCTTCTGCCGCCTTTTGGAATTCCTTCTGCTCGGGTCGCTGATAGGTCCCCGGCCGCTTCACTTCGAGGAAGTAGGGCTTACCTATATGCACGACGATGATGTCGGCGACGCCGCGCGGGGTGTGCTTCGGGAGCGCGCGGAAGGCGCCGCGAGCCTTATCGAACACCGGAATATTGTTGGATCTGAAGAAGAAGTGGCGTTTGTACGCCAAGTAGTCGCAGATTGACGCCTGTATTTCAGTTTCACGTGCTGCCACCGTTTTAAGTAATTATACAGGATTGGCAGGGATGGGGGTGGGACGTAGCCTCCGATCATGACCGCATATCACAGCGTCGATGTAGATAGTCCACCGTGCCCGATGTGCCGCGGGCCGATGCGGCTCATAAAACTTGAACCGAGCTTTGCCGGGATGCCGGAGCTGCGCACATTCCAGTGCAGTGAGTGCAAGCTCATGATGCACATGTCCCATAGCGAGAACAGGCTGCACCCGCATCCGAAGCCGCCCGTGCGCGGCGATGGCCATTTTATACCGGCTCCGACACTCGTGCCGCCAAAATAGAACTCGTTCAACAAACGATATGAAAAAGCCCCCAACGTGGGGGCTATGCTGCCTCTGCGACTGTCTCGGAGAAGCTGCGCAAATACTCCGCCGCCTGGCTGGCCTTGCTCGCCGCGGTGAGGATGGCCTTATCGTCATCTCGCAAGAGCTCGAGCCAGTTGCCGATGTAGTCGGCATGCCGATCCGTTCAGCGGACCGGAAGCACTCGAGTAAACGGCATGATCAGCGCACGGGGCCGATGAGCGCAGGACCATCAAACGATTAGTCAGCTTCGACCGCAGCCCTCGCGGAGACCAAGGTGATATTTCTGGGGTCGATGATGAGCTTCAGATCGAAGGCCGTCGCCTGGTCAATCCCGTATTCTTCAAGATCGTCGACCTTCGGCCGAACATCGAGAGCTTCGAAGCCCGTCGACCGATACCGCCATTCCGGATCGTCGGTCTTCTCGAAGAACACCTTCGCGCTGAACGTTATGCTGGTGTCGGCAAACGACGTGCTGTTGAAATACAGGCCTTCGGGCGGAGGCGACGATTCTTCGATCTCAAGGGTCTGGAACTCGAAGCGAGCCTCCGATTTCGGCTTAAGTAGGATGTCCACGGCCATGCGTGCTTCATTGGACTCCCAAAACGCATCGAACTTGAAGCTGGTGGTGGAGCGAAGGCCAGCGTTCGTGAGCAGGCGCAGCCAGCCATCCACAAACGCGGAGATGAGCGGCAGCTCCTCGAGGTACGGTCCGGTGACGGGTTGATCGACCGGGAATGTAATCGACGGGATTCGGTCGTTTCCGGCGATCGTCAGGGTGGCTCGCCCCGTCGCCATGAGCGTGAGCGCGCGAAGGAGTTCCGCCCACTCCTCCAGGGTGTGTTCCATATCGTCGATCGAGCCGACGCTTTCGAATTTGAGCGCCGGTGGTGTCAGCCTGATGATGAAGTCTGGGGTACGGACGAGAAGCTCTGCTCCATGCGGCTCGGCCATCGGGGGGCCGATGAACATTTCGCCATCGAACCGCGCCGCTTGTCCGAAGCCAGGTCCGCGGATCGAAACTTCGCAGGAACCCAGTGTAGGCGGTGTAAGACGCAACTCCTCGAGGTCATCGAACAGCGTGCCTTGATAGGGAAGACGTATGCCAAACCGGCTGTCGAACACGCGAAGTCGGTGCGGCTTCAGGGGCGCGAGGCCGAGCAATAGACTGCTGAAATGCTCTGGACCATCGATCTGGATAAGCGCCTCGGCCTCGAACTGGCCGTTCTCATAACCAAGTTCGGCGAGCTGCCGTTGCTTCTCGATCGTGTAGGCGCCGGGATTTTGCCCGCAGGCCTCACTCAGGGCTGCCAATAAGCCAGCGGGCGTGGGCTCGAAGCGCACCCCGACCTTCTCATAGTCGTAGCTGATATCGGTGTGGTTGATGTCGTGAGTCTTGCGGGCCTCCGCCAGTCGCAATCGCCTGAGGACGCGCGCGAGCTCATTCCCGATAAGGTGGACGAGATAGGCGGACTGGAGTTCGCCGTCAGCTCGCAGCCGAAACACGACGATGAGCGCCGGCCGAGGGTCCTTGGCCAGGCGATCGATGGCGGACAGGCTGAGGCGGATACGATTGCCGGCCCGTCCGAGCGTCGACTTCAACTGAACACGAGCGGCATTGGTGGGGCGTTGATCGAGAGGTAGCGCCTGGCCAGCCGGCGCCATTGGGAACTCGACGATGAAATCCCAGCCCATGACGTCGACGGCGCTCTTGTTGCAATAGAGGCCGGCGCGCTCGCAGAGCGCTTCGAACTGCCGTTCGCCGATGCGGCCAATGCGATCGGGATCTAACTCGCTTTCCATTCAGCTCCTTTGGCCTGAACCTTCGATCCTCATACGCGTGCCGCGGTGTCAGCCGCGTCGACCCACGCAATCTCACCGCTCGTAATGTATACGATAGCGCCACGAGCGGCATGGGTCGCTGACAGATAGTCGCGCAGCTGCTGCGCGTGTGCCTTGCGAACGGCGAGTGTCGGGTTGACATCCGACTTCCAGTCAATCGCGGCGACAATACCCTGGTCGCCGATGGCCAAAGCATCGGCGCGACCCGCGATAAGAACGTCCCCATCCGTCCCCCAAACCGGAATCTCTGGTTTGAGAAGAGGCCGAAGCTCAGCAATTTCGGGCAGAGCAAGGGTACGAATCGCGGCTGCCCCCATTTCGGCGGGATCGGGCCGCGTTCGATCATCGCCTGTGCCGGGCGTTAGCTGAGCGAGCAGGAAGTCGGCGCGTGCGATGCTCGCTGGCAGTTCATCCGCGAGCTCGCCGTTCAGGAGTTCCTCCATAAGCCTATGCAGGATCACACCACGCCGAGCCCCAGCGCCGGCAATTTCGAAACGCTCCGCTTGGCTCTCCAAGGTGATGACGCCATCAAGAGAGTCCCCAAGACGATCACCGTCGTGTTCGCTCGGTCTGAGCCAGACGAGAGGTGGCGCGCTGTCCTCGACGCTGCGCTGTTCCGTCTCAAAAATGTCAGCCGATTGCTCGTTCGGATGAGAAGCGCCCGGACGGTTTGTCGGTGGCGTGAACGAAGAAAGATCCAGTTCTGGGACTTCGAGCTGATGAAGGTCGACAGAGCTAAACCATGAATCCTTAGACGCTTGAGGGATATGGGGGAGGATCAGGAGGTTTCGCGCCCTAGTGCTCGCTACATACCAAATTCGCTCGCGCTGATTGGCATCCTCGAGGCTTTCTGCTGCGCGCGCGGCCGCCAGCTCCGGGGGTGCGACGCCACCGATCATCCAATGCAGGCTGTTATCGGATTGCCGATGAACGAATTGGTCCGGCCGATAGAGCTCGGTAGTGGAATTGATTGGAATGACCACTGGCCATTCCAACCCTTTTGCGCTGTGGATCGTGACAATCTCGACCGCATGCTCCGCAGCGTCGATGCGACCCTCCGGTGCTCTGGCCTTGCGCTCCCAGTCAGTTTGAAGATCGCGAACGAAAGCGCGTAAGCCGGCAACTCCGTAGCTGCGAGCTTTTTCAATCAGTGAATCCAGGTTGGCGAGGGCTCGCGCGTTCCGGTTGCCATGGCGCGCCGCGATGATGACGCGGGCGTTCAGGCGCTCGATGGCCTCCGCGAGGAGCAGGCTCGGAGTGACAACGGCCGTTTTGCGCCGCAAGCTCTGCAGCAATATGAGAATTTCCTTGGCAAGCGGATGCTGCACTAGGTCAGGATTTGTGCGGACAGTAAAGAAGGTCTGAGCCGTCCCCTCTGCGGAGAGGGCAGCGGTAATGTCGAGCAACTCCTGCTCGCTCAGCCCAACCAACGGACCGCGCATGAAGGCGCCGAAGGCGAACGTGTCCGACGAATCTGCCAGCACCCTCACGAGTGCCAAGACATCCTGCGTCTCCTGCCGTCGCATCAAGGTCTGGCCGGCTTGAGATGAAACCGCGAGACCTCGCTGCTCAAGCGCACGTTCATAACGCCAGAGTTCCGTATGACCGGGTGACAGAAGCGCGATGTCGCCCGCCTTCAGGGGCGTGTGCGTGTTGTCGGGCCGTAGAATCGGCAGGTTTCCGACCAATGCTGCGCAGATATCCGCGACCCGTTCCGCTTCGGCCTCCCGAAACATCTCCGCGTAAATACGCTCGGCCGTAGGGATTTCGATCGTGGAACGTGCCACGCTCGGCAGAGGCTGCGACACGTCGGACAGTGTTGGGGCCAGAGCGACATATCGGGGCTGAGAAGGCTTCGCAAAAACCGGTTCGAAGCATGCATTGACGTGATGGATTATCGGGCTAAGCGATCGGAAATTCGCAGTGACCTCAATAACTGCTCCGCCATCCTGCCCTTGGATCAGCCTGCTGCAAAGTTCGTAAGCTTCGATATCGGCACCGCGAAAGCGATAGATCGCCTGCTTCGGATCGCCGACGAGAAAAAGCGCTCCAGCGCGCAGCCGCGCGGCCTCCCAATGCGTTGGACGTTCGGCGGTTGCAGCAATCGAGAACAGAATCTCACTTTGACTGCGGTCCGTGTCCTGGAACTCGTCGACCAGAATATACCGATAGCGCCGCCCGACTGCCTGCCGAACCTCTTCGTGTGAGCGCACAAGCGACTGAACGTGAACTATCAGATCGTCGAAATCCAATATTGCCGCCGCGCGTTTGCGAGCGCTATAGCTCTCCAGAAGTTGGTCAAGCGAGCTTGATAGCGAACAGACGAGAGTGCTTGCGATGTGGCCAATGAGCTGGGTCCACGTGTCGTTGACCGCGTCGAACAGCGCCCGCCCTGAATCGTCGCCAACATCATTCTTGTGAGCGCCAAAACCCCGAGCAGCCTCGTCATACGTCTTGAGCTGCAATCCCTTCCGTCCAAACAACCGGCCCGATCCCGGATCGCAGAGCTGCCACAACGAGCGAAAATCCGGATCGCCGGTGAAGCAGCCTTGGTAGCGTGTCGCAAGCCTCCCAAGTTCCTGTGCGATTTCTCGCGCCCATGCCTCGTCGCCGATACTTACTCTCCATCGCTCGAAGTCGTCGACCGCCTGGACGAAGTCGATGTCGGGTCGCAGACTTCGGGGCGGCGCGATCGGCTCGGCATCGGGGTGCTTGCGCCGCAGGAGTGCAAGTTCGCGGACGAGGTCGACCACCTGCAGCGGGATATGCTCCGCCAAGACAACGATCGGATCGTCCTCTAAGGCTTCAGTTGCGAGCCGCCGCGAGAACCACGCTGACAATTCTGCCATGAACAAATCGTCGGCGACGATCGCGTCGGCGACGCGAGCTCCAGGATCAAGGCCTGCCTGGACGCCATGGCTGCGAATGATCGCCTGACAAAAACCGTGGATCGTTGTCGCAGTTAACTCGTCGAGTTGCGCGGATGCGGCAATGAGCGCGTTTCGCTGCTGGTCGGACAGACCCTGCGGAATGACCGCCTTCAGGAAAGCCGGAACCACGCCCAACAGCAGGAGGTCGACGGTCTCTCTAATTCGCGCAGCAAGTTGGCTTGCCGCTAACTCGGTAAAGGTGATTGCGGCGATCTCTCCGGGGCGGTGGCCAGCGGCGAGCATCATCGCCACGCGCCCGGCCATGAGCGACGTCTTCCCGGTTCCCGCGGCCGCTTCCACCAGCAGGATCGACGAGAAGTCTGTCATTGCCCGGCAACGGTTGTCCTGATCGACGAGCGTCATGTCGCGGCGCTCCAAAGCTTGTTGAGTTGCTGGTTGGCGGCGCGGAATTCAGAGGCCTTGCGACGAAGATAGCTTTCGCGATCCGCTGGGAGCGCAAGACGCATGTCGTCATAGAAGGCGTCTTTTTCCCACCGTGGCGCAAGCCGTC
The DNA here is from genome assembly GCF_035943735.1 of Pseudolabrys sp. GTDB lineage: Bacteria > Pseudomonadota > Alphaproteobacteria > Rhizobiales > Xanthobacteraceae > Pseudolabrys. The sequence continues at coordinate 32,936 of NZ_DASZBV010000023.1, forward strand.
CGCTGCGCAAGATTGTCGTTGCCGCCGACAGGAAGCCGATGGCGTGCGTGATTGCATCGTCGAGTTCATCTCCCTTGAGCTCGAACGTTGCCGGGTCATCCGCCAAATAGACCAGACGTGCGAACACTGTTCTCACCTCAGGCAGTAGGGCCCGCACAGCAATTGCGTAAAGCACGCGTTGCAGCTCGCGCCCTTGTCCAAGCGTGATGCGTTGCGCTTTGGGAGGTGGCTTGATGCTCTTGTAGTCGGTGATCCTCGCGGCATCGCCGGTCGCGCGAATATCCAGGCGGTCCATCCGGCCGCCGAAGACTAGGCCGGTCGGCTGGATCGGAACAACCAACGTCGCGTTCCACGGGACCTGTTCCGATACCAAGCCGATTTGGCCGAATGGCACCTCGGTCCAGCTTCGCGTGTCGGATCGTACCAGATCGTCGGTGGCAAGGCCTTTCGCTGTCCTGCGCGCCGCTTCCTTTACCGTGTGACGCCAAAGGATCGGCGGCGGGACGGATCGTTGCAATGGCCATGAGGCAAGGACAGCCGCTGAAGCGCCTTCGATTGCTGCCTCGATTTCGTTGGCGCTTGCGCGCGCAAATCCCGGCGCGGGCTCAAGCGCTGAGATCGCACCGCTGATCAACTCGTGTACCAGTTCGCCAAACGACGTCGGATCGAGCTCCAACGGTTCGGGCTCTTGGCGAGCCGAGCGCCAGCCCAATGCATATCGCCAAACGAATCCGAGCGGGTCACGCAGCAAGCGCTGCAATGAGGTAGTCGACTGGACCCGCACAAGGGCGGCCTCGATCGCTGGGTGATTGGCGTCCGACAATCCGTCATGTGCAGTGAGATCCGCACGCCACTGCCAGTTTCGCCAGCAGAGCTGAGCCTGCCGCACATGCGCGAGCTGTCCGGCGTCGCGGGCGCGCGCCAACAACCGGTCGGCTTCGCTGAAGGCGTGTTCTGGCACACGGTCGCGCTTGTGAACGACCGTGTCGCCGGGCCATAAAGTGCTCGGCGATAACTGGCTGCCTCTGGCGTTTCGCTGAGCTCGCGACAAGACCAGTTGCTCGCGCGTTTGCGCCCTTATGATCTCGAAATGAAGGCGATCTCGCTCGGCGGTGCTGACCGGATGCAGCTTGCGGCGCTCGAGCATATGATGCGGGATGAGGGGATCATCATGGTCCGAACGTGGCCAGGATCGGCTGGTGAAGCCGAGCAGACGTGTGAACGGCCGCGGACACGACACCAACTGCGATGCCGGACACCAGACAACGCTATTGGCAGGTTCGCGTTGATCCGCGACGCGTAGTGATTGGAGCGATAGCGCGATTGCATGCGGCGGGGCGCTTCGCAGTGCCTCTTCCCACATCGTCAGGCTGGCGCCGCTCAACAGTCGCGTGCCGGCTTCGCTTCCAGCCTCCGGTCCGCGGGCGAGAAGATCGAGGATCGGCAGAAGAGTTTGCTCGGCAAGCTCGGCGGTGGCCCGCTGTGGCCTGGCCGCGGTGAACGCTTCGCGCCATTGATCAAGTCTCCGTAGCGCTGCCCCTCTCGGAATGCCAGCGAACCAATCTTCGGGAAGGGAGCTGGCGAACGGCCGCGACGGAAGGCGCCGGAGCAGCCGCCAGACGCGTTCCTGGCTGAGACCATTGCCTAGAATATCCGCGAGGGCAGCGCAGGTCTGACCGTCCGCGGTGCTCAACGCCGGCACGCCATGAGAAAAATGGACCGGCAGTGCCGCACTTCTCGCGTAGGCAAGAAAGTGATCGTCCCAGTCTTGCGTCGAGGTCGCGGCGATTGCGATGTCCTGTGCCTTGACCTGGCCCGTCGATAACAGGCGCCTAGCCCATCTCAGCGCCTCCACGACCTCTGATTTCGGATCTGCGCTCGCTTCCGCGGAAATATGTGTAGGTCCGGGGGCTGCGCTCTTGCGGATCGCGCCGCCGAACCAAGGCTGCTCAACAATGTCCGGCATATCCCAGGACAGGTCGGTCCCGGGTGTGATTGCATTGAGAAGGGGACGCCAAACCGGATCAACCTCGACGATGCCGGCAAGTGTGACGGTGCCTAGAAGAGTGCGGGTGTAGTCAGCGCGTTTGACGGCGGCGTCGCGAAGGTCGCGGGGCAGCAGGTGGGTGGCTGGCAGGCCCTCGCGGATTCGCGCCTCAATCAGAGCAAGGTCGTGGAACCGCGCGGCTTCGTGGGCGAGTGAGGCTAAATCCAAGTCCGAGCGCCAGACCGAATCGAGCGATTGAAGGACCGCCCGCGGCATGCCCGGCAAGCCCGCAATGCCGGCAATATCTCGAAAGCCGCCTGCAGCAAGTGCTGCCTGAATCGCCGGGTAAAGAACGTCGGTCCCCGCCGGCGTTGTAAACCCGCCGGCAAGGCGACCGGCGAGAAGGGGAAGCGTCAGGATTTCGCGGCCGATGGCACCGCTCATGGCAGCTGCAGCGCGAGCACTGCGTAAAGCGAGCAAACCGTCGACGATGTGGGCGGAGCGAGTGATCATTTGCCTACGTTACGCTATTGTCGATCGAGTCTCGATGATTGCTCGGACTCTCGGTCTGCCGAAGTGTTGGGCTAATAAAGACATACAATCCTGGGGGGCGTAATGCGTCTAAACAAGTTGAGCATAAGAAACTTCAGAAACTTTCAATCTATCGATATTCCGCTAGCTGGCAATGTCGTGTTGCTCGGGCAGAATAGAGTCGGAAAAAGCAATCTGTTGTTTGCAATCCAGCTCATACTTGATCCGACCCTCCCTGACTCGGCCAGGCAGCTGAAGCTGACCGACTTCTGGGATGGAGGGCCGGCTGATTTCAGTGCGCCGATCGAGGTACATCTGGAGCTTTCAGATTTCGCGCCGGATATGGCCCTGACCGCGATTCTGACCGATTTCCGCGCGTCATATGATCCAACAATCGCGCAACTCAGCTACGTCTTCCGCAAAAAGACCGAGGTTACCGGTGCTCCACAATCCAGTGCCGATTGTGAGTTTATCGTTTTCGGAGGCGGCGATGAAACCCGCTCGCTTCCTAGTAGGGTCCGGCGCCGCATCGCGATCGAATTGCTTGACGCTTTGCGAGATGCTGAAGGGCAGTTGGGGAACTGGCGTAGTTCGCCATTGCGCCCTCTGCTCGAGGACGCCGTTTCCGGAATCAGTCGCACGGATATCGACGCTGTAGCTGCCGAGCTCGACAAGGCGACCAAGACGCTCGAAACGTTTCCGACGATCAAGACGTTGGAAGATGAGTTGCGGTCGGGCATCCTCCATCTTTCCGGAAAAGCGCATGATATCGACGCTCGCTTGCGATTCGCGCCAACTGACCCGCTGCGCCTGTTCAGGGCGATTGCGATGTTCATCGACAACGGGAAGCGCGGCATTGGGGATGCCAGTCTTGGATCGGCCAACGTGGCGCTGCTCGCTCTAAAGCTCGCGGAGTTTTCATGGCGCCGCAAGAAGAACGAACGAAACTTCTCGCTCCTGTGTATCGAGGAGCCGGAGGCGCATCTTCACCCGCAGCTGCAGCGATCTGTCTTTAAGAAGCTGCTGGGCAGTGTCGACGCCTCGCAGGCGATGATCGTCACCAGCCATTCGCCGACTTTGGCCGCAGTCACCCCGTTGCGATCAATCGTTCAGTTGAAGAGGCAGGCGGGCTCGACCCAGGCATTCTCGCTGGCGAACCTGCCGGTAAATTCGGACGAGATCGACGATCTTGAAACCTACCTAAATGCGACACGCGCCGAGTTGCTGTTCGCCCGAGGCGTCATTTTTATCGAAGGCGACGCAGAGGAGGCGCTGCTGCCAATCTTCGCCTCGTCACTCGGCCATTCGTTGGACGAGCTCGGAATAACGGTGTGCAATGTCGGCGGGGTGAACTTCCGTCCCTATGTGAAGCTCGCTGAGGCGTTGAAGCTTCCCTATAGTGTGATCACCGACTGGGATCCTCTCGACGGAACGAAGGCTGCTCTGGGAAAAAAGCGGACGCTGGATCTCTGGCAGGACATGCTTGCGGTTCGCGGCCAGCCTCTCCTGACGACCGCGCAATTGGCACCGTGGGAAGCAATGGACCATGCCGCGTTCAGCGCGGGCGCTGCAAAATCCAGCATTTTCCTCAACGAACAGACCTTCGAGGTGTCCGTCGCCAACACACCCAATTTGCTGAAACCGCTGCTCGATATCCTGAGTGAGCAGGACTTCGGTTCAGTGCGAACTGCCCGCATCGCCGCCTGGCGGGCCGGCGCGGCGGTGGATGCTGCACAAATGCTTGCCATGATCGCTAGCATTGGCAAAGGCCGGCTCGGCGCCCGCCTGGCGAAGAAAACCGCCGGCCTCAAGCCTCCTGCCTATATTGAAAGCGCAATCAACGCCGTCGTTGGATTGGTCGCGAATGTCTAGTGATCGCGCACTTCGTCAGGCCCTGGCTGAGCTCCAGGCGAACCCGGAACAGTCGGCCGCTGTCGTTGAAACCGGGCATTGTATCGTGCTGGCGGGGCCCGGAAGTGGGAAGACCAAAACCCTGACGACGGCTATGGCGCGGGTTTTGGTGCAAGACGTGGTCGAACCGCGAGGCGTTGCCTGTATCACCTACAATAACGAGTGCGCGGTCGAACTCGAAACTCGTCTTGCGCGCCTCGGCATTGCTCCTGGAGAGCGCGCGTTCATCGGGACGGTGCACGGCTTTGCGCTGAGCCAGGTGATCGGTCCTTATGTCCGCTGCGTGCCCACGGGCCTTCCTCCTAACTTCAGGGTCGCGACGCGATTGGAAGCGAGGGCGGCCGTGGAGTTCGCGTACCGCAACGCCATCAACGGCGCCGACGATCCCCACCGGCGGTGGGAGTTCGCGTCCGAGAAGCGCAAGCGCGACGTCGATCGCTCGCGGCCCGAGTGGCGTGGGCGCAATCCCGAACTAGCGGCTTTCATCGAGGCCTATGAGGCGGAACTGCGCCGCCAGGGCTTGCTTGATTTCGACGATATGCCGCTTCTCGCCTACCGTATGATCAGGGAACATGTCTGGATCCGTGAGGCTCTCCGGGCACGGTTCCCAGTGATGTTTGTGGACGAATATCAGGATCTCGGCCACGCACTGCATGAACTCGTCCTGCTCTTGTGTTTTGAGGGGGGAATCCGGCTTTTCGCCGTTGGCGATGCCGACCAGTCAATCTATGCCTTTGCCGGCGCCAATCCTGAACTGCTCGAAAGCCTGACGCGGCGCGCCGATGTGCGGACCATCAGGCTGCGCTTCAACTACCGTTCGGGCGGAAAGATTATTCGCGCTTCTTTGGGCGCGCTTGGCGAAGAGCGCGATTACCGCGGTATCGACGGGGCCCCCGAAGGGGATCTGAGCTTTTGGCACGTCCCATATGGCCATGACTCGCAGGCCCAAGCCATTGCCGTCACGATCATCCCAAAGCTCATCGAACAGGGGTTTGAGCTCGGGCAAATCGCGGTTCTCTATCGAGCGGCGTGGCTCGGCGATAAGGTCGCGAATGCGCTGAAAGAAGCCAATATTCCCTTTGTCCGAACAGACACCAACGCCCTCGTCAGAAGGAACTCGCGCCTCGCGCGCTTCATTGAGGATTGTGCCCGCTGGGTGACTGGGGGATGGAGAGAGGCTGACCCACCTTATGCGCGGCTTCTGTCGCAGGCTATCGCGCTCGTATTCGGGCGGCATGCCAGCGAACGCGAACATCAGGATGTGTCAGCGCAGCTTATGACATTCCTCAATGCCTCGATCGGGACGCAGGAAACCACGCATACATGGCTGGAGCGCTTCCATCGAGAAATCATCACGCCTTGGCGCGACGTTGCCCGAAGTTCGGAAGTTGAATGGCACATCTGCGACGAAATGATCACCAACACAGATCCGACACGAGATCTCGATCTCTCGCTCGCTCACTTCGCGGGGCGTGTCGAAGGTGCGGGACGCGTAAATCTCAGCACCTTACATAGCGCCAAGGGCAGGGAATTCGACGCCGTCATCATGTATGGCGTCAACGCCAGCGACATCCCGAGCGAACGCGACAGGCGCACTCCGGCGGGACTTCGCGAAGCGAGGCGGCTGTTCTACGTCGGTGTGACACGACCAAAGAAGCATCTCAGCCTTGTGTATCAAGAGCACCACCACTCGCCATGGGTCCGTGAACTCTACCAGAGAAGCCAGCGGGACTAGGAGCGCCTCACAGGATAGGCCACGCACCAAAAAGAGAGGAAAAGTGAAGAAATATCATATTGATCTTAGCGAGAGCGAAGCCGAGCTTCTTCAAAGGATCGATCTTCGCGTTTCGCACCACGATCATGCTGACGGGCACGCGGCTTACAACGCCAACAAAGAGCCCATCCTGGCGCTCTTAGCTTCTTTGAGCGAGTGCAAGGCAGCGCCGCTACAAAGGCTAAACTACTGGAATGATCCTCGGTAAAATTTTGGTCGGATCAAGGCTTCTCGAAAAGGACTATTCGAGCGCAACGGGTGCACGGGAGCCGAGATTTACACGCACCCTCATTTTATTCCATACCTGAGATATTTCTTGTTCGGCCCTGAACTTCCTGATGACGTCATCGCGAAATTCGAGGCAGAGGTCGGTAATCCAGAATGGGTGACATCGAGCGATGTCGTGCCAATCGGGAAATTTGCTAGGGACCTGACAAGACAGCATCACCTCGATGTTTCCGACGCGCCGGAGGAGTTCTTCAAGCTATGCCTCGATATGGGCCTGAGCCTCAGCATCGCAGAGAGCGTCATGCGGTCGGTGCGACAGGTTCGCTAAGAGTTACGCGCTGCTCGCTGGGGCCTGCTTCTAACGTTTGCTGTGTCGGTCAGGCTTGGCATGGCGTTCCTCCTGGTCCCGCAACTGGGATCGGTCGAGGAGAAACGGGGATCGTTTGCTGGGATCGGAACGCCGTTTTCAACCCCTCTAACCGCCCCCAATTTGCCATAACCGCCCCCTGTACGCAATGCACAAAATGCAGCTAATTCATTGATAATTCAAGGGTATTTAGCGTGATCAAGCGGGATCGAAAGGGGGTTAGTGGGGTGGTTGTGCAAGATCCGATGTGGCAACGAAAACGATATCGCGAACCTGATTGAAAACGGCGATTTGCCGCCTCCCGACGACACCCCCGCACCCCCTTTGTGCGGGGTCCCCTGACTGAAGGGGCAGCCGATGACGAGGTGTGCGTCGACGTCGACTACCCTGGACCGTCGCGACTGTCGAGCTGCCCGCCGATTGTCAATCAATCGATGTGTCGCAAAAGGGGTTCACCAAAGAGCGGCACGTGGGCGGCCGGCGCTACCTCAGCGTTCGGTTGCACGACCTCCCGGCGGCGACGCGGTGCGCGCATCCCGACAAGCCGCCGCATCTTGCCAACGACGGCGTGTCGGCATGATGCGTTCGCTTTTTGTTAATATTTGCCGCGCGAAACTGGTCGGCCCTTCGCCCGCGAGCCGGCGCATGCTACCGCTGTTGGTGATTGGCGCGTCGGGGTTCGCGCCTTCGCCATCCCATGTCGCTTATGCCGGGTATGTCGGCACCCAATTGCGACCCGACATAACGAAAACCGCAAAACTCTCAAGCGGTTGTCGGGGCGTATGTCGGGTATGTCGGGTTGATCGTGCGCGCGTGTAAATGCGAACGGGGTTTGGGGGGCGATTTGCTTTCCTTTTTTCTTATGTACGTGAGGTCAAATGACCCGACATATCCGACATGAGAAAGTGTAAGTATATGATATGAAATACAAACGTCCCATGCCGGGTTGATTTTCGACCCGACATAGTCCCGACATACCCGACATAGTCACCAAGGGAGCGGCAACACATGGTGCGATGGATATACAGATAGGCAATTACCATGTGCTCGGTCGTGCTGCTCATCTGCCTTATCGGCGCGCGATGGTCGCCGCTGCGCTGCTCGATGACCGGGCGCCGCTCGGTTTCGGTCTCGGCGGCCTCGTCTATGCCGCTACCGTCGTTGACAACCCGGCAAAGGCGGGGCGCTAGTCCATGAGGTGCGGGTGCACCGAGGGCGCCAAGGCGAGTCGCGAGGCCGCGTTAAGCCTGGCGCGAGTTGAATCTCGGCGAGGCTAAAGCGCAGATCGCTTTCGTTGACTGCACGCTCGTCGAGGATACTTGGCGCCGACCTCTAAGGCGCGGCAGCGGCGCCTCTGGGGAGATCCGCAACGGCTTAAGGCGGTAGCAATTGGATCGATCGAGTCGAAGCTCGACGCGAACGAACAGCATTCGGTGGATTGAAGTCGCCATGAAAGCGTCCGCGGAGGGCGCGCCCGATGCTATCCGCCGCACGATTCGATCGTGGCGCGCCGAGACGCGCACCGCCGGTGCTCCTGCCGCAGATTGGCGTCAAGTATCGCGAAACGAAAAGGCGCTGCACAGATTCGCCAAGCGCGCCGCTCCTGCTGCGCTCGCCTATAGCATCCGCGTGCACAACGGCTACATTGCGTTCGGGTATTTCGACGCTTGGGAACGCAGCCTCACGGCAGAGCCCTGGAATCGGACATTCATTCCCGTCATTTCACCACGTCCGGTTTGCCAAGACGCGGCTTCTCTGTCGTGCGCCTACCGGTCACGTGTTTCCAAACGTCGAGGGCGGGGAATTGGGGGGAGATCGTTAAGCAACGCTCGGGTCTGTTCCTCGAGGCGACCAAGGCGAGGCGGCGGCGGGCTGAGACCGTCGCGGCGTCGCTCGAAAGCGGCTCAAGCACGAGGTCGGCGCTATTGGCGGGGTTTGTCAGTAGAAACGCAGTAGGAATGTCTCGGGTCATGTCAATCAATACCCGCTAGGCCTAGGGGCTAGTGCTGCGGGTCCTTCCCGGCCCCTGCCCATCATGCGGGCGGGGAGGCCCCGAAATTGCTCCAGTGGGTCGATTTGAATTTCAAGGTTGACGATGTTGACAGAGCTCATCGCGCCGGTTGACAGGCCGAACGAAAAGGCCGTGCGGTCGGTCTTGCAGGTCGCTAAGCGCGCCGGTCTCTCGAAACAAGCGGGGTCGAACAAATTGAAGCGGCTCGCCGCCGCGGGCGTCTTTGTCGAGCACGACGCTTCGGGGCGCCCGTCGCAGGCTTCAACGTCGTGCGATACTACCTGATGCGCGGGCAACTCGACGACCCGGGCGCATCGCCAGGCCCGCCAAGCCATGGCCCGTGCCGGCGGCCGCGGCGGCGGACAGTTACGGACAGAGAGCGCCGCACGACCGCAGTGACAGCGGCCGAGGCGGTCGTGGCTCGCGCTCGATGAATTGAAAAGCCCTGGTGCCGGTCGACCAGGTCGGCCATCGACGGGGGCGCCGAAGGCACGCCGAATATGGTCTACTATGTGCGGTTCGCCGTGCTCGACGGCCTGCATCCGAGCGAGTAGCACGTAACGACCCGCGCCGGCGGCGGTGACGCTGGAAACCCCCGGGACGGTCGCCGGCCTCAAACGCCTTCGACCAAGTCGCGGGCTGGTCGCCTGGTCGGCCAGCGGCTGCGACACTGAGCAGGTCGACTACAGGACACTTTGGTGGGCCGCGCCTTTAGGTGTCCACCCTTTCGAGTTGCCGGCCGGCGGGCGCCGTGCGATAGGTCCGCGCCAATTTCTTGTTGTGAATTTGTTGTGAAAGTTTGCGACCGATTATGCTATTTCGCTCCCAATCGTTCCGATTTCGTACCGGATCAGGTCGAGCGATCGCAGGGACAAGCCCTTGTAAAACAATGGCTTTAGAGACGGCGGGGCATAGCGCAGTCTGGTAGCGCGTCTGGTTTGGGACCAGAAGGTCGCAGGTTCGAATCCTGCTGCCCCGACCACTGCTCTTCTCCCAACCGAGTCGGATAAACGCCATGCAGTCGCTGGCCGCTGCAGGTCGCGTCCGATGGACCGCGGCTTCTTAGTATTCAGGCGTACAGCCTAAGTATTCAGCCTGATCGACAAGTATTACGACGTCCAGAGAGGTGCGGTAGCTTGGCACCGGTCTCTGTGCCGGAAATCCGGCAGAACACGACGAGAACACGCAGCAAACCATTGCGAATACTTGCGTATTCGCGCACTGCGTTTTCTACGCTCCACAGTTCATAAAATATGATTTTACCTTGCTTGCGGGCTGATATTACGCAAGAATTTATGCGCTGGTTATGCCGGATATTGTCGTTTTCATAACCATTTCGTGCACGCGACCGGCCCCGTTGGGGAGAGTGAAGCCGGTGACCGGGGGGATCCAGCGTTGCGAGTAGATGCGTCATGCCGACGATGACCCTGACCGCGCAGTTCGTGCGCGAGGCCGCATGCGGCGCCGGACGTCGCAAGACCGACTTCTTCGACTTTGGTCAACGCGGATTCCTGCTTGAGGTGCGTCAGTCCGGCGGCAAGACCTACTACCAGCGCTACACCGACGAGCGCGGTCGCGAGCGGCAATACAAGATCGGTCCCGCCGATGTGCTCACGCTCGACCAGGCGCGGCGCAAGGCGAAGCAAATCGTGGCGGAGGCACTACTCGGCGCCGACCCGCAGCAGAAGCGGCGCGAGATGCGCGGCATTCCCTTGCTGAAGGACTTCGTCGCCGAGCGCTATCTGCCTTACGTGCGCGGTTACAAGAACAGCTGGGTGACCGACGAGACGGTGCTGCGCATCCATGTCCTGCCGAAACTCGGCAATCTTGCCCTCGACGAACTCAAGACCGAGGCGATCTCCACGGTCGTGAACGCGATGCGCGAGGACGGCTATGCGTCGGGGACGATGAACCGCGTCATCGTCATTCTGCGTTACATCTATAATCTGGCGCGTAAGTGGAAGGTGCCGGGCGGTCTGGAAAACCCCGCCGCCGGCCTCTCCGCCGGACCGGACGTGCAGCGCAACCGTTTCCTCAGCGAGGAGGAGGCGGAGGCGCTGGTGCGCGCGATCCACGCCGACGAGAACCAGACGGCGGCGCGCTCGATCATGCTGCTGCTCCTGACCGGGGGGCGGCGCAACGAGATCACTTACGCCAAGTGGGACTACGTCGACTGGACCAAGAAGACGCTGCTGGTGCCGAAGTCCAAGTCCGGGCGCGCGCGCGTCATCGCGCTCAATCAGTCGGCGATCGCGCTGCTGACCTCGACGCCGCGCCTCGACGGCAATCCGTACATCTTCCCCTCGCCAGTGACCGGGCGGCCGTCGGCATCGCTGTTCTTTCCCTGGGATCGCATCCGCAAGCGTGCCGGGCTCGAGGACGTGCGCTTGCACGATCTGCGGCATTCGTTCGCCAGCTTCCTCGTCAACCGCGGGGTCTCGCTCTACGTGGTGCAGGGCCTGCTCGGGCATCTGCACGCGCGCACCACGCAGCGCTACGCGCATCTGACGCAGGAGACGCTCACCGATGCCGCCGAGTTGATGCAGGAGGTGATCACCTTCCCCGGCGTGGAGCGCAAGAGCGCCGGCGCCGGCGGTGCCTTCGGCGTGATGGCGCGTCCGCCGGACTAACGCGCACCGCGCAAGCGGCGCGCATTCCATAATCGACAGAGCCGAAGGCCCGTCGCGGAGCGCATCCGCGGCGGGTCTTTCTCGTTTCCGTCTATCGAACGCGGCCGTCGCGCGCGCATTTACCAGTCGGTAAGCGCCACAGGCGACAGTGACGCGCGTGCGCGACTCCCAAAAAGCCCTGCCGGGAAGGCCTTTTTCGCGCCCGACCTAGGCTATACCTACAGACCATTCCGCGGATCGCGGATGTGGCGGTGGAAAGGTCGACCCGCTTTCAACGGCTTGGCTTTGCCGGCGACCTAGGGACGCCCCAGAGGGGCAGGGGACGCCAAGCGCTCCGGCGAGCACAGCGCTCACCCGCCGGGATGCGCAACACCCGGGCTCGCGCGCGAGGCCAACGCGCAACCCCTCCAGTACGTGAAGATTTGCTCGCTCTACGGCGCCGGCTTCTACTATATGCCCGGCACCGATACCTGCCTGAAAGTCGGTGGCTGGGTCCGCGCCGAGTACAGCTACGGCAACAACGGCAGCTTCGCCTGGGGTTGGGCGAACGCTGACGTCAACAACCGCACGACCAACAACAGCGTGATGCGTGCCCGCGGCTACATCACGGCCGATGCCCGTGAGCAGACCGAGTACGGCACGCTGCGCAGCTATATCGCCGTCGGTATCAGCACGTCCGACGTTGGCGCGGACTCGCCGTCGAACACGTTCAGCGCCAACCGTGCGTTCATCCAGTTCGCCGGGTTCACCGCTGGTATCGCGCAGTCGTTCTACGACTTCTACAGCGTGCCGGCGTCGTCGTTCTGGGGCGCCTTCCCGGCCTCCGACACGGGTGATCCGGGCTGGCAGGTGTTCGCGTACACCGCGCAGTTCGGCAACGGTCTGTCGGCCTCGATCTCGGCCGAAGAGCGTCGCGACACGCAGATCGTGTCGGCGATGACCGCCTTCGGCACGGGTGGCGTCACGACCACCAGCAGCTACGGTGGCTTCCAGGCGCCCGACGTGGTCGGCAACCTCCGCCTCGACCAGGCGTGGGGCAGCGCCCAGGTCATGGCCGCTGCGCACAACGTCAACCCCACCTACTACACCGCTGCCCCGACTGCGAACGGGCCGTCGGACAAGTGGGGCTACGCGGTTGGCGCCGGCCTGAAGCTGAACGCGCCGATGTTCGGCCCGGGCGACTACTTCCAGACCCAGGTCAACTACACGAACGGTGCGTCCCGCTACGTGTTCATGACCCCGAACTCCAACTGGTTCAAAGCGACCGGCGCCACCTTCGGCTTCGGCGTTCTGTCGGACGGCGTGTACTCCGCCGCCACTGCCGGCTCGAGCGTGGATCTGACCACCGCTTGGGGCGTCAACGCGGCCTACGATCACCACTGGAGCAAGGCGTGGAAGACGTCGCTGTACGGCGGCTATGCCGCGGTCAGCTACAACACCACCGCCAACGCGACGCTCTGCACCTTCGAGGTGGGCGCCACCGGCACCTGCGACAACAACTGGAGCACCTACTGGATCGGTTCGCGCACCCAGTGGAACGTCACGAAGAACCTCTATGTCGGTCTCGACGTGATGTATTCGAAGCTGAAGTCCGCGACGACGACCACTGCGGCCGGCGTGGCCTCGGGTAACGACGTCGACAACGTCGCTGTCCGCTTCCGCGTGCACCGCGACTTCTATCCGTGATCTGAGCTGATCCGGATGAGACCCCCGGCGGGAAACCGCCGGGGGTTTTCCGCTTCTAGACGTTCCTGAGTTCCCGGACTTTCGCCATGTACGTCGAAACCGGTTTGTCACGCGACCTCGTTGAACTGATGCGGCTCGAGCGGCTGGCCTTCGCCGCCAAGCTGCGCCTCTCGCGCGCGGTGCTCGGCTGGAGCCAGAGCGAGCTCGGCTTCCGCATTGGCCTGAGCCAGCGCGCCGTACACAAGATCGAGCAGGGTGACACCGAGCCGCGCCGCAGCACCGTCCGCGCGATCGAAGAGATCTGGCGCGACGAAGGCATCGAATTCGAAGATCTCAACGACGGCGGCTTTCGCGTCACCGTGCGCTCGCCGGTGCTCGATCGCCCGGCGACGCTGAAGGCGCGCCGCGCGCGCAAGACCCGGGTCGAACTGGGGATCACTGCCGTCGCGCACCGTTCCGCCGGCCGCGCCTGAAACTTTCACGCACTTCGCGACGTTGACGCCGCCGATTGCCAGGGCGCGGCCTTCGCCCTATACGAGTCGCGCATCCGAACCGGCAGAGGCCCGATGACCGCCCGTATCTACAAACCCGCCAGAACCGCCATGCAGTCCGGCCAGGCCAACACCAAGGACTGGGTCGTCGATTTCGAGCCGGCGGTGCCGCGGCAGGTCGAGCCGCTGATGGGCTGGACTTCGTCCTTCGACACCCGGGCGCAAGTGAAGCTGCGGTTCGACACGAAGGAAGAAGCGATCGCGTACTGCGAGCGCAATGGCATCGCCTACCAGGTGTCAGAGGACAAGCCGGCGGCGCGCCGGGCGATTTCCTACTCGGACAATTTCGCGTTCCGCCGCCGCGACGCCTGGACCCACTGAGATCCGGCAAGGCTGTGCGGCTGGCGACCCCGGCTGGATTCGAACCAGCGACCCTCAGCTTAGAAGTCAGCAAATTCTGAGGGACACGGGAAGCCATAGCGCGTCAAATCCCTTGTAAACAGCCAAAACCAAGCATATACCCTCTGTCTGTTAGAGCCGTTTGAGGCCATGGGAAGCCTTGGGAAGCCGCCGCTAGGCTTCCCAGACGCTTCCCCAGACAAGGGGCAAAGCCATGCGGACCGATGCGGACGTGAAGGCCCTGCGGTTGGAGCCGGGCAAGACCGATCAGATTTTCTGGGCGGACAGGGGCTTTGGGGTGAGGCTGCGCCAGCGCGGCGAGGGCACCTCGGCCACGTTCGTCTTCCAATACAAGATCGGGCAGAAAAGCCGCCGCGTCATTATCGGGGAATGGCCGGGGATGCGCTTCAAGGCCGCCCAGGATCGTGCGGAGGGCCTTCGCGGGCAGCTTGCCGACGCCAAGCTTGGGCGCGGTATCGACCCCGGTTCCGAGCG
>NZ_DASZBV010000024.1:0-39730 GCF_035943735.1 Pseudolabrys sp.
GTGGCCACCGCTCCTTCGTCGCCGCCGCGTGCAGCCCATCGTTCCGTAGAACTGCGGGCAGCCGGTCGTAATGCCGGCGGACGGCTGGCCAAGGCCTCCCGGGGGCTGGGGTTACGAGCCCCGCCCGCGGGCGCCGCATCAACAGGTTCGGGTTTCCCCGATCCTGTCCGATGAAACGACAAGGCCGCATCTCCGGCCTCGTCCCTCACCGCTGCTCCGTCCTCGGCACGTCTCCGGTGACGCCCCTTGAAGAGCAGGACGGACACATACTAGGCATATCGACCTAGTAGGTCAATAGTCCGTGGAAAAGAATTTGTGCTGAGGTGCGCCCGCCTGTCGTCCTGAGGCGCCCGACCGCAGGCCGGGCCTCGAAGGGCCTGTGACTCAGAGACCCTTCGAGGACCGCTACGCGGCTTCCTCAGGGTGACGGGAGAGGTTCAGGGCGCGTCGAAGCCGCCGTGCGTCCAGACGGCGCGGTGCGCCGGGTCGCGCATGAAGGCGACGAAGGCCGCGGCCGCGTCGGGCGCCGCGCTCGCGGTCGTCACCGCCGCGCCGTAGATCGTGGTCAGCTGGATGTCGGCCGGCAGCGGACCGGCGAGCTCGAGGCCGGCGGTGTTGATGACTTCGCTCTTCGGATAGAAGCCGATCTCCGCCTCGCCGCTCTTCACCAGTTCGACGCCGCCTTCGAGCGCCGGGCGATGGATGATCTTCGCCTTCAGCGCCTCGGCGAGACCGAGCGTCTCGACGAGCTTGCCCATATGCGTGCCGCTCGGCGTCGCGCCCGGCGTCGGGAACACGATCGAGCGCGCATTCAACATGGCCTGCTTGACGGCTTCGACGCTTCCCAGGTCCGGCTTGGCCGCGCCGGTCCGCACCACGGCGTTGACGGGGACGAGCCCGAGCACGCCGCGTCCCTGCCCGCGCACGACGCCGCTCTTCTCGTAGCCGTCGAGGACGTTGGTCGGCATCACCAGCGCGTCGGCGGCTTCGCCGCCGGCGAGCCGGTCACGCAGCGCGCTCATCACCGCGAAGCTGTATGAGACCGTGTGGCCGCTCTGCTTTTCGAACAGCGGGGTCAGTTTGCCGAACACTTCCTTCGGCGCGCCACCGCTCATCACCTTGATCGTCGCCATCGCCCCCTCCTCGGGATCAGAGCTTGTAGCTCTCCAGCGTACCCGGATGGAACAGTTCCTCCGGCGTCACCAGCCGCGACGACAGGCCCTGCGAATGATGGTGCTTGAGGAAGTTCGTGAGCGTCTTGCGGTTCTCCTCGACGCCGTAGGACCAGAAGTCCTCGCCCATCGTCGCCCGCGCTTCGGCCAGCCGCTCCTCGACGAAGGGCAGCGTCACCTTGGTCGCCGACGTGTCGGAGAGCAGTTCGAGGCCCTTGGCCTTGGCCTCGCTGAACGCCTTGAACACCGCGCCCGGCAGCCACGGATGCTGCTCGGCCAATGTGCGGCGCACGCCGACGACGTGCATGATCGGGAAGATGCCGGTGCGCTTGAAGTAGTCCTTCGCGGCGGCGACCGGATCGGGGAACAGCCAGCCGACGTTCGGCGTCCCCTTCGGCAGCGCCGGCGGCCGCGGCGCGATGAAGCCGTCGATGGCGCCCTCGGCGAGCAGCGCCGAGATGGTCTTGCCCTCCGGCGCGTCGTCGAGGCGCACGTCCTTCGGCAGGTTGACGGCGATCTTTTCCGGGCGACCGGCGTGCTCGATGCCGCCGCGGATCCAGTGGATGTCGGACGGCTTCACGCCGTAGTCGTCCTCGAGAATGGCGCGCGCCCAGACATTGGCGGTGAGCTGGTATTCCGGCAGACCGACCTTCTTGCCCTTGAGGTCTTCCGGTTTCTTGATGCGGTCGGTGCGCACGTAGATCGAGGTGTGGCGGAACATGCGCGAGACGAAGGCCGGCACGGCGACGTAGGGACCGCCGCCCTGCGCCGTCTTCATGGTGAAGCTCGACAGCGACAATTCGCAGATG
This sequence comes from Pseudolabrys sp., assembly GCF_035943735.1. GTDB lineage: Bacteria > Pseudomonadota > Alphaproteobacteria > Rhizobiales > Xanthobacteraceae > Pseudolabrys. Next base: position 1,982 of record NZ_DASZBV010000024.1, read on the forward strand.
TCGAACTCGGCGTGACGCAGCGCGCGGAAGAAGATTTCCTCCGGCGAAAGCGTCATGCAGACCGGATCGACGCCGTCGATCTGCACGCTGCCGTCGATGAGCGCGCGCGTGCGGTCATAGGGGCCGACGGCGACGGATAGCTTGAGCTTGGACATGTGAGGCAAGGACCCGCGTTCTTGATTGGCGCGGCAGTCTTACGGGAAAGGCCGGGGGATGGCAAAGCCGTGTCCCGGGCGCAGCGCGGCACCTGTGCGCAGAAGACGCGCATGAACGCGCTGCTGGTGCTGCGCTGCAGACCCGGGACCGTACAAGCGCATTACGCCGGTACGGCCCCGGATCAGCGGCGCACCACGTCGCTAACGCGACGCGCTGCACCGCATCCGGGGCACACTAGCTCGCGCGGGCTTTGAGGAAATCGCGGAAGCTCTTCGTCTCGTAGGCCTTCTCGCGCACGAAGCGGAACATGGCGAGGAAATCGTCGGGCCGGAAATAGCCGGGCGCGCGCGCCACCTCGCGCGCCTGCGGCGCCAAGATCTTGAGCCTGGCCGCGTCCTCGCCGAAGAACTGGAAGGTCGGCGTGAACTGCACGCCGTATTTCTTCGCCATCGCCTTCTCGGTCAATTCCTCGCCGTCGAAGTCGGTGACCGTCTTCTGGCCGATGATGTTCAACTGCTCGACGACGAAGTTCGCCTTGATGTAGTCGGCGATGTCGGGCCGGGCGAAATTGACGAAATGCGTCTCCTTGCAATAGGGACAGCCCTTGAGCCCCCACATGACGACGAAACGCTTGCCGGCTTTGTCGGCCGCCGCGAGGTCCTCCGGCAGCACCATGAAGCTGTCGAGGAACCACGGCTCGGTGTAGAGGCCGTCGGCGGTCAACTCGGGCGCGGCGCGCAGGACCGCCGGCGCGGCCAAGGCCGCCGCCGCTCCGAGCCACAGATCGCGCCGCGTGAAACGCATCGTTCGCTTTTCCTTGCGGACGGCCTCGCCGCCCCGCCGCGGGGGTTATATATAGCGCAGCCGCCGCGCGCGGTCTCACACTCCGGTGAAGCCATGCTGGTCCGCTTGGGCCCCCTCGTCCTGTTCGCCGCCCTCCTCGCCGCCGGCGCGGCCAAAGCCGACGACCTCGCCGACTTCAACGCCGCGGTCGAAGCCGCGGCGGCGCATAACCGCGTCGCCATCGGCTACCTGCGCACCGGCAACAAGGACCTCGTTTCGCTCGAGATCGACCGCCTGCGCGAGGCCTGGCAGCGCGTCGGCAGCGTCAAGCGGCCGTCGGTGTTCGATCAGAAGCTCTACGTGAAGGAGATGACCGACATCGCCATGCGCCTCGTCACCGCCGACATGATGGTCACCATGGGCAAGCCGGACGGCGTGCGGGCGGCGCTCATCGGCATGCGCGACGACCTCTACGACCTGCGCACGTCGGCGCATATCGAGGTGCTCGCCGACTGCGTCAAGGACGCCAATACGGCGATGGCGGCGCTGCTCGCCTTCGACGATCACAAACTGGATTTCGCCAGGCCCGGCGTCGGCGCCGATCTCGCCGCCAAGGCGGATGCTTACGGCGCGACGCTCAAGCGCTGCGACAGCATGGCGAGCGCAAGCGTGCGCGAGGGGCCGGAGTTCCGCCGTCTCATCGACGGCGCGCAGGCGAGCCTCACCTTCATCCCCAAGGCGATCGCGGAGCACGACGCCAACCTGTTGCACCGCGTGCTCGACGAGATGCGCGCCTTCGACAATCTGCTGGCGTTCCGCTTCGGCTGAGACAAGTTGGCCGGCCGGAAGCGGCGCATGAGGAGGCCACTCACACCGCTTCCGGGCCGGCCGAACCCCACGGACCCAGGAGATGCGGCGGACCTGAGCTTCTCCGCAGGGTATTCAAGGGGCCGGGAGCAACTCTCGCGTGCAAGAATCGCTGCGCCCAGCCGTCCGCGGCAGGTTAGAGCAAGCGCCCGGCCCCGCCAATGCGTTTTTAACACGCTGAATATACGAACAAATTCGGCGCGCCGGGGCCGACGCGCCGGACCCGATTCGCGAATCTCTGCAACCTGCCGGCGATCAGGCGGCGTCGGCGACGACGCGGTTCCGGCCGTCGCGCTTGGCCCGGTAGAGCGCCTGATCGGCGCGCTTGAGCATCGCCGCGGCGTTGTCGCCGGCGCCGCCGAGCGCGGCGATGCCGATCGACAGCGTGACGTCGAGCAGCCGCGTGCCCTGCTGGATCGGGAACGGCTCGCCGGCGATGCGGCGGCGCAGCCGCTCCGCCACCGTCGTCGCCACGCCCATGTCGGTTTCCGGCATGACGATGACGAACTCCTCGCCGCCGAGCCGGCAGGCGAGATCGATGTTGCGGATCGACTTGCGGATGCGCAGCGCAAATTCGCGCAGCACGTCGTCGCCGGCGTCGTGGCCGTGGCCGTCGTTGATCGACTTGAAGAAGTCGATGTCGAGCACCAGCACCGAGATCGGCTTGCCGCGCGACGCCGCCTGCTCGACCAGCGCCGAGAGGTGCGTCTCCATGTAGCGCCGGTTGAACAGCCCGGTCAGCGCGTCGGTGATCGCCATCTCGATCGACGCTTGAACGTTGTCGCGCAAGCGCTCGGTATAACGCTTCTTTTTGATCTGCGTGCGCACGCGCGCCAGCATCTCGTTCTTGTCGATCGGCCGCAAGAGGTAGTCGTTGACGCCGATCTCCAGCCCGCGCACCAGCCGCGTGTTGTTGTCCGGCTCGGCGATGGCGAGGATGGGCACGTTGCGCGTGCGCTCGATCGAGCGGACTTGGCTGCACAGGCGCAGCCCGTCGAAATTTTGCAGGCCGAGCGAGACGATCACCAGCTCGTAGTCGCCCTCGGCGGCGTGGAACAAGGCCTCGGCCGGTTCCGTCTCGATGTCGACGGTGTGCTCGGTCGCCAGCATCGGGGCGATGCGCTCGTACGAGCTCTTGCGGTCGTCGACGAGCAGGATGCGGCCGTTACGGCCCTGCTCCGCCACTGCGTCGCGCTCGGGGCTCTCGATGCCGATCTCGAGCGATGTCAGCGCGCGCATGCGCAATTCGTCGGTGACCATCTTCAGCCGCGACAGCGAGCGCACGCGCGAGACGAGCGCGATGTCGCTCACCGGCTTGGTCAGGAAATCGTCGGCGCCGGCTTCCAGGCCGCGCACGCGGTCGGACGGCTGGTCGAGCGCGGTCACCATCACCACCGGGATGTGATGCGTCGTCGGGTTCGATTTGAGCCGGCGGCAAACCTCGAAGCCGTCCATGTCCGGCATCATGACGTCGAGCAGGACGATGTCGCATTCGGCGCGCTCGCACATGGCCAGCGCCTCGGCGCCGTTATACGCCGTGGCGACATCGAAATATTCGGCCGACAGCCGCGCCTCGAGCAGCTTGACGTTGGCGGGAACGTCGTCGACGACCAGAATACGCGCACTCATCGAACGTTCCTCACGCGGTGCCGAGGAAGTGACGCACCGTCTCCATGAACTTGCCCACCGAAATCGGCTTCGACAGATAGGCCTCGCAGCCACCCTCGCGGATTCGCTCCTCGTCGCCCTTCATGGCGAAGGCGGTGACCGCCACCACGGGGATCGATTTCAGCTCGGGATCGTCCTTCAGCCATTTCGTCACTTCGAGGCCGGACACTTCCGGCAACTGGATATCCATCAGGATCAGGTCGGGCCGGTGTTTGCGCGCGAGGTCGAGCGCCTCGATGCCGTTCCGGGTTCCGACCGTTCCGTAGCCATGGGCCTCCAGGAGGTCGTGGAAGAGCTTCATGTTGAGCTCGTTGTCTTCCACGATCAGGACGGTTTTCGACATGTTTCCCGCCCGTCTTCCCCAAGGCGCCTCCCCGCGGCGTCGCTTTGGCGCGCGCGCTCGGGCATGATCGGATGCGACGGTAGTGCCGAATTCTTTAGGAAAGGCAAATCGCGGCCATGAAAGGACGCTCGGCCCATGCCCGCGAGGCGGCAGAAGCGCTTGCCATTCAGGCGCTTAGCTATATCGCGCAGGACAGTGAAAGGCTTGGCCGCTTTCTCTCTCTGACCGGCATCGGCCCCGGCGAGATTCGCACCGCGGCGCGCGAGCCGCAGTTCCTCATCGGCGTGCTCGACTACCTTTCCGGTGACGAGCGGCTGCTGACCGATTTCGCCAGGGAGGCCGGGCACGATCCGGCGACGGTCGAGGCCGCGCGCATCGCCCTCGGCGGCGGATGGGAGCGCGACGTCCCGTGAGCGGCTTCTGCCGGGATTGCCTGACGGACGTGGCGGACACCGCGAAACGCTGCCGCGGCTGCGGCTCGCCGCGGCTCGTGCGCCACGCCGAGCTCGACCGGCTCACCATCGCGCATATCGATTGCGACGCCTTCTACGCCACCATCGAGAAGCGCGACGACCCTTCGCTGGCCGACCGACCGCTGATCGTCGGCGGCGGCAAACGCGGCGTGGTGGCGACCGCCTGCTACATCGCCCGCACCTACGGCGTGCGCTCGGCGATGCCGATGTTCGAGGCGCTGTCCCGCTGTCCGCACGCGGTGGTGGTCAAGCCGAACATGGCGAAATACGTCGAGGTTGGCCGCGAGGTGCGCAAACGCATGCGCGACCTGACGCCTTTGGTCGAGCCGCTGTCGATCGACGAGGCCTTCCTCGATCTCACCGGCACCGAGCGCCTGCACGGCATGAGCGCGGCGCGCGTGCTGGCGCGCTTTGCCCGCGACGTCGAGCGCGACGTCGGCATCAGCGTGTCGATCGGCCTGTCCGGCAACAAGTTCCTCGCCAAGATCGCCTCCGACCTGGACAAGCCGCGCGGCTTCGCCGTGCTGGCGCCGGCGGAAGCGCCCGCCTTCCTGGCCCCGAGGCCGGTCGGCTTCATTTACGGCGTCGGCGCCGTGAGCGCCGGCAAGCTCGCCAATGACGGCTTCCGCTTGATTGGCGATCTGCAGCGCGCCGACGAGCGCGACCTGATGCGCCGCTACGGCGAGGAAGGCCTGCGCCTGTCGCGGCTCGCACGCGGCATCGACACCCGCGAGGTCGATCCCGAGCGCGAGACCAAGAGCGTGTCGGCGGAGACGACCTTCGACAGCGACATCGCCGACTTCCGCCCGCTCGAGCAGCACCTCTGGCATCTGTGCGAGAAGGTGTCGTCGCGGCTGAAGGCGCAGGGTCTGGCCGGCGCGACCGTGACGCTCAAGCTCAAGAGCGCCGACTTCAAGCTTCGGACGCGCGCCCGTTCGCTCGGCAGCCCGACGCAACTCGCGACGCGCATCTTCGAGGCCGGACGCGATCTGCTGCGGCTCGAGGTCGGCACGACGCGCTTCCGCCTGATCGGCATCGGCGTCAGCCATCTCGACGACGGCGGCGGCGACGATCTTTCAGACCTCATCGGCCGCCGCGCCGCGCAGGCCGAGCACGCGGTCGACGCGCTGCGCTCGAAGTTCGGCCGCGACGCGGTGGTGAAGGGACTGGCGATCGAGGAGGAGTGAGCGGCTCCCCGCTGCGCTGCCTTTCAACTGTCATGGCCGGGCTTGTCCCGGCCATCTCGTTTAGGAGGGCACAACGCCCGCCTGATCGGGATCGCCGGGGCAAGCCCGGCGATGACAAGCGCGGTGCCTACTTACACGGCTTCTCGTTCTTCATCTCCAGCGAGGTCATCTCGCCGGAGATGGCGAAGTCGGAATAGTCGAGCACCAGCGCGCGCGAGATGCCGTTCTCGTAGAGCTCGAAGCCGAGCGTGTAGACCGGCGTCTGCTCGCCGGTGCGAATCTCGCTGTCGCTGCGCTGGTCGAAATAGCTGATCGTCACCGGCCAGCGCGTCAGGCTCGCCAGCGCCGGCACCTTCGCCGTGGCGTCGTTGGGCGGCTTGGCGCCGGGCGGGATCGCCTGCCCGATCAAGGTGAAGGTGTTGTACAGCTTCTCGCCGGTCTCGGAGCCGTCATAGACCGGCATCTGCAGGAAGTTCTGCCCGGCGCGCGCGCTCGCGATAATGCGACGCATCTGCTCGGTCGGAAACACCACCGACGGCGGCATGATCAGCGCGGTGCGCTTCGGCTTGGTCAGCTTGATCGCGACCTGCTTGCCGCCGCGGTCGGCCTCGCCGTTGACCGTATCGGCCTTGTCGTTGGTGCGGTTCTGCGAGCTGAAGCGGAAGCTTTTGGCATCGGCCGCTTCCCAGGTCGACGAGGTCAGATCGGTGAGGATGCCCTTGCCCTCGCCGGAGTTCAGCTCCGAGACCTGGCGGAATTTCAGGTCGTAGCCGTCGCAGGCATTGCCGGAGAAATCGTAGACGATGCGGCCGCGCACCGAGTCGATGCCGCGCGGGCCGTTGGCGCGCAACAGCTTGAGGTCGTAGATGGCGCGATGCGGTGCGAGGTGGACGCCGTCGGCGGGAGCGGCCAGAGCCGGCAGCGCCGGCGCGCACAGAAGCGCGACCGCCGCGAGGCGCGCGATCCGCAAGAAACGAGAAAACGTCATGGAAAACAGAGCCTCTCCGGGGCGATTGCCGATGCCCGCCACACGAGATGCGACGATCGCGGCAGGATAGAGGCCGCCTTCCCGGCCGGCAACGGCCGCTTGCGCCGTGCCGCCCGATCGGCCAAGGATCGACAAAGCATTGTGCGCCAGTTCAGGAGGGATCGTGATGGCCGGATCGGTTGAGGACACGCTCGCGAAACTCGGGATCACGCTGCCGACGCCGGCGGCGCCGGTCGCCAACTACGTACCCTTCGTGAAGACCGGCAACCTGCTCACCGTCTCAGGCCAGCTCTGCTTCGGTTCGGACGCCAAACTGGTCGCCGCCGGCCAGCTCGGCGGCTCCGTGTCGATGGAGGATGGCGCCAAGGCGGCGCGCGCCTGTGCCATCAACCTGCTGGCGCAGGTGAAGGGCGCCATCGGCAATCTCGACAAGGTCGTGCGCGTCGTGCGTCTCGGCGGCTTCATCAATTCGGCGCCCGGCTTTACCGACGGGCCGAAGGTGATGAACGGCGCCTCCGACCTGATGGTCGAGGTATTCGGCGACCGAGGCCGCCATGCGCGCTCGACCGTCGGCGTCGCGGCGCTGCCGGCCAATGCCGCGGTCGAGGTCGAGGGGCTGTTCGAGATCGGCTGATGCCAAAACTCGATTGGCTTACGGCGCGGCCGGTCGCCCATCGCGGGCTGCACGACGCGCGCGCCGGCGTCGTCGAGAACACGGCCTCGGCCTTCGCAGCGGCGATCGCCGGCGGCTACGGCATCGAATGCGACGTGCAGGTGAGCCGCGACGGCGAGGCCATTGTGCATCACGATCTTGCGCTCGGCCGGCTGACCGAAGGCAGCGGGCCGCTCGGCGCGCTGACCGCCGCCGAGCTCAAGATCGTCGCCTTCCGCGACACCACCGACCGTATGCTCACGCTCGGTGAGTTGTGCGCACTCGTCGGCGGCCGCGTGCCGCTCTTCGTCGAGATCAAGAGCCGGTTCGACGGCGACCTGACGCTGACGCGGCGCGTCGCCGAGGTGCTCGCCGGCTATGCCGGTCCAGCGGCGGCGATGTCGTTCGATCCGAAGTTGGTCGCCTTGCTGCGCGCGATCGCACCGGGCCTGACGCGCGGCATCATCGCTGAGCGGCACTACGCCCATCCGGAATGGGCGGCCTTGCCCGCGTTCAAGAAATGGCAGCTCGCGCATCTGGCGCACGCGCCGCGCACACGGCCGCATTTCGTCGCCTGGTCGGTGAAGGACTTGCCGTCGCTCACGCCGCTCCTCGCGCAGCGCGTCTTCGGCGTTCCGGTCCTGACCTGGACTGTGCGCACTGAGGACGACCGCCGCCGCGCCGCGCGCTGGGCCGATCAGGTGATCTTCGAGGGATTTACGCCGTAACTGTCGCGGAACACGGTATCCTCCGACGGTGTTTTTCCCACAACGCCGCTCGATCAAGGGTCAACACCGTGAACATCCGCTCGACGATCGCCGTTGCCGCCGCTCTCGCCATCCTCGGCACAGCGCCTGCGCTGGCCGCGTCCAAACCGTCGGACACGCTCGCGCTGGCCGCAAAGAAGAAAAAGCCCGTGGTGCGCACCCGACGCCGGGCGCCGCAGGGGCAGATCGCTTGCGACTGGAACGGCTGCCACAGGATTCCGCCGAACTGCCGCATCTATGGCACGCAGCTCGACTGGAATGGAGATCCCACCGGTATGGACGCCGTGTATTGCCGCTGATCCCGATTTCAGGCGTAAAGTGGCGCTAATAGAGCGCCGATGACCGTCGAACTGAACATCCGCATCGCCTCCTCGCTGACCGAAATCCCGGCCGCGGTCTGGGACGCCTGCGCCGGCGCGCCCTCCACTGAATTATCAACACGAGGACAGCCGCCTAACCCTTTTGTCTCGCACGCCTTCCTCTCCTCTCTTGAACAGTCGAAATCGGTCGGCGCCCGCACCGGCTGGCAGCCGCAGCATCTGATCGCCGAGACCGCCGATGGCGAGGTCCTCGGTGTCGCCCCCTGCTACGCCAAGAGCCATTCCCAGGGCGAATACGTGTTCGACCACGGCTGGGCCGAGGCCTTCGAGCGCGTCGGCGGCGACTACTATCCGAAGCTGCAGGTGGCGGTGCCGTTCACCCCGGTAACGGGGCCGCGCCTGCTCGCCCGCCCCGGCCCGGTCGCCGACAGCGTACGCGGCGCGCTCGGCGATGCGCTCGCCCAGGTCACCAAGGCCAACGGCCTGTCGTCGGCGCACGTCACGTTCCTGACCAAGGAGGAATGGGATCTGCTCGGCCATCGCGGCTATCTGCAACGCACCGACCAGCAATTCCACTGGGAGAACGAAGGCTACGCCACCTTCGAGGACTTCCTCGCCGCGCTCAATTCGCGCAAGCGCAAGACGATCCGCCGCGAACGCAAGGATGCGCTGGCACCCGGCATCACCTTGCACTGGCTGACCGGCTCCGACCTGACGGAAGAAGTCTGGGACGCCTTCTTCGAGTTCTACATGGACACCGGCTCGCGCAAATGGGGCCGGCCGTATCTGACGCGCGCCTTCTTCTCCATCGTCGGCGCGGCGATGGCCGACCGTATCCTGCTGGTGATGGCGAAACGCGCCGGCCGCTTCGTCGCCGGGGCCATCAACTTCATCGGTGACGACACGCTCTACGGCCGCAACTGGGGCGCGGTCGAGCACCACCCGTTCCTGCACTTCGAGGTCTGCTATTATCAGGCCATCGAATTCGCGATCGTCAACAAACTCAAGCGCGTCGAGGCCGGGGCACAGGGCGAGCACAAACTGGCCCGCGGCTACCTGCCCCACCCGACCTATTCGGCGCATTACATCGCCCATGCGGGGCTCCGCCGCGCCATCGACGACTACCTGGCGCGCGAGCGGGCCTATGTGGAGGCGGTCGGCGAGGAGCTTGCGGCGGCCGGCCCGTTCCGTAAGGATTTGGTCGAGCAGGACTGACCGCCACAACGAGGACCGCCGCCATGCCCGCCTACGATCCGAACAACATCTTCGCCAAGATCCTGCGCGGCGAACTGCCCTGCTTCAAGGTGTACGAGGACGACAAGGCCTTCGCCTTCCTCGACATCATGCCGCGCGCGCCCGGCCACACGCTGGTGATTCCGAAGGCGCCGGCGCGCAACATCCTCGACTGCCCGGCCGACGATCTCGCGCATGTCGCCAAGGTGGCGCAGAAGATCGCCAAGGCGTCGGTCGGCGTGTTCGGCGCCGACGGCGTGACCGTGCAGCAGTTCAACGAGGGCGCCGGCGGCCAGGTGGTGTTCCACCTGCATGTCCACGTCATCCCGCGCAAGGCCGGCGTGATGATGAAGCCGCCCGCTTCGGAAAAGGAAAAGCCCGAGGTGCTGGCCGAGCAGGCGAAGAAGCTCGCCGCCGCCCTGGCCTGACGGCAGCTCCAAAGCAAAACCGGGCGCGGCGGCCGCGCCCGGTTTTTTTGTTGGCTAGTCTGCCAGCGGGTTCGGCCGCAACTGGAAATGCACGGCCAGCGGGCGGCTGCCGCGTCCGCCCTCACGCAGCCACGGCACGCGATCGCCGCTCGCGGTCCACAGGCCGCGCGCCTTCCAGCCGCCGTTCGGATCGTCGATGCGGCCGTCGAGACCCTTGGCGTAGAAGCCCATCGGATACGGGACGCGCAGCACGATCATCTTGCCGTCCTTCAGCGCGATCAGGCCGTCATTGAGGTTGCCGGTCGACACCGGAACGTCGTTGCCGAGCCCGAGCGTGTTGTGCTGGTCGACCCAGGTGTAATAGCTCGCCTCGGCGCTGGTGTTGGGGAAGCCGTCGAAGCCCGGGCCCGGATACTTGTAGGAGCTCCAGCCTTCCGGACAGTGGTCGCCGGTCGCCTTCGGCCCGTTGAGCGGCCCCTTGCACTTGCGGCGGTCGAAGCTGACCAGGAAGCCGCTCGAGCTCGAGCCCCACAGCACACCGTGCGAGTCGATATCGCCGCCGCGGATGCCGAAGGCGGGCTTCGGCACGAAGTAGATCTCCGACAGCTTGGTCTTCGGATCGAAGCGCAGGAAGCCGGCGCGGCCGCCGAAGACGCCGACCGTGTACCAGACGCTGCCGTCGGCCGGGTTCGGCATCACGGCGTAGGTGCCGGAGCCGGCGGTGATGCGCATGTCCTTCTTGGCATCGGCCGGCTGGTTCGGCTCGGTGTAGTCGTCGAGCTTGCCGTTGCCGTTGGTGTCGAGCACGAACGGCGCCCAGCCTTGAGCCTTGGCCGCGTCGCCGGTCTCGTCGAACACCTTGGTGTCGATCCAGCCCGCCGTCGCCGCCGGCGACGTGCCGCCATTGCTGACCCACAACGTGTTGTCGGCGTCGAAGCCGAACTGCAGGTGCTGCGAGCCGAAGCAGGTATCGACGAAGGTATACTTCATCGTCTTCGGGTCGAGCATCGCGATCTGCCGCACGCTGCGTTCGATCGGGAACGCCTTGGCGGACGGGTGATCCGAGCCCTTTTTGCAGAAGGCCGGATTGTCCGCAGCGCGGAAGGCGGCGGCGAGCCACAGCCGGCCCTGCTTGTCGAACATCGAATTGTGATTGTTCGCGTGCGTGTCCCACAGCCGGCGTGCGCCCCAATAGGCCGACGGCTGCAGCGGATCGAGCGCGCCGGCATGGCCCGGCCCGAGCGACAGCGGCATGTCGGCATGGTGCGGCAGCGTGAAATACGTGACCTCGCTCGTCTTCGGATCGAGGATCGGGATGGTGTCGGTCGAATATTCCGGCGAGCCGTAGATTTTGCCGTAGCCGTTGACCGTCGGATTGCGCTTGTCGGTCGAAATCTCGTCGTGCAGGTATTTGTCCGGCTTCGACCATTCCCACCAGGTGACGACGATATTGCGCTCGAGGCCCTGCGGCCGCGGCGGCGTGCTCTTCGGCAACTCGCCCTTGGCGACGCGGTCGGTCCAGTCGCCGAAATACTGATACGGCGCGCCGCCGAACTGGCCGGCCAGGCGGTTCGTCATCATCTCGCCGGCCTGGCCGGACTGCGTGCGACGCATCCAGGCTTCTTCGCCCGAGGCGAAGTGGCCTAACTGCGCCGGCACGGTGCGCGTCGCCTCCTGCCCGAGCTGGTGGCAGCCGATGCAGTCGACGTTGTTCATCTGGCGCAGCCAGTCGGTCTGCGTGATGTTGGCGGGGATGGGACCCTTGCCGCCGAACTCGCTGGCCGGCGGGATCTTCATCATCGCGTACCAGTAGAGCGCCGGATAATAATGCGCGGCGTCCGCCGCGTTCGGCGCGCGCACGGCGGCGTGATCGAGGCGCATGCCGGGCTTGGCGCGGAGTTTCGGCGAGTCGATGAGACCGTAGCCGCGCACCCAGACTTCATAATTCGCGGTCGGCAGATCGGGGATGAGATAGCGGCCGGCGTCGTCGGTGACGACGATGCGCGCGAATTTGGTGGGCAGGTCGGTCGTCTCGGCGATCACCCAGACGCCGGCTTCCGGTCCGTTCGCACCGCGCACCATGCCGCCGATCGACTTCTCGCCGATGGCGGGCATCTGCGCCTGCGCCGGCTGAGACTGAGCGAACGCCGCAGGGACAAACGAGAGCGATGACAGCAAGGTCGCCGCGCACAAGGCGCGCAGGATCGTGGAGCGTACCGGCATGGAACTTCCTCCCCTGGTCCGCTTGACTACGGACTCCGTCGCGTTGAGGAGAAAAGGCTAGCAAAGGTGCGGCGGTCTGTCGCGGGCAAACATGCCCGCCGGATTTCCGGACGTGAAAAACTTTCAATTCATCGCGTGCGCGAACAACAGCGCGCCGACAAGCAGCGCCGCCTCCCCGGCCGCCACGCCGGCGAGCAGCGAGCGACGGGCGGCGACAAACGCCGCAAAGCCGCAGGCGGCGGCGCCAACGCGCACGGCGAGCGGGATCGCCGTCAATTCGCCCGATGGAAACAGGATCAATTTGGCGATCACCCCGGCGAGGATCGCGGTCGCCACTGCGCGCGCGAGCACCACGATCTCCGATTTCTCGTTGAGCCCGCGCACCAGACCGAGGCCGAGCCAGCGCCAGATCTCGTTCGGCAGAACGCCGACGAGGATCAGTACCAGATAGGGCGACAACTCGCCGATGCCGCTCATGCCGGCGCTCCGCGCACGCGGTGCACCGCATAAGCCAGCGTGCCGCCGATGATGCCGGTCCACATGATGTCGAGGCCGACCTGGAAATAGACCAGCACGGGGCCGATGAGCAGGCCGAACGCGAGCGCGACGCGGTCGATCATCGCCCGCGCATTGCGGGTCGTGGACAGGAGGAACGACAGCGGCGTGAGGAACAGCAGCATGGCGGCGAGCACCGTCGGCAGGCCGGCGGCGAGGTAATAGCCGACGAAGCCGAAGGTGACCGCGGTCGACATGAAGCCGCAGGACAGGCCGTTGCAGAAGGCGAGCCGGTGCTCGCGCGCCATCGACGGCAACAGCCGGAGCGACTCCACCCACATGCTGATCGAAGTGAAATGCGTCGGCAGGAGGAGATGCCCGACGCCCCTGCCCGGCCGGCGCACGAGCGGCAACAGCGCCACCACCATCGGCAAGAGCCGCATGGCGCTCAGCGTCACGGCGATTGCGACCTCGATGAGCGAGGCGCCGGTGCCGAGCGCCGAGATCAGGATGACCTGCGCCGGCGCCGCCCACACGAAGATGGTCGACAGCGCCAGCCAGAGCGCCGACAGGCCGAAATCGTGCGCCAGCGCGCCGAGCCCGATATAGGTGCCGGCCATCACCAGCGCGAACACCGAGGTCCAGGCCGAGCGCGCGCCAGCGATGAAGGCGGCGGTCGAACTCGGAAAGGTGCGGACGGGCTGCATGGGCGGGGTCACACCTGTCCCATAGGCGCATCACGCGCGCAACCGCGGCGCCCGCATGCGCGCTCCGCAAAAGCGAATTGGCAAAGCCGACGGTCGCAACAACAAAGCCGGGCGTCGCCGCCCGGCTTTGTTGCAATCGAAAGGCTTCGGCCGTCAGACCTTCGCCAGCGGCACTTTCGGCACCGAGCCGCGCTTGGCCTTCGGCCGCGGCGACCGCCGCTTGGCCTTCGGCCGCACCACCGGCAACTTCTCCGGGCGCGGCGTCACCGGGCCGTCGGGGAACTCGAGCCCGAGCTTGTCGCGCCCATTCTCGTCATGCGTGACGACGACGCGAACATGGCCGCCGTTCTTCAGGTGGCCGAACAGCACCTCGTCGGCCAGCGGCTTCTTGATGTGCTCCTGGATCACCCGCGCCATCGGGCGGGCGCCCATGAGCTCGTCGTAGCCGTTGGCGATCAGCCAGCGCGTCGCCTCGTCGGACAGCTCGATCGTGACATTGCGGTCGCCGAGCTGCGCCTCGAGCTGAAGCACGAACTTTTCGACCACCTGCGAGATCACTTCTTGCGACAGGTGCGCGAAGGTGACGACGGCGTCGAGCCGGTTGCGGAATTCCGGCGCGAACAGCTTGCTGATCGCCTCCTGGTCGTCACCCTCACGCTTGGTGCGGGTGAAGCCGTAGGCGGCCTTGGCCATATCGGAGGCGCCCGCATTCGTCGTCATGATCAGGATGACGTTGCGGAAGTCGACCTGCTTGCCGTTGTGGTCGGTCAGCTTGCCGTGGTCCATGACCTGCAGCAGCACGTTGAACAGGTCGGGATGGGCCTTCTCGATTTCGTCGAGCAGCAGCACCGAATGCGGGTGCTGATCGACGGCGTCGGTGAGCAAACCGCCCTGGTCGAAGCCGACATAGCCCGGAGGCGCGCCGATCAGGCGCGACACCGTGTGCCGCTCCATGTACTCGGACATGTCGAAGCGGGTGAGCTCGACGCCGAGCGAGGCTGCGAGCTGCTTGGCCACTTCGGTCTTGCCGACGCCGGTCGGGCCGGAGAACAGGTAGCAGCCGATCGGCTTCTCCGGCTCGCGCAGGCCGGCACGCGCCAGCTTGATCGACGCGGCGAGCGACTCGATCGCCTTGTCCTGGCCGTACACCGTCGTCTTCAGGGTCTGCTCGAGATGCTGCAGCACCTCGGCGTCGTCCTTCGACACCGTCTTGGGCGGGATGCGCGCCATCGTCGAGATCGTGGTCTCGATCTCCTTCAGGCCGATGGTCTTCTTGCGCCGGCTCTCCGGCAGCAGCATCTGCGCCGCACCGGATTCGTCGATCACGTCGATCGCCTTGTCCGGCAGCTTGCGGTCGTGGATGTAGCGCGAGGACAGCTCGACCGCCGCCTTGATGGCGTCGTTGGTGTATTTGAGCTTGTGGTACTCCTCGAAGTACGGCTTGAGACCTTTCAGGATCTCGATCGCGTCAGGGACCGACGGCTCGTTGACGTCGATCTTCTGGAAGCGCCGCACCAGCGCGCGGTCCTTCTCGAAGTACTGCCGGTACTCTTTGTAAGTGGTCGAGCCGATGCATCGGATGGCGCCGCCGGCGAGCGCCGGCTTGAGCAGGTTCGATGCGTCCATCGCGCCGCCGGAGGTGGCGCCGGCGCCGATCACGGTGTGAATCTCGTCGATGAACATGATCGCGCCCGGATAGGCCTCGATCTCCTTGATCACCTGCTTCAGGCGCTCCTCGAAGTCGCCGCGATAGCGCGTGCCGGCGAGCAGCGTGCCCATGTCGAGCGCGAACACGGTCGCGCCCTTGAGCACGTCCGGCACCTCGCCGTTGACGATGCGGCGGGCGAGACCCTCGGCGATGGCGGTCTTGCCGACGCCGGCCTCGCCGACGAACAGCGGGTTGTTCTTCTGGCGGCGGCAGAGCACCTGGATGGTGCGGCTGATCTCCTGGTCACGGCCGATCAGCGGGTCGATCTTGCCTTCGCGCGCCTTCTTGTTGAGGTTGACGCAATAGGCATCGAGCGCGTCGCCCTTCTTCTTGGGCTCGTCGCCCGACTTGGTGTCGGTCTCCTCGTCGGCGCTGCGCGTCGGACGCGCTTCCGTCATGCCGGGACGCTTGGCGATGCCGTGGCTGATGTAATTGACGGCGTCGTAGCGCGTCATGTCCTGCTCTTGCAGGAAATAGGCGGCGTGGCTCTCGCGCTCGGCGAAGATCGCGACCAGCACATTGGCGCCGGTCACTTCCTCGCGGCCGGACGACTGCACGTGGATGACGGCGCGCTGGATGACGCGCTGGAAGCCGGCGGTCGGCTTACTATCCTCGGCGCCGTCGGTGATGAGGTTCTCAAGCTCGGATTCGAGATAGGAAGTGAGGCTGCGGCGCAGCTTGTCGAGGTCGACATTGCACGCCCGCATGACGGCGGAGGCGTCCTGGTCGTCGATCAGCGCCAGCAGCAGATGCTCGAGCGTCGCGTATTCATGGTGCCGCTCGTTGGCCAAGGCCAACGCCCGATGGAGAGACTGCTCGAGACTGCGCGAAAATGTTGGCATTAGATTTCCATCTTCTTTGTATTGGACGCCCCCCGCCGGCTCATTTCTTCTCCATCACGCATTGCAGCGGATGCTGGTGCTTGCGGGCGAAGTCCATCACCTGCGTCACCTTGGTCTCGGCCACCTCGTACGTGAAGATGCCGCACTCGCCGATGCCGTGGTGATGCACATGCAGCATGATGCGTGTGGCGGCTTCGTGGTCTTTGCCGAAGAAGCGCTCGAGGATGTGCACGACGAATTCCATCGGCGTGTAGTCGTCGTTGAGGATCAGCACCCGATACATGTTCGGGCGCTTGGTCTGCGGCTTGGTCTTGGTGATGACCGCGGTGCCGGGCCCGCCGGCGCCGCCGCTACCGCCGGCGTCGCCATTGCGGCGCTTGCGGTCGTCGTCGGCCATCCGCGGTTGGCTCGTCCCGGTCATGACAATCGTCGAAGCAAGTAGCATTCCAACCCGTTACCCCCAGTGACCGCGCGGCGCACGGCCACCCCACCATCCTAGCGACCCGGAGACGGCCCTTCCAAGCCGGGATTTGCCCTCGACGGGCCCCGGCAGGGGACAAGTAGCCGGGCCATCCGCCAGTTCCGACCGTCTCCTGGAGATAGCCATAAGCGGGCGGACCGCAAGCCATAGAGAGCGGCAATCTAATCGAATTTGGCTCGGTTTCTCGGCACCTTACAAACGGACCCGGAAGAATTGGCTTGCATAGTCTACCGCGAGAGTTCCCCGCTCCTCCTTCCCCGCTCCTCCCAAGTCCTGGTGACGACATGTTGGCCCGATTTCTGCGTGACCGCCGCGGCAGCATTGCTCCCCTGTTCGGAATTGCCGCCATTCCTCTCCTCGGCGGCGTCGGCGTCGCGGTGGATTACAGCCGCGCCACCGCCACCAAGGCCGCCTTCCAGGCGGCGCTCGACTCGACCGCCCTGATGCTGTCGAAAAGCGCCGCGAACCAGTCCGCGGCCACCCTCCAGACCTCCGCCAACACCTATTTCAATGCCCTGTTCACGCGCGCCTCGGACGTCAAGAACCTCACTTTGACGACCTCCTATTCCTCCACCGGTGGCTCAAAGGTGGTTCTCAGCGGCACCGCGACGCTGCCGACCAACTTCCTCGGCGTCCTCGGCTACGACCACCTCGACATCAGCGCGAGCTCGACCGCGACCTGGGGCAACACCCGCCTGCGCGTCGCCCTGGTGCTCGACAACACCGGATCGATGGCACAGGACAGCAAGATGACGGCGCTGCAGACGGCGGCGCACGGCCTGCTCACGCAATTGCAGCAGGCGGCGACCTCGCCGGACGACGTCTATGTCTCGATCATTCCCTTCAACAAGGATGTGAATATCGGATCGAGCAACTACGCCGCATCCTGGCTGCGCTGGGACCTGTGGGAGGCCGTCAACGGCAAGTGCAGCATCAGCAAATACGGCAGTTCACAGACAAAGTGCACCGGCAACGGCGGCACCTGGACGCCGGCGGACCATTCGACCTGGAACGGCTGCCTGACCGACCGCGACCAGAACTACGACACCACCAACGATGCGCCGGCGGCGGGTTCGACCCTCTATCCGACGGAGCAGTATTCCTCCTGCCCCGCCTCGACCATGGGCCTGTCGAACGACTGGACCGCGCTGTCGAGCAAGATCGACGCCATGACCCCGGTCGGCAACACCAACCAGGCGATCGGCCTGCAACTGGGCTGGCAGTCGCTGACACAGTCGCCGTTCACGGTGCCGGCCTTCGATCCGGATTATAAATATTCGCAGGTGATCATCCTGCTCACCGACGGCCTCAACACCCAGGACCGCTGGTACTCCAACCAGTCCTCGATCGACGCGCGGCAGGAGAAGACCTGCGCCAACGTCAAGGCGGCGGGCGTCACCGTCTACACGGTGCAGGTCAACACCGGCGGCGACCCGACCTCGACGCTGCTGCAGGACTGCGCCAGCGACAAAAACAAATTCTTCCTGCTGACCTCCTCGACCGAGATCCCGACCACATTCAGCCAGATCGGCACCGCGCTGACGCAGTTGCGCCTGGCAATGTGATATCCTGCAGCCGCGCACGCGCGCCGCATTCAACATGCGGCGCGCGTGTTTGTTTTACGACATACCGCGGTCATTCTTCATCTTTGCTTGACAACGATGCCAGATACAGGCCGCCGAACGCGGCGTGCGGCCCTGTTTATCCGACGCCTTTTACTGACGTTTTACCGCAATTTTCTACGCCTGCTCGCGCAAAACAGATTCAAATTGGCAGGCGTCATGGTCTCCAGCTCACTGCTCACGCGGCTCCGCCTCGGCGCGCAGCGCTTCGCCCGCGCCGAAGGCGGCAACATCGCCATCATCTTCGCCATCGCCACGCTGCCGCTGGCCGGCTTCGCCGGCGCGGCCATCGACTACAGCCGCGCCAATGCCGTGAAAGCCGCGCTGCAAACCGCGCTGGACTCGACGGCGCTGATGTTGTCGAAGGAGGCCACGACCGACACCAGCGATCAACTGCAGACCAATGCGACCAAGTATTTCAACGCCAATTTCTCGTCGGTCGGCATCAAGGCCAGCAGCGTCACGATCACCCCGGTCTATTCGACCGACTCTCCTTCACAGGTGACGGTGAACGGCACGGTCAACGTGCCGACCGCCTTCGTGGGCATGCTGGGCGTGAAATACATCACCTTGAACGAGTCCTCGACCGCGGCGTGGGGATCGACCCGCCTGCGCGTCGCACTGGTGCTCGACAACACCGGATCGATGGCGGACGCCGGCAAGATGACGGCGCTCAAGAGCGCGACCAAGACCCTGCTGGCGCAGCTCAAGGCTGCCGCCGGCACCAACGGCGATGTCTACGTGTCGATCATTCCGTTCTCGAAGGACGTCAATGTCGGCTCGGCCAACTACACCGGCACCTGGATCGACTGGGATGACTGGGAGGCGGCGAACGGAAGCTGGCAGAACACCACGACCTGCAGCGGCAGTTCGCGGCGCGGCCGCAGCCGCTGCAGCAGCAACCAGACCTGGGTGCCCGCCGCTCACAGCACCTGGAACGGCTGCATCACCGACCGCGACCAGAGTTACGACCAGACCGTCACCGCCGCGAACCCGGCCGACGCCAGCCTGCCCTCCGGCCAGGCGTCGACTTTGTTCCCGGCCGAGCAGTACGGGCAGTGTCCCGTCGCAATGATGGGCCTGAGTTACGACTGGACGTCGATGAACAGCCTGGTCGATTCGATGTCGCCGAACGGCAATACCAACCAGCCGATCGGGCTGGTCTGGGGCTGGCAGTCGCTGGTCGGCGGTGGCCCCCTCTCCGCCCCGGCCATGAATTCGAACTACACCTATAAGCAGATCATCATTCTGCTGTCGGACGGCCTGAACACCGCGGACCGCTGGTACCAGGCGCAGACGCCGGTCGATAACCGCATGTACCAGACCGGCAACAGCTCCGGCACCTGCGCCAATATCAAGGCCGCCGGCATCACCATCTACACCATCCAGGTCAACACCGGTGGCGATCCGACCTCGACCCTGCTGCAGAACTGCGCCAGCGACTCCACCAAGTTTTGGATGCTGACGTCGGCCAGCCAGATCACCACAACCTTCAACACGATCGGCACCAACCTCACGCAATTGCGCGTCGCCAAATAAGGAATTCCCGCCCGCGGACCTTCGATGCGAAAAACGGTTCGTCGGAGCAAGCAGACGTTAACGCTGCCGCTTGAAATGCGGCAGCCGCTGCGGGCCGGATCCCAATATTCATTAACCGACAAAGCGCTTAGCCAGCGCCACCACCCGGCGCGCGCGGCCGCGCAGGGTTAACCGCAGCCCGCACTTTTCGTGCAATTCGGAAAAGTCTCGCTTCAACTTCGGCAGCTATAGCCGATGCCGGAACACTCTTAAATCCGGAATCCGGCCCATGCTGCCAATCTGGTCGAACCTTCGCCGCGCCGTGCGCGATTTCAGTGTCGCGCGCTCAGGCAACGTCGCCATCATTTTCGCCATCGCCACGCTGCCGCTGGCAGGCTTCGTCGGCGCGGCCATCGACTACAGCCGCGCCAATGCCGTGAAAGCCGCGATGCAGACCGCGCTCGACTCGACGGCACTGATGCTGTCGAAGGAAGCCACGACCGACACCAGCGATCAGCTGCAGACCAATGCGACCAAGTATTTCAACGCCAATTTCTCGTCGGTCGGCATCAAGGCCAGCAGCGTCACGATCACCCCGGTCTATTCGACCGACACCCCCTCACAAATAACGGTGAACGGCGCCGTGGCCGTGCCGACCTCCTTCGTCGGCATCCTCGGCGTGAAATTCATCAACTTGAACGAGACCTCGACGGCGGCCTGGGGCTCGACCCGTCTGCGCGTGGCGCTGGTGCTCGACAACACCGGCTCGATGGCCGATGCCGGCAAGATGACGGCGCTCAAGAGCGCGACCAGCAGCCTGCTCGACCAGTTGAAGTCGGCGGCGAGCGTCAACGGCGACGTCTACGTGTCGATCGTTCCCTTCGTAAAGGACGTCAGCGTCGGCGCGTGCGGCGCCAAGTGCGCGACCTGGCTGGATTTCAGCAAGGACTACACGAATCTCGCCGTCGGGATGCACGACTCCACGCCGAGCTCCAGCGTCGGGCCGGGCTCGGCTTGCCCCTACAATTCCTGGACCAACGGCTACTCCTGCGTCACCGCGGCCGGCGGCAGTTCGACGACGTCGTCCATCCCGTCCAGCGGCACCAACAAGGGCTGGATCTGCCCGAGCAACAGCATCGGCTGCTACGACAGCGTCGCGCAAACCTCGACGACTACGAAGGTCGTCGGCACCGGCTGGTTCGCCTCCTGCTCCGGCTACAGCACCTGCTCCTGCGCCGGCAGTGGCTCCAACAAGGTCTGCACCGCCACCATCACCACGAACAACGGCTACAAGCACACCTGGTTCGTCGACACGACCAAGTGGACCGGCTGCGTCACCGACCGAGGCTCGACCACGGCACCGGGTACGACCGCCGGCCATGACCAGGATGTCGCCGCGCCGGACACCACCGATGTGACGACCCTGTTCCCGGCCGAACAATACGGCGCCTGCCCGCAAACCATGACGGGTCTGAGCTACGACTGGACGTCGATGAAGTCGCTGGTCACCAACATGCAGCCCAACGGCAGCACCAACCAGCCGATCGGCCTGATGATGGGCTGGCTGTCGCTCGCCGGCGGCGGGCCGTTCACGGTGCCGCCGACGGATTCCAACTACCAGTACAGCAACATCATCATCCTGCTCAGCGACGGCCTCAACACGCAGGATCGCTGGTATGGCAACGGCTCCGCCACGTCGACTTCGGTCGACTATCGCATGGTCGATCCCAGCGGCAACGGCACCTGCGCGAACATCAAGGCGGCCGGGATCACCATCTACACCATCCAGGTCAATACCGGCGGCGACCCGACCTCGACGCTGCTGAAAAACTGCGCCAGCGACACCAGCAAATTCTTCCTGCTCACCTCGGCGAGCCAGATCGTGACGACGTTCCAGCAGATCGGCACCAACCTGACGCAACTGCGCGTCGCCAAGTAACCGCAGGCACGACGCCAAACAAAAAGCCCGGCTCGAAAGAGCCGGGCTTCTTTATTTCCAAACGCAAACGCTACGAACGCAACTGAACTGACGTGTCGGTCGGCGCTTTACTTGCCCTTGGCCAGCATCGCCTCGAACGGCTTGTAGGTCTCCTTGGCGAAATCGGCATAAAGCTCGCCGATCTTCGACGCCTTGGAGACGAAGCCTTCGTAGGCGGTCTTGGCGAATTCGGTCTGCACCTCGATGGCCTTGTCCAGCGACTTCACGCCGAACAGCTTCTCGAGGGCGGCGGTCGAATCCTCGAACGCCTTCTTGGAGTAATCGGCCACTTCGACGGCGATGGCCTGTGAGCTCTTGGACAGCGCACCCATCGTCTTCAGTGCCATGTCCATGTTCTCTTTGCCGACCTGCTGGAGGTCCTCGAAATTCTTGACCATGGTCTTGCCCTTTCCCGGCCCGCCTCTCGCGAAGCCATGACGAGTGAATTCCACCCGGCAACGTCCCGGGGACTAACGGTATTTATATATTGCGCTGCACAAATTTGTCAAGAACCATGTTGCGGCGCGAAAAGTTCCGCAAAATCCGCTGGTTACCGTTAAGCCCTTGGTAACCCTGCTCTCCTACGGTCAGAAAATGCGTCACCGCGGGAAAAGTGAGTGCACGCTATAATATGGCCACGATGGCGCGTCTGTTAGGCGGCCTGACAATTGGGTTGAGGGGAGCGCGAATGTCGGGTCGCGATGCTACCGTCCGTTGCAGCATCCGCTGGGGCGCTGTGGGACTGGCCACGCTGATCGTCGCCACTGCCGGCACCGCCGACGCCCGCGCCCGCCATCACCACCGCGCGCATCATCGCGCCGCCTCCGCCAGCCATTACAGCTACAACCCGCCGGTCTCGACCATGGTGGTCGACGCCAATACCGGCGCGATTCTCGAGGCCACCAATCCGGACGCGTTGCGGCATCCCGCCTCGCTCACCAAGATGATGACGCTCTATTTGCTGTTCGAGCGTCTGCAGCAAGGCAAGCTCACGCTCGCCTCGCGGCTGCCGGTGTCCGCGCATGCCGCCGCGCAGGCGCCGTCCAAGCTCGGACTGAAGCCGGGCGACAGCATCAGCGTCGAGCACGCCATCGAGGCCATCGTCACCAAGTCGGCCAACGACGTCGCCGTGGTGATCAGCGAGGCGATCGGCGGCGACGAGCCGAGCTTCGCGCGCATGATGACCGCGAAAGCGCGTCAACTCGGCATGATGCACACGGCCTATCACAACGCCTCGGGCCTGCCGGACGAGGCGCAGATCACCACCGCGCGCGACCAGTCGATCATCGCCCGCGCGCTGCGCGACCGCTTCCCGCAGTACTATCATTTCTTCTCGACCAAGGCCTTCGCCTTCCGCGGCCATACCATCCGCGGGCACAATCACCTGCTCGGCAACGTCGCCGGCGTCGACGGTTTGAAGACCGGCTATATCCGCGAGTCCGGGTTCAACATCGTCACCTCGGTGCACCGCGGCAACCGCTATCTCATCGCGGTGATGTTCGGCGGCCGCACGGCGCGCGCGCGTGACGCCCGCGTCGCCTCGCTGATCGATCAGAACTTCGCCAAGACCGCCGCGACTCGCTCGGCGCCGCTGGTGCGCGAAGGCTGGGAGAACACGCCGGTCGCCAAGGCGGAAACCAAGGCCGAGCCGAAGGCGGCATCGACGTTGGAGGCCATCAAGCGCGAACCGGTCGAAGAGGCCAAGGCCGCGCACGACGAGGTCGCTTCGATCGATATGCCGCAGCCGGGTTCGACCGCGCCGATCAGGCCGGTCCCGGTGCATACGCTCACCGTGCATGCCGGCACGTTCAAGACCGCGTCGCTGACGCCGCCCGCCCCGGACGCCCATCGCCTGGCGCCGACGCCTGCCGCCGCGCGGGCAATGCGCGTCACCGAGGTGCCGACGGTGAAGGCCGAGACGCCGCATCTCGCGCCGCGTCCGGCCGTGGCCGGCCCGGCCAAGGTCGCCTCCGCCAGCGCCACCGTGCCGCTGCCGGCGACGAGCGAGAACTCGGCCAAGACGCACAGCGGCTGGATGATCCAGGTCGGCGCCTTCGACGACGAGAAGGAAGCCCGCCAGCGCCTCGACACCGTGCAGGACAAGATCAAGTCCGTGCTCGGCAAGGCCGACCCGTTCACGGAAAAGGTCGATCACGGCAAGAAGACCTTCTACCGCGCCCGCTTCGCCGGGCTGGAGAAGGACCAGGCGGAGGCCGCGTGCAAGCATCTCAAGCACAGCGACATCCCCTGCATGCTGCTGAAGAACTGACAGAAGCTTAAGCGATCCAATCACCCGCGGCGCATCATGATCGCGGGACACGATAACGACAGGGATGCCGTCGCAGGAGCCGCCGCTGGCGTAGTGTTGCGTACGGAGTGCTTTCAGCGATGGCGGCGCGTAAGAACGTCCTTGGCTTCGTTGACCCGGGCGGCGAGATACGTCGAGCCCCCCTGGTCGGGATGCAGTTTCTTCATCAGCGACCGGTGCGCGCGCGAGACGTCCTCGGCGGCAGCGCCCGGCTGCAGGCCAAGGATCTGATAGGCCTCCTCCTCGGTCATTTTGCCGCCGAACGTCGCAGCGCGCCGCGCTGCCGGGTCTCCCTGCGCGTGTTCACTCCAGGCGGGATCGCGGCGGTCAAGATACGCCAGCAATAGCGCGCGGCTTTCCTCGTCAAGCACCGGCAGCAGTTTCGTCAGGCTGGCAACGTCGAAGCTGTCCAGATCGCGCCCCTGATGCGGGCCGGCACTGAAGCGGCCGCGCATCTTGCCCGTATCGTGGTCCAATTCCATTTCGAGCATCGCGGAGCGCACGCGTGAGGCCTGCCCGCCGCTCTTCTGTGTGCGCCTGGAGAAGCCGGCCGCGCCGAAGGGCAGCCAGCCGAGCAGACCCAGCCCGAAAGCGCCGAGCGGAATGGCGACGCCGAGCTCGCCGCGCAGGCCGAGGAACACGGCAAAGCCGAGCGCCAGCAGGCCGCCGCCCAGCTTGAGCGACCGCGCGCCGACCTTGGGGTCGACCTTTGAGATGACGTTGAGCGCCCACAGGGCAAGCACCAGCGCCAGGACGCCGAGAATGAGAACGGGCATGACCTACTTCAACTGCGCCAACAGAGCCTGCGCGCCGGGCGACGCCTTCGCCGACAACGCCATCAGCGCCCGACGGCCGCCGGCGGCATAGGCGGCGACCGCCCGCAGCAACTCGCCGAGCTCATGCGCGGAGCCTGAATCGAACCGGCACCAGGCGCCGTGCGAGAGCCGCGCGATCTCCCGATAGGCGTTCTCTGCGACCGCATCGTGGCCTTCCTGGAACATGAAGGCCGGCACGCCGAGCAGGCCGAGTTCGCCGGCGGTGGCGCAGAGCGCGTCGAGCGGCTCCTCCATCGCGTCGCCGACGAAGACGAGCGCCTGCACGCGCCGCCGCGCGTGCTCCTGCCGCGCATGCGCCAGCACCTTGCCGATCTGCGTGTGGCCGCCGCGGCACTCGATGCGCGACATCAGAGCGGCGAGCTTGCCGCTGCCCTCGACCCAGCCGGAGGCGCGGCATTCGTTGAGGCCACGGAAATAGACGAGCTGGATGTCGAGGCCGCCGACCGAGGACGCCTCGCGGAACATGTCGGCCTGCAGCGCGCAGGCGGCGTCCCAGGTCGGCTGCCGGCTCATCGTTGCATCGAGCGCGAAGATCAGCCGCCCGCGCGGGCCTTGCGCGGCCTGCGCCGGGCCGACCGCTTTCACCTTCGCCAGGAAGGCGTCGATCTCGGCACGGTGAGATGCCGGCGCGGGAGCCTGCTCGCGGTCTTTCGACATGCCTATCAGAGTACATCAAAAGGCGAGTCGGCCGCACATCCTCGATCCATCGGCCTCCGAGGCTCGGCGCAGTTGCGCCGAACGCTTCAGGACGACGGGATAGGCTGAACGAAGACGCGGCCTTACGCCAGCATGTCGTGGACCTGCAGCGGCTGGTCCATGACCGAGTGCCATTCGGCGCGGGCGGCGGCGCGGCGGCGGCCGTTCTCGGACAGCGGCAGGTGCAGCGCGTTGAGGAGCGCGATCACCTCCTCGCGGGCGGTGACGTGCGACATGTTGGGCCGCGTGCCGAGCGTGGTCTCGTCGAGATCGTCGAGCGCGGTCAGCCCGCGCGGGAAGAACTCGCGGTAGACGACGCGCTCGGCGAAGCCGTCGATGCAGCGGAAGCCCATGCGGCGCGACAGCTCGTTGATGCCCTCGCCGACCAGCTTCTTGTTGCGCGAGCCGAGCTGCGACAGACGGTTGCGCACGACGATCCAGTCGGTCAGGCGGCCGTCGACCAGGCGGCGCTGGCGGCGCGCCTCGCGCACCATGCGCGCGTAATGACTTTCGCCGGTGACGCTGAAGTTGGTCGGGTCGAGCGTGGCGAGCACGTCGAAGTCGACGAAACTGTCGTTGAGCGGCGTGACCAGGGTGTCGGCCATCGAATGCGCCAGCCGCATCAGGTAGGAGTCGTGGCCGGGCGTGTCGATGACGACGACGTCGTGGTTGTGCTCGATGACGCCGATCGCGCGCGAGAAGGACGCGAGTTCCTGCGCCTCGTTGGCCTCGACCGAGGTGCCTTCGGCGCGCTCGATGCAGTAATGCGTCGGCAGCTCCAGCTTGATGCCGGCGCGCGCCGCCCAGTCGCGGCGGTTTTCGATATAATGGGTGAAGCTCTTCTGCCGCGAATCGAGGTCGATCGTAGCGACGCGCTGGCCGGCCTTCAGCAATGCGACGGCGATGTGAAGCGCGGTCGTCGACTTGCCCGAGCCGCCCTTCTCGTTGCCGAGCACCACGACATGAGCGGATTGCGGCGTTTGACGGATCGGCTGGACCAGCATGCGACGTCCTTTGATCGGCTTATCTTCAAATTATAATCGTCATGTAGTCAAGTTTGGTGACACTTAACCATTAACCGGTGGCCGCGCGCGGCATTGCTTGCTAGGGCTTGCCGCGCCCGCCTTTCGTAAACAGACCCTGCCATGCCGACCCGCCTGACGATTGCCCGCAACCTGCGCTCGCTGCGCACCGCCGTGGCCGCCTTCCGCAAGAAGCGCGAGACCGTGGCGCTGGTGCCGACCATGGGCGCGCTGCATCGGGGCCACCTGACCTTGGTCAAGGAAGCGCAGCGCCGGGCCGACCGGGTCGTGGTGTCGATCTTCGTTAATCCGGCGCAATTCGCCCCGCACGAGGACTTCGGCAGCTATCCGCGCACGTTCGACACCGACGTCGCCGCGTTAACCGAAGCCAAGGCCGACCTCGTCTGGGCGCCGACCGCGCAGGTCATGTATCCGGACGGCTTCGCCCTGAAGATCGAGCCGGCGGGCGCCGCCAAGGCGGGGCTCGAGGACAAGTTCCGCCCGCACTTTTTCGGCGGCGTCGCCACCGTCGTCGCCAAACTGTTCCTGCAGGTGACGCCCGACGTCGCGCTGTTCGGGCAGAAGGACTATCAGCAGCTTCGCGTCGTCACGCAGATGGCGTCCGATCTTGATCTTCCACTGAAGGTGGTGGGCATCCCGACCGTGCGCGAGCGCGACGGCCTCGCGCTGTCCTCGCGCAACGCCTACCTATCGGCGGAGGAGCGGAGCCGCGCGCCGATGCTGGCGCGCGTGCTCAACGCCTGCGCCGGGCGCATCAACCGGCGCGAGCCGGTCGAGATGGTGCTCGAAGAAGGCGTGACCGAACTCACCCAAGCCGGCTTCGCCGTCGACTACCTCGAAGCCCGCCATGCCCTCACCCTGGCGCCGGTCGCCTCGCTCAAGGACGGGCCGATCCGGCTCCTGGTCGCAGCCAAGCTTGGCAAGACAAGGCTGATCGACAATCTGGCGGTGTAATCAGAGCAGCCCCAGTTCCCGCAATTCCCGCCGCATCGCTTCCGGCATCTTCGACGCGCCGGGCGCGGCGCGGGCGAGATCGCGCGGCGCCTCCTTGTCCTCGAGATAGCGCCAGCCCTGGAAGGCCGAGCGCGGGCGCGGCTCGACCAGCGTCACCTTGCCGTCGAGCACGACCTGGCAGCGGCGAATGCCGTCCTTGCCGGTCACCGAACGGATATCGAGGATCTTCTCGCGGCAGGTGATCTGACCCTTGATCACCCAGAACAGCGAGCCGCCGTCGGTGAGCTCCTCGGCGCGCTTGGGCAGCATGCGCGTCGTGTGGATGCGCTCCGGCTTCTGGCCGCGCCTCTTCTTCTCCTTCAACTTCAACTTGATCCAGTCCTCGAGGTCGGCGACGGAGTCGCAGCCGACGCAGAGCTTGACGAGATGGAGCGGCATTCCTGAGCGATCCAGCAGCACACGGACGATCCCCTGCCATAGCGGGCCGGCGGCCGGCGGGAAAGTCTCAAACGCCGCTTCTGCCCGCTATGCCCCGGCTGACGCGGCGCGCCTCTCCTGCTACCGTACCGGCGCGGCGCCAGGATGGCGCCAAAGGGGGGACCCATGAAGAAGCTTGCTCTGCTGCTCGCGCTCGCCGTTGTCGCAACCGCGCCCACCGCCGCCATGGCGAAGGCGAAGAAGAAAGCGCCCAAGCCGGCGCCGCAAGTCCAGACCGACCCGCAGAAGATGACCTTCGACGAGGCGATGGCCTACAACAAGAAGAACCTCAGCCTCGTGCCGCAAGCGCTGCCGCTCGTCCTGCCGAGTTGGTCGCTGCCGATCTACTTCGCCATCAACAAGGACCAGGAACCGGCGACGCCTGCGAAGAAAAAGAAGCACTAGCGGCGCGCTACCAGCCTTTGATCCACGTCAATGGTGCGCCCCGACGGCACGCGTAGGGAGGAAACGCGTGCATCGAGGCTTGAATTGCCGTGGGAAAAATCGAAAGGCCGGACTTCGGCAGGCCCGCTGAAGCCGGAGCCAACGTCTGGGACGTGCTCTTCCGCGTGGCGGCCGTCTGCCTGGGCGTCTTGCTCGTGCTGGCCTATGTCACCGGCGAGGAGTTCCAGCACACCCACGTCCTGATCGGCTACGGTCTCGCCGCCGTCGTGATCACGACGATCTATTGGGAGCTGGTGCGGCCGCCGCAGGCCCGCTTCCATGGCTCGATCTTCAGCGCGCAGACGCTGAACGCCATCCTTCGTACGGCGCTCGCGCCACCACGCAAAAGCCCGGCCGCATTCGCCGCGATGGGCGTGCTGGTGCTACTGGCCGCGCTCGCGCTGGTCACGCTCATTCTGATCGTCCTGACGCACTCGCTCTGGAGGGTGGCGGCCGTCGACGAAATGCACGAAGTCGTGGCCTACTTCGGGCTTGGGCTCGTGCTCTTCTATGTCGCGGTCGTGCTGTTCGCCAGCGCCGAGCATCTTGAACGCGCGCTCGGCCGGCGGCCGAAGAGATAGACGCGGAACATTGCGACTGTCATAAACGCCGTTATGCCTGACCGGCGTCCGCCGGCGCGACGACGAGGATGCGGGCGCCTTCGGCGACCTGCGCGTCCTTGGCCACCGCGATCTCGCCCACCGTGCCGTCGATCGGCGCGGTGAGCGTGTGCTCCATCTTCATCGCCTCGATGATGGCGACGCGCTGGCCGCGCGCGACCTGCGCGCCCGGCTCGACCAGGATCGCCAGCACCTTGCCATGCATCGGCGCGCGCACCACGCCGCCTGAGCCGGCATCGCCCGCCTGATCGAGCGCGAGGTCGCGCAAGGTGACTTTTGTCTGGCGGCCGTTGCGGAGGACGTAGATGGCCTCGGGCGCGGCGATCACGGCGGCGTCGCTGGCCGGCGCCTCCCCTTCGACACTGACCTGCACGCCGTCCGCACCGTAGTCGACCTCCGCCACCACCGCTTCGCCGTCGGCGATCACCGGCAGCGCCAGCCGCCGCGCGCCGGAAAGCTGGAAGCCGTCGGCCACATCCCAGGGCGATCCGCCGTCGCCGGCATTGCGCATTTGCTCGTGCGCGACCAAAGCGCGCGCACCGGCCGCCGCCGCGGCGCGGTCGAGGCCCTGCGGCACAGCGCCGAGCGCATCCATGTTGCGCTCGATGAAGCCGGTGTCGAAGTCGCTTTGCCGGAAGCCATCGGCGCGGGCGAGCGCGGCGAGAAAGCCGGCATTGCTGCGCGGTCCGGCGACCACCGTCTGCTCGAGCGCCTCGGCGAGAATGTCGAGCGCGGCGTCGCGTGTGGCGCCGTGCGCGATCACCTTGGCAATCATCGGATCGTAGAATGGCGTCACCGTGTCGCCCGCTTCCACGCCGCTGTCGATGCGCAGCCCCTCGCATTGCGGGAAGCTCAGCGCCACCAGCCTGCCGGTCGACGGCAGGAAGCCGCGCTCGGGATCCTCGGCATAAAGGCGCGCCTCGACCGCGTGACCGTCGAGCCGCACCTGGTCCTGCTTCAGCGGCAGCTTTTCGCCGGCCGCGATGCGGAACTGCCACTCGACCAGATCGAGCCCGGTGACCGCTTCCGTCACCGGATGTTCAACTTGAAGACGCGTGTTCATCTCCATGAACCAGAAGCCGTCGTCCTTGAGGCCGCCGGCGCCGTCGGCGATGAATTCCACCGTGCCGGCGCCGACATAACCGACCGCTTTGGCGGCGGCGACGGCGGCGGCGCCCATCTTCGCGCGCAGGTCCGCGCTCATCCCCGGCGCCGGCGCCTCCTCGATCACCTTCTGGTGCCGCCGCTGCAGCGAGCAGTCGCGCTCATTGAGATGGATGGCGTTGCCGTGCGCATCGGCGAAGACCTGCAGCTCGATGTGGCGCGGCGCGGTGACGTATTTCTCGATCAGCACCTGCGCGTCGCCGAAGGCGCCTGACGCCTCGCGCTGCGCCGCTTCGAGCGCGGCGTCGAATTCGGCATGGCGCTCGACCTTGCGCATGCCCTTGCCGCCGCCGCCGGCGACCGCCTTGATCAGCACCGGATAGCCGATCTCGTAGGCCTTGCGCTTGAGGAAGGCCGCATCCTGCTTGTCGCCGTGATAGCCGGGCACCACCGGCACGCCGGCCTTCTCCATCAGCGCCTTGGCGCGGTCTTTCAACCCCATGGCGCGGATCGCCGCCGGCGGCGGGCCGACGAAGACGATGCCGGCGTCGCGGCAGGCTTCGGCGAAGGCGGCGTTCTCCGACAGGAAACCGTAGCCGGGGTGGATGCACTCGGCGCCCGTCGCCTTGGCCACGGCGACGATCGTCTCGATCGACAGATAGCTCTGCGCCGCCGGCGAAGCCCCGATCGCATGCGCCTCGTCGGCCATGCGCACGTGCAGCGCGCGCGCGTCAGCGTCGGAATAGACGGCGATCGTGCGCAGGCCGAGACGGCGCGCGGTGCGGATGACGCGGACTGCGATTTCGCCGCGATTGGCAATGAGGACGGAGGAGAACATCGGCGGGCCTGGCTCGGGTCGCCGCGATGCTAGCGCGGCGCGGCGGCCGGCGCTGCCTCGCTCTTTGGACGTTCCGGCGGCAGGCGTGGCGCCTCCTCCTCCTTCCTCGCCGGCTCCGCGGTGACGCCAAGCGACCTCGCGAGCTCGGGATCGACCTTCGGCTGCGGCAGCTCGGCGTCCTTCGGCAGCTTCGGCTCCGCCGTCATGATGCTGACCGGCGGGATGGATGCGGCCGAGGGGAAGGTCCATCGGCTCTCGACCGGCCGTGCGGTACCCTGCGTGTCGTGTGGCCGCTCGGCCGGCGTGACGGCGGCCACGGCCGCAGGCGGCGCGGCCTGCGGCGCCGCGGCGATCGGCGGCGTCGGTTGGGCCTGCTTGCCCCAATGCGGCGCGTAGCGCGCGACATAGGCCTCGAAAGCCTGCGCCTTCAGGTTGGCCTTCAACGCGGTGGTGTCGTGAAACATGGCGAGCGCGTCGCATTTCAGCGCCGTGCAGCCATCGCGCGTGGCCAGCACATGCGCGGCAATGCCGTAGCGGTCGAGCTCGGCGGCGCGGCGCAGGTCGGTGAGCGCCGGCATCACCTGCGCGTCGCCGTGCTTCGAGAGGGTGAAGGCGGCATGCAGCAGCGCCAGCCGCGCAGATTCGAGCGCGACCGCAGCCGCGACCGCCTGCGGGCTGGCGAACACGTCCTGCTCGCAGGCATCGCCGACCTTTTCGCCGGCGCCGCCGTCGAGACAGGCAAGCACCGAGCCGGGTGCGAGCGCGGCGCGCGCCAGCTCCGCATTGCGGGCCAGCAGCGCGCGCCGCTCGGCGGCCTGGTCGTTGGCCACCATCTCCTGCAGGACGGCGATGACCGCGAGCGCGGCCAACACCAAAGCGGCTACCGGAATGAGCAGCCGCCTGAGCATGCCTACTGCACCGAAATGTGGGCGGTCTTGATCACGTTGGCCCACTTCGCAATGTCCTTGTTCAGGAAGGCGCCGAACTCGTCCGGCGTCATCGACATCGGGACGGCACCCTGCTTCAGCCAGGCCGCCTTGACCTCCGGGTTCGCGATCACGGTGTTGATGTGCTTGTTGAGGTAGTCGACCACATCCTTCGGCGTGCCCTTCGGCGCCATGACGCCGAGCCAAATCGTGGCTTCGTATCCGGGCACGGTCTCGGCGACGGTCGGCAGATCCGGCGTCAGCGGATTGCGCTTTGCACCGGTGGTGGCGAGCGCCCGCACCTGGCCGCCCTTGGCCAGCGCCGACATGGTGGTGACGGCGTCGAACATCATCTGCACGGTGCCGGAGATCACGCTGTTGCGCGCGTCGCCCGAGGCCTTGTGCGGCACGTGCACGATGTCGGTGTGGCTGAGCGCCTTAAACAGCTCGCCGGCCATGTGGTACGGCGTGCCCGGACCGGACGAGGCGTAATTGAGCTTGCCCGGCTCCTTCTTGGCGAGATCGACGAACTCCTTGACCGACTTGGCCGGCACCGACGGGTTCACGACCATCAAGAGGTCGGACGAGTTGATGCTGGCCACGGGCACGAAGTCACGCATCAGTTGGAACGGCTTCTTCGGCAGCAGCGTCTCGTTGACGGTATGCGTGTTCGACATCACCAGCAGCGTGTACCCGTCCGGTGTCGATTTCGCGACCGCGTCGGTGCCGATCACCGAACCGGCGCCGGGCCGGTCCTCGACCACGAAGGACTGCTTGGTCTCATCGCTCATGTACTTGGCGAGAAACCGGGCATAGACGTCGGCCGGGCCGCCGGCGCCGAACGGCACGATCAGCTTCACGGTGCGGTTGGGATAGTCGGCGGCCGAAGCCGGAAGGGCCAGCAGCACCGGCGTGAGCAAGGCCAGAGCACGCAAGAAAGTACGCATCGGTCGAATCCTCCATAGATTTTTGTTGAGACCCAAAGAACGCCGGTTCGCCGCGCTTTATTCCGTGGCGGAGAGCACGGTCAGGCACCTCCGGCCGATCTGAAGCTCGGCGCGAGGTCGCTCGCCGCGGCGAAGGCGCCTTTCGCCTCGATCGAGGTGAGCGCGACGGTGGTGCGTAGGTCGGTGACGCCGCCGCCGGAACCGGCGGCCAAAAGCGCGGCCGCCATCTGCACGTCGTTCGGCGCCTCGGCGATGGCGAGGAAGTCGTATTCGCCGAAGGTGAGGTAGTAGGAGATCAGACGCCCGCCGACCTTGGACAAGAGCCGCGCGACGGCGTCGGCGCGATCCTCAGGCTTGACGATCATGCCCTTGATGGCGTCGCGCGTGTAACGGCCCTGCGTGATGTAGGTCGGCATCCCGAATCTCCCCATCGCGGCCGAGTATTTAGCCGCTCGCGCGCCCCGAGCATAGCGAGGACACGCCTATCCCGGGAGATGCGACGTTCAGGCGCGGTCGAGCTGGCTTTCCTTGGCCACACGCTCGAACGCTTCGCCGGAACTCTTGATCCGGTACTGGTAGTCGTCGCCGTCGGACGGCAGCAGCTTGACCACGGTGTAGCTGCCGGTCGCGGCGGCGCGGCCGAAGCTCGGAGAGGTGTAGTAGACAACCTCGCCGACCCGGTACTTGTGTGGATAGACCGGAACATCGGGCGCGGCCGGCTGCACCGGCGGCGATGCCGTGCGGATCATCATCGCTTCCGCGGCAACCATCATCACGGACGCGCTGACCACCGTCTTCGGCGTCGGCTTTGCGACCGACGGTTTGGCCGACGTGCTCTTGCGCGTCACCGCAGCGGTACGCGGACGCGTCGTCTTGCCGGCGCTGCGGCGGCTCGCACTCGCGGACGCCTTCTTCACCGCCTTACGCGCTGATTTTGTTGACTTCTTTCTTGCCCCGGCCGTGGACTTGGACGACCGGCCGGTGGTCTTCGTGGATGCTCTGCTCATGCAGGTAATATAACAGCAATTTTCATTTGAGTGCGAACTTTTTTACACGAAAACGCATGCCGCATCAGATACTTAACGCGTCACCCAATCCTATTTTTCCCCAGGCTGGCCCCTCCCCGCCAGCCGGCTCCGTTTCCCGCCGGCCACAGACGGAACCGGCCCGACGCGGCCGGCGTTCTGAACCGCGGACTATGGAGGGACCCATGCGGCTTCTGCTCGGTGTGATCCTGGGCGTCCTGCTGACGATCGGCGGCGCCTATGTCTACGATTCAGCGCAGGAGCGGCCGACGACGACCGCTGCGGCGCCGCGGCCGCTGGTCAATTGGGACGTCGCGGCGGTGAAATGGAACGGTCTGACGACCCGCGCCCGCTATGAATGGACGCGGCTCGCCGGCCGCTGACCCGAACAATTCGGTTCAAATCGCGCTCAATGACCGCCGACCTGCTCGCGTTGGCCGACGCCGAGCGCGTTGCCGATCTCGCGGCGGTCCATGCGCGTGCCGTCATCGCCCTCGAGCAGCAGCGCGACGCGGCCGGTCTGGCCGACATGGCGCGCCCATGACAGGGCCTCGTCGAGCACGTCGAACTGCTTGAACAAGGTTTGCGACTTGTTCATCGGGCTGATGTCGTCCGAGCCTTTCGGCCCGCTATAGACACGGTAGCTCATGAGTTCACCTCCCTGATGGCCTCTCGCTCCGGATGTGCGATGTTTGGTCAGGGAAAACGCGCCCGCGGCGAGCGCGGTTCCGGCGGGAGGGAAAGATGCGGGCAGCCTGGTACGAAAAGAACGGCGCGGCGCGCGAGGTGCTGCGCGTCGGCGAGACGGAGACGCCACGCGCCGGTGCGGGCGAAGTGCGCGTGAAGTTGGCCACGTCGGGCGTGAACCCGTCCGACGTGAAGTCGCGGCAGGGCCTGACCCGCAAGATTGCATGGCCGCGGCTGGTGCCGCAGAGCGATGGCGCCGGCGTCATCGACGAGGTTGGGGCCGGCGTGCCCGCTTCGCGCATCGGCGAGCGCGTCTGGGTGTGGAACGGGCAGTGGAAGCGGGCCTTTGGCACCGCCGCCGAGTACATCACCCTGCCCGCGGCGCAGGCCGTGCCCTTGCCGGATCGCACGAGCTTTGCGGAAGGCGCATGCCTCGGCATTCCGGCGATGACCGCCTATCACGCCGTGGCGCTGGCCAATCTCCCACGCGGCGGCCGGGTGCTGGTCTCCGGCGGCGCCGGCGCGGTCGGCCAATACGTCATCCAGTTCGCCAAGCAGCGCGGCGCCACCGTGCTGACCACCGTCTCCTCGCCGGAGAAGGCGGCGGCGGCGCGCGAGGCCGGCGCCGACCACACGATCGACTACAAACGCGAGGACGTCGCCGCCAAAGTGAAGGCGGTCGCCCCCGACGGCGTCGACGCCATCATCGAGATGGATCTCGCCGCCAATGCGAAGCTGATCCCGTCGGTGCTGCGGCCGAAGGGCAGCGTCATCGTCTACGGCACCACGCCGGAGGCGACACTGCCGGCCGGCTGGTGCCTGACCAACGGCATCCGCATCCAGTTCTTTTTGGTCTACGAGCTGACCGAGGCCGACCGCGCCGCCGCCGTCGCGGCGATCAATGACGGCCTCAAGGCCGGCACGCTGAAGAACCGTGTGGCGCAGCCGACTTTTCCGCTCGCCGACATCGCCGCCGCGCACGAGGCGGTGGAGAAGGGCTCGCTGGGGAACGTGGTGGTGACGATGTAGCTCACGGCGCCACCGGCTCGTCTCTGTAGCCGGCGGCGTCGAGGGCGCGGCGGACCGTGCCGTTGCGTTTCGCCTCGTCGATCAGCGCGGTGACGAGCGCCAGCGCGCGCGGCCGCCCCGGCGGCACGGCGACGGCGATGCCGGTCTCCTGGAAATTCCCCGCCAGCACGCGCGCGCCGCGCAGGTCCGGCAGCAGCGAGGCGAAGGAATCCTTCGACAGCGCGAAGGCGTCGCCCTCCCCGGTCCGCGCAAGCCGCATCATCGCGTCGACGCTCGGCACCTCGCGCACCGACGCGTTCGGCGAACTGCGCCGCGCGCTGCGCATGGTCGTGGTGTTGGCGATGGCGATCACGCGCACGCCGGCGCGGTTCACCTCCTCGATCGACTGGATCGCCGAGCCGGCCGGCACCAGATAGGTGCTCTCGATCATCAGATAGCGCGGACCGAAGGCGACGCGCGCGGCGCGCGCCGCGTCCTGCGGCATGAAGGCGACGTCGCAAGCCCCTGAAGCCACCGCGTCGGTGACCTGGCCGGAATTGTCGTAGAGCTGCATGTCGAGCGGCAGCTTGGTCTCGCCGCTGAGAAAGCGCAGCAGGTCGACGGTGACGCCGTGCGGCGCACCCTGCCCGTCCTTGATGGCGAAGAAGCCGGTCTTGGCCGGCGCGATGACCAAGCCGCCGCGCAGGCGGCCGGTCGGAGCAAGCTCTTTGAGGTCGTCGGTCTGTGTCATGCGCCGACTGCTAGCACCGACACTAGAAATTCTCCACCCAGGGCCGCAGCTCGAGCTCCCAGCTCCACGCATTGCGCGGCTGATGCAGCAGATGCAGGTAGCTCTGGGCGATGGCGTCGGGATCGAGCAGCGAGTCCGGTTTGTCCGGCGCTTCCTGCCTTCGCGCCGAGCGGATGCCGCCATCGACCACGACATGCGCGACATGGATGCCCTGCGGCGAGAGTTCGCGCGCCATCGATTGCGCCAGCCCGCGCAGCGCGAACTTGCCCATGGCGAACGGCGCCGACTGCGCATAGCCCTTCACGCCGGCCGAGGCGCCGGTGAAGAACACCGCGCCGCGCCGGTTCGGCAGCATGCGCCGCACCGCTGCCTGCGCGACGAGGAACGCGCCGAAGGCGGAAACGGCGATCGCCTTCTCGACCTCGACCGGATCGAGATCGATCAGCGGCCCGCGCGTGCGATAGCTGGCGTTGTACACGACGACGTCGGGCGTGGCGCCGGCCTCGTCGAGCTTGGCGAACACCGCGTCGACGTCATAGCGCTGCGTGGCGTCGCACTCGAACGTGCGCGCGCCGGTGTCCTGCGCCAGGCGCGCCAGCTTGTCGGGGGCGCGCGCGGCGAGCGCCACCGCCATGCCCTCTTTGGCGAAGGCGCGCGCCAGCGCGGCCGAGAGGCCGTGGCCGGCGCCAACGATGAGAGCGGAGCGGAAGGTCATCGCTCTATTTTTTCTTGCATGCGGCGGCGATCCATTTGGAATCGACCTGTTTGTCGGAGGTCATCGTTTGGCCGCCGAACGAGATCGCCATTTTCATGGCGGTGGTGTAGTGGCGGCGGTCGATGAAGGTATAGGTGCCGGACATCTCCATCGTCGTGCCCTGCTTCGCGTCGCCGCATTGCATTTTCAGCGACACGACGTTGCCGTTCTGCTTGATATCGAGCGTCTTGCACTGGGCGGCGCTGTCGCCCTCCTTCATCTTGGCGATCGCCTTCATCGGATCCTTCGCCTCCTCCGCCGTCATGCAGTCGGTGGACACGTCAGGCTTCGCCGGCTTGCCGTTCTCGGTGCCGGTTTCGGTGTCCTGCCAGGTGCCCGGCTCGAGTTCGATGGCGGCCAAGGCCGGCGCGGCGGCAAAAGCCGCGGTCAGCGCCGCGGCGCCCAGCATCATGCGAAGTCCTGTTGGCATCGGTCGCCCCCTGTTGTCGGACGCATGATGTCGCGGCGCGCGCGCCGTTCCAAGTCACTTCCGCGTGCCGCCCAAATGCGCGCGTGGAGGCGCGCGCCATCGCCCGTATTCTTTGCTCGGCCCCGGGTGAGCCGTCATTCCCCTTCTCATCGCGCTCCCCGAACCAGGGGAGCGGAGCGCCGGGAAACGCGGAGCGCTTGCGATCGCGCTCCTGAGCGGCCGGCGAAAGCCGCCCGAGACACCGTGCGAAGGCGTCTCCCCGTCCCTTGCGATCGGGGCGAGGCGCCTCCCGGCGCTCCACATTGCGGCGTCTTGAAAACCCTTTAGGCCGTGCTTCCGGGCAGCGACGGGGCCCGTGTTCAAGCCCCCGATCCGGAGCGGTGGCCGCCGCTCCTTCGTCGCCGCCGCGTGCAGCCCATCGTTCCGTAGAACTGCGGGCAGCCGGTCGTAATGCCGGCGGAC
>NZ_DASZBV010000025.1:0-189473 GCF_035943735.1 Pseudolabrys sp.
CGCATCTCCGACGCTCCCACCCCGGCCACCGCTCCCCGCCCCGCGTCTGGAGACGCTTGATCAGACGCCCCTCGGTAACGGGACGGGATGGCAGGCATATAAGTCTATCAATATAGGAATGTCAACAGTCCTAGATCACGATTTATTACATCCGGTCGTCCCGGGCGAGCGCAGCGAGGCCCGGACCCATACGCCGCAACAGGTCGAGACGGCGCGGCGATGGGGCCCCGCCGCAAGTCGGCTTTAGCCGACTTGCGCAGTGTGAGCGGCAGACATCGGGTAAACCCGATGCCTGCGCGCGGACGACAGAGCGGCGAGTCACAGCGCCATATCGCCAACGCATTGGCGCTGCGCAGCCGCCCCACTGGCGCGCGCGCGGCGGCTTGGCTAATGCTCGATTCATGACCGATTCCAGCGTGCCCGTGAGTCCCGAGGCCAGGCCCGTCAGCCCCGACGTCGGCGAATTGTTCCTGGCCTTCGTGAAAGTCGCGCTGTCCGGCTTCGGCGCCGCGCTGCCCTGGGCGCGCCGCATGATCGTCGATCGGAAGCAGTGGATGACCGCGCAGGAGTTCAACGAGTCCTTCGCGCTGTCGCAGTTCCTGCCCGGCCCGAACGTCGTCAATTTCTCGGTCGTGTTCGGCGCACGCTTTGCCGGCGTGCCCGGCGCGCTGGCGGCCTTCCTCGGCCTCATGCTGCCGCCGGTCGTTATCGTGCTGATTCTGGGCGTGCTCTACGCGCATTTCGGCGAGATGGCGGCCCTGAGCCGCATCCTCTCCGGCGTCGTCTGCGCGGCGATCGGGCTGTTGATCGCCACGGTCGCCAAGATGGCCAAGCCGCTGTTCACGCAGGGGTGGGACTGGGCGCCGCTGATCGCCATCGCCGCAGTCGTCGGCGTCGCCATCCTGCGCTGGCCGCTGCCTTACGTGTTCCTCGGATTGGCGCCGCTCAGCATCGCGCTCGCCTGGTTCAAGAAGGCAGGTCCATGACCGGCAACATCGGCGGCAACGTTCTCCTCACGATGGCCGGCTACTTCGCGAGCCTGTCGCTGTTTGCGTTCGGCGGTGCCAATGCGGCCATCCCCGACATGCAGCGAATCTCGGTCGACGTGATGCACTGGATGACGGCGAAGGAATTCGCCGACACCTTCGCCATCGCGCAAATGTCGCCGGGACCGAACGTCATCATCGTGGCGCTGATCGGCTATCACGTCGCCGGGCTGCCGGGCGCCGGCGTCGCCACCCTCGCGATGTGCGGACCGACGTGCGTGCTCGCCTTCGTCGTGTCGCGCGTCTGGGACCGCTTCAAGGCGGCGCGCTGGCGGGTCGTGCTGCAGAACGGACTCGTTCCGGTGGCGCTCGGATTGATCGCGGCGAGCGCCATCGTCATCGCGCGCACGGCGGACCACGGCCTCGTCGCGGTGGCGATCACCGTGGTCACGGCTATCGTCGCCTTCGCCACCCGCCTCAATCCAATGTGGCTGTTCGCCGCCGGCGGCGTGATCGGCCTGTCCGGCCTCGTCTGACCTCCGGATTCGAACGCGCTCCGGCGACGGCCAGGCGCCGTGCCGTGTCCGGTCCGTTACCTTTATCGGCGCGGTAGTCCGGCGACTGGACGTGCGACCTATGCGCGTGGCATCACTTTGTCACCTAGCGTACACTGACGTAAATTTCATGGCGCCACGATTTTCGGGTGTGTTCCTGTGCACTATTACAACCACATCCTGTCATATTTGCACCGCCGTTTCCCGGATTTCGTCGGCCAGCGCGCCCGACAGGTGTCGTTCGTGCACGGCGATATCATTGGCGAAACCGGCCGGCCGATCGAGCACGTGTTTTTTCCGAGCTCGGGCATGATCTCTGTCGTTGTCGATCTGCGCGACGGCGGCCGCGTCGAAGCGGCGATGGTCGGGCGCCGGAATGCGATCGGCGCCTCGGTCGTGTTCGGCGGCCGCACGCATCTGAACACGAGTTTCGCGCAGCTGCCCGGCAGCGGCTGGTCGCTGAAGGCCGCGGATGTGATCGAGCTGGCCAATCGCGAACTCGAGGTGCGGAACATTCTGTACGATAACGAGCAGTTCCTGCTGGCGCAGGCGCAGCAGACGGCGGCGTGCAATGCGCGCCACGTCATTCCGCAGCGGCTGGCGACCTGGATCCTGCGCGCCTCGGATGCGAGCGGCGGCGACGAACTGACGCTGACGCAGGAATATCTGGCGCAGATGCTCGGCGTTCAGCGGGCGAGCGTGTCGATGTTCGCCGGTGCGCTTCAGGACAAGGGCCTGATTTTCTACCGGCGCGGCCGCGTCAAGGTGCTCGACCGCAACGGGCTCGAGCATCAGGCCTGCGAGTGCCAGGCGGCGCTGCGCCACCAACACGCCAGGCTGTTCGAGGCTGATGTAAGTCAAACCGCATGATTTGGCGGCCGCTATCGTTAAAACGATAGGGACCACGGCGCACGGCCGTGGAGCGGGGCCGCATGCGCTATTTTTTCCATCTTCTCAGCGGGGACGACCGTCTCGACGACGATGCCGGGGTCGAGCACGCCGATGTCGCGCAGGCGCGGGCGGAGGCGCTGCGCGTGACGCGGGAGATGATCGCCGAATCGTTGCGCCGGAACCTGCCGATCGCCGAGGACGGCGTCATCGAGATCACCGACGAACGCGGCCGGCTGGTCGATCAGGTCCCGCTCATCACGGCCACCTTCGGCGACACCGCCGATCGGCGCTACCGGCGCATCTTCGAGGCCGCTCCGCAGAATTACCTCTTGTTGGCGCCCGACTTCACGATCATCGAAGCCAATCGCGCCTATCTGCGCGCCACGATGACAAATCTCGATGCCATCGTGCGCCGTCCGCTGTTCGACGTGTTTCCCGACAATCCGGGCGATCCGGAGGCGAACGGCGTGCGCAACCTGACGGCGTCGCTCGACGCCGTGCTGTGCGGCAAGGCCGAGCATGCAATGCCGCGGCAGCGTTACGATATCCGCCGGCCCGACGGCACCTGGGAGGTGCGGCACTGGAAGCCGAGGAACATCCCGATCCTCGACGCCAATGGCGAGGTCGAGGTCATCATCCACCACGCCGAGGACGTGACGCAGGC
Organism: Pseudolabrys sp.; assembly: GCF_035943735.1. Lineage (GTDB taxonomy): Bacteria > Pseudomonadota > Alphaproteobacteria > Rhizobiales > Xanthobacteraceae > Pseudolabrys. The sequence continues at coordinate 3,096 of NZ_DASZBV010000025.1, forward strand.
CGTCCTGGCTGGGCACAGGCGCGCCGGCTGAGCGAGCCGCGCGCTTTCAGCCGGCCAATGTCGCGGTGAGTCCCGCCACCCAGATCACGAGCTGGACGCTGAAGGCGGTGATGTTGACGTCCCAGCGCCCGGTGAAGATCGGCACCGGCGCGGCGAAGGGCTGGTAGCCGTTGGCGTCGTAGGCGCGGCCGCCATAGATCGGCATGGCAAGGACGGCGACGAAGAAAGCGGCGTAGACGATCGCGCCCATGATCGCCGCCAGATAGAGCCGTTCGATCGCCAGCGGGCCCGGCCACCAGATCAGGGCGAGCGAGAGCAGGCCGAAGCCGACATAGCTGCAGATCTGCCAGACGACGTGAAAGCGCGCGTGCGGCGTCCATTGCGGGTTGGTCGCGTGCGTCTTGTTGAAATCGGCGATGACGGTGGCGGCGGCGTAGCCGAGCGTCATCAGCGTGAACAGGATACGGGCGACGAGTAGATGATCGAAACTCATGGCAGCCCCCTTCGCAGTCCCCTGCGATCCCTGTGTCCAAGGTTCCGGCCTTGCCGGGCGGCGGTCAAGGGGCGGGGAGGCGTTGATAACGGCTGTGTGGGCGTTGCCGGGCGGGGTAAACTTCCCCATGTTGGCCCCGAGTCTGAATGAGGCCCGCCATGCGCCAATACCTCGAACTGATGGAGCGGATTCTCGATCACGGCGTCGAGAAGCGCGACCGCACCGGCACCGGCACTTTGTCCGTGTTCGGCCATCAGATGCGCTTCGATCTCGGCGACGGCTTCCCGCTGCTGACCACCAAGAAGCTGCATCTGAAGTCGATCGTCCACGAGCTGCTCTGGTTCCTCGCCGGCGACACCAACATCAAATACCTCAAGGAGCACGGCGTCCGCATCTGGGACGAGTGGGCGGACGAGCGCGGCGACCTCGGCCCGGTCTACGGCCACCAGTGGCGCTCGTGGCCGGCGCGCGACGGCTCGACCATCGACCAGATCGCCAATGTCGTCGCCTTGATCCGGCGCAATCCGGATTCGCGGCGGCTGATCGTGACGGCGTGGAATCCGGCCGACGTCGACCGCATGGCGCTGCCGCCGTGCCACTGCCTGTTCCAGTTCTACGTCGCCGAGGGGCGGCTGTCCTGCCAGCTCTACCAGCGCTCGGCCGACGTCTTCCTCGGCGTGCCGTTCAACATCGCCTCCTACGCGCTGCTGACGATGATGGTGGCGCAGGTGACCGGCCATCAGCCGGGCGAGTTCGTGCACACCTTCGGCGACGCGCATCTCTATCTCAATCACCTCGAGCAGGCGCGGCTGCAACTCTCGCGCCCGCCGAAGGCGCTGCCGGCGATGCGCATCAATCCGGCGGTGAAGGACATCTTCGGCTTCCGCTACGAGGACTTCGCGCTCGAGAATTACGATCCGCATCCGCACATCAAGGCCGAGGTGGCGGTGTGAGCGACGTGGAGCATGTGTCCCGGGCGCGGTGCAGCACGCAGTGCTGCTCCGCAGACCCGGGACCCCGGTTCAGCGGTCGCGCGATAGAAACCGGGGTCCCGGCTCAGCGGTGCACCGTTCCGCCAAAGCGCGGCGAAGACGCGCGCGCTTATGGCTGGACGCTGCACCGCATCCGGGACACGGGGTGGATGTCATGAGCCTCGCCATCCGCCGCGCCGCGCCGGCCGATGCGGCGCTCGTGTTCGCGCTGGTATGCGAATTGGCCGACTACGAGAACCTGCAGCACGAGGTCGACGCGACGCCCGAGGAGATCGCCAGGGCGCTGTTTTCGCCCGAGCCGCGGCTCTATTGCGATCTCGCCGAATGGGACGATCAGCCGGCAGGTTTCGCCGTGTGGTTTCTCAATTTTTCCACGTTCCGCGGCCGCCACGGCCTCTATCTCGAGGACGTGTTCGTGCGGCCGGAATTCCGCGGCCGCGGCATCGGCAAGGCGCTGATGCAGAGACTGGCGCGCACCTGCGTCGATAACGGCTATGCGCGCTTCGAATGGGCGGTGCTCGACTGGAACGCGCCCTCGATCGCCTTCTATCAATCGATCGGCGCCGAGATCAAAGGCGAGTGGAAGGTCTGCCGCATGAGCGGTCCGGCGCTGACGAAGTTCGCGGGGCAGGGGTGATGCAGCCGCAGGCCTATCAGCCGGAACAGTGGCGCGACCTCTACGTCATGCTCGGCACGTCGGCGGCGGCGCTGATCGGGCTGTTGTTCGTGGCGACCTCGCTGCACCTCGACGACGTGGTGCGCAATCCCGTCTATCACACGCGCGCCTACAACCAGACGCGCTATCTGGTGCTGCTCCTGGTCGAAGCGGTGTTCGTGCTCGTGCCGCAGCCGCCCGTGGCCTTCGGCATCGAGGTCGTCCTGCTCAACGCGCTCGGGCTATCGCTGCCGCTGAGCAACATCTACAGCTTCGTCTACAAGAACAAGGCGGCGGCCGTGCCGGGCGGCTGGGTGATCGGCCGGGCTTTGCGTTACGTCGTCGCCTTCGCCATCGGCATGGTCGGTGGCGCCATGATCGCGGCGGGTCTGGGCTGGGGGATTTATCTCGTCACGGCCGGCCACGTGCTGCTGCTCGTCGCCGTCATCGACAATGCCTGGTCGATCATGGTCGGCGTCGGACGCAAGGCGTGACGTGTTGAGCGGAGTTGCCATGAAGATCGTGCTCGTCGTCGCCGTCGCCGAAAACAACGTCATCGGCCGGGGCGGCGCCTTGCCGTGGCACCTGAAGTCGGAGCTCGGGCATTTCCGTCGGCTGACGCTCAATCATCCGGTGCTGATGGGCCGCAACACTTATCTCTCCATCGGCAAGCCGCTGAAGGACCGCACCAACATCGTGCTCACGCGCAAGGCCGGCGAGGCGGCGCCCGGCCTGATCTGGGCGTCGAGTCTCGACGAGGGCCTCGCGCTCGCGCGCGCCGATGCCGAGCGGCGCGGCGTCGACGCCGTCATGGTGATCGGCGGCAACGACGTGTTCGCGCGCACGCTGCCGATGGCCGACCGGCTCGAGTTCACCCGCGTGCATGCGTCGCCCGAAGGCGACGTTGTCTTCCCGCCGCTCGATCTGTCGCACTGGATGGAGACGCGGCGCGAGCGGCATGCGCGCGGGCCCGGCGACGACCACGATTTTACCGTGCTCACCTACGAGCGGCGGCGTTGACGGCTGCGGCCTTCCCGCTGCGGCCTTGGGCCACAGGGAAAACGCCCCGCCGCCGGATCGACACAATTGGCATGATCGCTGCGAACCGAACGATCTGACGGGGGAAGGGCGCAAACGGGCTCGCGTTGTAACGGGCCGTGCGGTCACCTATAACCCATGCCGACACGAGGGGTTGCCGGGCAATAAGCGCCGGCGCCGGGAGATTTTGACGAATGCCATGGAATACGCAGGGCGGTGGCCCATGGGGCTCGGGCGGCGGCAAGGGGCCGTGGGGCTCGGGACCGCAGCCGTCGTCGGGGCCGAATCCGCCCGATCTCGAGGAAATGCTCCGCCGCGGCCAGGACCGCCTGCGCCGCGTATTGCCGGGCGGCCAGCTCGGCGGCCGCGGTTTCCTGCTGATCGCGCTCGGCGTCGTCGCGCTGTGGGGCTTCTCCGGCTTCTTCCGCGTCGAGCCGGATGAGCTCGGCGTCGTGCTGCGCTTCGGCAAGGACGTGCGCGAGGTGCAACCGGGCCTGAATTATCATCTGCCCTATCCGATCGAGAGCGTGCTCACGCCGAAGGCGCTGCGCGTCAACAAGATCGACATCGGCATGCGCGTCGTCGACGACATCCGCCGCGGCGGCACCACGACGCGCGACGTGCCCGAAGAGAGCCTGATGCTCACCGGCGACGAGAACATCGTCGACGTCGACTTCTCGGTGCTGTGGAAGGTGAAGCCGACCGGCGTCGGCGACTACCTGTTCAACATCCAGAATCCGGAAGGCACGGTGAAGGCGGTGGCCGAGAGCGCCATGCGCGAGGTCATCGGCCGCTCCGACATCCAGCCGATCCTGACCGGCGCGCGGCAGACCATCGAGACTGCCGTTCAGGACCTGATGCAGAAGACGCTCGACAGCTACGGCGCCGGCATCGTCGTGCAGCAGGTGCAATTGCAGAAGGTCGATCCGCCGCAGCAGGTAATCGACGCCTTCCGCGACGTGCAGGCTGCGCGCGCCGACCAGGAGCGCTCGGTCAACGAGGCGCAGACCTACGCCAACCGCGTGATCCCCGAGGCGCGCGGCAACGTCGCCAAGATCACGCAGGCGGCGGAAGCCTATCGGTCGCAGACGGTCGCCGAGGCCACCGGCCAGACCTCGCGCTTCCTGCAGATCTACGACCAGTACAAGAAGGCGCCGGCCGTGACGCGTGAACGCATGTATCTGGAGACCATGGAGCGCGTGCTCGGCGGCTCCGACAAGGTGATCGTCGACCAGGGCGTCGGCAACACCGGCGTCGTGCCTTATCTGCCGTTGCCGGGCCTGTCGGCTGCGCCGAAGCCGCCGCAACCGCCGGCCGCGCCGCGCGCGCAGACGCCGTCCTCGGGAGGCCGCCAGTGAGAACGAACGTTTTCGGCGGCGTCGTCGCCATCGTCGCGGTCGCGGTCCTGATCGTCGCCTGGTCGTCCGTGTTCACGGTTTACCAGACACAGCAGGCGCTGGTCGTTCGCCTCGGCAAGCCGGTGAGCGTCGTCAGCCAGCCCGGGCTGCACGTGAAGGCGCCTTTCATCGACAACGTCATCGACGTCGACCGGCGCATCCTCGATCTCGAAGCGCCACCGCAGGAGGTGATCGCCTCCGACCAGAAGCGGCTGGTGGTCGACGCCTTTGCGCGCTACCGCATCCAGGATCCGCTGCGCTTCTACCAGACGCTCGGCTCGATCCCCGGCGCCAATTCGCAATTGTCGATCCTCTTGAATTCGGCACTGCGGCGCGTGCTCGGCGAGGTCACGTTCACGCACGTCGTGCGCGACCAGCGCGCCGAACTGATGAGCCGCATCCAGAAGCTGATGGATCAGGAAGCCAAGAGCTACGGCATCCAGGTCGTCGACGTTCGCATCCGCCGCGCCGATCTGCCGGAGCAGAACAGCCAGGCGGTCTATCAGCGCATGCAGACGGAGCGGCAGCGCGAGGCGGCGGAATTCCGCGCGCAGGGCGCCCAGCGCGCCCAGGAAATCCGCTCGCGCGCCGACCGCGAGGTGACAGTACTCACCGCCGACGCGCAGTCTAAAGCCGAGCAGATCCGCGGCGAGGGCGACGCCAAGCGCAACCAGATCTTCGCCGAGGCTTACAGCCAGGATCCGGACTTCTTCACCTTTTACCGGTCGATGCAGGCCTATGAGAACGGGCTCAAGAGCAACGATACCCGCTTCCTGCTGAAGCCGGATTCCAGCTTCTTCCGCTATTTCAATTCACCCGACGGCAAGCCGGCGGCCGCGCCCGGCCCGGCCCCGCAGGCCGGCGCGCCGACCGGCGGTACGCCGGCCGCCGCGGCCCGCTAGGCGGCGTTTGGCGATGGCGGACTTTCTCGCTGCGTTTGGCCTCGTGTTCGTCATCGAGGGCTTGATCTTTGCTGCCTGTCCCGGCCCGGCAAAGCGGGCGATGATGAGCGTGATCGAGACGCCGGAGCAGACATTGCGCCTGATCGGCATCGGTTCGGCGGTGGCCGGGCTGATTGTCGTCTGGCTGGTGCGCTGGACCTGAGGCGGCGTCCGGCGACTCGGCAAAATGCGGACGGGACGGCCTCCGGCCGCCCTTGAAACGCCGCGAAGTGCGGGCCACCTTTCCTCAAAGTTCCCCTCCCAGGAGACAGGACGCCCATGGGCGCACCAATGAGCCGACTGGCCAACCCCATCCGCCGCACGGGGCTGGCTGCGATTGCCGCTGCCGCGATCCTGTGGCCGGCCTTTTCCGAGCCGGCCGAGGCGCGCGGGCCGGATGGCATCTCCGACGTCGCCGAGCAGGTGATCGACGCGGTGGTCAACGTCTCGACCAAGCAATCGGTCGAGATGAACAGCGACGCGATTCCCGACCTGCCGCCGGGCTCGCCGTTCGAGCAATTCTTCGAAGACTTCCTGAAGAAGCACGGGCAGAACGGGCAGAACGGCCAGAACGGCCAGAAGCAGGCGCCGCGGCGCGTGAGCTCGCTAGGCTCCGGCTTCATCATCGACGCTGCGGGATACGTCGTCACCAACAACCACGTCATTGCCGACGCCGACGAGGTCAGCGTCATCCTCAATGACGGCACCACCTTGAAAGCCGACATCGTCGGCCGCGACACCAAGACCGATCTCGCGCTCCTGAAGGTGACGACCGATCACCCGCTGAAGGCGGTGAAGTTCGGTGACAGCGACAAGCTCAGGCTCGGCGAATGGGTGATCGCCATCGGCAACCCGTTCTCGCTCGGCGGCACGGTGACCGCCGGCATCGTCTCGGCGCGGCACCGCGATATCAATTCCGGGCCCTACGACAACTACATCCAGACCGACGCCGCCATCAATCGCGGCAACTCCGGCGGTCCGCTGTTCGATCTCGACGGCGAGGTCATCGGCGTGAACACCGCGATCATCTCGCCCTCGGGCGGCTCGATCGGCATCGGCTTCGCCATCCCGTCGAAGACGGTGGTGCCGGTGATCGAGCAACTGCGCCAGTATCATGAAGTGCGCCGCGGCTGGCTCGGCGTGCGCATCCAGCAGGTGACCGACGAGGTCGCGGAAAGCCTGAGCCTGAAGCCGGCGCGCGGTGCGCTGGTCGCCGGCGTCGAGGACAAGGGCCCGGCCAAGCCGGCCGGCATCCAGCCCGGCGACGTCATCGTCAAGTTCGACGGCAAGGACGTGAAGGAGATGCGCGATCTGCCGCGCATCGTCGCCGACACGCCGGTCGGCAAGGACGTGCAGGTCATCGTCGTCCGCAAGGGCAAAGAAGAGACCAAGACCGTCAAGCTCGGGCGCCTCGATGACACCGAGAAGAAACAGGCTTCGCTGACCACGAAGGAGCAGGCGCCGGAGACGAATTCCTCGGTCAAGAGCACGCTCGGGCTCAATTTGTCCGGGCTGACCGCCGACCTGCGCAAGAAGAACAAGATCAAGGACAGCGTGAAGGGCGTGCTCATCACCGGCGTCGACGACAATTCGCCGGCGGCGGAGAAGCGCCTGGCCCCGGGCATGGTGATCTCGCAGGTCGATCAGGAGGCCGTGAATACGCCGGCCGAGTTCGACAGCCGCGTCGCCAAGCTCAAGAAGGACGGCAAGAAGCTGGTGATGCTGCTGGTCGTCTCGCCCGACGGCGACCCGAGCATCGTAGTGCTGGGGATTAACTAGGCGACCCTAATAAAGTTCGAGACAGGCCGCGGGCTCAGACGCGAAGCGTTCGATAGCTTCGCGGTGTCTGCGCAGGAGGCGCTCTGTCGTGGCGGTCGATTGATTGCCGCGACGGAGCCAAATGACTTTCGGAGGCGCCCCGAACAAGGCGGCCAATTCTGCGAAATCCGCGTCAAGCGTCACAAACGCGTAGCCTTTGTCCCGAGCATAGCGCCAAAGCGTCAGGTCGTCGGCGCGTTCGAAGCCGAGGCGCCGGACATGCTCGCAGTCCGGAAACAGGTCGGACAGAAGCCCGCAGAGACGAAAGCTAAGGTTCTGATCGAAGAGCAGCTTCATTTTGCCGTGACGACGCGCCGCTCACGATCGGCTGCGTAAGCCAGGCAGGCGCGGATGTCGGTTTCGGTGAGTTCAGGATAGTCCTTCAGGATGTCCTGTTCCGACATGCCGGCGGCGAGCCAACCGAGGACGTCGGCGACGGCAATGCGCATGCCGCGCACGCACGGGCGGCCGCCGCGCTTGCCTGACTCGATGGTGATGACGTCCTGGTAAGTCATGGGGTGCATTATAGCACCCTTCGCCGGTCGGCGCGTTCAATTTTCCACGAACTCGCTCCGTGCGTAGCCCTGCACGTACAAGAGCGCCGTGAGATCGGCGTGGTCGATGCGCGCAGCGGCCGCTTCCGCGACCTTCGGCTTGGCGTGGTAGGCGACGCCGAGGCCCGCCTCGACGATCATGTGGAGGTCGTTGGCGCCGTCGCCGACCGCCATCGTCTCTTCCGGCTTGAGGCCGAACTCCTGGCGCAGTTCGAGCAGCGCGGCCCGCTTGCCGTCGCGGCCGAAGATCGGCTCGGCGACCGTGCCGGCAAGCGTATGGCCGTCGAGCACGGTCAGCGTGTTGGCGCGGTTCTGGTCGAAGCCGATCATGGCGGCGACACGATCGGTGAACAGAGTGAAGCCGCCGGAGACCAGCGCGGTGTGCGCGCCATGGACGCGCATGGTGCCGACCAGCGCCCGCGCGCCCGGCGTCAACTTGATGCGCTCGCGCAGCACCTCGTCGACGACGGAGACCTTCAGCCCTTCGAGCAGCGCGACGCGCTCGCGCAACGCCGGCTCGAAGGCAATCTCGCCGCGCATGGCCCGCTCGGTGATCGCCGCGACGTGCGCTTTGAGCCCGACGTAATCGGCGAGCTCGTCGATGCACTCCTGGCCGATCATCGTGGAGTCCATGTCGGCGAGGAACAGCTTCTTCTTCCGGTGCGCGATGGGCTGCACGACGACGTCGACCGGTGCCTCGAGGACGGCACGCATGCGTTGGGCGAGGGCGCGTTGGTCGAATTGGGATTCCGCGGTAAAGGGAACGTCGGCGGCCGTGCCGTCGGCAAGCCAGCGCGGCGCGGCGGCGCGGGCGAGCTGCGCACGCGCGCGGTCGACCAGCGCAGGTTCGAGCGCGCCGGGCCGGCCGGCGATCAGAGTAGCGACGTGAGTCATCGAATGTCCGAGACGAAACGAGCGGTGCTTATTGCAGGCCCGACCGCCAGCGGCAAGTCGGCGCTGGCGCTGCAATTGGCCGAACGGCTGGGCGGCACCATCGTCAACGCCGACTCGATGCAGGTCTATCGCGACCTGCGCATCATCACGGCGCGACCGCCGCCGGAGGAAGAGGCACGCGCGCCGCATCGCCTCTACGGTCACGTCGACGCGGCCGAGAACTATTCGACCGGCCGCTGGTGCCGCGACGTGGCGGAGGTGCTGGACGAGGTCGCCCGCGAAGGCCGCGTGCCGATCCTCGTCGGCGGCACGGGCCTCTATTTCAAGGCGCTGACCGGCGGGCTCGCCGCCGTGCCGCCGATCCCGGCCGACATCCGCGCCGATGTGCGCGGGCGGCTGGCGGCGGAGGGCGTGGCGCCGCTCTACAACGAACTCCTTGAACGCGACCCGAAGACCGCGCACCGGCTGATGCCGAACGACCGTTCGCGCATCTCGCGCGCGCTCGAGGTGGTGTTGGCGACGGGCCGCTCGCTGTCCGACTGGCACGCGCAAGGCTTGCCGCCGCTGATCGTTGGCGCGAGCGCGGCGAAGGTCTTCATCACCTGCGAGCGCAAGGAGCTGGTGCGGCGGATCGAGGCGCGCTTCGCCGCGATGCTTGCGGCCGGCGCGCTGGACGAAGTGCGGGCGCTTGCCGCGCGGCATCTCGATCCGACGCTGCCGGCGATGAAGGCGCATGGCGTGCCGTGGCTGATCCGCCATCTCAACGGCGATATCTCGCGCGACGAGGCCGCGGCCGGCGCGGTCATGGACACGCGTCGTTACGCCAAGCGCCAGGTCACCTGGTTCCGCAACCAGATGACCGACTGGCCCGCGGTCCCGGCCGAGCAGGGTTACGCCGAGATCGAACGGCAGTTGACGGTCGATGCCGGCGGGCAGACAAAGAGCGGCGGCCGGCCGGATTAGGTCCAAATTGGCCTCTTGACCGACATTGCTGCGCTGCCTATAACCCACGCAACGAAAGATCGGACCAGAACTATGTTGCGCAATATTATTACCCTCGTAGGAAAGGTTCGGACGCCTCCCGGCGCCCCTTGAGGGCCGTCGCTGCGGGAAAGCGTCCGGACCATGGGCCCCTTGCGGGCCTTTTTTATTGGCCGGGGCGGACAAGACGGACTGCGTTGGAAGAAGGATGACGAGCATGACCAAGGAAATGACCGGCGCCGAAATGGTGATCCAGGCTTTGGCGGATCAGGGCGTGCAGCACCTGTTCGGCTATCCCGGCGGCGCGGTGCTGCCGATCTACGACGCGCTGTTCAACCAGAAGGCCGTCCGGCACGTGCTGGTGCGGCACGAGCAGGGCGCCGTGCACATGGCCGAGGGCTATGCCCGCTCGACCGGCAAGGTCGGCTGCGTCCTCGTCACCTCCGGCCCCGGCGCGACCAACGCGGTCACCGGCCTGACCGACGCGCTGATGGATTCCATCCCGATCGTCTGCATCACCGGCCAGGTGCCGACGCACCTCATCGGCAACGACGCCTTCCAGGAGGCGGACACGGTCGGCATCACGCGGCCGTGCACGAAGCACAATTACCTGGTGAAGACCATCGAGGATCTGCCGCGCGTGCTGCACGAGGCGTTTCACATCGCCTCGAGCGGCCGGCCGGGCCCGGTCGTCGTCGACATCCCGAAGGACATCCAGTTCGCCAAGGGCGTCTATACGAAGCCGAAGACGTTCGCGCACACCGGCTATCATCCGCGCGTGAAGGGCGACATCGAGCGCATCAAGCAGGCGGTGTCGCTGCTGGCGCATGCCAAGCGGCCGGTGTTCTACACCGGCGGCGGCGTCGTCAATTCCGGCAAGCATGCGACCGAACTGCTGCGCGAGCTGGTGAAGATGACCGGTTTCCCGATCACCTCGACGCTGATGGGGCTCGGCGCCTATCCGGCGGCCGATCCGCAGTGGCTCGGCATGCTCGGCATGCACGGCACCCTCGAGGCCAACATGGCGATGCATGACTGTGACGTCATGATCTGCGTCGGCGCGCGCTTCGACGACCGCATCACCGGCCGGCTCGATGCCTTCTCGCCGGGCTCGAAGAAAATCCACATCGACATCGATCCGTCGTCGATCAACAAGAACGTCAAGGTCGACGTGCCGATCGTCGGCGACTGCGCCAACGTGCTCGAGGACATGCTCCGGCTGTGGAAGGGCGAGGCGCTGCACCCGGACAAGAAGGCGCTGTCGATGTGGTGGACGCAGATCGACAAGTGGCGCGCGCGCAAGTCGCTCGCCTATCGCCCGTCGAACGAGGTGATCAAGCCGCAATACGCGATCCAGCGCCTGTACGAGCTGACCAAGGACCGCGACACCTACATCACCACCGAAGTCGGCCAGCATCAGATGTGGGCGGCGCAGTTCTACGGCTTCCAGGAGCCGAACCGCTGGATGACCTCCGGCGGCCTTGGCACCATGGGCTACGGCCTGCCGGCCTCGGTCGGCGTGCAGCTCGCGCATCCGAAATCGCTGGTCATCGACATCGCTGGCGAGGCGAGTGTGCAGATGACGATGCAGGAACTATCGACGGCGGTGCAGTACCGGCTGCCGATCAAGGTCTTCATCCTCAACAACAAATACATGGGCATGGTGCGGCAGTGGCAGGAACTGCTGCACGGCGGCCGTTATTCGGAGAGCTATTCGGAGGCGCTGCCGGACTTCGTCAAGCTCGCCGAAGCGATGCACGCCTACGGCATCCGCTGCGAAAAGCCGGGCGATCTCGATCATGCGATCAAGGAGATGATCGACGTCGACAAGCCGGTGCTGTTCGACTGCGTCGTCGATCCGGCGGAGAACTGCTTCCCGATGATTCCGTCGGGACGCGCGCACAATGAGATGCTGCTCGGCGACGCCGCCGAGAAGCTGGAAGACGCCATCACCGAAGAAGGCAAGATGCTGGTGTGATGCGCTCTTACCCTCTCCCGGCAAAACTCGGCTCTACCCAAGTTTTGCAAATGTGAGTGGTCGAAGTCGGAAACATCCGACTTCGACTGGGAGAGGGTGGCGAGCGAACGTAGTGAGCGAGCCGGGTGAGGGGGCCTGGCTGGCGTCAAGATCGCCCCCTCACCCGGTCCCTCGCTGACGCTCGGGACCACCCTCTCCCACAAGGGGAGAGGGTCAGTGAAGCAAGGACCGACTGCCGTGAACGCACCGACGACTTCGCATTATCCCACCGCGCCGACCGAGCAACGCGCCGAGACGCACACGCTCTCGGTGCTGGTCGACAACGAGCCGGGCGTGCTGGCGCGCGTCATCGGCCTGTTCTCCGGCCGCGGCTACAACATCGAGTCGCTGACGGTGTCGGAGACCGAGCACGCCAAGCACCAGTCGCTTATCACCATCGTCACCACCGGTACGCCGATGGTGATCGAGCAGATCAAGAACCAGCTCGATCGCCTGGTGCCGATCCACCGCGTCGTCGACATGACGCTCGCCGGCAATACGATCGAGCGCGAACTGGCGATGGTGAAGGTGCGCGGACAGGGCGAGCATCGCGTCGAGGCCTTGCGGCTGGCCGACGCCTTCCGCGCCCGCGTCATCGACGCCACCACCGAGAGCTTCGTGTTCGAGATCACCGGCGCCTCGAGCAAGGTCGAGCAGTTCATCGCGCTGATGCTGCCGCTCGGCCTGGTCGAGGTCGCCCGCACCGGCATCGCCGCCATCCGCAGGGGGCCGGAAGGGTTGTAGCGGGGTCGGTCCGGATATACATTGTATATCCGAACGGAGCGAAAGCCATGAAGGTCAAGATCGCCAAATGGGGCAACAGCTTGGGCGTGCGGCTGCCCAAGCAGTTCGTCGACGCGTTCGACCTGAAGCCAGGCACAACGTTGGATATCGATCGCGACGGCAATCGCCTCGCGATCGAGATTTCGCCGACGCGCATGATTCCGCAATACCGTCTCGCGGATCTGCTGGCGCAGGTGCCATTGGGCACCAAGCAGCCGCAGTTCGAGGATTGGGGCATCCTGCCGTCCGAATGGCCGCAAGAAGATTGGAGTGACCTGGCGCCGACCGATGCGGAATGGGCTGCACATGTACGCCAGGTTGAGCCGCGCGACCGTGCCGAAGGCCGCGTCAGGACGAAGAATGCGTCTAAGACGGCGTCCCGGCGCAGGCGTCGTGTTTGACGCCGGCGATATCGTCTGGCTCGAGTTCGGCCCGCCGTTCGGACACGAGCAAGCGGGCCGGCGGCCGGCGCTGGTAGTCTCGCCGCGCGGTTATAACGAGCGATCATCGTTCCTTCTCGTGTGCCCGATCACGCGCAATGTTTCGCCGTGGTTCTTCAAGGTCGACATCGTCGATCCCGGCCGCATCACGGGCGCGGTATTGGTCGATCAGGTGAGGTCGATTGATTTCGTGGCGCGCTACGCCCAGCGCGCCGAAACAGTGTCGTCCGTGACGCTCGACCGTGTATTCGGGATGTTCGCGGCCATGTTTGGAATTCCTGTCGCTCGCTGACGGCACCTTGCGGAACGCTATGCCCCTCGATCTCTTTCTGGCACTCCTGCTGTTCGCCTGCGTGATGGCGTTCACGCCGGGTCCGAACAACATCATGCTGGCGGCATCGGGCGTGAATTTCGGCTTCGCGCATACGATCCCGCATATGGCGGGCGTGACCATCGGCTTCGCCATCCTGCTCGCCGCCTGCGGCGCCGGGCTCGGCCTGATCGTCACGGCGGTGCCGTCGCTGCATCTCGTGCTCAAGGTCGCCGGCGCGCTCTACATGCTCTGGCTCGCCTTCAAGGTGGCGACCGCGCATATCGGCGGCGACAGCGCCAGAGCCCCGGCGCGACCATTCACCTTCCTGCAGGCGGCGGCTTTCCAGTGGGTCAACCCGAAGGCGGTGGTGGCGGCGGTGAGCGCGATCGCGCTCTATGTCCGCCCCGGCCACGCGACGAGCGACTTTCCGGCCATGCTCGCGGTGCTGACCGCCTGCACCGTCGGCTCGGTCGTGACCTGGACCGGATTTGGCGTCGCGCTGCGGCGGTTTCTGCAAAGTCCCCGGCACGCGCGCATTTTCAACGTCTCGATGGCGCTTCTTCTGGTCGCCAGCATCGTGCCGATGGTGACTTGAGGCCGATTTTAAGCGGCATCCGGGCCTTGTCGGCCGTGTCCGGGCGTCCTAGAAGCATGGCCGACTTTACGCGGTATCTCAGAGGATCATCATGCGTGTTTATTACGATCGCGACGCCGACCTGAACCTGATCAAGGGCAAGAAGGTCGCCATTGTCGGCTACGGCAGCCAGGGTCACGCCCACGCGCTCAACCTGCGCGATTCCGGCGTGAAGGAGGTCGCGGTCGCGCTGCGCAAGGGCTCGGCCTCGGCGAAGAAAGCCGAAGGCGAGAAGTTCAAGGTGATGGACGTCGCCGAGGCCGCCAAGTGGGCCGACGTCGTGATGATGCTCACCCCGGACGAACTGCAGGGCGACATCTATCGCGATCACCTGCATGCCAACATGAAGAACGGCGCGGCGCTGCTGTTCGCGCACGGTCTCAACGTGCACTTCAACCTGATCGAGCCGCGCGCCGACATCGACGTGCTGATGGTCGCGCCGAAGGGCCCGGGCCACACCGTCCGCGGCGAATATCAGCGCGGCGCCGGCGTGCCGTGCCTGATCGCGATCCACAAGGACGCCTCCGGCAACGCGCATGACCTCGGCCTCTCTTACGCCTCGGCGATCGGCGGCGGCCGCGCCGGCATCATCGAGACGACGTTCAAGGAAGAGTGCGAGACCGACCTGTTCGGCGAGCAGGCGGTGCTGTGCGGCGGTCTCGTCGAATTGATCAAGGCCGGTTACGAGACGCTGTGCGAGGCGGGCTACGCACCGGAGATGGCCTATTTCGAGTGCCTGCACGAAGTGAAGTTGATCGTCGACCTGATCTATCAGGGCGGCATCGCCAACATGAACTACTCGATCTCCAACACCGCCGAGTACGGCGAGTACGTCTCCGGCCCGCGCGTCATTACGCCGGAGACCAAGGCCGAGATGAAGCGCATTCTCGCGGACATCCAGTCCGGCCGCTTCACCCGCGACTGGATGCTGGAGAACAAGGTCAACCAGACCTCGTTCAAGGCGACCCGCGCCAAGCTCGCCGAGCACTCGATCGAGCAGGTCGGCGAGAAACTCCGTGACATGATGCCCTGGATCAAGCAGGGCGCGCTGGTCGACAAGTCGAAGAACTAAGATGACGATGCTGCGCATTGCAGCCGTTGCAGCGGCCGCCCTCCTCGGGGCGGCCGTTTCTGCGTCGGCCGGCGACCAGGGCGATCCCGGGCAGGACTGTGGCGTCAGCACGCCGGAGATGGTCGATTGCCTGAACGCACAGACGGCGCAGTGGGACAAAAGGCTGAACGCGGCCTACAAGGCGGCGCTGGACGCGGCGCTGCCGAAACAGCGCGAGCAGTTGCGCGCAGCGCAGCGGCTGTGGATCCAGTACCGCGACGCCAATTGCACCTATTACGCCATGGGCGAGGGCTCGATCGCCCGCGTCGAGGCGGCCGCCTGTATGCAGCGCATGACCAGAGCGCGCGCCGAAGAACTGTCGAGCGGCGGCGCCGGCCCGGACAATCCCGGCAAGGAAGATCGCGACTGACGGGCGGTCACCTCGCTCCGATTTGCCGCCACAGCCATTTCGCCACCGCGTCCGGCGTCATGCCGCTGGCGCCGCGCAGGTTGGCCTCGCGCATCACCGTCACGTCGATGGCGCCGATGAGCGGCTTCAGCGCAGCGATCAGCGTCTCGTCGTGCGCGCGTTTCGGCGCCAGCAGCAGCACGGCGTCGTAGGGCGGCAGCACGTGCTTCGGATCGGCGAGGGTGACGAGATCGTCCTTCGCGATCTGGCCGTCGCTGGAATAGGCCGAGACCACGTCGACGCTGCCGTCGGCGGCGGCGCGGTACATGAAATCCGGCTGCATGGTGCGCTGCTGGCGGAAGCGCAGGCCATAGGCGTCGCGCACCGCCTTCCATTCCGGCCGCGCGAAGAACTCGTAATCGCCGGCGATGCTCAGGTCGGCGGCGTGCGCGGCGAGATCGGCGATGGAGTGGATGCCGAGCGCCTCCGCCTTCGTGCGCGTCATCGCCAGCGTGTAGGCGTTCTCGAAGCCGAGCGGACCGAGCAGGCGGATGCCGTGGGTCGTCTCCAGCCAGGCGGCGAGCTCTTTCAGCACCGCTTCGCGCCCCGGCGTGTCGGTACGATGCATGCGGTTCGCCCACAGCGTGCCGGAATAATCGACCGCGACGTCGACGTCGTTCGCCGCCAGCGCATCGAACAACACGTTGGAGCCGAGCCCCTGCCGCCGGGACGCGGACAGCCCGGCGGCGGCCAGCCGCTGCTCGATCAGCGCGGCGAGCACGTATTGCTCGGTGAAGGTCTTGGCGCCGATGACGTAGCTTGCGCGCTGCATCGCCAGGCCGGGCGCCAGTGAGGCCACAACCAGCGCGGCCAGCGCAACGGCGCCGACGCCGAACTTGAAGCGGCTGCGCTGCGCGATGGCCGCCTGCATCAAGGCCAGCAGCCGGTCGACGACGAGCGCCAGCGCCGCGGCGGCGACGCAGCCGAAGATCACGTAGATCCAGTTCTGCGTCTGCAGGCCGGCGAAGATGTAATTGCCGAGGCTGGTCTGGCCGATCGGCGTCGACAGGGTCGCCGTGCCGATCACCCACACCGCCGAGGTGCGGATGCCGGCCATGATCGTCGGCAGCGCCAGCGGCAGCTCGATATCGCGCAGCGAGCGCGCCGGCGTGGCGCCCAACGTGCGTGCGGTCTCGCGGTATTGCGGGTTGAGCTCGGCCAGCGCGGTGACGGTGTTGCGCAGCACCGGCAGCATCGCATAGAGCGCCAGTGCCAGCACCGACGGCAGGAAGCCGAGCGCCGGAAAGGCGACGCCGAACACGCGCTCGGTCAATGCCGACAGGGCCAGCAGCAGCGGATAGAAGAGGGCGAGCAGCGCCAGCCCGGGAATGGTCTGCACGACGCTGGCGGTGGTCAAAGCGGCGGCGCGCAGCCACGGCCGGCGCAGCGACAGGATGGCGACCGGCAGGCTGATACCGAGCCCCAGCGCCAGCGCCGTCAGGCTGACCAGCACGTGCCCGCCGAGGTAATCGGGAAGGTGGGCGAAGGCGTCGGCGAGGCGGGCGTCGAGGCTCATTCGGCCACTGTGGCTGCCTTTGCATCGGCGGGGCAAGCCGCTAGTTTGCGCGCAACGAGATGGGGAGGAGCGGTTGCCGGGAGCGCACGGGACGCCGAGCGCGGTGGCGTTGCACGACGTCGTCGTCGCCTTTCGCGTGGCGCGCGGCGGCACCTTCACCGCGGTCGAGCGGGCGACGCTCGACGTCGCCGACGGCGAATTCGTCGCCATCGTCGGGCCGACCGGCTGCGGCAAGTCGACTTTGCTCAACGTTACTGCCGGTTTGCTGACGCCGGCTGCCGGCCACGCAGAGATCTTCGGCGCGCGGCTTGCCGGGCTCAACCGGCAGGCCGGCTATCTCTTCCAGGCCGACGCCCTGTTCCCGTGGAAGACGGCGGTCGAGAATGTCGCCATCGGGCTGGAGACGGCCGGCACGCCGGCGAGCGAGGCGCGGCCGCGCGCGAGAGAGTGGCTCAAGCGCGTGGGCCTTGCCGCCTTCGCCGACCGCTATCCGCACATGCTGTCCGGCGGCCAGCGCAAGCGCGTCGGTCTGGCGCAGGTCCTGATCCGCGATCCGAAGATTTTGCTCATGGACGAGCCGTTCGGCCCGCTCGACGCGCAGACGCGGCAGATCATGGGCAACCTGCTGCTCGATTTGTGGAGCGCCGACCGCAAGGCGGTGCTGTTCGTCACGCACGATCTCGAGGAGGCGATCGCGCTGTCCGATCGCGTCGTCATCATGTCGGCGGGACCGGCGGCGCGCATCATCGGCGACTGGCGCGTGCCGTTGCCGCGGCCGCGCGACATCTCCGAGGTGAAGCTCGATCCCGCGTTCCACGACCTGCACCGCGACATCTGGCACAAGCTCAAGGCCGAGGTGGTGAAGGGCTACGCGCAGACGGAGGGGGCCTGAGTCATGTCGCGCGTTACGCTCCTCGCAATGCAAATCCTGGTCGCCGTCGTGTGCATCGGCGCCTGGTACATCTTCTCCACCTATCCGATCGCCGGCCGCGTGCTGCTGCCGCCGTTCTTCTTCTCGAACCCGGTCGACGTGGCCAAGCAGATCGTTGATTGGTTCGTCAGCGGCGTGATCTGGAAGCATCTCTGGGTGACGCTGGAAGAGTCGATCCTTGCTTTCGTCATCGGCTCGGCCGGCGGCATCCTGGTCGGCTTCTGGTTCGCGCGGCAGCCGCGCACGGCAGCGGTGTTCGATCCTTACGTGAAGATAGCCAATGCGCTGCCGCGGGTGGTGCTGGCGCCGATCTTCACGCTGTGGCTCGGCCTCGGCATCTGGTCGAAGGTGGCGCTCGGCGTCACACTCGTCTTCTTCATCGTCTTCTTCAACGTCTACCAGGGCGTGAAGGAGGTCTCGCCGACCGTGCTCGCCAATGCGCGCATGCTCGGCATGAACGAGCGGCAATTGATGCGCCACGTCTACTGGCCGTCGGCGCTGTCGTGGATGTTCTCGTCGCTGCACACGTCGGTCGGCTTCGCCGTGGTGGGCGCGGTGGTGGGCGAATATCTCGGCGCCGCCGCCGGGCTCGGCTACCTGATCCAGCAGGCGGAGGGCGTGTTCGATGTCGCCGGGGTGTTCGCGGGCATGGTTGTGCTGGCCGCCTTCGTCATCGTCATCGATGTCATCGTCAGCATCGTCGAGCGGCGGCTGCTCGTGTGGCGGCCGGCACCGAGCGAGGCGAAGCCCTAGGCAGGGCCACCGTCATTGGAATATCGTCTGCGCCGAAACGGCCCCGGGATAAGGGCCGCAGGCCAAGGGAGTACAACAATGTCTTCACGGATCATCGGGCGAATCGCGGTCGCGGCGGTGGCGCTCGCGCTATCGTCCGGCATGGCGATGGCCGACAAGGTGACGATCGCCATCGGCGGTGCGTCCTGTCTCTGCTATCTGCCCACCATGCTGGCGCAGCAACTCGGCGAATTCAAAAAGGCCGGCGTCGACGTCGACGTCGTGCAGTTCAAGGGTGGTTCGGAGTCGCTGCAGGCGGTGATGGGCGGCTCGGCCGACGTCGCCTCCGGCTATTTCGATCACTGCGTCAACCTCGCCGCCAAGGGCCAGCATCTTCAGTCTTTCGTGGTCTATGACCGTTTCCCCGGCTTCGCGCTGGTGGTCTCGCCCAAGCACACCAGCGAGATCAAGTCGATCAAGGACCTCGCCAACAAGAAGGTCGGCGTTTCGGCGCCGGGCTCCTCGACCGACTTCTTCCTCAAATACACGCTGAGCAAGAACGGCGTCGACGCCAACTCGGTCGGCGTCATCGGCGTCGGTCTTGGCGCGACGGCGATCGCCGCGATGGAGCAGGGCCAGATCGACGCGGCCATCATGCTCGATCCCGCGGTGACTGTGCTGCAGGGCAAGTTCAAGGATATCAAGATCCTCAGCGACACGCGCTCGCAGAAGGATACGGTGGCGGTATTCGGCGGCGAGTATCCCGGCGGCGCGCTCTACGCGCGCGCGGACTGGATCAAGGCGCACGAAAAGGACGTGCAGGGCATGACCAACGCCATCATGGCCACGCTGAAGTGGATCCACACGCATTCGGCCGAGGAGATCACGGAAAAGATGCCGCCGGAGTTCACCAAGGACAAGGCGCTCTACATCGCGGCCTTGAAGAATACGATGTCGATGTATTCGGAGACCGGCCTGATGGATCCGAAGGGTGCGCAGGCCGTCCTCGCGGTGTTCAGCCAGTCCAACCCGGCGATCGCCAAGGCGCATATCGACCTGTCAAAGACCTATACCAACGCCTTCGTCGAGAAGGCGCCAAAGTAACCGGTTCGAACGTGCGAAGCGGCCGCGGTCTTTCCCGAGACCGCGGCCGCTTTTATACGTCGGCGCGCCGGTGCCGCTTTTTGGCGGCGGGGAGTTGCGCGTGAATCTTATCTCCATCCAGTCGCACGTCGTTTACGGCCATGTCGGCAATTCGGCGGCGGTGTTTCCGCTGCAGCGCATGGGCGTCGAGGTGTGGCCGATCCACACCGTGCAGTTCTCCAACCACACCGGGTACGGTCAGTGGCAGGGCCGCGTCTTCGACGCCGGCCTGATCCGCGACCTCGTCGCCGGGCTCGAGACGCGCGGCGTGCTCGGCGAATGCGACGGCGTGCTGTCGGGCTACATCGGCTCGCCGGAGATCGGCGCGGCGATTCTCGATGCCGTCGCGACCGTCAAGCGTGCCAATCCGTCGGCGCGTTACTGCTGCGACCCGGTGATCGGCGACGTCGGCAAGGGTGCCTTCGTGCGCGAGGGCGTGGCGGAATTCATGCGCGACAGGGCGGTCGCCGCCGCCGACATCGTCACGCCCAACCACTTCGAACTCGATTTCCTCACCGGCCGCGCGAGCCGCACGCTCGATCAGGCGCGCGCCGCAGTGAAGACGCTGCATGCGCGCGGCCCGCGCGCGGTGCTGGTCACGTCGCTTGCCGTCGACGACACGCCGGCCGACGCGGTCGATCTGCTGGCCTGCGACGAGACGGGCGAATTCCGCCTGCGCACGCCGAAGCTCGCGGTGGCGGCGAACGGCGCCGGCGATGCCATCGCGGCGATGTTCTGCGCGCATTATCTGCGCTCGGGTCAAATCGCCGAGGCCTTGTCGCGCGCCGCCTCGACGATGTTCGGCGTGCTGGCGAAGACCGCGGAAGCGGGCGCCCCCGAGATTCAGCCGGTGCTGGCGCAGGACGAGATCGTCAATCCGACCCGCGTGTTCGCGGCCGAACGGCTATCGTGAATAGTTGTCATCGAAAGATTTGATGAACTTTCGGCGCGCGGTCGCATTATCCTCGCCGCGCAATGCCACGGGGGCCGCCATGAAACGCCGTTACGTCACATTGGACGTGTTCACGGAGCGCCGCTTCGCCGGCAACCCGCTGGCCGTCGTGCTCGACACCGACGATCTCGACACCGAGGCGATGCAGGCGATCGCCAACGAATTCAATCTGCCGGAGACGGTGTTCCTGCTGCCACCGGAGAACGCCGATCATCGCGCCCGCTGCCGCATCTTCACGCCCAGGCGCGAACTGCCGTTCGCCGGCCACCCGACCGTGGGGACGGCCGTGCTGCTCGCCGCGCGCGACGGCGGCAAGTCGCACGACTTCGTGCTCGAGGAGCAGATCGGCCGCATCCGCTGCCGGGTGACGCCGCGCGAGGGCGGCGGCGAGGCGTCGTTCACGCTGCCGGCCCAGCCGCAGCGGGTCGCCTCTGCGCCGGACAATGACGTGATCGCCGCGGCGCTTGGCGTGACGCCGGACGAAATCGGCTTCGACGGCATCGGACCGAGCTGCTGGAGCGCCGGCAATCCGTTCCTGTTCGTGCCGCTGCGCGGCCTCGAAGCGGTGCGCAAGGCCGCGCCCGATCTCGCGCGCTTCGCCGCGCTGCCGGCGGACAATTCGGCGATGTTCGTGTTCACGCGCGAGACCGTCGAGAAGGATCACGACTTCCACGCGCGCATGTTCGCGCCGCGCATGGGGATTATCGAGGACCCCGCGACCGGCTCGGCGGCGGCGGCCTTCGCCGGCCTGCTCGGCCGCTTCGGCGGCTATGGCGACGGCGAGCACAAAGTCGCGATCGAGCAGGGCTACGAGATGGGCCGGCCGAGCCTGATCCGCCTCGGCATGACCATCGTCGCCGGACAGTTCTCGGCGGTGACGGTCGGCGGCAGCGCCGTCATCGTTGCCGAAGGCACGATCGAGGCTTGACGCAGGCGCGCGCGTCGCGTCGATTGCGCGCGATGACCAGCCTCGCCGTCTTTTCCGTCGACCGCCTCGATCTCGCCTTCGAACCGGCGCCATGGCCGTTCGCGCAAGCGCGGCGGGCGGAGATCGACGCCTGGTTCGCCGAATTGCAGCGGCAGAAGCCGGCGATCTGGAACGGCCGCGTCCTCGTGCTGCATCGTTACGAGATGCGGGACGGCATCTTCCGCGGCGCTTATCTCGAAACCGACTATGCGAGCTTCTCGGCCTGGCGGCACTGGCAGCCCACGGACGCCGGCGTGCACGACTGCTTCGGTGCCGGCGCGGTGATCTCGGCCGACGGCGCCGTGCTGCTCGGCGTCATGGGCGCGCACACCGCCAATGCCGGCTGGATCTACTTTCCTGCCGGCACGCCCGATCCGAGCGACATCATCGACGGCAAGGTCGACCTCGACTGGAGCGTCGCGCGCGAACTCAAGGAGGAGACCGGCCTCGACATCGCCGAGGTGGCGCCGGCGTCCGGCTGGACGACGGTGATCGACGGCCAGCTCATCGTCCATATCAAGACGCTGCGCAGCGCGCTTGCCGCCGACGCGCTACGCGCCAGGATGCTCGAGCACCTCGCGACGGAGGCGCAGCCGGAGCTCGCCGACATCCGCATCGTCCGCGGTCCGGCCGACTACGACCCGGCCATGCCGGCCTTCGTCACGGCGTTTCTGGAAGCGCACTTCGCCGGACCGCTTGCCAAGTCCTGAAACTCGGCGTGAACTGTGCGCATGAAGCTCGACAGCATCGCCAAACGCTTCCGCATCGACAAGCCCAAGCATTTCCGCATCGCCGACCACGATCCGGCCGAATGCTGCGGGCTGACCGTCGACAAGGCCGAGGCGAAGGTGCTGCTCGACGAAGGCATCAAACGGCTGACGGAATTACAGCAGCGGCTCTATGCCAGCAACACCTGGTCGGTGCTCATTGTGCTGCAGGCGATGGACGCCGCCGGCAAGGACAGTCTGATCAAGCACGTGATGACAGGGGTCAATCCGCAGGGCGTCGAGGTGCATTCTTTCAAGCAGCCGAGCGTCGAGGAACTCGACCACGATTTCCTCTGGCGCATCACGCAGCGCCTGCCGGCGAACGGCCGCATCGGCATCTTCAACCGCTCACATTACGAGGAGGTGTTGGCGGTTCGGGTGCATCGCGAGTTGCTCGCCGCGCAGAAGCTGCCCGACAGCCTCGAGCACAAGAAGATCTGGAAACATCGCTTCGACGATATCCGCGGCTTCGAACAGCATCTCGCCCGCAACGGCACCTTGATCCTCAAATTCTTCCTCAATGTCTCGCGCGAGGAGCAGCGCAAGCGCTTCCTCGACCGGCTCGATCTGCCCGACAAGTACTGGAAGTTCTCTCTGAGCGACGTTGCCGAACGCAAGCTCTGGCCGAAATATATGGCGGCCTACGAGGAGGCGATCCGCGAGACCGGCCGCGATCATGCGCCGTGGTATGTGGTGCCGGCCGACAACAAGTGGTTCACGCGCATGGTGGTCGCGGCGGCGCTGGTCGATGCGCTCGACCGGCTGAAGCTCGATTATCCGAAGGTGACGGGACAGGCGCTCAAGGATCTGGACAAGGCGCGGCGGGCGCTGTCGCGCAAAGGCGCGTGAGCGTCACCACACGCCGGGCACCAGCCGCCAGCGCACGTGCGCGCAATAGTCCGCGTAGCCGGGCAGGTCGCGCCTGAGCACGCGTTCCTCGTCGATGAGGCGCCAGACGAGCGCGGGCACGATCGCAAGCGCCGGCAGCAGAGCCCAATATGAGCCGAGCGCCGGCGGGATCGCGATCGTCAGCGGCAGCGTGCCCATGTACATCGGATGGCGCACGACGCCGTAGAGGCCGGTCGAGATGACCGTCTGGTCGCGCTCGACGCGCACCGTGGCGGCCGCGAAGCTGTTCTGCTTCATCACGAAGAAGAAGATGACGAAGCTCGCCGCGATGACGCACTCGGCGGGGACCGTCAGCCAGGCCGGGACATCCGACCAGTGCCAGCGGCGGTCGAAGCCCGGCACGATGAGCATCGCCACCAGGGCCACGCAGACGATGCCGATGGCGATCTTCTGCGCCGGCTCCTGCTCGGCGGCGGGGCCGACTTTCATGCGCCGCTCGACCAGCGCCGGGTCGTGGATCACGAAGTAGATGCCGAGCGGGACGGTGCAGCCGGCGAACACGGCGAGGAACAGCCAGGCCTGCCAGTAGCGCAGGGTGCCGGCCGGCGCGAACAGCAGCGCGGCCATGAAGACGAGAAACATCAGCTGACGCGGCCAGGCCTGGCGCATCAGAGCAGCGGTACGGCCGTCCATGCGTCCTCGCTTTCCGCCGGAAACAGACAGCAATGCTGACCTATCTCGGCGCTTGATCATGGCGGGGCCCTTCCGCTAGAAGCACTCCGTTCCCAACTGCGGTTAACGCGGGCTTCACCGGCCTCCGTCATTATAACCGCCGAAGCAACAGAGGGTTTTCGTCAGGCCATGTCGACGCGCCACGACATTTGCGCGATCGAGCGGGCGGCTTCCACAGCCGGCGCCGCGGCCACCCTCATTCTGGGCTCGCTCCTTCTCCTTATCTGCCCCTGAGGGCCGGCAGGGCATTGCGCCTGGGCACTCGGGGGGACTGACGGAGACACCCCTTAGGAGCGCCCTGAAGCGGCGCATGAGCTTTTAGAGAAGGATCACGACCATGAGTACGACCGCCAAGTCCGACAAGGACCGCGTCGTCATCTTCGACACCACCTTGCGCGACGGCGAGCAGTGCCCCGGCGCGACCATGACGCACGAGGAGAAGATCGAGGTCGCCGAGCTGCTCGACACGATGGGCGTCGACATCATCGAGGCCGGCTTCCCGATCGCCTCGGAGGGCGACTTCGCAGCGGTCAACGAGATCGCCAAGCGCTCGAAGAATGCCGTGATCTGCGGCCTGTCGCGCGCCGCCTTCAAGGACATCGATCGCTGCGCCGAGGCGATCAAGCCGGCCAAGCGCAAGCGCATCCACACGTTCCTCTCCACCTCGCCCGTGCACATGAAATACAAGCTCCAGAAGGAGCCGCACGAAGTCTACGAGATGGTGATCGCGCAGGTGACGCGCGCACGTAGCCACACCGACGACGTCGAGTGGTCGAGCGAGGACGGCACCCGCACCGAGATCGACTTTCTCTGCCGCTGCGTCGAGGCGGCGATCAAGGCCGGCGCCACCACGATCAACATCCCCGACACCGTCGGCTACACCGTGCCGGAGGAGTACTTCCATCTGTTCAAGACGGTGCGCGAGCGCGTGCCGAATTCCGATCTCGCGGTGTTCTCCACGCACTGCCACAACGACCTCGGCATGGCCGTGGCGAACTCGCTGGCCGGCGTGAAGGCGGGCGCGCGGCAGATCGAGTGCACCATCAACGGCATCGGCGAGCGCGCGGGCAATGCGGCGCTCGAGGAAGTCGTGATGGCGATGAAGGTGCGCAACGACGTACTGCCGTTCTGGACGAGCATCGACGCCACCATGCTCACGCGCGCGTCTAAGCTCGTTTCGGCGGCGACCTCGTTTCCGGTGCAGTACAACAAGGCCATCGTCGGGCGGAACGCCTTCGCGCACGAGAGCGGCATCCATCAGGACGGCATGCTCAAGAACGCGCAGACCTACGAGATCATGACCCCGGAGACGGTCGGCGTGAAGCAGACCTCGCTGGTCATGGGAAAGCATTCTGGCCGCCACGCCTTCGCGCATAAGCTGGAGGAACTGGGCTATCAGCTCGCCGCCAACCAGCTCGAGGACGCCTTCGTGCGGTTCAAGGCGCTGGCCGATCGCAAGAAGCAGATTTACGACGAGGACATCGAGGCTCTGGTGGACGAGGAGATCGCCACCGCGCACGACCGCGTCAAGATTGTCTCCATGACGGTGATCGCCGGCACGATGGGCCCGCAGACAGCGACGCTGACGCTCGATATCGACGGCAACCAAGAGACGACGCAGTCGACCGGCAACGGCCCGGTCGATGCGATCTTCAATGCGATCCACGCCCTGGTGCCGCATGAGGCCAAGCTCGAGCTCTACCAGGTGCACGCGGTGACCGAGGGCACCGATGCACAGGCCGAGGTATCGGTGCGGCTGGCGCATGACGGCCGCTCGTTCACGTCGCGCGGCGCCGATCCCGACACCCTGGTCGCGTCGGCGAAGGCCTATCTGGGCGCGCTCAACAAAATGACCAGCCGGCGCAACAGGGAGCCGGGGATCGAGCGGCGCATTCACTCACAGGAGGCCGGCTAGCTCCACCGCCGCGCTTCGGACATTTGACAGGGCGGCCGCGGGAAAACGCGGCCGCCCTTTGCATATCCACGCGGACTTTCGTGTCTTTTGACATGTTTGCGGTCGTCTGGGGAGCTTTTGGTTCCGCGGCGGGCCAAAAATCACATTTCGTCCGCAATTCGCACGCCTTGGTGGCGAATTGTCACGGTACTTGCATCCCCATACGCCGGGGCCTGAGAGGCCGCGTGTAGATCCAAGTTCAACGTCACGGGGAACTCTGAAGGATGAAGAAAACACTTTGCGCGGGCGCCCTTGCGCTCGCGATGACCGGTCTGTTGCCGTCACTTCCGGCCACCGCAAGCGACTACGGGACCTACGCAGAGCAGGGCGCTGCGACCACGATTAACGTGGCGCGCATCAAGAGCGCGCTGCACCTTCGTCCCGACCAGGAGCGCTACTGGCCGGCAGTCGAGTCGGCCTTGCGCCGGCTGGCTGGTCGGCAGCACACGAGCGAGACAGGCGGTATCGTTCATCGTATCAGCAGCCGTGTCGTCTCGGTTGTGCTCGATAATGCCGCTGTCGCACGGCTGGCCGCGGCGGCGCGGCCGCTGATTGCGGTGCTCGATCCCGAGCAGATGCAGGCGGCCTCCGGTCTCGCCAACGAGATGGGCCTCGGCTCGGTCGTCGCAGCCCTGCGGTAATCGGCCGCGATGCAGACCAATTGATGATGGATGGCGGCCCCGGCCGCCGTCTTTACGGTCTTGATCCTCCGTCTTGGTTGTGGACTATTCCACGACTTGCCGCCTTACGGGTTTAATGCCAGTTTGGCGGTACAAAGACAGAAAATACCCCTGTTCTGGGGCATAACGGAGGAAACAGGCCTATGCGCAAGTTTGTGCTTGCTGCTGCAATTGTAGCCGCTGTGATGGCTTCGGGTTCGGCGATGGCCCAGAGCCCGATCGTGATCAAGTTCAGCCACGTCGTCGCGAACGACACGCCCAAAGGCAAGGGCGCGCTGAAGTTCAAAGAGCTCGCCGAGAAGTACACCAACGGCAAGGTCAAGGTCGAAGTCTATCCGAACTCGACCCTCTACAAGGACAAGGAAGAAATCGAGGCGCTGCAGCTCGGCTCCGTGCAGATGCTGGCGCCGTCGACCGCCAAGTTCGCGCCGCTCGGCGTGAAGGAATTCGAGGCGCTCGACCTGCCGTGGCTGTTCAAGGACGACGCCACCTACGATGCGGCGATGAAGGGTGCCGTCGGCAAGTACCTGTTCAAGAAGCTTGAAGCCAAGGGCATCACCGGTCTCGCTTACTGGGACAACGGCTTCCATATGGTCTCGGCCAACCGCCCGCTGATCCATCCGGCCGACTTCCAGGGCCTGAAGGTCCGCATCTCGGGCTCGAAGATTGCCGATCGCTACTTCCGCGATCTCGGCGCGATCCCGCAGATCATGGCCTTCTCCGAGGTCTATCAGGCGCTGCAGACCGGCGTCGTCGACAGCTGCGAAAACACGCCGTCGAACTATCTGACGCAGAAGTTCTACGAGGTGCAGAAGGACATCACCGTGTCCTATCACGCGCACCTGCAGTACGCGGTGATCGTCAACACCAAGTTCTGGAACGGCCTGCCGCCCGACATCCGCAAGGAACTCGACAAGGCAATGGCCGAGGCGACCGATTACACCAACTCGATCGCCGCCACGGAGAACAAGGACGACCTCGAGGCCATCAAGAAGTCGGGCAAGACGACGCTGCACTATCTCACCGATGCGCAGAAGGTCGAATGGCAGAAGGCCATGCGCCCCACCTACAAGTGGGCGAAGGGCCGCGTCGGTCAGGAAGTACTCGACCTGATCGCCAAGGAACTGCACGTCCAGATGTAATCCGGACGGCGATCAACGCCGTCGCATCGACAGCGGACCGGGAGTGTCACCACTCCCGGTCCCCAACGTTTCTTGTGGGGGGAACGTGCCGTGGGGAAAGTACTCTCTCGCGCGCTTGATCATCTCGAAGAGTGGCTGATCGCCGCTCTTATCATGGCCGCGACACTCCTGATTTTCGTCGCGGTGCTGCATCGCTACGGCACCGGGCTGTCGATCGCCTGGGCGAAGTGGGCGACCGCGCACGGCTTCACGTTACTCGCCGCGGTCCTAACCTCCATTTTCAAGTGGCTCGCCGGCCGGGATCTGTCCTGGGCGCAGGAGCTCTGCATCTACATGTTCATCTGGATGGCCAAGTTCGGCGCCGCCTACGGCGTGCGGACCGGCATCCATGTCGGCGTCGATGTGCTGGTGAACATGCTGCCGGCCGGCTCGCGTCGGCGCGTGGTCACCTTCAGCCTGCTGTGCGGCGCGCTGTTCACCGCGATCATTGCCGCTTTCGGCACCTCGTTCGTCCGCGAGATGTGGCATACAGGGCAGCAATCGAACGACCTCGAAGCGCCGATGTGGATCGTCTATCTGGCGATCCCGCTCGGCTCGGCGTTGATGTGCTTCCGCTTCCTCCAGGTCGCCTGGTCCTTTTATTGGACGGGTGAACTGCCGCACCACGACACCAGCCAGGTCGAGGGCGTCGAAGTCGAGCCGCTCCATCCCGCCGACGCGCCCGCCGCGGCGCTCAAGGGCGAGGGCTACAGCCCGCTCGGTCTCATTTTGATGCTGTTGCCGATCCTGATTGCCGGCATCTGCTTCGCGCACGCCGCGCATCTGATTGTGCTGCCGCAGTTCATGCGCGTCGTCATCGTCTTCGGCCTGTTGCTGGCGCTGATGGTGACCGGCATGCCGGTGTCGATCGCGCTCGGCCTCACCGTGCTTACTTTCATGTTCACGTTGACCGACGTCCGCACCGAGTCGGTCGCGATGAAGCTGTTCACCGGTCTCGAGAGCTTCGAGATCATGGCGATCCCGTTCTTCATCCTTGCCGGAAACTTCCTCACCCACGGCGGCGTCGCGCGGCGCATGATTCATTTCGCCACGACAATGGTCGGGCATTGGTACGGCGGCCTGGCGTTGGCGGCCGTGCTCGCCTGCGCCTTGTTCGCGGCCATCTCCGGCTCGTCGCCGGCGACCGTGGTGGCGATCGGCTCGGTCATCCTCCCGGCCATGGTGGCGCAGGGTTTCCCAAAGCGGTTCGGCGCTGGCGTCATAACCACCTCCGGCTCGCTCGGTATCCTCATCCCGCCGTCGATCCCGATGGTGCTGTTCGCCGTGTCGACCAATTCGTCGGTCGGCAAGCTGTTCATCGCCGGCATCGTGCCGGGCATCGTGCTAGCGACGATGCTCGGTGTCACGACCTGGTATCGCGCCTGGCGCAACGACTATCCGCGCATGCCGAAGGCAGGCATCGCCGAACGCTTCAAGGCGTTCCGTGATTCCTTCTGGGGCCTGGCGCTGATCGTCATCGTCATCGGCGGCATCTACTCCGGCCTGTTCACCCCGACCGAGGCGGCGGCGGTGAGCGCCGTCTACGCCTTCGTCGTCGCGGTGTTCGTCTACAAGGACCTCAAGCTTCGCGACGTGCCGCGCGTGCTGCTGTCGTCCGCCAACCTGAGCGCGATGATCCTCTACATCATCACCAATGCGGTGCTGTTCTCGTTCCTGATGACCTACGAGAACATCCCCAATCAGCTCGCCGGCTGGATGATCGCGCAGGGCTTCGGCTGGGTCGGCTTCCTGCTGATCGTCAACGTCCTGTTGCTGATGGCCGGCAACGTGATGGAGCCGTCGTCGATCATCCTGATCATGGCGCCGATTCTGTTCCCGGTGGCCATAAAGCTCGGCATCGATCCGGTGCATTTCGGCATCCTGATGACCGTGAACATGGAGGTCGGCCTCTGTCATCCGCCGGTGGGCCTCAATCTCTATGTCGCCTCCGGCATCGCCAAGATGGGCATAACCGAATTGACGATCGCGGTGTGGCCGTGGCTGCTGACGATGCTGGTGTTCCTCGGAGTCGTCACCTACTGGGAAGGCCTGTCGACCTTTCTGCCGCGCCTGCTCGGGATGTAAATATATAAAGCGGCGCCCGCGATCCGGTTTTCACATTTGCGAATGTACCGGCGTTCGATGAACGCCGGTACATCTACATTGCGCGGCGGTAATCTCTGTCCAAACTTTAACTTGATAAGGCAGAGCCGTGGCTCTCTGCTGATGCCACGTTCAATTCTCCATTGGAGGTGGCACATGTGGAAGACAATACTAGCCGGTACGACCGCGCTTGCGATCGCCGGCGGCACCCTTGCTTACGCGCAGCAGGGACCCGATCACGGACCGCGCGGTCCGCACTGGCGTCCGAGCGCGCAAGACATCGGCGCCTTCGCCGACGCGCGCGTCGCCGCGCTGCATGCGGGCCTCAAGTTGACGCCCGACCAGGAGAAGAACTGGCCGGCCGTCGAGAGCGCGCTGCGCGATCTCGCCAAGCAGCGTGAGGACCGCTTCGCCGCGCGCGCCAGCGCCGACAAGCCGAAGGATCCGATCGAGCGTCTCGGCGTGCGCGCGCAGGCGATGGAGAGCCGCGGTGCGGCGCTCAAGAGGCTCGCCGATGCGTCCGAGCCGCTCTACCAGAGCCTCGACCAGGCGCAGAAGCATCGCTTCATGATCCTGGCGCGGCTCTCGCACTCGTTCGGCCGTCACGGCCACCATCACGGCTGGCGCGGCCGCGAAGGTTTCCGCCATCGCGGCTTCCAAGGCGGCCCGATGGGCCCCGAGCAGGGTCCCGGCGCGCAGTAAGCGCCGGCCTCGAGTAGCAGGCGGAGCAGCGGAGGCGAGTTCGCCCTTCTGCCGACCGCCGAGGGAGCCGCCGGGCCGATCCCGGCGGCTTTTCCTTTGTTTGGCGGCACTTGCAGGGCATTTCGATGGCTTGCGCTGCTGGACAGGTCCCCCCACCTTTGCTACAGAGCCGCGTCCGCGAAGGCCGCGTGCTTTCTCGGATTTCCGGGCTCAACGCTCGGGGCGCATAGCTCAGTTGGTAGAGCAGCTGACTCTTAATCAGCGGGTCCCAGGTTCGAGCCCTGGTGCGCCCACCACTTCTTCCCAAAACACCGGCAGTACCCGACGCGGCGGCGCCGCGCCCTGCTTCGGCCCGAGCGCAAGGTGACGCTGTAAAGCGACACGCGCTTCGCGTCCTGCGCGCGTCCGGCGGCAGCGTATTACCTGCGTGCCGCGCCGCGGAATCGTCCCGTCGCGTGCACATTTGCGACGCATTGCAATCACGTTCTCTGGGAAGAGTTGGCTCGTCTCGAACGAGGGGGGCCAGTGATGCGTAAGTCGATTCCGGGACCGGCGGCGATTGCCGCGCTACTGACTGCGCTCGTCGCCGGCCACGGGGCCTCGCATGCGGCGCCGAACGACTGCCTGTCCGCGCCGAACGGCGCGGCGCCGAAGGGGCAGCACTGGTATTATCACCTCGATCGCGCCAACAATCGCAAATGCTGGTATCTCCGCGACGTCGGTGCGGCCGCGGCAACGCCGTCTGCGGCGCCATCGCAACAGGCCGATAACCCCGCGCCGGCGCAGCCCGATCGGGGCGCGGCGACACCGACGGTGAATTCCGCTGCGACCATGCAACCGGTCCAGCCCCCCGCGCTGTCACAACCGGCTGCGGATCCTGCGCCGTCCGTTGCCGCGACGACCGTGCAAACCGCGACTCCTGCGCCCGCGCCATCCGCAGCGGCACCACATGCCGCGACGGTCTGGACCGATCCGACGTCGGCCGCCGCTAGCGATGTCGAGGCCGCGGCTGCCGCGGCACCCGGCCAAACCCAACCCGTGGCGACGGATCAGCCCGTGCGCCAAGCACCGGCTAAGAAGCGAGCGGCCGCGCGGCGTGAGACACAGGCGGCAGCGGCGGCGCCGGCTTCCGACACGGCGTCCGCCACGCCATTCGCCCAGAACGTCCTGGTGATCCTGCTCGCTGCGCTGCTCGCCGGCGCCGTGTTTGCGGTGTTCGCGATCCTGCGTCGGCGCAAGCCGGTGAAAATCCGCGCTGCCGGCAGCGGACCGCGCTTCGGCTCACGGCGCGAGGGCGACGAGGGTTTCTGGCTGAAATGGCCGCGCCACAGCAACGACGCGCAGCGGGCCGCTCCGATTCAAAGCTCGCTGATTCCGCAGCAGGTGAGCATGACGCGGCAGTCCGCGTCGCGCCGCTAGGAGGCGCTGGACGCTCAGGTTTCGACGGTCTGACGCTGCTTCGGCCGCACGCGGTCGCCCGACCAGCGGCGCACCTTGCCGACGTCGATGTCGAAGAGATCGAGCACGCGACCGAGCGTGTGGTCGATCATGTCCTCGAGCGATTGCGGCAGCGCGTAGAATGCCGGCACCGGCGGGTAGACGATTGCGCCGGCTTCCGTCACCGCAGCCATGTTGCGGATATGGCCGATGTGCAGCGGCGTCTCGCGCAGCATCAGCACGACGCGGCGTCGCTCCTTCAGCGCCACGTCGGCCGCGCGCGACATCAGGCTGCCGGTGTTGCCGGTGGCGATCTCCGACATGGTTTTGATCGAGCAGGGGGCGATGATCATGCCGCTCATCTTGAACGAGCCGCTTGAGCAGGCCGCGCCGATGTCGCCGTTCGGGTAGACCACGTCGGCGAGCTTCTCGACGTCGGCAACCTTCAGGCTGGTCTCGCAGGCGAGCGTCACCTGCGCCGCCTTGGACATGACCAGGTGGGTCTCGGCCCCGTAGTCGCGCAGGAGCTCCAGGAGCCGGATACCGTAGATGGCGCCGGAGGCCCCGGTAATGCCGACCAGGATGCGCGGCTTCGATTGAATCGGGCGGTGATGGTTCATGCGCCGCAAAATAGCGTCCGGGCCGCCCCCCGCCTAGCGCTATTTGCTAGGCTCGGCAGCGATTTCCGTCCATCTCACGCGGGGTTCCGCCGTGCTTCAGCTCGAAAACCCGTTCTGGACCTTCTCCCTTGACGTCTATGCCCGGGCGGGCGTGGCGGAGGAATGCCTCGGCCTGCAGGCGCGGCACGGTATCGACGTCAATGCGCTGCTGTTCTGCGCCTGGGCGGGGGCGGGCCGGAGGGCGCTTCTGAGCGAGCGGCAGGTCGCCGGCATCGTTGCCCGGGTCGAAGCATGGCAGCAGCGGACCGTGCTGCCGCTGCGCACGGTGCGGCAGACGCTGAAGGAGATGCTGGCGATCGGAGAGCCCGTCACGACCCTGCGCAAGGATGTTGCGGCCGTGGAATTGAAAGCCGAGCAGATCGAGCAGGCGATGCTGTTCGCCGATGCGGCGGCGCTGCTCGAAGGCGCCGGCGCCGCGCGCGCGGCGGAGGCCGTGCCGGCGAACCTCGCCTGCTTCCTGAGTCATCACGGCGCCGTGGTAGCCGCGGCCGGACAACTGGCCGCCGCCGCCCGGGCGTTTGCCGCGGAGCACCCAGCCGAACGTTGAGCGGCGACAGCGACGGGCGGCAACAGGCTACCAATTTGCTCTGCTGCGATGCGGTAGCGACTTTATCAAAATCTCGCAGTGCAAGACGGATTAAATCGAACGCGTCGTGTTCGAATGTCGTTCCATGGGCGCGCACGAATTTTAATTCTTGCGCCATATCGTCACATTCCGATGCGTCGCACGGTTTCACGTGTTGTTCCGCTGCAGCGATGCTTGCCCGTTTTGACCAAAACCTTCATCATCGCGCGTCGATCCGGTGCCTGTCCGCGAATTGACTGCGGAAACGCTGTCGTCGCTGCCGATGATCGAGCACTCAAAAGAGTGGGGCGACAGGGAGAAACGTGATGAGTTTTCTGAAGCGCACAACTGCGTCGCGCTGGCAGCTGCTTGCCGGCGCTCTGACGGCGTCGGTCATCGGCGTCGGCATTAGCATACCGGTCCATGCGGCCGATAAACCGATCAAGATCGGCGTCATTGGTGAGGACGCGGCGGTTGCCGGTACGTCGATTACCAAGGCGGCGCAACTTGCCGCCGACGAGATCAACGCCAAGGGCGGCATCCAGGGCCACAAGGTCCAGGTCATTACCTACGACGACCATTCGTCGGCGGCGGACGCCGTGCGCGCCTTCCAGCGCGCGGTCAACCAGGACAAGGTCGATGCCGTCATCGGCAGCTACATCAGCGAGGTGGCACTGGCGATCGAGCCGTGGTCGGCGCGTCTGCACAAGATCTTCATCACGCCGGGCGCGGCCTCGACCGACATCTCCAAGCACGTGCACGACGACTACGCGCACTACAAATACACCTTCCACGGCTGGCTGACGTCGGCCTTTATCGCCCAGTCGATCTGCGACTTCTCGAAGGACACCCTGGTCAAGACCTACCACATGAAGTCCTCTGCGGTGATGAGCGAGGATGCGGCCTGGACCACGCCACTCGACGCGCAGTACCTCAAATGCCTGCCGGAAGCCGGCCTCAAGGTGCTCGACCACATCCGCTTCAATCCGGATACGACCGACTTCACGCCGATCTTCAACAAGATCGAGGGTGAGCATCCGGACGTGATCATCACCGGCATCAGTCATGTCGGCGTGCAGCCGACAGTGCAATGGCACGATCAGCGGGTGCCGATCGCGATGGCGGGTCAGAGCTCGCAGGCGACCACGTCGACCTTCTGGAAGGACACCAACGGCGCGGCCGAGGGGGTCATCACGGCGACCGCGGCAGGTCCCGGTGTGGCGATCACCCCGAAAACCATCCCGTTCATCGAGGCCTACCAGAAGAAATACGGCGCGACGCCCGCCTATAGCGGCTTCGCTGCCTATGACGACGTCTACATCATTGCCAACGCCGCGGTTGCTGCTGGCTCGACCGATCCGGACAAACTCGTCGCCGCGATGGAGAAGACCGACTACGTCGGCACCATCGGCCGCGTCCAGTTCTACGGCAAGGACAGCCAGTACACACACGCGATGAAGTACGGGAAAGACTACGTCTCGGGCACCTTCATCCAGTGGCAGAACGGGAAGCAGGTGACCGTGTGGCCGACCGACAAGGCCAACGGGAAAATCAAATTCCCGGATTTCGTGAAGCTGCCGCAACAGGCTGCCGCCAAGTAAGCGCGCCGCCGTGACCCATGCGCGGACCGTGACCGGGAAACGAGGTTTTCCGGCCGCGGTCCGCGATGGCCCGGATTAATCGCGGCGGAAAGCCGCGGCCGCGCTGCGACGAGGATTCCGATGGTCTACTTGCAGATTTTGATCGATGGCTTTGCCATCAGCTCGCTATACGCGCTTGGCGCCATGGGCTTCACACTCATCTTCGGCGTCTCCGGCGTGCTCAACCTGTCGCATGGCGGCATCATGGTCATCGCCGCGGTGATCGGCTGGCTCGCCGCCGGCGATCTCGGCTTCGGCGTCTATCTTGGCACTCTGACCGGCGTCATCGCCGGGCTCGTCGCCTCCTACGTCACCTATTTCATGGTCATCCTGCCGATCCAGCGGTCGAAAGCGATCCCGCGCGACGAGACCGAGATATTCATCCTCACCGGGACGCTTCTCTGGGGCATCATGATCCAGGTCGGGCTCGCCTACCTGTTCACCGACAATCCGGTCACGATGCGGCCGCTGATCGACGGCGTCACCTACATCGCCGGCGTGCGCTTGCCGAAGAACGAAATCATGATCGCGGTCATTTGCTGGGTCGTCATCGGGCTCCTCTGGCTCCTCGTCAACCGCACGCCGGCCGGCAAGAGGCTGCTGGCCGCGTCGATCAATCCGCGCGGCCTGACGCTGCTCGGCTTCGACCTGTCGAGCATCTACCTGTTCGTCTGGAGCATCTACGGCGTGCTCGCCGGCATCGCCGGCGTGCTGCTCGCGTCCTTCCTCGGCGTCAGCTCGGCCAGCGCAGGACAACTCACCGCCAGCGCGTTCTCGATCGTGGTGCTCGGCGGCATGGGCAGCGTGTCGGGTTCCCTGATCGCGGCTTATGTCGTCGGCTATCTGGAGACGATCACCGCCTATCTGATCGCGCCGACCTTGCGGCCGATCCCGGCGCTGCTGCTGCTGGTGTTGGTCGTCTACGTGCGGCCGCAGGGCATCCTGGGACGGCGGTGAGGGCACGACGATGAAGAACCTCTTACGCTCGCCGGCGCTCTATATCGCCATCGGCGTCACCGTCGTGGCCGCGCTCCTGCCGCTGTGGGTCTCCGAATATCTGCTCGCCATCCTGACCGTCGCCTATTACTTCGGCGTGTTTTCGATGTCCTGGGATCTCCTCTTTGGCTTCGCCGGTGAGGTCAATTTCGGGCCGACCTTTCTGATCGGCCTCGGTGCGTACACCGCCGCGATCCTCGACAACCAGTTCGGACCGCCGATCTTCGTCTGCGTGCTGGCCGGCGCCGTCGTCGCGGTGCTCGGCGGCCTCGTTCTCGCGGTGCCGGCGCTCAGGCTCAGTGGGCCCTATTTCGGCCTTGTCACGCTGGTCGCCGTGCTGCTGCTGCAGAACGCCATTGTCATCTTCGCCCACTGGACCGGCGGCGAGATCGGCATGACGGTGCCGGACGTCCTCTCGATCGACGCCAGCCAGAACTACTGGTATGCGCTGGCTTTCCTCGTCGTCAGCGCCATCCTGCTGTTCGGCCTGTCGCGCTCGTCCGTGGGTTTGATCCTGCAGGCGAGCGGACAGGACAGGATCGAGGCGCAGGCGCTCGGCTTCAACGTCACCAAGCACAAGATTGCCGCGTTCTGCATCAGCGCGCTGTTCTCCGGCGTCGCCGGCGCCATGCTCATCTTCTATATGGGCACTGCCTCGGTCGACACCGTCATCGACATCTCCATCGGCGTGCAAGTGATCATCGCCGCCGTGCTCGGCGGCCGGCGCACCATCCTCGGCGCGCCGCTCGGCGCCATCTTCCTGATCCTGGCGACCGAGTTCCTGCGCCCGCTCGGCCAGCTCAATACCTTCGTCGTCTCGGCGGTGGCACTGGCGGTGATCCTGTTCTTCCCCGACGGACTGTTGGGCTACGTGCTGCGTGCGGGAGAGCGCGAATGAACGCGCCCGTCCGTCTGCAGGTCGAGAACCTGAGCAAGCGCTACGGCGGCCTCGTTGCGGTCAAGAACATCACGCTGCAGGTGCGTGCCGGCGAAATCGTCGGCCTGATCGGGCCGAACGGCTCCGGCAAGTCGACGCTGATGAAGCTCGTGATGGGCATCGAACCGTGCAGTGCCGGAACGGTCTCGCTCGAAGGCACCGACATCACGCGCTGGCCGTCGCACCGCGTCGCGCGCGCCGGCGTCGGCATCGTGTTCCAGCATTCGCGGCCGCTGCACCGGCAGACCGTGCTGGAGAACATCAAGCTGGCGCTGCTGCCGGATTCGCTGCTGCGCCTGTTCGCGGACCGTGACGTCGACGCCCGCGCGCGCGCCATTGCCGACCGCGTCGGCCTCGCCGCGGTGGTCAACCGCCATCCCTCGACGCTGCCTTTCGCCGATTTGCGGCGCATGGAGATGGCGAAGGCCATCGCGCGCAATCCGAAGGTCGTGCTTGTCGACGAACCCTTTGCCGGGCTGACCATGTCCGAGGTGGGCGTGTTCTCGGACCTCATCCGCAGCTTCCGCGACGAGGGCCGCGCCGTGCTGCTGGTCGACCACAACGTCAAGAGCGTCGCAGCGCTGGTCGACCGCGTGTTCGCAATGTATCTCGGCGAGCGCATCGCGGAAGGCACGGCCGATGAGGTTATGCGCAATCCGACCGTGCGCCGCGTTTATCTCGGCGGTGAGATCACGGCCTCGCAGCACCGGGCTGCCGCAGGCGCTGCCAAGCCGCCGCTGCTCGAGGTGGAGGATGTCAGCGTCTTCTATGGCAAGGCGCAGGCGCTCGACAAAGTCGGCCTGCATGTCGGGCAGGGCGAGTTCGTCTCCATCGTCGGCCTCAATGGCGCCGGCAAGACGACGCTGTTCAATGCGATGTCCGGCCTGGTGCCGTATTCCGGCAAGATCACCTTCGACGGCAACGACCTGCGCCGCAAGACGGCCGGCGCTATCGCCCGCGACGGCCTGGTGCAGTGTCCGGAGAGCCGCGAACTGTTCGGCGACATGAGCGTGCACGAGAATCTCGATCTCGGTGGCCAGCATCTCTCCGCCGCGCGCCGGCGCCAGCAGTTCGATTGGCTGCTCGAGTTGTTCCCGATCCTGAAGGAGCGCCGCGGCCAGGCCGCGCGGACGTTATCGGGCGGTGAGCAGCAGATGCTGGCGATCGCCCGCGCGCTGATGATGGACCCGAAGCTGCTGATCCTCGACGAGCCGACGCTCGGACTGGCGCCGGTCATCCTCGAACAGCTCGGCCGCGCGCTCGAGCGCTTGCGCGAGAGCTCGCCGGTGACGATCGTGCTCGGCGAGCAGAACGTCACCTTCGCGCTGCCGCACGCCGACCGGGTCTACGTGCTGGAGCACGCACGCATCGTCTGGGAGGGCGATCCCGTGCGTTTCGCGCAGGAGATGGGCACCGGCTATCTCTGAGCCGGCGCCCTGCGTTAGGCGACCGCGATCTCGAGCGGGAAGTTGTCGACGATCTCGTGCCCGGTCTCGTTCACGATGAAGGTGTGGCCGAGGAAGATGCCGAACATGCCGTCGGCGGTGATCGGGTTCGGCTCGGCCATGATCACCATGCCGGGCTTGAGGATCATGTCGGCCTGGACGCCGCGCACATGCTCGGCGGCGACGTGCGGATTGTCGGTGACGAGATCGATGCCGTGACATTGCGTCGGCCGCGACTGCACGCCGTTGTCGCGGAAGAATTTCGACGCCTCGCGCATCGCCTCCGCCGGTCTACCCGGGGCGATCTCGGCGACGATCTTGTGATAGCCGGGCACGGTGATCTCGTTCCAGAACTTGCGCACCATCTCGGTCGGCTCGCCCAGGGTGATCGGTGAGCCGATCTGCGCGGTGTAGCCGCGATAGCCGGCGGCGAGCTCCATGTTGATGATGTCGCCCTTCTTGAGCACGCGGCTTGAGGGCCGTGGATTGCCGAAGATCATCGCCGGATTGTCCATCGGCGTCGACCCGATGATGAGGAAGTCGATGTCGCCGCCGCCGTCGAGGATGGCGGCTCCGGCCGCGGCGCGAAGCTCATACTCCTTCGCGCCGGGCTTGGCGCGCGCGATCATCGCTTCCATCGCGCGCTCGCACAGCACGCCCGCCTTGCGGATGCAGTCGAGCTCTTCGGCGGAATGAATGACGACGAGGTCGTGCAGGAAGTTCTTGGTGAAGACGAGCTCGGCGTCGGGCAGGCCGGCGCGCAACGTGTTGTACTGGTTGACCGGCATGTAGTCTTCGTGGCGCGGGTCGATCTCCATCAGGCCGATGCGGCCGCGCTCGAGCTTGAGTTCCTGCAGGCGCTCGACCATCACCTCGGCGTAGCGGCCATTGCGGCTGTGGCGCACATCCTTGATCGCCGGTGCGACGTGGCGGCGCACCGCCTCGGCGTGCGTGCCGCCCATCGAGTAGATCATGGTCGGCTCGCCGTCGCGCGGCACCAGCACGTAGGAGGCGAGCGCGTGCCATTCGACATGACCGGTGAGCCAGAGCGACCCGGCGCCGAAGCTCCAGTGACTCGGACCGCCGGCGGCGATCACGCAATCGAGCTTGTGCTCCTTCATCTTGTCGCGCAGCGCGGCGTAGCGGCGGGCGTATTCCTGCTCCGAGAACTGCTCCCAGACGGCATCGTGGTAGTAGGGCGTGCCGCGCATGTTGGCGAAGGGCAGGGACTGGTCGAGCTTCGTGCGCACGACTTCCCACGGCTGCGGGCCGAGCGGCTTGCGGGGCGTCTGGATGTTCATGGAGTTGTCCTGATGACGTGGCGATCGGTTCGGCACGGCTCAGGGAAGAGGTGCAACGCGGGCTGGCCGGCGGTCGCGTGACCGGACGGCGGGCGCCTGCGCTGCAGTGTTACTCCTCCCGCGGAGCGTGTCCGGACTGATGCCGGAGTTGGCGCCAACATTCTGCCCGCAGCCGGGGGAGTCAAGTGGTGCGGCGCCACCGGCCATGCGGTGGCGCCGTGTCGTAGATGCCAGCCGGCGTCGTCTACTTGGCCGGCGTTGCGGGCGCGGAGCGGTTGGATGGAGCCGGTGCGTCCATGGACGTGGGCGCCGAGCCCGTCGTCGCCGGTGCGGTGCCGGTCGTCGTGGCCGGCGGATTGTTGTTGGCCGTCTGCGGTCCGTTGCCGCCCGTGCCGGCGTACCACCAGACGCCCAAGCCGATCAGCACGATCACGATGATGCCGATGATCCAGCTGCCGGAGCCGTCGCCGCCCACAGGGCGACGCGGAGAATTCGGATTGTATGTGGACATAAGATTTGCCTCGGTTGGTTGCGTTCGAAGAGTCCAACCACGCGCCGGGGCGATGCGTTCCGACCTACCGGCAAGGTCAACCGGTATATGGGTACCGCCGCGCGGCAGATTGCGGTCGATTTGATCGACTTGCAGCGGTGAAATCCCGGCGGCGGCGGGCGGTCACAGCCGGTCTTCGATGCCTGGCGCGGCATTGTCGGCCGCCGACAGGGTCACCTGCGCACCGCACACCTTGCATTCAAAAACGTAGGAATTGCCCGACGCGCCGTCGCCGTCGAGGACATGTGTGAGCCACATGTCCACCCCACAGGCGTCGCAGTGGGGCCGCTCCGCAGCCTCAGTGTCCGGCACAGATCGATCCCTCCGGCCGTCGTGCGCGGCGCTGTTTGTGCAATTAGAGCCGCGGAAAGCGTGCCGGTCGGTACGCTAGCTGACCGACATTGCGGCAGAATCTCTTTTACCTCTGAGGCTTCCGGCGGCGGCGCAATTCCGCGCCACCCCATCCCGCCGCCAATTCGCCCCCGTCCCTGGGAGCGACGAGGACATATCTTGCCGACCGACAATTTGATCCTGGATGGCCTGCCCGAAGGGGTGAGGGCGAGCCTCGAACCACATCTGACCGCCGTCGAGCTGCCGCAGTCGCTCGTCCTGCAGGAGGCGGGCCGGACGGTCTCGCAGGTCTATTTCCCGCTCAGCGGGATGGTGTCCCTGCTTGCCGTCACGCCCTCGGGGGAGTCGATCGAGACCGGCATCGTCGGCCGTGAAGGCGTGGTCGGCGGCCTCGCCGTCGGCGACCTGTCGTCCTTTGCGCAGGCGATCGTACAGATCGAGGGCCGCGCGCTGCGCATCGGGCCCGCGCAGTTCCGCGCTTTGTGTCAGGAGCACCTGGTGCTGCGCGAGCGCGTGGATCGCTACCAGGCGTTCATCCTGACCCAGGCGCAGCAGAACGCCGCCTGCCATGCGCTGCATTCGCTCGAGGGCCGCCTGTGCCGCTGGCTGCTCCAATCCGAGGATCTGATCGAGAGCAACCAGATCGCCCTGACGCAGGAGTTCCTTTCCTACATGCTGGGGGTGCGGCGGCCCACAGTGTCGGTCGCTGCCTCCGAGCTTCAGCGCGACGGGCTGATCACTTATCGCCGTGGCACTATCACCGTGCTCGAGCGTGCCGGCCTGCTGAAGCGCAGCTGCCAGTGCTACGAGGTCCTCCGGGACGAAATCCACGCCCATCGCCGCTGATATGGCTGCCAGGTCACCCGCCATGCCCCGGCCGCGGCTTGATCTGAGACAATCCTTCTAACGGTATCCTGCGACTACACTGCCGAGTTCCCGCACGGAACAGCCGGCTTGTCCGGTCGTTGAGTCGCGTCGGTTTTGCGTTGGAGGGAAAGCCCATGGCACCGCGTGCGTACTGGAAGGGATATCTGCGCCTGTCGCTGGTGTCGTGTCCGATCCAGCTTTTCCCGGCGGCGTCCGAGCGCGAGAAAGTGCGCTTCCACCAGCTCAACCGCGATACCGGCAACCGCATCCGCTACGTGAAGGTCGATGCCGACACTGGCGACGAGGTCGCCGCCGACGATATCGTCAAGGGCTACGAGGTCTCCAAGGGCAACTACATCGAGGTCGAGCCGGACGAGCTCGAGGCGGTCGAGATCGACTCGACGCGCATGATCGACATCGATCAATTCGTGCCGCGCAAGGAGATCGACGACCTCTACATGAAAGATCCTTATTATATCGTGCCGGACGGCGAGGTGGGGCTGCAGGCCTTTGCCGTCATCCGCGACGCGATCAAGAAGCAAGGAATGGTCGCGCTCGGCCGTGTTGTCTTCACCAACCGCGAGCATGTGATTTCGCTCGAGCCACGCGGCAAAGGGCTGATGGGTGTCACGCTGCGCTACCCCTACGAGGTGCGCGCCGAGAAGGACTATTTCGACGACATTCCGAACGAGAGCGTGCCGAAGGACATGCTCGAACTGGCGACGCACATCGTCCAGACAAAGGCCGGCCATTTCAAACCGGACAAATTCGAGGATCACTACGAAAGCGCGCTGCGCAACCTCATCAAGCGCAAACAGGAAGGCAAGCCGATCGAGCGGCCGAAGGAGCAAGAGCCGGCGAAGGTGATCGACCTGATGGAGGCGCTGCGGAAAAGCGCCGGCAAGGAAACGCCGGCGCGGCGCACGCAAGCGCGGTCGACGACATCGCACCGGCGTACCACGAAGAAGAGCACGCGCTCGAGCGCGCGGCATCGCAAGGCCGGTTGAGGCTAGCGCCGCTTCCGGCGTGTCGACGCCTTCTTTTTGCGCTTGAAGGGGACGACGTCGGCCGAGGCGCCGGCGCTGCGGCGCAGGGCTTCCTTCAGGCTCGCCGGACGGCCATGTTTTTTCAAAAGGTCGCGGAAAGCCTCGTCGGCCAGCTCCTGGAAATCCATCATGCGGTCGCGCGCCAGCATGTCGAGCGAGGCCCAGGTCTCGTCGTGGAATTGCACCCGTTTGCCAGGCATTTGGACCATCCGCGGATTTGAGATTGCGATAATAAATTCCGGGCAACCTATCACGGCGGGCCGCGCCGCGCGGAAAGCGGCCATCAAAAGAAAGCCCCGGCACAACGCCGGGGCTCTGAGTCAGTGAACCCTGAGGGGAGGGGGAGGAGCCAGGGTTCGCTTCATCAATGGCGGACCGCGGTGTTTGGTTCCGCAGCGTCCGGAAGGGCCGGAACGACAGCCGCGATTGCGGCGTTCTCCGGCCGGAACATCCGGTAGCCGAAACGGAGCAGGGACATGGCCGAAGTGACCACCGACCACCGGAAAATCAAAAAATGGGCCGAGGCGCATGGCGCCAAGCCGGCAGCTGTGGACCGGACGCATCAGAAGAACGACGTGGGGATTATCCGCCTGATGTTCCCGGATGTGCCCCAGTCCGAGCACACCCACCTGGTGCCGATTTCATGGGATGAATTCTTCAAGGAATTCGACAACCGCAAGCTGGCGCTGATCTACGACCCCGATTCCATGTTCAGCAAAATCGTCGGCCGCGACTCCATTGCCGAGAGCAATCCACGCATGCGGCACTGACGGCGGGATTCACCCGAGCGCCTTGGCCGCAAGCCGCGCCAGCAGCGACGCCAGCATCTTCTCCCGTTGCGCCGCCGACGTCGGAATGCCCGAGCGCCGCGCGAGGCGGCGCAGTTCGCCGCTCTCGAACGCGTCGACGATGACCGCGTGCACGTAGCTGCGCCGGCAGACCGCCGGCGTGTTGGCGAGCTCGGCCGCGACCGACCGCATGATGGCGAGCAATTGACGCCGCCGGCCGCGGTCCGATGTCTTCGGCTCGATGGTCGCCAACTGCGCCAGCGCGGTCGCCGAGGCGATCAGCGTACGGAAATCCTTGAGCGAGACGGGCCGGCCGGTGACCTCCTGCAGCGCGACGTTCACGTCGCGCCGGCGCAGCGGCACGACCTGGCCGTTGCCGTTGCGATACTGGAAGATGCGCCGGCCCGGCAAATTGGACAGGCGCTTGAGCGCCGCGGCCAGACGGCGTGAGCGGACGGCCTTCTCGATCGCCTTGCCGCCCTTGCCGATGAAGCGCAGCGTCACCGTCTCACCCGAAATCGCCATGTTCGATTTGAGCAAGGTCGCGGCGCCGCGCGTGCCATGCTCCCTGGCGTAAACCTCGCTGCCGGGCCGCAGCGCGGTGAGAGCGATCAGCTCGACCAATGCCGCGATGGCGCGCTCGCGCGTCGCCTCCGCGTCCTTGAGATGGCGCGAGATCCAGGAACGAAGCCGCGGCAGGATCTCGGCGAGGCCGGCCACGCGCCGCGCCTTGCGCAATTCGCGCACCTTTTCCCAATCCGGATGATAGCGATATTGGTCCCGCCCGGCGGCGTCGCGGCCGACGGCTTGCAGATGCGCGTGCGGGTCGGCGGCAAAGGCGACGTTCTCATAGGCGGGCGGAACGGCGAGACGCTTGAGCCGGTACAGCGTGCGCTCGTCGCGCAGAGGCCCGCCGCTGCCGTTGATATAGACGAAGCCCATGCCGCGTCGGCGGCGCTGGATGGTCAACTCCGTTCTGGATACGTAACGCAGTCCGAGCCGGCGGAGCAGGCGTTCGGGCGGTCGCGTGGATCGATCGAGTTCGTTCATGGCAGGAACGCGAATGATCGAACGGCCACCTAAGTTCCACCCGTGCGCAACATGAAATGAAAAAGGCCGCCCCCAACAGGAGCGGCCTTTCCGATGGCGGGCGCAGAGAGCGCTTAGACGGCGGCCTGCTGGTTGAGCTGGGACTCCGCGATCTTGGTCAGCTTCTGGTCGGCGGCTTTCTCCTCCTTGAGCGTCTGCTCGAGCACGCTGGCGCAGTCGGCACGGCCGAGCTGCTTCGCCCAGGCGACCAGGGTTCCGTAGCGCGACATTTCATAGTGCTCGACGGCCTGCGCCGCCGCGGCCAGCGCCGCATCGAGCACCTGCTTGTCGTCCACGTCGGAGGCGACGTCATTGGCCTCCTCGATGATGCCGTCGATGGC
This sequence comes from Pseudolabrys sp., assembly GCF_035943735.1. Classification (GTDB taxonomy): domain Bacteria; phylum Pseudomonadota; class Alphaproteobacteria; order Rhizobiales; family Xanthobacteraceae; genus Pseudolabrys. The sequence continues at coordinate 47,808 of NZ_DASZBV010000025.1, forward strand.
GGGGCAGTCGACACCTTTTGGCTCCTGGCCGTGCATCTTGAACACCTGCTCGAGCCGTCTCACATGGCCCTTGGTCTCCTCCAGATGCGATTTGAAGGCGGTCTTGAGCTGAGCATTGCTCGCCTTCTGCTCCATCTCCGGCAGCGCCTTCAGGATCTGCTTCTCCGCGTAATAGATGTCCTGCAGCGTGTGGACGAACAGATTGTCCATCGTTTCGATGTCTTTGCCAAAAAGGCTCATGTGTATCCTCCGGATGTGTGGGGTCTCCCCGTATGAACGATGCGCCGGCGGGTCCGTTCCGGATATTGACCTTCAATCGCTCGGGCGAGCGCGTGTCCGCACCCTGACGGTGAACCTTGCGATGAACTTTGCATCCGCCTCGGCGGTTAAGCAGGAGAGAGTCCGGGTTCCACCTGCATGCATTCGCAGAAAGCCCGAACGATCTGCGAATTTCTGAAGGCAGGAGGGGAACCTTGGGCAAAGACATGACACTCCGTGAAGAGAGTCGCGGGACGGGTGCGATGTTCGTGTGGGCGTCGGTGGTGGCGATCGCAGTCGGCATCGGGCTGGTCGTATGGTTCTTCGTCGTCGGCTTCAACCAGTCGAACACCCTGAACCTCGCCGCCAACGGCCCGCGCAGCAATCAGACTCAGGGCATGAGCGTGACGGCCCAGCAGACCCAGCCGTTGCCGCAGACAACGGCACGGTCGACCGATCCCGCCACGGTCGGCCGAAAGGAGTCGTTGACGGCGTCGGCGACGCCCAATCTCAATCTGAGCCCGGACCAGATCAACGCGATCAAGTCCTACGTCGCGCAGCATAGCGATCAGCGCGTTGACAGCGTGAATTTCACGATGACGGTTGGCGCGGCGGTCCCGCAGAGCGCGCCCTTGCATCCCATTCCGCCGCAGCTCGGCCGGTCGTTGTCGTCGTTCAAGAATGACCAGTACATCCTGGTCGGCAGTCAGTTCCTCATCGTCGAGAAGGATACGCGGCGCATCATCGCGATCGTGCCGGTGCCGGCCTGAACGTCAAGAAAGGATATTCGGATGGACAAAGAAGAGAGGCGCGTGTCCGAGCGGGCGCGCAGATTGTGGGAGGAGGCCGGCCGCCCGGCCTCGGGTCCGCGGGACTATGTCGGTCGCGCGCGCGAGCTCATTGCCATCGAGGAGCACCAGAAGGATACGTTGAAGCCGGTCGGCGCGCAGGCGCGCGAAGCCGTCGAGGATATCCCGCTGGCGTCCGACGACGTGCTCGGCCCGGAAGGTGAGCCGATCGAGCCGACACTTGCGGTCGAGAACGAGGGCGAATTCCCGACGCTGACGGATCAGGGCGAAGGCGATCAGGTGCCGCACCGACAGGGCAGCAAGCGCTAGCTCACGCCTCGCAGTAGCCGACCGTCGACATCAGCGCGATGTTGGGGTGCCGGGAGTCGAGCCGGGTGTGCTGCACGACGATTGGAACGCTCGATTCGATGACCGATGAGTACTCGGTATCGCGCGGTACCGGCGCCGGATCGGTCAGATCATTGAAGCGCAGGTGCAGCGTGCGGCGGGCGCCGACCGTGACATTGTAAGGCCCGACCGGGTCGCGATCCTTGAAATAGAGCGTCACTTTCACCTGGGCATCGCTTTCGCCGGCGTTCAGCAGACAGATGGTCTCGTGCGAGACCAGAGCAAGGCTTTGGTTGAGGCTCTGGCCGGGGATATAGCCCTCGGCGATGGCCCAGCGACGATGGCCGATCTCGGGCATGCGAAACTCCAGGAAAGATTAAGGCTGGGCCATCAGTTCGCGATCGTGTCCTGCGGCGCGCATTGCGGGAACGACATTCGGCGCCATCGGCAGCACGTTCGGCTGCGGCGATTTCAATTCGCTCAGGAAGTTCGCGAACCAACGGTGGATCGAATGCCGGCGCAAGCTCGCCGCCATCGTCTCCCAGCGAGCGCAGCGCTCGCTGCGCGGCATGGCCAAAGCTTCAGCAATCGCGCGGCTGATGCCGTCGATATCCTGCGGATCGACCAGCAGCGCGGTCTCGAGCTCGTCGGCCGCGCCGGCATAGCGCGACAGCACCAGCACGCCGGGATCCTCCGGGTTCTGCGCGGCGACGTATTCCTTGGCGACCAGGTTCATGCCGTCACAGAGCGGTGTGACCAGGCCGACCGCCGAGGCGCGGTAGAAGCCGGCAAGGGTCGACTGGCAGAAGCCCTTGTTGAGATAGCGGAGCGGCGTCCAGTCGATTTCGCCATGGCGCCCGTTGACGGCGCCGACGCGCTCCGCGACCTCGCGCTGCAGTTCGCGATACGTGTCGATGGTCTCGCGCGACGGCACGGCAATCTGCAGCATCGACAGCTTGCGGGAGAGGTCCGGGTGCTGAGTCAAGAGGCGGTCGAAGGCGTGGATGCGTTGCAGCAGGCCTTTCGAGTAATCGAGGCGATCGACGCCGATGATCAGCTTGGCGCCGTCAAGACTCGCACGCAGGCGCTGCACCAGGGGGTCCTCGAACGATTGCTCGGCACGGGTCGCGAACTCGCGCGCATCGATGCCGATCGGGAAGGTGGCGAGCCGACAGACGCCGCGCGGGGTGCGGAACGTCGTGCCGTTCCCGCGCAGGTGCAGTTCGGTGCGCAGCAGGTCGGCGAAATTGTCGCGGTCGCGATCGGTCTGGAAGCCGATCAGGTCGTAAGCCAACATCGCCTGTGCCAATTCGCGGAACTGCGGCAGCCGCGTGATGATGCGGCGTGACGGCCATGGCGTGTGCAGGAAGAAGCCGATCTCGCGGGTGATGCCGAGCTTGCGCAGCTCGGCCGCCAACGGGAGGAAATGATAATCGTGGATCCAGAAGGTCGAGTCGGCGCCGCCGAAGGTCGCGAGCGTGCGCGCCATGTAGGCGTTCACCTCACGATAGGCGGCATAATCGTGCGCGCTGGCGCGCGATAGATCCGGCCGCGAATGCATAAGCGGCCACAGGGCGGAATTCGCAAAACCTTCATAGAAGCCGGAGTAGTGCTGCTCGGGAAGGTCAACGGTGGCGATGGTGCCGCGGCCGTAGGTCTCCACCTGCACCAAGGGGCTGGCGCCGGGCACGACTTTACGCAATTTGCCGCTCGAGCCGAACCAGACCACGCCGGATTTGCGCACAGCCGGTAACAAGGCGGAGGCGAGTCCGCCCATCATCGGTCCACCGGGCGTCAGTTTCGCCACCCGATTGGAAACAATGACGTCCACGGAACTGTCTCCCCGTCTTTTTGCCTTTGCGCTTGCAGCGCGCTGTCTAGGCAACGGCCTTGGGGCTGCGGAGTTCCTTTGTGAACACGATGAATACGCGAAAAAACGCCGCTTATATGCGCAGTAAAACGGCTATCGGGATTGTCGAAAATAAATTGGAAAGTTCCGCGCGACCGGCGAATGTGACGCCTGTGGTCTGCAGCGCGTCCCGGTAGTGCGCACCTTGCGGTAACATTATCACGGCGCGCCAATCGGACGGCCAGCGCCGGCCTCCGTCCGCGAGCGGCGCGAAATGGCGACCGACGGCAACGACGATCTCGTGCTGGCGGAAGGTACGTGCGTTGGCGACGACATGCGCGGCGTGCTCGCCGGAAACCTCGAGCGCAATGCAAGTGCCGCGCTGAAACACGTCCGGATGGCGTTGGCGCAGCTCAAGAAATTTATGCGTAAGGGCCTGCTTGATGCGGCCGTCGCGCCAGTCCGCGGCGAGATCGGTCCACGGAACCTGGCTTGCCGACTGCATCCGCTCGCGCGCGGCGAAATCGACCGGACGGCGGTTGTCGGGATCGACCAGCGAAAAATCCCAGCGTTCGGTGCCCTGATAGAAATCGGGCACGCCGGGCAGCAGGCTCTTGAGCGCGAGCTGCGACAAACTGTTGAGCGCGCCGAGCAGGGCGGTCCGCCGCGAGAAGGCGTCGAAGCCGGCGAGAAATTCGGCCGAAACGGCAGGGTCGAGCAGTTGGTGCACAAATCGCTCGAGCGCCTCCTCATAATCGGGATGAGGATTGGTCCAACTCGTCTCGTCCTTGCCTTCACGTGCAGCTTTTAGCGCGAAGGCCTGCATGCGCTTGCGGAAATCGTCGTCGGCGCAGCCTTCCCAGGCGCCGATCAGCGCCTGGTAGATCATGTATTCATGCGCCCGGGTCGGGCGCCTCTTGCCGCCGGCGTTCTCGGCGAGGGGCGCGTTGACCCGCGCCCAGTCGTTCACCGCGGTGCGCCAGTCCTCGGGGATCTCCGATAGGGCGAGGATGCGGGCGCGCGCATCTTCGCCGCGCTTGGTGTCATGGGTAGCGGTTGCCGTAAGCGCGGCTGGCGCCGTCTCGGCGCGGGCGGCCTGCATCTGATGGAACTCGGGCAACGAGATTGCCGGGGCGTCGGGATCGCCACCAACCTCGTTCAGCGCGAGCAGCCGGTGGTGCCGGTAGAAGGTCGTATCTTCCAGCGCCTTGGCCATCAACGGCCCGGTGAACTGCTGCAGCTTGAGCGCGAAATTGCGCAGGCGCGGCGCGCTTGTGCCGGGCATCGCCGCGAGATCGAGGGTGATCGCGTCGCGCAGGAAATCGAAGATGTTTGGATCCGGCGCGGTCCAGCGGGCGCGGGCGCGCGCGATGGTCTCGTCGATGATGGCCCGGTCGCTGACCGAGGCGCCGGCAGCGGTGACATAGGTGCGGTAGACCGGGAACTCGACGACGTAGAGTTGCAGGGCGGCGCGCAGGCGGTCCAGGGTGTAGTCGCGCGTCGAGTAATGGCCGGCGGCGATGCGCGACAGCGCGCGGGTGAGCACGGTGAACTCGCTCGCCAGCATGGTGTCGATCACCCGCTGCTTGGCGGCTTCGAGCATGGCCGGCAACTCTGCGCGCTCACCGGTGAAGGCCCGCCAGGTCTCGTCCAGCGATGCGATGCCGCCGCCGTCGACCAGCGCCCGCGAAATGACATTGAGCCATTCGTAGCCGGTCGTGCCGGCGACGCCGGGCAAAGGTGGCATCGGCTCGCCCGGTTCGAGGATCTTCTCGACGACGATATAGAACTCCGGCGGCAGCCCGGCCTCACGCCGCAGCTTGCGCACCAGCGCGCTGAGACGGCGGGTGTATTGCGCCGGGTCGCGCAGGCCGTCGATATGGTCGAGGCGCAGGCCTTGCAGCCGGTCTTCGGCGATCAGGCGCGACACCAAAGTATGCATGGCGCGGAACGTCGCCGGGTCCTCGGGCCGGATGCCGGCGAGATCGCTGATATCGAAGAAGCGCCGGTAGTTGACCGCCGAGAAGGCGACGCGCCAGTAGGCGAGGCGGTAGTGCTGGCGCTCGAGCAGCCGGTGCAGCATGCTGGCGCCGCCGTCGCCATCGCCGCGATAGGCGACGAGGCCGCGTTCGATCACGGCCGGTGCGCCCTTGATTGCGGCGAGGCGATGCTTCAGAGCCGGCGCGTCGCGGTAGGAGGGTTTGCTCGGATCGCGATAATCGTGCGCCAGCGTGATCAGTTCGTGGCCGGCCGGGTCGTCGGCCGCGGCCGCCGCACCGACGATGGTGCGCAGCATCTCGCTGTAGCGCTGCGGATTGACCGGCAGCTTGTTATCGAAATACCAGAACGCGAAGCTGCCGCCGTCGGCATCGTATTTCAGTTCGATCTCGCCGGCCTGCAAAGCATCGCCATAAGGGCGGCCGAGGATCGGCAGCAGTACGCCGGGGTGCCGCCGATACGGTAGCCCGTCCCAGTCGATGTCGAACGACGGCGCGTGCGGCGACTTCTGGCCCCATTCGAGCACGTCGAGCCACCACGGATTGTCGGCGTGGCCGACGCCCATATGGTTCGGCACGAAATCGAGGATGAGGCCGAGGCCGTGCGTCTTCAGCGCATCGGAAAGGCGCTGGAAGGCTTCTTCGCCGCCGAGTTCGGGATTGAGCTTGTCGTGCTCGACGATGTCATAGCCGTGCGTCGAACCCGGCCGCGCCTTCAGGAAGGGCGAGGCATAGAGGTGCGAGACGCCGAGCTTCTTCAGGTAAGGGACGAGCTTCGCCGCGTCATCGAAGGTGAAGTTCTTCGTCAGCTGCAGGCGATAAGTGGCAAGTGGTACGGCGGGAGGCATCATTCGCCTCCGATGGCCGCATAGACCGTCCATCGCCGCAGCTCCTGCGGCGGCACCTCGCCCCAGATCGGCATGCCCCAGCTCAGGGTCGGGCGCGGCCTCGGGCTGCCGGAGAGATTGGCGACGATCTGCAAACGCTTGCCGCCGGCGCGCCATTCGGCGACGAGCACGTCATTATCGATGCGGGCGTCGGCGCCGCCACGCATCTGCCGGACCAGCGGCACGATGTGTTCGCGGCGGACAGCGAGCAGCGCGCGGGTCAGGGCGAAGCGCTCGCGGTGTGGGCTCATATCAATGGCCGCCCAATCGAGCACCGCCAGATCGCGCGTCGCCTGCGCCAGCGGATCGGGGATGTCGGTCCCGCCGTGCTTCGCATAAGCCTCGGCGAATTCCTTTTTCCGGCCGTTGCGCACGGCGTCGGCGAGTTTGCCCTTGAAGTCGCAGAAGAACGAGAACGGTTCGGTCGCGCCCCATTCCTCGCCCATGAACAATAAAGGCGGGGAGGGCTGCAGCAGCAGCACAGTCAGCGCAGCGGCCAACGGCTCCGGCTTCGCGAGCACGGTCAACCGTTCGCCCTTCGGCCGGTTGCCGATCTGGTCGTGGTTCTGAATAAAATCGACGAAGGCGGTCGGCGGCAGATGGCCGCTCGGCTCGCCACGCGCTTTGCCCTTGCGGTTCGCGGACGGCTCGCCCTGCCAGGCAAAGCCTTCGCGCAGCGAGCGCACGATGCGCGCCGGCGCATCCTGATAGTCGCGGTAATAGCCGGCATCCTCGCCGGTCATCAGCACGTGCCAGGCGTGGTGATAGTCGTCGTTCCACTGGGCGCGGTAGTGCCCCGCCGGCGGCTCCTCGCGCGGATCGAGCAGGACGGCGCGGTTGTCGTCGTTCTCGAGCACGAGATGGATGTGGCGGCCTGTCCGCTTCGCCAGGTCGCCGACCGCCTGGCTCAGCGCCTGCAGGATTTCCGGTTCGCCCGGGGTGACGATGGCGTGCACGGCGTCGAGCCGCAGCCCGTCGAAGCGGTAGTGGTCGAGCCAGTGCAGCGCATTGTCGATGGCGAAGGCGCGGACGTTCTCGTTCTCGTAGTTGATCGCGCCGCCCCATGGCGTGTGCGCGTCCGTGAAGAACTGGGGCGCGATGCGGGGCAGGTAATTCCCTTCCGGACCGAAGTGATTGTAGACGACGTCGAGGAAGACCATGAGTCCGCGCTGATGTGCCGCATCGATCAGCGCCTTGAGGTCCTCTGGCCGCCCGTAGACGGAATCCGGCGCGTAAGGCAGCACGCCGTCATAGCCCCAGTTCCAGCGGCCGGGAAAATCCGACAGCGGCATCAGTTCGAGCGCGGTAATGCCGGTGTCGGCGAGGTGATCGAGCCTGTCGATGATCGCGCGGAAGCTGCCCTCGCGCGTGAAGGTGCCGACGTGCACCTCGCTGAATACAGCCTCCTCCCAGGGGCGGCCCTTCCAGCCGGCGCACTGCCACGCGAAGCTTTGGTTGATGACCTCGCTCGGCCCCTGCACGTCGTCGGGCTGGAAATGCGAGGCGGGGTCGGGAATATCGAGTTCGCCATCGATATTGAAGCGGTAACGCGTGCCGGCGGCGGCGTCGCCGACGCGTGCCTCGAACCATTCGCCGCGCTTCTGCATCGGCAAGGCGCGATCGAGGACGAGTGTCACCTCGTGCGCGGCCGGCGCCCACAGGCGGAAGGTGACGCCGGTGTCGTCGATAAACGGTCCGAAGCGGCTCATCGCGCGCCCGCGAACACGAGCACGGAGCGGGGCCTCGCCTTCCACTTGCTGCCGACCGGTTGCGCGTTGCCGTCGCCTTCGCCGTTGGCGGTGTCGAGGAACATCAGCCAGCGGCCGGTCTCCGGCCATTCCGGCAGCGTGATCTCCATCTCCTCCTCGGTGCCGTTGAGCACGATGTAGAGCGGCGCGGTGCCGTCACCGTCGCCGGAGAGCACGTAACAAAGAAAGCGGCCGTCGGGGAAATTCCAGTCCTGCTCACTCATCTCGGTGCCGGCCGGCGTCAACCACTTCACGTCGTAGGAGCCGTCCTCTTTTTTGCCTTCGAGCCAGCGGTGCGGCTGCAATTGCGGAAAACGCCGGCGTATCTCGGTGAGCGTCCCTATCAGCTCCGTGAGGTCGTCATCGCTGCCCGCCTTGCTCCAGTCGATCCAGCCGGTGGGATTGTCCTGGCAATAGGTATTGTTGTTGCCGTTTTGGCTGTTATCGACCTCGTCGCCGGCGAGGATCAGCGGCACGCCCTGCGCCAGCAGCAGGCTGACCAGCTGATTGCGCCGCAACTGGCGGCGCAGCGCCAGAATGTTCTCATCGTCGGTCGGCCCCTCGACGCCGCAATTGGTCGAGACATTGTCGTCGGAGCCGTCGCGATTGTTCTCGCCGTTCGCCTCGTTGTGCTTGCCCTCGTAGCTGACGAGATCGGCGAGCGTGAAGCCGTCGTGCACGGTGACGTGGTTGATGCTCGAGCGCGGACCGCGGCCGTCGTGCTGGAACTGCGCCGCCGAACCGGTCATGGCGTGCGCCATGTCGCCGATGAGATTGCCTTCGCCGCGCCAGTAGCGGCGGGCGGTGCGACGATAAATGTCGTTCCATTCCGACCAGCCGGTCGGAAAGCCGCCGACCTGGTAGCCGCCGAGGCCGACGTCCCAAGGCTCGGCGATCATCTTGACCCGCTGCAACACCGGATCCTGCTGCACGGCGGCGAAGAACGGCGCGTTGCGGTTGAACGCCGGTTCGCGGCCGAGCGTGGAGGCGAGATCGAAACGGAAGCCGTCGACGTGGAAAGTCTCGACCCAGTAGCGCAGCGAGTCCATCACCATCTGCAGCACGCGCGGATGCGCGAGCTTGAGCGAATTGCCGGTGCCGGTGAAATCGTCGTAGTAGCGCGGCTGGTCGGGTAGCAGCCAGTAGTACGAGGCGTTGTCGATGCCGCGATAGCACAGCGTCGGCCCCATCTGGTTGCCTTCGCAGGTGTGATTGTAGACGACGTCGAGGATCACCTCGATGCCGGCGTCGTGGAGGGCCGCGACCGTGGAGCGGAATTCGTTGAGCGGATTGGCGACGGCGTAGCGCGCTTCCGGCGCGAAGAAGCTCAGCGTGTTGTAGCCCCAGTAATTGCGCAGGTTGCGCTCGAGGAGGTGCCGGTCGTCGAGAAAGGCGTGGATAGGCAACAACTCGACGGCGGTGACGCCGAGCTTGCGCAGGTGCGCGATCATGCCGGGCTCGGACAAAGCGCGGAATTTGCCGCGCGCCGTCTCCGGAATGTCGTCGCGTTGTTGCGTCAGGCCCTTGACGTGGGCCTCGTAGATGACGGTGTCTTCCCAGGCGATGGCCGGACGCCGCTGATGCGTCCAACTGTGCGCGGTATCGACCACCACCGATTTCAGCATCCCGCGCGCGTTGTCGCGCTTGTCGAACGAGAGGTCCGCCTGCCTGGCACCGGTGCGGTAGCCAAAATGCGCGTCGCTCCAGGCGAAGGTGCCGCCGAGCCGCTTCGAATAAGGGTCGATCACCAACTTGTTCGGATTGAAGCGGTGTCCGGCCTCCGGCGCGTAAGGGCCGTGCACGCGGTAGCCGTAAAACTGCCCGGGGGAGATATGCGACAGATAGACGTGCCAGACGTCGTCGGTGCGCTCAGGCAGGGTAATGCGCTCGGTCTCGCGCCGGCCCTCGCGATCGAACAAGCACAGTTCGACCTTCGTGGCGTTCGCCGAGAACAGGGCGAAGTTCGTGCCGCGTCCGTCCCAGGTCGCCCCGAGAGGATGTGGCGCGCCCGCCGTGACGTGATTACTCGCTCGTGGGAACGAGAAAGATCGCAGCAAGGGGTGGGACGATAACGTGAAGTTCCGGACCATGGCGTGTCACAACCGTGGAGACCGCTCCGGCGTTCCCCACATTGCTGCCTCCGTAAAGTCCCGCATCCGAATTGAGCACCTCGCGCCAGGTGCCGGCGAAGGGCACGCGCACGCGGTAATCGTGGAGCACCTGCGGCGTGAAGTTGACCACTACCACGCAGCGCTCATGCGCAGCCTTGCCCTTGCGAAGCCAGGCGAAGGTCGAGTTGCTGGCATCGTCGGCGACCAGCCATTCGAAACCGGCGGCGTCGCAGTCGAGCGCGTGCAAAGCGGTCGTGTCGCGGTAGAGGCGGTTGAGGTCGCGCACCAGGCGCTGCACGCCGGCGTGTTTCTCGTCGTTGATCAGATGCCAGGGCAGACTGACGTCGTGATTCCACTCGCCCGGCTGGCCGAACTCCGAGCCCATGAACATCAGTTTCTTGCCGGGGTGCCCAAACATGAAGGCGTAATAGGCGCGCAGATTGGCGAAGCGCTGCCACTCGTCGCCCGGCATGCGGCCGAGGATCGACCGTTTGCCGTGCACGACTTCGTCGTGCGACAGCGGCAGGATGAAATTCTCCGAGAAGGCGTACTGCAGCCCGAACAGGATGTTGCCGTGGTGGTGGCGGCGGTACACGGGGTCCTTGGCGATGTAATCCAGGGTGTCGTGCATCCACCCCATGTTCCACTTGTAGCCGAAGCCGAGCCCGCCCCAGTCGACCGGGCGCGACACCATCGGCCAGGCGGTCGACTCTTCCGCGGCGGTGGTGGCGTGCGGAAATTCCTTGAACAGCTCGGTGTTGGTGCGCCGTAAAAACGAGATGGCGTCGATGTTCTCGCGGCCGCCGAATTTGTTCGGTACCCAGGCGTTGGAGGGGCGGCTGTAGTCGAGATAGAGCATCGAGGCTACGGCATCGACGCGCAGCCCGTCGATGCCGTAGCGGTCGAGCCAGAACAGCGCGTTAGCGGTGAGGAAGTTCGTCACTTCCACGCGACCGTAATTGTAGATCAGCGTGCCCCAGTCGAGATGGCGGCCCTGGCGCGGATCGTTGTGCTCGTAGAGCGCCGTACCGTCGAAGCGGGCGAGTCCGTGCGGATCGTCGGGGAAATGCCCCGGCACCCAGTCGAGCAGCAGGCCGAGCCCCTTGTCGTGGCACGCTTCGACCAGCGCCACGAAATCCTCCGGCGTGCCGAAGCGGCTGGTCGGCGCGTAGAGGCCGGTCGGTTGATAGCCCCAGGAGCCGTCGAACGGATGCTCGGCGATCGGCAAGAGCTCGATGTGGGTGAAGCCCATATCGGCGGCGTAGGCCGGGAGTTGCTTGGCAAGTTCGCGGTAATTGAGCCAGAACTCGCCGCGGTCGCCCTTGCGCCGCCACGAGCCGAGATGCACCTCGTAGATCGACATCGGCTTGCCGAGCGCGTTGATGCTCTCGGGTGCGGGCTTCGGCTTCGGCAGCGTCGTCTGGTCGATGACGATCGATGCGGTCGACGGCCGCATCTCGGCGAAGGCCGCGCAGGGGTCCGACTTCAGCGGCAGCAATGCGCCGTTACGGGCGACGATCTCGTATTTGTATTTGTCGCCCGCCTTGGCGCCGGGGACGAAGATCTCCCACCAGCCGCTGCCGCGCACGCGCATGGCATGGCGGCGGCCGTCCCACAGATTGAAGTCGCCGACGACGCTGACGCGGCGCGCATTCGGCGCCCAGACGACGAAGGCGACGCCGTGGATGCCTTCCATCTCTATCGGATGGGCGCCGAGCTTGTCGTAGAGTTGCAGGTGATTGCCTTCGCCGAGCAGATAGAGGTCGAAGTCGGACAGTACCGGCGGGAAGCGATAGGGATCCTCGAGCTCGACCTCCTGCTCGCCGTAGCGCGCGCGCAAGCGGTATTGCTCGCTGCCAACCGGGCCGGCGAACAGGCCGGCCGGATCGAGCTGGGTCAGTTCGCGCTCGCTGCCGTCCGGCACGAGTGCGACGACCTGGCTCGCCTCCGGCAGGAATACGCGCACGATCGTCTGGTCGTTCTCGCGATGCGGCCCGAGATAATGGAACGGGTCGGAATGACGGGCCGCGATGACGTCGCGGGCTTCGGGCGTCAGCGGGCTCATACGGTCACCCCGCGGGCGCTGAGGATGTGCAAGGTGGCGTCGATCGGGATCGCCGCCCAGGTCGGGCGATTGCTGAGCTCGTATTCGATTTCATAGAGCGCTTTTTCCAAAAGGAACATGTCGAGCAACGACTTTTGCTGTGCCTCGTCCACCGGCCACAGCGCGACGCCGCCAATCGTCTCGCGATAGGCGTCCCAATAAGCGGCGCCGAGACGTTCGCTCCACGCGCGCACCTGCGCCATGAGCGGATCGACTTCCTCCGGCTTCAGATTCGGCGCGCGCTCGAGTGCGGCGCTGGTGGCGTAGTCGATCGAGCGCAGGAAGCCGGCGACATCGCGCGCGGCCGGCGCCTTCTGCCGCCGCTCCTCGATGGTGCGGCGCGGCTCGCCTTCGAAGTCGAGGATGTAGGCATCCTCCTTGGCCATCAGCACCTGGCCGAGATGGAAGTCGCCGTGATGGCGGATCTTGAGGCCACCGACTTCGGCGTTCCGCGCCTCCTCGATGTGCGCCAGGATTGCGGTGCGGCCGTGCAGCAGGCGCCGCGCCTGCGCCGCCGTTCCCTCGGGCAGATCGCCCAGCCGGCGTTCGATGGCGGCGAAGGCGCTCTGCGCGCGCGCGACCATCGAGTCCGTCCAGCGACCGGCATCCTCGGCTGTGATCGTCTCGGGCGCGAAGGCCGGGTCCTTGTCGTCGCAGCCGAAGGCGAGATGCATCTCCGCCGTGCGCTTGCCGATCTGGCGGATGCGTTGCGTCAGCAGCGCCGCCGACTCGCTGCTATCGAAGGCCGTCTCGCCAGGGACGAGCCGCTCCTCGTCGATGATGCGGTCGAGCGCCGCCGCGGTGACCGTCCAGGCGTCGCCCTGGTTTTCGATGAAGCTGTGCACCACCGCCAGCGCGCTGTGGCGGTCGTTCTCGAACAATTCGAGCGAGCCGAGCAGCGTCGGCGCGTTCTCGAACTTCGCCACGTCGGTGAGGAAGCGGCCGATCTCGATCTCCGGATGGATGCCGGAGGTGACCCGGCGCAGGATCTTGACCACGTATTTGTTGTCGACGACGACTGTGGTGTTCGACTGTTCGCGCTCGCCGCCGTTCACGGCAGTGACCTCCGGCGCCGGCTGTGCGCTGAAGGCCCGAGTCGGCCGGAATTCCAGCCTGTTGCCGTCGCGCTCGACATCCTCGCCCGCGTGGATCTTGGCCAGCAGCGCGGTGATGAATTCGCGCTCCGGCGAAGCGTCGAGCAGCGCGCCCTCGCGTGGGCCGCGGCGCACTGCCGCGAGCAGTGTGGCCGGGCCTCCCTCGATCGAGGTGTAGCGGGTCCAGCGGATGGTGAGCGGCAGGAAATAGCGGCTGATGCCGGATAGCCCCGCGACGTCCGTGACCACCACCGCGAATCGGTCGTCGCCGTGCTCGATCGGGATGGCGGCCGTCACCTTCGGCGAGAGGTGGCGCACCCCTTTGTCGGCGAACCAGCGCCGCTCCGGGAGGTAAGCGGGCAGCACGTCGTTCTCGAAGGTGCGCCGGGTCCAGCTCGACAGCGCGTTCTCCCAGCCATGGCCGAGGACGAGCGTGGTGACTTCGCGCGGGAAGACCTTTTCCGGCTCGGTCTTCTCGTCGGCGAGCAACTGGAACCAGAAGAAGCCGTAGGGCGGCAAGGTGACCAGATAGGGCAGGTCGCCGATGCGCGGGAAGCGCGTCCGCCCCAGCATTTCCTGCGGCACGCGGCCCTTCCAGGCGCTCATGTCGAGTTCGACCGCCTGCGCCGCGCGCGAGATGTTGGCGACGCAAAGGATCGCCTCGTCGCCGAATTGGCGCACGTAAGCGAGCACGGCCCGGTTTGCCGGGCGGATGAAGGTCAGCGTGCCGCGGCCGAACACCTTGCTCGATTTGCGCACGCCGATCAGCCGCTTCATCCAGTTGAGCAGCGACGAGAGCGAGCGCGACTGCGCCTCGACGTTAACGGCGGAGAAGCCGTAAACCGGGTCCATGATCGGCGGCAGGTAGAGCTGCGCCGGATCGCAGCGGGAGAAGCCGCCGTTGCGGTCGGGCGTCCACTGCATCGGTGTACGCACGCCGTTGCGGTCGCCGAGGAAGATGTTGTCGCCCATGCCGATCTCGTCGCCGTAATAGATGATCGGCGTGCCCGGCATCGACATCAGGATCGAGTTCATCAGCTCGATCTTGCGGCGGTCGTTGTCCATCAGCGGCGCCAGCCGCCGGCGGATGCCGAGATTGATGCGCGCGCGCGGATCGGCGGCGTAAGTCGACCACAGGTAATCGCGCTCGGCGTCGGTCACCATTTCGAGCGTCAGTTCGTCGTGATTGCGAAGGAACATCGCCCACTGGCAGTTCGGCGGGATTTCCGGGGTCTGCCGCATGATGTCAGTGATCGGGAAGCGGTCTTCCTGCGCGATGGCCATGTAGATGCGCGGCATCAGCGGGAAGTGATAGGCCATATGACATTCGTCGCCCTGGCCGAAATACTGCTGCACGTCCTCCGGCCACTGGTTGGCCTCGGCGAGCAGCACCTTGCCCGGCGCATAGGCGTCGAGCGCGGCGCGCAGCGTCTTGATGACCGCGTGCGTCTCGGGAAGGTTCTCGTTGTTGGTGCCTTCGCGCTCGCAGAGATAAGGCACGGCGTCGAGCCGAAACCCGTCGACGCCGGCGTCGAGCCAGCGCTTCATCACCTGCAGCACGGCGCGCACCACGCGCGGATTGTCGAAGTTGAGGTCAGGCTGGTGCGAGAAGAAGCGGTGCCAGTAATAGGCCTGCGCTTCCGGGTCCCAGGTCCAGTTCGATTTCTCGGTGTCGGTAAAGATGATCCGGGTGCCCTGATATTTTTGGTCGGTGTCGCTCCAGACGTACCAGTCGCGGGCGCTCGTCCCCTTGGGGCTGCGCTTGGCGCGCTTGAACCAGTCGTGCTGATCGGATGTGTGGTTGATGACCAGCTCGGTGATGACGCGCAGGCCGAGCCGCTTCGCCTCATGCATGAAGCGGCGGAAATCCTTCATCGTGCCGAACGACGGATTGATGTCGCCGTAGTCGGAAATGTCGTAGCCGTCGTCGCGGCCCGGGCTCGGATAGAACGGCAGCAGCCACAGCGTGTCGACGCCGAGATCGCGCAGGTAGTCGAGCTTGCCGGTCAGGCCGGCAAAATCGCCGACGCCGTCATTATTATTGTCGGCAAAGGCCTTGACGTGAAGCTGGTAGACGATCGCGTCCTTGAACCAGAGGCCGTCGTCGGCGGCTTCCGGAGCGACGGTGATGTCGGGTCGCACGTTCATGGTCGCGCTCACGCGGTACAGCGAAAGAACAGGGCCGGGTCGTCGTTCGGATCGATGCGCAGGCGGATGCCGCCCCATTCGAGCATGTGCCGTTCGCCGGTGACGAGGTTCTCGATCACGCGCACGCCCTTTCGGTTGCCCGACCGGCCGATCTCGTCGGCGCCGAAATGCAGCCAGAACTCCTGCGGACCGCCGGCGAACGAGATCGCTACGGCCACGGCATTGTCGTGCTCGATGGACTCCTTGAGGAAGCCGGTGACGTTGCCGTTGTCGACTTGCAGGAAGCGCAAGTCGTTGGTCTGCAGTAGCGCCGGGTTCTGCCGGCGGATGGTGTTGAGTTGCTTCAGATAGGCCTTGATGTTGCCCGGCCGGTTCCAGTCGCGCGTCCTGATCTCGTATTTTTCGGAATCGAGATACTCCTCGCGGCCCGGCAGCGGCTCGTGCTCGATCAGCTCGAAGCCATTGTAGATGCCATAGTTCGACGACAGCATCGCGGCGAGCGCCGCGCGCGACTTGAACATCCAGGTTTCGCCGGTCTGCAACTGCACGGGGAGGATGTCCGGCGTGGTGACGAAGAGGTTTGGCCGGAAGAAGTCGCGCGCAGGATGACTGGTGATCTCGGTGAGGTATTCCTCGATCTCCGCCTTGGTCGTGCGCCAGGTGAAGTAACTGTAGGACTGCGAGAAGCCGAGCTTGGCCAGCGCCCGCATCACCTTCGGGCGGGTGAAGGCCTCCGACAGGAAGATCGTGTCAGGATGGCGGTCGCGCACCTCGCGGATCATCCATTCCCAGAACGGCAGCGGCTTGGTGTGCGGGTTGTCGACGCGGAAGATGCGCACGCTTTGGGCGCACCAGAACAGGATGACGTCGCGCAACGCTTCCCACAGCGCGATGCGGTCGGGGCAGGTGAAATCCGGATTGACGATGTCCTCGTATTTCTTCGGCGGGTTCTCGGCGAACTTGAAGGTGCCGTCGGGCCGCGTCTTGAACCACTCGGGGTGCTGCTTCAGCCACGGATGGTCGGGCGAGCACTGCACCGCGAAGTCGAGCGCGATCTCCATGTTGTGCTGCTTGCATACCTCGACGAGCCGGCGGAAATCGTCGAGCGTACCGAGCTCGGGATGAATGGCGTCGTGCCCGCCGGTTTCGTCGCCAATGGCGTAGAAGCTGCCGACGTCGCCGGGCGCGACCTTCAGGGAGTTGTTCTTGCCTTTGCGATTGGTGTGGCCGATCGGATGGATCGGCGGGAGATAGAGCACGTCGAAGCCGAGGTCGGCGATCTCCGGCACGCGGGCGATGCAGTCCTTGAAAGTGCCGTGCTGCCCCGGCACGCGGCCCTGGCTGCGCGGCACCATCTCGTACCAGGCGCCGGCGCGTGCGCGCTCACGCTCGGCGAGCAGGGGCACGACATGGCTGCGGGTGAGGTCGGGACGCAGCTCGCTGGTGCCGATCGCGGCGGCGAGCAGGTCGTCGAGCAGGTGGGCCGGATCGCCGGTCTCGGTGAACTTCTCGGCGGCGGCTTCCACCAGCAGGCGGGGCTCGCGCTCGTAGGGCATCAGCTCGATGATGAGCTCATAGCCCTCGCGCGCGGTCAGCGCGACGTCCTGTCCGGCTTCCTGCTTGAGCAGGAATTCCTTGCGCCAGGTGGCGTACTGATCGGTCCAGGCCTCGATGGCGAACAGGTACCAGCCGGGCGTTGGTGGCGCGAAGCGGCCGTGCCAACGGTCGTTGCTGTGCAGGCGCATCGGCTCGCGATGCCAGTCGTTGGCCTTCTCCTCGCGCCAGATCACGTTGGCGGCGAGGACGTCGTGGCCTTCGCGAAAAATATCCGCCCAGATCTCAACGGATTCGCCGGCGACGCGTTTGATCGGGTACCGACCACCGTCGACACAAGGGTAGATGTCCTCGATGCGAAAACGCGGCCCCGTCGGATCGTTCGGCGACAATTCCCACCCGTCCTGGAGCGGCGACCGTCTCATCCCGCCAATGCTGGGTTCGCCGCCATAATGTTTCATTTGTCCCCGACCGCCGGCTGTTATCGGTAGAACCACAGGGCACCCGGAAAGTTCCACTCGACGGAGTGCCGCAGGCCGGCGCCTGTTTTAAGAAACGTAAGCCGAATGAACGACTTGGAAGAAAAAGCGCAACGCTGGGGCATCGAGCCCGGCTATCACGATGTCTTCGGCAAATGGCATCCCGCCGACCATGGGACCCTCCGGGTGCTGGTCGAGGCCCTATCGCATGGGCGCGAGGCGCCACAACCGATGCCGGCGGCGCCGGCGGTGGCGCCAATACGCGCCTGGCAGGGCGACGGACGCCAGCATTGGCTCCTCGCCGTGCAGCTCTACAGCCTGCGCTCGGCGCGCAACTGGGGCGTCGGCGACTTCACCGATCTGAAGACCCTGATCCCGGTCGCCGCATTGCACGGCGCCGCCGGCATCGGTCTCAATCCGTTACACGCACTGTTTCCCGACCGGCCGCAGCAGGCAAGCCCCTATGCGCCGAACAGCCGGTTGTTCCTCAATCCACTCTACATCGACGTCGCGGCGATCCCGGAATTTGGGCGTTCGTCGAAGGAGAAGACGGCCGCTTTACGCAGCGGCGAGCTGGTCGACTACCCCGGTGTGGCGAAGCTGAAGATGGACGCGCTGCGGCGCGTCTACGAGCGCTTCCGCGACGAGGCTGCGCCGGCGCGGCGCGCCGACTTCGACGCCTTCCGCGCCGAGCGCGGCGAGGCGCTGTTGCGCTTCGCCTGCTTCGAGGTGCTGCGTCAGCGGCACGACGAACCGTGGCCGGAATGGCCGGCGCCGTGGCGCGCCCCGGCGCGCGCCGATCTCGAACGCTTCCGTGCCGACAATCTGGCCGCCTGCGAATTCGAGGAGTTCGTGCAGTGGACGGGGGAGCGACAGCTCGCCGAGTGCCAGGCTGCGGCGACGGCCAACGGCATGAGCATCGGTCTCTACATCGACGTCGCCGTCGGCATCGATCCGCAGGGCGCCGACGCCTGGGCGCAGCAGGATGCGGTCATCGCGGCGGTGTCGGTCGGCGCGCCGCCGGACGAGTTCAATCCCGGCGGGCAGGACTGGGGGCTGGCGCCGTTCAATCCGAGCGCGGTCGCCGCGGACGACTTCGCGCCAATGCGGCAACTGCTTGCCGCCGCCATGCGCCATGCCGGCGCTATTCGCCTCGACCATGTGCTCGGCCTCCAGCGCGTGTTCATGATCCCGCACGGCATGAAGGCGGGCGACGGCGTCTATGTGCGCTTCCCGTTCGAGCAGTTGTTGCGCGTCGTCGCCGAGGAGAGCGTGCGCTTCCGCTGTTCCGTGATCGGCGAGGATCTGGGCACGGTGCCAGAGGGCTTCCGCGACACGATGACGAAATGGGGCCTGTGGACTTACCGCGTCATGCTGTTCGAGCGCGAGGGCGATGACGCCCGCTTCAAGCCGCCGGAGGCCTATCCCGCCGGCGCGCTCGCCACCTTCAACACGCACGACCTGCCGAGTTTCCGCGGCTGGTGCGAGAACCACGATCTCAACGTCAAGCGCGGGCTCGGTATCGATCCCGGCGAGAACGCCGACGCGCGCAACTGGGCGAGGCAGAAGCTCACCGAGATGCTGGGTGCGCGTGGGCAGGGGTACCCGCCGGACGATCTCGCCGCCGTCGCGGCTTTCCTCGGCGCGACGCCCTCGCGGCTGGTGGCCATCGCGCTCGACGACATCGTCGGCGCGCGCGAGCAAATCAACGTCCCCGGCACGACCGACGAGCACCCGAATTGGCGGCGCAAGCTGCCGGCCGCGCTCGAGGACCTGGGAGAGAATGAGACCTTCCGCCGCGTCGGCGAGGCTTTCGCCAAAACGGGCCGTCGCGGCTAGCCGGCCGGCACGTTCCAGATGTCGCGCGCGTATTCGCGGATGGTACGGTCGGAGGAGAACCAGCCCATGCGCGCGGTGTTGAGGATGTTCTTGCGCCACCACTCATCCGGCGTCAGCCAGAGCCGGTCGATCGATCGCTGCGCCTCCCAGTAGCTCTCGAAATCGGCCGCCACCATGTAATGGTCATATTCGAGCAGCGCCTGCACGATCGGTGAGTAGCGGTTCGGATCGTCCGGCGAGAACTCGCCGGCGGCGAGCGCGTGCACCACGCGCGCCAAGCGCGCCGACTGCGCCACCGCCGTCGAGCCCTCGAATTTTTCGGCTACGCGCTCGGAGACCTGCGTCGCGGTCAGACCGAAGATGACGACATTGTCGTCACCGACCTGCTCGCGGATCTCGATATTGGCCCCGTCGAGCGTACCGATGGTGATGGCGCCGTTGAGCGCCAGCTTCATGTTGCCGGTGCCGGAGGCTTCCATGCCGGCGGTGGATATCTGCTCGGAGATGTCCGCCGCCGGGATGATCTGCTCGGCAAGGCTGGCGCTGTAGTTCGGCACGAACACCACTTTCAGCCGGCCGCCCAGCGCCGGGTCGGCGTTGACGATGCGGCCGACGTCGTTGATCAGCTTGATGATCAGCTTGGCGCGCGTATAGCTCGCCGCCGCCTTGCCGGCGAACAGCTTGACGCGCGGCACGAAGACCTTGTCCGGTCGCGCCTTCATCTCCTGATAGAGCGCGATGGTCTCGAGCACGTTCAGGAGCTGGCGCTTGTATTCGTGGATGCGCTTGATGTGCACGTCGAACAGCGCGCGCGGGTCAACCTGCACGCCCGCCGCGGCGCGCACCACGCCCGCCAATCGCGCCTTGTTCGCCTGCCGCGCCTGCTGATATCGCGCCACGAAGGAGGCGTCGCTGGCGCGCGCTTCGAGCTCGCGCAGGCGCGCGGGGTCGTCGAGCACGCTCTCGCCCAAGGTCTCGGTTATCAGGCGGGTCAGCGCGCCGTTCGCTTCATAGAGCCAGCGGCGAAAGGTGATGCCGTTGGTCTTGTTGACGATGCGCGTCGCCGTCGTCTCGGCAAGATCGTGGAAAACGGTCTTGCGCAGCAAGTCGGTGTGCAGCGCGGAGACACCGTTGAC
The DNA here is from genome assembly GCF_035943735.1 of Pseudolabrys sp. GTDB lineage: Bacteria > Pseudomonadota > Alphaproteobacteria > Rhizobiales > Xanthobacteraceae > Pseudolabrys. Next base: position 68,148 of record NZ_DASZBV010000025.1, read on the forward strand.
GCAATTGGAGCCGAGGAAGGCGAGGTGCGCCATGCGCACGCGCTTGTCGCCGTTCTCGTGGATCAGCGACACGTTGGCGACAAAGTCCGCATCGGTGAACCCGCGTGCGGTCGTCTGCTGCAGGTGGATCCAGTTGATGAGATAGATGATCTGCAGATGGCGCGGCAGCAGGCGGCCGAACAGCTCGACCGGCCAGGTCTCCAGTGCCTCGGGCAGCAGCGTATGGTTGGTGTAGTTGAGCGTGCCCCTGGTGAGCGCCCACGCCTTGTCCCAGCTGTAGTCGTGCTCGTCGACAAGCAGGCGCATCAGTTCGGCGACCGCGATCGCCGGATGTGTGTCGTTGAGCTGCACCGCGCAGTAGTCAGGCAGATTGTCGAGCGTGCCGTGTTCGTCGAGATGGCGCCGCACGAGGTCCTGCAGCGAGGCGGCGGTGAAGAAATATTCCTGCCGCAGTCGCAGCTCCTGGCCCTCCGACGTCGCATCGTTGGGGTAAAGCACGCGCGAGATCGCCTCGGCGCGCGCCCGCGCGGCGACCGCGCCGCCATAGTCGCCTTCGTTGAAGGCGGAGAGATGGATCGGCGTTGCGATACGCGCCGACCATAGGCGTAGCGCATTCACGTGCTTGCCGCGCCAGCCGGCGACCGGCGTGTCGTAGGGAATGGCGTCGACGCGCTCCTGCGGATACCAGACGGCGCGCGCCGTCTTGTGGTCGCCGCCGATATATTCGACGGCGCCGCCGAAGCCGATGGAGTAATGCGGCTCCGTGCGCCGGAACTCCCACGGATTGCCGCGCGCCAGCCAGTCCTCCGGCAGTTCCTGTTGCCAGCCGTCCTGCAGGCGTTGCTCGAACAGGCCGTTCTCGTAGCGGATGCCGTAGCCGTAGGCCGGGATGCCGAGCGCCGACATCGAATCCATGAAGCAGGCGGCGAGGCGGCCAAGCCCGCCATTGCCGAGCGCGGCGTCCGGCTCGGCCGCGCGCATGCGCTCGAAATCGACACCCAGGCTCTCCAGCGCGCGTTTTGTCGGCTCGACGATGCGCAGGTTGGTGAGCGTGTCGAACAGCAGCTTGCCGATCAGGAATTCGATCGAAAGATAATAAACCCGCTTCTTCTTCCTGTTCTCCGCCTCTGCCCGCGACTTCATCCATATGTCGACGATGCGGTCGCGCACGGCCAGCGCGGTCGCCTGGTACCAGTCGTAATCGCCGGCGTTGTCGCCGGTCTTGCCGAGTTCGTAGACGAGCTTGGAATGGATCGCATGCCGGAGCTCGTTCTCCAACGCTTCGGAGGACGTCTGCGGCGGCGGCTGTCTCAATCTCAATTGCGGCATTGCATGTTTCGACGTTCCTGGCGCTCTGCTGACGCTTTGATCGATGATGGCAGCGGCCAACGCCGTCGCAAGATGACTCGCGGTGCCGCTCTAGACAAATTCACGGCGGTGGAAAAGCGCGGATAACGTGTAAATACCGGTGCGATGGAACTTCGCGCAGCCATCAGACAGAAGTAAGGCGCGACAGGGCGAGATCGTTCCGCAATGCAGCATCGACGTTTGTCGAATACCACAGGCGTCAGACGCCGACCGCCTGCTTGATGCGGGTGGCGGTCAGCGGCAGATCGCGCAGACGTGCGCCGGTCGCGTCGGCGATGGCGTTGGCAATGGCCGCGGCGGCCGGTCCCTGGCCGGCCTCACCGGCGCCGAGGAATTTCTCGCCCGGGCGGTCGATCACGTGCACCGCCACGCTTGCCGGCGCATTGGGGAAACGCAGAATCGGGTAGCTCGACCAGTCGCGGCTGGTGATGTCGGTGCGGCTGAATGTTACCATCTCGTACAAGGTCCAGCTCGCCGACTGCACGATGGCGCCCTCGATCTGGTTGCGGATGCCGTCGGGATTGACCGCTTGTCCGCTGTCGACGGCGGAGACGACGCGTCCGAGCCGCACCTCGCCGTTTTCGTGCTCGACATCGACTTCGAGCGCGATCGCGCAATAGGTGGCGAGGTTTTTATATTGCGCGAAGGCGAAGCCGCGTCCGCGTCCGCGCGGCCGCTTGTCGTCCTTCTTCCAGCCGAATTCCTGCGCAGCCTTGTTGATGACGTCGCGCGCCCGCGGATCGGTCAGATGCTTGAGGCGAAATTCGACGGGATCGGTTTTCGCCGCGTCCGCCAGCTCATCCATGAAGCTCTCGATGGCGAACACGTTCAAATAGGCGCCGAGGCCGCGCAGCGCCGACACCCGCAATGGCATCTGCGGGATGAAATGGTCGACCACGTGCGCGTTCGGAATGGCGTAGATCGGAATTGCGTTGCGGTCGCCGCCGCCTTCCGGCATGGGGATTTCTTTCGGCGGAGGCGGCATGAACGGCTTGGCCAGGTATTGCGCCGCGAGCAGATTGCCCGGCGGGCCGGCCGGCCGCGTCGAATGCGTATTGCTCCACACCTCGTAGGTCCACGAGACGATCTTGCCCTGGTCGTCGAGCGCACCCGTGACGCTCGAGCTCATCGCCGGGCCGAACGGCTCCCAGCCCATCTCCTGCTCGCGCATCCATTGCAGACGGATCGGTCGCCCCGGAATCGCACGCGCGACCAGTGCGGCGTCGGCGGCGGCATCGTCGGCGGCATTATGACCATAGCAGCCGGCGCCTTCGGTCTGGATGCAGTGGACCTGCGCCGGCGTCATGCCGAGCATCTTGGCGAGCGTATCGCGTAACGGGAAAACGCCCTGCGAATGCGTCCATACGGTCAGCTTGTCCGCCTGATAGAGCGCCACGGCGCAGGACGGGCCAATCGAGCCGTGCGAGAGATAGGGCCGCGAATAGCTGGCGCGCAGCACATGCGCGCCCTGCTCGGCGGGGTTGCCTTTATTGACGATGGTCTGGTCCTGCGTCGGCAGACGCATGAGGAATTGATGGACAGTCGCCTCGTCCGGCAGTGCGGCGATCTTGCGCCATTGCGCGGTGGCGGCGAGCAGGTTCATTGCCTCGATTGCCTGGAACTCCCGCTGCGCGGCGACCGCGAGGAAATTGCCGTTGCGCACGACCTGGATAACACCGGGCAGCTTCTCGACCGCCGCCACATCGACCGAGACGAGCTCGGCGCCGTAATTCGGCGGGCGCACCACACGCGCATGCAGCATGCCTTCGGGACGCAGGTCCTGCACGTACATCGGCGCGCCGGTGACCTTGCCGGGAATGTCGACACGCTGCGTTGACTTGCCGATGACCGTGAAGCTCTTCGGGTCCTTCAACGGCGATTGCGGCTGCGCCGTCCGATGCAGCGCCTGGCCGATGACGAGATCCTTGTAGGCGACGCTGCGCCCGTCATTGGCGACGATGGCGCCGGTCTTCGCCTGCAACTGGTCGGTGGGCAGGTTGAGCTGGTTGGCCGCGAGCTCGATCAGGATGGCGCGCACCTGCGCGGCGGCATTGAGGATGGCGGTGCCGGAATCCTGCATCGAATGGCTGCCGGCGGTGTAGCCTTCATTGGCCGTGCGCTCGGTGTCCGCGGTGACGATCGTCACGACTTTCGGATCGACGTCGAGCTCTTCGGCGGCGCACTGGATCAGTGCGGTCATGATGCCCTGGCCGAGTTCGGCCTTGCCGGTGAAGACGGTGACGGCGCCGTTGCCGTCGATGCCGATCCAGGAGTCGAGAGAGGGGGCCTTGTCGAGGCTGCCGGGAAGCTTCACCGGCTGTTGCGCGGCTTGCGCCAGCGCGCTGCGGCTCATGGCGAAACTGACGATCAGCGCGCCGCCGGTGGCGACGAACGTGCGGCGGGTGAGGGCAGCCTGCGGCGCGTTCATCTCTCGGCCTCCCGCATCGGTCGCTCGATCTCGACCGTCATCAGCCGCGCCGCCCGATGCACCGCGCGCAGGATGCGCATCTGCGTGCCGCAGCGGCAGAGATTAGGGGCCATTGCTTCGCGGATTTGCGCATCGCTGGGCGCCGCGTTCTTCTCGAGCAAGCTTTGTGCCCGCATCATCATGCCCGGGATGCAATAGCCGCACTGCGCGGACTGCTCCTCGATGAAGGCCCGCTGCACCGGACCGGGCTTGTCGATCGTGCCGAGCCCCTCCACCGTGCGCACGTAGCGTCCTTCGACGGCGGCGAGCGGCGTGAGGCAGGAGAAGACCGGTGTGTGGTCGACGAGCACGGTGCAGGCGCCGCATTGGCCGAGCCCGCAACCGAACTTGGCGGCATTGAGCTTGAGATCGTCGCGCAGCACATAGAGCAGCGGCGTGCGCGGATCGGCATCGACCTCGTGCTGCTGACCGTTGACGTTGAGGACTGTCATGGGGTCTCCATCGTCGGCGTCTGCTGTTGCCGCATCTTCGCCAGCGCCGCCGTCACGTTTGTCCAGCGGCCGCCGCGGCTGTATTGCGTGCGGACGTAATCGGCGAGCGCGTCGATCTGCGGATCGGTGAGGGCGCCGGAGAACGACGGCATGATCGGGCCGCGGTGGCCGAGCGGCGGTTGGATGCCGTCGAGCACGATGCGCAGGAAATTGGTGGGATCGGGCTCGTTGACCGGCGTGCTCAAGCCGAGCGCGACCGGCCGTGAAATCGGCAGGCCGCCGCCGGAATGATGACAGCTGGCGCAAGCACCGGCGAACAAAATCGCGCCGCTGACCGTGCCGGTGTTCGCGGAGCCCGTTGTGCCGCCTTGCGCGATGCCTGTCACCGTTACAGCGCGCTGGGCGGCGAAGGCGAGCGCGCCTTCGGTCTGCCGCTTGCGCGCCGTCGCATCGCGCGGCCCGCTGATCGATGCGATGAAAGTGGCGATGGCGTGCACGTCGGCATCGGGCACCTTGCGCAGACTGAGCACGACCGGCTGCATCGGACCGGCAGCGAAGCCATGCTGGTCGGCATAGCCGGTGCGCAGATAGGCGTAGAGTTCGTCGACGGTCCACGGCACCGGCGCGGGCGAGGCGGCATCGAGCGCCGGCGCATACCAGTCCTCGGCCTCACCGCCGCCGAAGCGGTCAGATTTGGTCTCGGCGCCGAGCGCGTTGCGCGGCGTGTGGCAGGCGCTGCAATGGCCGGCGCCGGCGACGAGATACGCGCCGCGATTCCATTCGGCGCTCTTGCCCGGGTCGGGACGGTACGGCCCCTGCCGCAGGTACAGCAGGTTCCAGGCGGCGGCGAAAGGACGCCAGTTCAGCGGAAAGGACAGCCGCGTCGGCCGGTTCGGCTGGTGCACGGGCTCGCGCGTCATCAGGAAAGCGTAGAGCGCGGAGATGTCGCCGTCGCTGATGTTGGTGAAATGATCGTAGGGAAAGGCGGGATAAAAATGCGTGCCCTTGCGGCCAACGCCTTCGCGCAAGGCGCGGCGGAAGGCTGCTTCCGACCAGGTGCCGATGCCGGTATCGCGATCGGGCGTGATGTTGGTGCCGTAGACGATGCCGAACGGCGTCTTCACCGGAAAGCCGCCGGCATAGGGCTTGCCGCCGGCCTGGGTGTGACAGACGGCGCAATCGGCAACAGCGGCGAGGACAGCGCCCTTGGCGACAATACCGGGATCGAACGAGGCAGCGTTGGCGGTGACCGGCGGCAGCTCGCCGCGCCACTGCCATGCGAAAAAGGCGCCGAAGACGACGGCGACGACTATGACGAGGCCGCCCAGGATGCGCGTAAGCATTCAACAGCCGTTCGCTGCGCCCCAAGGGGTAATCATAGCCCCGGTTCCCGGTTTGGAACAATAACGGCGTCGGGTCGCGGGCGTTCCCCGCGGCATTGCAGCATCGGCGTTCACGCCATCAGCTTCTCCAGCCGGATCGGCAACTGGCGTACGCGGATGCCGGTGGCGTTGTAGACGGCGTTGGCGACGGCGGCGGCGGTGCCGACATTGCCGAGCTCGCCCAACCCCTTGATCCCGGCCGGATTGACGAAGGTGTCCCGCTCGGGAACGAGGATCACCTGCAGGTCGCGGATGTCGGCATTCACCGGCACGAGGTAGTCGGCGAGGTTGTCGTTGATGTAGCGCGCGTTGCGCTTGTCGATCTCGGTCTCCTCGTGCAGCGCCGAGGAAATGCCCCAGATCATGCCGCCCATCAACTGGCTCCGCGCCGTGCGCGTGTTCATGATGTGACCGGCGGCGAACGCGCCGACGATGCGCGGCACGCGGATCTCGCGCGTCTGCCGATGCACGCGCACCTCGACGAACTCGGCGCCGAGTGCGTACATCAGTTTCTCGCCCTTCGAGCCGCCGCTGAGGAACGGCTTGCCGTGATAGAGATGCGCCATGGTGTCAGGCTTGGCGCCCGGCGGCAGATATTCGGCGTACTCCTCGATGACGCCGACGCCGAGCCGCTCGAAGGCTTGCTCGATATCGCGCGCGGCGCCGGTGTTGCTGCCGGTGGTGGCGGTTGGTGGATTGAGCTTGGCAAGGATGGCGTCGCAGGCCTTCATGACGGCGTTGCAGCAGCTCGCCGTCGTATTCGATCCTCCGGCGACGGGCGCGGCCGGGAATGTGCTGTCGCCCAGCTCGACGCTGACATGCACCATCGGCACGCCGAGCTTCTCCGCCGCCATCTGCCCGATGACGGTGTAGGCGCCGGTGCCGAGATCGTGCGCGGCCAGTTGCACGCGCACGCGGCCATCCGATTCGAGACGCACGCGCACGGCAGAGGCGCCGATATGCGTCGGATAGATGGCGCTGGCGCAGCCGAAGCCGACGAGCCAGTCGCCGTCGCGCATGGCCCCGGGCTTCGCTTCGCGCTTCGACCAGCCGAAGGCGCTCGCGGCCTCGTCGTAGCACTTCATCAGCGAGCGCGACGACCACTCCTTGCCGGTCGTGTCCTTCATCGAATCGTTCTTGCGCCGCAACTCGACCGGGTCCATGCCGAGCTTGACCGCGAGCTCGTCCATCGCGCTCTCGAGCGCGTAGATGTAGGGCACGACAGGCGGCGCGCGCATGAACCCTGGCGTATTGCGGTCGGCATGCACGAGCGTCACGTGCGTCTTCACCGTGCCGTAGTTATAGACGCGCGCTGAATCCTCCACGCCGGCGACGGTGTAGGGATCGGGCCGCGAGGTGACCTCGAAACCTTCGTGGCTGAATCCCTTGATGCTGCCGTCCTGCTCGGCGCCGAAGCGGATCTTGTGCCGCGTCTCGGCGCGATAGGTCTGCACCGTGAAGCCCTGATCGCGCGTGACGACGAGCTTCACCGGCCGGTTGAGCACCTTGGCGGCATAGACGACGAAGCCGGTGCGCGGCGAGAACTGCGCTTTCGAGCCGAAGGCGCCGCCGACATACGGGCTGACGATGCGCACGCGGTCCCCGGCAATGCCGAGCTTCTGCGCCACGCTGTGCTTCTGGCCGTAGACGAACTGGCTCGGCTCATAGACGGTGACTTCGCCGTCGCGCCACACCGCCGTCGTGGTGAAGAGCTCGATCGGATTGTGATGCTCGGTCGGCGTGCCGTATTCCGCTTCGAGCTTGACCGGCGCGGCGGCGATGGCGGCATCGGCGTCGCCGGCCTGCGGCAGGCCCTTGGCGCGCTCACTGGCCTTGCTCGCGTCCTCCTGCGTCACGCCCGGCGAGCCGAACGTGGCGCTCGGCTTCTCGACGTCGTAGTCGATCTTGACCAGTGAAGCCGCCTCCTGCGCCGCTTCGTAGGTGTCGGCGACCGCCATGCCGACGATCTGTCCGTCGTGGTGGATCTCGGGCCCCATCGACTGCATCGATTGGGTGGCGCCGCCGCCGCCGGTGGAGAACGGCACCTCCTTGAGGCCTTTCGTATTCTCGTAAGTGAACACCTCGATCACACCGGGCAGGCGTTTCGCGAGACTGGTGTCGATGCTGGCGATGCGGCCCTTCGCGATCGGACTGGTGATGAGGAAGGCGTGGGCGACATCGCTGACAATGAAGTCCGAGCCGTAGCGGGCTTCGCCGGTCACCTTGGCACGGCCGTCGAGCCGTGGCTCCGGGCGGCCCATGTTGTCGAGCGGGGCGGGGGCGGCGCGATTCATGGGGCGGCTCCGATCTTCAAAGGTTCATCTCGGCGGTTTCGCGCAGCGCGCGGATCAAGGTCTGTTGACCGAGCGCGACCTTGAAGGCGTTCTCGCCGCGCGGCCGCGCCTCCGCGAAAGCCGTCTCGGCGGCGGCCTTGAGCGTGTCGTCGTTGAGCGGCTGACCGCGCAACGCCTCCTCGGCCGAGCGCGCGCGCCACGGCACGGTGGCGACGCCGCCGAGGGCGATGCGCACGTTGCGCACCTTGCCGTCGGCGATGTCGAGCGCGACGGCGGCCGCGGCAAGCGCGAACTCGAACGACTCGCGGTCGCGCACCTTGACGAATTTGGAGCGTCGCGCCCACGGCAACGGCGACACGACGAAGGCGGTGATGAGTTCGCCGGGTTGCAACGTCGTCTCGATGTGCGGCGTGTGGTCCGGCCGCCTGTGCAGTTGCGCGAACGGGATGGTGCGCGACCCGGACGGGCCAGCCACGTCGACGACCGCGTCGAGCGCGATCAACGCCTGGGCGAAATCGCCGGGATAGGTGGCGATGCAGCGATCGGAGACGCCGAGAATCGCGTGCTTGCGATTGACGCCGTCCAGCGCGGCGCAGCCAGCTCCGGGCGAGCGCTTATTGCAGGCGGCATAGGACATGTCGCGGAAGTATGTGCAGCGCGTTCGCTGCAGCACATTGCCGCCGAGCGAGGCCATGTTGCGCAGTTGCGCGCTGGCCGCGAGATTGAGCGATTGAGCGATCACCGGGTAGTTGGCGGCGACGTCGGGATGATCGGCGGCTTGCGACATCTTGACGAGGGCGCCGAGCCACAGGCCGCGCGCGCCGTATTCGATGCGGCCGGACGGCGTCCGCTCCAGCGCGTTGATGTCGGTAACCAGCTCGGGCTGCATCACGTCGAGGCGCATCAGATCGATGAGATTGGTGCCGCCGGCGAGATACTGGCTGCGCGCGCGCACCGAAGGCGCCTCGCGCGGGCTGTCCGCGAGGTGATGCGTCTCGATGGCGCCTTGCGCCGTTGTCGCACGGGCATAGACGAAGGGATGCATGATCAGGTCTCCTTCATCTTCGGCTTGGCGTCGTTGATGGCGTCGACGATGTTCGGATAGCAGGCGCAGCGGCAGAGATTGCCGCTCATGTATTCGCGGATCTCGTCGTCGGACCTGGCGTGGCCTTCGTGCACGCAAGCGACGGCGGACATGATCTGCCCTGGCGTGCAGTACCCGCACTGGAACGCGTCGTGGTCGATGAAGGCCTGCTGCATCGGATGCAGCGAGCCGTCCGCGCCGGCCAGGCCCTCGATCGTGGCGATCTCGTGGCCTTGCGCCATCGCCGCGAAGGTGAGGCAGGAGAGCACGCGCTTGCCGTCCATCAGCACGGTGCATGCGCCGCATTGACCGTGGTCACAGCCTTTCTTCGTGCCGGTCAGACCGACGTGCTCGCGCAAGGCGTCGAGCAGGCTGGTCCGCACGTCGAGTGCCAGGCGGCGGTCCTGGCCGTTGATGCGCAAATTGACAGGCACCGGCTGGCGGGGCTGCACGCGCGGCTCCGCGGGTGTGGCGCCGGCGCTCGGCCGGTCAAGCAAGCTCAAGGTCATAGTGGATGCCATCGTGCTGGTGAGAAAGTTCCGGCGACTGAAGCCGGCGGTGCCGCGGGTTGATGACGAATTGGGCATCGGACCCCCCTCATCCTGAGGCGAGAAGCACGTACGCGGACGTACGCCGCAGTCATCGCGGCAAGTCTCGAAACGTCCGGTGGTTCCTTGTCACGGACAGTTTGGTGCGGGCGTACGTGCGGAACCTGCCGCGGCGCACTTATGGGCCGTCATTCAACGTCGTGATGCCCGGCCGCGTGGGCATGTAGCTCGACGGCCAGCCCTTGCGCGTCGCATAGTCGGTCATGCTCAAGCCGAACAGGAACGTGAGCCAGAAGAATCCGGTGATTGCGAAGACCCAGCGGAGCGAGGGTGGGCCTTTCAGGCGCATGAAGAGGATGAAGACGATTGCGGCCTGCATCGCCGCGATGCCGAATTGCGCGAACGGTGCCCACACACCCACGCCGAGGAAGGCCGTGACCAGGCTCACGCCGGCGAGCACGAGCAGGATCAGCCACGCGATGATGAACGGGAGAGACCGGGCACGTCGGGGCTCGACATCGATCCTCATGATCGCCCCACGAGATAGATGCACGGATAGAGGAAGATCCAGACGGCATCGACGAAACTCCAAAAGATGCCGACGACTTCGAGCGGCGCATAGTAGACGGATGTGATCTCGCCGCGCCGAATGCGCCAGAGCATGTAGAGGAGGAGGCCGATGCCGATCGTAAGGTGGATCGCGTGCAGGCTGGTGGCGACCCAGTAGAACACCCAGAACAGTTCGCCCGCCGTTCCTTCCCCCGGCTTGGCGAAATAATTGACGACGGGCACCACCTGATCCTGGAAGTCCAGGTAGTATTCAAAGCCTTTGATGCCGAGGAAGGCGCAGCCGAGCCCGATCGTGGCGTAGAGCCAGACGACCATGGCGCGCCGCGCGTCCTGGGCGCCGGCGTTGATCGCAAACACCATGGTCAGGCTGCTGGTGAGCAGAATGACGCTGTTCACCGTACCGCACCACACCACGGCATCCTTGCCCGCAACCGCGAACTCGTGCGGATACGTCGTGCGGTAGATGAAATAGACGAAGATCAGCGCGCCGAAGAACAGCGTCTCATTGACGAGGAACAGCCACATTCCGAGTTGCGCGACTTCGCCCTGCTGCTTGATCGTCGCGTACTGGACCTCGGGCACGATCGCCGCGCTATTCGGCATAGGGCGTGCCCTCCTGCGTGACGAAGGTGCCGTCCTCGGGATCGTAGCGATACGGTTCTCGCGTCACGACCGGCGTGTGCGAGAAATTTTGTTTCGGCGGCGGCGAGCTCGTAATCCATTCCAGTCCGGTCGCCCGCCACGGATTGATCGGAGCCCTTTTGCCCCGGAACAGCGACCAGCCGAGATAGAGTAGCGGCAGGGTATAGGCCACCGCGAGGATCGACGCGCCGCCGGACGAGAGCACGTTCCAAACCTGCCAATCGACCGGATAGGTGTAGGACCGCCGCGGCATGCCGAGATAGCCGAGGATGAATTGCGGGAAAAAAGTGAGATTGAAGCCGACGTAAGTGAGGATTGCCGCGAAGCGCGCCCACATCTCTGGGTACATGCGGCCGGTCATTTTCGGCCACCAATAATGCAGGGCGCCGAAGAACGCGCTCACCGTGGCGCCGACCATGATGTAGTGGAAGTGGGCGACGACGAAGTAGGTTCCGTGTACGTCGACGTCGACGGCGAGCGTTGCCAGCATCATGCCGGAGAGACCGCCGAGCGTGAACAGGAGGATGAAGCCGAGCGCGTAAAGCATCGGCGCGTCGAAGGTGATCCTGCCCTTGTGCAGACTGACGGTCCAGTTGAACACCTTGATGGCCGAGGGGACGGCGACGAAGAAGGTCATCAGCGAGAACACGACGCCGGAATAGATCGAAATGCCGGCGACGAACATGTGGTGCGCCCAGACGAAGAAGCTCAGGATCGAGATGGACATCAGCGCGATCGTCATGCCCGCATAACCGAAAATCGGCCGCCGTGCGAAGCAGGGGATGATCTCGCTGACCACGCCCATCGCGGGCAGGATCATGATGTAGACGGCGGGATGGGAGTAGAACCAAAACATGTGCTGCCAGAGCAGCGGGTCGCCGCCGTGCTGCGGATCGAACAGGCCGACGCCGGTGAAGCGCGAGACGGCGAGCAGGAGCGTATCCATGGTCAGCACCGGCGTCGCCGTCAGCATGACGACGCTCACCGCGTAGATGCCCCAGACGAACAGCGGCAGGCGCATCCAGGTCATGCCCGGCGCGCGCAGGCGGTGGATGGTGACCACGAAATTCAGCGAGGTCATGATCGAGGAGAAGCCGTTGACGAAGACGGCGAGCGCGGCGGCCAGCACATAGCCGTTGGCGTAGATGGTCGACAGCGGCGTGTAGAAGGTCCAGCCGGTGTCGGCGCCGCCCATGATCAGCGAGTACAGCACGATCAGGCCGGATAGATTGAAGACGTACCAGCTGGCGAGGTTGACGCGCGGAAAGGCGAGGTCGCGCGCGCCGATCATCAGCGGCACGAAGAAATTGCCGAACGTGGTCGGGATGGACGGGATCAGGAAGAACCACACCATGATGATGCCGTGCATCGTGAACATGCGGTTGTACACGGCGGGCTGCAGCAGCCCTTGCGGCGTGGCGAGGTTCAGCCGCATCAGCGTCGCCGCCATGCCGCCGATAAAAAAGAAGAACGTGATCGAGGCGAAGAACATCAGCGCGATGCGCTTGTGGTCGCGCGTGAACAGCCACGAGACGACGGTATTCTCCGAGGTGAGGTAGCTCGGCTCCTCCGTCGGGTTCGGCAATGCGGCGCGATCGACCGTGGTGACCGTCATCGGCGCGTCTCCTGTTTGCCGGAAAGCGACTGGATGTAGGCGACGATCTTCAAGAGGTCGCTTTCGCTGATCTGGCCGGAGAAGTCGGGCATGATCGGCGGGTAGCCGGCGACGGTGAAGCTGCGCGGGTTGAGGATGCAGTCGCGCAGATAGGCTTCATCGGCGAGGCGCACGGAGCCGTCCTGAAGGTGTACGAAGGTGCCATAGACGCCGTTGAGGGACGGCGCATGCACCGTGCTGTTGTCGCCGTGGCAGCCGCTGCAGCCGTGTGCACGGAACAGCTTCTCGCCCTGTTCGGCCATGGATTCATGCACGCCCTGGGTCGTGAGCCAGCGGGCATAATCGGGCCCGCTCATCACCACGACCTTGCCTTGCATGGTGGCATGCTGCAGCCCGCAATATTGCGTGCACTCGAGGCGGTAAACTCCCGGTCTGTCGGCCTTGAACCAGATTGTCTCGTAGGTTCCGGGAACAACGTCGTGCTTGAGACGGAACGCCGGGATGAAGAAGCTGTGAATGACGTCTTCCGACGCCATCACCACGCGGATGGTCTTGTCGATGGGGACGTGCATGGCGTTGATTTCGCGCTGGCCGCCCGGATGCTCGACCTTCCACATCCACTGCTTGCCGACGACATAGACCTCCTCGTCGCCGCGCGGCGCGCGGAACAGCCAGACGTAGATCTGCGCGCCGTAGACGAAGAGGATGAGGAACATGCCGAGCGTGGCGGCTGTCCACGCGATCTCGAAATGCCAGGTCTTCTGCACGCGGTCGGCGCGCGATGCGTCGCTGCCTTTGCGGTAGCGGGACGCAAAATGGAGCATCATGACGACGACGGTCAGCATGATGACCGCCGAGAGAGCGAGTTCTGCGGCGAACAGGGTGTTCACGGCGTGGCCGCTGGAGGCGGCGGTGTCGGGCCAGAAGGGGATCCAGCTGTACATGGTCAGCTGCTCCGCCGTCGGACGACAGTGAAGACAGCGATGGCCGCGATTCCGGCCGCGATGTCGGCCAGCATGAAGGCCGCCAGCACCGGGACGGTCAGGTTGCCGAGCGGCGCGCCCTGGATATGGCAAAACAGGATGATGCGCGTGAGAAGACCCGGGGTCTTGTTCTCCTGCGCGTCGGCGATGGCTTTGATGAGATCCTGCGGCGAGACCGCCACGCCTTCGATATAGCGGCTGATCACGCCGCCCGCCGTTGCGACGACGAAGCCGGCGGGGTGCATGTAGGCGTCGAGCAGACGATCGTAGCGGTAGGGGAAGCCGACCACGTCGGCGACCTCGCGCGCCGCCTGCGCCGGGCCGGTGAGGAAGTGCAGGCCGCCAGGGCCGCCGCTCTTGAGGAGGGCGGCGTATTTGGCGCGCGCGGCCTCGGCGTCGGCGGGTGTGTCACGCGGATCGATGCTGACGGCGACGAGCTGGAAGTCGCGCCCCGGCACGAGCGGCGTTCCGTCGAGCGCCTGGACGATGTTGCGCAGCGTCACGCCGCAGAGCGAGGTGCACCGCAGGTATTCGAGCACGAGGATGACCGGCGTCTTGCCGAAATAATTTTGCAGGGCGACTTGATGGCCGCTTTCATCGGCAAATGTCATGCCCAGCGGCAACCTCGCGCCCGTGTGCGGGTGGATGGAAAGCGCCGCGATATCGTTGCTGCCGTCGCCGGTTTGCGCCGGCGCCGCGCCGGCGAGCAGCCATGCGGCGATGCCGCTGCACACGGCGACGACGGCGATGGTGATGAGGCCCGCGCGTGTCATGGCTGGACCTTCGGGAAGCCGGGGATGCCCGTCTGCACCAGCGTCTTCATTGCCTGTTCGATCGGGATATGCACCTGCTCCTTCTCGCGGTCGACCCAGTAGTAGGTCTCCAACTGCTTCTGCTCTTGCGCGCGGAAGTCCTTCAGATCGTCGCCGGGATTGGTCTGCAGGCGCGGGCCGGGCGGCGCGATGTGCACCGTGCGGTCGACGTCGTGCAGGCTGTCCGGATAGGCGGCGATCAGCACCAGGCACGAGATCACCAGCAGCGCGAAGGTGCCGAGATAGATGAGCCCCACCGGGCCGAGGTCCCAGTCGGATGTTTCATAGGCGGTGGTCGGCCGCTCTCCTTCGCGCTGTTCCGCCGCGGCTATCTCTTCATGGTGCCGCGAGCGTCGCACCATCTGCCGCCACGCATAGCCCCACGCCAATGCGGCGACGGCGCCGCCGAGACTCACGGTGCGTGGCCGGCGTCGCGGCCGCTGTGAGCGGACCCGGTCAGGCATGATCCACCCTCCAGGCCGGAACGCGGGCTCGGATGTTCGGCAGCGCGCGCAGCGCAAAGGCGAACAGCAGCAGCATGGCGCCGCCGAGCGCCAGCACCGCCGCGACGTCGAGCCAGAACGAGGTGCCGCTGTCGAACTCGGGCATCACCAGCAGCCAGGTATTGCCGAGGCGGCTGATGAGGATCAGGGCGCAGATCGTCGCCACGATCGCGCGCCGGCGCTTGCTCGGCGCCCACAGCAGCACGAAGAACGGCACGACAAATCCCAGTCCGGCCGAGATGTAGATCGCTGAATGCCAGACCGACTCCAGACGCTTCAGGTACCAGGGGATCTCGTGCTTGAGGTTCTCCTCCCAGATGATGAGGAATTGCATGAACTCGAGGTAGGCCCAGAAGATGGTGGTCGCGAGCAGGATTTGCGTGAGGTCGATCATGTGCTTGCGCCGGTCGACCGCCGGCCAGCCGATCAGCGCGATGGTCAGCAGCACGAGCGCGAACCCGGTGTTGAACCAGCTCGCGGACTGCGTGTAGGGGAAGATCGACGACCAGAATTTCGGTTCGAGCGACAGGATCCAGTCGATCGCGGCGAAGCCGGTCGAGAAGGCGAGAGCGACCAGCGCGATTCCGCTGATCCACGACAGCGCCGGGCTGATGGGCAGGCGTCCCTCGCGCGGCCCGAACACCACGAAGGCCGCCATGACATTCCACACGACGACGTAGCAGCCATAGCGGATGAAAAACGCAACCGGGTTGAGATAGAAGACGTTGCCGAGGTCCGGCGCAGGATGGGTCCAGCTGTACAGCGAATGTAGCCCGATGAAGGCCGGAATGCCGGCGAGGCTCGCGAGCGGCATGGTCAGGGCTGCCGCTGTCAGCGGCCCGCGCGCCGTCGCCATCCATTCGCCGCCGCTGAGATCGTGCACCAGCACCAGCGTGATGCCGGCGAGCGGTACGCCGAGCCAGAACAGGTAGCTGCACAGCCAGGCGCGGAAGAACGCGGCAGGATCGAAGATGGCGCCGACGACGCAGCCGACGACACCGAGCAGGCCGAGCACGATCGCCGTGAGTTGGATCCTGTTCGGCCTCATTGCAGCGCGCTCCGCTTTTCGGGCGGCACATCGGAGGGCGAAGCGCTCGCGCTGGCCTGCAGCGCGCGGATATAGGCGACGATGGCCCAGCGGTCGGCGGGTTTCACACGATCGGAATACGGATACATCGCACCGTAGCCGTTCGAGATCACGTCGTAGAAGTGCTGGTTGGGCGCGTTACGCAGCCGCCCGATGAAATAGGACGGCGGACGCGGGAAGCCGCGCCGCACGATCATGCCGTTGCCTTCGCCGGTGCGGCCATGACAGGGCGAGCAGTAGATGTTGAAACGCTGCTGGCCGCGCTCGAGCAGAGCCATGGTGACCGGCGGTGGCGATGGTTGTCCGGGCGCGTCGTCGCGTGCGATGGCGTGCGGCACCGGCTTCGCCGGCCACGCCTTGTTCGCGCCGTAAGGCACCTCGTATGGCTTCATCCGCGGCTGGTTGGCCATGTTGTCGCAGGCGGTGAGTCCCACCGCCAGACCGACGAGCGCCATGCCGACCGTCCACTTCACGTGCGGACCTCTTCGATGTGCTCGGCGCCGAGCTGGCCGAAGGCCTCCTCGACTTCTTTCGGGTCGAAGATCGGATCGCTCGCCTTCACGCAGAGGATGAAGCGATCGCGCGAAGCGCGCGCGAAGAAGCGAGACTGGAACAGCGGGTGATAGAGCTTGGGCAGCGACGATGCGGCCAGCATGCCGAAAAGACCTGCGGCCATCGTGACCAGCAGCATGAACTCGAACGCCGAGACCGTGAACGCCGGCCAGCTGTTGTGCGGGCGTCCGCCGACATTGAGCGGGTAGTTCAGCACTTCGTCCCAGTACTGGACGAAGTAGCCGTAGCCGGCGCCGAGGATCGCAACGGCGAACATCAGCAGCGGCAGGAAGCGTTTCGGGCCGGGATGGACGATGCGGTTCAGCGGCTCGACCGGATAGGGCGTGTAGGCCTCGAAGCGGCGGAAGCCGGATTCGCGCAGATAGACCGCCGCTTTGGTCACGGCCTCCGGCGTATCGAAGACGGCGAGGACGCCATACAGCGTTGTCATCGGCCGTTTTCCTTCTGCACCACCTCCCGCATTTCGGCGATCGACACGATCGGCACGAAGCGCAGGAACAGAAAGAACAGCGTCAGGAACAGCCCGATCGTGCCGGCCAAGGTCGCCCAGTCCCAGAAGGTCGGGAAAAACACGCCCCAGTAGGATGGCATGTAGTTGTGTTCGGTGGCGGACGTGACGAAGACGAAGCGCTCCTGCCACATGCCGACGATTACACCGGTCGAGATGGCGACGAGCAGGGCCTGGTTGCGGCGCACGAACGGCAGCCACAACAGCTGCGGGATGACGACGGTGAGGATCTTCTCGGACCAGAAGGCCGGCGAGGTGAAGCCGAACACGCGCTGCATGAACTCGGTCTTGTCGGCGACCTCGCTGCCGTAGATTGGCCCGAAGGCTTCCCACACATAGGCGTAAGCCAGCATCAGGCTGCCGACCAGCATCACCTTCGCCATGGCGTTGAGGTGATATTCGGTGAGCACGTTCTGCAGGCTGTATCCCCAGCGCACCAGGATGGTGAGCATGATGATCACGGCCGTGCCTGAGATGACGGCGCCGAAGAAGAAGTAGGGAGGGAACTGCGTGTCGTGCCAGCCGGGCGTCAGGCCGCCGGCGAAATCGAGGCCGACCACGCTGTGCACCGAAACGACCATCGGCGCCATGATGGCGGACATGATCGCGTAGACGGTGCGTTGGTTCTGCCATTCGCGCGTCGAGCCGCGCCAGCCGAGCGCCAGGATGCCGTAGAGGATCTGCTTGCCGCGGCTCTTCGCGAGGTCGCGGACGGTGGCGAGGTCCGGAATAAGTCCGGCGTAAAAATACATCAGCGACATCAGCATGTAGCAGACGATGCAGATGAAGTCCCACCACAGCGGGCTGCGCGCCTGCGGCCACACGCCCATGACGTTTGAATATGGAAACAGCCAGTAGAACAGGCCGGGACGGCCGAGATGCATGATCGGCATCAGCCCGGCGCACGGCACCGCCGAGAGCAGCATGCTTTCGGCAATGCGGTTGGTGGCCGAGCGCCACGGCGAGCCGGTGAGGAAGAAGAGCGCGGAGACGATCGTGCCGCCGCTCGCCAGTGCGATCCACCAGACGTATTCGGCCAGCGCTAGGCCCCACGCCACCGGGATGTTCACGCCCCAGACGCCGATGCCGTTCACGAACAGCCACGTCATGGCGATGACCAACAGCAGAAACAGCGTGAATGAGATGCCGAAACCGATCCACCACCAGCGCGGCGCCCGGTTGGCCAGCACGCGGCCGCTCACCTCTTCGCTCAATGAGGCGAGCGTCACATCGCGCGTCACGATCGGCGCATCGGCCGGCAGTTCGGTCGGCAGCGTAATCGTCATGGCGTCATTCCCGGGCCGTCACGTCTCTTGGGTCTTGATCGCGGGATTGGGATTGCGGATGAGCGCGCTGTAGCTGGTGCGCGGCTTAGTGTTCAATTCCTCGAGCAGCACGTAATCGAGCGGCGTATCCTTGCGCTTCGCCACCGCGCTCGCGCGATCGTTCTTGTCGCCGAAGGTGATCGCCTGCGTCGGGCAGCTCTGCTGGCAGGCGGTGACGATCTCGCCGTCCCTGATTGGGCGGTCATCGCGATCGGCGTCAATCTCGGTCCGGCGGATGCGTTGGATGCAGTATGTGCATTTTTCCATGACGCCGCGGTCGCGCACCGTGACCTCCGGATTCCACGATGCGTCCGGGCGATCGTTCTGGGCGGCATAACCGAAGAAGTTGAAGCGGCGAACCTTGTACGGACAATTGTTGGAGCAGAAGCGGGTGCCGACGCAGCGATTGTAGACCATGAGGTTGAGACCTTCGTGGTCGTGCACGGTGGCATGCACCGGGCAGACGACTTCGCACGGGGCGTCCTCGCAATGCATGCAGGGCATGGGCTCGAAGGCGACATCCGGTGTGTCGACCGGGCCGGAGTAATAGCGGTCGATGCGCAGCCAGTGCATGATGCGCTGGTCGAGCACCTGATCCTTGCCGACGATCGGAACGTTGTTTTCCGCCTGGCAGGCGATGGCGCAGGCCTGGCAGCCGATGCAGGAGTTAAGATCGATCGCCATGGCCCAGGCGCGGTCGGGATACGCGACGGGCGGATAGAGCGACTCGTCCTTGGTCTTCTTCTTCAGCGAATCCGGATCGTCGTTGAACTGCTGCAGCGTGCCTTCGCGGATGAGATCGCGGCCGAGCACGCGATCTTGGCCCTGCACCGATGCCAGCTTGTAGGTGTCGCCGGTTTTGCTGAGGACGGCTTCGGCTGTCCATGCGTTGCTGCTCGTGCGCAACGAATAGGCGCTGAAGCCGGCACCGACGCCGAGCCCGCCGGCGCTGCGGCCCCAGCCGAGCGGCAGAGTGATGCAATCGGCGGCCTGGCCCGGCAGGACGAAGACCGGCGCTTTCACCTTGCTGCTGCCGACGGCGATCTCGACGACGTCCTGCGTCGCCAGATCGAGGCGCTTCGCCGTGCTCGGGGCGATCAGCGCCGCATTGTCCCAGGTCAGGCGCGTGAACGGCCGCGACATCTCGAGCAGCCACGCATTGTCGGCGTAGCGGCCGTCCCATAGCCCTTCGTCCGGCCGGAACAGCGCCTGCAGCGTGTTCGGCTTCGCGGCGGCCGGCTGCGGCAACTGCGCCAAGGCATCGGTGCGCGGCTGTACCGAGACTGGCTTTGCCGCTGTATCGGGCACGACCCCGCTGCGCACTGCGTCGTACCAGAAATGCTCGAAATCGCCGCGGCCCTCCTGCTGCGCGCGGCTTTGCCAGAAGGCGCGCGCCAGCGTGTAGTCGTCCTGCTCCGGCTGCCCCAGCACCAGCGCAACGAGCGCATGCGCCGACCGCCCGCCATACAGGGGGCGCGCCTGCGGCTGCTGGATGGTGACGGTGCCGTCGAAGGCGCGCGTATCGGACCAGGTTTCGAATTCATGCGTCGCCGGGATGCGCCAGGTGCAGGCGAGCGCCGTCTCGTCGTCGTACAGCGCCAGAGCGACGGAGAGGGGGACGCGCTTCAGCGCGGTGGCGAAATGCAGGTCGGCCGGCGCGTCGTAGACCGGATTGGCGCCGATGATGAGCAGCGTATCGACATGACCGGTGGCCATGTCATGGGTGAGCGCGGCGAGCGACTGCTGCTTGGCCTCGTTCGCCTGTTCGACCGGGGCGATAAGCTTCACCGTTTGGCCAAAGGCGCCGAGCGCATTGTTGATGGCGTTCGTCAGCAGATGCACCTCCACCGATTGCTCGCGGCCGGCGTGCACCAGGACTTTGCCCTTGTTCTGCTGCAGGTCGTCGGCCAGCGCCTTCAGCCAGTGCGACGGCACGTTCTCCTGTTGCGTCCACTCCTGCGGGCCGGTGCCGACGAGACCGGCGACGTAGCGCAACGCGCGCTCGATCTCATCCGGGCGCAAGGGCAGGCGGTGATCGGCCTTGGCCCCAAGGAGCGTCGGCGTGCTCTCGACCGCGTAGACGCGGCTCATTTGTCCGTGCGTCTCGCTCGGCCGCCGTGCAGCCGCGAACTGCCGGGCGTAAGCAAGTGCGCCCGGCGTCGTCGAAATCAAATCGCTGCCGATGCCGAAAATGCGCTCGGCTTTGGGGAGGTCGTACAGTTTCTCCGCCGCCTGGCCGAACATCTGCGTGTCGGCCGCGAGCTCCGCGTCGCGATGCAGCGGCTCCCACTGGTGCCACTGCATCTGCGGGAACTGCTGCTTCAGCGCCGCCAGTTGCGCCGCCAGGAACGGCGACGTGACGGCGCCGGTCAGAACGCGCAGGCCTTCGCCCTTGCGCTCGAGCAGCGCCCCGCGCCGGCCGTACAGAACCGGCACGAAGGACTCCCACGTCGCGATCTGGCCGTTGCCGACCACGAGCTGCGCGCGCCGCGGATCGTAGAGCTGCAGGATGCTCGCCTGCATGATGGCGCTGGCGGCGCCGAGACTTGCCGGATGACCCGGGTTGCCTTCGACCTTGATCGGCCGCGCCATCTGGTGCGTCACCAGCACGCCGGTGCCGTAGCCGTTCTGCGTCACCGCCGTGGCGAAGAAGCGGTCGCGTCCCGGAATGACGTTGTCGGGTTCTTCCACATAGGGCAGCAACTGGCGCGGATTGGCTTCGGGGCCGCAGCCGGAGAGGCCGCCGAGCGCGATCGACGCCGCCATCAATTGCAGGAAGCGCCGGCGGTCGAAGCCATGGATGACGTCCTTGAAACGAGGCGCCTCGCGCGCGACGGCGGCGGCGAACTCCGGCGAGTCCGCCAGTTCTTCCAGTGTCTGCCAATAGGTGCGCCCAGCAGCTGTCATCGGTGGCAGACTCCGCAGTCGGTCAAGCCCGTGGTGTGGATGTGGAATGCGGCCATCAACGTCTTGCCGGACGGCGTCGAGGGCGTGCGCTGCCAATGGGGATTGAACACCTGATCTTTCGGCCGCAGGTGCGGCGCAGGATCGCGATGGCAGGACAGGCACCAGCTCATGTGGAGCGGGCGCGCCTTCCATGTGAGCGCCATGTCGCCGATCGGTCCATGGCATTCGGTGCAGCCGACGCCTTTGGCGATGTGGATGCTGTGATCGAAGAAGACGTAGTCGGGCAGGGTGTAGACGCGCGTCCAGCGGATCGGCACGTCTTTCGCCAGGCTCTGCCGGTCGGGTGCGAGCATCTTGGCGTTGGTCCAGATCTGCGAATGGCAGGTCATGCAGACCGCGGTCGACGGCATGCCGGCGCTCGACGATTTCTCGACTTTCGTATGGCAATAGCGGCAGTCGAGGCCGAGGCCGCTGACGTGGTGGCGGTGACTGAAGGGGACTGGCTGGTTGGGGGCAAACCGCTCCTGCGTATTGTATCCCATCACCGGCACTACCCAGACGGCGAGCAACATGAACACCAGCGCGCTGCCGAGCGCGAGCAGGGCCGTGTTCATGAACAGGTTCGCTCGGGGTCCGAAGATCGCCATGAGTCGTCTGCCGCAGCTGTCAGCCCGGGGACACCCCGCACAGCGCTTCAGTAAAATCCCCGGGGTATGAACTTGCATGCGGAACCGGAGTTCCAGGCTTTGCGCATGCGGTCCGCGCCGAATTGACGCGCCACGAAAGTCGCACCGCCGCAAGCGTGTGTGATGACTGCGCGCCGCGGCGGTGGTCGGAACGGAACGAACCGGGGCCGGTTATCATCGCGAACGGCCCGACGCACAGCCGGGGCCGCGCCAGCTGCATACAAAACCATCCGACCGACGAAACGACACGGTGAGCCCCATGGCATCGAATGTCTCCGATTTCTTCTGGAAACGTATGTCCGAATGGGGCGTGCGCCGCATCTTTGGATATCCGGGCGACGGCATTAATGGCCTGATGGGCGGCCTCGCGCGCGCCAAAGGGAAATTCGAATTCATCCAGGCGCGGCACGAGGAGCTCGCGGCGTTCATGGCCTGCGCGCACGCCAAGTTCACCGGTGAGGTCGGTGTCTGCCTCGCGACCTCCGGCCCCGGCGCCATTCATCTTCTCAACGGGCTGTACGATGCGCGGCTCGACCACCAGCCGGTGGTCGCCATCGTCGGCCAGCAGGCACGCACCGCGCTCGGCGGCCATTACCAGCAGGAAGTCGACCTCAAGAACCTGTTCAAGGACGTCGCCGGCGAATTCGTCGAGATGGCGACAGAGCCGGCGCAAGTGCGCCACATTATCGACCGTGCGATGCGCATCGCCATCGCCGAGCGCACCGTCACCTGCATCATCATGCCCAACGACCTGCAGGAGCTCGCCGCGGTTGAGACGCCGCCGCGCGCGCACGGCACCGTGCATTCCGGCATCGGCTACTCGGCGCCGCGCGTCGTCCCGACCGACGCCGACCTCGCGCGGGCCGCCGACGCGCTCAACGCCGGCAAGAAGGTCGCCATGCTGGTCGGCGCCGGTGCACTGCAGGCAACCGACGAGGTGATCGAGATCGCCGATCTGCTCGGCGCCGGCATTGCCAAGGCGCTGCTCGGCAAGGCCGCGGTGCCCGACGACCTGCCTTACGTCACCGGCTCGATCGGCCTGCTCGGCACGCGGCCGAGCTACGAGATGATGAACGACTGCGACACGCTGTTGATGGTCGGCTCCGGCTTTCCCTATTCCGAATTCCTGCCCGAGGAAGGCCAGGCGCGCGGCGTGCAGATCGATATCGATCCGAAAATGCTCTCGATCCGCTATCCGATGGAGGTCAATCTCGTCGGCGACAGCGCCACCACGCTGAGGGCGCTGGCGCCGCTCATCAAGCGCAAGAGCGACCGCTCATGGCGCGAGAAGATCGAGAAGAACGTCAAGGAATGGTGGAAGACGCTCGAAGCCATCGCGCACGAGGCGGGCGAGCCGATCAATCCGCAGCGGGTGTTCTGGGAGTTGTCGCCGAAGGTGCCGGACGGCTGCATCTTCGCCGCCGATTCCGGGTCCGGCACAAATTGGTACGCACGCGACATCAAGATGCGCCGCGGCATGATGGGCTCGGTGTCGGGCGGTCTGGCGACGATGGGCTGCGGCGTGCCCTACGCGATCGGCGCCAAGTTCGCGCATCCCGATCGGCCGGTCATCGCCATGGTTGGCGACGGCGCGATGCAGATGAACGGCATGAACGGGCTCATCACCATCGCCAAGTACTGGGAACGGTGGTCTGATCCGCGCCTGATCGTTCTCGTGCTGAACAATCAGGATCTCAACCAGGTGACCTGGGAAATGCGCGCGATGACCGGCGATCCGAAGTTCGAGGCATCGCAAAGCCTTCCGGACGTGCACTACGCGCGCTACGCCGAACTCGTCGGCCTCAAGGGCATCTTCTGCGACGATCCGGAGAAGATCGCCGCGTGCTGGGACGAGGCGCTGGCGTCGCGCATTCCGGTCGTGCTCGAGATGAAGACCGACCCGGACATTCCACCGCTGCCGCCGCACATCACGCTGAAGCAGGCGAAGGCCTTTGCATCGACGCTATGGCAGGGCGATCCGAACGAGGCCGGTATCATCCGCAAGACGATCAAGGAGTTTGCGGACGAGCTGCTGCCGCATTAGCGATTAGCGGAGGCGATGAGCGGAGCATTCCTGCTCCGCTCATTCCGTGCAAGCGGGAATCCGGCGATGGGTCCCCGCTTTCGCGGGGGGCGAGCGGTTAGCTAGCAAACTTCTCGGCATCCTTTGCTTTGAACGCCAGCCCGTGCCCCGGCCGCGTCAGGTCCGGCGCAATGCGGCCGTCCTTCGGCGCCGGTGCGCCATCGAACAGCATGTGCTCGATGCGGACGTGGTCGTGAAACCACTCGAGATGGCGGAAGCGCGGCGCGGCGCAAGCCGTGTGCAGATGCAATGCCGGCGCGCAATGCCCGGAGAGGTCGATGTGGTGCGCATCCGCCAGCGCGGCGACCTGGAGGAAGCCGGTGACGCCGCCGCAGCGGGTGATATCCGCCTGCACGACGTCGACCGCGCCCGCATTGAGCATGCGGCGGTAGTAATCGATGTCGTAACCGTATTCGCCGGCGGCGATCTCCATGCATGCCGGCGCGCGCTGGCGCATGATCCGCAAGCCCTCCAGGTCATCGGATGAGACCGGCTCCTCGAACCAGCCGACCTGATAGGCGGAGAAAACATTCGCCATCTCCAGCGCCTGCTTGGTCGCGTAGGCGCCGTTGGCGTCGACGAACAGGGTGGCGTCCGCGCCGATGGCCATCTTGGCGGCGGCGACGCGGCCGGGATCGTCACGCGGATGTGTGCCGATCTTCATCTTCACCCATCGGCAGCCGTCGCGCTCGACCCAGCCGGTCAGCTGCTCCTTGAGTTCGTCGAGCGAATAAGTGGTGAAGCCGCCGCTGCCGTAGATGAGCGCGTGGTTGCGCGCGCGGCCGAGCAGCAGGCAAAGCGGCAGATCGAGCAGCTTCGCCTTGAGATCCCAGAGCGCCGTGTCGACCGCCGAGATCGCCGTCGCCGCCAGGCCTTGGCGGCCCATGTTGCGCACCGCACGCTGAATGGCGGCAAACGCCGACGGCGGATCGAGCGCGTCGATGCCGGCGATCGTCTGCTTCAGCTTGCTTGAGATCAGATCGACGATCGAGCCGTGCGTGTAGCTGTAGCCGACGCCGGTCTTGCCTCCAGCCTCGACATGCACGACGACCAGAGTCGTCGAATCCCAGGCGAAGGTGCCGTCGGCTTCCGGTTTGTCGGTTGGAATCGTGTAGGCGCGCGCGCGGACACCGCCGATGGGAGCTTCGCTGCGCGCCATTTCACAGTTCCCCGCGCCTGGCCATCGTGGCGATACGGTCGCCCATGCGGCAGGCGAGCGCGTAGATGGTCAGCGATGGATTGACGCCGCCCGATGTCGGAAACAGCGAGCCGTCGCAGATCCACAGATTGCGGATGTCCCAGGTGCGGCCGTCGGCATTGGTGACGCTGTCGCTCGGATTGGTGCCCATGCGGCAGCCGCCCATGAGATGCGCGGTGCTCGACGTCTCCGTCATGTCGCTCGCGCCCGCGGCCTCCAGCATGTCGCGCATGAAGCGCAGCGAGTGCTCGTAGAGCCGCTTGTCGTTGTCGGAGTAAGCATAAGTGGCGCGCGCCAGCGGAATGCCGAACTCGTCGACCTCATCCGACAATTGGATGCGATTGTCGGCGCGCGCGTCGGTTTCGCCGACGATCTTTAGTCCGGCCATGTGATTGTACAGCGCCATGCGCTGGCGCAATTCCATGCCGAACATGCCGGTGTCCGACACCAGCGATTTGGCGTGGTCGACCGGCAGCGGCCCCTGGCTCATGAAGGCGTAGCCGCCGTGGAAGTCCTTGCCCCTGTCTTCGTAATTCCAGTGTTCGCACACCGTCATCGACGGCGGGCCCTTGTACCAGCGGATTTCGTCCTGCATCACGCCCCACACGGCGTGGTTGGAATGCACCATGAAGTACTTGCCGACGAGTCCGCTCGAATTGGCGAGACCGTCGGGATACTTCGCGCAAGCGGAATGCAGGAGCAGTCGCGGCGTCTCGACGGCGTAACCGGCAACGACGACGTTGCGCGCGCGTTGGCGACGCCATTGCCCGTCGCGATGATAGACGACGCCGCGGGCGAGTCCGTCCGCGCCGACCTCGATCTGGCCGACCATCGCGAGGTCGCGGATCTCGGCGCCGGCTTTGATTGCGCGGGGAATCCAGGTGTTGAGCGCGCTCTGCTTGGCGTTGGTCGAGCAGCCGCTCTTGCAGAAGCCGCGATAGACGCACGGCGGCGCCTTGCCGCGCGGCGCCGACAGCGTCGCCAGCGGCGTCGCTGCCCATTTCACGCCGAGCGCTTCCGCGCCCTTCGCCAGAACGAGGCCGGCGGCGTTGATCTCGTGCTCGCGATAGGGATAGCGGCCGCGCGACGGGCCCCATGGATAATGCACGGGGCCGGACACCTTCAGCGCGTCTTCGGCCTCGTCGTAGTAGTGCCACATCTCGCGCCAGTCGATCGGCCAGTCGCGGCCGTAGCCGAGCTTGGAGCGCGACGCGAACCATTCCGGCCGCCAGCGCAGCACCACCATCTGGAAATGCACAGTCGAACCGCCGACGGCGCGGCCGGAATTGTTGGAGCCGAACTCGACCGGATCGTCGCCGCCGCTGATGCGGTCGGACAGCCAGTAGAGTTTGCTTTGCTCGGTCTCATCGGAAGCGAAGTCGGCGAGCGGACGGTAGAATGCGCCGACGTCCATCGCCACGACGCTGAAGCCGGCCTCCGCGAGCTTCGCCGCCAAGGTCGCGCCGCCGGCGCCGGTGCCGACGATGACGAAGTCGACCGCTTCGTCCTCGCGGTATTGCTTCATCGGGATCCAGTCGTCGTGACTGAACACGTCGGGAGCACGACCGTCAGTCGCGCGCGGTTTGTCGAGGGCGTCGATCATTTGAACGCCGCCGCGCGCACGAGCGTGTCGTCGCGCTCCTGCGCTTCCCAGGAGTCGTGGCGGTTGGCGGCGAGGCGGAGGTAGCCGCGGGGGGAGGCGGGGCCGCCGAAGCCGATCTCGCTCCAGGCCGCCGGATGCGCGTAATAGACCTCGACGATGACCTGCAGCAATTCGTGGCGCATGAATTTCTGCGCCGGAAAATGCGGGCCCCAGGCCGGGCCCTCGGTCTCGCCTTTGTTCATGGCCTGCAGGATGAGGTCCTGCTCGACCGGGTCGAGCGCGGTGTACGGGCGGCGGTAGCGGTGCTGCGCCTCGGCTTCAATGGCGTCGAGGCCGCGGCGCCAGCAGTCCTGCAACGGCGGCAGGGGGACGTAGCGCGTGCCGCTGCCCCGGTTCTCGTGCAGGCGGGCGTCGATCCACGGCGCGATCGGCACCTTGTCGAGGCCGCGTTCCGGCTGCGGTATGACGCGGTCGCACACCGCCTCGAGGGTGGCGTACTGCGCCTCGGTGAGGAAGCGCCGCGGCGGCACCTCGCGCAGCCGTTTCGCCACCACCTCGCGCGTCTGCTCGTTCCACGACGGCGACTGCCATTTCGCCAGCACGTCATAGTCGGGGTAGGGGTTGCGGAAGCCGCGCTCAGCCATGGCGCACCTCGTTGTCGCGCAGCAGCGACAGCGCGCCGAGGCCGGCGATCGCCAATCCCGTGAAGCTCGGCGGCGCCGGCAGCGGCGGCCCCTGGAACAGCATCTGCGACCAGTTCTTGAAGCCGCCCATGTTGCGGCTGACGCCGTAGGCGTGGAAGCCGACGCCGGCGAAGCCGAGCAGGCTGGTGACATTCAAAAGCCATCGGGCGAGCCGCAGATTGCGCTCGTTCGGTCGCGCACCGGCCAAAGCCAAAGCACCGGCGGCGGCGGGCACGACGGTGACCGGCAGGACCATGAACGGGTCGTGGAAGGCGCCGCGGAAGTGCAGCACCCACACCTCCGAGGCGGTGACCATGAGGCTCGCCGACATGGTCCAGGCGAGGGCGGCGGCGAGTTGCTTGCGCTTGAGCGGCGCGGCGAAACGGATGCGCGGCAGGTGCGCCGCGCCGAGCCCGAGCAGGCCGGCCAGCGCCAACGCGCCCGGCGCCGCAAAGGGCGCAGCGTAGAACAGGTTCTGCCACGACAAGCCGCCGGGGCGCTTCGTGATGTTGTAGGCGTGGAAGCCGAGGCCGGCGGCGCCGATGACGAAGCTCGCGCCGAACACGGCGGTGGCCAGCTCGCGCGGCGCGCGACCGGACAGCGCCACCGCCATCGCGGCGGCCGCCGTGACCGGCGCGACATACATCGCGCGGTTCTCGTAATTGCCGCGAAAGTGCTCCAGCGCAGAATCGGCGACGACGCTGGCGGCGAGCATTGCCGCGCTGCGGTTGAGATCGCGGGCGCAGAGCCGCCACGGATCCGGCGCGTGCCGCGGCAGCGGCGCCGCCCTGCGGCGCCACGCCAGTCCGGCGAGGCCGACCGCGAGCAGCCCCGCGCCGACGGCGAGCATCGCCGTGTTCGACACCGGCGGACCCGTCCGCGCGCGGTGGAGTATGTCGCCTCTTGGCCGTTCGATAAGCGCCACTGTCGCACCGGCTCAGCAGCGTCGCACCCGAACGTCAACGGAGACGACCCTGTGCGCGTTCCGTGACGATTCGTCCGAGCAGGAAACCGAGACCCAATGTCGCCAGCGTGCCGGCGGCGACCACCGCGAGGCGCGCGTGATCGGCGTCGACCACCGCCGCCCGGCCGCTCGCTGTGGCGTCGAACGCGCCGTGCGTGCGGTGATACCGGTGCACCGGCTGGTACAGATTGTCCGGCCGGTCGGGCGCGATGCGCTCCTGCGTCATCTGGCCGTCGACGGCCGTGCGCGACAGATACCGCGTGATGGCGCGCGGCATCAGCATGTTGCCGACGATGAGCTCGAACACGGTGCGGCTGATCCAGTATTCGGCGTGGCCTTCGCGCGCCGCGCGCAGGATGGCGCGCGCCGGCACTTCCGGCTGGAACACCGGCGGCACCGGCTGCGGATGACGATCGAGATGCGCGCGCGCCCAGTCGAACTGCGGCGTGTTGATGCCGGGCAACTGCACCATCGACACGCGGATTCGGCTGCCCTCGTACTCGAGCTCGGTGCGCAGGCTCTCGGTGAAGCCGCGAATGGCGAACTTGGCGCCGCAATAGGCCGCCTGCAGCGGGATGCCGCGATAGGCGAGCGCCGAGCCGACCTGGACGATCGAACCCGCGTCGCGCGGCCGCATGTGTTTCAGCGCCGCCAACGTGCCGTGCACGAAGCCGAGATAGGTGACCTCGGTGACGCGGCGGAATTCCTCCGCCGTCGTGTCCTTGATGGCGCCGAACACCGTGACCATCGCCGCGTTGACCCAGACGTCGATGCCGCCATAGGCGCTTTCGAAATGCGCGGCGGCGGCGAACACCGCCTCCGCGTCGGCGACGTCGCAGGCATAGACCGCGACCGGCGCGCCGAGCGCCACCAGTTCGGCCTTGGTTTCGTCGAGCGCGTCCTTGTCGCGGGCGATCAGGCCGAGGAAGGCGCCTTCGCGGGCGAAGGCTTCCGCGGTGGCGCGGCCGACGCCGGCCGATGCGCCGGTGACGACGACGACCTTGTTGCGGACATGCGAATGGCCGAAGAGTTGCGCGAGCGTCATCGGTGTCGTCCGTGCGGTGCGTGTTGCGTCACGACCGCAACACGACGACGCCCGCGCTTGTTCCGTGCTGCGACAAATGCGAGCGCGACAGGAGTGTTCCGGAGCGACGGCGCTTGTCGATGAGCCCTCTCCCACCGAACTCGGGCTCGCCCGAGTTCGGCATTTGAAATGGTCGAAGTCGGAAACATCCGACTTCGACTGGGAGAGGGCTCAATAATGAACGCCGCGCGAATGGACACGCCGCGCGCGTCATTCTCAGCCCCGATCCACCCCGCGCTCGGTGAGCACCGTGTCGAGCGCGCGGCGCCATTCGACCATCACCCGCGGCCAGTCCCGCGCCATCTCTTCTTCGGAGATCGGCGGCACGTTGGCGCAGTCGCCGGACGGCGCCATGCAGCCGCGCATGCGCTGGCAGATCGGCTCCGGACAGCCGGGCCATTCGTTGAGAAACATGACGATCTTGCGCGCGAGGCGCAGGCGCCAGTCGTCGATCCCGAGCGCCATGTCATCGTCGTCGAGCCCGGCCGCCTTCAGCCGCGCGTGCCAGTCGGCCGAATACTCGGCGCTGTCGACCGGCACCAGGCCGGACCCGATGCGGATCATTTTCTTCTCGTCGCGTCTGCTCATGACGTTTGCTCCGTGTGATGCTGTGAGGACAGAAGGGTTCGTTGCCGCGCGCGGTTGGCGCGGGCTTGCAATGTCCGCCGGCCGAGCCTGCGCGGACGGCCCCGCTGCCGGGGGCCCGGTCGTTGCCCCGCGCCCAACAGGGGCCCGGGGAGT
The DNA here is from genome assembly GCF_035943735.1 of Pseudolabrys sp. Lineage (GTDB taxonomy): Bacteria > Pseudomonadota > Alphaproteobacteria > Rhizobiales > Xanthobacteraceae > Pseudolabrys. The sequence goes on from NZ_DASZBV010000025.1 coordinate 98,310, forward strand.
CCTTCCCCGCGCAAAAAGCGCGAGGGGGTGGAGCACCGAGAGGCGCGTCCACTGTGACCTCCCGCCGGGGCCTTTCGGCTCCGCCGGGCCGCGCCGTTTTACGAGGCCGGCGCGACGCCTTCCGATGCTCCACCGCGGCGATTTTTGGTCCCTTGGCCGCGCTTCCGGGCGGAGACGGGGCCCGTTTTCAAGCCCCCGATCCGGAGCGGCGCCCATGCCGCTCCTTCGTCTCCGCCGCGTGCAGCCCGTTGCTCCGTAGAGCGGGTGGGCAGCCGGTCTTAATGCCGGCGGGCGGCTGGGCGGGACCTCCCGAGTGCGGGGGTACAAACCCCGCCCGCGGGCGCCGCCGTCCACCCCACGTCCGGCAGTGTCCTGCAGAACGCCCCAAGCATGGGGTGAATATGCCTAGGTATATATAGGTTAGGATGGAAGTCAACAAGAATTTGATTTGATTTTACGCGGCGGGCCCCCCTCCCAAACTCGGCGCATTATTCTCTGCCTCCGTAGAGGCTGGCGCAGGGAGATCAATATGTAGGTCCTCCGCAAGTCGCAAATATCTCGCCGTTGTGGGCTCATCGGCGGTCTTCAAGAGGGCCTCAAATCTGGTCTTTAGAACCTCGAGGTCTGCCTCGCTGGCCTGCGACACCATCGCTCCAAACGCGACCGAATTTCGTTCCACTACGGAAAGCGCATTTGGATCACTGCTCGCCAACAAGGGATCCAACACGACACGCAATGTCTGGCTCGTGCGAGAATTGATGCCGGTTTTCGTCAGAACGGCTTCGCCAAACAAGTCCAATAGGGCAGCCACGATCTCGGCACTGGGAGACTTGTTCAATAGCTGGTCGCCAAATTGTTGATAGAAGAACCCCGCTTGCGCATCAGAAAGCGCCAGGGGCAACAAACGCCATCGCTTCGAAAGCTTCGATGGCCGCTTACCTCCGGCGACTAAGTCCGCAGCATGGGCCAAAAGTGCGTCGTAATAAGGCGCGCCCAATGGCCTAGCCTCTGATCCTTCAATCATTGTCAACAAGAGGTCGAGTTCATTGCTCTCCTGCTTGAGTATTTCGAGCCACTTATCTCGCCCGACGCCTTCAAACCCTGTCTGCAGTATCTGAACAAGATCGCGGTGCTGATCCGGATTTGAAGACCTAAGCCAAAGAACAAATGTCGATTGAAATTGTGACCAGTCTTTATGATTTAACTTATCTGAAAAATCGATTCCTGAGAGGATGCTTCCTAGTTTCGGTAGTCGCTCTTCGCCGATAACTTCCGCAAATTGACTGAAATTGTTCGCGATGGTCTCCACTTGAATATCTTCGGACGCCGCAATTTCGATCATTATTCTCAGCATATAGCGGAAAATTTCGCGCTCTTTGCCATTGACTACCGCAAGCCCCAGCGTCTGAGAAAAACCGTTAAGGGCGAGATTCGTTTCAGCTAGCTTCCTTGCTAGACTAGGATCTGTATCCGGAGAGGTTTGGAGCGTTTTTAAGAGTGTGTTTGCCTGCGCCAATTGACCGTACTGAGGGTGTTCAGTCGGCCCCTCCCAGTTGGCCTTCCTGAAATCAATAAGCTTGTCGACTACAATAGCGCATAGCTCATTGTTCTTTTCGTTATGGCCGAGTTGAAACAGCCCGTGCAAACTTCCATCAGCATTCAAATCCTTCAAATCGACATCTATATTGAAGTTCGGCTCGTCCATAAGCATCTGCAAGATGCTCATTAGCTGTGCCGCTGTATTAGAATTTAAGGCAGGAGAATTAGTTTGAAGCCTGTTCTTGATCCCATTGACGACCGTCGTCCAAACGACGTGACGTGGAACTAGTAGGAGCGCAGACACAACAGATGAAAGTCTTGAATCTACGTTCGACTCCTGCGTGCGTGCTAGTAATGCCTTCGCGATATCCTCAGGTGAATTTTCGATCTGGAAATTTTTAAGCGTCAATATCTTAGATGAGGAAATCTGCTGTGTGGCGCCCCACATAAAGTCAAGGCTCTTTGGAATTGGGATGCCAGAGATCAGCCTGTTGAATCGACTGACATCGATGTCTTTTGCGCTCTCAGCCAATGCTTCGATCATAATGGCCCAAGCAATACCGAAAGAGTCCCCGTTGGATTTTATGTCTTGTCGTTCAATTGAAAGGGCATTGCGGATTGCTTCCGCGATTGAAGCCTTCCGCTGTGGCCTAGCATGATCGAGAAGTGCCTTTATTCCGCTCCCAGTAAGATCTGTCGCGACTATTGGAAGGCGCAACTCGACGGCGCATTCGCTGAGATCGTGCCACAGGTGCTCGGTCGTCGCGCTGTCTACGAGCCTTAGTTGGCTTATGGTGTAAACGATGTCGAAAAACTCGCTTGGATTTTCGCGAGCCAATTGTCGGCCTTCACGGGAAACGACGTCGTTCAGAAGTTCGGCGAATCCGATAGTAGCCGACAGTTGATCGAGTCGATGAGCGTTCCTGCTTAGGAGTGCCTTTTCGATATCGGCCGCTAAGAGAATTTCTAAGGCTTCTTCAGGCAAAACATTGTAATGAGCTGCTGCAACATATTTTGTCCAATCTGGGTCGGTCACGGTAGATTTGATCGGGTCATCTAGAATAGTCGAGTCTTGGAGCATTCCGATATCGGCGGAGATGCGATCTTTGTACAGAACGTAAAGGCCTTGATATTCGAGCGGGATTGTGTTGCCCGATAATTTTGCTTGCGCAATGATTTTATTTATATGTGACTTTATCGCTCTGGGTGTAATGGGCCTCGGATTTATTGTCTGAAAAAGCTCGAAGAGGCGGAATAGACGGTAGATATCGGCTTTCGATATCTTTTCCCCGAAGTGGAAACTAAGTTGCTTCGAAAAGAAATCGCGCCAATTTGACAAAAGCGGTGGCGGAACTCGCAGTAGGATTTCAAACGTCTTCTCGACGAATCCTCGCGCATTGTGATCCGTGTCGGTGTCAGTTCCGTCCGCAAACACCGCTTCAATATGCCGACGATCAATAGGTACAACCAGCCAGACGTTCTTCAGTATTTTCGTGCGCGGGGATCCCGGGGTCGCGGCGAAGAAATTTCTCATCGTGGCCCAGATTTCGCGGATCTGGTCGTTTGCTAACCTATCGAGATTATCGAGTACAATTACCAGGCGGTATTGCGCCTTCTCCGCGTCAGCTAGAATTTCGTCAAAGACCGCGTTGAACTCCAGTGTTGTCGCTTCGTCCTCTCGTATGAGCTGTTCGGTTGTCACCTCATCGGTTTGTCGGTTGAAGGCCACAAGTATGCTTTTGCCTTTCATGTCTGGGTCGTCGATGCGGCCCAGCCACGTGAGTAACGCTGCGGCGTATGGAGCGAGAATCAAGGCAAGAGCAACTGAGGCCACAAAGTTGATAGAGACGTCGCCGATGATGGGCAGCGCTATCTTTGGCGGGGTCGGCTTAAGCCATTGTGAAAGAGCCAGATAGGCTACAGGAAGAAGCGGCAGGACAAAAAGTGAAACCCTAGCGACCCAGCCGAGGTTTTCGGATTTCTTTTCAGTCACTCGTTTCCGAAGCGATCTAAGCTTCTCGAGCTTTTCTTTCCATTTCGATTTGCTGATTACGGCTCCAGACAACTGCTCTATTAGCGTGTCGAGAAATACGCGGCGCATCGGGTCGCCTTGATGGGCCCAGGTATCGAAGACGAAAACTGCGTGTTTAAGTGCGGTTGTCTTGTTTCTGGTTGCGAACGCTGTTCTGGCCAGATCGATAATTGTCGATTTGCCGCTTCCCCATGTTCCTTCGAGTCCAACCGCTCTTCCGCCGTCGTTCGAAGCGATCAGGTCAACCAAAGTCGCGGCGACGCGAGAGTGAGCACCACTGGGAAATTCATCTGTGCGCGACGGTTCGTCGGCAATGAATTTGATTTCGGCATAATAGTTGAAATCGCTCACGATTTTGCTCCGGTTTCCTCAATTGAAATATACAACCAGAACTTGGCTAGGGTGTCCGGTGCCACCTGTTGGGGATGAAGATTTCCACAAGATGTGTCCGCACAGCTTTCACCTCGCGAAACGGACTGAACCCCACCCCCCGCGCTGTTTCCCCCGTACCGGAACCCTGCCAGACTGACCGGCAAGGGACGACGCAAAACGATAAACAAAGGGGAGGACCAACCATGCGCACACTCACGCGCGCGGGCCTGGCCGTCGCGGCCGCGCTCGCCATCACCGCCGGCGCCGCACAGGCCGCCGATTATCCGACAAAGACCGTCAGCCTGATCGTGCCCTATCCGGCCGGCGGCGGCGTCGACACCGTCGGCCGCGTCATCGCCAACAAGATGTCCGAGCGGCTCGGCCAGCAGGTCATCGTCGTCAACCGCCCGGGCGCCGGCTCGGTCATCGGCGTGCGCGACGCGGCGCGCTCGGCCCCCGACGGCTACACCATCCTGATGCTGGTGACCGGCGCCTCGCTGCCGTCCAATCCCGGCTACGACCTGCAGAAGGACTTCGCGCCGATCGGGCTGGTCGCCTCGATCCCGATCGTCATCATGGCGCACCCGTCGGTGCCGGTGAAGTCGATGACCGACCTGATCGCGCTGGCCAAGAAGGAGCCGGGCAAGCTCAACATCGGCACGCCGCCGTCGCCGACGCTGAATTATTTCGGCGCCGAGCTGTTCAAGTCGACGACCAAGACCGACGTCGTCATCGTCACCTACAAGGGCACCGGGCCGCTGACCTCCGACCTGCTCGGCGGCCACGTGCGGCTCGCCTTCAACACGCTGCCGCCGGCCATCGGCAACATCAAGGCCGGCACGATCCGCGCCATTGCCGTGGCGGCGCCGGAGCGGCTGGCCGCGATCCCCGACGTGCCGACGACCAAGGAGGCGGGGCTGCCGCTCGACATCGTGCAGTATTACGGGCTGGTGGCGCCGGCGAAGACGCCGCAGGCGATCGTGACGCGGCTGAACAAGGCGCTCAACGAAGTGCTGGCCATGCCGGACATCAAGCAGCGGCTGATCGATGACGGCGGCTCGGCGATGCCGTCGACGCCGGCCGCCTACGCCGCCAACATCAAGGAGAACGAAGGCAAGTGGGCGGCGCTGATCAAGAAGCTCGGGCTGGTCGTGCCTTGAGCGGGCAGGGGAAGGGCGCCGACGGCATCGTCGGCGTCTGGCGGCTTGCGAAGACATCGGCGACCGGCGACGACGGGGCGCCGATGCATCCGCCTTACGGCGCGGACCCGCGCGGGCTGCTGGTGTTCTACGCCGACGGCCGCATGATGTCGGTGCTGTGCGACTCGCGCAAAGCCTTGCCGCCGGGCGAGAGCGTGCGCGAGTACATGTCGTACTGCGGCAACTACACCTGGGACGGCAAGACGTTGGTGACGCGGGTCGATGCCTCGGCCGAGCCGAGTCGCGTCGGCGGCGAGCAGACGCGCTTCACCCATTTCGAGGACGGGCTCTTGGTGCTCACGCAGAAGCCGCGGCCGTGGCAGGGCAAGATGCAGCACAGGGCGCTGTACTGGGAGAAGATCGCGGCGGCGGAGTAGGGTTGCCGCGCGCTCGCTTCACCTCTCCCAGAGGGAGAGGTCGACCGCCGCAGCGTAGCGAAGGCGGGCGGGTGAGGGGTTACAAACGTCGAGAGTCCGGAACCCCCTCACCCCAACCCTCTCCCCAACGGGGAGAGGGAGCGCGCTCTGCCTGCGGCAAGTCACGCTACGCCACCCGGTGCCGTATCTCTCCGCCCGTCATCGCCGCCTGGCAATTGCCGACCACCGCCGCCACCTCGTCGATGATCGCGACGCGCGCGCCGCCGGCGAGATGCGGCGTCATGATGATAGTGTCGAGCCCGGCGAAGATGTTCGGCCTCGGCCGCGGCTCCTGCGCATGCACGTCGAGGCCGGCGCCGGCGATGGTCCCGCGCGTGAGCGCGTCGCGCAACGCCGCCTCGTCGACCATGCGGCCGCGGCTGGTGTTGATGAAGAACGCCGTGCGTTTCATCTGCGCGAAGAATTGCGCGTCGATCATCCCCTTGTTCTCCGGCAAATTGCTGGCGTGCATTGACACGACGTCCGACTGCGCCAGCAGTTGCGGCAGCGAGAGATAGCCGACGCCGTAAGCCGCCTCGCGCTCGGGCGTGAGCCGCGTGCGGTTGCAGTAGACGACGCGCGCGCCGAAGCCGTTGGCCATGCGCGCGGCCATGGCGCCGACCTCGCCGAGCCCGACGATGCCGACGGTGGCGCCGTAGAGGCCGCCGATGCCGGTGATGCCGGCCCAGTTGTAGGCGACGCCATTCTCGGGGTGAACGCGCGCGCGGTCCCATGTGTCGTTGCGCACGGCGGCGTCCGACACGATCAGCTTCTTGGTCAGCGCCAGCATCAGCAGGATCGCGTGCTCGGCGGTGAATTGCAGCGACGGCCGCGGCACGCAGGACACGGCGATGCCGCGCGCCTTCGCCGCGGCGAGGTCGATCATCTCGGCGCGCTCGCCGATGCGCTGGATCAGTTTCAGTTTCGGGTTGGCGTCCATCAGCGCCGCATTGATCACGCCGCGGCGGAAGATCAGCACCTGCGCGTCGGTGCCCTCGCGCGCGTCGACCGCCATCGGCACGAGCGCGACGCCGTCGCGGCGCAGGCCCTCGCCAAGCGCGCGGACGCGCGCGGTGTCGACGTCCTCGGGCAGGAAGAAGTGCTCGGCCCAGTCCTGCGTCACCTCGCCGGGCCCGGCGATGGCGTAGCGGATGAGGCGGTTGATGTGGTCGTCGTCGAGGATCGCGATCTCTGCGGCCATGAGGTCAGCCCGGGATGACCGGCAAGAGCAGGTACGACTCGTACTGCCCGCCGGCGTGGATGGTGTTGCGGCCGCTGTTGTAGTCGGCGTGATAGTGCATGTAGCCCTGGCTGCCGACGCCGTCGCGCGGCTGCACGTCGAGGCGGATGCGGTGGCCCTTTTTGAACACCATCGAAGTCGGCCAGATCTCGACGTCGACCTTCACGATCTCGCCGGGCTTGAGATAGAGCCGGCGCTTGTGCGCGTGATAGGGCCGTCCCGGCGTCGACAGCTTGGGATCGAGCTCGCGATGCGACACGCGCAGCCAGCCCTTCGCCACCGGCACCGGCGCGCCCTGCTGGCCGGTCTCCATGATCTCGGTGCCGTTCTCGTCGAAGTGTCGCAGCGTCAGGAACAGGTCCATGTCCTCGCTCTCGCTCGACACCCAGAACGACGCGGCGAGCGGACCGGTCACTTCCATGTCGGCGTCGAGCGGCGGCGTCTCCAGCGCCACGCCCATGTTCGGACGGATGCCGCCGCCGCCCATCACTTGCGACGAGGCCGCCGAGGTCGAGCCCATGGTGCCGAGATGCGAGGTGACGTAGCTGCGCGTGTGCGCGGCCTTCGGATTCTCGCGCACCAGTTTGGCGCTGTACTCGGGCGCGCCGTCCTGCGGCGCCAGGTCGAAGTACAATTTCGTCCACTGCGTGCGCGCCAGCGGCCATTCCTGCTCGTGCCGCCAGACGATCTTGTCGGCGCCGTGGCGGATGGCGAGCTTGACCGGCGGCTCGTCCATGACGCCGTTGTCGATGCCCTTGAGCCAGTAATCGAAGAAGCGGACCTGATCCTGCCGGCCTTCCTCGGTGTAGAACGGGTGTACGTGGCTGCCGGTGTGGATGCGCAGCTTCTTGTGCTTCGACGCGGCGCGCGCGAAGGCTTCGGTGTTGCCGCGCAGGTGCAGGCCGAAGCCGGTCCAGTTGCCGACCGAGAGGAACGGCACGGTGATCCTGTCCCATTGTGCCTGCGCGCCGTGAAACGCGCCGCTGTCGAGATTGTTGGACAGCCAGAAGTCGAGCGTGTTCACCTTCCACGCGTCCGGCATGGTCTGCGAGGCGCGGCCGAGCTTGTGGTGCATCAGGTGTGCGGTGAACCAGTTGGTCATGAACACGTTGAGCAGGCCGCCGTGATAGAGCGCGTCGCGGTAGATGTCGGCGAAACCCTCCCACGGGATCATCGCCTTCAGTGACGGCGGCTGCTGGTTGGCGACGAACCACTGGTTGATGGCGTAGTAGGAGATGCCGGTGAGGCCGACCTTGCCGTTGCACCAGGGCTGCGCCGCCGCCCATTCGATGGCGTCGTGGAAGTCGATCGCCTCGGCGAGCGACCACGGCTCGCACTGGCCGGGCGAGCGGCCGCTGCCGCGGCCGTCGACGCGCACGCAGGCATAGCCGCGCGGCACCCACCATTCCGGGTTGACCGTCTCCCAGTTCATCCAGTCGTTCTGCTTTTCCTCGAGCGCCGGCGGCACCACCCAGAGCTTGTCCTTCTGGTAGGGGCCGAGATTGAGGAGGGCGGGCACGCGCCCGTCGCCCTTGGGGCGGAAGACGTCTGCCATCAGCCGCGCGCCGTCGCGCATCGGCACGGCGACGTCCTTGTCGATGACGATGCCGCCTGCAGCCGTTGCCGTGGTCATCCGCGTTTTCTCCCCGTGACGCGCGCGTTGCGTGCGCTGCTTTTTGAAGGCGGCCACCCTAATGCGGCACAGCGCCGCGGCCAACCCGGGCGGCTCCGCCGCATCGGCATGGCTGGCGCGCCGTTGCGCAGGGGAGGCGGCGATCTGGGCGTCGACGTGCGACCAATTGCCGGGGGTGGAACGCTGTGCGCGGCGCACGGTTTGCCAGAGGATGCCGTTGGAGAGGCGGCACGCGGCCATGTGGCAAGCCACTTGCATGGCGATGGTTCGGACGGGATCGGGCCGAACCGATGGAGATCAGGCCATGCCCACTGACATTGCGGCGGTGATGCGGCGTCGTGCGTTCGAACGGAAGCGGGAGAGCGCCACCGTGCTGCTCGTGCCCGTGCTCATGTGCATCGTGACGGTGGCGATGTCGCTGGCAAGTCCAGCCTTCGCTGCCACCTTCCGGCAGTTCGGGTCGTTCTAAAGCGGGCGGCGCGGCCGCAGGTCATTCGAGACGGGACCAACGGCACCACCGCGGGCGAGGACGTCGCCGTATGTGCCCTCTCCCTTGTGGGAGAGGGCATCCGCGACATTTCAAACTGAAAGAATGGGTGAGGGGGCTTCCCCCTCACCCGGCAGAGTGCGTCGGGAGTCTCTCAATGCCCTCTCCCACAGGGGGGAGGGCACTGCGATGATCGCTGTGTGCGCGGATGCGGCGCTGAGTTTCCGCACCCGCGCAGGAACGCATGGCCGCGCTTGCCGTTGTAGGGCGGGGTCATGAACGAGGATGCACACTGTGAAATCCCTGAGGCCATGGTTCGAGGCTTGGCAGTTCGCGGCGGAGGCGCAGCAGGTCATCGCGCTGCGCATGATGCAGTTCTGGCGCAACGACCCCTCGGCCGGGCGCGAGGCGACGCGCATGGTGACCGAAAAGATGGCGGCAGCCGCCGAGGCGCACGCCGCGGCGGCGTCGGCGCTGATGATAGGCCAGAGCGCGACGACGGCTCTCAGGCGCGCGGCGATCCCCTATCGCCGGCGCGTGCGCGCCAACCGCCGGCGGCTGAGCTGAGAAACGCGCGGCATGACCAGGCTGAAATCTCGCTCGCGCAAGACCGCTTAACGGATCAGTCCGAACGATATCGGCCGCCCGGTTCGCGCGCAGTTGTCTGCGCAGATACGAAATTTGTTCTGACATTTCGGCGTATAGGTGCCGGCGAACCGGCAATTATATTCTTGAGTCGTGCAAACACCGATACATTTATTAAATCGGGAATCCGCGGCGTGCGAAGGGCCAACGGTCGAACAGAAAGCCGAAGCCGCAAGTACCACGCCGGCTAACCAACGCGCCAACATCAGCGATCGCTCCGATGCGCCGGGGGATGATGCGGCGCGTTCATGTTGCCATAAGCCGCGGCCCGCGACAGTGACTCCAGGCATCTGGGGTCCCTCTCGCATGGCGATCGGCGGTCGTGCACCGCGTGGTGGGTATGGTGGGTGTTCTTGTTATTGCTCTCGGCCCGCGAGGGCTGGCCGGCCATGATCGTCAGGGCCGCCACGATGCCGGCGAACAGCAGGCCAGTCGTCAGTCTGCGCGACATGCGCGATCTCCCCCAGAAGTTCCAATACGTGATTTGACAGTTGGCCGCGACGTTACTGGCCAGACAAACACGTTTATGTGGTTCCAGCAATACCAAGACATGTGAATAGTGGACTCATCGTTGCGGATTGTGCGTGCGACGTCGGCTTGCGAACGTCGCGCGAATTTTCAGATGTTGATCGGGCCGATAGCCGGACGATCGCCCGGTGCTGCAGACTCGCCCCGCTATTTCAGCGTCTCGAGATAGCCGACGACGTCGTCGACGTCGTGCGGATCGTGCAGCCCGCTGAACGGCATGCGATTGCCCGGCACCTTTGCCTGGGGATTGGCGATGTACTGCTTGAGGTTGGCCTCGTCCCAGACGAGGTGGGCGCGGCGCATCGCGCCTGAATAGCGATAGCCGTCGACCGCGGCGGACTTGCGCCCGACGATGCCCTTGAGGTCCGGCCCGATCGCGTCGGGGCGCTCCGAGTGGCAGGCCGCGCAGGAGGCGAAGATCTGCTTGCCGTGCGCCACATCGGCTGCCGATGCGGCGGTCGCAAACAGCGTCAAGGCCGCCACGGCGCCGAGGCCGAGCAGCGTCATGTCCAATCTTGCTTTACGCATGAACGAGAGGCCCCGGGCTCTTGAGATACTGACCGGTGATGGCGTTGGCGGCCCAATAAGCGAGCGCGCCGACGGTGCCGGTCGGGTTGTAGCCGTGCTGTTGCGGAAACACCGAGGCGCCCATGACGAAGAGATTGTGCGCGTCCCACGCCTGCAGATAGCGGTTGACGGCGCTCGCCTTCGGATTGGCGCCCATCATCGTGCCGCCGGTGTTGTGCGTCGACTGATACGGCACGATTGTGAAATTCCGCGGCCGCGGATGCATTTCGTAATGCGTGGGGTTCATCGCCTTGATCACGCCCTCGAGCTTGGCAAGGAGATAACGCGACATCTTATGGTCGTTGTCGGTGCCGTTGTACGTCAGCCGCAGCAAGGGACGGCCGAAGGCGTCCTTGTAGGTCGGGTCGAGGTCCATAAAGTTTTCGCGGTTGGCGTAGACCGAGCCCTGCGTGTTGAACCGCGCGACGCGATTGTACCATTTCACCGTCGCCTGTTTCCATTCCGCGCCCCAGCGCGGCGTGCCGTGCGGCACGTTGCGGCCGGCGATCGGCGGCGCCCCTGCCATGCTGCAGGCGATATAGCCGCCGCCGAAGAAGCCCAGCCCGGCGTGATCGAAGTTCTCGCCGTTGAAGTCGTCGATGCAGACGCCGACGCCGGCGGAGCCCATATACGGGTTCCACTCCTTGTCCTCGAAGAAGGCGGCGGCGCCGGCTTCGAACTGATAGGCGTAGTTTTTGCCGACGACGCCCTTGCCGGTCGCGCGATCGTAGGGCTCGCCGATGCCGGCGAGCAGCATGGCCTGCGTATTGCCGAACACGAACGATGACAGCACGACAATGTTGGCGGGCTGTTCGTACTCCTCGCCGGTGCGCATGTCCGTGTAGATGACGCCCGTGACCTTCTTACCCGGCTTGTCGTAGACGAGCCTGGTCACGAAAGCGCGCGTGCGCAGCTCGAATTTCGGCTCGTCGCGCAGTTTCGGCAGGATCGTCGTGTTGGCCGACGCCTTCGCGTTCGCCTCGCAGGCCATGCGGTTGCAGTAGCCGCAGTATTGGCATTCGCCGAGCGCGATGCCTTCGGCATTCGTATAGGCGGCGCTAGCGATCGCAACCGGCGCCGGAAACGGGTGATAGCCCAGGCTCCGCGCCGCATCGGCGTACATCAGGCTTGGCGCCGCCGACATGATCGGCTTGTTCGGATAGGGATTGCTGCGCGGTCCTTCGAACGGATTGCCGCCGGCGACGGTCGTGCCCTTGAGATTACCGGCCTGCCCGGACGCGCCGCAGATCTTGTCGAACTTGTCGTAATACGGCTCGAGCTCGTCATAGCTCACCGGCCAATCCTCGATCGTCATGTCGTCGGGGATGGCCTTGGCGCCGTAGCGCTCGCGCAAGTGGCTCTTGATGCGGAAGTCCGACGGCAGGAAGCGCCAGTGCAGCGCGCCCCAATGCAGGCCGGAGCCGCCCACGCCTTCGCCCGGCAGGAAGGCGCCGAAGCGGCGGATCGGCAGCGCCATTTCGGGGGCGGCGTTGCGGAAGGTGATGGTGTCGACGGAATTGTCCTGCATCAGTTCGAGCCGCTGCGCATAGCGCAATTCGTCGCGGATCGCCGGCAGGATGAAGTTCTCGCCCGGCACGCGGTCCGGACCGCGTTCGATTCCGACGACGCTGAGGCCGGCCTTGGACAATTCGCGCGCCATGATCGCGCCGGTCCAGCCCATGCCGACCATCACCGCATCGACTTCTTTCAATCGCGTCGCCATGTCCGCCTCCGCCTTAAGAGAAGTCCGCCATCGAGCGCGGCGGCGCGACGTAACGCTTGTTGCGATATTCCTCGAACGTATCGGCGTAGGTGGCGGGCAGGCCGGGGAAACCGAGCATCTTCCACGAGGCGGCATTGCGGTTGCCGCCATAGGCGGGGTCGGCGAAGAAACCCTGCATCGTCATGGTCAGCAGCATGTTGAAGAAGGCGCGCGCGGGAATGCCGTTGAACCTGGCCTTGCCGTCCTCCATCGCCTTGAGGGCGGCGACCTGGTCGGCCGGTGCGAGCCGGTCGAACTCCTTGCCGTGGGTCGTCCGCGACCAGGCATTGGCCTCGGCGATGCCGGTCTGGAAGAACTGGCGCGGCGTGAGCGCGAGCTGATAGCCCTGCTCCGGCTTGCCTTTGTGGTAGGGGCCGCTGCGATACATCTTCGCGCCGCCGCCCCATTCGCTGGCAAGCGCCCGGTCGATGAAGACCACCAGCCCGCAATCGGTGCCGGACGGCGAGTGCGCATCGGCGGGAATGAAGGCGTCGACCGCAGCGGATACGAAGGCCGCTTCCGTCGCCGTGAGCAGAAGCAGCGTGTCCGGTTCGGCGGCGGGAGCGGCCGGCGCCGGCGTCGCCGCCGGTGACGTCTCAGCCTGTGCAGGACGGGGAGCTTCGGATGCGAGGCCGGCCGCCATGGCCGTGCCTGCGAGGCCGGCGCCGAGCAGGAATCGGCGCCGCGGAATCGTGTCGTCCGCCATAGGCACTCTCCCTTATCGCCGCGCCGGTTGTCACCGGTCGCGCCCGATCCGCCCGCGCTATCGCGGACGGATCGATATTTTGGAAGAATGCTAATCGCGGACGCGCGCGCGGTCTACGGCGACGTCATGTCAAAAGTGCAGTGCCTGTATTCTTGAAGCACTGCACAATCGGGATGGGTTACCGCCGGGACCAAAGCCTCACTCGCCCTTCCACTGCGGCGGGCGCTTGTTGAGGAACGCGTCCATGCCTTCGCGGAAGTCCTGGCTCAGGTAGCACATGAGGATGAGGTCCTGGCCTTCCTCGCGCGTGAGACGGTGCTGCAGCCGGGCGAGTCCCTGCTTGATCGCGTTCATGGTCAGCGGCGCGTGGCCGGCGATCAGCTTGGCGACCTCGGCGGTGCGCGTCTGCAAGGCGGCGCCGTCCTCGACCACTTCGGTGAGCAGGCCGAGCGCAGCGGCTTCCGGCGCCTCGACCAGGCGCGCCGTGAAGATGAGGTCCTTCACCCGCGCCGGCCCGACCAGAGCCGTCAGCCGCGACAGGTTCGACATCGACAGGCAGTTGCCGAGCGTGCGCGCGATCGGGAAGCCGATGCGGGCGGTTTTCGTGCCGATGCGCAGGTCGCAGCAGGCGGCGATGCCGGCGCCGCCGCCGGTGCAGGCGCCGTTGATGGCGGCGATGGTCGGCACGCGGCAGGTCTCGAGCACGCCGAGCACGCGGTCGATGCGGCCCTCGTATTCGAGCGCGTCCTCCGGACCCTTGAAGGCGCGGAACTGGTTGATGTCGGTGCCGGAGGCGAAGGCCTTGTCGCCGGCGCCCTGGAAGACCAGCACCTTGAGCGCCTTGTCCTCGTTCGCCTGCTTGGCGATCTCGGCGAGCCGCTCGTACATCGCGAAGGTGAAGGCGTTGCGCGCCTGGGGACGGTTGAACGTCACCCAGCCGATGCCGTCCTTCACGTCAAAGAGCATGTCCTGGGAAGCTGCAGAGTCCACCGGTCGTTTCCTTTCGTCTCGACATCACGCCCGCCGGTCGAAGGCGGCCGCGGGGCGGTTGATAGGCCGACCGGGGCGGCGCGTCCAGCCGGGGCGGTTGGAGGATGGGCCGCATTTCGCTAGCCTGCCGCCGAACAGTGGAATCGCCCCATGACCGAAACCGTGATCGCCGCGCCGGCCGCCGTCCCCACGATCGGATCGCCGCTCAAGCCCTGGTACCTCGTCCCGGCGCTTGCCGCGCTGGCGCTGATGGTCGCCGCCATTCTCGGCAGCAGCCTCTGGTTCCTCAATTTCGTGCACGTGATGGCGGGCACCTTGTGGACCGGCATCGACCTGTTCATGGGCTTCGTCGTCGGGCCGGTGCTGCGCCGCGTCTCGCCCGAGACGCGCAAGGCGGTGATGTCCGGCATCGTGCCGCGCACCCTGATCCTGATGCCGACGCTGTCGACCATCACCTCCACCGCCGGCTGGTTCCTCGCCACAAGGCTCGGCTTCCTCGATCTCGGCTATCCGGAGTTCTGGTGGGTCATCGCCGCGCTCGGCATCGTCACCGTGCTGACCATCCAGGGGCTGGGCTATCTGCTGCCGACCAACCTCAAGCTCTACTTCGAAATGCAGAAAGCGCAGCCGGACTACGGCAAGCTCGCGGGCTGGATGCGCACTTACGTGCGTATCGTCGCCGTGCAGGGTGCGATGCAGGTGGCGATCATCGTGGTGATGGCGCGGTTCGCGACGGGATTTTGAGGCTGAGCGTGGCGGAGACCGGGCATGCGCCGGGTCTCGATATCGATGCAACCGACTTAAATCGGAAATTCGGTTGCTTCGTCGTTGACGTCCGCATCTGATCCAAGCGGACATGGCAACCCGATGCCGGGGGCAACTGACGCTAAAGCTTTCGACCGGCCATCATCCCGGCCACCAAAGCCAAGGCGACCGCCGCCAGCATGGACTCCCGCGAGCCTTTCTGCATCGTAGCGATCGCTTCGTCGAACATCCGTTCCGATCCAGCCATTCCCGGTTCATGCGGTTTATAGTGAGGAGCGAAGGCTTCGCGTGGATCCCGCCGCTTCGGACGTGCGAACGCAAAAAGAAGCAGTACTAATCCTAGCACCGCACAACCAGCGGCTATGATCGTTAGGGCCGGCACGGTCCCTTCGGTGCTTTCGAGCCAGAAATAAAGCAACGAAAGCCCGAAACCCGCACCAATCAGCAAAGCAACCACGGCTGCGACGACCAGCGCAACGGTAATGGTCATCGAGCGAACGCTGCGCTTCACATCGAAGCGGAATACGCCGAGAACGATATTCAGCGCGGTCGACAGCATTAACGCTTCCGCATCATGAGGCCCAGGATCAATCCGAGGCCGAGGGTGCAGCCCAGCACGCAATGAGGATTTCTACGTGCGAATTCCTCAAAACCTCCAACCATAGAGTGCGCGCGCTCCCGCGCGTCGGCGGCAAATTCGTGTGCGGCCTCGGCCCCTGCGGCGCCCATGCGAGAGGCGGCCTCGCCCGTTTCGGCGCCGGCGGCTTTGCCGAAGGCACCGATCGTGTTCTGGATAGCGGTCACATCGTCTTGCAATTGATGGAGCTGAACCGCCAAGTCTTCGCCGGCGGAACCGGCCGAACGGGCAATGTTGTCTTTGGCGCGTTGAAGTTCCTCGGCAAGGCGAGCGGCTAACCCGGCGATGCTTCCGATTTCGTGCTGCCCACTCATGAGCGGCCTCCTGATATGGGCGTTTGCGACGCGCGCACCTTCAGCCTCTGAACAGAATGATCAAAACAATGATCACCACGATCAGGCTGAGGCCCCCGCCGTAGTAATGAAACGGAGGACCAAGATAGAAACCGCCGCCGCCAAAAAGGAGAACCAAAACGATCAATAGGAGAATAAGTCCCATTGTATGCCTCCTGTGGATTCCTCGTGACGTCTAACGAAAACGTCCTCTCGCGAGCGTGAAAATGCTGCCTCATTCTCATAATGGGTAATCTCTGGCGCCGAATTGATTTGCCTCAAAATCGTTCGGCAATCCGCTCGTAGCCTATAATTAAATCAATTGTCGTTTGAGAGGTCCGTCCCCCGCTAAAATGCCGGGTTGGCGCGCCTACTGAAGCGGCGGCTGACATCAACCGAAGGAGAGGGACAACATGGACAAAGATCGAGTCCAAGGCTCCGTCGAGCAGGCCAAAGGCAAGGTCAAGGAAGTCGTGGGCAAAGTGACCGGCGACGCCAAGCTCGAAACCGAAGGCAAGACGCAACAGGTCGCCGGCAAGATTCAGAATGCGGTCGGCGGCATTAAGGATGCGCTCAAGGATGCCGTCAAAAAATAGCGGAGACCGCCTTTGACACTGTGAGGCCGCCCCGGTCGGCGGCCTCTTTGTTATCAAGCGAGCCACAGGCACGATTCCGCTTGTCGGCGCAAAGCTGACGTCCGAACACGAGCCGGCTTACTTCGGCGGTTGGGCTTTACCAAGCCCTGGCGTGGGCGCGATGCAGGTGGCGATTACCGTGGTGATGGCGCGGTTGGCGACGGGATTTTGAGGCGCGGCATTTCGCTGCCCCGCAAATTCCATTCCAAATTTCACGTGAAGGGCTTGCCGCGCGCGGTCGTCCTCGACGCGGCGGGTTAGCCGTTCTCACGGCCTGGCCGGCTTCGCGCGACGAGCGCAAGGGTAAACGATTCATTTACGCTGGGCGGGCGATAGTACCGCCCGCCCTGACGCCGGGCCGAAGCGCGCCGCCGCCGATCACATGACCTGCCGATGAGCCAACACGCCGCCGACGACAATTGCGAAGAGGTCATCCGTCTCCTGCATGCGTGGGGGCTGGCCGCCGACCCGCGCAATTACGAAGTTGCCTTCCTCTATCTGCAGCGGACCAATGCGGCCTTGAACGGCGCGGTCGACGCGATTCTCGCGCGCGGCGACCAGCTCACGCGCGTGCACGTCGAAAAGCTGCGCGAGCGCTATCTGGCGACCGAGAAGGTCGCGCGCCGCATCGCCGACATCGGCGAGCGGCTCACCGACGAGGTCGATCAGGTCTCCTCGATGATCGAGGCGGCGATCGGGCTGACCGGCAATATGGGCGACACGCTGTTCGGTGTGAACGAGAAGCTGCATGCGCCGCTCGACCGCGAGATGTTGCGCGGCATCGTCTCGGCCGTGGTCAGCGCGCTGCACGACAGCCGCAGTGAGAACCTCGCGCTTGGCTCCAGCCTGCGCGAGTCGCGCGAGGACATCTCGAAGCTGCAGCAGGACCTGCTGGCGGTGCGCGCCGAGAACCTGACCGATCCGCTGACGGGCGTCGCCAACCGCAAGCATCTCGACGAATTCCTCGCGCAGGCGGTGCGGCAGGCGCACCAGGCGGGGCAACCCTTGTCGCTGCTGATGGTCGACGTCGACAATTTCAAGATGTTCAATGACGTGCACGGCCATCTGACCGGCGACGTCGTGCTTCAGCTTATCGCGCAGACGCTGAAGCAGAATTTGAAGGGCGTCGATCTGGTGGCGCGCTACGGCGGCGAGGAGTTCGCGGTCGTGCTGCCCAACACTGCCGTGCAGCACGCGGCCTCGGTCGCCGACCGGCTGCGCCTGACGGTGGGCGCCAGCGAGATCGTCAAGCGCTCGAGCGGCGAGCATCTCGGCCGCGTCACGGTCTCGATTGGCGTCGCCGAACTGACGGCGGCGGGGACGCCGCAGGCGCTCGTCGCGGCCGCCGATGCGAGTCTCTATCGCGCCAAGCGCGACGGCCGCAACCGTACCGTCATCGACGAGCCGCCGCCCGCGGCGGCGGCGGGCTTCGTCGCGGCCTGACGGCCGGTCACGCCGCGATCACTGCACGACCAGTTGCGCGATGCCGGCGGGAAGCTCGCCCTTTTTGCATTTGTGGCCGGCGTGGATTTCGGAGAGATAGAAGGCCGGCACGCTCTCGGCCGAGGACAGTTCGTCCACGGCCGTCGCGTCGATGTTGCAATGCGCGTAATAGCGGCCGTCGATTTCGGCGAGCAGATAGCGATGCGCGGCGTCGTAGCAGACGCGCTTGAGTAGCCGGCTTCCCGTAATCTCCGTGCAGTCGAAAGCCGACAGATCGGGCGGTACGGCACGCCCGCGCACGGGCTCCGTTCTCATCTCGAAGAATGTCGTTGCGGCGATCAGCACGGCCGCGATCAACAGGCGATGCATGGCGGTGGCCTCGACTCGACGACCCGTATTATCGCCGGCACCGGCGAATTTGGCGTGCCCGAAAGAACGGCGCGCTGCCCGTCAAAGCGGCGGCGATTTGATCATTCAACGAGCGAGGCGGCCAATTCCGCGTAAAGCCGGCATATAAAATGCGGTCCGCCGCTCACCGCCCCTGATAGGCCGGCGTGTGCACGATCAGGCCGTCGAGCGCCTCGGTCACCTTGATCTGGCAGGCGAGGCGCGAGGTCGGCTTCACCTCGAAGGCGGCGTCGAGCATCTGATCTTCCTCGGCGTGCGGCTTGCCGACGATGGCGCTCCAGGTCTCGTCGACATGCACGAGGCAGGTGGCGCAGGTGCAGGAGCCGCCGCATTCGGCGACGATGCCGCCGATGTCGTTCTTCAGCGCCGTCTCCATGACGGTGGCGCCAAGCTCGGCGTCGACCGTGTGCCTGGTGCCGTCGTGCAAGATGAAGGTGATGCGGGGCATCAAATTATCTCTTAAAGAGAACAAACCCGTCGTCGGCATCGCCGCCTGCACCGCGCATTCCCTCTCCCCGTTGGGGAGAGGGTTGGGGTGAGGGGGCTACTGACTCAATTATGCTGTAACCCCTCACCCGGATCACCTATCGGCGATCCGACCTCTCCCTATGGGATCGTGCGTCTCACGCGACTCCCAGCTTCTTCTGCAGGCTGGTGGAGGAGGTCGTGTACTGGAACACCAGCCGCTTCTCCGGATAGACGTAGTGATAGATCTTCTGCGCCATCAGCGCGCCTTCGTGGAAGCCGGACAGGATCAATTTCAATTTGCCCGGATAGGTGTTGATGTCGCCGATGGCGAAGATGCCGGGCACCGAGGTTTCGAACGCGGCGGTGTCGACCGGGATCAGTTCGTCCTCCATCTTGATGCCCCAGTCGGCGACCGGGCCGAGCTTCATGGTGAGGCCGAAGAAGGGAAGCAGGGCGTCGCAGGCGATGCGGTCGGTCGCCTCCTTGCCCTTGATCTGCGCGGCGACGAGCTGGCCGTTGTCGCCTTCGAGCGCCGCCACCTGGCCGATCCTGAGATCCATATCGCCGGCCGCGACCAGCGCCCGCATCTTGTTGACGCTGTCGGGGGCGCCGCGGAATTCATCGCGCCGGTGCACCAGCGTCAAGCGTTTGGCGATCGGCTGCAGATTGAGCGTCCAGTCGAGCGCACTGTCGCCGCCGCCGACGATGACCAGGTGCTTGTCGCGGAGCGCGTCCATCTTGCGCACGGCGTAGTGCACCGATTTGTCTTCGTAGGCCTCGATGCCGGCGATCGGCGGCCGCTTCGGCTGGAACGAGCCGCCGCCGGCGGCGACCACCACGCATTTGCACTCGAACACCTTGTCGCGGTCGGTCGTGACGCGGAATTGCGCGTCGCCGAGCTTCTCCACCTTCAAGACCATCTCGCCGAGGTGGAAGTTCGGATTGAACGGCTTGATCTGCTCCATCAACGCGTCGGTCAGGCCATGGCCGGTGATGAGCGGGATGCCGGGAATGTCGTAGATCGGCTTCTCCGGATAGAGCTCGGCGCACTGGCCGCCGACCTTGTCGAGGATGTCGATCAAGTGCGCCTTGATGTCGAGCAGGCCGAGCTCGAACACCGCGAACAGGCCGACGGGCCCCGCGCCGATGATCACTACGTCGGTCTTGATCGTCTCGCTCATGCCACTTCCGGCCCGGGCCGGCTCCTGTCCTTGAATTGCGGGGGTCGTCACGCCGAACGGCGCGAGATGCGATTATCGGGAACCGTCACTGCGCGCAACAGTTCCGCGAGCGTCTGCTCCGGCGTCCGCCCGCTCGTCGATATCGTCAAATCCGCCTTCGCGTACAAGGGCTTGCGGCTCTCGAGGATGCCCAGCAGGTCCTCCATCGCGCGGGCGCTATGCGCCATCGGCCGCATGTCGCCCTGCTGCAGTACCCGTTGCATGTGCTCGCTCGGCTCGGCGCGCACCCAGACGGTGCGGCAGGAGGAGAGCAGGCGCTCCAACGTGCCGGCGTCGGTGACGATCGAGCCGGAGGTCGCCATGACGAATTGCGGGTGCGTCGCCAGCACGTCGTCCAGCGCTTCGCGCTCGGCGCGGCGGAAGGTCTGCTGGCCGAACATGTCGAAGATCTCGCTGAGCGAGGCGCCGCTGCGCCGCTCGATCTCGCGGTCGAGCTCGATGAAGGGCACGCCGAGCGCTTCGGCCAACATGCGTCCCAGAGTCGACTTGCCGCCGCCGCGCAGGCCGATGAGGGCGATGCGATGGCCGCCGGTGACGTCGCCCGGCGTGCGGAACCGCTCGGTGACCAGCTTGCGCGCTTCCGCCAGCATCTCCGGCGGCAGCCGCTCGAGATGCTGGATCAGGAGCTGCAGGTCGATCGACGGCTCCGGCGCCTCTCCGACCAGCGCGGTGACCGGCGTGCCGATGGCGCGGGCGACGCGGCGCAACAGCACGATCGAGCCGTTGCCCTGGCCGGCCTCGAGCTGGGCGAGATAACGCTCCGACACTTTGGCGTGCAGCGACAACGCCTTGCGCGTCATGCCGCGCTGGCTGCGCAGGACGCGCACGCGCTCGCCGAGGCGGCGCAGATAGGCGTCGGTGTCTTCGGCGGCGGGCGCTTCGGCTTTGCTCATGTTCATATGCATTATAGTTCCGCACGGACTATGCCGCGCGCCCGTTACAAAAGCAACCGATTTTGCGGCGATTTGTAGTGCGCCGCGGCGGCGCACCGCTTGCCGCGCCGGAGGGGTGGTGATAGGGAAATGCATCATAATGCATAAGGGCGGCACACCGCCCGCGCGGCAGGAAAGACTCAAGGACGCGGCCAGGAGGCCATGAGCGCGATCGACTTTCGCACCGAGCCTTCACGCTATCGCCATTGGCGCATCGAAGCCGACGGCGAGGTCGCTTATCTCGTGATGGACGTCGATCCGGCCGGCGGCCTGTCGACCGACTACGAGCTCAAGCTCAATTCCTACGACCTCGCCGTCGACATCGAGCTCAACGACGCGGTGCAGCGCTTACGCTTCGAGCACCCGGAGGTGCGCTGCGTGGTGGTGAAATCCGGCAAGGACAACGTGTTCTGCGCCGGCGCCAATATCCGCATGCTCGGCAAGGCGACGCACGGCCACAAAGTGAACTTCTGCAAGTTCACCAACGAGACGCGGCTCGCCATCGAAGACGCGACCGAGCATTCGCGGCAGATCTACATGAGCGCGGTGAACGGCTCCTGCGCCGGCGGCGGCTACGAACTGGCGCTCGCCACCGACCACATCATGCTGGTCGACGACCGCCGCTCGACCGTGTCGCTGCCGGAGACGCCGCTGCTCGGCGTGCTGCCCGGCACCGGCGGGCTCACCCGCGTCACCGACAAGCGCAAGGTGCGGCGCGACCGCGCCGACGTGTTCTGCGCGACCGAAGAGGGCCTGCGCGGCGCCAAGGCGCGCGACTGGCGGCTGGTCGATGAGGTGGTGCCGCCGTCGAAATGGGACGAGGCGGTGCGAGCGCGGGCAAGCGCGCTGGCGGAGCGGTCCGATCGGCCGGCGGGAGCGAAGGGCATCGCGTTGACGCCGCTGCAACGCCAGTCGGACGGCGACCGCCTTTCCTGGTCGCACGTCGATGTCGCGCTCGACCGCGCGCGCAACGTCGCAACGCTGACCGTGCGCGGGCCGTCGCAGCCGGTGCCTTCTTCGCGCGACGCGGCGCATGCGCTCGGCGCCGCCTTCTGGCCGCTGACCGTGGCGCGCGAACTGGAAGACGCGATCCTGCATCTGCGCACCAATGAAGCGGCGATCGGCGTATTGCTGCTCAAGACCGACGGCGAGGCGCAGGGCGTGCTCGACCACGACGCATTCCTGATCGCCGGCCAGGACGACTGGCTGCTGCGCGAAGTGCGGCATTATTTGAAGCGCGTGCTGAAGCGCATCGACGTCACCGCGAAGACCTTCATCGCGCTGATCGAGCCGGGCTCGTGCTTTGCCGGCACGCTCGCCGAGCTCGTCTTTGCCGCCGACCGCGCGATGATGCTGGTCGGCACGCGCGAGGGCGACAATCGCGCGCCGGCGGCGATCGTTTTGGACGAAGCGAATTTCGGCCTCTATCCGATGGGCAACGGTCTGACGCGCTTGCAGGCGCGCTTCCTCGGCGAGCCGGAGATGCTCGACGCCTTGCACGCGCGCCTCGGCGAGCGCTTCGAGGCCGAGGCGGCGGAGGAGGCGGGGCTCGTCACCTTCGCGCGCGAGGATTTCGATTTCGACGACGAATTGCGCGTGATGGTCGAGGAGCGCGCCAGCCAGTCGCCCGATGCATTGACCGGCATGGAGGCGAATTTGCGCTTCGCCGGCCCAGAGACGATGGAGACCAAGATCTTCGGCCGGCTCACCGCCTGGCAGAACTGGATCTTCCAGCGTCCCAACGCCGTCGGCGAGCAGGGCGCGCTGAAACTGTACGGGTCGGGCGTGAAGCCGACCTATGGCAAGGACAGGGTGTGATCCGTGCCCCGGACGCGGTGCAGCGCGCAAGCGCGCACCGCAGATCCGGGGCCGTAACGAACGCGAGAGACCGTAACGATCCCGGGTCTGCAGCGCACCGCTAACGCGCTGCGCTGCGCCCGGGACACGAGAGGACCACGGCCATGAACGTCGCCACCGGCATCGGCAAGGTCGATTACGACGGACTGATCCCGAACAATGTCGGCCTCGGCGACGACGTGCGCGTCAAGCGCGCGCTCGAGAAGTGGCATCCCGGCTACATCGACTGGTGGAAGGACATGGGGCCGGACGGCTTCCAGGAGTCGCTCGTCTATCTGCGCACGGCGGTGAGCGTCGATCCGAAAGGCTGGGCGAAGTTCGATTACGTCAAGATGCCGGACTACAAATGGGGCATCCTGCTGGCGCCGCAGGCGGCAGGCCGCACCATCCCGTTCGGCACGCATGCCGGGCAGCCGGTGTGGCAGGAGGTGCCGGGTGAATATCGTGCCATGCTGCGCCGCCTGATCGTCATCCAGGGCGATACCGAGCCGGCCTCGGTCGAGCAGCAGCGCCATCTCGGCAAGACCGCGCCGTCGCTCTACGACCTGCGCAACCTGTTCCAGGTCAACGTCGAGGAGGGCCGCCATCTCTGGGCGATGGTCTACCTGCTGCAGAAATATTTCGGCACCGACGGCCGCGAGGAGGCGGAAGCTTTGCTCGAGCGCCGCTCCGGCGATCCCGACACGCCGCGGATGCTGGGGGCCTTCAACGAGAAGACGCCGGACTGGCTGTCCTTCTTCATGTTCACCTACTTCACCGACCGCGACGGCAAGATGCAGCTCGAGGCGCTGGCGCAGTCGGGCTTCGATCCCTTGTCGCGCACCTGCCGCTTCATGCTGACGGAGGAGGCGCACCACATGTTCGTCGGCGAAACCGGCGTCA
Source organism: Pseudolabrys sp. (assembly GCF_035943735.1). Classification (GTDB taxonomy): domain Bacteria; phylum Pseudomonadota; class Alphaproteobacteria; order Rhizobiales; family Xanthobacteraceae; genus Pseudolabrys. The sequence goes on from NZ_DASZBV010000025.1 coordinate 122,026, forward strand.
CGCGCGTCATCCAGCGCACATGCGAGGCGATGAAGGACGCGGGGATCACCGATCCGTACGACATCGAACGCGTGCGCAAGCTCGGCGTCATCGACCTGCCGACCATCCAGAAGAAGGCCAATTTGCATTTCTCGCTGACGCTCGACCTGTTCGGCAACGAGATATCGACCAATGCGGCGAACGCCTTCCATGCCGGACTGAAGGGCCGTTATCGCGAGAACCGGCTCGACGACGACCACAAGCTCGAACAGTCCACCTATCCGGTGCTGCGGCTGATCGACGGCAGGATCCAGAACGAGGACGCGCCGGCGCTGTCGGCGCTCAACATGCGGCTGCGCGACGATTACGTTAACGACGCAAACGTCGGCATCGGCCGCTGGAACAAGGTGATCGAGAGCTTCGGCATCCCGTTCGAGATCAAGCTGCCGCACGTGGCGTTCCATCGCCACATCGGCGAGTTCTCGCACATCAAGACCGATGTCGACGGCAGACTGTTGAGCGATGCGGAGTGGGCCTCGAAGCGCCGGGACTTCCTGCCGGACGATTCGGACAAGGACTTCATCGAGAGCCTGATGCGGCCGCACTACGAGCCCGGGCAGTTCGCCTCCTGGATCGCGCCGCCCAAGGTCGGCATCGACAACAAGCCCGGCGAATTCGAGTACGTGAAGATCGCGTGATACGTTCGCCGTTTCCTCAAAGGAAAGGCGGGCGCGAGGTGGATCGGGCGTCCCATTGCCGCATGCCGGTCATCGCCAGCCGAGGATTTTCGCCTCTATCCGTGTGCCGCTGGCGGCGTGATGCCAGGCGCCGTCCCGCCATTCGCAGGAGTACGGCAGCACGTAAGTCCCATTATGGTCCTCGCAAAGCACTTCCACCGCGTGCGAGGGAGGCGCGCTCTGGTTGAACTCATTCAAGCGATGCTGTCGGGTTGCCATTTGGAGCTTTTTGACCGGTAGCCCTGTCGGGCTTTGCTCATATCGATCCCCGAACCGGGGAAGTTGTGAATTATAGCCACCGCCTATATATGGCGTTCGCAGCGTCGAAATAATGCTGGTCTCCAGTTCGAATCATCGTCAAAACGGCAAAATGAGCAAAAAGCCCCGCATTGAGTTCCGCCCGAAGCGTATTGCCGAGAATGAATGGCAGGTCGAGGCAATATGCCCGGGACACGAGACGCGCTTTATTACGGGCCTCACCAGTCGCGACGACGTCTACGAGTGGATAAACGGGCCGCGCAAGATTGCGTGGCTCAAGTCGCAAGGGCTGGCCAAGTAGACGCGGCGGCAATTTTCGCTATGGCTCCTGGTGCTCGCTCAGAAAGAGCAGCAGCGCCTTCTTCCCCGCCTGGTTTGCTTCCGTGACGGTCATGAAGTACTCGGCCGACGTGGTGATCGGGCTTTTGCGTCCCGCGCGATGGATTTCCCACCGCCACGGCTTGGGTGGGTTTGCGCGGTTTTTCACCACAACGGAAAAATCGTCATTATTCTGCATGGTATTCAATCTGATCCAATGGACGGATGAATGCCGGCTGCGATCCGGACGGACTGCAGCGCCGCAACGGGTTTATTGTCTCTCCGCATAAGGCGGGACATCGACCAGCGTCCCGATCAGCCTCAAGAGAGCCTGTCGTTCAGGACCCGTTCCACTGCTCAGGAACGCCGCCAGTTCGATATGGGACAGCCGGCCCCCGGAGGGCGCATTCGGCTGATGGATGATGAATGCCTGTCCGTTGGCCGGCTCACGTCCAAGAAACCAGGCATCGCCGTTCGGGCTTCGATACAACTCTCGACGGTCAGTCATGACTTCTTCGCTCTTTTTGGTGAAGTGCCGTCCGGCCGACACCCCCCGTGACCTAGTGTTTCCGCGCCTGGACGCGGAATCCGACGATCGTATTCTCGCCGAGGGAGCGGGCTGCTTCGAGACGATGCAGCCCTTCGACCAAAACGAAGCGCGCGCCGTCTTCGCGAACCAGAATCGGCGTCGTTTGCCCGCTTTCCAGCATGCTCTGGGCGATAGTATCGACACGCCCCTGATCGAGCGTCGACCGGCGCTTCAGGGGCACGTAGATGCTGGCAATCGGAAAGGTCTCGCGCTTCATCATCGTGGCTGGCCCGGCTTGCCTGACGGGAATGTGCCCGTATTGCGCGACGCTTTGCCGACAATGACACAGGGGGCACCCCTGCTGCAAACCGGCCGGCGCTCATCGCGATGCCCTCTCCGCGTGCGAAAGGAGGGCATTGCGAGGCGCTGCAAGGCCGTCGGCGGTTCCCGCCGATGGATGCGGCTACCCGAATTTCGCGATCACGTCGGCCGGAATCGGGGCGGTGGCGATGGCGTCGGGATCGTCGGCGCGGCGCACGGCCCAGACGCGCGTTTCGCGGCCTTCGACCGAAACGTCGCCCTTGTTGATGAGCCTGTGCTCGACGTCGAAGCTGGCGCGGCGGAATTCCGCGACGCGCGAAACGATCTCGACGGTGTCGCCGAAGGCGACCGGCTTCATGAAGTTGCCGCGCGCATCGACCAGCGCAATGCCGACGATGCCGTAGGCGGCGGCGAAGTCGTGCTGCGAGACGCCGAGCGCCGCCTCGAACAGACCCCAGGTGCTGGCGTCGAAGAACTCGAAGAAGCGCGGGTTGAACACGATGCCGGCGGGGTCGCAGTCGCCCCAGGCGATCCTCAGCGTGCGCTTGAAAGTGAAGGTGGTCATCGGCTCAGTCTTGCGTTGCGTCGCTACCCAAGCCTCGCGGGCGCACCGCTGTCAACGTTCACAGCTTCGCCCGCCGCGGCGCCTTGCGCCCGCGCGGCTTCTCCCATTCCACCATGTTCTGCGCCACGATCTCGAGCTTCGTCGAGCGGCGCTGCCTGATGCGCTTCGGCGCCACGGGTTCGTGCGGCGAAGCATCGAGCGCCTCCATCAGCCAGTGCAGGTCTTCTGCTGTCGTCACCCAGCGCGACGGCGCGTAGCGCGCCAGCGAGAACGGCCGCGAGAAGGCGAGCAGCGACTTCTGCCCGCTCGGCAGGCAGTATTCGTGCGCGTAGCTCACCGCCAGTTCGCGCACGGTTTTGTAGATCGGGTCGCGCCAGCGCAGGATCGAATGGTTGGTCTTGCTGATGGCGCCGAAACGGCCGTGCTGCTTGAACACGGCGATGACGTGGTCGTGGTCGGTCGGGCGCGCGCGCAAATCGAGGAGCCACACCGGCTGGCGATGGAACATGAGCACGGCGGCGGCAAACAGCGCGCCTTCGGCGCAGTGGGCGACCTTCGCCTGCAGCATGCGCCGCGGCGACATGATGGTGTCGCCGTCCGGCTCGAAATTCACCGGCAGCCGGTCGAGGAAGTCCTGGATCTTGTGCGGCGTGTCGAGGCGCGCGAACAGCCGCCGCTCGGCCGGGGTGAGCAGGTCGTTCAGCGCTTTCGGCGGCGGCATGCGACTCTTGTCCCTTGGCCCGAGTGACCTGTTTGCCACGGCGGACGCCTGCGAAACACGCGGGAGCGGCGTTCTCCACAGAGCACCTTCGGCAGCAACGGCGTTCTGCCGCCGCAGGCCCGGACCACAGCTATCTTCTTATTTTCCAACGCTTATTGCCGCTTCGCCGGGCTGCCTTCTATCTAAGGCTTCTATTTTCGTTGGAGCCGTCCGATGACCGAGTTCCCTCATGAGCTGCATGGCCTCGAGCCGCAGCAGTCGCTGACCGACTGGCTGATCGCCTTTGTCGGCACGCTGATCGTGCTGACCGTCCTCACCGTGCTGCCGCGCCTGTGGGGCTGAGAATGTCCGCGTTCGCCGCCATTCCGAAGACCGCGCCGTTTTCCGAAGAAGACGTCGACCTGTTGAACCGCGTGGTCGGTCCGGCGTCGCAGGTGCAGCGCGCCTGGCTGGCGGGCTTTCTCGCCGGTGTCGAGGCGGCGCAAGGCGGCGGCGAGGCGGCGATCGAGCAGGCAGCGCCGCGCGCGGCCGAGCCGCTGACCATCGTCTACGCCAGCGAGTCCGGCAATTCCGAGAAGCTCGCCGGCGACATGGCGAAGTCGGCGCGCAAGCTCGGCTTCAAGCCGGCCGTCGTCGACATGGCCGACCTCGAACTGGCGAGCCTGACCAAGGCCAAGCGTCTCGTCGTCATCGCCGCCACCTGGGGCGAGGGCGAGCCTCCGGGCCGCGCGGCGCGCGTGTACAACGAATTGATGGGCGAGGGCGCGCCGCGCCTCGACGGTGTCGAATTCGGCGTGCTGGCGCTTGGCGACACCGCTTACGCCGAGTTCTGCGCCATCGGCAAAAGGATCGACGAGCGTCTCGAAGCGCTCGGCGGCAAGCGCGTCGCGGATCGCGTCGACTGCGATCTCGACTTCGCCGCGCCGGCCGCGCAGTGGGTCGACGGCACGCTCAAGGCGCTGGCGCCGGCCGACCTCGGCAAGGCGAAAGTCATCTCGGTCGACTTCGGCGGCAAGCAGACCGCGTCGCCCAACACCGATATTGTCGAGGCGGAGGTCACCGAGCACGTCAACCTCAATTCGTCGCGCTCGGCGAAAGAGACGATCCATCTCGCGCTCGGCTTCGACAATGGTGCGCCCGCCTATGAGCCCGGCGCCTCGCTCGATCTCTATCCGGAGAACGATTCGGCCTACGTCGACGAACTGCTCACACTCGCCGGCGTGCACGACGACGCGCTGCGCCAGGAGTTCATCACGTCGCGTGACGTGACCACGCTGTCGGTGAAGACGATCGAGACCTACGCCGCCTCGACCGGGCATCAGTACGTCAAGCAGCTCATCGCCGACGGACATGCGCGCGACTGGACGAATGGCCGCCAGCTTATCGATCTCTTCGGTACCTTCCCGATCTCGCTCGACGCCGAGCGCCTGCGCGCGCTGACGCGGCCTCTGGCGCCGCGCGCCTATTCGATCGCGTCGTCGCGCAAGGACGTCGGCGACGAGGCGCATCTCCTCGTCTCGGCGGTGCGCTATGCCAGCCACGGCCGCGACCGCCGCGGCGTCGCCTCGAATTTCGTCGCCGAGCGGCTGAAGAAGGGCGGGCGTATCCGCGTGAAGCTGAAGCCCAACAAGCATTTCGGCCTGCCGGCCGGCGACCGCGACATCATCATGGTCGGCCCCGGCACCGGCGTCGCGCCGTTCCGCGCCTTCGTGCAGGAGCGACGCGCAGTCGGCGCCACCGGCAAGAACTGGCTGTTCTTCGGTGACCGTTCCTACACGCACGACTTCCTCTACCAGCTCGACTGGCAGGACGCGCTCAAGGACGGAGCGCTGACCCGGATGGACCTCGCCTTCTCGCGCGACCGGCCCGACAAGGTCTATGTGCAGCACCGCATCTGGGAGCGTCGCAAGGACCTCATCGACTGGCTGGAGAACGGCGCCAACTTCTATGTCTGCGGCGACGCCAAAAGCATGGCCAAGGACGTCCGCGCGATGCTGGTCAACGCCTATGCCGACGTGAAGACATTGTCGGCCGACGGCGCCGAGCAGGCGGTTGCTGCGCTCGAGCGCGACAAGCGCTATCTTCAGGACGTCTATTGAGCCCGTGTCCCGGGCGCAGCGTGGCATGTGAATGATGCGCTGCAGGCCCGGCACCGCACAAACTCCGAATTCTTGACGGTCGCGGATCTGCGGTGCATCGCTCGAGCGCTGCACGACGTCCGGGGCAAGCGAGCACATGATGGCCGACAAAAAAGAACTGACGTCGATGGAGCACCTCAAGGCGCGGAGCCGCTATTTGCGCGGCAACCTCGCCGAGGACATGGCCGATCCGATGACCGGCGGCGTCAGCGAGGACAGCACGCAGCTCCTCAAGTTCCACGGCATGTATCTGCAGGACGACCGTGACCTGCGGCCCGAGCGCGCCAAAAAGATGCTGGAAAAGGCGTTCGGCTTCATGATCCGCATCCGCCTGCCGGGCGGCGTCATCACGCCGAAGCAGTGGCTGGCGCTCGACGACGTCGCCCGCACCTATGCCGGCGAGACGCTGCGGCTGACCACGCGCCAGACCTTCCAGATGCACGGCGTGCTGAAGTTCAACGTCAAGACGGCGCTGAAGGCGATCAATGCGGTGGCGCTCGACACCATCGCGGCGTGCGGCGACGACAACCGCGGCGTGATGTCGGTGGCCAACCCGCACCAGTCGAAGATTCACGCCGAGGCCTACGAGCTTGCCTGCCGCACCTCGGCGCATTTCAAGCCGCAGACGCACGCCTATTACGAGATCTTCCTCGACGGCGAGAAGGTCGCCGGCGAGGGCGAGCGCGACGATGTCGAGCCGATCTACGGCAAGACCTATTTGCCGCGGAAATTCAAGATCGGCTTCGCGGTGCCGCCGTCGAACGACATCGACGTGTTCGCGCAGGATCTGGGCTTCATTGCCATCGTCGGCAAGGAGGACAAGATCGAAGGCTGGAACGTGTCGGTCGGCGGCGGCATGGGCATGACTCATGGCGAGCCGGAGACCTATCCGCGCACCGGCGACGTGCTCGGGTTCTGCCGCCCGGAGGACCTGATGGCCGTCGCCGAAGCGGTGATGACCATTCAGCGCGACTGGGGCGACCGCACCAACCGCAAGCACGCGCGGCTCAAATACACGCTCGACGACCGTGGCGCCGAAGCCTTCCGCGCCGAGATCGCCAAACGCGCCGGCAAGCCGCTCGACAAGGCCCGGCCCTATACGTTCACCTCGAACGGCGACCGCTATGGCTGGACGCAGGGCGACAACGGCAAGCACCATCTCACGCTGTTCATCGAAAATGGCCGCCTGCGCGACTTCGCGGGCGGGCACAAACTCCTCACCGGCATGCGCCGCATCGCCGAGGTGCACGAGGGCGAGATCCGCATCACGCCGAACCAGAACCTGATCATCGCCAACGTCGCCGACGACAAGCGCGCGGAGATCGAGCGGCTCGCCACGGAGCACGGCTTGAACGGCCGGGCCGGCGCCCTGCGGCGCAACGCGATGGCCTGCGTGGCGCTGCCGACCTGCGGCCTCGCGCTCGCCGAGAGCGAACGCTATTTGCCGAGTCTCATCACCAGGCTCGAGGAGCGGCTGGCCGCGCACGGGCTCGCGGAGAAAGACATTACGCTGCGCATGACCGGCTGCCCGAACGGCTGCGCGCGGCCCTACATCGCCGAGATCGGTTTGGTCGGGAAGGGACCCGGCCGGTACAACCTGTATCTCGGCGCCGCGCATGACGGCTCGCGGCTGTCGAAGCTTTACGCCGAGGAACTCGACGACGCCGGCATCGTCGCCGCGCTCGATCCGATCTTCGCCGGCTACGCCGCCAACCGGCAGAACGACGAGCACTTCGGCGACTTCTGCATCCGCGCCGGCTACGTCGCGAAGACGGTAAACGGTCTCGATTTCCACGAGAACGTGCGGGTGCCGACGACTGCGTCTGGCTAAGATTTGAGCTCCTGGGCGCGGTGCACAAAATTTCGACTATGGCCGCTCAATTCCCCGCCATCGCTCCGGCAGGCGAATCGGTCGTGTTGAAAAACAATCGTGTAATCAACGGCTTCATGCCTGGCACGCTCCTTGCTGCTCTGCAGCACGGAGCCAGTCCCGGCCGACCGGAAGCATCGATGCACGCTTTCGGCGGCCCCCAGCACAGGGAGTCGGAAGATGGATTACGTGAAGCCGGTCGATGTGGCCTCGGCCATGGTCAACACGGGACGGATGAAGCTTGGCCTGACGCCGACGGACCTGATCGTGCGCGGCGCGCTCGCAGGAAGCGTTCTCGGCGCGGCGACGAGCCTGGCCTTCACTGGCGCCTTGCAGACCGGCGTGCCGCTGGTGGGAGCGCTGATCTTCCCGGTCGGTCTCGGCATCATCGTGTTGCTCGGCCTCGATCTGGTTACCGGCAGCTTCGGACTTTTGCCGCTGCCCTGCATCGAGAAGACCGGCGACCCGCGCACGATGTTCATGAACTGGGTCTACGTGTTCATCGGCAATCTGATCGGCAGCATGGCCTATGGCGCGCTGCTGGCGATCGCGCTGACCAATTTCGGTTCGACCGCGCCGACCGGCGTCGCGGCGCAGATCATTGCCGTCGCGCAGGCGAAGACGACGGGCTACGCGGCATTCGGTTTCGCCGGCATGGTGACCGTCTTCGTCAAGGCGATGCTGTGCAACTGGATGGTCTGCCTCGCCATCGTCATGGCCATGACCAGCGCCTCGACGGTCGGCAAGCTGGCGGCGCTGTGGATGCCGATGCTGATCTTCTTCGGCCAGGGCTTCGAGCATTCGGTCGTGAATATGTTCGTGATCCCGACCGGCATGCTGATGGGCGCCAAGGTCAGCATGGCGCAGTGGTGGCTGTGGAACCAGATTCCGGTGACGCTCGGCAATCTGGTCGGCGGCTCGATCTTCACCGGGCTTGCGCTCTACCTCACGCACAAGCCGAAGGACTCCGCCCCGGCGCCGTTGACCATGCCGAGCCAGGTGCCGGCGGAATGAGCGAGGTCGACCTCAAGCCCGCGGTCGATCTGACAACCGGCGAGTTCGAGCCGGAGCAGAAGCGCTATTTCGAGGGCTTCGTCGCCGGCGTGCAGATCGCCAAGGCGGCCAAGAGCGTCGCCGGCGCGGTGGGCGGCGCGCCAGCGGCCGCGAGCGAGCCGGTCGGTCCCGATGCCGCCGCGCTGAAGGCGCAGGACCGCGTCGTGACGAGTGGCGGCAAGCTCGCCGATCAGGAGAAGGTCAAGCGCGAGCAGCACCCGTTCGACGCCTACGGGAAATTGAAGGAGCAGGCGGCGGCGAACGAATATCCGAAGCCGCCGGACAATTTTCGCTGGCGCTATTACGGGCTGTTCTACGTCGCGCCGAACCAGAACTCGTATATGTGCCGGCTGCGCATTCCGAACGGCATATTGAACTGGTTTCAGTTCGCGGGCCTGGCCGATCTCGCGCAGCGCTACGGCGGCGGCTACGCGCATGTGACGACGCGGGCCAACATCCAGATCCGCGAGATCGAGGCGAAGAATGCCGTCGCCATGGTCGAGGGCGTGCAGGATCTCGGGCTCAACTCGCGCGGCTCCGGCGCCGACAACATCCGCAATGTCACCGGCACGCCGACGGCCGGCATCGACCGCCAGGAGCTCATCGACACGCGGCCTTATGCGCGCGAGTGGCACTTCCACATCTTGAACGACCGCTCGCTCACCGGCCTGCCGCGCAAGTTCAACGTCGCCTTCGACGGCGCCGGTATCATCCCCGTGCTCGAGGACACCAACGACATCGGCTTTCAGGCGGTCGAGGTGAAGGATGGCTTCGGACTGGAGCCCGGCATCTGGTTCAAGCTGTGTCTCGGCGGCATCACCGGACATTTCGATTTCGCGCGCGACACCGGCGTGCTGGTGAAGCCCGCCGACGCCTGCATGGTGGCGGACGCGGTGGTGCGCGTGTTCGTCGAGCACGGCAACCGCACCGACCGCAATAAGGCGCGCATGAAATACGTGCTCGATGCCATCGGCATCGAGAAATACGTGGCGCTGACCGAGGAGAAATTCGGCCGCAAGTTCACTCGCGCCGTGCCCGGCGCCGTCGCGGAGCGACCCGCCTTCAGCCGAACCGCGCATATCGGCGTGCACAGGCAGAAGCAGGCGGGGTTGAATTGGATCGGCGTCGTGCTGCCGGTCGGCAAGGTGACCGTGGAGCAGATGCGCGGCCTCGCCAGCATCGCGCATGACCTCGGCGACGGCGATGTCCGCCTGACCGTCTGGCAGAACCTGCTGATCTCCGGCGTCGCCGACGACAAGGTGGCGCTCGCGTGCGACCGCATCGGATCGCTCGGGCTTGCGACCGAAACCAGCGCCCTCCGTTCCGGCCTCGTCGCCTGCACCGGCAATACCGGCTGCAAGTTCGCCGCATCGAACACCAAGAAGCACGCCGAGGACATCGCGGCCTGGTGCGAAGAGCGTGTCGCGCTCGACACGCCGGTGAACATTCATCTCACCGGCTGCCATCACTCCTGCGCGCAGCACGCGATCAGCGAAATCGGCCTCATCGCCTGCAAGGTGCAGGTGGACGAGGACGCCGATCCGGTCGAGGGCTATCACATGCTGATCGGCGGCGGCTTCGGCCCGCAGGCGGCGATCGGCCGCGAGCTCTACCGCGACGTCACCGCCGACGCCGTGCCGGGCGCGGTCGAGCGCATCCTCAAGGCCTATCTGGCGCACCGCGCTTCGAACGAGGAGAGCTTCCTCAGCTTCGCGCGGCGTCACGAGATCGACGCCTTGAAGGCGATGGCCGAACTGGAGGCCGCGGCATGAGCATGAGCCCGCGCCCGCCCATCCCGTCCTTCATCCCGGAATCGGCGCCGTTCACGCCGGAGCAGCGGACCTGGCTCAACGGGCTGTTCGCCGGTGTGTTCGGGCTGCAGGAGGGCGTTACGCCGCTGTCGCCGGCCGATGCGGCAAAGCTGCTGCCCGGCCTGCTCGATACCGGCGCGGCGCCGGCGACAACGCCCACCGAGGCCGACGACGGCGCGCCCTGGCACGACCCGGCGATGCCGATGCCCGACCGCATGAAGCTCGCCGACGGCAAGCCGCTGCCGCGCCGCATGATGGCGGCGATGGCGCAGCAGGACTGCGGCCAGTGCGGCTACAATTGCAAGGATTACGCCGACAAGCTGTTCGACAAGTCGGAGAAGCGGCTGAACCTGTGCGTGCCGGGCGGCAAGGAAACGTCCCGCATGCTCAAGCAGCTCTACGCGGAGCTCGACGGCGGCGCGTCGGCGCCTGCGGTGGAAATAGCGGAAGAGCCGAAGCGCGTCGCCTATTCGCCGCCCGGCCGCTCGCGCGACAATCCGGTCTACGCCACGTTCCTGTCGCGCCAGCGCTTGAACAAGGAGGGCTCCGAGAAGGAGACCTGGCACATCGAGATCGATCTTGCAGAGAGCGGGCTCGATTACGAGGTCGGCGATTCCTTCGGCATCTTCCCGGCCAACGCGCCGTCGCTGGTCGAGGGCGTGCTCGACGCGCTCGGCGCGCCGGGGGATTTTCCGATCGGCGACCGCACATTGCGCGAGGTGCTGACCGACGGCGTTTCGCTATCGCCTGCGCCGGACATGCTGTTCCAGCTCGTCTCCTACATCACCGGCGGCGAACGCAAGGCGAAAGCCAAGGCGCTGGCCGAAGGCAAGGACCCGGACGGCGATGCGGCATCCCTCGACGTGCTCGCGGCCCTGCACAAGTTTCCCGGCCTGCGGATGGACCCCGAAGCCTTCATCGAGGCGCTCGACCCGCTGCAACCGCGCGTCTACTCGATCTCATCGTCGCTGAAGTCCTCGCCCGGCCGCGTCACGCTGACGGTCGACGCGGTGCGCTACGAGGTCGACAAGCGCATGCGCTACGGCGTCTGCTCGACGTTCCTCGGCGGTCGCTGCAATCCCGGCGACAGGCTGCGCGTCTACGTGCAGAAGGCGCACGGCTTCGCGCTGCCGGCGGATCCGGCGAAGCCGGTGATCATGATCGGCCCCGGCACCGGCATCGCGCCGTTCCGCGCCTTCCTGCACGAACGGCAGGCGATCAAGGCCCCGGGCCGCAACTGGCTGTTCTTCGGCCACCAGCGCAGCAACCACGACTTCTTTTACGAGGAGGAGTTGACGGCGATGCGTGCGTCCGGTCACCTGACGCGGCTGACGCTCGCCTGGTCGCGCGACGCCAATGAGAAGATCTACGTGCAGCACCGCATGCGCGAGGTCGGCCGCGACATCTGGGCGTGGCTCAACGACGGCGCGCACGTCTATGTCTGCGGCGACGCGCAGCGCATGGCCAAGGATGTGGAGACCGCGCTGGTCGACATCGTCGCGCAACACGGCGGCTGCACGCCGGCGCAGGCGAAGGATTTCGTCGCCGAACTGAAGGCGAAAGGCCGCTACCAGGCGGACGTGTATTGAGAACCGAGGAAAGCCGGACGTGACTGACGATCGCACACCATCCGAAACGCGGCCCGCGCGCATGGAGCCTCTGGCGCGGCTGCCGGTGTTTCTGGCGCTCGATAACAAGCGCGCCGTGCTCGCCGGCGGCAGCGCCGCCGCCGCGTGGAAAGCGGAGCTGTTGTCGGCGGCCGGCGCGCGCGTCGACGTCTACGCGGCGGAGGTCTCCGACGAGATGGCGGCGATCGTCGCCAATCCGCCGCGCGGCGCAATCATGGTGCGCAAGCGCACCTGGAACGCCGCCGATCTCGCCGGCGCGGCGGTGGCCATCGGCGCGTTCGAGGACGACGCCTCCGCGGCCGACTTCGCCGCCGCGGCGCGCAGCGCCGGCGTGCCCGTCAACGTCATCGACCGCCCGGCCTTCTGCGACTTCGCCTTCGGCGCCATCGTCAACCGCTCGCCGCTGGTGATCGGCATCTCCACCGACGGTGCCGCGCCGGTGTTCGCGCAGGCGATCCGCGCCAAGCTCGAGGCGATGCTGCCGCAGGGCTTCGCCGCCTGGGCCGCGGCGGCGCAGCGCTGGCGCGCGGCGGTGAAGGCATCGGGCCTGCCGTTCGCCGGACGACGCAAGTTCTGGCACCTCTTCACCGCGCACGCGGTAACCCATGCGGACGTCGAGCCGAGCGATGCCGATTTCGAGCGCTTCATCGCCGAAGTGAAGGGGCAGGGCGCGGCGGTCGAGGCCGGCACGGTCACGCTGGTCGGCGCCGGGCCCGGCGATCCGGAATTGCTCACCTTGCGCGCCGTGCGCGCGCTGCAGTCCGCCGATGTGATCCTGTTCGACGATCTCGTTTCGCGCGACGTGCTCGATTTCGCCCGGCGCGAGGCGCGCAAGATGCTGGTCGGCAAGACCGGCTTCGGCCCGTCGTGCAAGCAGGAAGACATCAACGCGCTGATGGTCGGCCTGGCGAAGCAGGGCAAGCGCGTGGTGCGGTTGAAGGGCGGCGATCCCCTGATCTTCGGCCGTGCCGCGGAAGAGATCGACGCCTGCACCAAGGCGGGCATCGCCGTCGACGTCGTCCCCGGCATCACCGCGGCGCAGGGCGCGGCGGCGAGCCTCGGTCTCACGCTCACCGGCCGCGGCCATGCGCGGCGGCTGCAATACGTCACCGGCCATGCGTGCGACGGCCGCATGCCCGATGACATCGACTGGAAGGCGCTCGCCGACGCCGCCACGACGACGGCGATCTATATGCCGACGCGCACGCTCGCCGAACTGGTGACGAAGGCGCTCACCGAGGGCCTCGATCCGGCGACGCCGGCCATCGCCGTGGCCCGCGCCACCCGCCCCGATCAGCAGGTGCTGCACGCGGCGATTGGCGATCTGCCGCGCAAGCTCGCGGCGGCGGATCTGCCCGGGCCGGTGCTGGTGATGCTGGGAAGGACTATCGCTCGGGCGGACGCCGGCGCAGTTCGCGCGGCACGACAGCGGCGCGGCTGAGCGCGGCGCGACGCGACAGCCGCGGCGGCGGCTGGTGCGCCACAGGCTTGCGCTGGATGTACCGCGGCGGCCGCGCCGGTATCGGTACGGTGCGCTTCACCGCACGCACTGCCAGTTCCTTCGGCTTTTGCGGTTTGGCCGTGTGCGGGATGCCGTGCGCGGGTTGCGCAACGGCCTGTTCCGGCAACCGCGGCGCCACAGGCGTAGCCACCGGGGCGGCGGCGCTGACGCGCGCCGGCTCGGCCGCTGCCATACCCGTCGATGAGGCCGACGGGAAGGTGTCGGGCGAATAGGCCATCGCATTGTAGGTGATGGTGCGCACGGGCTCGGCCGATTCCTGGATGATGCGGTCACCCTCGCGCCGGTTCTCGTAGCTCGCCGCGTGCGCGTTGAAGCTGACGGTGAACGCCGGCTTGCCGCCGAAGGCGACCGCGGCGGCGAGGGTGCGGTCGAAGTCGCGCTTGTCGTAGGAGTCGATGCCGCGGTCGCGCAGCGCCGTCGAGAAGCTGGGATTGAGCTTGATCGCCTGGTTCATGTCGCGTGTGGCGCGCTCGAGATCGCGCTTGTCGTAATAGACGATGCCGCGATTGTAGAGCGCCAGCGCATAGCCCGGGTTAATCGTCAGCGCCTGGTTGTAGTCGGCGATGGCGCGGTCGAGATCGCCGCGGTTGCGCCAGGCGAAGCCGCGGTTGTTGTAGGCGCGCGCGTTCTTCGGATCGAGCTTGATCGCCTGGTTGAAGTCGGCGATGGCGTCGTCGAACTTCGCCTTGTCGTCGCGCGCGACGCCGCGCGCATTGTAGGCCTCGGCGAAGGCCGGATTGAGCTTGAGCGTCGCGTCGAAGTCGGCGATGGCGCGGTCGATGTCCCGCTTCTCGTAGTAGACATTGGCGCGGTTGAACAGCGCCACTGTGTAGCGGGCGTTGAGCCTGATCGCCTCGCTGAAGTCGGCGACGGCGCGGTCGAGATCGCCCTCGTTGCGATAGGCGAAGCCGCGGTTGTTGAAGGCGACCGCGTCGGTGCCATTGAGCTTGAGCGCGGTGGACAGGTCGGCGATGGCGCGGGCGTTGTCGCCGCGCAAGCCGTAGGCCGTGCCGCGGTCGTGCCAGGCGGTGGCGAGTTTGGGGTCGAGCTTGAGCGCCGCGTCAAAGTCGGCGACGGCGTGATCAAGGTCGCCCTTGAGGCGCAAGGCGACGCCACGGTCGTCGTAGAGCGCCGCGTTCCGCGGATCGAGCTTGAGCGCCTGGCTGAAATCGTTGACGGCGCGGTCGTAGTCCTGCTTTTCGCGGAAGGCGAGGGCGCGGTTCGACCAGGCGGAGGCGTCGTTCGGGTTGTAGCGGATCGCCTCGGTCAGGTCGGCTATGGCGCGGTCGTAGTCGTGCTGGGCGAAATAGGTGCTGCCGCGCTGCGCATAGGCGGCGGAGAACTTCGCATCGAGCGTGACCGCCGCGCCGAAGTCGGCGAGCGCGTGCGCGCTGTCCCCCTTGAGCCGGTAGGCGACGCCGCGATTGTAGAAGGCGGTCGCCGCCTGCGGATCGCGCTTGATGCTCTCGGAAAGGTCGGCAATGGCGCGGTCGAGATCGCCTTTGGCGCCGAAGGCGAGGCCGCGCTCGGACCAGACAGCGGCGACGGCCGGGCGCAGCTTGATCGCCTGATCGAAGTCGGCGACGGCGGCGTCGTAATCGCGCTTCGCCTCGAGCGCGCTGCCGCGGTTGTAGTAGGCGGCGGCGTAATTGGGATTGAGCTTGACCGCCTCGCCGAAGCTCTGGATGGCGCGATCGAGATCGCGCCGCTCGCGCCAGGCGAGGCCGCGATTGTACCAGGCGATGGCGTTCTTCGGATCGAACTTCACCGCCTGGTCGAAATCGGCGCCGGCGCGCTCGATGTCGCCGCGCGCGGCATAGGCGACGCCGCGGTCGTTGTGCGCCTGCGCGAAGTCAGGCTTGAGCCGCAGCGCCTGCGTCAGGTCGGCGACGGCGCGGTCGAGGTCGCGGCGGTTGGCGTAGGCGTTGGCGCGGTTGTTGAGCGCCTGCACGTCGGCCGGGCGCAGCTTGAGCGCGCTGTCGTAGTCGGCGATGGCGCCGGCATAGTCGCCCTTGTCGTATTTGGCGTTGCCGCGGTTGTAGAAGGCGGCTTCGTAGTGGCCGTCGAGCGCCAGTGCCTGGCCGTAATCCTGCAGCGCGCGGTCGCTGTCGCCCCTGGCGAGGAAGGCGATGCCGCGATTGTTGTAGGTCGGCGCGTATTTGGCGTCGGTCGCGACCGCCTGGTTGTAGTCGGCGATGGCCTTGTCGGTGTCGCCCTTGAGGCTGAAGGCGATGCCGCGGTCGTTGTAGGCGGCCGCGTCCTTGCCATCGAGCTTCACCGCCTGGGTCAGATCGGCAACCGCCTTATCGAACTCGCCCTGGCTCGACAGCGCCTTGCCGCGCGCGCCATAGGCGGCGGCGAGGTTCGGATCGAGCTTGATCGCCTGGCTGAAGTCGGCGATGGCGCGCTCGTCGTCGTGCTGCTCGTGCCAGGCGATGCCGCGGTTGTACCAGGCGCTGGCGTTCTTGCCGTCGAGCCGGATCGCCTGGTCGAGATCCTGCACCGCGCGCGCGTAGTCGCCGCGCTGGTAGCGCGCGACACCGCGGTCGTACCAGGCGCCGGCGTCCTTGGGGTCGAGGCGGATCGCCTGATCGTAGCTGGCGATGGCGCGCTCGACGTCCTGCTTCTGCAGGTAGGCGTTGCCGCGGTTGAAATAAGCGACGCCGAGATTGGGATTGATCTTCAGCGCCGCATCGAAATCGGCGATGGCCTGGTCGAGCTCGTTCTTGCCGGCGCGGGCGACGCCGCGATCGTCATAAGCGAGCGCGAACAGCGGGCTGAAGCGCAGCGGCCGCGCAGGCTCCGCCGCCTCGCGATCGTAGCCGCGCTGGGCGCGCAGGTCGCGGCTGTCGGGGCGCGGCGCGATCGAATGGCTCGGGCTGAGCTTCACCGCCATTTCGAAGTCGGCGATGGCGTGCGCCGTGTCGCGCTTGCGGTAATAGGCGAGGCCGCGGTCGTGCCAGGCGAGCGCGTCCTTGCCGTTGAGCTTGATCGCCTGGTCGAGGTCGGCGATAGCGTGGTCGAGGTCCTTCTTGTCGCTATAGGCGCCGGCGCGGTTGAAGAAGGCGACCGAATAGCCGGCGTTGATCTTGATGGCGTCGTCGAAGTCGGCGATGGCGCGGTCGTCGTTGCCCTTGCCGCGCCAGGCAAGGCCGCGATTGTTGAGCGCGATGGCGTTCTTCGGATCGAGCTTGAGCGCCTGATCGAAATCGGCGATGGCGCGGTCGTTGTCGCCTTTGCCACCGTAGGCGATGCCGCGGTCGTAGTAGCCGCGCACGTAGTTCGGATTGAGCTTGATCGCCGTGTTCAGGTCGGCGATGGCGCGGTCGTATTCGTGCTTGTCGACATAGGCGTTGCCGCGATTGCTGTAGGCCATCGCGTAGTTGGGGTCGATCTTCGCCGCCATGCTGAAATCGGCGATGGCGCGGTCGTTGTCGCCCTTGGCGCGGAAGGCGAGCCCGCGGTGGTTGTAGGCGGCGGCCAGCGCGCCGTCGAGGCGCACGGCCTGGCTGAAGTCGGCCACGGCGCGGTCGAAGTCGCGCATGTTGGCGAGCGCCTGGCCGCGGGCATTATAGGCGGCGGCGTTGGCCGGATTGAGCTTGATGACCTGATCGAGGTCCTTGAGCGCGCGCTCGTGATAGCCGAGCGTCTCCAGCGTCTCGCCGCGGTTGAACAGCGCCACCGCATAACCCGAATTGATGGTGATGGCCTGGTCGAAATCCTTGAGCGCGCGGTCGAGCTGGCCCTTGGCCTTGTAGGCCATGCCGCGGCTGTTGAGCGCCACGTCGAAATGCGGATTGGCCCCGATGGCGAGATTGTAATCGGCGATGGCGCGGTCGACATCGCCCTTCTGCTGATAGATGGCGCCGCGGTTGTTCAGCGCCACCGCGAAGGCCGGATCGAGCTTGATTGCCGAATCGAGATCGGCGAGCGCCTTGGTCAGGTCGCCCTTGCGCTTCCACAGCATGGCGCGGCTGTTGAACACGCCGGCGTAGTTGGGATTGAACCTGATCGCCTGCTCGTAATCCTGCAGCGCGCGGTCGATCTTGCCGCGCAGGGCATAGGTGTTGCCGCGCTCGGTGAAGGCGGCGGCGTTCTTCGGATCGAGCTTGATCGCCTGGTCGTAGTCGTGCACGGCGCGGTCGTAGTCGCCCTTGCGCTGATAGGCGTCGCCGCGGTCGACATAGCCGACGGTGAACTTCGGATCGATCTTGAGCGCGGTGTCGAAATCGGCGATGGCGTGGTCGTAATCGTGACGCTCGCGATAGGCGACGCCGCGGGCGTGTACCGTCGTGATGTTCTGCGGATCGAGCCGCATCGCCTGAGTCAGGTCGGCGATCGCGTGGTCGTAGTCGTGGCGGGCGTAGTTGGCCATGCCGCGGTTGAAATAAGCGCTCGCGAAGTTCGGCTTCAGCTTGAGCGCGGCGTCAAAATCCTGGAAGGCGTGCTCGTCGTCGTTGGCGCTGGCGTAGCAGAGGCCGCGGCCGTTATAGGCGTCGGCGTTCTTCGCATCGAGCTTGATCGCATGGGTAAAATCGGAGATGGCGTGGCCGCAATCGCGCTTGCCGGCGAGCGCCATGCCGCGGCTGTACCAGGCTTCGGCAAAGGCGGGGTTGGCCTTGATAGCGAGGTCGAAATCGGCGATGGCGCGCGTGTAATCGCGCTTCTTCTGGTAGGCGTTGCCGCGGTTGCTCAGCGCCGCCGCAAAGCTCGGATCGATGCGGATCGCCTGATCGAAATCAGCGATGGCGCGGTTGCTGTCGCCCTTGCCCTCATATGCCATGCCGCGGACGTTGAACGCGGCGGTGTAGTCCGGCTTGATGTTGATGGCGGTGTTGAGATCGGCGATGGCGCCGTCGAAATTGCGTTTCGCGAAGCGGGCATTGCCGCGCTCGTACCAGGCCTGGGCGTTATTGCCGTCGATCTGGACGGCCTGGTCGAAATCGGCGAGCGCGTGGTCGAGGTCGCTGCGGTCGCGATAGGCGAGGCCGCGGTTGAAGAAGGCGAGCGCATTCTTGCCGTCGAAATGGATGGCCTGTGTGAAATCGGTGATGGCGCGGTCTTCCTGCCCTTGCGCGCGCAGTACGAGGCCGCGGTTGTAGTAGGCGAGCCCGTTCTTGCCGTCGAGCTTGATCGACTGGTCGAAGTCGGCGATCGCCTTGTCCGGCTGCTGCATCGCCGCGTAGACGACGCCGCGATTGTAGCGCGACAGCGCGTCCTTCGGGTCGAGCTTGACCGCCTGCGTGAGGTCGCTCAGCGCCTTCTTGTAATCGCGCTTGTCGAACCAGGAGATGCCGCGGTCATAATAGGCCAGCGCGTAGCCGCTATCGAGACTGATCGCCTTGTCGTAGTTGGCGATGGCGCGGTCGTAATCGTGCTTGTCGTAATAGGCGTTGCCGCGGTTGTAGTAGGCGAGGACGTAGTTCGGGTTGAGCAGGACGGCCTGATCGTAATCCTTGATGGCGCGGTCGGTCTCGCCGCGATTGCGGTAGGCGAGGCCGCGGTTGTTGTAGGCGAAGCCGTCGCGCGGATCGAGCAGGATGGCCTGGTCGAAGTCCTGGATGGCGCGCTCGACGTCGCCCTTCGAGGCGTAGGCGATGCCGCGGTCGTTCAGGGCGAGAATGAAATTCGGGTTGAGCTTGATCGCCTGGTCGAAATCCTGGATGGCGCGCTCGTAGTCGCGGATGTCGCGGTAGGCGAGGCCGCGCGCGTGGTAGGCGAGCGAGTCGCCGGGATTCAGTTTGATGGCGCGGTCGTAGTCGGGAATGGCGCGGTCAGGCTCGCCCTTGGCGCGGTAGGCCATGCCGCGGTTGAAGAACGGCAGCTGGGAATTCGGCGTGAGGCGAACGGCCTGGTTGAGGACGTCGATCGCGTGCGCGTAATCGCGCCGGTCGTAATAGAGATGGCTCAGAATGTTGAGGGCGTTGGCGTTGTGTTTGTCGAACTTGACCGCCTGTTCGAGATCCTGCACCGCGTGGTCGGGATCGCCGCGGTCACGGTAGGTGAGGCCGCGGTTGTAGAAGGCGTCGGCGGCATGGCTGTCGAGCTGGATCGCCTGGTCGAAATCCAGGATCGCCTGATCGGCGCTGCCCTTGGCGCGATAGGCCTTGCCGCGGTTGGCGTAGGCGACGGCTTTCTGGTGCTTGTTCTTGCTCGCATCGATGACGGCGGAGCAGGTGCTGATGCGCAAGTCGGCGGCGATGTCGCCGGTCGATTCACAGGTGCGAATCTGCTCGCGCGACGGGCCATGCGAGGCCGGCGCGGCAAGCGCCGCCGGCGCGTTCAGCGCACCGAGCGCCGCCGCCGAAAGCACCATCGCAATGGGGCGCACATTCCAAATCATCGCGCCTCGCCGGATCCTTCGGCGCCCGCACCGCGCGGCAGACGCCGTGATCGAAAATAGACGCGAGAGTGTGCATCTTGATACCGACCCGTCGAGGTCTTGCCGGGATTAAGATTACCTGGAAACGATAAATGCGGCCCCGTTAGTGATGAATCGCAATTGGGCGCGGGGGCCGGCAGAGCAAATTGCAATCGGCAAAAGAAAATGCGCCGCGTCGTGGACGCGGCGCATCGGTTCGCGAAATAGGCATCAGCGCAGCGGCGCTTCTTCCTTCGCCAGGGCGGCGGCCTTTGCCGCCTTGATCATGTCGTCGAGCACGTATTGCGGCGGCATCACGTAGGCCAGCACCTTGCTCTTCGGATAGGTGGACTGGCGCACGGCGTTGCCGTGATTGCCGGAGACGACGATGGGGTTGCCCTGGCCATCGGTGCCGCGCACGACGCCGACATGGCCGTTGTTCGGGCCCTTGCGCCACATGATGGCGATGGCGCCGACGCGCGGGCCGTCGAGCTTCTTGCCGAAGTCGAGGAAGGAGCGGGCGGCGCGCGAATGCGTACCTTTACCGCCGGCCTTGCGCAGAACCATGTTCATGAAATCGGCGCACCACAATTTGGTCGGCAGGCCAAGCTGCCGCGCCGACTTGCCGCGATAGCGCAGTGCCTCGAGCAGCACCGCGGCGGCGCCCGGCACCTGCGCGGCCGCTTCGGCGGCGTCGGTGCGGCTGCGCGCGATCGGCTCCAGCGGCTCGATATTGGCAAAGCGGCCGTTCGGCTTCGTCGCGGTGGCGTGCGCAGGCAGCGCGGTGGCGACCGCGACGGCACAGGCGACCAGAACGGAAATCGACGGTTTCATCTTTAAATTCCCGCCCCCCGGCGGACCTCCACATCGTCTTCCACGCGATCGACCGGGATCGCAAAATTGATGTCCGGACTGTCGCGGAGCGATTTGGTTACCGCAAGATCGGCGAGGTCGCAGGCGCGGTGGAGGTGCGATTATGGTTAACCGCCGTTAAGCGCTGTCCCATGCGGGGACATTCCGCGCAACTCAGCGGAGGTGGTAGCGCAACGGCACAACGACAGGGATGAGTACGCCGGCGACTTCGGGCGGCGGCGGCGGCAAAGGAGCGGCGCGGGCGACCCACGCGAGCGCGTCGCGATCGAGCAAAGCGGAGCCGGTGCCGCGCACCAGGCGCATGCGATGCACGCCGCCGCGGCGGTCGACGCTGAAGCCGACTTCGGCGTCGCCCTGATCGCCGCGCTCTTTCGCCTCCGCTGGATAGCTTTTGTAACGCTCGATCTGCGCCACCAGCCGCGAGCGCCAGTTCGGCACGGCGTCGGGATCGCGCGATACCGGGCCGGGCGCGGCGGTCCGCGCGTGCGCGGCGCGGCGCTCCGCTTGCGGCGCGGCAGTGGCGAGGCTGGCGTGGCGCTC
Source organism: Pseudolabrys sp. (assembly GCF_035943735.1). GTDB lineage: Bacteria > Pseudomonadota > Alphaproteobacteria > Rhizobiales > Xanthobacteraceae > Pseudolabrys. Next base: position 143,250 of record NZ_DASZBV010000025.1, read on the forward strand.
ATGCGGCGCAGGACGCTCGGTCTTGCGCAAGATGGGTTTCGCCGGCCGCTCGACCGGGCGCGCCGGCGGCAGTACGGAGAGCGCGTCCGGCAACGGCGCTTCCGGGGCGACGATCGGCTGTGCGTCCGCGGCGGCCGGCTTGGGCGCGGCCTCCGTTTGCGCCTGGCTGGCGACGGGGGCGGGCGGCAGTTCGGTCGGCTTCGGTTCGGGCGCGGCCGGCGCCGGCGCCAATGTCACCATGATGAGCGGGCCGCCGGCGGGCGTCTCGGGCGGCGCGGCCGACCAGTGCGCGAGCAGCGCGGTCGCGGCCATGGCATGCACGCCGAGCACCAGCGCGAAGCAGGCGCCCCAGCGTGCAAGGTTGCCCGCCGTGCTCATGGCGACGGCGCACCTTCGAGCCCGACCAGCGCGACGTCGAGATAGCCGGCGCTGCGCAGCGCGTTCATGACATTCATGAGGTCGCCGTAGGGCACCGCTCTGTCGGCGCGCAGGTAGACGCGCTGCTTGCGGTCGCTTTTTGTCGCGGCGTCGAGCGCGGCGGCAAGGCCGTCTCGCGTCACGGCCTTGTCGTCGAGCGTCAGGGCGAGGTCCGGCTTGAGCGTGAGCGTCAACGGCTTGTCCGGCTGCGGCGTGCGCTCGGCATTGGTCGATGGCAGATTGACGGCGATGTCCGCGGTCGCCAGCGGCGCCGCGATCATGAAGATGATCAGCAGCACCAGCATCACGTCGATGAACGGCGTGACGTTGATCTCGTGCATCTCGTCGAGCGCGTCGGCGCCGTGATCGAGCCGTAGCGCCATGACCTCACTCCGCGGCGGCGCGGCGCGCCGCATTCGGCATGGCATCGCGATCGAGGTCGCGGCTGACGAGACGCAGCACCGCGGCGCTGGCATCGGCGTGCTGCGCGCGATAGCCGGCGGTCCAGCGCGACAACAGATTGTACATGACCACCGCCGGGATGGCGGCGACGAGGCCGAGCGCGGTGGCGAGCAGGGCCTCGGCAATGCCGGGCGCGACCACCGCGAGATTTGTGGTGTGCGCCTTCGAGATGCCGATGAAGCTGTTCATGATGCCCCAGACGGTGCCGAACAGGCCGACGAAGGGCGCGGTGGCGCCGATGCTGGCAAGGATGCCGGTGCCGCGGATCATGCGCCGCGCCGCAGCTGCCTCCAGCCGCTCGAGCCGCGAGGCGACGCGTTCCTTGATGCCGTCGGCCGCCGGCGCATCGGCGGAGAGGGATAGCTCCGTCTCGGCGGCAGCGACCAGCGCCGCGGCGCCGTCGGCTTGCGCAGCGGACACATCGGTCAGGGAGCGCGCATCGGCCAGAGCGCGGATCGCCCGCCGCATGCGGGCGCGCGCGGCGACGAGCTCGACCGACTTGGCGAGCCAGATGGTCCAGCTCACCACCGAGGCGAAGAGGAGGCCGACCATCACCAGCTTCACGACGATGTCGGCATTGAGGAACATGCCCCAAGGCGACAGGTCGCGCGGCAGCGCCAGCACCGTGTCCGGCGTCGGCACCTGCGCCCAGGCAGGCGCCAGCGCCGCGACGGCAGCGGTCAGGCAAAGAAGGCGGCGCGGTGTTCGGCTCATGTCGCTTGTCTCGGGGCTCGGCCGTCCTTTGTACCCCATTTGCGACTTCCTGCGGGCGGCGCAAAGCTGCCCCGCGCGGACGAATTTTAGCGCCGGCGCGATTGTATTGCCGTGCCCGGTTCGGGCAACGTGCCGCGGCCGGGAGACCCGGCTCATTTCATCGCTTTGCGAGGACAGTCATGCCCTATTCCATGTCACAGGTCGCGTTGCCGACCTTCGAGATCGGCCTCAACGCCCTGAGCGGCGTACTCGACAAGGCGGCCGCGCACGCCGCCGCCAAGAAAATCGACCCGGCCGTCCTGCTCGGCTGGCGGCTGGCGCCGGATATGTTCGCGCTGACCAAGCAGGTGCAGGTCGTCTGCGACCAGGCCAAGAACGGCGGCGCGCGGCTCGCGGGGATCGAGCCGCCCAAGTTCGAGGACAAGGAGACGACGCTCGAGCAGCTGAAGGACCGCATCGCTCGGACGCTCGCCTTCGTGAAGGGGCTCGACGCCAAGGCGATCGACGGCGCCGCCGAGCGCACCATCACCTTTCCGCTCGGGCCCGAGAAAAAGGGGCAGATGAGCGGCGCCGACTATCTCAACCACTTCGTGCTGCCGAATTTCTATTTCCATCTCACCGCGGCCTACGCGGTGGTGCGCAACTTCGGCGCCGACGTCGGCAAGCGCGATTTCCTCGGCGGCATTCCGATGAAGATCAGCTGAGCGGGCACGGACCCGCCCAAAATGCGAAACCGCCTCGCCGTTGCCGGCGAGGCGGTTTGCGAGCGGCTTTGATGGCTGCTCGTCAGTCGCGATAGGAAACGACGTCGCTGCGGCCGCGATAGCCGCCTTCGCCGCCGTAACCGCAGTTGCAGTTCACGCCGCGCACTTCGCGCCGCTCCAGCACATGGCGGACGCTGCCCTCTGCCGTGCGGTTGACCACCTCGACGTGGCGCTCCTCACGGTACTTATTGGTCGTGTTGACCTTGTGCAGGAGGACGTCGCGCACGACTGTGTTCGTGCGGTGCACGACCACTTCGCGATTGATCACCGGCCGCACATGCACGACGAGCCGGTTTTCCTGGATCAGGCGGGTATTGCCGCGCACGACCCGGGTCTGATTGACGACCCGCTCATGCGTGACGACGCGCGGCGCCAGACGCTCGTAGCGACGCGTGTTGTATTCGGAGTCCGGGCGCCGGCAGTTACAGACGGTGTCCCAGTGATAGCCGCCTTGTGCCTGAGCCAGATCCGGAGTGATACCCGCCAGCCCGAGGACAAGCAGGGCACCGTAGAACGCTTTGTACAGTGGTTTCATTGTCAACGCCCCGTTAACCATATAAGTGTTGCCGCTATCTCCATTTTTTCTTCGTTAACCATGTTTGTAAAGGGGGCACGGGGCGATGTTTCCGGTCTGTTTCCACCGCCCCGGAAGGGGTCGAAATTGCAATAGATAGGCCCCGGAGACGGATCCCCGGGGCCCGAGCCGCAAGATGTAGTCGAACGCCGACGTTTTATTTCAAATTGTACTGAATTATTTTTTCAGCCGCGCCGTCGCATCCTTCACCAGCGACAGGTCGGAGTACTTCTTGACGTCGAGCTTCTGCTTGATGAAGCCGAGCTGCTGCGTGGCATCCATGTTGCGCTGGAGCGCGTCCAGATTGGGCATCATATCCGGGTCGCGATACGCATCGGCCTTGGTGAAGAGCCAGCCGAAGCGCTCCGGCGGCGCCTTGGTGATCTTCGACGCGATCTTGGCCGCCTCGTCGTGGTTCTTCGGGTCGAGATACCAGTGAACGATGCGCAGCATGTCTTCCATGTAATCGACCATGGCGGCGCGGTTCTTGTCGATGAAGGACTTGCGCGCGGCCAGCACGATCATCTGCGTGACGCCGAGCGCGTCGCTCTGATGAAAGAGGATCTTGCCGTCCGAGCGTAGCTTCGGATTGAGCGCGAAGGGCAGCACGCCGGGGATCAGGTCGGCCTTCTTCTCCAGCAGCATCGCCGGCATCGCCGGCAGGGGTCCTTCGAGCATGGTGTAGTCGCGCTTGTCCTCGAGGCCGTGCTTGTGCAGCATCGCGCGCGCGGCGATGTCGACCGCGCTGCCGGCGCCGTTGGTGCCGATCACCTTGCCCTTGAGGTCCTCGATCTTGTTGATGTTGGCGTCCTTGCGGACATAGAACTCGGTGCTGAAATATCCGGGCACGCCGTCCTGGAATTCGTCGGCGATCACGCGCATGTCGAGGCCCGCGTTCTCGATCGCCAGCCCCAGCGAGGAATAGGCGAGGCTCGCCACTTCCAGCTCGTTGTTCGCGAGCGCCGTGATCATCTGCGGCGTGCCCTGATAGTGCACCGTCTCGAGCGTGTAGGACTTGCCCATATGCGTGGCCAGGTCCTTCTTCTCCATGACGATGGAGGCCCAGTTGGCGAGCGGGGCCACCCACGACATCCGGATCTTGACCGGCTCGGCGCTCGCGGACGCGGCGCCGAGTACGGTCAGCGCGAAGACGCCGGCCGCCGTGACCTTCATGAAATTCCGAAAACGCATGTCATCCTCCCTTGAAGCCGGGCGTCGCGTCCCGGCACGTTTCCCGCCGCGCTCCTGTGGCGCCTATTTCAGGCGCTTGGCGGCTTCCTGCACGAGGCTCAGGTCGGCGTGCTTGGACACGTCGACCGACTGCTTGACGAAGCCCAGATCGCGGACAAGGTTCACGTTCTGCTGCAGCACCTTCAGGTTGGGCAGCATGTCCCGGCTGCGGTAGTTGTCCTGCTTGGTGAACACCCAGCCGAAGCGCTCGGGCGGCTGCTTGGTCATCTTGGCGCAGATTTCCTCGACTTCCTTGTGATTGGCGGGGTCGAGATACCAGCGCACGATGCGCAGCGAATCCTCCATGAAGTCGATCATCGCGGCGCGGTGCTTCTCGATGAAGCCCTTGCGCGCGACCCACATCGAGAACTGCGTAATGCCGACCGCGTCCTTGGTGGTAAACAGCGTCTTGGCTGACTTGCGCAGCTCCGGATTGAGCGCGAAGGGCAGCACCGCCGAAATCAGGTCGGCCTTCTTCTGCGCCAGCATCGCCGCCATGGTCGGAAACGGCGCCTCGATGACGGTGTAGTCGCGCTTGTCCTCGAGCTTGTGCTTGCGCAGCATGGCGCGCATGGCGATGTCGACGGCGCTGCCGGCGACGTTGGTCGCCAGCACCTTGCCCTTGAGATCGTCGACGGTTTTGACCGGTCCGTCCTTGGCCACCATGTATTCGTTGCTGTAGTAGCCCGGATTGCCGTCCTGGAATTCGTCGGCGATGACGCGCAGATCGTCGAGCCCGGCGTTCTGGATCGCCAGCGGCAGCGTCGGGTAGGTCAGGTCGGCGACTTCGAGCTCGTTGTTGGCGAGCGCGGTGATCAGCGCGGGCGTGCCGGCGAAACGAATCGCCTCGAGCGTGTAGGATTTGCCGAGATGCTTGGCCAGATCCTTCTTGGCCTCGATCATCGGCGCCCAGTTGGCGACCGGCACGACGTAGGACAAGCGGATCTTGACGGGCTCGGCTTGCGCGATCCCGACGAACAGGCCGAATGCGCACGCGCCGGCCAGCACGTTCTTGAAAAACCGCATCGCTTCCTCCCGGTATCGCCGCGCTTGCGCGTTTACTGGCAAACTTCGCGACCGGCAGATTGTCGGGGGTCCAACCGATTTTGGCAAGCGCGACGGAGGGCCGTTTCGCCCGCCATCCGATACAGAGGGTCAGGCCGTGCTGGGGTCGTGGGCTTCCTGGTGCCAGATCAGCAGCCGCCGGCGCAGCAGCGCCATGGCCTTGACCAGTACGTAGCCGACGACGGCGATCTCGACGATGCCGGCGAAGACGCCGGGCGAGTTGGCGAAGCGCGAGGCGGTGATCATGGCGCCGCCCAGGCCGTAACCGCCCATCAGCATCTCGGTGACCACCGCGACGATGAGGGAGAGCGGCAGCGAGACCTGAAGCCCGGTCATGATTTGCGGCAGCGCCGCCGGCAGCACGATTTGCCAAAGCATCTCGCGCTCGCCGGCGCCCATGTTGCGCGCCGACCAGAGCAATTCGCGCTCGACGCCTTGAATGCCGATCATGGTCGCGGCGATGACCGGGAAGATGGCGTCGAACACGATCATCGTGATCTTCGAGGTGTCGTAGAGGCCGAGCCAGAGAATGATCACCGGCAGGAAGGCGATCTTCGGCATGGGGAAGCCCATCGACACCAGCGGATCGAAGAACCAATGCGCGAGGCGGATGCGCGCCATGGCCGTGCCGATGAGGACGCCGACGACGGCGGCGATGGCGAAGCCGGCGAGTGCCCGGTAGAGCGTGAGCGCCGTGTTGATCCAGAGGTCGCCGGCGACGGCGTCGGTCCAGATGCGCCCGACCACGACGCTGAAGGCCGGCAGTTGGAACGGCGTCAGGGTGCCACTGCGCGCGGCGATCTCCCAGGCAGCGAGCAGGACGACGACGGAGCTCGCCTTTACGCCGAAGCGCAGGCTCGCCCGCAGCGCGCGCAGGCTTATCGCCTCCTGAATCGGCAACTGTTCTATTGTCGCCATATCAGCACCCTGTGCGCGAGCATCTGATAGGCGCGGTCGGCGGCGAAGCCGAGGAAGGCGACGGTGAGCACCACCGCGTACATGGCGTCGTAGCTGCCGTTGGCGCCGAGATAGCCGATCAGGTAGCCGAAGCCCTTCTGCGCGACGATCAGTTCCGACGACACCAGCAGGATGAAGGACAAGGCCAGCGCCGTGCGGATGCCGTTGAGCAGTTCCGGCAGGGCGCTCGGCAGCGCCACGTCCCAGATCAGCCGCAGGCGGCTCGCGCCCATGCTGCGTGCCGACCAGAGGAGCTGCTGCTCGCTCGCGCGCGCGCCGTTGAATGCGCCGAGCGTCACCGGCAGCATGCAGCCGAGGAAGATGAGCAGGATCTTGGAGCCGTCACCGAAGCCGAGCCAGATCACGGTGACCGGGATGAGCGCCGATTTCGGCAAGGGATAGAAGATCTCGACGATCGGCGCCAGCAGCACGTTGACCGGCTTCCACCACGCCATCGCCAGCCCGAGGACGGCGCCGATGACCACCGCGAGGCCGAGCCCGGCGGCGGCGCGATAGAGCGAAGTCAGGCCGTTGGTCACGAGTTCGCCGTCGCGGATCATGTCGATGCCGGACTTGATGACGTCTGACAAAGGCGGCAGCGACATGCTCGACACGAGGCCGAGCCGCGAGCTCGCCTCCCAGACGACGGCGATGATCACGAGCGGCAGATAGCGGACGATCAGCTTCATGCCGTCCTCACCCGCGCGTGCCCTGCGCCTTGATCGCCTCGTCGCGCACCAGGTTCCAGATCAGGTCCACCTTCTCAACGAAAGCCGGGTTCTTGAAGATGTCCGGGTCGTTCTTGTCGAACTTGGTATCGACGATGGTCTTGATGCGGCCGGGCCGCGCCGACATCACCGCGACGCGGTCGGCGAGATAGACCGCCTCCTGCACGTCGTGCGTGACGAAGATGACGGTCTTCGGCGTGCGCTGCCAGATCGCCAGTAGCTCGCGCTGCATCAGGCCGCGCGTCTGCGCGTCGAGCGCGCCGAACGGTTCGTCCATCAGCAGGATCTTGGGATCGAAGGCGAGCGTGCGCGCAATCGCGGTGCGCTGCTTCATGCCGCCGGACAGCTGCGAAGGGTAGCTGTCCTCGAAGCCGTGCAGGCCGACCATGTCGATGAATTCCTGCGCGCGCTTTTCACGCTCCGGCTTCGGCATACCCTGCCGCTCGAGCCCGTAAAGGATGTTGCCGCGCACGGTCTTCCACGGGAACAGGGCGAAATGCTGGAAGACGATGCCGCGGTCGGGGCCGGGGCCGCTGACCGGGCTGCCGTCGACCGATATGCCGCCGCGCTCGACCGGCAGGAAGCCGCCGATCAGATAGAGCAGCGTCGACTTGCCGCAGCCCGACGGCCCGAGCAGCGCCACGAATTCACGCGGCGCGACGTCGAGGGACACCTGATCGAGGGCGAGCACTTCCCGGCCGCGCGGCGGCCGGTACATGTGGCTGACGTTGTCGACGCGGATTTGTGAAACGGCGCTCATGGTGGCGGCAAGCGTCCCCAACGGCGGGCGTCTGTCAAGCTTTCAACGCGTGCAATGCCGAAATTTCGTCCTGTGATACGGGACAGGTCTCGCCATTGCGCGCGATCCGCTCAACCGAGCGCGGCGATATCGGCGTGCAACCGCAGCAAGGCGGGAATCGTCGCGGGATCGCGGCGGCCGAAGCCGCACTCGGTGGCGACCCCGAAATCGCGAACAAACTGCCGCGCGGTTTCGAGTCGCTTTCGGGTCCCCTCCAGGCCGTCAGTGTAGTGCACCAGGCCGAGGCACAGCCGCGTGCTCGACGGGAGCCGCAATCGTTGCAGCGGCGCGAAGTAGGCGGCATCCGAACGATCGCGGGGGACCGGCATGTGGATCTGAGCGATCGGCCGCTCGATCTGTCCCGCCAGGCGGTTGGCGTAATCGACCATGTCGCCCATATCGGTCGGCTCGATCACGTGCCGATGACCGGCGTCGCCGTAGCAGAAGTGGAACAGGAGATCGATGTCGGCCGGCACATGGTTGGCGAGCCGCAGCACGATCTTCGAGAAGGTGTCCTGCATCTCGGTCTTGGTGGCGCCGTAGGGGCTCGGCTGGTCGCGCTCGAGCCGCGCGAACACGGCCGAGGCGATGTCGAACTGGATGGCGATGTCGTCGTGCGGCAGCGCGGCGGCGATCTTGTCGATCTCGCGCAGCACGGCGTCGTTGTAGATGGAATCGATCGCGCGTTGCAGGCCTTCCTGGACGAACAGCCAGATGACCGAATGGGCCGGCACAAGATCGATCTGAAATTTCACCTGCGGCGGGATCTTGCCGGCGCGCTTGAGCGCACTGAACGTGGCGTAGGATTGCCGCGCGATGTCGGCATAGAACAGGTTGTCGAAGCGAACGTCCGACACCGAGATACCGGGCTTGAGCTGGTAGCGGCGATGTTTGGCCGCCAGCCCATGCAGTTGGAAGGTCTCCGGCGAGAGCTCGAATGCCGGATTGTCCCGGAACACCGGCTCGAGCCAGGTGATCCAGTCCAGCCGCTCTCCGGTTTCCCCGTCGGGCAGCGTCAACAGCAGGGGGCCGACCGCCGCGCTCACCGTCTCGAACACCGTGGCCGCATCGGCCATCGGCACGCTGCCGACCAGATAGACGTTGCGCGCGCTCATTCTGCTCTCCGCGATGACTCGCTTCATGGGCGGTTCGTCCGGCACCCTGCGACGCGCCAAGTGGCCATGGCAAGGCTCGCGCGCGGGAGTCCCGGCATTCGGGCTGCGACGCCTTGCGGCGCCGGGCTTGAACGCGGCGGCGCGCGGCTCTAATGGTCGCGCAACCAGAACGCCTTATCAGGAAGGGAAACGTCCGTGCCGACTTCGCTGACCGAAGCTTTCCGTGAACTCGCCATCGCCAACCGCATCGTCGCCAATGAAGGCGTGCTCGACGCCTTCGGTCACGTCAGCATGCGTCATCCCGGCCATCCCGACCGCTACGTGCTGTCGCGCTCGCGCTCGCCGGAACTAGTCGAGCCCGGTGACCTGATCGAATACGATCTCGATTCCAGGCCGCTGCGCGATCCGGACGTCGGCCAGTATTCCGAGCGCGTGATCCATGGCGAGATCTACAAGGCGCGGCCGGACGTGATGGCGGTGTGCCATCATCATGCGCCGGCCTTTATGCCGCTGCTCGCGGTCGGCGGCGATTACCTGCCGATCTTCCATCTCGGCGCGGTCGGCGGCATCCGGCCGCCGTACTGGGACCAGCAGGACGAGTTCGGCGACACCAACATGCTGGTGGTCAAGCCGGAGGAGGGCGCCTCGCTCGCGCGCGCTCTCGGCGACCACAACATGGTGATGATGCGCCGGCACGGCGTCACCGTGATCGGCACCAGCGTGCAGGACTGCGTTTTCCGCTGCGTGTTCTCGGCACGCAACGCCGATTATCAGGTGCGAGCGATGGGCATCGGCACCATCTCCGCGCTGACGCATGGCGAGACCGAGATGTGCGGCAAGATCAGCCAGAGCACGACCGGGCTCGGCCGCTCGTGGGAGTACTGGTCGGTGCGGCTCGGTCGCGCCGGACTGATGATCCCGCCGGTGAAGGCTGCAGCGAAAGGCGGGCGCGCCGCGGCGCGGAAGCCTGCGCGTACCGCGACCAGGGTTCCGGCGCGCAAGAAAACACGCCGGCGTTGAAAATTGAGGCTTCCCCTGACGGCGGCGGCACGATTGAATGCCGCACCCGTCAGGGGGCGAATGAGAAACGTGAGCGAAGCTCAAGGGAGGATCGTATGACAAATTTCAGATTGATGGCCGCGGCTGTCGGCCTGGCGCTGCCGCTGGTGGCGGCGGGGCTGCAGCCGGCCGCAGCCGAGGACCATCTCAAGGTGGCGATCGGCCAGATCAACAATTGGGAAAACCAGGCGCCGACGCTCGGCCAGGATGCCGGCATCTTCAAGAAGCACGGCATCGTGCTCGATAACGTCGGCACGCAGGGCGCCGGCGAGACCATCCAGGCGGTGATCTCCGGCTCGGCCGACATCGGCGCGGGCGTGGGCGCCGCCGGCGTCATGCGCGCTTTCTCCAAGGGCGCGCCGGTGCGCATCCTGGCGCCGGCCTTCACCGGCACCGGCGATCTGTACTGGTACGTGAAGTCGGATTCCAAGATCAAATCGATCAAGGACTGGACGCCGGACACCACCGTCGCCTATTCGACCAACGGCTCGTCGTCGAACAACATTGTCGTCGCGTTCATGAATGAACTGCACGGCAAGGGCAAGCCGACTGCGACCGGCGGTCCGGCCGCGACGCTGACCGCGGCGATGTCGGGCCAGGTCGAAGTCGGTTGGGCGGCGCCGCCGTTCGGTCTCAAGGAAGTCAAGGAAGGCAAGATCCGCATCGTTGCCCGCGGCAGCGACGTGCCCTCGCTGCGCGGCCAGACGGTGCGCACGCTGATCGTCAACGCCAACGCCTGGAAGACCAAGCACGACGCGATCCTGCGCTTTATGGACGCCTATCGCGAGGCGATCGACTGGATGTACTCCGATCCGAAGGCGGTTGAGATGTACTCGAAGAAGGTGCATCAGCCGATCGAGCTCTTGAAGGAGTCGATGGAGAAATTCCAGCCGAAGGAGACGGTGCAGACGACCGAGTTCAAGGATCTCGACGGCGCCGTGAAAGACGCGGTGAAGCTGAAGTTCCTCGACAAGCCGCTGACCGAGGCGCAGCTCAAGGAGCTGATCGTCACGCCGCCGGTCCGGAAATAAGCCGGCTCAGGAGCCTGGAAACCGAAAGGGCCGCTGCGATGCAGCGGCCCTTTCTTATTGCCTCGTGAAGAGCAGCGACGATCACATCTTCTTGGCCTTGTCGCCCTTCTTCATCGGCTTCTTCATCGACATCTTCTTCTTCATCATTTTCTTGCCGCCCGCGCAGGCGCTGTCGCCGACGATCTTGGCGCCGTCCTTGAGCGCGAAGCAGGCGCTCGCATAGGTGAACTTCTGCGTGCCCTTCATGCCGCAGACCGCCTTGTGCGGCTGCAGGCAGACCGGGGTCGAGTCTTCGGCGTAGGACTTCGCCTTCTTCTTGGCGGCGAAGCTCGGGCTCGTCGCGACGACGGCGGCGGTGCCGGCGATCAGCAGGGTGTAAGCAATATGTTTGAGCTGCATGGGTTTCTCCTCCCTCATTGCAAACGCGAGACAGTGTGTATGTACCGTCGCCGATTTACAAGAAGTTGACGGAGTTGCCGCTCCGCGACATTTTGCTTTCTGAACGGGCGTTCAGGAAGATCAGGTGTCGCCCTTGGCCGCGCTGATCGCCTTGAGCATGGCGTCGTGGCCGGCGTCGAGCGTCGCGCGCACCGCTTCGCCCTTGCCGATGCGGCCCATTTCGCGCTGCCGCCTCACCGTGCCTTCGGTCATCGCCGGATCGATGCCGAGTTCGCGCAGGGTGACGCAGGACTCCTCCATCTCGGCGGCGCGGCGCTCACCGTGGCTCGCCATGCGCTCGATGTTGTAGTCGGCGATCTGCTTGAAATCGAGGGTTGGGTAGTTGTTCTGCATCGACACCGCCACCTCGTCGACCAGGCCGGCGCGCTCGGCGGCGAGGAAGCACTCGAGGGTCAGCGCCTCGAGGCCCTTGATCATCACGCTGCGGATCATCTTGATCGCAGCCGCTTTGCCGGTCTCGCCCGAGACGACCTTGAGCTTCATCTCCATCTCTTCGAGCAGCGGTGCGACGCCCCCGGCGTAGGGCCCGGCGATCAGCAGCGGCGTCTTGTGGCGCTTGGGATGGATCGGCGCGATCACCGCGACGTCGACATAGCGGGCCTTGCCGTCGAGCAGCTTCTCGGTCGCATGCTTGCGCCCGGGCGAAACCGAGTTGATGTCGAGGTACCAGGGGTTTCCCGACAGGTGCGGCGCGACGGATTGGGCCGCCTCGAGGCTGGAAGCCGCCGTCACAGCCGAAATCACCATATCGGTCTCGGCCACGGCGTCGGCGGCTGACCTGGCCAGCCGCACCCCCATCTGCTCGCCCGCCGCCTTCAGCTTCGCGCCTTCGGCCTGCGGGAACAGGATATCCCAGGCGGCGATCTGTTCGATGCCTTCCTCGCGCAGGCCGGAGGCGATGGCCTGTCCGGCCTCGCCGAAGCCGATGAACGAGATGCGCGGGGTATTGCGACGGGTCATGGCAGTCTTTGTCCTTAGATACGCAAGTTAGATCGTTTTCACCGGCGCGTCCTGGCGCGTGGTCTGGAAGCTCGCGGCCATCAGCCAGACGCCGTCGCGCTTGACGAACAGGCGGCTGACATACGCGGCCTTGCCGTGGAACGGCTGGTGCTCGCAGCGCATCAACATCGTGTCGCCGAAGCCGTCAAGGCGGGCTTCGACCAGCGGGGCCGGCGCCGACGGCGTGTTGTTCTTCCGCTGCTCCGCGACGACGGCGTAGCGGTCGGCCTTGCTGTGGCGGCGGGCGGCGCCGACGACGATGAACTCGTCGGCGACATGGCGGGCCCATGCGTCCGGATCGTGACCCATCACCGCTCTCTCGAGCTCTTGCCAAGAGGCGAGGCAGTCGCGCTCGTCTGCGGACTTTGGCGTGTAGGGCAGGGTGCGACAGGGATTGTCCCAGTCGGCGCGGCCGGGCGCGTGTCCGGCCGGCGGGTTCTGCTGCGATACTTCGTGCCAGACGATGAGCTGCCAGCCCTGCGCGCGCTTCACCCAGATGCGCAGCACGAACATCTTGTCGCGATCGGTCATGACGGTGGCGGTCTGCGCATAGCGCTGCGTCTGCGGGACGAGACCGTCCTCGCTGCCGAGCGGCGAGGCGGGCAGGGTATCGTTTCTGCCGAAGCGGGCTCCGCGCGCGTCGATCCAGGTGAAATCGTCGTCGATCAGCGCCATGGCGTCGGGGCTGCGCGCGGCCAGCGCGGCGACGAGCCGTCTGTCGGCGGCGAGAAGGTCGTCCATCACAGCATGTCCAGCGGTTGCGGCGAGGTCGGCGGCGGGAAGGCGCGGTCGAGTGCGGCGACATCGGCTTCGGTGAGCGTGAGGTCGAGCGCGCCGAGGTTTTCGTCGACATGCGTCAGCGCGGTCGCCTTCGGAATGACGATGACCCCCTGCCGCAACAGCCAGGCGAGCGCGACCTGCGCCGGCGTCGCCTCATGGCGGCGCGCGACATCCGCGAGCGCCTTGTGGCCGAGCATGCGGCCCTGCTCGATCGGCGAATAGGCCATCACCGGCATCTTGTGCGTCCGGCACCACGGCAGGAGGTCGAACTCGATGCCGCGGCGGGTGAGATTATAGAGGACCTGGTTCGTCTGGCAGTGCTTGCCGTGCGGCGCGCGGGCGAGCTCCTGCATGTCGTCGTGGTCGAAATTGCTGACGCCCCAATGGAGGATCTTGCCGGCGGCGCGCAGGTCCTCGAAGGCGGCGACGGTGTCGGCGAGCGGATGCGAGCCGCGCCAGTGCAGCAGATAGAGATCGATGCGGTCGGTCTTCAGCCGCTTCAGGCTGCGCTCGCAGGCGGCGACTGTGCCGCGGCGCGACGCATTGTTCGGCAGCACCTTGCTGACGATGAAGATCTGGTCCCGGTCGCCGCCGACCGCGTCGGCGACGATCGTCTCGGCTTCGCCGTCGCCGTACATCTCGGCGGTATCGATGAGCGTGACGCCGCGCGCGATGCCGTGGCGCAGCGCCTGCACCTCGTTGGCCCGGGTCCGTCCGCTCTCGCCCATGCGCCAGGTGCCGAGGCCGTAGACCGGCATCGGAGCGTCGGACGGCAGACGGACAGTGGGGATCGAGCGCGCGGCCATGAGCGGACTACTTGTGCGGAACCTCCGGCGTTCCATGCGTATGGAACGACTCGATGGTCTTCAGGCCCCAGGCCTGGCCCTTCTTGCGCTCGTCCTCGGTCCAGGTGATCGGCTTCCAGTCGGGCGCGAGGATGAGCCGCGCGCCCGCGTTCGCCACCTCGACGCGGTTGCCGCCCGGCTCGTAGACATAGAGGAAGAACGTCTGTTGCACCGCGTGCTTGTGCGGGCCGGTCTCGATGAAGACGCCGTTCTCGAGGAAGACGTCGGCGGCGAGCAGGACCTCCTCGCGCGAATTGAGCGCGTAGGTGATGTGGTGGAAGCGGCCCTTCGTGCCGGTATGGTCGCGCGTATAGGCGAAGTCATAGGACTTGTTGGTGGCGGTGAACCAGATGCCGGCCTCGGTGCCGTCGTTGAGCACGATCCGCTCGGTGAGACGGAAGCCGAGATAGTCCTCGAAGAATTTGCGGCAGGCGGAGATGTCGGCGGCGAGGCCGTTCCAGTGGTCGAGCCGGCGGACGTTGCAGCCGCGCGCGGGAAAGCGCTGCGCCTGGTTCTTGAGCGACGGTTTCAGCTCGGGCGGCGCCTCGTACCATTCGGTGTCGAAATAGAGCTCGATGACGTGCCCGTCCGGATCCTTGCAGACGAAGGTCTTGCCGTGGCCGAGATCGCCGTCGGTCCAGCCGACGTCGAAACCCGAGCCTTTCAGCGCCGCGGCGCGGCGCTCCAGTGCCTGCGGCGAGCGGCAGCGATAGGCGACGTGCGCCATGCCGTTGGTCTTCGCGGCGGTGAGTTTGAGCGAATAGCGTTCGTAGTCGTCGTAGGCGCGCAGATAGACGCTGTCGCCCTTCTCGCCGGAGATGGTCATGCCCATCACATCGACGAAGAAGCGCACGCTCTTGTCGAAGGTCGGTGTCAGCAATTCGAGATGGCCGAGATGGGCGATATCGAAAATCGGTTCAGGCTGCATTGATGTCCTTCGTCAGTTCAAGGTCGTCGACGTCCGGCCATCGCGCGCGATCACCAGGATGAAATTGTTGGCTGGCATCGGCACGACGTCGGCGAGGGTAAGACCGTTCGCCGCCGCGAGCGTGGCGAGGTCGCGCGTGTCGCGCACGCCCCAGTCCGGATTGCGCGCGCGCAGGCTGGCATCGAATTCGGCGTTGCTCGGCGCGGTATGCGCGCCGTCGCGCTTGAACGGGCCATAGACGAACAGGCGGCCGGCGCGGTCGAGGAGTCGGCCAGCGCCGGCGATCAGGTTCTGCGACACGCACCATGGCGAGATGTGCAATACGTTGATGCACAACATCGCGGTCAGGAGGCCGCCCGGCGTCCAGTTCCAGCCGGGGTCGGTCAAGTCAATGCGCTGCGGCGGCGCGACATTGGCGAGGCCCGTGTGCGCGCGCCAGGCTTCGATGCTGGCAAGGTGGCTCTCCTGCAGGTCGCTCGGATGCCAAGTCAGCGCCGGCGTCAACGCCGCATACGCGACGGTATGCTGGCCGGTGCCGCTGCCGAGTTCGAGCACGTTCCCGCGTGCCGCCGCGAGGTGCGGCGCAAGCGCCTGCCAGATCGCATCGTGGTTGCGGTGGAAGGCGGGCGCGTCCAGCCGCCCCGCCTCGGCGGGCGGGGTGCCGTCCTTGCCGAATTCGACGACGAAACGGGGTTGCGGAGGATCGGCGGGCGCCATCATAGGCGCCATGAACCATGCGGGAGCCGTTTCGGTCAAACCCCGGCCGGCATGGACGAAAAACCCCCCTTCGTTGTTTTTCCAATGGCCATGCGGCAAGATCGCGCGCGAGGGAACGCGCGGCTCAAAGCCGCAAATCACAACGCCGGCAAGAAAAACCACGGCCGGCAACATCAGGGAGGACGAAGATGCGCAGGTTCTATCGCCTGGCCGCGCTGGCGGCCGCGCTCACGCTGGCGGCAACTGCCGCGCAGGCGCAGGAGAAGGTCGTCATCGGTCTGCCGACCTCGCCGCCGAATGTCGTGCATATGCCGGTGATCATCGCCAAGGATCTCGGCCTCTACAAGAAGGCCGGCCTCGACGTGGAGACGGTGTCGCTCGGCGACGGCACCAAGGTTTACCGCGCCCTGCTGGCCGGCAATATCGACTTCGGCCTCACGCCAGGCGCGCCGACGATTATCGGCCGCGCCAACGGCGCGACGGTGAAGGCGCTCTCCGCTAACCTGCCGAAGTTCGAAGCCTCGATGATCGTGCGCGCCAACGTCAAGACGATGGCCGACCTCAAGGGCAAGCGCATCGGCATCCAGGAGCCGGGCGGCTTCGCCGACATCCTGAGCCGCAGCGTGCTGCGCGCCGCAAAGATCGATCCGAAGGAGGTCAACTTCGTCTCGATCGCCAGCGAGGACGTGCCGGCGCTGGTCGCCAACCAGGTCGACACGGCCATTCTGCACGTCGAACAGGAGATGCTGGCCAAGAGCAAGGTTCCCGACCTGCACGCCGTCGGGCGCATGTGGGAATTGCAGCCGAAGACGCTCTACACCTTCCTGTCGGCGACCGAGAAGACGCTCAAGACCAAGCCGGACGTGACCGAGAAGGTCGTCGCTGCGACGATCGAGGCGACACGCATCATGTACAGCGATAAGGCCAGGGTGCTGCCGATCATGGTCAAGGAGACCGGCTATCCGGAGAAGATCATCTCGGAGAGCTACGACTTCCTGGTGAAGAACTGCATCTGGGACGCCAACAGTGGCCTGAGCAAAGAGCGCGTCGACTTCACGGCCAACCTGATGACCAAGGTCGGCAACATCAAGCCGGGCAAGACGCCGAGCTACGATGACGTCGTCGATGCGAGCTTCGCCAAGAAGGCCATCGCCACGATGGGCGAATGGAAGGGCCCGGTCTGCCCGACCCCGGCATTCTGACCACAACGTCCGGCGGGCGGCACGAATGGCGCGCCCGCCGGAGCATTCCTGAAGGCAAACGGCAGGAGACGCGATGACTGTGGTCCACCAGGCGCAGCCGGCCTCCGCCGCGCCGAAGCCGCTTGCGGGAGCAAGACCAAGCTGGCTGGAGAGCAAGGCGGTCTTCCGCTATGGCTTCACGCTCCTGATCCTGATCGTCTGGCAAATCGCCGGACCGTTCATCGATCCGATCTTCTTCTCTTATCCGTCGAAAATCGCGATCGCTTTCTACGATCTCACCGTCTCGGGCGACCTTCCGTACTATCTCTCGCAGAGCCTCGAAGTGATGGTACTGGGCCTCGGCTGCGCCGTCGTCGTCGGCATCCCGCTCGGCGTCGCCATGGCGCGGATCCGGAAGCTCGACTGGGCGCTCGATCTGCCCATCAACGCGCTGTATTCGACGCCGACGGTGGCGCTGGTGCCGATCCTGGTCTTGTGGTTCGGCATCTATCTCAAGGCCAAGGTGATCGTCGTCTTCCTGTTCGCCGTGTTTCCCGTCCTGATCAACACGTACCAAGGCGTGCGCGAATGCGACAAGAACATGCTGGAGGTCGCGCGCTCGTTCCGCTCGACCGAAAGCCGCATGTGGCAGGACGTGCTGCTGCCCTTCGCGCTGCCCTACATCGCCGCCGGTATCCGTCTCGCGATCGGGCGCGGTCTCGTCGGCATGGTGATTGCCGAGTTCTACACCACCATCTCCGGGCTCGGCTTTATGATCACGAAATATGCAAACGTTTTCGAAATGGACAAGACCCTGGTGCCGGTGATCGTTTTGATGACGCTCGGCGTCACGCTCACGGCCGGTCTGAAACGGCTCGAGCGCCGGATCGCGCCCTGGAGCCACGCCAACCGTTGACGGCGGCAGGAACCTTGTTCCGACCGCGGTCTTCTTAAAGCATGGCCACGCAACGCAAGATCGAACGGTCTGCCAAGGAGATCGAAAGCAGCGCCGCGCACGTGGACGCCAGCGCCGAGCATATGGCGCGCGACACGGCGCAGATGGAAATGGCCGCGGACCGCCGCACCGAGCTTGCCGCCGACCGCACCGTGTTCGCCGCCGAGCGCACCTACGCCGCCTGGGTGCGCACGGGGCTCGTCTCGCTGGCGAGCGGTGTCGGCGCCAAATCGCTGCTGTCGCACGTGCTGCCCGGCTGGCTGATCGGATTGACCGGCAGCGTCCTCGTCCTTTTCAGCGCCTTCTGCTTCGGCGCCGCCGTGTGGCGGCAGCTCAGGCCCGGTCCGCCGCCGCCGGAGCCGGACGCGCGGCAGTTGCCGGCGCCACTCCTGCTGCTCGTCAACGGCTTCCTGGTGCTGGTGGCGCTCGCCTCGCTGGTGGGTATCTGGTTTTCCCACGCGCCTTCTTGAAGGTTTCACGACGAAAGCGCGCGACATTGCCAGAGACGGCGCCGAAGCGCGGGCGTAAGCTCGGCGTCGCGCCGGGCTTCGATGGGGGAGCATCATGATTCTCGGTCTTTCGCTTGCCGCTTTCACGATTCTTCATGTGCTGATCAGCGTGGCGGCGATCGCCGCCGGCATCGTCGTCGTCATCGGCATGCTTCGCGCCGAACGGCTGTCCGGCTGGACGGCGGCCTTCTTCGCCTTCACGCTGCTGACCAGCCTCACCGGGTTCCTTTTTCCGATAAAGGGCTTCACGCCGGCGCTCGGCACGGGTGTCGTATCGACGGTCATTCTGCTGACGGCGCTCTGGGCGATCTACGGCGGCCATCTCGGCGGCGCGTGGCGCTGGATCTACGCGGTCTGCGCAGTCGCCGCGCTATACCTGAACATCCTCGTGCTGATTGTGCAGGCGTTTCTCAAGGTACCACCGCTGCACGTGCTGGCGCCCACCGGATCGGAGCCGCCGTTCCTGGTCGCGCAGATCGCGGCACTCGCGATTGCGGTCATCGTCGGCTTCTACGTGGTACGCCGGTTTCGGCCGGCGGGGCCGCACCTTGCCTGATCGCCGGCCGCTGTATCCCCGGACTAACAGGATCTTTCTTGCTCTTTTTCAAGCTCCGGAGGCCGGGAAAAACGAAGAAGCCGCCGTTGCCGGCGGCTTCCAGGTACTTTGCGTCCGTCGACCGCGCTTATTTCAGCTGGGTCGAAATGCTGGTGAAGTTCGTGTTCAGCTTCGAGCCGATCGTGTTGACGACGGCGATGATGGCGACGGAGATGCCGGCGGCGATGAGGCCGTACTCGATGGCCGTCGCTCCCGACTCGTTCTTCAAAAACGCAACGATCTTGGACATTCGAGACGCTCCAGGTGACTCGCTCCAGGACGGGAGCGTCCGAAAACTACCCACCGCCGGTAAAGAGTTTCTTCACGCGACATCGTAATGCAATTTAACAAAGTGTTGCCGGGACCGCGCATAAATGCCGGGTATGGCATGCATAATGGGAAGGCCGCGAGCCCGCGCTCCCGCTGCGAGGCTCCAAAACGAAAGAAGCCGCCTCGCGGGCGGCTTCTTCCCAACCGGTCCCTGCGGGACGCGATTATTTCAACTGCGTCGAGATGCTGGTGAAGTTCGTGTTCAACTTCGAGCCGATCGTGTTGACGACGGCGATGATGGCGACGGAGATGCCGGCGGCGATGAGGCCATACTCGATGGCCGTAGCGCCGGACTCGTTCTTCAGAAACGCAACAATCTTGGACATGTGAGACGCTCCAGGAGGGTTAGTGGGTAGAACCTAACCGCCGGACGTTAAAAATAGCCTTCGGGAATAGTGCAAAGTCGTGCCTATCCCTGTCAGGCCCCGCGGCCGCAGCGGACGCCTCACATGCGCTATGTGTTCGAAACTGCGCAATTTCCGGGGCCGTTCTAGCCCCGGATTGAAGGACAAACCTGAAAGGCCGGCTCGCTATTAACGATGCATTAGTGCTGAGTTGAAAATTCGTTTGACGGTACGGAACGCGCAATTGCTCCAGCGCAATGCAACCCTGCTGCACATCCGCATAAAGAACGTATGCATGCGGCGGCCGGTTAATTCCTAATCGAATTGTCGGTTCCACGCATTCTCGGTTTCGCATACCAGAATACGAGCGGCGGTTCCGCCGAGAGAGCCGATCCGGATTCCGGGCGGCCGCCAGTAAGAGTCCTTTCAATGCGGTCCCTCAATATCATCCACGTCTTTCGCGCGCCGCTCGGCGGCCTGTTCCGGCACGTCGTCGATCTGGTGAACGGGCAGGTGGCCCGCGGCCATCGTGTCGGGCTGGTGCTCGACAACCTCACCGGTGACGGCCGGTCATCCGCCATCCTCGCCATGCTCGCCCCCTGCCTGGCGCTGGGTATCACCAGCGTGCCGATCCCGCGGCAACTCAGTCCGCGCGATCTCGGCGCCGTCGCGCATGTCAGCCGGCGTCTGCGGCAGGTCAACGCCGACGTGGTGCATGGGCACGGCGCTAAAGGCGGCGCCGCCGCGCGTCTCGCTTTCGTCGGCAGGCCGATCGTGCGCGCCTATACGCCGCACGGCGGCAGCCTGCTGCTCGATCACACGAAGCTTACGGGCAAGGCGTATCTGCTGATGGAACGCGCGCTGATGGCCCGTGGCGATCTTTATCTGTTCGAGAGCGCCCACAGCGCCAACGTCTTTCGCAGCAAGGTCGGCACGCCGCGCGGGTTGGTGCGCATCGTGCACAACGGCATCAGCCGCGGCGAGTTCGCGGAGGTGGTCCCGGCGGCGGACGCGAGCGACATCGTGTTCGTCGGCGAATTCCGGCCGGTGAAGGGCATCGACACGCTGATCGACGCCGTCGCTGCGTTGCACCGCGAGGGGCGCCTGCTGACGGCCACTCTGGTTGGTGACGGTCCGGAAGCGGCCGCGCTGCGCGCGCGCGTGGCGGCGAACGGACTCGCCGCGGCGATCCGCTTCATGCCGCGAATGCCGATGCGCGTGGCGCTGACGCACGGGCGCCTGGTGGTGCTGCCGTCGCGCGCGGAGTCGCTGCCTTACGTCGTGCTGGAGGCCGCTGCGGCCGGAAGGCCGCTGATCACCACGCGGGTCGGCGGCATCCCGGAGATTTACGGGCCGCTCGCCGACGGGCTCGTCGTCGCCGGCGAGGTCGGTTCATTGCAGCAGGCAATCGCTGCGGCGATAGCCGACCCGGAACCGGCAACCGTCACCGCGCAGGTGCTGCGCCAGCGCGTGATGGATTTCTTCTCGGTCGACGCGATGGTCGACAGCATCCTCGCCGGCTATCAGCAGGCGATCGGCGGCGCGCCGGCGGCGCACCGCAAGGTGTTGGTGCGAGCTTAGGCGAGCCTCAGACGTCTTCCGGATTATCGACGTAGACGAGGCCGGCCTTCGCCAGTGGCTCGCGCATGTTGTACATGTCGAGGCCGAGGATGCCCGACGCCAGCTTCTGACGCTTGGCGTCTTCGTCGTCGAAACGCTTCTGCGCCTTTGCCGCGGTCTCGGCGACATACTTCTTCGGCACGACCACGACGCCGTCGTCGTCCGCCACCACTGCGTCGCCCGGCTCGACATAGACGCCGGCGCAAACGACCGGAATGTTCACCGAGCCCAGGGTTGCCTTCACGGTGCCCTTCGATGAGATCGCGCGCGCCCAGATCGGGAAGCCCATCTCCTTGAGCGCCACGACGTCGCGGCAGCCGGCGTCGATGATGACGCCTTTGACGCCGCGCGCCTTCAGCGAGGTGGCGATCAGATCGCCGATCATGCCATCGGTGTTGTCGGCCGTGCAGCCGAGCACGACGACGTCGCCGGGTTTGCACTGCTCGATGGCGACATGCAGCATCCAGTTGTCGCCGGGTTGCGCCAGGATGGTGACGGCGGGTCCCGCGATCGATGCGCCGGCCCAGACCGGGCGCATATACGGCTTCATCAGCTGATAGCGGCCCAGGGCTTCGTGCACGGTCGAAGCGCCGAGCTTCTCGAACGTGGCAAGCGCCTGGGCATCGGCGCGCTGGATGTTGCGTACGACGACGTTCTTCATGGTGGTTTTCTTTCTGGCTTGTCCCGGACGCGGTGCAGCGCGATAGCGGAGCACCGCAGAGCCGGGACCTTCGCAAACTCGGAAGTCGTAACGGTCCCGGGTCTGCCATGCATCACTTCGTGCTGCATTGCGCCCGGGACAAGAAGCTAGCCCAAAGTCTCGGTGACGACGCGCGGGAACAGGGTCTGATAGGCCTCGCCGTAGGTCATCGGGATGCCGGTGTTGCGCGAGCCCTGGATGCCGCGGTTGAGCGCGACGCGTTCGTAATAGTGCCAAAGGTGCTTCTGCGCGGCGAGGATCTGGAACGCCTTGTACTTGGTCTCCCAGACATCATCGATCTTGAGGATAAGATCGGGCTTGTAGTCGCACTGCTCGGGCTGGTGCGGCTCGAACAGATAGACCGGCGGCGCCGAATACTTGTACTTGGCGCCGGGCTTGTGGCCCATCGCCTGCGCGACGACGCGCGTTTCCTGCGCAAAATGCGCGGCGTTCGGATGATCGAAATTGTACGGGTCCTTCAGCGCGTGCGTGAGCACGAAGGCTGGATTGGTTTCCCTGTAGATGTCGACCATGCGGTCGAAGTGCGCTTCGGTGAGCTTGAGCGGATAGTCGCCGCAGTCGAAGAACTCGATCTCGGCGCCCAAAAGCGCCGCGGCCTGCTCCGCCTCGTCCTTGCGGCCCGCCTTCACCTTCTCCATCGTCGCGCCCGCCTCCTTCCAGGCGAACTGGCTTTCGCCGCGCTCGCCGAAGGACATGCAGACGATCTTCATCTTGTAGCCCTGCTTGGCGTGCAGCGCGATCGCGCCGCCGGCGCGCCAGACGAAATCGCCGGGATGGGCGGTGACGACGAGCCCGGTCTTCTGTTCCGACATGAAAGCTCCTTCTTGTTGATCGTGCACGGCCCGCGCCGCGGTCTCGCTCAGAAGCCGCCGTGCTGGCTGGCGGCGATCGCCTGCGTGAGCAGGTGGGTGAAGCTCTCGAGGTGGCGCCGCATCGCCGCTTCCGCCGCATCGGCGTCGCCCTTGCACAGCGCGTCGACGATGGCGCGGTGCTCGGCGAGCGAGGATTGCGGCCGGCCCGGCAGCAGGATGACGCGGTACTGCAGCCGCACGAGGTGCGACTTCAGCGTGTCGAGGATGCGCGAGGCGGTAGCGTTGCCGGCGATGCGCTGGATCTTGCGGTGAAGCGCGCCATTCAGTTGCGAGAAGCGCGAATAATCTTCCGCGCCGACGGCGGCGCGCATCTCGCTTTCGATCTCGCGCAGCGCCTTGCGGTCGGCGGCGCCGGCGCGCTCCGCCGCCTGCCGCGCCACCATCACCTCGAGGACGAGGCGCGTCCCGGCGATCTCCAGCGCCTCGGCATCGGAGACGGCGCGCACGCGCGCGCCGCGGTTCTTCTCGCGCACGACCAGGCCCTCCTGATCGAGCATGGCGAGCGCGGTACGGATGTGCGCGCGGTTGACGCGGTATTGCCCGGCGAGGTCGGCCTCGATCAGCCGCTCGTTCGGCATCAGCCGGCCGCGCGTGATCGCGTCGCGCAGGCGCGCGGTGATGTCGGTGGCGGCAGGGCGGGGAGAACGATGGACCATTCGTGACGCAACAATCTGGCTGACCGGATTGTTAACAATCGGCGCCGACCCGCGTCAAGCGCGGCGCTTACGCGGGTGCGCCGTGCGCAGGCGACGAAATATTCGCGCAGGCGCTGATGTTGGCGCGATACGGACGAATTGTGCGAAGAGGGGGGGGCCCAAAGCCATAACGGGCAGACCGTCGTCTGCCCGTCTCTAGCTCTCTGATGCATACCCGGCGCGGGCTCCGGCCCAGCGCGGGAAACCAGTTTACCGAGAGCCAGGACCGGAAGACCTGGACCACGAAGACCGCTTGCGCGGCATCCACGTCCCATGTCCGCTCGGCCATGGCGGCCATCCAGGTCCGGCAAGCCGAAGGAGGATGTCCTGCCCAAAAGCTTACGCCGTCCTCGTGCGGGAACAAGCGGCTTGTCGTCGGTCCATGCGCGGTTGATAAGAGCGGGGACAAGTTTTGTACGCTTTTGCAGGCGTTCTTGCGTGCCGACGCCGCCGCAAAGAGCGCACTTGTGTCGCCGCGCTCTCTCTGCACTATCGCAGCCGGACAACAGCGGAGTGACAGAGCATGACGCGATCCTCAACCCGCGCGCGCCTCGATGAAGCCCTGGCGCGCATCGACGATCCGAAAGGCGAGGGCGCGCGCGCCTGTCTCACCGTCTATCGCGATGCGGCGTGCGCAGCGGCGGAAGCGGCCGATGCCCGCGCCAAGGCCGGCGTGACGCTCGGCGCGCTCGACGGTGCCATCGTCAGCATCAAGGATCTGTTCGACGTCGCCGGCGAAGTGACGCGCGCTGGCTCGAAGGTTCTCGCCGAAGAAGGCAAGCCGGCCGCGTCCGACGCGCCGGTGGTGCGGCGGTTACGCCAGGCCGGCGCGGTGATCGTCGCCAAGACCAACATGACCGAGTTCGCCTTCTCCGGCATCGGCGCCAATCCGCATTTCGGCACGCCGGGCAATCCGGCCGACCGCGCGCGCATTCCCGGCGGTTCGTCGTCGGGCGGGGCGGTCGCCGCCGCCGACGGCATGTGCGAGATCTCGATCGGCAGCGACACCGGCGGCTCGACGCGCGTGCCGGCGGCCTTGTGCGGCATCGTCGGCTACAAGCCGAGCCGCCTGCGCATCTCGCGCGACGGCGTCTATCCGCTGTCGCAGAGCATGGACTCGATCGGGCCGATGGCGCGCAATGTCGCCGATTGCCGGCGCGCCGACGCGGCGATGGCGGGTGAGGCGCGCGCGCCTTTGGCGGCGCCTTCGCTCACCGATCTGCGTGTCTCTGTGGCGCAGGGCATACCGGTCGACAATCTCGATGCGACCGTCGGCAAATCCTACGCACAGGCGTTGGCGCGGCTGACCAAGGCCGGGGCCCGGCTGCGCGACAAGCCGCTGCCGCTGATCGAGGCAATGGTCGAGGTCAACAAGCGCGGCGGCGTGCAGCCGGCAGAAGCCTTCACCGTCAACCGCGACCTTCTCGACCGCCGCGGGAGCGACATCGATCCGAACGTCCGCGCCCGTCTCGAGCGCGCGCGCACGATCGGCGCCGCCGACTACATCTGGATGGCGAACGAGCGCGACAAGCTCATCCGCATGATGGACGAATGGCTCTCGGACACCGATGTTCTGGTCATGCCCACCTGTCCCATCGTCGCCCCGACGCTTGCCGAGATCGCTGCGCCGGAGGATTTTGCGCGCAGGAACGCGATGACCCTGCGCAACACGTCGGTGTGGAATTTCTTCGACTGCTGCGCCATCTCGCTGCCGCTGCCGCGCAACGGCCTGCCGGTCGGGCTGATGCTGGTCGCGCGCAACGGCCACGACCGCAAATTGTTCGCCATCGCCACCGCGGTCGAGCAGGTGTTTGCCTAGACCGCGCGCAGGACGTTCAGCAGCGTGCGATAGCGGCGGGCGCCCAGCTTCTCCCTGAGCACGTCCTCGTGCTGCCCGGCGAGCCGCTCGGCGGCCGCCAGCACCGTTCTGCCTTCGCGCGTCAATTCCAGCGCATGGCGCCGGCCGTCCGAGCGGGAGGCGCGCCGCTGCGTCAGGCCCCGCCGCTCCAGCCGGTGCAAAAGGCGCACGAGCCGGGCGCGCTCGATGCCGAGCGTCTCGGCGAGCTCGGCCTGCGACAGGCCGGGATTGGCGCCGATGACGACAATGACCGAGAACTGCGCCGGGCTGAGGTCGAGGCGCGCGAGCCGGCGGATGAAGTCCTGAAATATCCAGACCTGCAGCCGCCGCACGAAATAGCCGAGGCGGTCGTTGAGCGCGCCGAGATCGGGCGCGGCGTTCGGCCGCGCCCGGCGCACGCTGCTTGTCTTCCTTGCCATGAGCGTCGCCTTGCTTTTAAGCGGCTTTCGAGTTGACGGCGATTGTTGACCCGGTCAACAATATTCCGGGTTCGGCCGCTGCCGCAATCCGCCGCGCAACCGGCCTTCGGCCGTTGTTGCGGCAGACGCGTGCGGCGGGCTTGTGAAGGTCGCCGCTCTTCCGGCATCATCGAAAAAAGGGCCGAACAGCCCATCCAAGGAGGACTTCCGATGCCCCGCCACATGCCTCAAGGCGTCAGCCGCCGCACGTTCACCGCCGGTCTCGGCGCCGCCGGCCTTCTCGCCGGCACCACCCCCTTCAACATCGTCCGCGCGCAGGGCGCGCCGCTCAAGGTCGGCGTGCTGCTGCCGCGCTCCGGCTTCGAGGCCGGCATCGGCCAGGACTGCCAGCGCGGCGTCGACATCGCCGCCGGCGTGCTCAAGGACATGGGCCTGCCGGCGCTGCAGATCATGAACGGCGACACCGAATCGAGCGTCGACGTTGCGCGTTCGCGCGCCGAGAAGCTGATCGGCGAGGGCGCGCAGGTGCTGGTCGGCGCCTTCGACTCCGGGCAGAGCACGGCGATCGCGCAGGTGGCCGAGCAGAAGGGCGTGCCCTTCATCATCAACATCGCCGCTGCGCCGCAGATCACGGAGCAGGGCTACAAGTTCGTGTTCCGCAACTTCCCGACCGCCGGCATGATCCTCGGTGGCGCCTTCGCCAATCAGAAGGAATTGTTCGCGCTCACCGGCTCGGCGCCGAAGACTGTCGTGTTCATGCACGTCAACGACACGTTCGGCACCGCGATGTCGAAGGGCATCGGCGCGGTGATGCCGAAGTTCGACATGCCGTACAAGATCGTGCAGGAGATTTCATACGATCCGGCGGCGCGCGACCTCTCGGTCGAGGTCGCCAAGGCGAAGGCGAGCGGCGCCGAAGCGGTGATGTGCGTCAGCCGCCTCAATGACGCCATCCTGCTCACACGCGAAATGGTCAAGCAGCGGTGGACGCCGATGGCGGTCATGAGCCTCGGGCCTGGCTGGTACGAGGACCAGTACCTGAAGACCCTGGGCAAGCTCTCCGACGGGCCGATCAGCCTGGCGCCGTGGTACGACCCGAACAAGCCGCTGAGCAAGACGCTCGAGGCGGCGCTGGCCAAGGCCTACGCCGGCGTCAACCTGAACACCAACCACGTCTACACCTTCGAGGCGCTGCTGATCGCCGCCGACGCCTACAAGCGCGCCGGCTCGGCCGACCCGAAGGCGCTCGCCGATGCGATCCGCAAGACCAACATCACCAACAACACGACGACCGGTCCGGGCATCCAGTTCGACGCCAAGGGCCAAAACGAGAAGCTGAAGATCTCCGCCATCCAGAACCGCGGCGGCAAGATCGTGTCGCTGACGCCGAAAGAGGCGGCCAACGCCAAACCGGACTGGCCGCTCAAGCCCTACGATCGGCGGCTGTGAGGCGACGGCGCTAAGGCCTACGATGTCGTCATGGCCGGGCTTCGTCCCGGCCATCCACATCCTCCTTGCTGAACCGCCGCGAGGACGTGGATGCCCGGCACAAGGCCGGGCATGACGGTGGAGGGGCTCGCAGTACTCCGACGGGAATCTCCGTGCCGCTCTCGCTCTACCTCAACGTCGCCGTTGTCGGCATCCTGACCGGGCTCGTCTACGGCCTGATGGCGCTCGGCCTGTCGGTGATCTTCGGCGTCGTGCGGGTGGTCAACTTCGCGCACGGCGAGATGATGACCATCGCGATGTACATCGCGATCGCCTTGTTCGCCGCGTTCCATCTCGATCCGCTCCTGATGCTGGTGCCGATCGCGGCGGTGATGTTCGCCTTCGGCTATCTCTTGCAGAAGGGGCTGATCAACCGCTTCGTCACCCGGCCCGAGCACACGCAGTTTCTGCTGCTGATCGCCGTCGCCATCATCATCGTCAACGTGCTGCTGATCGTGTTCGGCCCCGATGCCAGGACGGTGCAGGTCGCATACGCCTTCGACAGCTTTCAGCTCGGTCCGCTGATCGTCGACGCGACCAAGGCCTATGCCGGGCTGGCGTCGATCGTGGTGGCGGCCGGCCTGTTCGCCTTCTTCCGCTTCACCACCATCGGCACGGCGATCCGCGCCTGCGCCGACAACTACGTCGGCGCGCTGGTGGTCGGGCTCGACGTCAAGCACCTCTACGCGCTCACCTTCGGCATCGGCGCAGCGTGTGTCGGCGCCGCCGGCGTGATGCTGCTGCTCATCGTCGACGTGACGCCGTCGCTGGGCCCGAGCTACACGCTGCTCGCCTTCGTCATCGTCATCACGGGGGGCTTGGGCTCGATGCCCGGTGCGCTCGTCGGCGGCGTGCTGATCGGGCTGACCGAGGCGATGGCGGGACTGCTGTTCACGCCGTCGGCCAAGAGCATGTTCTCCTTCGGCATCCTCGTTCTGGTGCTGCTGCTGCGGCCGCAGGGCATCCTGGGTAAGAGGTCGGCATGATCGCGCGGCTGACGGAGGGATTGTCCGCGCGCGCGCTGGCGCTGCTCGTGCTGCTGCTCGCGGCCGCGCTCGCCGCGCCGCTGTTCGCCAGCGACTATCTGCTCACCGTCCTCATCCTGATTTTCTATTTCGCCTACACCGGTCAGGCGTGGAACATCATGATGGGCTTCGCCGGACAGCTGTCGCTCGGTCATGCCCTCTATGTCGGTCTCGGCGCCTATGCGGCGGCGGCTCTGTTCGTGCATTTCGGTATCGGCCCGTGGCTCGGGCTGATGGTCGCGGCGCCGCTTGCCGCGCTCGCCGGCGCCTTCGTCGGCTATCTCGCCTTCCGCTTTCGCGTCGGCGGCGTCTATTTCGCCATCCTCACCATCGCGGTCGCCGAATTCGCCCGCGTCGGCTTCGACCATCTCGCCTGGACCAACGGCTCGTCCGGGCTGTTCCTGCCGGTCAAGCAATACGCCCACAACGACCTATGGCTGCTGCGCGGCCAGCCGGTGATGTTCTATTATATCCTGCTCGCGGCGACGGTGGCGGCGCTGGTGGGCTGCCGCGCGCTGCTGACAAGCCGCATCGGCTATTTCTGGCTGGCGATCCGCGAGGACGAGGAGGCGGCGCGCGCCGCCGGCATCGACACCTTCCATTACAAGATGCTGGCGGTGGTGATCTCGGCGGCGATGACCTCCTTCGCCGGCGTGATCTACGCCTTCTATTACAACAACCTGTTCCCCGAGCAGGTCTTCAACATCTCGCGCTCCATCGAGATCATCCTGGCGCCGATCGTCGGCGGTATCGGCACTCTGTTCGGCCCGATCCTCGGCGCCTTCGTGCTGACGGGGCTCGCCGAGACTCTGACCAGCACGCTGGCGGCGATCGGCGTCGACATCCCCGGCGCCAAGCAGGTGTTCTACGGCGTCTGCCTGCTGGCGGTGATCGTCGGCGCGCCGGACGGCATCTGGCCGTGGCTGGCGCAGCGGCTCGGGCTGAAGGGGCGCGGTCCATGAGCGCGCTTCTCTCGGTCGACGGCATCTCCAAGCGTTTCCGCGGCCTCGTCGCCGTCGACCGCCTCGCGTTCGAGGTGCCGGAGGGCGGCATCTATGCGGTCATCGGGCCGAACGGCGCCGGCAAGACGACCCTGTTCAACATGATCGCCGGCGTCTACGCGCCGGACGGCGGCACGATCACCTTCGCCGGCGAGCGCATCGACGGCCTGTCGCCCGACCGCATCTGCCGCCGCGGCATCGGCCGCACCTTCCAGATCGTGCGGCCGTTCCCGGCGCTCACGGTGGAGGACAACGTTGTCGTTGGTGCGCTGCTGCACCGGCATCACGTGGCCGAGGCGCGCGCGCATGCGCAGGAGGTGCTGCGCAAGCTCGACCTCTACGACAAGCGCGGCCAGCGGGCCGCGTCACTGACGCTGCCCGACCGCAAGCGGCTCGAGGTCGCACGCGCGCTCGCCACCGGACCGAAGCTGTTGCTGCTCGATGAGGTGATGGCGGGGCTGCGCCCGACCGAGACCGACCGCATGGTCGCGATCCTGCGCACGCTGAATGCCGAGACCGGCCTGACGATCCTGCTCATCGAGCACGTGATGCGCGCGGTGATGGCGCTCGCCTCGCAGATCCTGGTGCTGCACCACGGCGCGCCGATCGCGCAGGGACGGCCGGCCGACGTCGTCCGCGATCCGGCGGTCATCCATTCGTATCTCGGCGCGGAGGACGTCTGATGCTCCGCATCGAGGATATCGACGTCTTTTACGGCGACGCGCAGGCGCTCGACGGCGTGTCGCTGGAGGTGCCGGAGGGCGCCATCGTCGCCATCGTCGGCGCCAATGGCGCCGGCAAGACCTCGCTCATCCGCACCATCGCCGGCATGCACCGGCCGGCGCGCGGCCGCATCCTCTATCGCGGCGCCGATATCGCCGGCTGGCCGAGCCACAAAGTATGCAATCTCGGCGTCGGCCAGGTGGCGGAAGGCCGCCAGGTGTTTCCGACTTTGTCGGTTGCGGAAAATCTCGCGATGGGCGCCATGCTGCCGCGCGCGCGTGCGGGGCGAGAGCAGCGGCTCGAGAGCATCTATGCGATGTTTCCGGTGCTCGCCGAGCGGCGCGCGCAGGCCGCGGGCACCTTGTCCGGCGGCGAGCAGCAGATGCTGGCCATCGGCCGCTGCCTGATGGGCGCACCCGAGCTCGTGATGTTCGACGAGCCGTCGCTCGGACTGGCGCCGGCGGTGGTGCAGGCCGTGCTCAAGACCGTGCGTGATTTGAACCGCGACGGGCTCACCTGCGTGCTGGTGGAGCAAAACGTGGCGGTGTCGCTCAAGCTCGCCAGCCACGCCTACGTGCTGGAGAACGGCCGCGTCACGCTGTCCGGGACCGGCGAGGCGCTGCTCGGCGACGACCGCGTGCGCCGGGCTTATCTCGGACTCTAGGCGCTGGCCGCGGTCGGCTGGCGGCGGTTCATCGCGGCGCTCCAGAACTGGAAGTAGCGCTGCGCCAGGTCGGGCGCAAAGACCCCCATCAGTCCGGCGATGTCGGCGAGCATCCCCTCGAAAGAAAGCCGGCCCTGCGAGGCCCGCAGCTTCTGGCAAAGCGCCTCGGCCTGCGCGGTGTAGGGGGAGTCGAAGGTCATGCGCGCGCTACGCAGGAAACGGCCGAACATGACTGCAAACCATTGGTCCGCGATCCGCTGGCGCTGCGCCCACGGGTAATTGGGAACCAGATCGGAGTTGCGCGCCAGGACGGCGCCTTCGAAGCCGCACAGGAACCAGTGCAGCTTGTTGATCGCCGGATCGAGGCCGGCGTCGGTGTACAAGCCGACATCCTGCTTTTGGCTCCCTTCGTCGGTCTCCCACGGCCCGATATCGTAGCTATAGAGGAGCCGCGGCATCGCAACGAATTTGCCGGCGAGTATAAATAGCAGGCACATGACCTGGTCGTGAAATGAGAAGAAGAACGGCATCGACCGCATGAGGGCGAAAACCCGCTCGTACAAGGCCCTTCGCATCGGCGAATACACCAGCACATTGGCGCCGTGTCCGAGATAGCCGGCGACGCGCGTCTCTACGTCATCGGAGTCGATGCCATTATATGCCCCGAGCGACGTGCCTCTCGCCGTTTCGATGGCATAGGTGCCGGTCATTCCGACGACATCGGAAGTCTTGGCAGCAGCGTCGATAAGTGCGGGCAGGGCTGCGATGGCACGATCGAAGCAGAGATCGTCGTCGGCGACGTAGAAAATGAACTCGCCGGTCGCCATCTTCAAAGCTGCTGCGAAGTTTTCCGGTCCGGGACACGGATCGACCGAAACGATTTTACAGTTGTCCCGCTGAAATTGGCCAATCAGAGCGCGCTTCTTCGGGTCACCCGAATTGTCGCGCACGATCACTTCGATTTGGGGTGAGGCCCAGGAGCAGACTTGAGCTATCCGGGCGCAGGCGACCGCGTTGCTGCGGTATGTTGGCGTCAAAATGGAGAGCTGCACGTAGCCTGATTCCAGCTTGTGATTCGTCCTCGCGGGCAGCGTATCACACAGTCGATGACAACAGCCTAAAACTTAACGGCGGACCAGCAGACCCTGTGGCGCGCATGTCAGAAGGTGCCGCTTCTCGATCGACTGATCTTTGTAGAACTCCGCGCCCGCTTTGCTCGCGAGAAAATCATTGACGGCGGTCAACGGGCTATTGCCGGGTCCCCATGGCCGGCTAACGTTGAAACTTTCCTCGGGTGCAAATTCGATGCCTGTGTCCATGACGATCAGGACAGAGTGCTTTGACACAAAGGGTGAGTAAAGTCGCAATTCCTCGAGGACGTGATCGCGCGTGTGATGGGAATCGAGGACGACCATGATCTTTTTCTTGCCTTCGACAAGCTTGGACACTTGGCCGACGATGGCTGAATCAATCGATGAGCCTTGCACGAGATCGATCATCGGCGCGAGGGCGTGACCTTCAATCGCTTCACGGCTATGGGGTCGAATGTCGATATCCACGCCGACGACCTTGCGGGTGACCGGCTTCTCGCCCCGCAAGAATTCGCTGTAGCCGAGCGCGGCCAGGATGCTGGCCGACAAGACAAGGGAGCCGCCGCGGGCAATTCCGGTCTCGACAACTGCATCCGGCTTATAGGTCCAGATGATTTCCGAAATAGCGCAGACGTCTTGCGGGTCCTGAATGATGGGCAAGCCGAGCCACTGGAACATGTACTGGTAGTCGAACTTGCGGCTGGCATCGTGCCAGGTCTTGACGGCAGCCCTGCAGTTCGGGTCGTTCCAGTTGCGCTCGGCCAGTGCGGCGCGCCTGATCGCGAAATCCATGATGTTCTAAGCCTTGTGACGGGCAAACAGGGTCAAACCCTCACCGAAGAGGGAGTGGGATCGCAGGAAGATGTCGTAGCAGCCGAACTGGGTCAGGAACTCCGGGATGTCCAAATAGGATTTCTCGTCGTGCGACAGGTTGACGAGAATGTCTGCTCGGTTCTGCCGGATGAGCTGCTCGGCACCCTTAAGGGCCGAGAGCTCGGCGCCCTCGATGTGCAGCTTGATCAACGTGCGCCGCGCTTCTGGCTTGTCTTGGCCGAACGTCTGTTCATGGACGGAGTCCAGCGTACAAGTATCGACCGTCGTCAGTTTGGGATGGTCGAACGATGGGACATGGATCAGTCGCGCGGCCAGAAGGCCGTTGGCGATGAACGTGCCGCGTCCGTCGCGGTCCGAAAGCGCACGTCGGTCGAGTGCGATCTGAGCCTTCACCCGAGGCTGCCAGGCGGCAATTTGCTGCCGACATACTTCGTGGCTTGCGGGATCCGGTTCGAAGGCGACGATTCTGTCGAATGTGACGCCGGCAGCCGTGAGGCTCTTCACCAGAGTGAATGAGAAGCAGCCGCCGTCATAGACGACATCATAGTGGGTGCCAGCCCGCCCGAAGAGCGCAAGATTATATTTATTTGAGTCTGACCCGAAGGGATATTCGTTCACGAGCTCGCGCCGGTAGCGCCAGGCTGTGGCAGCCCGACAGATGTCCCGTGACGTTTCGTCGGCAAACAAGTGTGGCAGCCGCGCAAGGCGATCTTCGGTCTCCGCTGTCGGCGCCAAATTGCGCCAGCCGTTGGAGAAGACCGTAGGTGTGAACTCTTCGAAAAAGTCGTACACGGTCAGGATTTCGTCCTGACCGATCCTCTGAAAGATCGCTTTGAGCTCAGAGGTCGGCGTTACGAAGACGCTTGTAAGATAGGTAACGCCCGGAACTCGCACGTGTGAGCGTAGGTCGCGAATTCCCACCCCTTGGATGTCACCGGTCTTCACAGAGTCGAGTATGAACTCCGGCGGTGCGACCGAGGCTGGCCAGAGTCCCACCGACATCGCGCCGAGCTGGCCGGCGCCGATCAGCGCGTAGGGGCCGCCGGTTACAAGTTTTCTAATTCTGGCTTCGGAGATCATCGGAGGTAGAGCTTCTTCAGTCTTTCTTTGTGCCCGTCGAGATTCTCGTGCGTGCAGGCGTGCACCTGACCGCAGGAGGCACAGGAAGGATTGGCGCCGAGCCCTTCATTGAGATGCTGGCTGCGCAGCGCGCGCAGCCTTTCGCCGTTCCAGATATCGATGAGGTTCTCGGTCGCGACCGAGCCGATCGCGAGATCGCGATTCCAGTCGACGCAGCAAGGGCTGACGACGCCGTCGGCGTTGATCGAGATCGAGTAATACGGATAGGGGCAGAGCTCCTTGTGCACGGTCTCGCGCCCATAGGCATCGATGTCTTCGTGCACGGCGCCGGCGACCGAGAACTGCGGCCACGACGAGACGGTGTTTTCGATGTAGATGCCGTCGGAAATGGGACCGAACGTGTCAAAGAACTGCCGGTCCTCGCCGAGCGCATAATCGAGGTTCTGAGCTACCGTCTTGACGTGCAGCTTCATGTCACCGCGGATCGAGAAGAGGTGGCGCACGTTCTCGACGAAGGCGTCGTAATCGAAGCGTACGCGCGCGAAGGACAGATAGCGCTCAGCGGTGACGCCCTCGATCGACAGCACGACGCGGTCGATGCCGGAGGCGACCAGCTTCTCGTTGAAGTCGGACGAGAGCTTCGAGCCGTTGCTCGTGGTCTCGACGCGCTCGATCTTCGGCTCCCGCTTGGCGAGGGCGACCATGTCGACGAAGCGCGGATTGAGCATCGGCTCGCCGTCCTTGAACAGCTTGAGCACCTTGAGCGGGCGCTCGAACGTCGCGATATCGGCGACGATCTTCTCGAATAGCTCGAACTTCATGAAGACCTGGGCGCGGCCGGACTGCTTGATGAGCTTCGGATCGCCGGTCGGGCAGAACGAGCATTTGAAGTTGCACAGCGAGGCGGGGTCGACCTGCATCGAGATCGGGTTCGGCAGCGGCAGCAGATCGCCGAGCTGCTCGCGCGGGTACGCCTTGGGCAGCATGAAGATCTTGCGCCGGTCCATCTCAATGCCCATCGGGCGCCCCCCTAGATCGCAACCGCTCTCATGAAATGCGGCATTTCGTTTGATTGCGGCGCGATGCTGGCCGCGCGCAGCCGCGCCAGCGAGCGATCGGCCGGAAACACGTACTCGAAATGCGCGAAGGTCCCTTTCGACGTCGGGGCGTCCGGCTCGATGACCGGCGTCCAATCCGTCCCCGGCAGGCGCCGGGTGGCTGTGTACCAATCGCCGGGCGTTTCGCCGATGGCGCTCGCGAAGTCGGGTCGGCGAGGCGCCTCCGTGAGCAGCGACTGCCACAGCTCGGTGAAGGCGGCAGCGCTGCGCAACGGCGTCCGCGTCGCCGCCATCGCCGCCGCCGCGTTGCGCGACAGGCGGTCGCGCAGGCTTACCGAGGTCAGGAGCGATTGCAGCAGCTCGACACAGTGATCGATGGTCTCGCCGATGAGGCCGGTCTCGCCGTCCTGCACGATCGCCGCCTCGGCGGGGTTGTTCAAAACGACCGGAACCAGACCGAGCGACATTGCTTCGACCAGCGCGTTCTCGGCGGTGCCGTAATGATGCGGCTGCAGGGGGTAGAAGAAAATCTCGGCGTCGGACAGGGCCGCCGCCGGCGTCGCGGTTTGACCGCGAAAGCGGATGCGTTGGGGGTTATCCATGGCCAGCGCGCGCGCGATGACCGGCGTCGAGCATTCCCCCCACACCGACACCAGCGCATTCATGTTGAGCGCATCGACGACTTCGAAGAAGCCCGGGTTCATTTTGACGAAATCGACGGTGCCGAGATAAGCGGTCTCGGGAAGGCCGTCCACCGCGCGCTCCGGAAGCCTCGGCGGGAAGCCGAAGCCGCTGCGGATCGCGGCGATGCGCGCGTTCGGCATCTCGGCCAGCCAGGGGATCGTCAGCGACGCCTCGGTGCTGAAGACGAAGCGGCCGGCCTCGGCAATCAGGCCGGGGGGAATGACGGGCGTGAACAGGCCGGACACGTGCGCCCAGAACGCGCTGCGTATCGCGGGAAAATCAGTGCGGGCAAGGCACTCGAAGAGACGGGGGTGGTTCCAGAACTCGAACTGGACGATGTCGTGTTCCTGCGCCAGCCGCGCGACGTCGTCCAGAGTTTCGGCGAAGCGCACCTCGCCGCCGCAGGCCCTGATGATGTCCGCATAGCGGCGGTCGAGCGGCGCCTCGAGAAGAAGATAGGTCTGCTCGACGCTGCCGGCGAGCGCAGTCCTCAAGGCCGCGTGGCCCTTGCCGACGCCGCCGCCGAGATGGGGCGTGACGTGCAGGATCTTCATTCGGCGGCAACGACGGTATAGGCAGGATTGTCGCCGCCCGGCGCCGGGACGTTCGGGTTGACGGCGACTTCTTTGTGAAATTTGTCGAGCAGCTTGACGCGATGCGCGTCGATATTGTCCGGTAGGCAGTGGCTGAGCTGGCCGCAATTGCCGCAGACGCCGTTCTGCCGGCGGCGTCCCTCGAGATGCTGCAGCCGCAGCGCGTTCATGCGCTCCGACGTCCAGATCTCCTTCATCGACTGCTTACGCACGTCGCCGATGATGAGCTTGCGGCCCCAGTCCAGGAAGCAGGACGACACCAGGCCGTCCGCATTCACCGAGTAGCCGTAGAAGATGTAAGGGCAGACATCGGTCTCGCTGATGTCTTGCTGGTAGAGACCCTTGGTGATGGTCACCCCGGTGTGCTTCTCGATGTCGAACTCCGGCCAGCAGGGGGCGAAGTTCTCGACGAAAATGCGGTCGCAGTGGTCGCCGAACGTCTCGAAGAATTCCTGCCGCTGCGCTTCGGTGATCAGCTCGTTCGGAATCTTGACGACGATTTCGGTGCGGCCCTTGTTGGCGTAGACCCACTTCACGTTGTCGATGAGGCTCTTGAAGTCGAACTTGAAGCGCGTGAAGGTTTTGTATGTCTCCTCGTTCATGCCGTCGACGGAGATATTGATCTTGTCGATTCCGGCTTCGAGGACCGGGCCCATGCGCTCCGGCGTCAGGAAGGTGCCGTTGGTCGTGGTGTCGATGTATTCGATGTGTTTCGCCCTGCGCGCATAGGCGACCATGTCGGCGAGGCGCTTGTTGAGGAACGGCTCGCCGTCCTTGTACATGCGCAACACCTTGATCGGCTTGTCGAAGGCGCCGAGATCATCGACGATCTTTTGAAAGACCTCGAACTTCATCGCGCCCTGGAAGCGTCCGGTCTCCGCGATCATGTCGCGATGGCCGGTGGGGCAGAAGGTGCACTGGAAATTGCACGCGCTGGCCGGATCGGCGAACACCACGAACGGCGTCGAGAGCGGGATCACCGTCTCCAGCGCCGTGCGGCCAGTCATGTTCTTGCGGGGTTCGAGCCGAGCCTTCATCCGTACGATCCTGCTAGCGAGAATGCTGCTGATTCGTACAGGAGAATGGTTAACGGGGCTTAACCACGTTGGCCCACGGATTTAGCGGCCGCAGCTGTACTTCAAGGAGAGGATGCGGACGGCGATCGGCCGTTCGCTACCGCCGCCGGCTGCCGGCGCCTGCTCCCCCGCGCCGCATCAGGAAGTCGAGCGCCGCGACGCGCAGGCTGAGCGGACTGTCGGGATAGCGGCCGCGCAGGAGCTTGAGCGCCTCGGCGTCCGTGGCGGGCGCGTAGCCCATGACCCAGGCGGCCATGCTTTCCGGCGCGAGGCTCGCCGCAATTCGGTCGGGTCGGAAGGCTTCGCCCATGGGTAGTCCCCTCGGAAGGCGTGGCCCGGCTCGTCCAGAGTGCGGCCGGATCGTTAATGGGGCGTTAACCGCATCGCCGCCGGCGGAGTTCCATCCGCGGCGGCAGGCGGACGCCAAAGAAAAAGGGATGCGCCGCCAGCGGCGCATCCCCGGTATTTCGGTAGCGGCGTCTTACTTCAGCGGCTGGCCGATGGTGACCGTCAGCTTGCCGACGCCCTCGACCTCGCATTCGAGCTTGTCGCCGGCGACGGTGGCGGCGACGCCCGCCGGCGTGCCGGTCATGATGATGTCGCCCGGCTCCAGCGCGACCATTTCCGACAGGTTGGAGATGATCTCCGGCACGTTCCAGATGAGCTGGTTGAGGTCGCCGTCCTGGCGGATCTGGCCGTTGCACTTGAGCGTGATCTTGCCCTTCGTCGGATGGCCGATCTTCTCGGCCGTCACGATGGCGCCGCAGGGGGCCGAGTGGTCGAAGGCCTTGCCGATCTCCCACGGGCGCTTGAGGTCGCGTGACGCGATCTGCAGGTCGCGGCGGGTGAGGTCGATGCCGACGCAATAGCCGTAAATGCAGTCATTGGCCTTGGCGACAGGGATGTTGCGGCCGCCCGACTTGAGCGCCACCACCAGTTCGACCTCGTGGTGCATGTCCTTGGTCAGCGACGGGTAGGGAACCGTGCCGCCGTCAGGCACGACCGCGTCGGCCGGTTTGGCGAAATAGAACGGCGGCAGGCGCTCGTCCTGACCCATCTCGCGGATGTGCTCGATGTAGTTGCGGCCGACACACCAGATGCGGCGGACGGGGAAGGTCTTGTCCGTGCCCGCGACGGCGATGGTCGCTTGCGGCGGCGGCGGAATGACATAGCGGGCGTCGGTCATGGTGACTGGCCGTATCTCTTTGACTGTTGTTGCGGATGGAAAATCCGGTCCCGGCGGTCCGGATTTTGCAGGAGTGGGCAGGGGTTAACAGGAGAGCGCCGTGGCCGTCAACCGGGGTTGCGCGCGGCCGGCGACCGCCGGTTGGCCGGCGTGGAGCGTCCCGCCCGTTTTATAAAATCATCCACGGCTGTCGAAACGAGAATTGCACCGGCTTGTCTGCCCAGAGCTATGGAACACGACGCGAGTAGCGAAAGGCATCGAAATCCTGCTCGTAGAGGCGATACACAATGTCCGCCAATTCGGCCGAATAATAGGGCGGCCAGTCCGACGATCCGGATCCGTTCAGGCGCGGGAGTTCGATCGACGATTTGCGGGCGTGCTGCAACACCGTCGCGAAGTCGCTTTCAAACGTCTCGACGCGGCCGACCAGATCGAGCTTTATTCCCGGCACTGAAGCGCGCGCCACCTGTCGATCCCAGTGCGGATCGACGCTTTCGTCGATCGTTTCACGAACAAAATGGACGAACGCGGAGAAGGATAATGACTGGATCGGCCGCGCCTGGCGCGGTTGCGGCGTATTATCCAGATAGAGGTCGACGTAGGGGTCGCCACGGCGCAACGGCTTGCCGGCGAATTTGTTGGACCACGCGGATACCAGCCGTGCATACGGATTGCGGACAAACGTGAAACGCAGGGTATCCGCACTGCTGGCCATCTCGTGGAAGACGTCGAGGCCCGCCAGGCTTGGCGACAGCAGTCCCGAGCATCTCCGTTTATAGAGCACGCGTTCATCGGGTGGTGCTGCGTGCGTTTCGAACTGGCTGAGAACGCTGCGAATGGTCGTCGATGCGGCCTTGGGCACGCTGACATAGATCAGCTTCTGACGCGGGAGGATGTCGATCCATGTGTCGGCATCGAAGCCGCTGTTCCGGATGTTGCGGTAAAAAGCCAATGCCGGTTGATCGCGCCGGTTGCCCGTTATTGCCTTCCATCGCGCGACCTGACGACGGACATGAAAGCGGATCGTCCGGCGAAAGTACTGGGGGCAGTCCAACATGTTCGGTCAACCGGAACCTCGCACGTCGCCCGTTCAAATAACGGACGATCTCGCGAAATCCGGCGGCAAAATATTGCGCGGTAACAAATTAGGGGTGGACGGCTGATCAGCCGGCTGAAGCCATCGCGATCACCTGTTCGGCGACGTCCTGGTTCTTGAACTGCATGCGGTAGAACGAGGTGTAGCGGCCGCCGCTGCGCAACAGCTCCTCGTGCAGGCCGGATTCGACGACCATGCCGTCCTCAATGACGTGGATGCGGTCGGCGTGCATGATCGTGTGCAGGCGATGCGCGATCACGATGGTGGTGCGGTTCTGCGTCAGGCGGTCGAGCGCGTCCTGCACCTGTCGCTCGGATTCGCTATCGAGCGCGGCGGTGGCTTCGTCGAGCAGGATGATCGGCGCGTTCTTGATCAGCGCGCGGGCGATGGCGATGCGCTGGCGCTGGCCGCCCGACAGTTGCAGCCCGTGCTCGCCGACCGGAGTGTCGTAGCCGTTCGGGAACGACATGATGAAGTCGTGCGCGAAGGCGGCCTTGGCGGCAGCGACGATCTCGGCCTCCGTCGCCTGCGGCTTGCCGAAGGCGATGTTGTCGCGGATTGTGCCGCGGAACAGGAAGACGTGCTGGCCGACGTAGCCGATGGCCTGCCGCAACGACTGCCGGGACACGGCATCGATGGGCTGACCGTCGATACGGATGCTGCCGCGATCGGCCTCGTAGAAACGCAGCAGCAAATTGAGCGTCGTGGACTTGCCGCCGCCGGAGGGGCCGACCAGCGCGGTCACCTTGCCGGGCTCGGCGGCAAGGGTCAGACCGCGCAGCACAGCCTCTTCCTGGCGGTAGGCGAAATAAACGTCGGAGAATTCGATTGCCGCCTGCGCGATCTTGAGCGCCGGCTTGTCGTCCTCGCGCGGCTCGGTCGCCGGCGAGTCGAGCACGTCGAACAAGGTGCGCACGTTCACCAGCGCGCTGTTGAGTTCGATGTTGAGGCGGGCCAGGCGCTTGGCCGGCTGGTTCGCGAGCAGGAAGGCGGTAATGAAGGAGATAAGTGCGCCGGGCGCGGCGCCGAGCACGATGGTGCGATAGCCGCCGTAGACGACGCCGAGCGCCACCGCGATGCCGCCGAGCGTCTCCATGACCGGGCTCGCGCGCGCCGAGACGCGCGCCATCTTGTTCGACTCCAGTTCGACCGCGCGCACATTGGCGTCGAAGCGCGCGTGCATCTGCTCTTCGAGCGTGAACGCCTTGACCACGGCGATGCCCTGGATTGCCTCCTGCATCGTCTCCAGGATGCGCGTGCCGCCGGTGAACTGCGCCTTGGCGATCGACCGGATACGGCGGATCATCTTGCGCAGCAGCAACATCGCCGGCGGGAAAACGACGAAGCAGACCAGCGCCATCTTCCAGTCTTGCACGAACATCACGATGACGAGGCCGACGACGGTGAGGAAGTCACGGCCGAGCGTGGTGACGATCTGGTTGAGTACCTGGTTCGCTGCGGCGGCGCCGGTCTGCAGGCGTGCGGCGAACTCCGAGGAATGGCGGTCGTCGAAGAAGCTGATGCGCTCGGTCAGCAATTTATCGAACAGCTTGCGCTGGTTGTCGGCGACGATGCTGTTGCCGATGCGCGAGAGAATGACCCGCTGCCCGTAATCGGCCACGCCCTTCACCAGGAAGGTGAGCATGGTCACGACGCCGAGGAAGACGACGGTGTCGAAGCTGTGGCTGAGGTAGGCCGTGTTGACGAAGTCGCTGATCAGGTAGGCGGGCAGCGCGGTGCAGCCGGCGACGATCGCCATCAGGATGAAGGCGAAGGCGTATTGCGGCCAGCGGGCAAGCCCCTGCTCGAGCAGCAGCCGGCGGATCATGGCGGCGGTGCCATAACGCGCGTCGGCTGAATCCGGCAGGATATGATCGGTCATCTGCCCTCTGTCGGGCTCGTGTGGTCGACACGCGACATTGCGGGCACGAGCAAGCGCTTCCTTGCCTGCCGGCGCGGAATTTTTCAAGCAAAATCAGGGCAAAACGGCGGCTGCGAACAGCCGGCGGCGCTCAGGCCGCGGCGCTGTCGCGCTTGGTCGCGAGGCTGCGCTCCCAGGCGAGTGCATGGGCGACGATTGTGTCGAGATCCTGGAACCGCGGCTGCCATGCAAGCGTGGCGTGGATGCGGTCGACATTGGCGATCAGGGCCGCCGGATCGCCGGCGCGGCGGCCGCGGATCGCGACCGGGAAGTCGACGCCGCCGACGCGTTTGACGGATGAGATCACCTCCAGCACCGAGGCGCCGCGG
Organism: Pseudolabrys sp.; assembly: GCF_035943735.1. Classification (GTDB taxonomy): domain Bacteria; phylum Pseudomonadota; class Alphaproteobacteria; order Rhizobiales; family Xanthobacteraceae; genus Pseudolabrys. The sequence goes on from NZ_DASZBV010000025.1 coordinate 184,841, forward strand.
CCGTAGCCGCAATTGAACGTGGCGCTGGTGCCGCCGGCGCGCAGATGCGCGAGCGCGGCCGAATGCGCCCGCACCAGATCGCTGACATGGATGTAGTCGCGCAGACAGGTGCCGTCCGGCGTCGGATAGTCCGTTCCGAACACGTCCATGCCCGCACGCTTGCCGAGCGCGGCCTCGCACGCGACCTTGATCAGATGCGTCGCCTGCGGCGTCGACTGGCCGGTGCGGCCATGCGGATCGGCTCCGGCGACGTTGAAGTAGCGCAGCACGACGAAGCGCAGGCCGTGCGCCTTGCCGGCATCGTGCAGCATGATCTCCGACATCAGCTTCGAGGTTCCGTACGGCGCGATCGGTGCCGTCGGTTCGTCCTCACGCACCGGCACATGCTCGGCATTGCCGTAGACCGCGGCGGTCGAGGAGAAGATCACCTGTCGCACGCCGCACTCGATGGCGACGTCGACCAGATTGCAGGTGTTGAGCGTGTTGTTGCGGTAGTAGCCGAGCGGATCGCGCACCGAGTCCGGCACGACGATCGAGGCGGCGAAATGGATGATGGCGGTGACACCGTGCTGGCGGATCGTCTTGGCGACGAGGTCGCGGTCGCCGGTCGACCCGATGACCAGCGGCACACCCGCAGGCATGAGGAAGCGAAAGCCGGTGGACAGGTTGTCGAGGACGACGACGTTCTCGCCGCCGTCGACAAGCTCATGCACCATGTGGCTGCCGATGTAGCCGGCGCCGCCCGTCACCAGAACCGTCATGCTCGCGCTCCGTCCGAATCGCGAGCCTGTTTTGCGCCACAAGCTGCAAACGACAGGTTAGGACGGTCGCGGAATAGGCCGGCATTCGCTTACGCATTCTTAACGAAGCGTTATGGAATCCCGCCCAATCCGCCTGTATATGGTCGCCACCCGCCATGGCCGACATCCTGTTCATCAAGACCTCCTCCCTCGGGGACGTTATCCACCACATGCCGGCGCTCACCGAGGCGCGGGCGCAACGCCCGGATGCGCGTTTTGCCTGGCTGGCGGAGGAGGCCTTCGCGCCGCTGGTGCGGCTGCACCCGGCGGTCGACAGGGTCGTTCCGGTGGCGTGGCGCCGCTGGCGCAAGTCGCTGTGGTCGCCGGCAACCCTGGGCGAGATCGGGGCGAGCATCCGCGCCGTCCGGGCCGAGCGCTACGACGAGATCATCGACACGCAGGGCCTGGTGCGCTCGGCGGCGATGGCGCGTCTCGCCCACGGGCGGCGGCATGGCTATGACCGCGCCAGCATCCGCGAGCCGCTCGCCTCGGCGTTTTACGACGTGCGCTACAGGGTCAGCCGCGAGCTGCACGCGGTGGAGCGCAACCGCATCCTCACCGGCCGCGTGCTCGGCTACCAGCCGCAGGGCGCCCCCGATTTCGGCCTCGACCGTAGCCGGCTCCGCCGCGAGGGGCCGCGCTACGCCGTGTTGCTGCACGCTACCGCGCGGCCGGAGAAGGAATGGCCGGAGGCGAACTGGGTCGCCCTCGGCACGGCGCTGGCGGGCGAGGGCTACGATCTGGTGCTGCCCTGGGGCTCGTTCGCCGAGAAGGCACGCGCGGATCGCATGGCGGCCTCTTTGCCCCGCGCCCGAGTCCCGGAGCGGCAGCCGCTCGACAGCGTCGCGAGGCTGATGGCGAGCGCGGAGCTGGTCGTCGGTGTCGACACCGGGCTCATGCATCTCGCCGCGGCGTTGAGCGTGCCGCTGGTCGCCATCTTCACCGGTAGCAAGCCGCATCTGACCGGCCCGGTCGGAAGCGGGCCGATGGAGGTGCTCGGCGCGCACGGTGCCCCGCCTAGCTTGGACGAGGTGCGGGAGGCGGTCTCGAAGCTGCCGCGCTGAAGGATCAGGCCGCGCCGGCGCGCAGCAGATCGTGGATGTGGATGATGCCGACCGGCTTGCCGGCCTCGATGGCGAACAGCGCCGTGACCTTCATCGCGTTGAGCAATTCCAGCGTTTCGCTGATCAGTTGATCCGGCCGCACCGTCTTCGGCTTGCGCGTCATGACTTCGTCGACGGTGGCGTCGAGCAGTTTGTTGCTCATGTGCCGGCGCAGGTCGCCGTCGGTGATGATGCCGACGAGCAGCCCGTTCGTGTCGACGATGCCGACGCACCCGAAGCCCTTGCGCGTCATCTCGATCAGCGCGTCGGACATGCGCGCGCCAGCTTCCGCCAGCGGGATTTCCGCGCCGGTGTGCATGAGGTCGCGCACGGTCTTGAGCAACGCCCCGAGCTTGCCGCCGGGATGCAGCAGGCCGAAATCGAGCGGCGTGAATCCGCGGCTTTCCAGAAGCGCGATTGCGAGCGCGTCGCCGAGCGCGAGCTGCATCAGCGACGACGTGGTCGGCGCCAGATTGTGCGGGCAGGCCTCGCGCGCCTGCGGCAGCGCCAACACCACGTCGGCGGTGCGGCCGAGCGTGGAGTCGGCGTTCGCCGTCATGGCAATGAGGCCGATGCGATAGCGGCGCGAAAAGTCGGTGAGGTTTTTCAGTTCGGCGGTCTCGCCCGACCACGACAGCGCGAGGATGACGTCGGCCTTGGTGATCATGCCGAGGTCGCCGTGGCTGGCTTCGGCCGGGTGCACGAACAAAGCCGGTGTTCCGGTTGAGGCGAGCGTGGAGGCGATCTTGGTGCCGACGTGGCCCGATTTGCCCATGCCGGTGACGATCACCCGGCCTTCGACGCCGCGGATGAGGTCGATGGCGGCCACGAACGTGGCGCCGAGGCCGTTCGACAGCGCCGCGCGCAAGGCATCGATGCCGCCGCCCTCGGCCTCGAGGGTGCGGAGAGCGGAGTCGATCGCGGCGTGCGCGCTGTCGGTGGTTGAGGGTCGCGGCTTGGCCATCCCGAAATCCCGGTCCTTCCAAGGCGTTGATAGCACGGTTGGCCCGGCCGCGTCAGTCAACGCGGCCGTTCCGCTAACACCTTGCGCACCGCTTCCAGCACGCGTTCCACCGAGACGTCGGCGGTGCGGTGATGCGCGACCGCTGGATTGCCGAGGGTGCGCGCGCGCTCGCGCGCCTGCGGCTCGCCCTCCGGTTCGAGGATGGCCGCCACCGGATTGAGCGGTTTCCAGTGCCATGGGCTGGTCGGCCCGAAAATCGCGACCGTGGGCGTTCCCAGGGCCGCCGAGACGTGCATCAGGCCGGAGTCGTTGGTAACGGCCAGGCTGGCGGCGGCGAGCGCCAGGACGGCGTTCCGGAGATCGCCGCCGGTGAGGTCGCGGGCGCCCGCTCCGGCGGCATCGACGATCTGGCGGGTAATCGGCGTCTCAGCCGGGCCCCCGAGCACCCAGACTGCCACTCCGTCCTGCACCATTGCCTGCGCCAGCCGCGCATAGAACTCAGGTGGCCAGGCCTTGCCGGCGCCGACCGCGCCCGGCGACAGGGTGACGACTGGCCCTTTTCCCGTTTCAAGTCGGCTATTTAGCCGCCAGGCTTCGACCTCGGCCGCAGGGACCTTGAGCTCCGGCAAAGGCCAGTCTGTGGGAAGCGTTGCGTCCTTCGGAAGGGCGAGGGCGCCCATCTGGTCGATCATGCGGGGCAGCTGCCGCTCGCCGGGGCGCAGGTCGTTGATGAGGCCAATGCGGGCTTCGCCGACGAAGCCGGTGCGGAGCGGAATGCCCGCCAGCCAGGGCGCCAGCGCCGCCTTCCACTTGCGTGACATCACCAGCGCCTGGCCGTAGCCCTGCCGACGCAGCTCGCGGGCGAGCCGCACCTGAAGCCCCAGGCCCAGCCGCCGCCGCGGCAGATCGGCCACGATCGCCTGCCTGACGCCCGGCATGTAGTCGGCCAGCGGCGCGCAGAGCGTGCTCGAGACGATGTCCACAGGCCGGTCCGGGTCCTGCGCCTTCAGGAGCCGCACCACCGAGTGGCAACGGACGAAGTCGCCGATCCACACATAAGGGACGATCAGGACCGGGCGGGCCGCCTCTGGCGTCTTCTGGATCATGGCAGAGGCCGCCCCGTCGGCCGTTTCGCGTGCAGCGGAAAAGGCTTAGCCCGCGGCCGGCGGCAGGGTCCAGCCCTTAACCGGCCGCGGCGGCTCTCATTGCGCCTGCCGCCCGGCTCAGGCAAAGGAGGGGCGGGTAAGTCCTTCCGAGGCAGGCATGTTTCTGGTTACCGGCGGCGCCGGATTCATCGGCTCGAACATCGTGGCCAGCCTCAACGAGGCGGGCGCTGCCGATGTCGTGGTCAACGACCGCCTCGAAACCGGTGACGTGAAGTGGCGCAACCTCGCCAAGCGCCAGCTCGCCGACTTCGTGCCGCCGGCGGATCTCGCGCGCTGGCTCGAGGGCCGCAAGCTCGACGCCGTCATCCACATGGGCGCCATCTCCGATACCACGGCTTCCGACGGCGACGCGGTGATGGAAAACAATTTCCGCCTGTCGCTGCGCCTGCTCGACTGGTGCACGCAGACGCGCACCCCGTTCATCTACGCTTCGTCAGCGGCGACCTACGGCAACGGCGAGCAGGGCTTCGACGACGACTGGGCGCCGGAGAGCTTGCGCAAGCTGCGGCCGATGAATCTCTACGGCTGGAGCAAGCATCTGTTCGATCAGGCGCTGATCGAGCGGCATGTGAAGAAGCAGAACCTGCCGCCGCACTGGGT
>NZ_DASZBV010000026.1:0-208686 GCF_035943735.1 Pseudolabrys sp.
GCCTCTGCGATCTCGGCGATGCGCAGCCAGTGCATAGCCATATCGGTCAGGCGAGCGCGGTCGGAATCGAGAGACAATCGACCCGCCAACTCCAGGCAGGTCTTTGCTTCCTTGCGGTATCCTTCGGCCCGCTCGCGTGCATTGGCCATGTTGGATTGGAGTGCTAGGCGCCAGCTGAGCCAAGCTTTGAGCCGAATTCCGCAATGATGTCGGAGAGGCTGTTGTGGTCGGCCTGTTCGGCCAGTCTCAGGTAGCACCAGGCAAGGTGGTTCAGCTCGGACGCGAGGCCGGCGCTTCGTTCATTGGCGGCTTTCGCTCTCAGCTGAGCCGCGAGCTTTCGGTATGAGTCGGCAGCAGTCATGGGCGGGTAGAACCTACTTACAGTGTGTCATTTGACAATCCTTCAAGTTTTACCTGTGCGATGCGTTCCATCAGTCCGCCGACAAGGTAAAGGGACCACAAAACACCTCAAAAGAGGCCAGCGCCGATGGAACCGGGTCAGTACCTGGATGAGGGGGACGGAAGCTATTACCGCCGTTCTAGCCGTGAGCAAGATGCGTTTTCAGAACAAAGCTAGATTATCAATCCAGATCATGGGGTCTGTTCCGGAGTCATGCTCGTGGCGGCGCTGATGCCCGCACCGAGCGAAATCGTCAGATATTTAGCCCTGCTGGGTAGTTATTTAGCCCTGCTGGGTAGCTGGCAAGCTTGCCTCACTCGCATGATCCGACGGCGCACTTACGTCCGCCGCGTGCTTTTCAAGCTGAAGCACAGGAGTCGCAGAAGGCGCTCCACTTCCGGACAAAAGGCGCTGCCGCTGCGCCTTGAGCCTAAGGAATGGGATGAGATCATTCATTGGCATTGGTCTCGCGAGGAGGTGGCCCTGTGCCATATCACAATTCATTTTGTACAGCTCGACCAAGTCTTCCTTGGCCTCCACGCTCTTGGCGACAGCAGCAGCACCGAAGCTGTGCGCCAATTCAACGATCGAGCGGCAAATTGCGGAATTCTGTTCGTTCGTGGAGCAGCCTTGGACATAGCTTGCATCAAGCTTCAATTCCGAGAATGCAAATTTTTTGAGCCTAGGGAATGAGGCCCGCCCTGTCCCAAAGTTATCGACGGCAAAACTAACATCGTAGATCATCAGCTGACTGGCAATATCATGCAGTCCGTCAATTGCCTCCGCGGCTTGCTCTTCATCTAACTCGAACACTAGCCCGGGCCAATTTGCATGATGTGGCCTATGTTCGCGTATGAGCTTGGGAATCGGGACACTCGAGAGACAATCCCCCGAAACATTGATCGCAATCTTAATTGCGTACCCGACTCCCCGCAGATCTGACCATTCCCTCAGGCAAGTCAGGATGACGTGCTCTGTCAGCCGTCTAAGACACGAGCGGCTCGCATGCAGAAGGAATTCTGAAGGGAGCACTGTCCCTAACTGGGGGTGGCAAACACGCGAAAGCGCTTCGACCCCGGCTATTCGCCTGAGCTTCAGGTCAATTTTGGGCTGATACCAGACCTCGACCCAGCCATTTTGCAGGGCGGCGTCCAGATCAACGACCGCACCTTCCGTGACCCCTTCCTCTTGGATCCGCTTTAGCTGCTCTGTGACGACCCCGCGAATCGCGGAGATTGAACACGGTTTCGCCAGGGGCGACAGCATGTTCAGACCGTGTTTTAGCCCGACCGAATGGACGTTCTCCACCACGACCTCGGAGCGTCCGCTTATGAGCTGAACCGCGCCGCGGTACTTCTTTGCCGAAAGCTCCCTAATCACGTCGATCGCATCCGAATCTCGTAACGAGATATCAAGGAAGATCAGACTCGGAACAAAACTAAGTAATCGGTCGGAGACGGCTACGAGGGAGTCTAATTCGATGCAGACGGCGCCGGTTGAAGCTATGGCATTTGCAATTAGGCGCCTCACCCCAGGGTCGTCATCGACAATAAAGCAGGAATTGGCTCGCAGTGGGGATCCGCTCGCCCGGGTCGCCCCACGCCATTTTGCCTTTGGGCGGACGCTTTCATCCGCAAGAGCGGAGGCCAGCCATTTTCGAGCCTTGAACATTGCAGCCCCCGACATCTTCGCCGAAGCCATAAGAGAGAAACTTTTTTTACAAAATCTTACTGCAGTCACAGGGACATGGCGTTTGCAGCGATGGAACTCGGTCGTCCGATACCGCAATACCGTCGGCGACAACCTTTCACCTCGATTTTGCGGCCAATGATAACGATTTCGAAAACGGTATCGCGTGATGCTCATTGAAGCCTGCCCGTTCCCTCCACTTGCTAGGTTGCTCCCCCGAGCGGTGTCCAGATTTCTCATTCGAATTAGTCCGCCATGGCAAAAGTATTCACCGCATCATCCGGCGCGCGGCGCTCTGTTCTAATATTCGACGACGACGCGGCGATGCTCGCTCTTGCCAAGGAGAGATTCCAACGTGAGCAATGCGAGGTCCGCACGGCGAATGACAAATCATCTTTTTTAAACGCGCTCACGGCCAAGCCAGAGCTGATCCTCCTAGACCTCTCACTGAAGGACCTAGACGGGATTGAAGCGTTTTCGTTGATTGCAACTCACCATCCCAGGGTGGACATTTTGCTCTTCAGTGGCCATTCAGAGGAGGTCATGAATCACGCTCGCGTCGTAGGTGAGCAGAGCGGCTTAAAAATTCTTGGGCTGTTACGCAAACCCTTTGCGCGACGCGACGTGCTGAAAGCTCTGGCGCTTCGCTCCCCGGAAAGACCACCGCTTGACCAAGAACTAGATCGCCGGGACAACACCCATCTTCTCGACGAAGCGATTGAGAAGGGCTGGCTAGAATTTTGGTATCAGCCAAAGGTTAGCTTGCGCACAGGCGACGTTTTGGGCGCTGAATGCTTGGCAAGAATTCGGCATCCGGACTTAGGGCTGCTGGCGCCTGCAGTGTTTTTGCCCACGGCATCTGAAGCAAAGCTTTTCGATCTAACTAAATGCGCTCTCTGCGATGCGGCACGCTTAGGCGCTGAGCTGCAAAGACACCCCGACTTCCAGCTTTCAATCAATATCGCCGGCAGCTTGTTGCACCGAACAGACCTTCTCGACGTACTGCTAGAAATTAGTAGAGAGGCGCCACGCAACGGGCGTCTTATTTTAGAGCTCACAGAGACCGACTTCGTGGCTGAGCCACTGAATATGCAACGCTTTGCCACGCGTGCCGTGCTAAATGGGTTTGGGATATCGATCGATGACTTCGGACACGGTTATGCGAATTTCGATCGCCTCCGCCGGACGCCGTTTTGTGAGCTTAAAATTGATCGCTCTGTAACGGCTGGGTGCGCGGGCGACCCACACTTGAGGACGTTGTGCAGAGCTGCGGTCGAGCTTGCACATGGATTTAAGGCGGAGGCAGTCGCAGAGGGTGTGGACAACATCGACGATCTCCGCATTCTGCGAGAACTCTCATTCGATATAGCTCAAGGGTATTTGTTTTCGCGGCCCGTTAGGCGAGATCTCTTCGACGACATTCCACAGAGATATGCATTTGATTGTTTAACCTGCAAAGGCGACGGAGCGGGAGATGATCAAAGCCGTTCGACGCGCTCTGCTACGAAGGTGTAAAGGCTACGCGAATGCACAGCGGTGGTAATGAGCAATTGCTTTCTCCCCAGAGCGCGCGGAATGGATCACGGGTACGGCGGACAGCCCCAGCGCCCGCCACCGCCTCATTGTCCTCGCTCCTGGACGCCCTTCCAGGCCCAGCAGCCTTTCTCGATCGAACCGGGCGCATTTTAGCCGTCAACGAACGGTGGCATATTTTTGGTCATGAAAATGGACTGCGTGATCCTAACGCCTGTATCGGCGTGAACTATTTGGCCGTCTGCGAACGCACCGGCGGGGAAAGCCAGGCGGAAGCTCGTAAAGCCGCGAGTGGAATTGGGGCAGTGCTGGCGGGAGCACAAGATGTTTTCACTCTCGAATATTCCTGCCATTCACCGAAAGAAGAGCGCTGGTTTCTAATGACCGCTTCGAGCACCGCCCACGAAATTGTATCGGGAGCGGTAGTTATGCATTTGGATATCACAAGCCAAAAAGCAGATCAGCGCGCACAGCAGTTTCTTGATGAGTATTTCAATACCCCCTTCCAGGAAGCCGCCATTGGCCTGGCTGTTATCAATCCGGGGGGTCGTTATCTCCAAACGAACGCCAAATATTGCGACATGGTCGGCTACACCGAGGCCGAGTTGAAGTCGAAAAACATGCTTTCTGTTACCCACCCAGAAGACAGGTCTAGCAACCTGTTGCGCCTATCTGAATTGCTCAACGGGCAACGGCAAAGCTTTGTGGCAGAAAAACGTTATGTAAGAAGCGACGGTTCGACGATCTGGGTCAGGAATAGCGTTTCCGCCAGACGCAATGCGTTCGGCCACGTGACTAGCATTCTGGCTTTCTCAGAAGACATAACAACCCGGAAACGAGCGTCGGAGGAACTGGAAAAAGCAAAGGCCAGATTAGAGATAGCTACTCGCCTAAGTCGCCTCGTCGCATGGGAATTTGACGCAGAATTGAATGCTGCGACCTTCTCCGACGAGGCGAAAGCCATTTGCGACATTCCATCTAACTCCAGCCTCAGCCTAGAGGAGTTCTTATCGTTTTATATTGCTGCCGACCGGCGGCGCCTGGAGCAGGCGATTCAAGAATGCCTCACTGAAGGCACTGCATACGACCTTGATCTGGAAATTGAGACATCGAAGAGAGGTCGCTCATGGATCAGAACAATTGGTCAAGCGGTCTCGGCCGGCGATCGCGTCGTGCGCATCCAGGGAGCACTTCAAGATGTTACCGATCGCATATTGCTCCAACGCAAGGCAAGCCATGCGCAAAAAATGGAGGCGGTCGGACAGCTTACAGGGGGGCTCGCTCACGATTTCAATAATCTGCTAACCATCGTTATTGGAAATACTGAACTATTGGAAGAGCAACTGGACGGTCATCCTGAATTGGCTGGTCTGGCGCAAAGCGCAAGGTCAGCGGCGGAGCGAGGAGGAAAATTAGTCGAGCATCTACTGGCGTTCGCGCGGCGGCAATCGCTGAGAGCAGCACCTGTAAATGTGGCACAGCTCACTATCGCAATGACTACCCTCCTGCGCCGCACACTTGGCCCGACGATATGCATCGACTTTTCGATACAGGCGGATCTTTGGGAGGCGCTCGCCGACGCAGCCCAGCTAGAGAGCGCGCTACTGAACCTCTGCCTTAATGCTCGCGACGCCATGCCAAGTGGCGGATCGATAGACATCGAAGCGCACAACCATGAAATCTGCTCAGATAGCTCGGGGCAGCTGCCTTCCCTCTCTAAAGGTCAGTATGTCTGCATCAGTGTATCTGACTCTGGGAACGGCATGTCCCCCGAAATCACGGCGCGAGCCTGCGAACCATTCTTTACCACGAAAGGCTCAGGAAAAGGGAGCGGCCTAGGGCTTTCAATGGTCTGCGGATTTGTCCAGCAGTCCAAAGGCGAGGTCCAGATTGAGTCGGAATCCGGATTAGGGACCACAGTGCGCATGTACTTGCCTCGCGCCACTTCGCATGCCGCGAGCCCCGCGCCTCGGGGCGGAGTCCAAGGAGGAGCCGAGAGGATATTGCTCGTTGACGATGAGTCTGACATTCGACGATACGGCACGCGTCAACTAGAGGAGTTCGGATACACGGTCATTGCGTGTGATAACGGCGACGACGCCTTAGAACTCTTGCGCGAGGGCGGGGCATTTGACTTGCTTTTGACCGACATGGTCATGCCTGGAAAGATCGACGGAATCGGCCTCGCTCAAAGAGCTCGCGTACTGGATCCCAATTTGAAGGTGCTGTTGAGTACAGGTTATTCCGAACGGGTACTGATGGAGATCGTCGAACACGGATTTCTGGTACTCAAGAAGCCCTACCGGAAGAACGAGCTTGCTCTTAAGGTGCGAGAAGCGCTCGCGGCAGAAACTTGGTCGGCTTCTCGAGAATGCAGCGCCGGCGCCTGATCGGGTAGACGCTGCAGTGTCCGAAATGGGTCAGAAGCGGACAACAGCCGACTCGCCCAGTAGGTTTGCTCTGGGCCAAGACGAGACGTGAGCGGGCGCTCATGCTTGCCTGGATCCACGCGGCGTGAACCTTCAACCGGGCTGCCACCACCGTATCCAATTTATGAGATCGCGGACGTAGGCGGCAGTCACCTTAAGACGTCGCGGGTACCATGGACGTCGGCGATGTTGTCGCTCGCCCTCGCTTCGAAGTGCGGATTGCGTGCAACGGCGATGGTGAACAGCGCCGCAATGAGCGCGAGGCCACCGTATCCCAGAGCGATCTGCGGTAGCGAGTAGGCCTTAGATAGTTCGCCGGAGATGAGGCTCGGGAAAGTAGCGCCGCTATAGCAGAGCAGATAGACCGCGCTGAAGATCGGCGCACGTTCTGCAAGCGTGCTGCCTTCAAGCAACCCCCGCGTCGAGGCGCTGATTGCGATACCTTGGCCAGCACCGGCGATCACCGTTGCGAAGACAAACAGCGTTAGCCTGCCGACGCCGACCGCTGCGATGACGCCAATCACTCCCGCCAGGAATGTGATCATGCCGATGCGTTGGGCTACGTCGGATGGAAACCGGCCTCCAATGGGCGCACCGAGAACACTGGGAGCCATGTAGGCGGCGAACACCAGGCCGAGGATGAGCGGGCTGTGGGTGTGAAGTTGCTCTTCGACAAGCGTAGGCACGAAGGCCTGGTAGAAGGCGCCGATCGCCCAGGTCGCCAGGAACACCGCGGCCGCAACCGGCAGCAGATGCCTAACCCGCGCCGGTACGCTGATCTTGGGCAGCATTGAGCGCCACGCGCCCGGCGTCGGGTTTGCGGTTTCCGGGCTGAGGGTGATGAGTGCGGCGGACAGCGACAAGAAGCCGATGCACACAAGGTAGATCACGTCGCGTGGCAAAGGGCCGAATTGCACAAGCGCGCCCGACTCGATCGCGCCGACGGCGAGACCAAGCATGGGGCCCTGGCTCGATGCGACGGAAGCCAGCCATTGCGGTTTCGCGGGTGCAGCGTCGACGATGTAGGAGGTCAAGGTGCTACTGGCCAATCCAGTGCCGACGCCCATCAGGATTCGGCCGGCCAGCAGAGTGCTGACGACATGCACGTTCAACAGCAGCACGCAGCCCAGCAGGAGCAGTCCGAGGCTGAGGATCGCGGCCAGGCGGCGTCCGAGATGATTGGATAGCCGGCCCAGTACCAGAAGTCCGATGCCAGCGCCTACAGAATAAGTGACGATGGCCATCGAGATGGCGAAGTTGGTGAATCCATCTTCGGCCCGATAGATGTTGTAGACCGGGATCGGCGCCGCCGCCGTTGCAAAAGCGGCCACGAGCGAGGTGACCGCGGATAAGAATGCCAGCCGAAGCGTTCTGCTCCGGCCTGCACAGTTGACGACGGGTGCGGCGTTTTGCATGGAGCCTGCCCTTTCCTGTTCCGGACAATTGATAAACATGCGTCGTTGGGCGGGGCGCGACCCTCAGCGACAGAAAGGGATCGCGCCCAAGCCGAGCGAGTCCTCACGGACGAACACGGATGATCGTCTTCCCGTTGATCCGCTTGGTCGTGTTGAGGGCGGCGACCGCATCGTTGAAGGGGGCGACGGTGCCGATGTTCGTGCGCAGCCGTCCGTCCCGAACGCGCTGAACGATTTCAGTTAATTGGGCGCGATCGGCCTCGACGACGAAGTCGATGGCGGCACCGTCGGAAGGGCGCGCTTCGGACGGCCCGACGACAGACACCAGCGTTCCGCCGCCCCGGATCAGACGAGCGGACCGCTTGCCGATTTCGCCGCCGATGACATCGAAGACCAAATCCACGGGGCCGACATCTTCAAGCGTCTCATTATCGAGATCGACGAATTCGTTCGCGCCGAAATCGAGCGCCATCTGACGGTCTGAAGCGCGTCCGGTGCCGATCACATAGGCGCCGAACTCACGGCCGAGCTGCGTCACCATCGAACCGACGGCCCCGGCCGCGCCGTGCGCGATGACGCGCTGCCCCGCGCGCAGGCGGCCATGCACCATCAGTCCCTGCCACGCGGTAAGGCCCGAAATGGGAAGGCTCGCGCCGACCGTGAAGTCGATGTCGTCAGGCAGCGGCGCGAGGTTGCGCGCCTCGATGGCCACGTACTCGGCCAAGGTGCCGTCGCGATACCAGTCGGCGAGACCGAACACGCGCTGGCCCACCGCCAGACCGGTCGTGCCATAGCCTAGCGCGGTCACGACGCCGGCCAGTTCGTGGCCGGGGATCGTCGGGGTCCGGTTCCGCGTGAGGCGATCGGTCCAGGTCGAAGGCCAGGTCAGCTCGGTCCCGACGAACCCGGATGCATGAATCTGAACCACAACGTCGTTGATCGCGGGCTGCGGTTCTGGCCGCTCGCTGAGCTTCATCCCCGCCCGTCCGGCAGCCTCGTCCGTCACGATGATCGCGTGCATAATGTCCTCCTGGGTGGTTTGCCGTTGCACGCCACCCATATGGAGGACTAAGGCTGACCGTTGGTCCCAAGAACATTGCCGATCGTCCCAATGGATCCATTCGCCGCCCTGTTCGCCCATGCCACCCCGCGGGCCCGCGCCTTCTTCGCAGGGACGCTGTGCAAGACGGTGCAATACCCGGACACGGGCCACTTGCATTTTCTGAACGGTGGCAAGCTGACCCTCGTCGAGCCCGGCAAGAGCGATCTGCCGGTCAACGGGCCGACGATCCTGTTCTTCCCGCGTGGTCGCGTTCACAGTTTCGTCGTCAATCCGGAGCGTGGCGCCGATCTCGTTTGTGCAACCGTCGAACTCGGTGGTGCCGAGGGCAACCCGATCGGACAGGGACTGCCCGAGCTCGTGGTTTTACCGCTGGCATCGCATCCCGCGCTGTCTCCGATTTGCAATTTGGTTCTCGGGGAGGCGTTCTCGGAAGAAGGTGGCCGCCAGGAAGCGCTCAACCGGCTGCTCGACTATCTCCTGATCCTGATTGTGCGGCATGTGGTGCATACTGGTGAGGTCTCGACCGGCGTGCTCGCCGGGCTAGCCGACCCGCGCCTTGCCAAGGCGTTGACGGCGATTCACGAGGCGCCCAAGAAGTCTTGGACGCTGGACGACCTCGCCGGCATCGCCGGTATGTCACGCACGCGGTTCGCTGAGCATTTCCGCACGCGGACCGCCCAGACGCCGATGGACTATCTCACGACCTGGCGCATCACGCTTGCACGACAGCTTCTCGCGCGAGGCAAGCCGGTAAAGAGCGTTGCGCAGCAGGTCGGCTACCAGAGCGCAGCCGCTTTCTCTCGTACGTTCAGCCGCGTGACTGGGCAGCCGCCCCGGGTTTCGACTGAGGCTCGTATAGCTGGCTGACGGACGACTTACTGACTAGGGCGCGTGGTTACTCTCAAATCCCGACGAGCCGATGCTGGCCTTCCTCCGCTCATGTCTGCTTCGGTCCATCACCGCCTATATCAGCGTTCCGGGCTGGCGCGACAGCGCAATCGATCAGGCGCGCTCGACAGAGGCGGAGGCAGTGAGCGAGGCGAGCGCCTCGCCCGGCGGCGTGGTCCGCCTAGATCTCGCTAAACTCCTGCACGACGGTGATCGGCGCTGGTCCAGCCCGACACCGACGGATATTGCGGCGCTGCGCCTGCAAGACGTGAAGTCATTGATCGAGCCACAATTGGCCTCTGCGCCCATCGAAGTGGTCGTAGTCGGCAGCAAATTGATCCCACAGTGCAAGCGGTCGCCGCCACCCTCGGTGCGCTACCGCGCCGGTCGCAAGCGCCGCCGCCTTCGCAGGCGGCCATGAGCGTCCACTTCCCCAAAGCAACCCCGACGCCGATCGAACTCCATCATGATGGTCGCGCCGACCAAGGTTTTGCGGTGATCGCTTGGCCAGCGAGCGATTTTTTCGATCAACAAACGGTTCAAGACCTGCAGGTTCTCAACGCGCCTTCAGCGCCCGTCTGTCCGATCAACTCCGTGTACACGACGGAGCTACCTATACACCCACCGTCATGATGAAGAATTCGAGGACGTTCCCAGGCTACGGGTATTTTTTGGCCGGCACCGAACTAGCCCCCGCAAAGATGCCACTCTTCTTCAGCGTTACACAGTCGATCGCCGCCGATCTGCAAGCGCAACCGATCTCAGCGGATGAATTGGATCGAGCGCGTAACCCCAGCGCGGAGGCGATGATCGCGCGTCGGCAATCGAATGCCTACTGGGCTGGCAGCCTAGTCGGCGCTCAGGTCGATCCGCGCCGGCTCGACATCATTCGGGAAACGCTGCCTGCCCTCAAGCGGGTAACCGCCGCCGACGTCCAGCGCGTTGCACAGACCTATCTCTCCGAGACGAAAGCCTGGAAGGCGATCGTTACTCCAGCGTCAAAGCCGCATTGAGGTCTGTCCAAGCCGACCCCCTCATGATTGGGGGTTACGAACAACGGAACCTGCCCACACATCGCACTAACCATTACGACGCCCCGAGCCGCCTTTTGGAAGACCGCAGCTTTCGCCTCTGTAAAGGACGGGACCGCCCAACGCCCGTAAACTCGGCGTACTCGGCGATCGGACGCGGATGGCCGATCAGGTAACCCTGAATTTCGTCGCATCCTTCCGCCACGAGGAAGCGAAGTTGCTCCTGGGTCTCGACGCCTTCGGCGGTCACGGGCAGCGACAGGCTGCGCCCGAGTCCGATAATGGCCCTCGTAATAGCCGCCGATTGCGGATTATCGGATAATCTTGCGATGAACGCCTGATCGATCTTCATGCGATCAAATGGAAATGATTGCAGGTACGAAAGCGAGGAATAGCCGGTGCCGAAATCGTCCATGGCAATTCGAATGCCAAGGCCCTTCAAGCGCCGCAGTACCGCGAGCGCCCGTCTGAAATCATCGATTAAGACGCTTTCGGTGATCTCAAGTTCGAGCCGACTTGGCGGCAGGCCTGTGTCCAAGAGGATCTGGTGAACGAGGCTCGGTAGATCACCGTGTTGAAATTGGACCGGCGAGAGATTAACCGAGACCTTGAGCGACTTCTGCCAGGAGGCGGCTTCCCGGCACGCCTCGCGCAATACCCATTCACCGAGCGCCAGGATCAAGCCACTATCTTCCGCCAATGGGATGAAGACATTCGGTGAAACAAGTCCGCGGGTTGGGTGCTCCCATCGGGCCAGCGTCTCAAAGCCGACAATTCGCCCATCAATGCTCGCTTGCGGCTGGAAATGGAGATGCATCTCGCTACGTTCGATTGCGCACTTCAGATCGTGCTGCAGCAGCCGCCGCTCACGCAGCCGAGCGTCCATTTCGGGCGCGAAGAAACGGACGGTGTCTCGGCCCTCCCGCTTCGCTCGGTATAATGCCGCATCGGCATTTGCCAATAGCGTGGTGAGGTCCCGGCCGTCATCCGGATAAATGGCAACTCCGATACTCATCGCCACCCGTACTGATCGACTATGCAATCCGGGATGAGTGGCGAAGGCCTGTTGGACCTTTCTCGTCAACTCCTCGGCGCCGGACGGTTGATCTGCCCCGGTCATGACAACGCTAAATTCGTCTCCGCCCAGCCTTGCCACAAAGCAGTCGGTTGCGACATCGCGCAAGATATTGGCGACTGCGATCAGCACTTCATCGCCCGCCGCATGGCCGAAGACGTCGTTCACGTCCTTGAACCGGTCGAGATCGACTGAAATGATGGCGAGCCTTTCAGATTCCACGGCCGCGATTTGATGTTCGATAAAATCGTTAAACGCCGCACGGTTTTTCAATCCCGTGAGAGCATCGTGTTGTGCAAGGTACTCCACCCGAGCCTGCGCCTGTCGCTGTTCGGTCGTATCTTCGTGTGTTGCGACCCATCCGCCTCCCGGCATCGGTGTGCTAACGGCACGAATACAGCGTCCGTCGCCAAGTTCCACGTTCCAACTTATCATCTGGCCTCGCCACATCGTGTCTTTCATCTCTTGGCAGCGACGCTCGACGTCACCGCTGAAGACGCCTCTATCTTTGCGATGTTGCATCAGCTCTTCGAGAGAGCAGCCCGGCTTGATGATCTCCCTCGACAGGTTATACATCTCGATATAGCGATTATTGCAGAGAACCATTCGCCCGTCGGAATCGAACATCAGCAAGCCTTGCGACATGTTGCTGATGGCTGCTTCGGTGCGCCGCTTTTGACGAATGAGCTGTTGCTCGGCCCTTGTTATATCTGTGACGTCAACAGCGGCGCAAATGCGCGCGCGGCGTCCCTCGAACGCGAGATCGGTCGCGTGCACCGAAACCTGAATGACAGAGCCGTCCGCCTTGCAGTGACGCCATGTCCGCTGCCCGCGGGTGACCTGGCCTGAGCGAAAGAACTGTGAAAATTCATCACGATCCTCTGGGGGGCGAAGATCATCCGTGAGCATGGCCAGAAATTGCTCCCGGCTGTAACCGTAGTGCTGCAGGGCCGTGTCGTTCACAGCAAGAAAGCGTCCCGAATCGCGCTCGACAACCCACATCGGAACCGGGCTGTTGCTAAATAGGAGATTGAGCGACTCCTCGCGCTGCTTCAGATCGGTGATGTCGACCCTGATCCCAACGCTGCCACCATCCCGGGTGCGGCGCTCGTGCACTCGGATCCATCGTCCGTTGGCGAGAAGCTGTTCATGCGTGGTCGAAGGCTCCTTATGCTGCGCCAGCCGTGCAATTAGCCATTCCTGCTCACGTCCAACGGCGTCCGGATATTGCCCGTGCGAGAGTGCGGTCCTGAGAACGTCCTCGAATCGGGCCCCGACCGAGATCGCATCCCTGCTAATGCCATACATTTCGCGGTAGCGACTGTTCCAGAGGATGAAGCGATCGTCTTTGTCGAGCAGCGCAACCCCTTCCGGGATCACTTCGATTGCCTCGACCAAAAGCGCATGGGCGGCTTGAGCTTTCTCTCTCGCGCTTTCCGCCTCGCCCGTTGCTTTTGTAAGCTCACGTTCGGTCCGCCGCTGTTCAGTGATGTCCTCGTGAGTGGCCACCCAACCGCCCTCGGGCATGGGAACGTGATGGATACGGAAGACCTCGCCCGTGCCAAGCGCAACGGTCGTGTCAGTCGGTTCCCGTTCTATTGCGATGCTCTTACGCCACTCGAGGTACTGTTCTCGCGTCATCGCCGGGACGCTGCCGGCCTGGTAGCGAAGCTCTACGATTTCGGCCAGTGTCATACCCGGCCGAACTTGCTCGGGCGTGAGCCGGTACATCTCAATGTAGCGGCTGTTGCAGAGGATCAGTCGATGGTGCTCATCGAAGGAGCAGAGGCCATGCGAGATATTATTCAAGGCGACATCGAGTAGCGCCGCGCTTGCCCCGCCGGTGGAAGGCGCGATTCCTCGCGTTTTTGGCATATTATGCCTTTCTTAAGCATTGCCCAGCCGGCAACGTCCCGCCGTTCAACAGTAAGACTGTAAGATTGCTTCCCTCTTAATATGCAAGTCGCGAGTAACCCCCTTCCGCTACTCAAGAAAAAAAATCCTGCGGCGCCTGGAGTCGAGAAGAATGAGGAACTCGTTCACCTCATTTGGTCCGCTGATGGCAATCCGGACTGCCGTGATACAACGCGCAAGCAGAAGGCGGAGCGCTTGGTTGAACGGTCGACGAGGCGCGCGGGGCCAGACAAAAGCAGCCTCGAGGCTGAGCCCAGGATGCCACGATATTTCTTCAAGTTCGAAACCGAGGAGATCCAGTACGAGGACCCAAGACGCGGGATGAGATCGAGCAACGGATACGAGACCGCGCTTACCATTGAATCGATGAGGGCGAACCTGAGAGGCAAGTACCTTGATGACTGGCTCCGGGCCGAACGGGAGGTCGAGTAGCACGCCATCCTTGAAAAGCACGGACGAATTGGAGCAAATCTAGTAGCGACCGCACTTTTTCACGCTCGGACGCAATGCGACCTCATGGCCAGCGTGGCTCAGTTAGTGGGTTGACAACAAACCCAATTTTGGGCTCATCCCCAATATGCGGCGTGCTCTTGCGTCAGCAATATTAATGGCGTTTTGCGCCCCCGCGCTCGCTGTCACTGGCGGCGCGCCGCCGGCCACGGGCGACGTCGCGCGTGCCATCGTCATGCTAGTGGACGAGAACGGCGACCTCTGCACAGCCACCGCGCTCGCGCCGGAGCTGGTTCTCACCGCCGCACATTGCGTCATCGGGCCGCACAAGCGCGTGGTGAAGGTCTACCAGACCGGCCAATCCATCCCCGTGCGCTCGGCGCAGGCGCATCCGCGCTTCAATTTCGCCAGTTACGCGGCGAGCCGCGCCACCGCCGACGTGGCGCTGGTCAAGCTCATGGCGCCGCTGCCCGCCATCGTCGCACCGGCCGAACTCGCAGCCCCACGCCGCGTCAGCGCCGGCGAGACGCTCACCATCGCCGGCTTCGGCGTGACGGTGGACCGCACGCCGATCGGGCTCGGCGTCCCGCGCGAAGCCCCCCTCACCGTCACCGGCAAGCCCGGCTCGCTGCAGATCCGCCTGGTCGACCCGAAGACGCGCAACCGCCGCGCCGGGCTCGGCGCCTGCGTCGGCGATTCCGGCGGCCCGGCCTTCGAAACCGGCGCCGACGGCAGGCGCCGCGTCATCGCCGTCGTCAGCTGGACCACCGCGCCGAACGACGAGGACGGCTGCGGCGGCCTCACCGGGCTGACACCACTCCTGCTCTATCGCGACTGGATCGTCGAGACTGCGAAGAAGTACAATTCGACGCTGCCTTGAGCTTCACGCCGCGGCCGATCTTTACCGTCCGCTCACCATATCGGCCAACCGGCGCTTAAGCCTGGCGGCATAAGACAGCCGCATGAGCACCGTCTCCGCCATCGCCAGTTCCGGCATGATGACTGCCGCCGCGCGCCTTGCGACGTCGGCGGCGAAGGTGGCAAACCCGAACTCGGGCGCCGACCTCTCCACCGAGGCGGTCAACCAGATCGAGGCCCGGCTCGACTTTTCGGCCAATGCGCTGGTGCTGCGCGCCGACAGCAGGATGACCGGCGCGCTCCTCGACATGCTGGCGTAACCGCCTGATCTGTCGCAATTCCCCGACGCATTAAGGTTACGCGGTCAGGTTACCGGCGGTCGGCGCTCGTCACGCCCCCCTCGCCCCGATAAATGCCCAGCGTTGCGCGTGGATTGCCACGCCACCCGAAGGAGCCGTTTCCGCGGCCGCAAGCCGCTCCAGAGCTGCGAGGTTGAATTGATAAAATCCGCATCCGTTTTCATCACGGCGATCTTTGTCTGCCTGATCACAACGCCCGGCAACGCTACGCCCCGCTCCGCGCATCACCATCGCGGCGCCACGGCGCATAACCCGATCGTCTGCGACCTACGCGGCTGTTCCGACCGCGCCGCGGCCGCGCCGCGGCATCAAGCCGCCGCACGCGATGCCTACGCTGCGGTGAGCCCGGTCGATGCCAACGGCAACACGGTTGTCGTCGGCGGCCGGCCCGCCGGCTGCCCTTACGAATTCTGCGGCTGTGAGGCCTCGCGGTACGTGTTCGGCGAAATCCGCCGCGAGCTCAATCTCGCCTCCGCCTGGGCGAAGAAGTTTCCACGGACCCAGCCCGCCGCCGGCATGGCGGCCGTACGCAATCATCACGTGATGATCCTCATGAGCCACGTCGACGGCAAGGACTGGCTGGTGCACGACGGCAATTCCGGCAGCCACCTGACGCGCGAGCACGTGCGCTCGATCGCCGGCTACGTCATCGTCGATCCGCACGGATCGCGCGCGGCGAGCGCCGACTGATAACGGTGCCACCGCCGCCTCTTACTAACTGGGGCACCGACTAGCGGGTCGAACTATGAGCTGTACGGCTTGCTGCTACCGCGCCCGTGAGCTCGGTTGCGGCACACTTGAATTTCAGTCGGCTCAAATCGCGGAATACCTTTGGATGGGCAACGCGCACATAGGCAGCCACCTTGGGATTGGCGAGAATCCTCCTGACGTAGGCCTCTGTCACCATCGAAGCGCGAGCATCATCGGCATATGATCTCGCTGCGTTCCAAAAGGCGGCCTCAAACTGCGGCACAGCTTTTTCTATCACCGCCAACTCGGCTTGGCTAAGGCCTCGCATTCGCCGTTTCGTGCGCACGAAGTCAGACGCTTTTGATCCGAAAATAAGAAGGTTTAGAAATGGAAAGGAGTAATCGGAGCAGGCGGCCATAAGATCGGCGATTTCGTTCTGCCGGCGCGCATTGACTCGCCTCAGCATCGAATAGAAATAGAATGGCCTCGCCCTAGCACTGATCTTCTCCAGCGCGGCATCGCAAATTCCCTTTAGGCTAACGCGTGTCATGTCCGCTCAACAAAAACCCTGTCGGAGGTCAGGGAGGGCAGCGAATCGAGTCCTTCTCCCTTTAGGGTTTTGATGAAAGTTGGGTCGCAAAATAAGTGCTGAAGAGACGCCTCAAGTACCCTTTGACGCGCGGCAACGCGGCGCCTTTTCGCAATAAAAGCGGCCATCGATGCGGAGTATCTCTGTAAGGCACGCAGCAAAATCTTAGCATGCGTCGTTTTTCGGTTGAGCCGCAGATGCGAGAAGTTCGGCAAATGAGCACCTTTGACAGCCACCGCGATCGGCTCGCGTATGCGTGCCAACGGCGTCTCGTATAATCCATCGCGGGCGACAAGAACGCGCAGCGGCTCCAAAGTGCTCGCCGCAAACTTCTGAATGTCCAGGTGGCATCTGTCGAGCAGAAGCTGTTGCGCTACGTCTGACGTCAGATCCGGCACAAATAAATAATCGATGATATGGGAAGTCTTCTCTGAAGCCCGAACGATAATCAGCAGGTCAGACTGATGCGTGATGCTTCTTTTGAGGAGCCACCGAGGCCTGCCGTCCCGCGTACGGTAGAACCAGTGCGCGATGGCTATCGAAATCACAAGCTCGTCATTTACCAAAAGCTTCGCCTGCTTGCGGTCACCGATTTCTTTAACCGAGTGGCCCCAGCGTCTCAGCTCGCGGGCGACAAGATCTGAGACGAGTTGTCGGGTAGAGACATACACGAGCCGCTGCGAACCGCGTCGGTATCCGACGGCCTTAAAGGCGTCGAGCATGCTGCCGAAATGACGCTCGAATGTGTTGGCCGATGGGCATCCCGGCGTATCTAGAATAACGGTTGTCGATAAAGCACCGTGCTTGCACCAGATAGCCGTCAAGTGGCTCAGTAAGTCGAACTTCGTAACGCGCCTGTTTATGCCTCGAAGCTTGTCTTGGACGCGATCGAATAGATCCTTAGCGAGGATAGGCTGGAAAACGCCCTCAGCTCGCACCCAGGTTGCCGGATCATGTTTAAGCCTACGTGCCCTAAGCTTAAACGAGGTCATCCCGAAGACGTTGTTGCCGATATATTTTTCGTTGGAAAGCATCGCGCGGACGCCCTTGACGCGCCAAAGGTGCCCAGTGCTATTGCGTATGCCTTCGGCATTCAGTTTCGCTGTCAGCGCGCTGATGGAGACATCCGTCCACGCGAATTCGCCGAAAACACGGCGTACGGTATCGACCTCGCGTTCAGGTCCGGGCACAAGGATTGTGCGATGGCTAGACAGGAACTTCTGCTCTCCGTTCTCCAGGATTCCCTTCAGTTGCCCGTAATCGTCAACGAGCATGCGGCGCAGGCCGAACACCGCACGACCGCCGTGGCTAAACCCACGGCGGGTCATACTGCATTTGGCTAAGAAGATTCTATTCGATAGATCGCGGCTATACTCGGCCGCCATCAGGCGCTTTATACTCTTGATGATAGTGGCTGTGATGCTGCCATCGTTGGCGAATTCCTCGGCGCAATAGCGTATTGCTATACCAGACTCGCGACATAGAAATTCATAATAGGCACTTTCATCGGCATCCTGAAAGCGCCCCCACCGGCTTACATCATAGACAAGTACAGTCCCGAAGCCGGCGTTACCGCCTCGGACGTCTTGCAAAAGTTGCTGGAGGCCGGCGCGACCCTTAATGCTTAGTCCACTCTTCCCCTCGTCCGCATACGTTTTTACGATTTGGAAGCCGTGGCTTGCTGCATACAACGCAATCAATGATTTTTGGTTCTCGGTGGAATACCTCTGCATGTCCGCGGACATTCGGACATATTGAGCTGCCTTCTTCGACTGCTCGTACGGCATCGGCTTTCGCCCCGCGCGTGTCTACTCAGTGCATCGCGGCCCAACAATGTGCTATGGCGCGAGAATACTCCTTGCGCGCAGCCACGCCAACAGGAACTCCATTATTTCAGAGCGCCGGTACTAATGGTGGCAACTTGGTGATCTCTTCCGCGAAGATCTCCCGCCTTCCTCGAGGTCGCACTCTAGCGTTAGCGCTTTTGTTTGAAATATACGCGCCTTACTGAGACCCTTGCGGTTCTGGGCCGTCATCTGTTTCGGGCACAAAATCAAAAAGCGAAGTCTGCGAATCTGGTGGGCCGGGCATCGAAATTCGGCTGCGGCTCGCCGGCGTGAAGCCAAATTCCGAAGCGATCCGCATCATGATCTCGGCCTGACGATTGGCGATTGAGACGTATGGCGACTGGATCGGGTATCCGGTCGGCGACTTGACCATAGTGCCGTATTTCTGAACGGCTTCGATTGCCTCGGCCCAGAGCCCGTAGGCACTGCAATAGGTAGCCAGCGCAGTTCGGTCGAGCGCCGTAATCATCCGGAGACTGGCGAGATGTGTGGTGAGCCGGTCCCATTCCTCTCGTGCAACCGGGCCTAGTTGGGGCGGACATTCCGGGATCTCCGGCTTCGGCTGGGGCTCGTTGGGATTCAGAGGGCGCTTGCCGGGATTGCCGGTCAGCAGCTTCATGCGCGTAGGAACGGGTCTGCGGCCGCGCATCGCTAACCCTCCAAAGATTCAGCGGCTTGGGCCGCGATTTCATCGAACGTGCGGCCATCGGCTTCGAACACGGCCTTCGAGCCTGTGAATGCCTGCCAGCGCCGGATCGCGACATCGACGTAGACGGGATTGATCTCAATGGCGAAGCAGATGCGGCCGGTGGTCTGCGCCGCAATCAGTGTCGTGCCACTGCCCAAGAACGGCTCATAGACCGCTTCGCCGGACGCGCTGTTGTTCAGCATCGGACGCCGCATGCATTCGACCGGCTTTTGAGTGCCGTGCTGCGTCTCAGCATCCTGGCCGCCTGTCGGGATCGTCCAGAGTGTCGTCTGCTTGCGATCGCCTAGCCAGTGGCCCTTGTCGCGCACCGCGTACCAGCACGGCTCGTGCTGCCAGTGATAATCGCCGCGACCGATCACGAGGCGCTCCTTCGCCCAAATGATCTGCGCGCGGATGGTGAAGCCTTGCTGGATCAAACTCTCGGCCACCGTCGGGGCATGCAGCGCGCCATGCCAAACGTAGGCAATCCGGCCGGGAAAGAGAGCCCAAGCAGCGCCCCACTCGGCGCGGCTGTCATTCTCGACTTTTCCGACGCGCTTGGAGTTGTTCACACCGGCCCGGTGACGCCAGGCGGGATCGTAGTCGACCCCGTAGGGCGGGTCAGTGACCATGAGCACCGGCGTTGCCCCGGCGAGCACCCGCGCCACAGTGTCCATATCGGTACTGTCGCCGCAGACGACGCGGTGGAGCCCAAGCTGCCAGACATCTCCGACCTTGCTTACCGCCTTCTCCGCGTGCGCGGGCACCTCGTCCTCGCCGGTCAGGCCCAACGTATCGGCCGGCTGTAACGCCTCCGAGAGCTCCTTGGCTGTGAAGCCGAGCACCTGGAGGTCGGCGCCAAGCGACGAGAGGTCCTGCAGCTCGAGGCGGAGCAACTCGAGATCCCAGCCAGCATTCAGGGCCAGACGATTGTCGGCGAGCATGAGCTGCCGCTGCTGAATTTCCGTCAGCCCTGTGAGGGTGATCACCGGCACCTCCTTCAAGCCCAAAAGCCTGGCTGCGGCGAGGCGGCCGTGACCGGCTATGAGATCGCCGCGA
This sequence comes from Pseudolabrys sp., assembly GCF_035943735.1. GTDB lineage: Bacteria > Pseudomonadota > Alphaproteobacteria > Rhizobiales > Xanthobacteraceae > Pseudolabrys. The sequence goes on from NZ_DASZBV010000026.1 coordinate 19,978, forward strand.
TTGTTTACGAGAACCGGGTTGGTGAAGCCGAACGCCCGGATGCTTCCCGCGATCTCCGCAACCTGCTTGTCGTCGTGGGTCCGCGCATTGCGTGCCGAAGGGATTAATCGGCCGATCGGCCACGTATCCAGCGAGAGCGAGGATGCCTGGCTAGAACCGAGTTGGTTTCGCGAGGGAGACGCGGCCTGCGTCACGTCATCGGACATGACCTACCCCCCCCACCCTGAATTTCGCGGCAAATTTCTGAAGTGCACCGGCGCGCACCGTCAAAAAAAAGATTTCGCAATTGGCCGAAAAAGTGTGTGCGCCTAGCCCGCCGGTCCGGGCTCGCGATCGACCCGACTTTTGACCACCCCCCGCCCTCCTGAAAATAAATCGTCGATCGGACGCGTCGGCACGTCGTCGACCACTGAAAGGATTCAGCTTTTGATTTTTTTGATTTCGTTTGATCGAATCAAACCTCACAGCCCAGAAAAAAAATCTCTGCATGAGGGAGGAACCGGTACCTGAGTCGAGAGACGCAGAGATTGAAACCCCCCTCCCCCATGGGCTTTTTGTATCTGAGTTCGATTTGATGCGCGCGAATGGGCGACGCTCGCCTGACGAAACACGCATCCAGCAAGCGTTTGACCGTGCCCGACACCCAACTGACCCTTCGGACCGCGACCTCAAGCGTGAAATTCGGCATCCAAAGCGCAGTGCCACCGAACCACCATTCCGGTTCGCAACGCCCGTGGAGCATACTGCCTGGAAGAACCTGTGGATCGAGGGCGGCATCATCCGTTCCTCTTCAATCTTGAAGCTTCAAGCGGCGCTGAATCAGGCGCAGGCCGGCACCGTGTTGTGAGAGCTCCGCCTCCGTTGCTGCCGCCGACAGGCCGACATCGATCGCGTCGACGATCTCAGCGTACGTTACAGGTCGGCCGGCATAGACTTCGAGTAGGTCGTTCGACCACCGGCGTTCCGCTTCGGTCCGCGCGGCGTCAGCCGCACGCGGGATAGGAAGCTTCGATCGCTGAGGCATCCTTTCTTCCCTCGCCGGACTCCTTGAGTAGGTTTGTTTAGGTAGGATCCTTGAACAGGTTTGGGTGACAGCAGAGTCACTCTCCAGGTGACCGGCTTGTCGCGTCTCAGGTGACACTTTCGACCGGCGCGAACGGTGCAGCTTGCTCTTCCAAGCCGCCTCATGTTCCGCGAGGCGCTTCCAGTTCGGCCGGTAGCGATTCCGGTTCGAGTACCCGCCGTGCCGGTCTTTTTCGAACAGACCAAGCTTCTCGAGCCGGTTCGTCGCGCGGATGACCGTTCGTGTGCAGCAATCCAATAGAGATGCGATCCGCTGTATGCCCGGGTCACACCTCCCGGTCTTCCGGTTGAAATGCTCGATAAGGGCCAGCGCTACCTTCCTGTCACTGGGCCGCAGTCCCGGCATGATGTTGATGACCTTGGCGGCGAGCAAGGTGTCGAGCGCGTTCACGGTCATTTCGGCACTTCCGCGACTGCATGTGCCTGCTTGACGACCGCTGGCACGAGCGGCGCTGCGACCACTGTGTTCTCTTCGGTCCAGGCGATGAGCGCCGGGCGGCGATATCGGACGGCCCTGCCGGCTTTGACGTACTCCGGTCCGACGCCCTGCGAGCGCCAAGCCTGAAGTGTGCGCGAGGACAGCCGAAGAAGGTCGGCAGCCTGGATTTCCGTGAGGAGTCGCTCGGGGTCAGTCGCTTGCTGTGCCATCGGCTTCGCTCAGTTGCGATTCGATGGCACGAAAAGTGGAGCAAGTTCGAACCGCGAAATAGACGCCGCGATTTAATCGCCGCGGCGATTAGGCTGCGGCGATTTCGGGGTGGCACCAGCGACGCGCCACGCATGCGCCCCTGTCTCTGCGATCGCGCGCTTTCTGACTGCCGAGAATGATCGTTCGCTTATGGGCCATTTGGCTCGGGCCGCTGCGAGCAGCTCGCCATTCGTGGCAGTCCGCCTATTTGGAGATTTCCTCATCATGTCAGCAAGCCACGTGTAGCATTCGTGTTCAATTCGATGTTGATCCTCGGCCCAGCGAATACCTTTTCCGTGCGTCTTTGAGGTCGATGCTGTCGTAGCCGGTCGAACATCAACGTGGTCGATCGGTTTCACGTGAAGCTTCTCAGCCGAGCCAGTCTTCGGTCGCCGGAGCATCAGGCTTAAGTAAAGCGGCGCCACCCGCTCTTCGCCATCACCGGACGGATCGGGATACCGATCGTAAAAATCGCCTTGATAGAGATCGAGAACAGCGGTTTTCCGCAGCCACATTGCGGGGGAAATCTCGACCAGAGCTCCTTGGCCGGAGAGCGCAGCTTCTGCGACGATCTCGCCATCAATGAGCGGCTTGATAATGCGGCGGAAACGGTCGCGTAGGGCGTCCTCGGCCACACGCGACCGGGGCTCACCATCGAGCAGAAAGCCTGCCGGATCGGTATCGCGTTCCGTGCCGTGATCGACGTACCAGTACGCGTGATAGAGACGCGACTGGAAGCCGACGGTCCGAGGCTTGCCGCCACGTGCAATTGCCGTCTTCCTGAGGCTTGCCACCTGTGGGTCATTGAAGACAAAAAGATCAAACGCTCGCAGGAGTGGCTGATCGGTCAGCCGCAGCAAAGCGTCATCCGCCCAGAGTGCAGGCACTATGCGCACGTCGTAGATTGCCGTCTTGTCCGGCGCTGGTTCAGTGGCAACAGATCGCCGGAAATCCGTAAAAGTCAGAAGCTTCCACGCCGAAGCCGGAACGGACACGATCTCCGCGAGCGGGCCCCCACGACGGCCTCGAGCCGCCAATTGCCCTGAGATCAGGTGGGCTCTGAGCGCCTCACCGACAGATTTAGCGGCGTTCAGTTGAGCATCTCTGAGAAGCTGCAGTTGCTCGTTCTGCCTGTCACGAGTCTCAGCGTCATCGGCCAAGTCGAGATGGCGTGCGCCCGCTCTCCGCCAATCCCTCTCTGCCGACACACACTGCTTCAGCAGATCCGGATCGACGGTCCGCCTGACAGCTTCTCGTAGTGTCCAACCGGCAACCTCGGCCATTAGTAACCGAATCTCAGCTCGCGAATCGGCACTCAAATCGCCGATCAGTTTGCACCCACAAGGTTGAGACTCAAGAAAGTCGGCTGTTTTCCCCGGCTCTGTCGCCCGTTGATCTACCTTTGTCTTCGCCGCTGCACGGTCAAGCTCGATCGGGACATTTGTCGGCTAGCGTTCCCGGCTTTTGCGTGCAGCTTGGTACGCATGAATGATCCAAAACCCAACGATCACGGCATCCCGAGCGTGGTGTCGGAGATCGCGATCATCCTCTCCGCTGGGCTCATGCGTCTTGCTGCCCGGAAGTCCAGCCAAATCTCCCCGTCTGCCCGAGAAAGTTCGCTTCACTTCTCGGCCCCCGAGAGCGGTGATCCGGCCCGACTTGGACAGGAAAGCCGGGAATGAGCGAGTCGGTGCTAGCGCAACTGGCGGCCCTTAAATTGGCCCCCGTGGCCGATCTCAAGCGCAAATGGCGCGATCTCTTCGATCGGGAGCCCCCACCCTATAACCGCCGGTTTTTGGAGAGCCGGCTAGCCTACCGGATCCAGGAGCTGGCCTACGGAGGCCTCAGCGAGGAGGCGCTGGAACGGCTGGATGCCATCGCCGACGAGCTGGAGGGGAAGGTCACCAAGGCCCGCCGGGCCTCTGCGACCGGTCGGCCGATTGCGGGGACACGGCTGATTCGGGAATGGCAGGGCAAGGAGCACTGCGTCACGGTCCGGCGAGATGACTTCGAGTACCAGGGCCGCCCCTACAAGTCGCTTTCCGCAGTTGCCCGTCACATTACTGGGACCAATTGGAATGGGCTCGTCTTTTTCGGGCTGAAGAATCAGGGGAGGCGCACGTGAAGACTCCCGCTGCCCCGCCGAAGCCGAAGGTTCGCTGCGCGGTCTACACCCGCAAGTCGAGCGAAGACGGCCTTGAGCAGGAGTTCAACAGCCTCGATGCGCAGCGAGAGTCTTGCGAGGCCTACGTCCTCAGCCAGAAGGCCGAGGGCTGGGTTCTCTTGGATGACAGATACGACGATGGCGGCTTTTCCGGAGGAACGCTGGACCGGCCCGCCCTGAGGCGCCTGCTGGCCGATATCGAGGCCGGCAGAGTCGATGTGGTTGTCGTCTACAAAATCGACCGCCTCAGCCGGTCGCTGATGGACTTCGCCAGGCTCGTGGAGGTGTTCGACCGACGGCAGGTCACCTTTGTCAGCGTCACGCAGGCCTTCAACACGACCACATCCATGGGGCGGCTCACCCTCAACGTGCTCCTGTCGTTTGCCCAGTTCGAGCGGGAGGTGATCGGGGAACGCATCCGCGACAAATTCGCCGCTTCCCGTCGCAAGGGAATTTGGATGGGCGGATGGACACCACTTGGCTACGACGTGAAGGATCGGAAGCTCCTGGTGAACGAGACTGAGGCGAAGCTCGTCCGCTCGATCTTCCTCCGCTTCGGCCGCGAGACACCGCCACAGATCCTGATCGAGCAACTCACGAAAGAGGGCGCACTCAACAAGCAAGGCAAGCCGATCGACAAAGGCTACCTCTACCGAGTGCTGAACAATCGGGTGTATCTGGGCGAGGCAGTCCACAAGGGGACTTCCTATCCCGGCGAGCATGAACCAATCGTCGAGACCGAGCTTTGGGACCGGGTCCACGCCCTGATCAAGGGTAGCCCGCACACCAAGAAGACCCGGCAGCTTGGGCGCACGCCGGCCCTGCTTAAAGGGCTGCTGTTCGGTCCGAGCGGCACGGCGATGACGCCGTCCCATACCCGTAAGCGCGGCAAGCTTTATCGCTATTACACGTCGATCGATTGCCTGAAGCGGGCAGCCGCTGACTCAGCGCTGCGGCGCATTCCGGCGGCCGAGATCGAGGCGGTGGTGGTCGCCCAGATCAAGACCATGCTGCAGAGCCCTGAAATCGTCGTGGCAACCTGGCGGGCCGCCCGTCAGACCATCAAGGGCCTGACGGAGCGTGCCGTCCGCGACGAGCTATTCCGATTTGAGGCTCTGTGGAACGAGCTGTTCCCTGCAGAGCAGGCCCGCATCGTCCAGCTCTTAGTCGAGCGTGTGGATATTTCGGAAGCCGGCGCGGACATCCGATTACGTGTCGATGGGCTGTCGACGGTCTTCAATGATCTACGGAATAGCCAAGGGCGACAGGCCGCATGAGCAGGCAAAACCAGGCGCAGACTGTGACCGTGCACGTGCCGATGAAGTTCACGTGGCGCGGCGGACGTAAGACGATCGTCTCTGAAATCGGCCCGGCCTCTCCACCTTTACCCAAGACCGAGGATGCCTTGCTGAAAGCGCTCGCCAAGGCGTTCAGGTGGCGCGGACAGATCGAGAGTGGCGAATACGCCTCGATTACCGAACTGGCAAAGGCTCGGGGCGTGAATGACTCCTACGCATGCCGCCTGCTCCGCTTGACGCTCCTCTCACCCGAAATCGTTACCGCAATCCTCGATCGCCGCCAGCATGCGGATCTCACGCTGAAGCAACTCACTCGGCCATTGCCGATTGAATGGGACCGGCAGGTCAGCGCCATGAGCAGCCTTTATCCCCGATGATTTTCAGCCGACTCGACTCGGCGCGCCGACTCGAAGACCTCTGCAAGCTGCGGATGACGAGCAGTTGCGGGTGCACCAATGCCTATCGAGGGACGGTCGACGAGAGGCAGCAAATCCGACGCGCCCTTTGTTGCTACTGTCGGATATGTCCGGAGCCTGGGCATCGGGAGTGTCGACGCCTACTGCAAGGGCAAGCGGACAGGCGCATGGCCATGCCACCATTCAGGCATAGTCAGTCTTTCAGGCTTGCGCAGCGAAGCCACGCTTCGTGAAATCGAGCAGCGATTGGTCTGCACTCAGTGTGGCGCGATTGGAGCCGATACTCGACCGAATTGGCGGGAGCTATCTGGTCCACAGATCGTCGACTTCAAGCGCGTCCATTCGCGCGTGTAAGTTCATTATGGAACATCTTCCGGCGGTCAGTTTGATGCCCAGGGGCAGGCTCGAACTGGACACCAAACGTCCTGAGAACACTGGCGTTTCGATTCCCTGGGAGTCCTACCCGCGAGCTGGTGAGCCGGGCTGAGCATCCGCGTTACCTACTGGCTTCCAGCGGTACTTGGTCTGCTCCTGCTGATTTTCGAGAGTCTTAAATCCAAGACGTTCAAAGCGCGCAGCCATCAAACTTTGATTGTCATGACGCACGGACGCCGTGATCGGCATGTCATGTTCTTTCAACCGAGCGACTATCCCTGAGCACACGCGCTTGCCTCTCGCTGTGCCGGTAACGCCGAGGTAGACCAGCTCTATCCCATCCTTCCCGTCGCCTTGGGCAAGTGCATATCCGACAATCTTACCGTCGGAATCGAGCGCGACCAACGAAGCACCCGTTGCCACCCAGCCTTCCACCAATCCTTTCGTTTGTTCTACAACTCCTATCGTTGGGACTTCGGGCGCAACTTCCCCGAAAATCGTTAGGATGTCGTCCACGTCGGCGGCAGTTGCGGTTCGGTAGATGATACCCGGCTTATCCATGTTGAAGCGTCCAGAGTAGCGTGAAGCGAAATGTCTCAGCGCTTTCCACGTTCGGCGTAAACATTGGTGTAGCGAATGTCGGGGCTTCTCTGAATTCGCACAGACCATTCTCCCTCGGGCTCTGAGTGTCAATCTTCGCCGCACCTGCCATTGTTGCGGAGAAGTCGCCAAATGACCATGCAGGCGCCCTTGTCGGCCATCCCGGCTGCGACTGACGCTAGGAATTCCTCGGCGGTGTGATGCTTCCGCGCTGGCTTCTTGACGCGGCCTCGGGTGAAGCCGACCGATACCTGCGATTTCAGGCCGTCGATCTCTTCCTGCAAAAAGCTCGTGGCGGTGATAGAGGCACGGAGAGCCCAATCGCATTTCCGTTTGTGATCGAGAGCGCCTGGCGCACGCTCTCGTCCAGCTCGCTGGCCTGTTCGTCCAAGTAGGCGCGGAGCCGGTCGTTCATGGAGGGTCTGTTTTCGCCTTCTTGCTTAAGAACAAATAGAGAACTCGAAGCGCGCGAGTCAACAGCGGACGAATCCGAGAGTATCCTTTGAATACATCAGAGGGTTGCGGGATGTTTGTAAAGCAGGTCAAACACATCGGCTCCGTGGGCCGGTTTCGGAGCTGCGCGGCGGAGGGTGATGTCACCTTCAAGAAGTACACCGTCATTTTCGGCGAAAACGGGCGCGGGAAGACGACCCTGTGCTCCATCCTCCGATCTCTTCAGACGGACAATCCCGACATCGTCATAGGCCGCAAAACCCTCGGCAGCTCGTCGGAGCCGAATATCGTTCTGACCCTTGGGAGTGGCACGGCCCTCTTCAAAGATGGGCAATGGAACAGCGCGCCGACATACTTGCGCATCTTCGATGCTCAGTACGTGGCCGATAACATTTATTTCGGCGATGCGATCGGGACGAACCAACGTCGCAACCTGTGCAACCTGATCCTCGGCCAAGACGGCGTGACGCTTGCCGCCGAGTACCACAACCTCGACACCGCCATCACCGAGAAGAACGGCGAAATCGGAGAAGCGAAACGCGTGCTGACGACGCACGTGCCGGCAAACCAAGTAGATCAGTTCATCGAGCTTGATGAAGATCCGCAGATTGACGCTAAGATCGAAGCCAAGCGCAAGGAAGTCGAAGGTCTAAAGGATATCGACAACCTGCGCTCTCAGGCGCTGCTCCAGAAAGTGGAATTCCCTCCTCTACCTGCTCGGTTAAAGGACATTCTCAGCAAAACGCTCGAAGAAGTGTCCCGTGATGCCGAGGCCACGGTGAAGCAACATCTGAAAGCCCATGGAATGGAGGGCAACGAATCTTGGCTGTCCACGGGCATGATGCATCACCACAACAACGAGTGCCCGTGGTGCGGCCAGGACACTAAGGGGCTTAGCCTCATCGAAGCCTATCAGTCGTACTTCAATGACACGTACACGACGTTCCGACGTGAGCTGACGCAGTACCAAGGTCTGCCCGGCACGCATTACTCGGACGACCGCATCGAACTCATGCTGAATCGGCTGCAGTCGAACACCAACGCGGCCGAAGTCTGGAAACGGTACGTTGCGTTCGATATGCCCACGTTACCGGACGTGGACCTCGGCGCCCTCCTTCGTGCGTTTCGAGAGCAAATGATTGACTTGCTCCACAAGAAGGCCGCCGCACCGCTCGAGGCGCTGCCCCTCTCCGAAGAGTACTCATCTGCCTATGAAGCTGCTTCTCAGCTCAATGACGCGGTCACCGCGTACAACGCCGCGGTAGATGCGGCGAACCAAGCGATTAACACGTTCAAGCGAAGTGCAAGCCCCGCGAAGTTGCAGTCGGCGACCAATGAGCTGAAGTGGCATGAGCTGACTGAGAAACGATATGAGAAGACCGTCGCTCAAGCGTGCGACCGATACAAAAAGCTGACCGCAGAGAAGCAAGAACTCGAACGGAAGAAGCAGGCAGCGCGCGACAAACTCGACGCATACAGCAGTGACGTCTGCGACAAATACACAAAGGCGATCAATCGCTACCTCAAACGGTTCAACGCCGGTTTCCACCTCGACAGTGTCCGAGTTGAATATTCAGGGCGCGTTGCGAACTCTACCTTCTGCGTCGTCATCAACGACACGTCGGTAGAGATGGGCAGCAGCGACACCCCGTTGTCTGAACCGAGCTTCAAGAACACGTTGTCGGCTGGCGACCGCAGCACGCTCGCCCTCGCCTTCTTCTTGGCTGAGATCGAAGCCGATACGGACAAGGCCGATTGCATCGTCGTATTCGACGATCCGTTTAACAGTCAGGATCACTTCCGGCGGACTTGCACAGCAACGGAAATCAAGCGGTGTGGCGAAACGGTGTCGCAAGTGGTCGTAATGTCTCACGACCGCAGCTTCCTGCGAGACCTGTGGGACCTGCCGTTGCCTACCGCAGATCGCAAGCCGCTGTGGCTGATACCGTTTGGCCATAAGGACACCGTAATCGCCGAGTGGTCCATTGAGACCGACACCGAAAGCGAGGACGCAGCGAACAGGCGAGTTCTGCTGAGCTTCTATCATCACCACAAAGGCCAGCCGCGCGATGTGATTCAGAAGCTGCGGCCAGTCTTGGAAACACACATGCAGCGCATGGCTCCGCAACTTCTGGGCGGCGTGAAGGGTCTCGGCAATATGCTCGGGAAAGTTCGAGACGCGAACTCCCCCCCGGTGCTGGTCGAGGCCTACGCCGACATCGACGACATCAACACGTACACGCGACGCTATATGCATGGCGAGGGAAGGAACCCGGACAGCGAGCCCGTTCACGCAACGGAATTGGAAGGCATGGTGGCGAAAGTGCTTGAGATTGCCGGGGCGCTGGCAGAGCTTACATAGGGCTCAGGAGAAACGCACATGCCACGGATGACCGACCCCACGGAGGGGATGGTTTCGTTTCAACAGGCGTTGCTTGATGGCGAAATTGATCTGCAAACGGGCAAGCTCGATCCTGAAATCTTCCTCCACTCCGATAGCCCTACCCCCGGCGTGATGCGGCTCACCTACGTGAGACTCGATGGCAGGACGGTGAAGGCGTTCGTCGTCGCCGTTACCGCCGGATACATCGAGGGACTTCCGGTTCTTCAGTTGGGCGTCGCGGTCCCAGAGAAGTATCGCAACAAGGGCTATGCCAAGAGCACCTTGGCGGCGGCCATCGCTGAAATGAAGAACGGATTCGTCAAAACCAAAATGTCCTCGTTCTATGTCGAGGGAATTGTGAGCGTCGATAACGAGCCGTCGAAGCGCGCTTCGGCGGCTACGATCTCGCCGGACCCAACGCCTGTCACCGACAAGGACACTGGGCTGCCGGCGCTTCAGTACCTTCGGAAGGTCGAATAAGGGCGGTACTACAGAACGCGGATGGATGCCGCGATTTCTCGGTCGTGATCTGTGGCGCTTGCCAGCACCGTATCCTAGTCGAGACCTTCTCGTCGGAAGAACGGGACGAAAATTGCAGCGAACATCAGCAGGTGTCGTGTCATGTCGGCTCCCTCTTGGGCCGATTCCGCAGCATATGCTCGATGAGCTGCAAAGTCTGCTCGATTTGAAAGCGAGCGTACTCACGCATGGCGTGTTTAGTTCGTCGAATTGTGCATCTGGTTTTGCTGGCCCGCTGGCGCTGAGTGTGTCGTTTAAGTACGCGGATATTCGTGAGAGTGCGTCTAATGGCTTTGGTAAGACCATTAGGACTGCTTGTAATGCGGATTCGAACCTCTGACCCCCAGATTCGTAGTCTGGTGCCTCTGCCATCAGTGGATCGCACCAGTCTCCAGCCCCGCGCTCCGCAATAACGGAAATTCTGCCGACTGCGGTCAGAGAAATAAGCGGCCGTCCGGCTTTGCCTCCATACTATGGGAAGTTCGGAGACCTACCCGCGTCCGAAAGCGCCGCGCTTCGGCGGGGTTTTCGACCGGCCGTCCGCCTTGGGGCGAAAGCACCGACTGCCTGGCTGGGACAGCAGGATTCGAACTGCGAGATGGCCGATCGTGGTTGGAAAGCATTTCGATCGAGGGAATGCGCTGCAAACCCCAGTCGCCCGCCGCCTCGAAAAATGGCCGACTGCTACTAGGGCCCCGAACCGTACCTACGGAAAGCAGTACAGAGCGTTCGAGAGAATGCGGCGTTGAGAACGGGGTTGGACGTCCTGGATGGCTTTCGAGGTCCTGAGCGAAGCGTAGCAACGACGCAGGAACAAGGCCTATTTGGCCGCCAAATTCAGTCCGAGAAACGGTTAGCCAACGAGGCTGGCGGAGAGAGAGGGATTCGAACCCTCGATACGGTTTCCCGTATACACGCTTTCCAAGCGTGCGCCTTCAGCCACTCGGCCACCTCTCCGGATCGGCTGTCGTCAGCCGCGCGCAGCCGCACCTGTGCGCGAGGCACCGGCCGCCGGGGCTAGGTTCATGGCCGCGCAAGGGCCGATTTGCAAGCCAAACCTGCGACGGCGCCAATATGTTTTTCTTCCTTGTCACGCGGCGGCTCGCTCGCCGGCATCACCCGAATGCCGACCATTCGCGGGGAAACCCGGCGCGTTCGGAGCGACGCCTTATCAGTTCGCGGCGAATCGGGCGGCGGCGAGCCGGCGTTCGTGCTCCTGCCTGAGTAGATCCAGCGCCAGGTTGGCCTGCGCCTGCAACGCTTCATACTGGATTTGGCCGGCCGAATCGTCGGTGGCTGCGGCTGCGATCGCCAGATCGTTGGCGACCAGCCTCTCGGGCGCCACCGAAACGGATAGCCCGCACACGAAAAGGATGAGCAGAGGAACGACCCGCATGTCCGCACCTGTTTGACTGCCGTGCGGGTAGCATGAAACCACAAGGACCTTGAGGCGCCGCCAAATGGCGCGGCGGATTTGCGTCAAATAAAGTCATAACTTCTTTACGTTTGGAGCTGTCCGGCCCAGCCCGGCAGGACCCGGCCCGCATTATCTCACAGCCCATGCGGGACGACGGCGAATACCCTATATTCGGCACATGTCCGACGAACTGCCATACATCATCCGTCCGAACCCGGCCGATCCGCGCCTGACCGAGCGCGTCCGAGGCATCGATCAGACCGGCGCGCCGATGGAGACGTCGGTGACGGTCGAGCGCGCCCTGACGATCTTCCTCAATAGCCAGGAGATCGTTACCGCAATGACTATCAACGACTATCCCGAATATCTGGCGATCGGCTACCTGCTGAACCAGAACATGTTGCTGCAGGACGACGAGGTAACCGGCGTCGATTACGACGAGGAGCTATCGGTCGTCGTCGTGCGCACAAAGCGCAAGACCGATTACGAGAAGAAACTGAAGAAGAAAGTGCAGACCTCCGGCTGCGCGCAGGGCACCGTGTTCGGCGACCTGATGGAAGCGCTCGAAGACGTCTCGCTGCCGGATGCCGAGTTGCGGACGTCGTGGCTCTACCGCCTGACGCACGCGATCAACACCACGCCGTCGCTCTATCTCGAAGCCGGCGCCATCCACGGTTGCGTGCTGGCGCAACAGGACAAACCGCTCGTCTATATGGAAGACGTCGGCCGCCACAACGCGGTCGACAAGATCGCCGGCTGGATGTTCAAGGAGAAGATCTCGGCGTCGGACAAGATCTTCTACACCACCGGCCGCCTCACCTCGGAGATGGTGATCAAGACCGTGCGCATGGGCATTCCGATCCTGATCTCGCGCTCGGGCTTCACCGCCTGGGGCGTGGAGCTCGCGCGCAACGCGAACTTGACCCTGATCGGCCGCGCGCGCGGCAAACGTTTCGTCGCGTTGGCCGGCGAGAGCCGCATCGTGTTCGACCAGGATCTCGCCTTCGTCGAGGAGGAGAGTACCAAGCACCGACGCAAGGCGGCGGTCGAGGATTGAGATCGGGACTCGCGGAGGCTCTCAGCCTCGACTACATAGCCCGCATGACCCACCCCTACCCCCCGACCCTCGGCCTCGTGCTCGCCGGCGGGCTTGCCCGCCGCATGGGCGGCGGCGACAAGGCGCGCATCGAGCTCGGCGGCGTTTCGATCCTCGACCGCGTGCTGGCAACATTGTCGGCGCAATGCAGCGGTATCATCATCAATGCCAATGGCGATCCCGCGCGCTTCGCCGACACCGGTCTCACCGTCGTGCCGGACAACATCGAAGGTTACCCCGGCCCCCTCGCCGGTATCCTTGCCGGCCTCGACTGGCTGGCGGCGCAGAACAACGGCATCGAATGGATGCTGAGCGTACCGGGCGACTGCCCGTTCCTGCCTGACGACCTCGTCGAGCGTCTGCACGCCGCGCGGCGCAAGATGGGCGCCGGCGTGCCGCTCGCCTGCGCCCGCTCCGGCGAATGGCGACATCCGGTCGTGGCCTTGTGGCCGTTGGCGCTGCGCGAAGATTTGCGCAAAGCGCTGGTCAAAGAGGACCTGCGCAAGATCGAGGTGTGGACCGCGCGGCACGGCATCGCCATCGCCGACTGGCCGACTGAGCCGATCGATCCCTTCTTCAACGTCAACACGCCCGAGGATGCCGCCAAGGCCGCCGAAATCGTCGCCGGCGCAGCCTAGTCCATTAGCACCGCATACGAGAGAAAGCCGACGTGGTCACCACGGGCGATGCTCGTCGTCTCTTCCGGAAATTCCAGCAGCCCGTCGGTCTGCGTCAGCGACGTGAGGATGCCGGCGCCGTCCTGGGGGTGCTTGATCGCCTCCAACTCGCCGTCCGCTCCGCGCCGCAACGCGACGCGCACGTATTCGCGTCGGTCTTTCTTCTTCTTGTACGCAAACCCTGAGCGCACCGGCAGCGGCAGCAGCGTCTGCGGCCGCGCGCCAGAGAGGCGCCGCAGCAGCACCTTCACCACGCGCACGAAGGTCACGAACACCGCCACCGGATTGCCCGGCAGGCCCACGAACGCCGCACTGCCGCCCTCGCCGCGGATGACGCCGAGCGCGACTGGCCGGCCGGGCTTGATGGCGACGCGCCAGAACACCAGGCTGCCGATCTGCGCGACCGCCTCACGGACGTAATCGGCCTCGCCGGTCGAAACCCCGCCGGAGGTGACGATGAGATCGTGCGCCGCCGCGGCCGCGCGCAGCGCCCGCGCCAGCGAAGTGGGGTCATCGGCGAGAATGCCGAGATCGGTGACGCGCGCGCCGAGCCGCTCGAGCAGTTCGCGCAGCAGGTAACGGTTGGCGTCGTAGACACCCGCGCGCGGCAGCGCCGAGCCGGGCTCGACTACTTCGTCGCCGGTCGAAAAGATCGCCACCTTGAGCGGCCGGCGCACGTTCAAATCGGTAATGCCGAGGGCCGCAGCGAGCGCGATGTGCTGTGGCTCGAGCACAGTGCCGGCGGCCAACGCTACGGCGCCCTTGGCGATGTCCTCACCGGCGAGCCGCCGGTTGGCGCCGCGCCTCAAGCCTTTCGGCACGACGACGGCATCGCCATCGGTCGTCACGTCCTCCTGCATGAACACCGTGTCGGCACCCTTCGGCATTGCCGCGCCGGTGAAGATGCGAATGGCGTTGCCGACGTCAAGCGACAGCGCCTCGCCGGCGCCGGCGGTCAGCCGCCCGGAAATCGCGAGCCGCGTGTCGGCATCGGATTTGAGATCGGAATGGCGCACGGCGTAACCGTCCACCGCGGAATTGTCGAACGGCGGCAGATCGACCGGCGCGACGACATCGGCTGCCAGCACGCGTCCGCGCGCTGCCGCGAGCGGCACGCGGTCGGTCTCCGCCACCGGCGCGATACGCTCGGCGATCAGCCGCTCCATGTCGTCGAGCCGCAGCAGCGGCCCGGAGAACGCGAAGCAGTCGTCGCTCAGTTGCGCCATCAGTTGCTCCGCAGGGCCTCGGCCTTTTCCAGCGGAATGGCGTTCGCCAGCACCAGTTCCGCGACCGCTTCGACATCGTCGAGATCGACCACGGGCACCTTGGCCTGCGGCAGGGCCGTATCCGCGGCAATCGCCACGATATAGGGGTCGTCCGGATGGATCAGCGGCTTGCCGTTGGCCGTGCGATGGACCTCAATCTTGGGGAAGGCGTCGCGCTTGAAGCCCTCGACCAGGACGAGATCGACCGCCGACATCTTCGCCACCAGATCGAGCAGATCCCACTCCGGCTCGTCGCGCAGTTCGTGCAGGATGGCGAAGCGGCGTGCCGACGAGACGATCACCTCGGTGGCGCCAGCGGTGCGGTGCATGAACGAATCCTTGCCCGGCTGGTCGAGATCGAAGCCATGATGAGCGTGCTTGAGCGTCGAGATCCGCAAAGACCGGGCAGTCAGGCGCGGAATGAGCTTGGTGATCAAGGTCGTTTTGCCGGAGCCGCTCCAGCCGGCGAGGCCGATGATACGCATGCGGCCTATATAGGGCGGTTCGCGCTCCGCGAGCAATCGCCAGACTTGCCAGCCACTCAGCCGGGCACGGGGCATGTGCTGGCCCACAATGGTGGCCAGGGAGCGGCATCCGCTACAGGTTGTTACCCGCGCAAGCTGTGCGCGAACCCGGACAACCCATAATCGCGATTGTCGATCGGCGATGAGCAATCCACATCGTTAAAACTGAGGGAGCAATCGGGCGCGCACGGACAACTGAAGCCCTGCAACCACAGGTTTTGCATCGCGCTTACAACCGAATGTCCTTAAGTCCCGATCAATACATTCTGTAGTAACTAGGTACTCGTGACCCCAGAATGGGTGTTGTTGCATGCCGGCACCGTTGTCCATCGACGCGATCGAAGACGCGATTCAACACGCCGATCCTAAAACGCGTCACCAGACATTGCGCGCCGTGACCGATCTTTTCATGTCGAGTGCACCCGGTCTCGACGACAGCAAGGTCGGCATTTTCGATAATCTCTTCGATAGCCTTCTCGACGACTCCGAACTGGAAGGCGTCCTCGATGTCAGTAAGCGCATGGCGCCCATCGGCAACGCTCCGCCTCGCCTGGTCCGCCGCTTGGCCGAGGATGATCGCATCGAGGTCGCGGGCCCGATCCTGTCGCAGTCGCCGCGACTGAGCGAGACCGATCTGTGCGAAATCGCCAAAGCGAAAGGCACCGAGCATCTCCTCGCAATTTCGGCACGCCCCGGTCTGACCGAACCTCTGACCGATATCCTGATCGAGCGCGGCAATCAGGACGTGGCGCGCAGTGTCGCAAAGAACGTCTCGGCGCAGCTCTCGCGCGCCGGCCTTGAGCAACTGGTGAGACTGGCGGAGCACGACAACGCGCTCAGCGCCGGACTGAGCGTCCGCTCGGATATTCCGGCCGAACGTCTGCAGGCCCTGCTCGCCAAGGCGGCGGCGCGAGCCGAGCAGAAGCTCGTCGGTGTCGCCGCCGCACAACGGCTCGTCGTTTCGATGCAGCAGTCCGGCGGACTCGCCGAAGCCGCCGTCAAAAACTTTGCGCTGTCGCGGCACTACGAAGCCGTCGTCGCCAGCCTGTCGCTGCTCGCAAACCTGAAATATGACGCGGTCGAAAACCTGCTGCTGCAGGCGGACACGGGCGGCCTCATTCTCACCTGCAAGGCGCTGGGCTTCGACTGGAACACCACGATGGAGATCCTGAAGACGAGCGCCGAGCGCAGCGGCTTGAGCGAGCGCGATGTTAATCGCGCCCACGCCGACTTCATGAAATTGTCGAAGGCCACGGCCGATCGCATTTTGCGATTCTGGCACGTCCGTCAAAGCGTCGCGTGACGCTCATATTCGTCATTGCCGAGCCGCAGGCAAGTCGCCGCCGCGGCACTTGCGCATGCACCACCCGATGACGCGCTGACCGGACGCCTCGGATCGCGCCCGTCCCGCGGTTGCAATTCCCGCCTCGCTGCAGCAATGTCCGCCGCAAAGAGCGGCAGCACACCGCAATAAATCCCCGGGGAGGCATCAATTGCGCACACACCACTCACGTTTCTTTGGCGGCGCCGCCCGCATGTTCGGTATACTGGTCCTTTGTGCGACGCTCGCGCCGCTCGGCAACATTGCGCACGCGCAGGCCTATCCCGATCATACGGTAAAGATCATCGTACCGTTCCCGGCCGGCGGATCGGCCGACACCGTGCCGCGCATCATCGCGGACTGGCTGTCGCGCAAATGGAAGCAGCCCGTCATCATCGAGAACCACACCGGCGCGGCCGGCAACATCGGCGCGGAGCTCGCCTATCACGCCGATCCTGACGGCTACACGTTGCTGTCGGCGCCGCCGCCACCGCTGGTGGTCAACCAGAACCTCTATCCGCATCTTGCCTTCGACCCCGGCAAGTTCGAGCCGATCGTCGTCATGGCGTCGGTGCCGAACGGTCTGTTCGTCAACCCCAACAAGATCAAGGCGAATACCGTCGCCGAAGTGATCGACGCCATGAAGAGGAATCCCGGCAAGATCACCGATGCCACGCAGGGCAACGGCACCACGTCGCATCTGACGGCCGAGATGTTCCAGATGATGGCGCATGTGAAGATGCAGCACGTGCCCTATCGCGGCACGGCCCCGGCGCTGCAGGGCCTGCTGGCCGGCGACGTCGACATCATGTTCGACAATCTTGGCGTCTCGCTGCCGCTGGTGAAGGCGGGCAAGCTCAAGCTGCTGGCCGTCGCATCGAAGAAGAGGCTGGCGGACCTGCCGGATGTGCCGACCTTCGCGGAAACTCTGCCCGGCTTCGAGTCGACCGCATGGTACGCCGTCGTCGCACCGCCGAAGACGCCGAAGGCGATTGTCGACAAGATCAATGCCGACATAAATGAAGCGCTGCGCCAGCCTGATATTCAGGCGAAGCTCAAGAAGTTGACGGCGACCGTCGTCGGCGGCTCGCCCGCACAGACTGCCAGCTACATGCACGCCGACGTCGAGCGCTGGGGCAACGTCATCAAAGCGGCGCACATAAAGCTTCAGTAGCAGGAAGGACATTGAGTATGGCCGGTAAGCGACCGAACGTCGCGATCGTCGGTGGCGGGATTGGCGGCCTGTTTGCCGCCAATGCGCTACGCGCGCAGGGGCTGAAGGTCGACATCTACGAGCAGGCCCCGGCGCTGGGCGAAGTCGGCGCCGGGGTCTATCTCACGCCGAACAGCGTGCGGCATCTCAACCGCGTCGGACTCGGGCCGCAGGTCGAGAAATTCGGCGCGCTGGTCGGCACGCAATCGCATTATTTCCACCAGGACGGCACGCCGATCGCACCGGTGCAGGTGACGGATTCCTCGGGCTGGAACGCCACCTACGGCATGCATCGCGCCGATCTCGTGGAGATTCTCGCTGGCGCGCTACCGCAGGAGATCGTGCACACCGGCCATCGCTGCACCGGCTTCGCGCAGGACGCCGAAACGGCGCGCGTGTCGTTCGCCAATGGCGCGACGGTCGCGGCGGACATCGTCATCGGCGCCGACGGCATTCACTCCGAATTGCGGCCGTACGTGTTTCCGCCGTCCAATCCCGTCTTCCACGGCGGGATCGCCTACCGCAGCGTCGTGCCGCACAGGCTGATTCCAGATTGGCCGAACAAGGCCTGGCTGATGTGGCTCGGCAAAGGCAAGCACTTCCTCACCTTCCCGGTGCGCCACGGCGAACTGGTCAACTATGTCGGCTTCGTGCCGGCCGATCAGCAGATGAAGGAGTCGTGGTCGGCGCCCGGCGATCCCGATGTGCTGCGCGCCGAATTCGCTGGCTGGGATCCGCGCATCGGCGAATTGCTCTCGCACGTTACGCAGACGTTCCGTTGGGCGCTATACGATCGCGAGCCGCTGCCGGTGTGGACCAAGGGCCGCCTGACGCTGCTCGGCGACGCGGCGCATCCGATGCTGCCGCATCTCGGTCAGGGCGCCAATCAGTCGATCGAGGACGGCATGGCACTGGCGACCATCCTCGCGCTATGCGACGTGAGCACCGCAAGCGCCGCGCTCAATGTCTACGAGCGGCTGCGCCGCGAGCGCGTGGCGGCCGTGCAGCGCGGGGCGCGCGAGAACGGCATGCGCTACGATTCGGTTTATGCCGACCTTGCGCGTCGCGACGCCGAGATCACCGCGCACGCCGAATTCCGCAAGCGACTCTACGATCACGACGTGGTGCCGGAAGCGAAAGCGGCGGCAATGTCCTTCGCCTGAGCTGCTGACAAGGCCTCGCGAGACGATCAGGCGGGCTCCATGCCGAGGGCGCGGATGCGCGCGCGCGTCGGCTCGTCCCTGAGCGCAGCAAGGAACGCCTCGACCGCCGCATGCCCGCGTCGCCGCTCGGCGACAAGGAAATCGTAGTGCTCCGGCGCGACCGGCAAGAAACCGAGCCCGTACATCTTCGCCACCGGCGCGATGGCAAGGCCCCAGTCGGCGCGGCGCTGCGCGATCGCCGCGGCGACGGCATTGTGCGACTTCGGCTGGTTGGCGTAACCAGGCGGCCGTTTGCCCTGGAGCAGCGAGTCCATCAGCACGCGCGTGCCCGAGCCGGCGTTGCGATTGACCATCAGCACGCTGGCATCGCCAAGCGCGGCGGCAAGCCCCTCTTTCGCACTGCGGCCCTCGAAGCGCGCGTCGCCGGGCCGGAAAAGGATGCCCTGCATGCGACGCCAGCCGTGCACCAAGCTGAGACCAGGCTGCACCAGGTGCACGTTGTAGTCGCCGCTCTTGGGATCGATCAGATGCACGGGCGCAATATCGCATTCGCCACGCGCGATTGCCGCCGCGCCGCCGAGGCTGCCGACCGCGAGCACGCGCGCGGAGAAGCCGCGATCGATGACCGCGCCGATGACTGCGTCGAGCGCGACGTCGTGGCTGCCCATCACCACGAGATCGGGCGCGTGCGCGACGCCGCCGATCAAAGTCACCTCGGCGGCGCTGCCAGCCTCGAGCGTCGAGGCAAGCGCATCGATGGCGAGGAA
Source organism: Pseudolabrys sp. (assembly GCF_035943735.1). Classification (GTDB taxonomy): domain Bacteria; phylum Pseudomonadota; class Alphaproteobacteria; order Rhizobiales; family Xanthobacteraceae; genus Pseudolabrys. Next base: position 39,400 of record NZ_DASZBV010000026.1, read on the forward strand.
GCCATCGGCCTGCGAAAAGCTCGTCACCGCGCCGGAGCCCTTGCCGATCGGAAAGGCGATCGGGCCGTCCTCGCCGGCGATGAGCGAGACGAGCACGAATTCCTCCCGGCCCAGTTCCGAGGCGATGGGCACTGGCACCCGCGCGGTCAGCGTTTCCGCCGCTTCCGGCGGCAGGCCGGCGCGCGCGCGGATGAGCGGCGCAACGAAAGTGTGAAAGGTGAAAATCGCCGAGGTTGGGAAGCCCGGCAGCACGATGACCGGCTTGTCCTGCGCAATGCCGAGACAGAGCGGCTTGCCGGGCTTGAGCGCCACGCCATGCACGACGATCCTGCCGAGACGCGAGACGATTGTGTGCGACAGGTCGCCCGCGCCTTTCGAGGTGCCGCCCGAGAGCACGACGATGTCGCACGCCGCCAGCGCCGCGCGCACCGCCGCTTCGAGTTTTGCCTCGTCGTCGGGAAAGGCGCCGAACGCAACCGGCATGCCGCCGGCCTCGGCGACGGCGGCGGCAACAACAGCGCCGTTGCTGTCATAGACTTTCGCCGGTTTCAGGACTTCGCCCGGTTTCACGAGTTCGTCGCCGGTCGACAAAATCGCCACCTTTGGCCGCCGCACGACCGCGACGGTACCAAGTCCTGCGGCCGCCAGCATGCCGATCTCGCGCGAACCGATGCGCGCGCCGCGCCGCAGAACCGTCTCGCCGCGCGCGATGTCCGAGCCGGCGTAGGAGATGAACTGTCCAGGCGCCACGGGGCGCCGCACGTCGATCGCCGGCGCGCCGCGCTCGCGCAATTCCGTCTGCTCGATCATGACGACGGCGTCGGCGCCGCGCGGAATGATGCCGCCGGTGGCGACAGCGGTGGCGGTGGCGCCGCCGACATCGAGCGTCGGTTCATGACCGCAGGCGATCACCTCCGCATTCAGCGTCAGCACCCGCGGCGCGCTCTCGCTGGCGCCCACCGTATCCGCAGCGCGGACCGCAAAGCCGTCGACATTGGAGCGGTCGAACGGTGGCGCATCGGCGAGCGCCACCACGTCGTGCGCCAGCACGCGTCCGAGCGCGTCCGCCAGCGTTACCGTCTCCGCGGCGAGCGGCGTGAAGTCGGCAGCGCCCGCGAAGCGCGCCTTTGCCTCGTCGGGCGAGACCACCTCGAGGAATTGCTCCTGCCGCGCCGCGGCGCGAACACGGGCGAGAAGTTCCTCTTCAGCGCGAGAAGGCGATGACGTTCCGTGGCTCATGGCCACGGCCATACCCGAACGGCAGAGCCGGCGGAATAGCCCTCGCTCTCCGCGGGTACGAGCACGTAGCCGTCGGCCCGCGCCAAAGCCGACAGCGGCAGATAGCGGCTGGCCAAGGGCTCGGCGCTACGGCTGCTGCGGGTGACCGGCACGAACTCGGTCAGGCCGATGGTCGAAGCGATCTTGCGCTCCAGCCGCACGGTATCGACGAAATCGACGCCCGGCCGGACGGCGGCGAGCCGGTCGACCATCGGCCGACCCAAAATCAGCCAGACGGCGAGCGCGGCGTCGAGCCGGCCCGGCAGCAGCAGGACCGGCCGCTCGCCCGCGAATCCAAATGCCGCCGTTTCGCCCGGCGACAGGGCCAGCCCATGCATGACCAGCCGGCCGTCGCGCTTGAGCGCTGTGACGCTGGCGTCGTTGCGCCCGGTGCCGGTGCCGCCGATGGCGACGATGGCGTCGGCGTCGCCGGCATTGAGCGCGTTGTCGAGGCTGCCGCTCTCGCGCAGCAGCCCGCCGCGGCGATCCACGTCGGCGCCGATGAGCTGCGCGGCGGCGGCGATCAGCGGGTCGTCGCGCACCGGCACAAGACGCACACGCGGCATGCGCATCTGCGCCAGTGACAGCCCCAGCGCGGTGAGCGCGGCAACGTCGGTCAGGCGCAGGCGCTCGCCGGTACGCCGCAGCGGCGTGCCGGCCTGGCTGTCGCCGCCGGCCTCGAGGACGCCGTCGCCATGGAAGGCCGCGGCCAGCGCCTGTGCGCCGGACGCGGCGACCTGAACCGCCTCGAGCGGGACGACGCTGTCCGTCATCTCTGGCAGTGGCTGGCCGACCTCGATGCGCGCCGGCGCGCGGCCGAGCGACGCGGGCGAATAGCTGCCGGCGCCCAGGGTATCGTCCGCCGCGATGGCCCAGCCGTCGCGCAGCGCGATGGCCGCGGCCGGCCGCGCCGGGGCAATGACGTTTTCAGCCAGCACCCGGCCGGGCACGATCGGCGCTTTCGCCGGCACAATGGCTTTCACCTGCGCTTCGACCAGCGCCAAAGCCTCGTTGAGCGGCATCAGCCGCGCGATCGCCTGGGGGTGTGCGGACGCCATTATGGGGCAGGACGGACCGGGGTTGACCTCGGCCTTAGTCTACCGCAACACCGCGCCAGCAAAAGTCCGGATCGGGATCGAAATGGCGGATAAGACGGTCAGCCTGCGCGGCCTCAAGTGCCCTCTGCCGGCATTGCGCACCAAGAAGTTGCTGTCTGGCATGGCCAGCGGCGACCGACTGACCATCGAATGCACCGACCCCTTGTCGGCAATCGACATCCCGAACCTGCTACGCCAGACCGGCGATGCGCTGGAAGACAAGCAGCAGGACGGCGAGCTGCTGACGTTCAGGATTCAGAAGAAGTAGCGAGCCAAAGCTACGCGCTCGCGCAAATTGCGCCCCGCGAAAAAGAAGCTGACCCGTATTGCAGGCAGCTCCGCACTATCGATTGACACGCCTTCCGCCCGGTCAATACGATCTCTTCACGCTTTAAATTGTATCGAAGCGCGGTACAGGATTTCATGTCGATGGAAGCGCGCAAGCCGGATACGGAAAGAGCGCGTCGGATCGTCATCCGCGAACATAAAATTCCGAGCGCGCGCAGCGGCCCCTACATCTGCGTCGAAGGACCCGATCGCAATCTGTGGTTCTGCGAGAGCGGCGCGGCAAAGATTGGCTGCTTCGATCCAACGACTGCACGTTTCGTCGAATTCTCTCTTCCGACCCCCGAAGCCACGCCGATCGGCATTGCGCTCGGCGGCGACGGGCATCTTTGGTTCGCGCAGAAGAAGGCGAACAAGATCGGACGATTGTCCACCACCGGCGCGCTGAGCGAATTTCCAGTCCCCACGTCAAATGCCGGCCCCGACGGCATCGCGCTCGGACCCGACGGCAACATCTGGTTTTCGGAAACCGAAGCGTCGCAGATCGGACGCATCACGCCGGATGGCAACATCACCGAGTTCAGGGCCGGCATTTCGCCGGGCAGCAAGCCGCTGTCGATCGTAGTGCGCGACGGCGCCTTGTGGTTCAGCGAGGCCGCCGGCAATCGCGTCGGCCGCATCGGCATCGACGGCCAGGTCGCGGAATTCGACATCCCGGGCAGCGATCCGCAGCCGCGCGCGATGGTGACACATCCGGACGGAACGATCTGGTTCGTGGAAACCGGCGCCAATGCGCTCGGGCGATTCGACCGGAGCTGCCGATTCAGTGAATTCAAGTTTCCGACGCCGAACGCGTCGTTGCGCGGCGTGACGGTCGGACCGGACAGCAATCTCTGGTGCACCGAGAACTTCGCCAACAAGATCGGCCATATGCGCCCGGACGGCAGATTGATCGGCGAATACGATATTCCGACCGCGTCGAGCGGGCCGCGCTGCATCGCGGCGATGTCGAACGGTCGGCTCTATTTCACGCAATATGACGCAGGCATGATCGGCGAGATCATCCTCGATTGAATCAGCCATACGGGGGATGCGGTGGCCGTCGAACGAATTGACTATAAAGCCGGCGCGGTCGCAGCCACGGGCGCGCTCGTCTATGACGAGAAGGTCGCCGGTCGCAGGCCGCTGCTGCTGGTGGCGCCGAACTGGCTGGGCGTGAGCGAAGACGCCGTCGAGCGCGTGCGATCGATGGCCGGCAGAAAGTACGTTGCCTTGGTGGCGGACATGTACGGCGGCGGCAGGGTCGCCGGTACACCGGATGAGGCCGGCGGCCTTGCCAATGCCGTGCGGCAGGATACGTCGGAACGACGCCGGCGAATTGTTGCAGCGCTCGAAGCCCTGCGCCGCGAAAGCGACGCGCGCGGCATTGGCGATCTTAAGCGGCAAGCCGCCGCCGGCTTCTGCTTCGGTGGCGGCAATGTTCTTGAACTGGCCCGCGCCGGCGCCGACGTGCAAGCCGTCATCTGCGCGCATGGCGACCTCGTCACGCCAATGCCGGCAAAGCCCGGCGACATCAAGGCGGCCATCTGCGTCCTGCACGGTTCGAAAGATCCGGTCGTGCCGAAAGAGCATCGCGACACGTTCGAAACCGAGATGGAGGCCTGCGGCGCGAAATGGCAGATGCTGGTCTTCGGCGGCCTGCTGCACTCGTTCTGCGAGATCGAGTCCGATGTGCCGGGCATCGCCTGCTACGACGCCGGCGCGGCACGCCAGAGCTTTCAGATGATCGACGACTTCGCGACCGCAGCCTTCGCGGGCAAGCTTTAAAGATAACAAAAAGAGCAATGCGGATTATCGCATTGCCGACATCAAGGGAAGGGGAACGTCATGACCAGACTGGGGCGCATCTTCTTAGGCCTGCTGTTCGCGTGCGCAGCCGTTACTGCCCAGGCACAGACATATCCAAGCCGTCCGATTCGCCTCATCGTGTCGATTGCGGCGGGCAGCGTCACAGACGTGATCGTGCGCAAGGCGACGATGGAACTGTCACCGCAACTGGGGCAGCCAATCATCATCGAAAACCGCGGCACCGCCAGCGGCATCATCGCCGCGCAGGCCTGCGCCAGCGCGAAGCCGGACGGCTACACGCTCTGCGTCCTGCACCACGACGCGATGTCGTATAATCCGCTGCACTTCGCCAATCTTCCCTATGACCCCGCGACGGATTTCGTCCCGGTCACGCGGCTCTACTTCATCAACGAAGGATTGTTCGTGTCATCGGCGCTTGGCGTGAAATCGGTTGCCGACCTCAAGGCGATGGCGCAGGCAAAGCCCGGCAGCCTCAATTTCGCGACTTTGGGCGACGGCTCGTTTCCCGATCTCTTTCTGCGCTGGCTAAACAACCAGTGGGGCACACAGATCGTCGGCATTCCTTACGCCGGCGGCGGACCCGCGGCGCAGGCCGTCGCGGCCAATCAGGTGCAGATGACGCGCTTTGGCATCGGCAACTTCCTCGGCCTGGTCAGGGCGGGCAACGTGAAGGCGATCGCCGTCTCGTCGGACCAGCGATCGCCACTCCTGCCGGACGTGCCGACATTCGACGAATCCGGACTGAAAGGCTATCCGGGCAAAGGCTGGTGGGGCCTGCTGGCGCCGAAGGGCACGCCTGCCGACGTGGTGGCCAAGCTCAACAGCACTTTCGTCAAGCTGTTCAGCGACCCGAAGTTTGTCCAGTACCTCGAAAGCCAAGCCGTCGTGTCTGCGCCGACGACGCCGGCGGAGTTCGCGGCGTTCCTCGTCGAGGACCGCAAGGCGGCGGAATCGCTGGTGAAGGTCGCGAACACGAAGCGCAAGGAGTACAAGCCGCAGTAGCCGCGGCGCGGTTCAGTCCAGACTGAACCCCTGCCGTCGGACGAAAGCGCCGAAGTCGGCGCGCTGGGGCGTGGCGTATTGCCGCGCCTTATCCTCCGACCAGCCATAAAACCGCGCGACGCCGAAACGCTCGGTGTCGCGCTGCCTGCGGTACGGACGGATTTCGGCGCGGCGGCGATCGTAGGCATCGATGTTTGCCGCGAGCTCGGTCTCGGCATAGCGCTCTTCGTGCACAGTCACCGACAGCGGCAGCCGGGGAGAGAGCGCGCCCTCTTCCGCCGGCCAGCCGAGCGTCAGACCTGCGACCGGCACGATCTTTTCCGGCAGTCCGAACATCTCGGCGATCGTCTGCGCGTGATCGCGGATCATGCTGATCGGGCAGCAGCCGAGCCCGACCGCTTCCGCGGCCTGCACCAGGCCCGCGAGCACGATTGCGGCGTCAACCGTCGCGTTGAAGAACAGATCGAGGTGGTCGTTGGGGAATGGCTTGCCGCGCATTTCCGCGATCTGCGGCGTGCGACGGCCGTTGCCGAGCACGATGATGAACACCGGCGCATCGATCAACCAAGGCATTTCCGGAAGCAGCGCGCCGATGGCATGCCGCTTTCCTTTGTCGCGAATAATAAGAATATCGCTCTGTTGCAGATCGCTCTTCGTCGGCGCAGATAACGCGCAGGCACACAGAAGCCGCACGAGATCGGGCGCGACGTCGCGCGCTTCATAACGGCGGCACACACGATGCGCGGCCATGCGGGCGAGTTCATCAAGCCCCGCCGGCGCCGCATCGGCACGGAACGGTTCGCCGAACCGCTCGGCGAGCAGCGTTTCGATGCGGTGGATGAGGTCGGACATGGGCTGGCTCCCGAGGACGGATCGCGGCTTGCCACGCGGGCTGATCGTGGTGGATGATAGGGCAACAAGAACAAAGACAAAAAAGCAGCCCGGGAGGAACACAATGATTTTCCGCAGGCATTTCTACGCCTTGGCCGTGCTATCCGCCGCAGCCCTGGTGGCCGGCGCCGTGCCCGGTCATGCCGAGACGCGCACCGTTCGCATCGCGAAACAATACGGCATCTCCTACCTGCCGCTGACCATCATGCAGGAGAAGAAGCTCTTGGAGGCCGAGGGCAAGAAGCTCGGCCTCGACCTGTCGACCGAGTGGGTCCGTTTCACCGGCGGGCCGCCGATGAACGAGGCGCTGATCTCCGGCAATCTCGACTTCGCCTCCGGCGGCGTCGGGCCGCTGGTCACAATCTGGGCGCGCACGCAGAACAACATCAAGGTGAAGGGCATCGCCGCGCTCAACGCGATGCCGCTCTATCTCAACACCATCAATCCCAACGTGAAGACCATCAAGGATTTCACGGAGAAGGACCGTATCGCCTTGCCGGCGGTGCGCGTGTCGATTCAGGCAGTTGTATTGCAAATGGCAGCCGAGAAAGTCTTCGGTCAGGGCCAGGAGCACAAGCTCGATACTCTCACCGTATCACTGAGCCATCCCGATGGACTTGCGCAGATGATGAGCGGCAAATCCGAGATCACCGCGCATCTGACGTCCGCGCCGTACCAATACGAAGAGCTCGACGATAAGCGCGTGCATCGCGTGCTCAACAGCTACGACGTGCTGGGTGGGCCGCATACTTTCAACGTCGTCTGGGCGAATGCGAAGCTCTATCAAGGGAGTCCGAAGCTGGTGCAGGCCTTCCTCGCCGCGCTCGGCGAGGCGATGAAGGAGATCAAGGCGGATCCGCACGCCGCGGCGGAACTGTGGGTCAAAGCCGACAGGTCGAAGCTGCCTGTGGCGGAGGCCGAGAAGATCATCCGCGATCCGGAGAACCAGTGGACGATGACGCCGCTGCGTACCATGGCGTTCGCCGACTACATGGCGCGGGTGAAGATGGTGCCGGTCAAGCCAGCGAGTTGGAAGGACATGTTCATCGACGCAGTACACAATCTGCCGGGGAGCTGAGGCCGGACGTGAACGCGGATAGCAATACCCCGCTGCTCGCCGTCAACGGCGTCACGCTGCAGTACAAGACGCCGCGGCATCTGGTGACGGCGACCTATCGCGTCGACTTCTCGGTGCACCAGGGCGACCGTTACGTGATCCTCGGGCCGTCCGGCTGTGGCAAGTCCACGCTCTTGAAGGCAGTCGGCGGCTTCATGAGACCGGTGGAAGGCGATATCCGCATCCGCGGCAGGGACATCGTCGCGCCCGGCCCCGACCGCATGATGGTGTTCCAGGAATTCGAGCAGCTGATGCCCTGGAAGACGGTGTTTCAGAACGTGCTCTTCCCCATGAAGGTGACGCGCAAGTTCGGCCGCGCCGAGGCGAAGGAGCGCGCCGAAGCAGCGATCGCCAAGGTCAACCTGGCGCAGTTCCGCGACGTCTATCCGCACATGCTCTCGGGCGGCATGAAGATGCGCGTCGCCATCGCGCGCGCCATGGCGCTCGAGCCCGACATCCTGTTGATGGACGAGCCGTTCGCCGCACTCGACGCGTTGACGCGGCGCACGATGCAGCAGGAACTGCTGTCGCTGTGGGAGCAATTGCGCTTCACCGTGCTGTTCGTGACGCATTCGATCGAGGAAGCCATCATCGTCGGCTCGCGCATCCTCGTTTTGTCGCCGCATCCTGGCCGCGTCCGGGCCGAGCTCGACACCGGCAGCCTCGATTACGGCAATATCGACCGGCCTGAATTCGGCGCCATGTCGAAGCGCATCCATGACCTGCTGTTCGCCAATGAGCGGGCGAAAGAGGCGACGGCATGACGATCGACGTCCAGCATCAAGGGCTCGCGCCGGCCCGGCCGGAATTCGAGGTCGAGCCGACCGAGGCGGTGACCATCGGCGACGTCGAGCGACCGCTGTCGCTGTCCGAGCGCATCCTCAGCAACGAGAGCTTCCAGCGGCTGATGATCCTCGTCGTGCTGATCGTCGTCTGGGAAGTCTACGCGATCTGGCTCAACAACTCGTTGCTGTTTCCGACCTTCACCGAGACGGTCCAGACCTTCTGGCACGACATCCGCAACGGCGTGCTGATCAATCGCACGCTGACGTCGCTGCAGACACTGGCTATCGGCTATGCCGCCGGGCTCGTCTGCGCCGCCGTGTTCACCACCTTCGCTGTGGCGAGCACAATCGGCACGCGCATCCTCTCGACGCTGACGGCGATGTTCAATCCGCTGCCGGCGATCGCGCTGTTGCCGCTGGCGCTCATCTGGTTCGGGCTCGGCACGCCGTCGCTCGTCTTCGTCATCATCCATTCGGTGCTGTGGGCGGTGGCGCTCAATACGCTGTCCGGCTTCCGCGCCGTGCCGGAGACGCTGCGCATGTCGGGCCGCAACATGGGCCTGAAAGGCGCGCGCTACGTCGGGCTGATCCTCATCCCGGCGGCGTTCCCCTCGATCCTCGCCGGGTTGAAGATCGGCTGGGCCTTCGCTTGGCGCACATTGGTCGCAGCGGAACTCGTGTTCGGCGTCTCGTCGCGCTCTGGCGGCATCGGCTGGTACATCTTCGAGGCGCGCAACGATCTCGATACCGCAACCGTGTTTTCCGGTTTGCTGACCGTTATTCTTATCGGTCTTTTCGTCGAGTCGATCATCTTCCGCACCATCGAAGCGCGGACGGTCAATGTCTGGGGCATGCAACGATGAGCGCGACGCTCGACGTCGCGATCTGGCGCGGCACCGAAGACGGCCACTTCCAGTCCTTCGCCGTGCCGCGCCGCGAGCACCAGACCGTGCTCGACGTCGTCACCGAGGTGCAGCGGCATTTCGATCCGACCCTGTCCTACCGGTTCGCCTGCCGCGTCGGCATGTGCGGCTCCTGCGCCATGGTGGTGAACGGGCGCCCGCGCTGGACCTGCCGCACGCGCGTGAGCGAGGTCGCCGAGGGCGACCGGCTCAAGCTCGAGCCGCTGCGCAATCTCACGATCGTGAAGGATCTCGCGGTCGAGATGACCGACTTCTTCGATAAGTGGAAGGATGCGCGCGGCTATTTCGAGCCCGGCCCGGCGCCGGAGACGGACTTCGCCGTGGTGCCGCCCGAGACGCGCGAGCGGCAGACCGCCAATGCCGGCATCGAGTGCATCGGCTGCGGCGTCTGCTATTCCGCGTGCGATGTGGTCGCGTGGGATCAGGACTATCTCGGCCCGGCCGCGCTCAACCGCGCCTGGACGCTGGTCAATGACGTACGCGACCGCGGTCAGACCGAACGCATCGACGCAGTCGCCACCGATGCCGGCTGCCACGCCTGCCATACGCACATGAGCTGCACGCAATTCTGTCCCAAGCAGATCGCGCCGACTTATGCCATCGCCGGCTTGAAGCGCGCAGTGATGAAGCGCGCGTTCGGAGGCGGCGGATGACCGCGCTCCTGTTCGCCGCGCAACGCTTGAGCGCGATGGTGCTGGCGCTCGCCGTAGCCGTGCATCTCGCCACCATCCTCTATGCGAGCCACGCGGGGCTGACGGCAGGCGCCATCCTCGCGCGCACGCACGGCAATGTCGCCTTCGCGACGTTCTATGGCCTGTTCGTGGTCGCCGTTGCCGTGCACGCGCCGATCGGCCTGCTTAACATCTTGCGCGAATGGACGCCCTGGCGCGGACGCACGCTCGACTTCGCGCTCGTCCTGTTCGCGCTGATGCTCCTCCTGCTCGGCTTCCGCGCCGTGGTGGCGGTTTACGCATGAGGGCGTCGCACAAACAGCGCGGCTTCGTGGCCGCGATGCTGCACCGGCTGTCCGGAATCGCGCTGGCGATTTTCCTGCCGCTGCATTTCCTCGCCCTCGCCACCGCGCTCAACGGGGCCAATGCGCTCGACTCGTTCCTCGCCCTGACGCGCAATCCGTTGGTCGAGGCGTCCGAGTTCGGCCTGGTCGCAGCGCTGGCGCTGCACATGACATTGGGCCTGCGCGTGCTCGCCATCGAGTTCCTCGATTTCCGCGAAAGGACTGCCGCCATCGTCTCCGTCTGCGCCGCCGCGGCGTGCGCCGCCGGCCTCGTCTTCGTCCTCAATCTCGGCTGACGGCATGTTCGGCGGTCTCACGCTCGATACCATCGCGATTCTCTGGCTCGGCGCGCTGCTCGGTGGCATCGCCGCCGGCGGTTCCGGCTTCGCCTTCGCGCTGGCCGCCTCTTCGATCTGGCTGCACCGCGTCGATCCGCTGCATTCGACGATCATGGTGACTGGTGCCGGCGTACTGCTGCACCTGTCGACGATCTGGCCGCAGCGCAAGAACATCAGCGTCGCGCGCCTATCGCCGTTCATCGCCGGTGCGCTGGTCGGCATCCCGATCGGCGTCTACCTGCTCGCCTACACCAACGCCGGCGCGCTCAAGCTCGTACTTGGCACCTTCCTCATCGCCTACGGCGCCTACGCCGTACTCTCGCCGCGCCTGCACACGATCAGCTTCGGCGGCCGCGGGGCAGACGCTATCGTCGGCTTCATCGGCGGCGTGCTTGGCGGCATCGGCGGCTATTCCGGGGTCATCCCCACGATCTGGACGCAGATGCGCGGCTGGCCGAAGGAGATCGCGCGCGGCGTCTACCAGCCCTATATCATCGTGGTGCAGAGCATCACGCTGGCTGGCATCGTCTGGGTCACGCTCGACCGTATGGGCCTCGTGCTGCTCCTGTCGGTGCTGCCGCCGCTCCTCATCGGAACCTGGATCGGCTGGCAACTTTACGGCAAGCTCGATGAGCGGCGGTTCCGCCAAGGCCTGGGCTTGCTGCTGATCGCATCCGGCGCGACACTCATTCTGTAGGAGCAAAGCCCATGCAGCTCGATCTGAAGGAAGTCGAGGAGCTCGCGAAGACTCTCTATATCCGCGCGCTCAAATTGCTGCCGCCCGACATCAAGCGGGGCTTCGATCGGCTGATCGCTACGGAGACCGACGCGACCGGTAAGGCTGTTCTCGGCACCATGGTCGAGAACATCGCGGTCGCCGAGCGAACGCGCAATCTGCTCTGCCAGGACACCGGCATCCCGATCTACAACATCGTCATCGGCCGCAACGTCGAGTTCGACGGCGCCGGCATGAAGGAGGCGATCCGCCGCGGCTGCGAGCGCGCAACGAAGGAGCATCCGCTGCGCTCCTCTGTCGTGCACCCGATCACGCGCAAGAACGAGCAGACCTCGTGCGGCCCCGGCGTGCCGCTGATCAATGTCGACTTCGACACGCGCGAGGAGACGGTCGAGATCGAGATGATCCCGAAAGGCTCCGGCTCGGAGAACGGTTCGTTTCTGCAGATGCTGATCCCCGCCGACGGCGTCAAAGCGGTCAAACGTTTCGTCATCGACCGCGTCATCGAATGCGGCGGCCGCGTCTGCCCGCCGACTATCGTCGGCGTCGGCATTGGCGGCACCTCGGATCTCTGCATGCATCTCGCCAAGGTGGCGGCGACGCGGCCACTCGGTACGACGTGCAAGGATGAGGAAGGCGCCAGGATCGAGGCGCAGCTCTCGGAAGCCGTCAACGAGCTCGGTATCGGGCCGCAAGGTCTCGGAGGCCGCTCGACCTCGTTCCGTGTACATGTCGAGGTGGCGGCAACGCACATCACCATGAATCCGGTGGCGGTGAACATCCAGTGCCATTCGGCGCGCCGCGCTTCGGCGGTCATCACGCCGGGCGGGATTGCCTTCGCGTAAGGAGCGGACGATGGCCCATCATGTCCTCGACATGCCGATCACCGAAGCGCAGGTGCGCGAATTGAAAGCCGGCGATACGGTCACGCTGGAGAAGACCCTGTACGGCATTCGCGACGCCACCCTGATTGCGATGTTCGACGGCGGCCGCACGACGCGGCTCAACATGAAGGGCCATGCCGTGATCCATACTGCGCCCAACGTGCGCAAGGTCGACCCGCGTCATGACAATTCGTCCGGCTACGAACCTTTGTGCATCGGCACGACGACTTCGATGCGCATGGAGCGTTTCACCCGGCCGCTGATGGAGCGTGAGGGCGTGCGGCTGATCATCGGCAAGGGCGGCATGGGCCAGGGCACGCTGGATGCCTTCGGCGAGCTCGGCGGCGCCTATCTTGCCGTCGTCGGCGGTGCCGCCGCGTTGCAGACGACCTGGATCGAGGCGATCGAAGAGGTTGATTTCGACGACCTCAATCCCGAATCGCTCTGGAAGTTCCGCATCAAGGAGTTCGGCCCTCTGCTGGTGACGATCGACTCCCACGGCAATTCGCTGCACGCGCAGGTCAACGCCGACGCGGCCGCGCGCCGCGCTGCCGTGCTGGCAAGCATTGGCGCGGAATGAACACGCTCCAGACAGACATCCTCATCCTCGGCGCCGGCGGCGCCGGGCTGTTCGCGGCGCTGCACGCGAAAAAGGCCAATCCGGATCTCGACGTCACGATCGCGGTGAAGGGTCTGCTCGGCAAGTGCGGCTGCACGCGTATGGTGCAGGGCGGCTACAACGTCGCGCTGTCGCCCGAGGATTCGGTCGAGCGCCATTTCATGGACACGATCGAGGGCGGCGGCTGGCTCAACAACCAGGAACTCGCCTGGCGGCTGGTCGAGACGGCGCCGAAGCGCATCCGCGAGCTGGAGACCGAGCTCGGCTGCTTCTTCGACCGCAACCCGGACGGCACCGTGCACCAGAAGGCCTTCGCCGGGCAGACCTTCGACCGCACCGTGCACAAGGGCGACCTGACCGGCATCGAGATTATCAATCGGCTGGCCGAGCAAACGTGGCGGCGCGACGTGCGCCGGCTCGAGGATCATCGCGCGCTCGATCTCATTCCCGCCGTCGACGGCTCGGGGCTCGCCGGCGTGCTCATGCTCGACATGCGCACGGGCGAGGTCACGCTCGTGCGTGCACGGGCAACCTTGCTCGCCACCGGCGGCGGGCCGACCATGTACCGCTACCACACGCCGTCGGGCGACAAGTCGTGCGACGGGCTGGCCATGGCGCTGCGGGCCGGGCTGCCGCTGCGCGACATCGAGATGGTGCAATTCCACCCGACCGGACTGCTCGCCGGCGAAGGCACGCGCATGACCGGCACCGTGCTCGAGGAAGGGTTGCGCGGTTCCGGCGGCTGGCTGACGGACAGCGAGCAGAAGCGCTTCATGTTCGACTACGACAAGCGCGGCGAGCGCGCGACGCGCGACATCGTTTCCCGCTCGATTATGGACCGCATCCGCAAGGGCTTCGCCTCGCCGCACGGCGGCGTCTACATCGAGATGGGCCACCTCGGTCCGGAGCGCGTGCGCCGCGAATTCAAGGGTATGGTCGAGCGCTGTGCCGACTGCGGCTTCGACCTTGCCGCCGGCCGCGTCGAGGTGATCCCGACAGCGCATTACATGATGGGCGGCGTGGTGTTCGACACCGACTGCACCACGCCGATGCGCGGCCTCTACGCCGCCGGCGAGGACACCGGCGGCGTGCATGGCGCCAACCGCCTCGGCGGCAACGGCGTCGCCAACTCCACCGTCTACGGCGGTATCGCCGGCGACGTCATGGGCGCACGCGTCAAGCCGGGCGGCGGCCTGCCCGATCCGGACAAGGCGGCGATCGCGGCGGCAGAGGCCCGCGCCTTCGCGCCATTCGGCCGCAAGGCCGGCGCCGGCGATCTCACCGAGATGCGCGAGCGGCTGTTGCGCATCATGTGGGACGACGTCGGCATCCTGCGCACGGCGGAGACGCTGGCGCGCGGCAAGGCGGCGCTCGAGACGCTGACGCGCGACATCGAAGCCTGCGGCATCGCCGACGGCAGCCGCCGCTACAATCTCACCTGGATGGACCGGCTCAACCTGGAAAACCTGACCTTGGTCAGCCGCGCCATCTGCGCCGCCGCCGACTTCCGCAAGGACAGCCGTGGCGCGCATTTCCGCGAGGATTTCCCTCAGCCGTCCGACCTCGCGGGCTCCGCTTTTACCAAGGCGACGCTGGCCGGCGGTGCGATCACGGTGACCAGCGAGCCAGTCACCTTCAGCCGCGTGCGGCCGGGGCAGAGCCTGCTTGGGCAGGCGGCAGAGTAGCAGCCGCGCAGTTGCCCGGCCGGCAGGCCGGAAACCCTTTTATCGCTAGTGTGTTAGCGCTGGTCAGCGGCACGCACTGCGTGTGTTTTCACAATCGTTCTTGCGATGGTTTGGTTGTATTCTAGAATGAGCTCGCGTAGTCACGGGGCTTCAGGGTGGAATTCTACCGTATCTCCGGGCTTTCGGTTGCCAGCGAGATCGTGCTTCCCGGCTTGATTGCCGGGGCGCCCTCGGTGTCGCCGGAGGTCACGATCCGCCGCGGCGAGGTGCCCGAGGCGCTGCCGGCTGCCACATCGTCCGGCATCACCTGGCAGCGATGCGACGCGCAATTCCTGCTGCGCATCCCGGCCATCGCCCGTTTCATGCTCACCGGTGGCCGCGACGTCGTCGTCGCTCCGGAATCCGACGCCGATCCGGACGACGTACCCATATTCCTCCTCGGCACGGTGTTCGGAATTCTGCTCCATCAGCGCGAGCAGATCGTCCTGCATGCGAGCGCGGTGGATGTGAGCGGCAGGGCCATTGTATTTTGCGGCGCTTCGGGCGCCGGCAAGTCGACGCTGGCGGCCGCGTTGGCGCATCGCGGCTATCCGGTCGTCACCGACGACGTTTGCGGTCTTTCGCTTCACGACGAAGTGCCGACCGTCCATCCCGACGGCCGACACCTCAAGCTGTGGGCGCAGGCGATCGCACGGCTGGACCTGACGGAACGGCGGGGCGCGCGCGTACGTCAGAAACTCGAGAAATTTTTCATCGATCCGCACAACGTATCCACCGAGCCGTTGCCGCTCGGCGCCATTTACGTTCTGCGCGAGGCGCGGCCACCGAACGCGGCCAGTATCACGCAGCCGAACGTGGTCGACGCGACGCTGCTGCTCCGGCGAGGCGCCTATCGGCCTCGGCTTGTGTGGCAATTCGATCAGAAGGCGGCGTATTTCCACGCCGCGGCGCGAATCGCAAACATCGCGGGGATTTATCACCTCACCCGGGTGCTGGATTTCGCCGCCATGCCGGATGTGATCGCGTCGCTCGAGCGCCACTGGCAGGATCTTGGCATCATGGAGAGCGCTCCGTGACGCGGACGATCTGGCTCGCGTCCTATCCGAAATCCGGCAACACCTGGTTCCGGATGCTGGTCGCCAACCTGGCGGCGACGGACAGGCCTGTCGACATCAACAACCTGCCGGAGCGCGGCGGCATCGCCAGCGCGCGCGGGCCGTTCGATCATCTCACGCTGATCGAGTCAGGGCTGCTCACGCACGACGAGGCCGACCGGCTGCGGCCGCGCGTCTACGAGGAGCTCAAGCGCGGCGCGCCCGACGATGAATATGATGCGCTGGAACCGCCGCAACCGGTGCGCTTTGTGAAGTGTCACGACGCCTACACGTATACGGTGAATGGAGAGCCTATGCTCGGCGGCGCCAAAGGCGCCGACGCCGCCATCATCATCGTCCGCGACCCGCGCGACGTGGCGACGTCGCTGGCGCACCACAGCCACGTGACCGTCGATGCGGCCATCGATTTCATGAGTAATGCCGCCGCCGCGTTCTGCGACAAAAGCAGCCAGCAGGCGAACCAGCTTCGTCAACAGCTTCCCGGCTGGAGCGGGCATACGGAAAGCTGGCAAACGCAGAGGGACATTCCGATCCATCTCGTTCGCTACGAGGACATGAAGGCCGACACGGCCGGCACATTGCGCCGCGCGCTCGCCTTCGCAGGACGCGACGTCGGCGACTCTGATGTCGCTCGCGCCGTCGCCTTCGCGGATTTTTCGGAGCTGAAGCGGCAAGAGACGGAACTCGGCTTTCGTGAGGCAGCGCCCAAATCGCCGAGGGCCTTTTTCCGACGCGGCGAGGCCAGCGGCTGGCGCGACGAACTGACGGCGGAGCAGGTCGCTCGCATCGAGAAGACCCACGGGCCGATGATGAAGCGGCTCGGCTATCGTCTGTCGTCGGAGACGGTTGAAGGAGAAGCGGCGTGATGGTGCGCAGGCAGGGCGATTGGCTTTCGGCCAAGGTCGGCGATGAGCTGGTGATGATGAGCGCCGAGAAGGGCAACTATATCGGCCTGTCCGAGGTCGGCGCGCGCGTCTGGGAAATCATCGAGACACCGAGTGAATTCGATGCGGTCTGCGCCCAACTTGTGCAGGAATACGAAGTCGAGCCGGACATCTGCCGCGCCGAGATGAAGGCCTTTCTCAACGAGTTGGTGAAGCATGGCGCGATTGCGCTTGATCCGTCGCCTGCTGCTTAGGTTCGGCCAGATCGGCCGACGCCGGCGCACGCTGGTCGCCGAGGCCGTGCTGTGCCTGCTCGCAGCCCGGCTGGCGCTTCTCTTCGTGCCGTTTCCCAGACTGGCACGGCGCCTTGGCCGATTCGTGCCGCCCGACCAGGCGCAGGGTCTTGGCACCGCCTCGACGGCACAGGCGGCACAGGCCGCCACCGACATCGGCTGGGCGGTGACGCGCGCCGCGCGCTACATGCCATTCAAGGCGGTCTGCCTGCCGCAAGCGATGGCGGCGCAGGCAATGCTGCGCCGGCGCGGCGTCGCCAGCGTCATGCATTTTGGCGCAGCGAGAGGCGCGGAGAAACCGCTCGACGCTCACGCCTGGCTCGATGCGGCGGGCGTGGAGGTGACGGGCTATCCGGTGGCCGAAAGCTTTGCCGAGATCGCGTGTTTCGTGTGAAAGGCCGGCGCACTTGAAATCATGACGACACAATCGAAGAATGCGTTAAGGAACGGCGGCTCCGGATATCTGAGCCATCGGCCTCTACAGATTGCCATGACGCCGGCGAGAGCGGTCGGTGGCGTCAGCGATGCATTCGCCAATTACCGACCGCGCCGGGCGGACATCGTTGCGTTGACGCGCATTGTCGGTGGAAGATCGGACGCCCTGGCGGAAGTGCTGCCTATCCTCGACTGCTTGACGCTGCGTCCGCCCGCTTCGTTTGCGAACCTGTCAGACGTGTATGCAGCCGCGCGGCGCGCCGACCAACCGCCGAGACCAAGCACACAGGCCATTCGCCTCTTGCAACGTTTCTTTCTGGACGAGGTCGATCGACGACTGCAATTTCTCTATCGTCAATACCTTTCCTCATGCACAAATGCGGTCGATGCGCCTCACGACGAGAAGGTCTGCGCGCTAGAAGCAGTGCGAAACGAAGCGCAAGCGATCGTCAGTTCCTATGCCTGGCATTGGCTGGCCGAGTGGCTTGAACTGGAACTGATCGGCGAAACCGCCGCCACCTGCATCCGTCGTCTTTCGAATCTCGCTTTTAAGCTCGCGCGGATCAATTTCCGTCTTACCTATCACTGCAACATCTCGTGCCGGCATTGTTACAACAGTTCCGGTCCGCATATGAAATCGCAACGCATTCCACTCGATGCGATGCTTGAAATGGTCGCTCAAATGCCGGCCGCTGGCATCGGGCACCTTAATTTGACCGGTGGAGAACCGTTTCTCTATCGCCGCGATTTGCTGACGCTGATCGCCGCCGGCCGAAGCATCGGGCTGCACGGTATAAGCATTTACACCAACGGATATTGGGCGCGGAGCGATGCGGAGACGAGACGAATTCTCGAGGAACTGGCTGAAGCTGGATTTATGCAAAGCCGGGACGACCATCTCAAAGTGAGCACAGGTCTCTATCATCAGGAGTTCGTCGGAATTGACCGGGTAATGAATGCCGCACGCGAATACCATGCGATGTTCGGGCGCCGGCTGAAGATTGACGTTGAAATAGACGCCGCGCAACGAGGCGCCAAGGACGAGGTTCGCGAAATAATTCGGGCCGCCGGTCTGGGCGACCGCGTGGAGCTGTTTTTTCGCGGCGTCACGCCATTGGGGCGGGCCAAGCAGATGGGCGCCCGCAAGACACAGTCAGTTATCCCGGCTTGCGACGGGATCGACCAGATCGTCTTCGATCCCGGGGGTTACACCAGGCCCTGCTGCGGCCTGAATAACGAAAACCACGGCGTGGTCGTCGGCAATATGAAGTCCCATTCGCTTCTGGATCTGGTGAAGCGGATGCAAAACGATCCGATCCTGCAATTTGTCGCAAATAACCGCATGAGCGATCTTTTCGATCATATCGAAAAGCCGAAGATGCAAGACGGCTATTCTGGCCGATGCCACTTGTGCCAGCACGCGCTGGGAGACTTGCGCGACAAGGAAGAGCTGCAGGCCAAACTGTTCGACCGCCAGAGATTCTATCCGTTCTGGTTCAGTTCGACAGAGCCGGATCGCCCTATATCCTTTCCGGCCGAGGACGAACGGAGCGAGCTCGATTGATACTGGGCTCGGCGTTTGCAAGCCAGTCACAGCGCGCAACCGTGAGCGTCTAGCCAGTCCGCTTATTTCGTCTCGTGCTGCTCGACATAGGCGGCAAGCATAAGGGCATGCAGAGCGGCAACCATGGTCTCAACACCGGCCGGAATGTTTCCCGCAGACATGTCCGCATGGACCCGATCGGCCGCCGGGAAATCCTCGATCTGCTGCCGCAGGCGGTTGAAGTCGATCAGGCGATGCGCCGTCTCGTTGCCCGCAAAATGGGTGAACTTTTCAAGCAAATCGTCTCGGCTCTCGGCGAGGTCCAGCCAGCGACTGGGATAGAACGGATTCTTCCGCCGCCGGAACCGGACCTTTGGTGGCAGCACGTCGACCATGGCGTCGCGGAACGGTCTGCGATCATAGCCGTCGCGCACGAACAATTCGCTGGGCAAGGACAGCGCAAATTCAACGACCCGGCGGTCGAGAAGCGGAAATGCAAAGGCAAGGCCGTGGCTTGCCCCGATTTGAGCCCAGACCTCGGTCCGCTCCGAGATATGCGAACCCGTACTGAGGCGCCAGCGGTTTTCGCACGCACTCGGCGCTGTCTTGTAGGCCGCTGCCGGATTGTGCACCAGGTGAGTGCGCGCTGCCGGGGTCAGCAGTTGAGCGAGCTTATCCCGGAAAGGCCGGCGCTTTGGTGCAATCCTGTCTGCCAAAGCGACGAGCGGAGCTGGCAGCGCGGCACGCCAGAGGGGCGAAAACACGCTGCTGTACCAGATCTTGATCTTCGGCACGCCCGTCGCGCGACCCAGCGCCGAGACCTCGCGAGCGAGCTTGCGCCACCGCCCGGACAACAACAGTTCGGTAAGCGCGCCCTTGCCGCCAAAGCTTGCGGCTTCATCGCCTCCCCAACCCGAGAGGACGACGCTCACACCCCGTGCCTCGGCATCTTCACAGATTGCATTCTCCGGTTGCTCGGGGCCGAGACCAATGACGTTGTCGGCGTCCAGGCGCCCGTTGAGCATGGATAGCCGCACCGGTGGACGTATGGGCGTCCAAGCAAGGTCGCGCTCTTGCTGCAAGACAGCATCGACGAATTCGGATTCGTCCGCGACGCTGACGTCGTTGCGTCGCCGATCCACGAACGAATAGGTGTGTAGAGTACGGCCCTGCTCGCGAAGCTGGCGCGCGGCCAGAACCGCGACACAGGATGAATCCAGCCCTCCGCTCAGATGCGCGGCCGTCGCGCCGTTGTGCGGCAAACGACAGCGCACCGCCCGATCGACCAAGCGGCGCAGTTCGCGCGCGGCCTCTTCGGAGGAACAACGTCGTTTGCCGACCGATGCACGGTCAAGATTCCAATACCTGCTGATCGAGATGCCGTCGCGGGAGACTTCGAGGTAGTGCGCCGGCGGAAGACGCCTGATCCCGGACAGGAGACTGTCATCGGCTTGCCGACCACGCGCGAACCATCGCGCGAGTGCCTCTTCATCGATTTTCTTGTCAATTATGCCGACGCCATACAATGCTTTGGGAAGCGAGGCGAAGGCGAACAGCTTGCCCGGCCGATGGACATAGGAGAGCGGTCGGACGCCGAAGACATCACGACCGCAAACGAGGCGCTGTTCTTTCTTTTTCCAGCATGCGAATGCGAAGTCGCCGAGCAAGCGATGAAGGCCTGGCTCGCCAAAATGATCGAGTGCCGCCAGAAGAAGCGCATCATCATGGAGGGGAGTTGACCGAACAACAGCTCGGAGCGCTTCCGGCTCGTCGAGCCGCACGTCCGCTGCGATCACTGCCGCAGACGTCTCCGGCAGACTCTGCGATCGGCCGGGACCACTTGAGAAGTCGAGCACGACAAGAGCGACCGGACCATCTCGCCATATGGACGTGGCCGGGCGCAGCCGCGGCACCTCCATCTGGGCCACCATCGCGCGCAGAAGACGTTCGCTTGCGCCGGCACCGTCAAGGTTGAACACACCGCAGATCACGCGCATATGTGGCTCGGTTTCGAGGCGCTCGCACAGAGCTATCCCATTGGAAAAACTTAATATTCAGTCGTCCTGCGATATATTATTCTTTTTCTCGGAATAGATGCAACTGTTGACAAAGCGATCCATAGTTGTGTTTAATTCTTGCGGCTTCCGATAGGCCGGGGATCGGGTTTCGGGGGGCGGAGCAGTTGCAAATGGCGCGCGCGATGCAGAATAAGGATCGGTCCGACCTTCGCACATCGCAGGGCTCGCCGCTGAGGCGGCGCAAATGGGAAACACCTTGCGTCATTACGGAATCGGTGCACATCACCGATGGCGCTCCGACCGTGACAAATCCAGATTCTATTTGCACCAGTCAGTGTCTCATCGCCAGCTGATACGCGACGAGGCAGCTTTGGCGCCGAACTCGACACACCGGCGGCATCGTTGATTGTGGCCTTGCAGCGACGTTCGATTTTCTAAACGTCACGGCTCGGCCCTTCCGATGGCCGGCCCACCTTCGTCGTGCCGACCGAACGACGGCGGACTGTCTTCTTGACGTCGCGGCCTTACTGACGCGATGGGTAAATCCCCGTCGTAGCGACACACCAGTTCATCGACAGCGCCGGGCTCTGGGTGCTGACCGGTTGATTGCCGCCGGTCATGCCAATGGCCGTTATGGCCATGGGGGTATTGGCCGGCGATCCGGTCGCCGCGTAGAACTTGCCGGACGCATATGTGGGAAGAAGCGCGCCAGACGGTGAAGCTACGGTTTGCGCACTATTGGTCGCATACAACTGGTGCGTATGGGACGGCAGGTTCGAGACCAGCAGCGTCACCTGCGTTTGGCCATAGGTGGCGCCGAGAGGTTGCCCTTGGCCATTCGCAAGCTGACCGTAGGAGGCCCGTCCCGAAAGGTTGGGCAGGCCGAAGGTCGAAGTACCATTGCCGCCAAAAGAGGTCCCCAGCAGCGAGAACAGCGCCGCGTTCTGTGCGATCGGCAGCAGTGAGCCGGTGGTCTGCGCCCAACCGGTCGGACACCAGTTGAAGGCGAACAGGCGGACTTCGCCGATGTATTGTTCCACATTCTGCGCACTGGCGCCGTGAATGCCGACGATACTCAGCGCGGTTGCGAAAATTGCAGTCGCGATATGGCGCTTCATGAAAGCCGCCTCCCTGATGATCTGTTTACGGTCGCGACGGGAAGATGCCCGTCGTCGCGATGCACCAGTTCATCGACAGCGCGGGACTTTGGATGTTGACCGGCACGTTCTGACCGGTAAACCCGACAGCCATGGACGACATCTGCACGTTGGCAGGCGAGCCGCTCGCCGCGTAGAATTTCCCCGCCGCGTAGGTGGGGAGCAGCGCGCCGGCTGGTGCCGCTACGGAGTCCGCGGCGCTGCTCGCCATTAGCTGATGCGTATGGGACGGCAGGTTCGAGACCAACAGCGTCACCTGCGACTGACCATAAACGGCCCCGATGGGTTGCCCCTGGCCGTTCGCGAGCTGGCCATAAGGCGCGCGCCCGGACAGGTTCGGCAGGGCGAAGGTCGTGCTGCCGTTGCCGCCGAACGTCGTACCGATCAGCGCGAACAGCGGCGTGTATTGGCTGATCGGCAGCACCTGGCCGGCGGCCTGCAGCCAGCCGTACGGACACCAGTTGAAACCGAACTGGCGGACTTCGCCGACGTACATTTCCTGCGCGACAGCAAGGTTGATGCCGGCGGTGCTCAGCGCGCCGGCGAACAAGGCGGTTGCGACATGTCGTTTCATGGCTGACGGCTCCCCTTCCCCGATGATGTGGGCGTGCGCACCAAAAGATTGCATGGCACGTTGATACAACCTGAAGCTACAACCCATCCTTCATGCACGCAATAGAAGAGTTCGGTATTAGAGACACGCACCGAGCGTGTCCGCGGCAGATGCCAGTGACGCACTGACGGGACGATTCCGCCGTCACGGATGGGTCGATGGGTGAGCGCCGCCCGGCAGAACCTATTGGCGGCGTGCCGCGCCGGTCTTGGGCCAATGCAGTTCCATCTCGAGCGATACCGTGTCGCCGCGATAGATGCCGTGGCCCGAATAGAGGATGATTCCATTGACGTCGATGAGCGTGCGATCGACTTTGGCGACCGGCGCGTTCAACGGCATCTTCAGCAGCGCTGCGACCTCGACGTCGGCCGTGCCGACGGTCAGGGTCTGCCAGGCTTGGGCGAGGCTGTTGCCGGCAACGCTGTGCAGGATGGGCAGTGTCGGCAGTTTGCGAAACTGACTGCGCGGACACAGCCGGAAAAGCTCGTCCTCGACGTAGGCGGAGGAAAGCAGATACGGCCGCCCCTCGCGCGTGTGCACCCGGCGGATCATCCGGTACTTCGCCGCCGGCTGTCCCTTCGTCAGATCGAGCGGCGGCAGTGCCGGCAGCAAGCGTATTTCGAGAACGTCAATGTCGGCGCCTTTGTGCACGCTGGCGACAGACTGCCAGTCGGTGGCCAGCTTATGCTGCCGCCCCACCGTCGGCGCCTTGCGCACGAACGTGCCCTTCGCGCGCAGGCGCTCGAGCAGTCCCTCCCGCTCGAGCAGGCCGAGCGCCTCCCGCATCGTTCCGCGCGCCACCGAGAACTCCGCGGCGAGATCGTCGACATTTGCAATGCGACTGCCTACCGGCCATTCGCCGGCGGCAATCCGGTTTCGGAAGAGCGTCGCTAACTGGATGTAGCGAGCGACAGGACTGCGGCTGAGATCCGTCACCGGCGCCTTTTTGGCGTTTTTCTTGATCATCCGGCTTCCTTAATAGTGGGCGCGGACCGCTACCTTAGCGTGTAGGTGCAATTGTGCAAATATTCGCGTAAAAATAGTCAACCGCGGACGGCTGCCGTGGTGTCCAAGGCCGCTTATATTGAGAATCAGACTTAGCGGAGCACCTTCGCGGCGCGAATAAGCGCCGGATCGGATGCATCCGCGCGCGCCGCGAAGCCGAGTTCGGCGGCAATCGCATTCAAGCGGGTGAGGCGGGCGGGGTACGCCAACACCGCCATCCGCGCCCCCTGCCCGGTGACGGCGCGCAACAGCTCCTGCAGCAACTGCGTCGCCAAGCCCTTGTCGCGTAAATCGGCGCGAATGATCACCGCCGCTTCCGCCTGCTCGAAATTGGGATCGGCGGCCGAGCGTGCAAGCCCCGCGACACGCTTATCCTCCCAGGCGAGCATGGTCATCTCGCGGTCGTAGTCGATCTGCGAGAGCCGCGCCGCGGTCTCGTGGCTCTTCTCGCGCAGCAGCGCAAACACCGGATGCCAGAGATCGGCGGCGTCGACCTCCTCCGCGAAGCGCCGCAGTGCCGGTTCGTCCTCGGGACGAATTGGCCGCACCGCAAACACACTGCCGTCGGCGGTCCGAATTTCACTTTCCAGCCGCTGCGGATAGGGGCGGATGGCAAGCCGCGCCTCGGCCGGCGCGCTCGCCGCGCGGATGCGCACGCGGCCGTCGACGGCGATGACGCCGTCGGTGTCGCAAAGCAGCGGATTGATATCGATCTCGGTGATCTCGGCATGCTCAGCGGTGATGCGCCCGAGCTGCATCAGCACGGCGACGACGCCATCGATGTCGGCCGCCGGCCGGTCGCGATAACCCTTGAGCAGTGCGGCGATGCGCGTGCGCTCGATCTGTGCGCGTGCAAGAGCAGTGTTGAGCGGCGGCAGCTCGAGCGACTTGTCGCGCAGAACCTCGACCGCGGTGCCGCCGTGGCCGAACAGGATCACCGGCCCGAAGGTCGCGTCGGAACTGACGCCGGCGATCAGCTCGTAGGCGCCGGGCCGCTGGATCATCTGCTGCACGATGAAGCCTTCGAGCCTGGCCGACGGCCTCGCGCGCGCGACGCGCTTGAGCATCTCGGCCGCCGCCGTCTCGACCGCCTGCGGCGTGTCGAGATCGAGGGTGACGCCGCCGACGTCGGACTTGTGCGTGATGTCGCGCGAGCGGATCTTCAGCGCGACCGGGCCCTTGATCTCCGCCGCGCGAGCCGCCGCGGCCTTCGGATCGGCCACCGCTTCGGTGCGCGCGAAGGGCACGCCGTAGCAGGCGAAGAAGGCGGCGCATTCCGCCGGATCGAGCCACTCGCGGCCGTCAGCCAGCGCCGCCTGCACGAGCGCGCGGGCCTTGTCTGTATCGGCCGCAGCACCGGCGCCGAGGACGGCGTCTCCAGCAGCAACGTCTGGCTCTGCCGATAGCGCACCAGATACATGAAGGCGCGGACGGCGCGCTCCGGCGTCTCGAAATCCGCCACCTTCGCCGACGCGAGCACGGCGCGGCCGGCAGCAAGGCTCGCCTCGCCCATCCAGCAGGCGAAGACGTTCTTGGCCGCGGCGTCGTGGCTTTGCAACGCGCCGACGAGACCTTGGGCCGCATCTTCCGCACTGACGATCGCCGTCGGGCAATAGGCGACGAGCAGCGCGTCGACGTCCTTGTCGTCCATGAGCACGCCGACCGACTTGGCGTAACGGTCGGCATCGGCGTCGCCGATGATGTCGACCGGATTGGCGTGGCTCCATGTCGTCGGCAATACGGCATTGAGCTTGTCGAGCGTCTCGACGCTCATCGGCGCGAGCTTGCCGCCCTCCTCGATCAGGCGATCGGTGGCGAGCACGCCGGCGCCGCCGCCATTGGTGACGATGGCGAGACGGTTTCCCCCGGTCGGCGCCATGCGCGCGAGCGTCGCCGCGGCATCGAACAGTTCCTCCATTTCGTTGACGCGCAGCATGCCGGCGCGGCGGAAGGCCGCTTCGTAGACGACATCCGCGCCGGCGAGCGCGCCGGTGTGTGAGGTCGCGGCGCGCGCGCCTTCCTCGGCGCGGCCGCCTTTGACCACGATCACCGGCTTGATGCGCGCGGCGCGCCGCGCCGCCGACATGAACTTGCGCGCATGCGTGATGCCCTCGGCGTAGATGAGGATCGCCTTGGTGGCGTCGTCGAGCGCGAAATAATCGAGCAGGTCGCCGAAATCGACGTCGCTCATGTCGCCCATCGACACGATGCCGGAAAAGCCGATGCCGCGCGGCAAGGCCCAGTCAAGCACCGTGGTCGCCATCGCGCCCGATTGCGTGAGGAAGGCGATGTTGCCGGCGAGCGTGCCGGCCGGCGCGAAGGTGGCGTTGAGCCCGATGCCCGGCACGGCGATGCCGAGGCAGTTCGGGCCGACGATGCGCAGGAGATGCGGCCGCGCGGCGGCGAGCAATTGCGCTTCCCGCTCGCGCCCGACCTTCGCCTCGCCTTCGGCAAAGCCGGCGGTGAGCACGACCGCGGCACGCGTGCCGCGCCGGCCCAATTGATCGATCAGCGGCGCGATGGTGTCCGGCGGCGTCGCGATCACCGCAAGATCGGGCACGAGCGGCAGACCGGCCACATCCTTGTAGGCCATGATGCCGTGCACCGCCGCGGCATGCGGATTGACCGGCACCACCGAACCCGAAAAGCCGCCTTGCGTGAGGTTGCGCATCAGCGCCGCGCCGACCGAATGCGGCCGGTCGGACGCGCCGATCACCGCCACCGAGCGCGGGCGGAACATGCGATCGAGATTGCGGATCGACATGGGTGTCGCCTGGCTTTGAACTTGTCATGGCCGGGCTCGTCCCGGCCATCCCGCTTAGTCGGGCACAATGCTCTCCTAAGCGAGGTCACCGGGACAAGCCCGGTGACGACAATACTCAGATTCACGGGCGCTCGTGTGACTTGACGTTGCCGGCCATGCGGTCGACCTGATCCTGCAGCTGCCGTCGTGCCCGCTTGAAAGCGTCGTTGAGCGCGAAATTCAAATCGGCGTGACGTTCGTCGGAAACCGGCGTGCGCCCGATATTGACCTCGCGTCCCTCCGGCAGTGCCAGGCGGATATTGACCTCATAAAGCCCGCCGTTGCGATGCCGCACGCCCGGCCCCTTGAGCGCGATACGGCCGGCGGTCACGCGTCCGAAGCGCTCCTCGAGCTGGGCGATATGGCGATCGACGGCGCCGCGCAAATCCGGCTTGCCTTCGATATCCTGAAAATCGATCTGGACGGGGGTCTGCATGGATTGGCTCCATCTTCTTGTGTTCGGACAAGAAGCCTCTCCCAAGCGCCAGGTATCAACATTGATCTGCCTCAAGCAGGCACGGCCGTCGGCGCGGTACGCACGGAACTCCGAAGCCGACCGCGAGTTTTACGGAAAACGCGGGGATCGAACGATGCGCGCCGTTGAGCAGATCGGACTGGATGACGACTCCGTACGTGCCATGGGCGAAGCCTTCGATATCGCCTGTTCGCGATTGATCCGCGCCAGCGTGCTCGACGCTTCCAATGTCGAACGGATGCAACGGCTGGCGGCGAAGCATCTCGTGCACTGCGCCCGCCGTGGCGAGCGCGACGAATGGCGGCTGGCCCGCCGCGCCATGTTCCTGATGTGCATGGCGGCGGCCCAGGAGCGGGTCGCGGCGGCGCAGGAGACGATGGCCAAGGCGGGCTGAGCTGCTCCGTTGACCAAGAGAGGCATCTCCGCGAGCGCTGCGTTTGTCGATGCGCCCTCTCCCCCGCGTGGGAGAGGGCATTGAGAGACTCTCCAAGCGTTCCGATGGGTGAGGGGGCGATTTCAGGAACGCCCCCTCACCCATTCTTTATGTCTGAACTGCTGCGGCTGCCCTCTCCCACGAGGGGAGAGGGCGCGTGCGGCGGCGTTCTCGCCCGCGGCTACGCCAAACCGCCCTTCTCCTCGATGAAGCGCGCGATCGTGTTGGCGCCTTCGCCCGTATGCATATTGGCGAAGACGAAGGGCCGACTGCCCCGCATCTTTTTGGCATCGCGGTCCATGACCTCCAACGAGGCGCCGACATGGGGCGCGAGGTCGATCTTGTTGATCACCAGCAGATCGGAGCGGGTGATGCCCGGCCCGCCTTTCGACGGGATCTTCTCGCCGGCGGCGACGTCGATCACGTAAATGGTGAGGTCGGCGAGCTCGGGCGAGAAGGTCGCCGCGAGATTGTCGCCGCCGGATTCGACCAGCACCAGATCGAGATCGGGAAACTTGGCGCACATGTCGGCGATGGCGGCGAGATTGATCGAGGCGTCCTCGCGGATCGCGGTGTGCGGACAGCCGCCGGTCTCGACGCCGGCGATGCGCTCGGGCGCCAGCGCACCGGAGCGCACCAGATATTCAGCGTCCCACTTGGTGTAGATGTCGTTGGTGATGGCGGCGATCTGATATTTGTCGCGCAGCGCCTTGCATAAGCGGTCCATCAGCGCGGTCTTGCCGGAGCCGACCGGGCCACCGACACCGACGCGCAGGGGACCGTGGGGGTTTTTCATTGGCGTTTGCATCCTCGTGTCTCGCTGTCCGTGGTCTTCCACCCTCCCCTGGAGGGTGAAATGCGGAAGCTGTATCCGCCCGCCGCAGTCACGACCTGAACAGCCGCGTGTACTGAGTCTCGTGCCGCAACGATGCGAGGTCGGCGCGGAACGTCGACGCGCCCAGATCATCAAGCGATGTCTCGAGCGCGCGCCGCGCCGTTGCCGCGACGACCGGCTCGAGCGCCGCAATGACGCGCTGGCCGTCGGTCTGGCCGAGCGGCACCAGCCGCACGCCGGCGGAAACCCAATTGGCGACCAGCGCTTGCAGAAAGGCGGCGAGCGCCGATTGGATCGCGATGCCGTTCCCGGCGGCAGCCACCGCCACCGCGACGGGATAAGCGACGGGGCCGTCCCATGCAGCCTTCAAACGATCGAGCGCGGCGCAGGGCCAGGCGGCGCGCGTCGCCTCGGTGAAGGCATTGCCCTGCGCGGTCGTCTCCAGATGCCGCTCCTTCGACGGCGCCAGAGCCGCGGCAAGTTCGGCGATCCCGCGCAGCGCGTTGTCGTCGTCGACCGCGCGATGCGCGTGCACGAACAGGACCGCGTCGCAGAAGCCGCCGCCATCGGTCAGCATCGTTGCCAGCCAATCTTTGAGCGTTTCGGCTTTCGTGACGTCGCCAGACTCCACGGCCCATTCGATGCCGCTCGAATAGGAGAACGCGCCGACCGGATAGGCCGGCGACAGCCAGGCCATGAGGCGATAGAGACTGCTCTCCCCTCCCCCCACGAGCCCCGCGCGTGGCGGGGAGGGGTCGGGGGTGGGGGGCGAAACTTGCGCAGACGCACGTCGCTCGCGCGATGCGCGCCGACCCTCCCCACCGCTTTGCGGGGGGAGGGTTGAAGTCCGTGTGCCGCTCTTCCTAGAGCCCATGCCCGTCTCCGTGCGCATAGGCGCCGTGCTCGGGATCGAACACCGCATCGATATAACTGAGCGTCGCGCCGAGGCCGCGCAGCATCTCCTCCAGCACATGATCGCGGCGGATGCGCAAAGCGTCGCCGGCGATCTGCACCTCGATGTGGCGGTTGCCGATGTGCCATGCGAGCCGCGCCAGCTCCTGCGCGTTCGTCGCGCTGATCTCGACCAGCGGCTCCGGCTTGCCGGTCACGCGCACCACGGCGCCGTCCTCGATCACGAGCGCATCGCCGTCGCGCAATTGCGCCGGCCGCGGCAGGTCGAGCAGATAGGTGGCGCCCTCGGCGCCGACGAACACCACGCGGCGGCGATGGCGGTCTTGCGCATCGAGCACGATGGTGTCGCGCGCAGCGCTCGCATCCCATTGGCCGGCCGGCTTGATGGCGGTGACGCGCTTCATTTGCGCTCGACGCTTTCCGGCATGATGACCTGGATGTCGCGCTCGACCGCGACCTCCGCCACCACGGCGCGCCACGCCAGCAAATGGGCGGTCTCGTTGTGCCGCGCCAGCGCCTCTTTCGATTCCCAGCGCTCGACCGCGACGAGCCGTGTCGGGTCGGTGACGCTGAGGTTGAAGTCGTAGAACAGGCAGCCGGCTTCCTTGACGGTGCCCGCCACCACCTTGCGCGCCTCAGCGCAGGCGCGCTCTGTCGTGCCCGGCTTCAGCTTGAGCTGGGCGATCACGTAGATCATCGAACCTCTCCCGGCAGTCCACTCGCATCAGAACAAGAAATATCGCTGCGCCATCGGCAGGACCTCCGCGGGCGCGCAGGTCAGCAGCTCGCCGTCGGCGCGCACCTCGTAGGTTTCCGGATCGACCTCGATGTCCGGCGTGGCATCGTTATGGATCATGCTCTTCTTCGAGATCGAGCGCGTCTTCTCCACCGCGACCAGTTGCTTCTCGACGCCAAGCTTGTCGCCGAGCTTTGCCCGCACCGCCGCCTTCGACACGAAGACCAGCGACGACGCGGTCAGCGCCTTGCCGAAGGCGCCGAACATCGGCCGGTAGTGCACCGGCTGCGGCGTCGGGATCGAGGCATTAGGGTCGCCCATCAGCGCCGCAACGATCGAGCCGCCCTTGATGATCGTCTCCGGCTTCACCCCGAAGAACGCCGGCGACCACAGCACCAGATCGGCGAGCTTGCCCTTCTCGATGGACCCGATGTGCTTCGACACGCCGTGCGCGATCGCCGGATTGATCGTGTATTTGGCGACGTAGCGCTTCACGCGCGCATTGTCGTTGTCGCCCTTGTCCTGCTTGAGCCGGCCGCGCTGCTTCTTCATCTTGTCGGCGGTCTGCCAGGTGCGGATGATGACCTCGCCGACGCGGCCCATGGCCTGACTGTCCGACGACATCATCGACAGCGCGCCGATGTCGTGCAGGATGTCCTCGGCGGCGATCGTCTCCTTGCGGATGCGGCTCTCGGCGAAGGCCAGATCCTCCGGGATCGACGGATCGAGATGGTGGCACACCATCAGCATGTCGAGATGCTCGTCGATGGTGTTGCGTGTGAACGGCCGCGTCGGATTGGTCGAGGACGGCAGCACGTTCTTCAAGCCCGCCACCTTGATGATGTCGGGCGCGTGGCCGCCGCCGGCGCCCTCGGTGTGGAAGGCGTGGATGGTGCGGCCCTTGAAGGCCTTGATCGTGTCCTCGACGAAGCCGGACTCGTTGAGCGTGTCGGTGTGGATCATCACCTGCACGTCCATGTCGTCGGCGACCGAGAGGCAGCAGTCGATTGCCGCCGGCGTCGTGCCCCAGTCCTCGTGCAGCTTCATGGCGCAGGCGCCGGCCTTGATCATCTCTTCCAGCGCGGCCGGGCGCGAGGCGTTGCCCTTGCCGGCGAAGCCGAGATTCACGGGAAAGGCGTCGGCGGCCTGGATCATGCGGCCGATGTGGAACGGGCCGGGCGTGCAGGTCGTGGCGTAAGTACCGTGCGCCGGGCCGGTGCCGCCGCCGAGCATCGAGGTGACGCCGGACATCAACGCCTCCTCCACCTGCTGCGGACAGATGAAGTGGATGTGCGTGTCGAAGCCGCCGGCGGTGAGGATTTTGCCTTCGCCGGCGATGATCTCGGTGCCGGGGCCGATGACGATGGTGACGCCCGGCTGGATGTCGGGATTGCCGGCCTTGCCGATGGCGGAGATGCGGCCGGCGGTGATGGCGACGTCGGCCTTGACGATGCCCCAGTGGTCGAGGATCAGCGCATTGGTGATGACGGTGTCGGCGGCGCCCTTCCTGTTCGGCGTCTGCGACTGGCCCATGCCGTCGCGGATCACCTTGCCGCCGCCGAACTTCACCTCCTCGCCGTAGATGGTGAAGTCCTTCTCGACCTCGACGATGAGATCGGTGTCGGCCAGCCGCACCTTGTCGCCGGTCGTGGGCCCGAACATGTCGGCATAGGCGCGGCGGTTCATCGTCACGGACATGGTCGCGTTCCTAAAGCTTGCCCATCACGCCCTGGCGGAAGCCGTAGACGGTACGCTTGCCGGCGAGCGCGACGAGCGTCACCTCGCGCGTCTGCCCCGGCTCGAAGCGTACCGCCGTGCCGGCGGCGATGGCGAGCCGCATGCCGCGCGCCTTCTTGCGCTCGAATTTCAGGGCCGGATTGGTCTCGAAGAAATGATAATGCGAGCCGACCTGGATCGGCCGATCGCCGGTGTTGGAGACGGTGAGCGTCGCCGTCTTGCGGCCGACGTTGAGCTCGATCTCGCCGGGGGCGATGAACATCTCGCCGGGGATCATGCCAGCACCAGCGCGCCGCCGGCGGCAACGGAAACGACTTTCTTCATGCCATGTCCTTTCAGCGGATCGGATTGTGCACGGTGACGAGCTTGGTCCCGTCCGGGAACGTCGCCTCCACCTGAATGTCGTGGATCATCTCCGGAATGCCGGCCATCACCTGCGCGCGGGTCAGCACATGCGCGCCGGCTTCCATCAGATCGGCGACAGTCCGCCCGTCGCGCGCGCCTTCCATGATGAAGTCGGTGATCAGGGCCACCGCCTCCGGATGGTTGAGCGTGACGCCGCGCTCGAGCCGTCGGCGCGCGACCATCGCCGCCATGGCGACGAGCAGCTTGTCCTTTTCGCGGGGCGTCAGGTTCATTCAAGTCCTCATTGATGCCAGAGCCGCGGCACGGCCTGCCCGAGCGCCGCGAGGATCGCCACGAGATCGCGCCGCAAAGTCGCTCCGTCGCGGGCGACGAGGCGCGCCACCGCAATGCCGTTCCAGGCGGAGATGCCGGCTTCGCCGGAAAACCCGAGCGCGCGCACGGCTTCGAGTATCGTTTCGTCGGCAGGCGCGACCAGAACGGTGGCGAGCGCGATGCAGCCCGCAGCCGATGCCGGCCGCGCGAGCTTTTCGGCGATATCGCCGTCAAGCCGCACGTTCTCGGCGAACACAAGCTTGCCGCCGCGGCGCACGCGCCAGGTGTCGGCCCAGAAGCCGTCGCGCATCGCCTCGCCCATCGCGGCGCGGCCGAACAGCACCGCCTCGGCCATCACCAGTGACGCGTCCTCGGCGAGGTCGACGTCGATGCGGCGCTTCAGACGCGCGCGGTCGAACAGGATCGTCTCCTGCGGCAGCCAGGCGAGCCGGCCGCCGGCGCCGACACTGAGCCGCACGTTCATCGCGGCGTCGGGGCCGGCCGAGCGGTAGATCTTTTCCGCCGCCGCGGTGCCCGCGACCAGCCGCGCGCTTTTGCCGACGTCGATGTCGACGCTGAACGCGTCGCCGCCGGTCATGCCGCCGCCGGTGTTGACGACCACGGCTTCGAGCCCGTCCTGTGTATTGGGAAAACGAACGCGCAGCGAGCCGGATTCGTGCACGCGCGTGCGGCGCGTGACGCCGTCCGCCGCGCCGACCGCGAGGGCGATCGTCCCGCACGCGCGGTTGGCGGCGAAGGTGTCCTGTTCGATGGCTGCGGCTATAGCGCGCACGCTTCCCCTCACTCGTCATGCCCGGCCTTGTGCCGGGCATCCACGTCTTCGTGCGTGGAAAGTCTGCAAGA
The DNA here is from genome assembly GCF_035943735.1 of Pseudolabrys sp. Classification (GTDB taxonomy): domain Bacteria; phylum Pseudomonadota; class Alphaproteobacteria; order Rhizobiales; family Xanthobacteraceae; genus Pseudolabrys. Next base: position 72,460 of record NZ_DASZBV010000026.1, read on the forward strand.
CGTGGATGGCCGGGACAAGCCCGGCCATGACGCCGGATTTAAATCGCCATCGCGCGCTTGAGCGCGCCCTCGTCCATGTCGGCCTTGTCGCAGGCGTAGACGATCGACCCGCGGTCCATCACCACCAGCCGGTCGCCGAGTTCCTGCGCGAAATCGAGATATTGCTCGACCAGGACGATCGCCATCTGCCCGAGCGAGCGCAGGTAGGAAATGGCACGGCCGATATCCTTGATGATTGAAGGCTGAATGCCTTCGGTCGGCTCGTCGAGCAACAGCAGCCGCGGCCGCATCACCAGCGCGCGGCCGATGGCCAGTTGCTGTTGCTGGCCGCCGGAGAGATCGCCGCCACGGCGATTGAGCATCGTGTTCAGCACCGGGAAAAGCGAGAACACGTCGTCCGGCACCGAGCGGTCGTTGCGCGGCAGCGGCGCAAAGCCGGTCTCGAGGTTCTCCTCGACGGTCAGCAACGGGAAGATCTCGCGGCCTTGCGGCACGATGGCGATGCCGTGCCGGGCGCGCTCGACCGTCGACAGGCGCGAGATGTCCTTGCCCTCGAACGTGATCGCTCCGGCCGAGATCGAATGCTGGCCGACGATGGCGCGCAGCAAGCTCGTTTTGCCGACGCCGTTGCGCCCAAGCACGCATGTCACCTTGCCCGGCTCGGCCTTCAACGACACGCCGCGCAGCGCCTGCGCCGCGCCGTAGTGGAGGTTGATCGCGTTCACGTCGAGCATGATTCACCTTCTGCCTCGTGTCCCGCACGCGATGCAGCGCGCAGCGGTGCATCGCAGATGCGGGACCCCGGTTTCTTTCCTCAGCAACCGGGGTCCCGGGTCTGCAGCGCAGCGTCCCGCTGCGCTGCGCCCGGGACACAAATTCATCTCCCCAGATACACTTCCACCACGCGCTCGTTCTCGGACACCTGGTCGATGGTGCCTTCGGCGAGCACCGAGCCCTCGTGCAGGCAGGTGACCTTGACGCCGAGCTCGCGCACGAAGGCCATGTCGTGCTCGACCACGACCACGGTACGGTCGCGATTGATCTCCTTCAGCAACTCCGCCGTCTGCATGGTCTCGACATCGGTCATGCCGGCGACCGGCTCGTCGACCAGCAGCAGCTTGGGGTCCTGGGCCAGCAGCATGCCGATCTCCAGCCACTGCTTCTGGCCGTGCGACAGGCTGCCGGCGACGCGGCGGCGCAGCGGCCTCAGCCGGATGGTGCCGAGGATCGCGTCGATGCGCGCCTCCTGCTCCGACGACGTCTCCCAGAACAAGGTGCGGCGCACGCGGCGGTCGTTCTTCAGCGCCAGCAGGAGATTGTCCTCGACCGTGTGCATGTCGAATACGGTCGGCTTCTGGAATTTGCGGCCGATGCCGAGCTCGGCGATCTCGGTCTCGTCGAGCTTGGAGAGATCGAAACTGCCCTGTTCGAAGAACACATCGCCGGCGTCCGGACGGGTCTTGCCGGTGACGACGTCCATCATCGTCGTCTTGCCGGCGCCGTTCGGCCCGATGATGGCGCGCATCTCGCCTGGCTCGATGATGAACGACAGTTCGTTCAGCGCACGAAAGCCGTCGAACGACACGGTAATGCCGTCGAGATAGAGCAGCGCGGAGGTGGTCTGCTGGTCCATCGAGCTCCCCTACTCGGCCGCGCGCGGCGCCGGCGCGTCCATGTCGGCGCCCTCTTCCGCCGCCGCCGACTTCTCGGCACGGCGATCGAAGCCCCACTTCAAGGTGCCGACGATGCCGCGCGGCAACAGCAGCGTGACGGCGACAAACAGGCCGCCCAGCATGAACAGCCAGTACGGCGCCAGCACTCCGGAGGTGAAATAGGTCTTGGCGTAGTTGACGAGCAGCGCGCCGAGCACGGCCCCCGTGAGCGTGCCGCGGCCGCCGACCGCGACCCAGATCACCGCCTCGATCGAATTACCAGGTGCAAATTCGCCCGGATTGATGATGCCGATCTGCGGCACGTAGAGCGCGCCGGCAACGCCGGCCATGCAGGCCGACAGCGTGAACACGAACAGCTTATAGGCCTCGACGCGATAGCCGAGGAAGCGCGTGCGCGCCTCGGCGTCGCGGATCGCGATCAGCACCTTGCCGAATTTCGAGGTGACGATGGCGCGGCAGATGAGAAAGCCCAGCGCCAGCGCCAGGCACGAGATGACCAGCAGCGCGTCGCGCGTCGATTCCGCCTGCACGTTGAAGCCGAGGAGGTCCTTGAAATCGGTAAGGCCGTTGTTGCCGCCGAAGCCGAAATCGTTGCGGAAGAAGCCGAGCATCAGCGCATAGGTCATCGCCTGGGTGATGATCGACAGATAGACGCCGGTGACGCGGCTCCTGAAGGCGAACCAGCCGAACACGAAGGCGAGGAGGCCGGGCGCGAGGAAGATCATCAGCGCGGCATAGGCGAAGTGGTTGAAGCCGTACCAGTAGAGCGGCAACTCGTGCCAGTTCAGGAACACCATGAAGTCCGGCAGGATCGGGTTGGCGTAGACGCCGCGCGTGCCGATCTGCCGCATCAGATACATGCCCATGGCGTAGCCGCCGAGGGCGAAGAACGCGCCGTGGCCGAGCGACAGGATGCCGGCGTAGCCCCAGATCAGATCGATCGACAGCGCGAGCAGCGCGTAGCAGATGTACTTGCCGAACAGCGCGACGAGATAGGTCGAGACGTGAAGGCCCGATGTCGCGGGCACCAGCAGGTTGAGCATCGGGATCGCGACGGCAAATGCGCCGAGCAGCACCAGGAAGATCGCGGCGCCCTTGTCGATCAGCCGCGTGAGCGGGAAGGCGTTCATGACGCGCTCCTTCCCTCTCCCCGCTGTGCGGGGAGAGGGTGGCGAGCGCCGGTAGGCACGAGCCGGGTGAGGGGCTGTGCACGGCCCCTCACCCGGTCCGCCTGCGCTTCGCTTCGGCGGACCGACCTCTCCCCGCATTGCGGGGAGAGGTAAAGAGAGTGCGCGGAGGCGATCGTCATCCTCACGCCTCCACCGCCCGGCCCTTGAGCGCGAACATGCCGCGCGGGCGCTTCTGGATGAACAGGATGATGAAGACGAGGATGGCGATCTTGCCGAGCACCGCGCCGGCATAGGGCTCGAGGAACTTGTTGGCGATGCCGAGCGTGAAGGCGCCGACCAAAGTGCCCCACAGATTGCCGACGCCGCCGAACACCACGACCATGAACGAGTCGATGATGTAGCCCTGCCCGAGGTTCGGCGACACGTTGTCGATCTGCGACAACGCCACGCCGGCGATGCCGGCGATGCCGGAGCCGAGACCGAAGGTCAGCGCGTCGATGGTGGCCGTGCGGATGCCCATGGCCGCCGCCATGGCGCGGTTCTGCGTCACCGCGCGCATTTCGAGGCCAAGCCGCGTGTAGCGCAGCATGCCGAGCAGCGCCACGAACACGGCAAGCGTGAAACAGATGATCCAGAGCCGGTTGTAGGTGACGGTGATGCCGCCGAAGTCGACGGCGCCGCTCATCCACGACGGATTGCCGACGTCCTTGTTGGTGGGGCCGAAGATCGTGCGCACTGCCTGCTGCAGGATCAGCGACAGGCCCCAGGTGGCGAGCAAAGTCTCCAGCGGCCGGCCGTAGAGGAAGCGGATGATCGTGCGCTCGATGGCGATGCCGACAACGCCGGACACGACGAAGGCGAGCGGCACCGCGATCAGCAGCGAATAGTCGAACAGCGCCGGATCGTAGGTGCGGATGAGCTGCTGCACGACGAAGGTGACATAGGCGCCGATCATCACCATCTCGCCGTGCGCCATGTTGATGATGCCCATCACGCCGAAGGTGATGGCGAGGCCAATGGCGGCGAGCAGCAACACCGAGCCGAGCGACAGCCCGTACCAGGCGTTCTGCACGGCGCTCCACATCGCCAGGCGATCGCGGATGCTCGTCTGCGCCGCAGTCACCGCCTGCCGCACGTCCGACGGCATATCGTGCGGCAGGCTGTCGAGCAGGCCGAGCGTGTCCTGATCGCCGCGGTCGCGCAGGACGGCGATGGCGTCGATCTTCGCCTTCGCCGGCGACTCCGGCGTGGTGACGACGACGGCGGCGCGCGCCTCGGCGAGCGCGCGCTTGACCCGGGCATCGGTCTCCTTGGCCAGCGCGGCGTCGAGATTGGGCAGCGCCGGGGTCTCGTGCGACTTGAACACGGCCTGCGCGGCGTTGAAGCGCTTGTTCGGATCTGGCGCCATCAAGGTGAGGCCGCCCATGGCCGCGTCGATGACGTTGCGCAGCCGGTTATTGACGATGACGTCGTCGATGTCGTCCGGCACCTTGCCGCTGAACGGCTTGCCCGTAGCGGCGTCGAGCAGCTTGCCGTCCTTGGTCTTGATGAAGACCTTCTTCTCGGCGGCGCTGAACTGCAGCCGCGCGTCCTTCAGCGCGCCGAGCACGTCGGCCGCCAGCGAATTGCCGCTCGACACCACGCCGTCGATCGCGTCGCCGGTATCGCTGAGCGAGCCTTCGGTGAATTTCGCCAGCGCGTCCTCGTAAGGACCGGCATGCGCCAAACCCGCCCCGGCGAGCATCACACCGAGCGCAAAGACGAGCGCCAGCAGGCGGCGATAAACACCACGCATTTCAGTCGTTCCCCGGCAAGGGTTTGATCGCGTGGAGGCGGCGGCGACCGCCGCCTCCGTTTTCGTCACGCGCCCACGCGGGCGCGGCGTTCAACCACGCGTCAGGAGCCCTGACCGCCGCACTTCTTGGTGACTGTGTTGTAGTTGCCGCACTTCAGCTTGACCCAGTCGGCCTTGAGATCCTTCGAACCCGGCAGATAGGGCGACCACGCGTCGCCGGGGACGAGACCCTTGGTCTTCCACACCACGTCGAACTGACCGTCGCCGCGGATTTCGCCGATGAAGACGGGCTTGGTGATGTAGTGGCTCGGCAGCATTTCCGACACGCCGCCGGTCAGGTTGGCCTGCTTGATGCCCGGCAGCGCCGCGATGACCTTGTCGGGATCCGTCGTGCCGGCCTTCTGGACCGCCTTCACCCACATGTTGAAGCCGATGTAGTGGGCCTCCATCGGGTCGTTGGTGGTGCGCTTGTCGTTTTTGGTGAAGGCGTGCCACGCCTTGATGAAGGCCGCGTTCGCGGGCGTCTTGATCGACTCGAAGTAGTTCCAGGCGGCGAGATGGCCGATCAGCGGCTTGGTGTCGAGACCGGCGAGCTCTTCTTCGCCGACCGAGAACGCCATCACCGGGATGTCGGTCGCCTTGACCCCCTGGTTGCCGAGCTCCTTGTAGAACGGCACGTTGGCGTCGCCGTTGACGGTCGAGACCACCGCCGTCTTCTTGCCGGCCGAGCCGAACGCCTTGATCTTGGAGACTTCGGTCTGCCAGTCGGAGAAGCCGAACGGCGTGTAGTTGATCATGATGTCTTCGGGCTTCACGCCCTTCGACTTCAGGTAGGCCTCGAGAACTTTGTTGGTGGTGCGCGGATAGACGTAGTCGGTGCCTTCGAGCACCCAGCGCTTCACCGAACCACCGTCTTTCGACATCAGATAGTCGACGGCCGGAATCGCCTGTTGGTTCGGCGCGGCGCCCGTATAGAACACGTTGCGCTCGCCCTCTTCGCCTTCGAACTGCACCGGATAGAACAGGATCGAGTTCAATTCCTTGAACACCGGCAGCACCGACTTGCGCGACACCGACGTCCAGCAGCCGAACACGACCGAGACCTTGTCCTTGGAGATCAGCTCGCGCGCCTTCTCGGCGAACAGCGGCCAGTTCGAGGCCGGGTCGACGACCACCGCCTCGAGTTTCTTGCCGAGCAGACCGCCCTTCTTGTTCTGCTCGTCGATGAGCATGAGCATCACGTCCTTCAGCGTCGTCTCGCTGATGGCCATGGTGCCGGAAAGCGAATGCAGGATGCCGACCTTGATCGTGTCCTCGGCGCGGGCGCCGCTCGGGAAAATGCCGGATGCGAGCAGCGTCAGGCCCGCCGCAGCGGCAAGCCACTGACGGCGATTCGGTCGGTTCGCGACCGTCGTTACTGTTTTGAACATGGGTGAAGCCCTCTGGGTGAAGACGTGCGTGGTCGTCCCGGCGACGTCCCGCGAAGAAGGTTTCGCAAGGCCTGTGCCAAGCGTCGGGCAGACGCTTCAAGGCTTTGAGTGGAAATGATTTTCTACAGGCACACAGGCAGATGCCAAATTCTTGAGCACCCACGCCTGATTACGGATTAGGCAGATTGCGTGATTAGTTTTCAGGCGGCGCTGTACGCGGCGGCAGCAACAGAATGCGAGCGACCGGACATGCGCTATCGCCCGTATTCTTTGGTCGGCCCCGGGCAGGCCAGTCCCTTTTTCCTTTTCCCCGAATAGGGGAATGGAGCGCCGGGAGGCGCCAGGGGCTTGCGAGGCCCCTTTGGACCACCCTTGCGATCGGGCGGTCCGCGCGCCGAGGTTCGAGGACAGGGTTGCGAAGCCCGTCCCCGGGCGCGCGCACCGCGGATTCGGCAGGTTTGCGAGGCCTGCCGCCCGGGTGCTGCGCCTCCCGGCGCTCCATCGGTCAAGTCCGCGCGGCTCTCGCGCAAGCTCGACCGCGGCGCACGGGATGTCTCCCCGCACGCCGCTCCGCCGCCGGCCCTCCCCGCTCGAGACGGGGAAGGACCGAAGGCTGATAAAGGCTACATATTCCTATATAGGAGGATTGTCAAGCGCCGCCCGTGCGATCGCGATTGCCGATTTACACGTCTCGTTAGGCGGCCAATCTCGTTTCCTTGATATCGATGACGGGTAGCCCCACGTTCTTGAGCAGGCGATACAGCGTATCGATTTCGTGCTGCTGCGGCTTCGGCATCGGGGCGCGCATGAACGGGCTTGGAATCAGCCCGCACAACCAGGTCGCCGTCTTGTAGCGGATGTGAAGCCGTCCCATGTCGGCCACGTAAGAATGAAGCTGCGACAGGCCGCCGAGCCAGATCTCGCGTGCTTTGTCGATATCTTTCCGGTCCCACGCCTCGAGATGATCGAGCATCGGGTCGAGTGCGAAATTCCAGAACCCCGACAGCGTACCGTCGAACGTGCCGTTCGCCTTGTACTCATGAAAGCGCGAGGCGAGCGCGCCCATCACGGCGACGTGGCGGTCGAGGCCGCGCAGACCGTTGGCGATCAGCATGAAGCCGTCGTACATGTACGTCATCTTCCAGCCGACGACGTTCTTGACCTCGTTGCAAATCCGCAGCGTCGCCTGCAACGGCAGACCCGGATAGAACGGCGGCTTGGCCCCGCCGACCGGATGCGTCACGATCGGAAGATCGACCGCGCGGTCCTGCGCGATGATCTGATCGAGCCAGATCTCCGGGTAATTGTCGGCGTCCCAGCACGAGGTGACGTCCTGCGCACCGCCGGGCGGCGTGACGAAGATTCCGTCGACGCCGAGCGCCTTGCAGTCCCTCGCCGTTTCGACCGTCTCGTCCGTGGTGATCGCCCAGGTGCCGGCAATGACCGGGACCTTGCCGTTGATCTCCTCCATCGCGATCTCCAGCACGCGGCGCTTCTCCTGACGGGTCAGGTAGAAGATCTCGCCCGCCTCCGGATTGATGCACAGGCCGCCGCCCATGCGGACGAAGCGTTCGTTGTCGAGGAAGTGGCGCAGGAAGCGCCGGTAAGCCTTCTCATCGATCTTCATCTGACGATCGAAGGGCAACAGCGCGGCGACGTAGAGATGATCTCCGACGGATGTCATGAGGCTACCTTTCTTCACAGTTCAAGCACGTTCACGGAGACACTTCTTCCAGAACGCGGTTCTTGGTCTCGACCGCGAACACGGCCGTGACGATGGCCGCGAGCGCGGCGATGACGCCAAAGGCGAGAAAGACGTTCTCGAGGCCGCCGCCGATCATCAGTCCGACCACGGTCGGGCCGATCATCGAGGCGAGACGCAGCCACGCCGTCGCGACGCCGACCCCCATGGCCCGCGCGCGCGTCGGATAGAGCTCGGGCGTGTAGAGATAAGCGCCGATCGAAACGACGGAGGAAAAGAAGAAGGCGATGCCGACGAAGACCAGCACCCGGAGAGGCGACTGCGCTCCGATAAACCACAGCGCAATCAGCGCCGCCGCCGCGCCGACAAAAGCCATCGCGAACCACGACCGCCGGCCGAAATAGTCGATCGTCAGCGCGCAGGTGAGCGTCCCGGCGAGACCAACGACCTGGGTGATCAACCCGTATTGCAGCGATTGGCCGAGCGAGAGGTGAAAGACGGTCCGGTAGATCGTCGGCAGCCAGACCGTGAGCCCGTAGGTGATGAGGTAGGCGGCGAACCAGATGGTCCACACGACCAACGTGCGTCGCAGGTATTTCGGCCCGAAAAGGTCCGCCCACGAGGCAGGCTGCTCGTCGGCAGCGGCCACCGTCTGCACCGGCGGCAGCGGCTTCTGCGTCGCCTTCTCCGTTTCGCGCTCGATGAAGGTCAGGGCCGCTTCCGCCTCCGCGTCGCGTCCGCGGGTCGCCAGCCAGCGCGGCGACTCCGGCAACTGACGCTGCATGAAGACGACGAGCAGCGCCGGGATTGCGCCGATGACGAACATGTATTGCCAGCCGAACACCGGCACGACCCAGCGCGCGATCAGCCCAGCACCGACGAGGCCGACCGGGAAGATCAGTTCGTAGAGCAGGACGAAGCGCCCGCGTCCCTGCGCACGCGTGATCTCACTGATGTAAACGGCGGCGATCGGCACCTCGCCGCCAAGCCCGACGCCCTGCAGCGTGCGGAACACCAGCAGCGACCGGTAATCCCATGCGAAGGCGCAGGCGAGACTCATGATCGACATCACGAGAATCGACCATTGCAGCGCGCGGACGCGGCCATAGCGCTGCGCCGCCCAGCTGAACAGCAGCGCGCCCGCCAGCTGGCCGAGATAACCGGCCGAGATCAGCAAGCCGATCTGCGGCCCGGCCAGCTTCCAGAGGGGCACGAGGACGGGCAGGACGAAGGCGATGGCGAGCGCATCGAAGGCGTCGAAAAAGGTGGCGACACCGATGATGACGCGCGCCTTGACGTGCCAGGTCGAGATCGGAAGCCGCTCGATCCTGGCGACGACGTCGGAACGTTTCGATTGATGCAGATGCAGTTGATCCAAGGCGGCCATCGCTCCCTCCATCGTGCCCTTTTTCATTGCGCGTCGGGCTTTCCGGCATGATGCGGGAGAGCATCAGAAATTCAATTCAGGTTATTGTCATAGTTCTATGAACTATGTTCATATGAGCCGCCATGAACCTCCGGACCGTCGACCTCAATCTGCTCGTCGCGCTCGACGTCCTGCTGACCGAGCGCAATGTCTCCCGGGCGGCCGCGAGGCTGGGCGTGACGCAGTCGGCGCTGAGCCATGCGCTCAAGCGTCTGCGCGTGGTGTTCGGCGACCCGCTGCTGCGCCGGGGCGCCCGCGGCATGGAGCCGACCGAGCGCGCGCTGTCGCTGCATGAGCCGATCAAGGCGGTGCTGGCGGAAATCCATTCGCTCGTCAGCACGCGCATCGTCTTCAATCCGGCCACCACGCGCCGGACCTTCAAGCTGTCGATGAGCGACGCCATGAGCGTTGAAGCGCTGCCGCAGATCGTGCGTGAGTTGCGCAGGAGCGCACCGAACATCGATCTGCGGGTGACCACCTGCGGCCCGCGGGAGGCCTGCGCGCGCATCCTCGAGGACGAAGTCGAACTGGCCGTCGGCGTCTTCCCGCACGTACCCGCGGGCATCTCCCGCAGCGAACTCTATCGCGACGTCCTGGTATGCGTGGCCGACAAAGACAACCCGCGCCTGAAGGGCGGTCGCATGGACGAGCGGTCCTACCTCGAGTCGCCGCACGTCACCGTCGCGCCGAACCTGGATTCCGGCGTGCAACTCGACGAGATCTTCGAGTCGATGGGCTTTGCGCGGCGAGTCGTCGTCACCGTGCCGCACTACACCGCTTTGCCGGGTCTGGTCGGCGGCACCGACCTCGTCGCGCACACGCGCCGGCGTCTGGTCAGTATTATCCGGACGGCGGCCAATCTGACCGTGTTTCCGATTCCGGCGCCGTTTCGCGTGCCCGAACTTTGCTTCGAGCAGATATGGCATCCGCGCTATGAGCGCGACCCGGGGCACAGGTGGCTACGCGATCTGATTGCGGCGACGGTGAGCAACAAAAGACGGTAACAAAATAAGCCGCAGCGGCGTGACCCAAGGGCGCGCGCCAGACTGCCTTAGGTCGGCTCCTGGCCTCAGCGGACCTGACCTGTATCCCGCATAATACAATTTTTGTCTCACCCCACCCGGCTTCGCGCCGCGCGCGGCGCCACCCTCCCCTTTCAGGGGAGGATAATGACTCACAGCGCCATGCCGCCGTCGACGAGATGCGGCTGGCCGGTGATGAAGCTCGACTCGTCCGACGCCAAAAACAGCGCGAGGTTGGCCACTTCCTGCGCCTTGCCCAGGCGGCCGATCGGCTGGCGCGCGACGAAGTCGGCATAAGCTTTGTCGCGGCTCTGCCCGGTCGCCTTGGCATTGGCGTCGACGCGTTCGTCGAACGACGGCGACTCGATGGTGCCGGGGCAGATGGCGTTGCAGCGAATGCCCTGGCGGATGAAGTCGGCCGCCACGGCCTTGGTCAGGCCGATCACCGCCGCCTTGGTGGCGCCGTAGGCGTAGCGGTTCGGCACGCCGCGGATCGACGACACCGCCGAGGAGATATTGACGATCGAGCCGCCACCATTCTTCAGCATCGCCGGCAGGAACGCCGTGAGCGTGCGGTGCATCGACTTGACGTTGAGGTCGAAGGAGAAGTCCCAGTCCTTTTCGGAGCAGTCGAGCACGCTGCCCTGGTGCACATAGCCTGCGCAATTGACCAGGATGTGCGGCGCGCCGAATTTCTCGATGACGGACTTCGCCAGCGCGTTGACCGCATCGGTCGAGCGCGCGTCGAGCGCGAAGGTCCTGTCGGTCTTCAGCGCCTTCAATTTCGCAGCGTCGAGATCGGTGGCGACCACATCGGCGCCCTCGGCGATGAAGGTCGCGGCGATCGCCGCGCCGATGCCCTGTCCCGCTGCGGTGATGAAGGCGCGCTTGCCGCTCAGACGTCCGGTCACGTTCGAATTCTCCCTTGCACGTCTCTTAGTGATTATCCCGCGGCACGAACTTCTCCGCGACGCGCTGGTATTTGACCGCCGGCTTGAGCACCATGCCGTCGGCAAGCTGATCGACCATGCCGCGCTGGATCTCCTGCCACGGCGTCTGATGCGGCGGATAAGGGAAGCCGCCCGCCTTCTCCAGCGCCGCGCGCCGCTGCGCGAGTTCGGTGTCGCTGACGAGCATATCGGCCCTGCCCTTGTTCAGATCGATGCGCACGCGGTCTCCGGTCTTCAGTAATGCAAGCCCGCCACCGGCCGCTGCCTCCGGCGAGGCGTTGAGGATCGACGGCGAGCCGGACGTTCCCGACTGGCGGCCGTCGCCGAGGCAGGGCAGCGACGTGATGCCCTGTTTGATCAACGCCGCCGGCGGCTGCATGTTCACGACTTCCGCGGAGCCGGGATAGCCGATCGGCCCGACGCCGCGGACGACGAGCAGCGTGTGTTCGTCGATGCCGAGCGCCGGATCCTCGATGCGCTTGTGATAGTCCTCCGGACCCTCGAACACGACGACCTTGCCTTCGAAGGCCTCGGGATCCTTCGGATTGGACAGATAGCGCCGGCGGAACTCCTCGGAGATCACGCTGGTCTTCATGATCGCCGAGTCGAACAGGTTGCCCCTGAGCACCTTGAAGCCGGCCTGCGCCTTCATCGGCTTGTCGTAGGTGCGGATCACCTCTTTGTCGGTGACGGCGGCGTGGCGCACATTCTCGTCCATCGTCTTGCCGTTGATGGTCAGCGCGTCGCCATGGACGCGGCCGGCCTTGATCAACTCGTTCATCACCGCCGGCAGACCGCCAGCGCGGAAATACTCCTCGCCGAGGAAACGGCCGGCCGGCTGCATGTCGACCAGCAGCGGAATGTCGAGGCCGAGCGTCTCCCAGTCATCCATCGACACCGCGACACCGATATGGCGCGCGATGGCGTTGATGTGGATCGGCGCATTGGTCGAGCCGCCAATCGCCGAGCAGGCGACGATGGCGTTTTCGAACGCCTTGCGGGTGAGGATGTCGGACGGGCGCAGGTTCTCACGCACGATCTCGACCGCGCGCACGCCGGTCTCGTACGCGATCTGGCCGCGCTCGCGATAGGGCGCCGGGATCGCCGCACAGCCGGGCAGCGACATGCCGAGCGCCTCGGCCAAGGCATTCATGGTCGAGGCTGTGCCCATCGTATTGCAGTGACCGATGGACGGCGCCGACGACGTGACGATGTCGATGAACTCGGGGTAGCTGATCTTGCCGGCGGCATGGTCGGCGCGTGCCTGCCACACCACCGTGCCGGAGCCGGCGCGTTCGCCCTTCCACCAGCCGTTCAGCATCGGCCCGCCGGAGAGCACGATGGCGGGGATGTTCACCGTCGCCGCCGCCATGATGCAGGCCGGCGTCGTCTTGTCGCAGCCGGTCGTCAGCACGACGCCGTCGAGTGGATAGCCGAACAGCACCTCGACGAGGCCGAGATAAGCGAGATTGCGGTCGAGCGCGGCGGTCGGCCGCTTCCCCGTCTCCTGGATCGGATGCACCGGGAATTCGAAGGCGAGACCGCCGGCGGCGGTAATGCCGTCGCGCACGCGTTTGGCCAGGTCGAGATGATGCCGGTTGCAGGGCGACAGGTCGGAGCCGGTCTGCGCGATGCCGATGATCGGCTTGCCCGAGGTCAGTTCCGCCCGCGTCAGCCCGAAGTTGAGATAGCGCTCGAGATAGAGCGCCGTCATTCCGGGATTGTCGGGGTTGTCGAACCAGAGCTGCGAGCGCAGTTTCGTCTTGCGGCCGTCCATCGTTCACTCCATCCCGCTGGCGCCTGGCACGATAGAAGCGAATTCCTCGAAGGCAAGCCGGGGGCATGCCGCACCGCGGGCCTTGGAACGGCGGGACCTCGGCGTCTACACTTTGCGCCGGGACACGCAGCAAGGCCGATCATGACGACCGCACGGGATACCGGAAGCTTCGATTACATCATTATCGGCGCCGGCTCCGCCGGCTGCGTGCTGGCGAACCGCCTCACCGCCTCCGGCCGCCATCGCGTGCTGCTGCTCGAGGCGGGCGGCCGCGACAATCACTTCTGGATCCACGTGCCGCTCGGCTACGGCAAGCTGTTCGCCGACGCCAAAGTGAACTGGCTGTACGCGACCGAGCCGGAGCCGGACCTCGACAACCGCCGCATCATCCAGCCGCGCGGCAAGGTGCTCGGCGGCTCGAGCTCGATCAACGGTCTTCTTTATGTGCGCGGGCAATCGGCCGACTACGATCACTGGCGGCAACTCGGCAATACCGGCTGGGGCTTCGACGACGTGCTGCCCTACTTCCGCAAGGCCGAAGACCAGGAGCGCGGCGCCGACGACTACCACGGCGAAGGCGGGCCGCTGTCGGTCTCGGACGTCAGCGAGCCGCATCCGCTGTGCGAAGCCTTCATCGCGGCGGCGCAGCAGGCCGGCTTCCCGCGCAACAACGACTTCAACGGCGCCACGCAGGAAGGCGTCGGCTATTACCAACTGACCACGCGCAAGGGCCGCCGCTGGTCGACCGCGCGCGGCTATCTCAAGCCCGCGCTGAACCGGTCCAACCTGAAAGTGGTCACCGATGCGCTGGCGACGCGCATTGTGTTCGACGGCCGTCGCGCGACCGCCGTCGAATACCGGCAGAACGGCGCGCTGCATCGCGCGCGCGCCAATGCCGAGGTGATCCTGTCCGGCGGCGCGTTCAACTCGCCGCAGCTGCTGCAATTGTCCGGCGTCGGCCCGGCCGAGCTGCTGCGCCGTCACGGCATCGACGTCGTCGCCGACATGGCGGGCGTCGGCGCCGACCTGCAGGACCACTACCAGGTGCGCATGCAATATCGCTGCACCGAGCCGATCACCATGAACGACGTGATCAACAGCTGGCGGCATCGCATGGGCGAAGGCCTGCGCTATTTCGTCTCACGCAAGGGGCTGCTGACCATCGGCGCCGGCTATGCCGGCGCCTTCCTGCGCACGCGGCCGGAGCTGGCGACGCCCGACGTGCAGATCCACTTCCTCATCTTCAGCGCCGACACTGCCGGCGCCGCGCTGCATCCGTTCCCCGGCTTCATGATGTCGGTGTGCCAGTTGCGCCCGGACAGCCGCGGCTTCGTGCACATCAAGTCGGCCGACCCGTCGGCCGCGCCGGCGATCCAGCCGCGCTATCTGTCGGACCGGCTCGACTGCGACACCACGGTCGCCGGCATCAAGCTGCTGCGCGGCATCATGGAGCGGCCGGCGATCCGCCGCTACATCGACACCGAGCTGGTGCCGGGTGCCGACTGCGTCAGCGACGCCGACATGCTCGCTTATGCACGCGCCACCGGCACCACGGTCTACCACCCGACCAGCACCTGCCGCATGGGCGCCGACGCGAAGGCTGTCGTCGACACGCGCCTGCGCGTCCACGGCTTCGAGGGTTTGCGCGTCATCGACGCCTCGATCATGCCGGCGCTGGTGTCGGGCAACACCAACGCCGCCGCGGTCATGATCGGCGAGAAGGGCGCCGACATGATCCTGGAGGACGCCCGCGCCGGAACGCTCGCCGGCGCGGCGTGAGGCCTACATGGTGGCGCCGATCTGCCACGGCACGAATTCGAGATCGCCGTAGCCGAGGTCTTCCGACTTGGAACGTTCGCCGGAAGCCACGGCCAGCACCTTGTTGAAGATCTCCTCGCCCTTGTCGGCCACGCTGACGCCGTCGAGCACGTCGCCGCAATTGATGTCCATGTCGTCGATCATCGACTCGTAGACGTAGTGATTGGTGGCGAGCTTGATCGACGGCGTCGGCTTGCAGCCGAAGGCGGACCCGCGGCCAGTGGTGAAGCACATCACGTTGCAGCCGCCGGCGACCTGGCCGGTCGCGCCGACCGGATCGTAGCCGGGCGTGTCCATGAACACGAAACCCTTCTCCTTCACCGGCTCGGCATATTCATAGACGGCGCGCATCGTGGTCGAGCCGCCCTTGGCGGCGGCGCCGAGCGACTTCTCCAGGATGGTGGTGAGCCCGCCGGCCTTGTTGCCGGGCGACGGATTGTTGTTCATCTCGCCGCGATTGCGCTCGGTATAATCCTCCCACCAGCGAATGCGCGCGACCAGTTTCTCACCGACCTTGGCGTTGACGGCGCGGCGCGTCAGCAGGTGCTCGGCGCCATAGATCTCCGGCGTCTCGGCGAGCACGCCGGTGCCGCCGTGCTTCACCAATAGATCGACGGCGGAGCCGAGCGCCGGATTGGCGGTGATGCCGGAATAGCCGTCAGAGCCGCCGCACTGCAGCGCCAGCACGACCTCCGACGCGGGCCGCGTCTCGCGCTGCGCCCGCGCGGCAATCGGCAGCATCGCCTTGATGCGCTCGACACCCTCGGCAACGGTCTTCTTCGTGCCGCCCGTCGCCTGGATGGTCATGGTCTGGAAGTGATCGCCCTCGACCAAGCCGTAGTCGTCCTTCATGCGGTCGATCTGGAATACCTCGCAGCCGAGGCCCACCATCAGCGCCGCGCCCAGGTTGGGATGCGTGGCGTAGCCCCACTGCGTCCGCTGCAGCACATCCCAGCCTTCGCCCTTCGCTGCCATGCCGCAGCCGGTACCGTGCACGAAGGGCACGACGCCATCGATGCCGGGGTAGTCGTCGAGCAGGCCGGAGCGGTTGACCGCCTCGGCGATGAACTTGGCGACCGAGGCCGAGCAGTTCACCGAAGTGAGCACGCCGATATAATTGCGCGTGCCGGTCTTGCCGTTCGGCCGCACATAGCCCTCGAAGGTAGCGCGCAGCTCCGGCGGCAGCACCTCGTCGTTCTTCGCATCTTCGGCGAAGCGATAGTCGCGGGCGAAGTCGTGCATCGCCACATTATGCACGTGCACCCACTCTCCGGGCGCGATGGCCTGCGATGCGAAACCGATGATCTGCCCGTATTTGCGTACCGGCTCGTTCACCGCGACCGGGCGCACCGCCATCTTGTGCCCGCGCGGCACCCGTTCCCGCGCTGTCTGCCCGGCAATCTGGCTGCCCGCAGGAAATTGATCGACGGCGACCACGACATTGTCGTCGGGGGAGAGACGAATGAAACGCGGCGTGCTCACTGAGGGGTCCTTTCCGACTTCAAGGAACTGTCCGCCATTGCAGCGGATTCGCGGCCGAATTGCCGAGCTTCCGATACAGGGGTTTATCGCGATCCGGGACGATTGGATACAGCCGCAACAATCGCAGTTTCAATTGTCTCTCGCGGCCTGCGCATGTTGGGCAAGGGCTTGTTGCAGCGCGAGATGCACGGTATCGCGCAGACTTCACAAATCTCTAGCCTTTCCAAATGGCGAGAGTATCCTTCCCTCAAGGCCAGGACGACAATGGCAATATTCTGGGAGGAATAACAATGCCATCGACCCGTATCTCGCGCCGTTCCATCCTCAAAAGCGCAGCTCTCGGTTCCGCCGCCGCCATTTCCGCGCCGTATGTCAGCGGCGTCAACGCGGCTGGAACGATCACGATGGGCTGCTGGGACCATTGGGTGCCCGGCGCGAACAAGGCTCTCGACAAGATCACCAAGGAATGGGGCGACAAGAACAAAGTCGAAGTTCATATCGATTACATCACGTCGCAGGGCGAGAAGGACAAGCTGACCGCCGCCGCGGAAGCGCAGGCCGGAACCGGTCATGACATCATGTCGCACCGCGACTGGAACATCCGCATCCACGAGCGGCTGCTGGAGCCGCTCGACGATGTCATGGGTCAGTTGACCAAGTCGCTCGGGCCGGTCAGCCCGGTCGCCGAGTATCTCGCCAAGATCAAGGGCACCTGGCGCGGCATCCCGACGACCGTCGGCAGCCAGGTGAAGCCCTGCCAGTCGCGCTTCGATCTCTATCAGAAGTACTGCGGCATCGACCTGCGCGACATGTTCCCGAACGACATCTCGAAGTACGACAAGAAGAAGACCGATCTCTGGACCTGGGATCTGTACCTCGAGACCGCGCAGAAGCTGCACAAGGCCGGCTATCCGGTCGGCCTGCCGATGGGCCAGGCGTCGGACGCGGTCGACTGGGTCGGCGCCTTCTTCAAGTCCATGGGCGTCGTGTTCATCGACCACGACGACAAGATCAAGATCGACTCCGACGAGACGCGCAAGGCGCTCGAATACATGAAGAAGCTCATGGCGGTGAACCCGCCGGAGGTCTACGCGTGGGATGACGCCGGCAACAACCGCTGGATCATCTCCGGCAAGGGCTCCGGCATCATGAACCCGCCGAGCTCTTGGGCGGTCGCCAAGCGCGACAACCCGGACGTCGCCAAGAACATCTGGCATCACGGCATGCCGAAGGGTCCGAAGGGCCGCTTCGTCGGCCAGCTGCCGCAGTTCTACGGGCTCTGGCAGTTCTCCAAGAACAAGTCGGCGGCCAAGGACCTGCTGCTGCACATCTCGCAGCGCTCGTCGGTGGCGCAACTCGTCGAGGCCTCCTACGGCTACGACCTGCCGTCGTACAAGAGCCTGTACGATCTGCCCACCTGGGCCAAGGTCGAACCGCCGCTCGGCACGGCCTACAGCTATCCGCCGCGCGACGACGAGGAAACCTCGGTGTTCGGTCAGCCGGCGCGGGCCGAGGTTGGCGCCCAGATGTACAATCAGGCGATCAACACGGTGATGGTGGCGAAGTTCACACAGGGCAACGAGAAGCTCGACAACGTCATCAAGTGGGCCGCGAACGAGCTGGAAGGCACGTTGCGGGCCTGACGCCGCATGCGCGGCACGATGAAGCTGCATGCCGGCCGCAAGGGCCGGCATGCGCCACTTTAAATTGCCAATCTGATCTTACGTCCGACGACAGCCGGAGATCGCCGCATGGCCGATACAGTGCAGCGCTGGACAGCAGGCGTTCAGACCCCGCCGCTGGCGGCGCGTCGCGGTCTTGGCAAATTCATGCGGCAGCGCTCGACCATCGCCTTCCTGATGTGCCTGCCGCTGCTGGTGATCATCTCCTGCCTGGTCATCTACCCGGCCTTCTACTCGATCTGGCTGTCGATGCTGAACAAGTCGCAGACGCGATTCATCGGCCTCGGCAATTACCGCTTCCTCATGACGCGCGACGTCTTCTGGATGGTCGTGCAGCAATCGGCGATCTTCGCCATCTCGGCGGTGCTCTTCAAAGCGCTGATCGGGCTCGTCACCGCACATCTGATCAACAACCTGCCGGTCAAGGGCCAGCGCAAGTGGCGCGGCATGCTGCTGGTGCCCTGGGTCATTCCGCTGGCGCTGTCGTCGCTCGGCTGGTGGTGGCTGTTCGACCCGACGCATTCGGCTTTCAACTATGTCCTCCAGGAACTCGGATTCAGCGAGATCCCGTGGCTGTCCGACCCGTACTGGGCCCGCTTCTCGGTGATCCTGGTCAACGTCTGGTACGGCGCGCCGTTCTTCCTGATCATGTATCTCGCGGCGTTGAAGTCCGTACCCGAGCAGCTTTATGAAGCCGCGGCGATCGACGGCGCCAGCGCCTGGCAGAAATTCGTGCACATCACGCTGCCGATGATGCGCAACATCATGGCGATCACCATCCTCTTCTCGCTGATCGTGACCTTCGCCAACTTCGATATCGTGCAGATCATGACGGCCGGCGGTCCGCGCAACATGACCCACGTCTTTGCCACCTACGCCTTCATGCTCGGCATCCGCTCCGGCGACCTGCCGCTCGGCGCCGCCACATCGCTGTTCATGCTGCCTATCCTGGCGATCGCCGCAATCTTCATCCTGCGCGGCGTGCGTAAACGTGGAAGGGAAATCGGATGAGCACTGCGGCCGTCTCCGTTCCATCGAACCGCTCGCAGAGCCGCCGTTCAAGTCTGCGCCGCAGCCGCCGCTGGGCCTTGATCGCGTCCTACGTCTTCCTGGTGCTGTTCGCGATCTTCTTCCTGATCCCGCCCTATTACATGGTGGTGACGGCGTTCAAGAGCGATGCCGAGGTCGCACGCATGGCGACCAATCCGTGGATCATCGCCGACGGAGTAACGCTCGACCAGTTCAAGATTCTTTTCACGAACACCGACTTCCTGATCTTTTTCAAGAACACCGCGATCGTGACGGTGTGCGTCGTCTGCATCACGATGGTGGTCAGCGTACTCGCCGCCTTCTCGCTCGGCCGCATGAGGTTCTGGGGCTCCGGCCTCCTCGCCACCGGCATTTTCCTCACTTATCTCGTGCCGGACACGCTGCTGTTCATTCCGCTGTTCCAGATCGTCAAAGCCGTCGGCCTGCTCAATTCCTACTGGGGCATGGTGCTGGTCTATCCGACACTGACGGTGCCGTTCTGTACCTGGATCATGATCGGCTACTTCCAGTCGATCCCGAAGGAGCTCGACGAAGCGGCGCTGATCGACGGCGCCGGCCACATGCAGATGCTCACCAAGATTTTCATCCCGGTGGCCCTGCCAGGCATCATCGCCGCGACCATCTTCGCTTTCACGGTTTCGTGGGCCGCCTTCGTCTATCCGATGGCCTTCCTTTATTCCTCGGACCAGCAGGTGCTGACGGTCGGCACCGTGACGAGCCTGATCCGCGCCGACGTCTACAAGTGGGGCATGCTGATGGCCGGCGCGCTGGTCGCTGCAGCGCCGCCGCTCATCATCTACGCCTTCCTCATGGACTATTACATTGCGGGCCTCACCGCCGGCGCCACCAAGGGCTGAGAACAATGGCCGAAGTCGCACTGCGTCAAGTCGTCAAGAAATATGGTGACGTCGAAGCCGTCCGTTCGATCGATCTCGATATTCCGAACAACGAGTTCGTCGTGCTGGTCGGCCCGTCCGGGTGCGGCAAGAGCACGACCTTGCGTATGATCGCAGGGCTGGAGGAGATCACCTCCGGCGACATCTCCATCGGCGGCGAGATCGTCAACGACCTGCCGCCCAAGGATCGCGACATCGCCATGGTGTTCCAGAACTACGCGCTCTACCCGCACATGACCTCGTTCGAGAACATGGCGTTTGGGCTGAAGCTGCGGAAATTCTCCAAGGCCGAGATCAAGCAGCGCGTCGAGCATGCCGCGCGCATTCTCGACATATCGGAACTGCTCGAGCGCCGACCGAAGGCGCTTTCAGGCGGCCAGCGTCAGCGCGTCGCCATGGGTCGCGCCATCGTGCGCAATCCCAAGGTGTTCCTGTTCGACGAGCCATTGTCCAACCTCGACGCCAAGCTGCGCGTGCAAATGCGCACCGAGATCAAGCGCGTGCACCAGAAGGTCAAGACGACGACGGTCTACGTCACGCACGACCAGGTGGAGGCGATGACGCTCGCCGACCGGGTCGTCGTCATGAACAACGGCATCATCGAGCAGATCGGCCCGCCGCAGGAGCTCTATCACAAGCCGCGCACGCGCTTCGTCGCCGGCTTCATCGGCTCGCCGGCGATGAATTTCATTCCGTGCACGATCGAGGCGCACGGCGACGGCCTGCGTGTGCGGGTCTCCGACACGATCGCACTGCCGGTGCCGGCCGCGCGCGCCGCGCCGTATCGCAGCGCCGTGGGCAAGGAGATGACCTTCGGGCTGCGTCCCGAGCACATCACCGAGCCGCGGCCCGGCAACGGCGCCGGCAATGGCAACGGCGACACGGATTTCGCGGCCGTGCTCGACGTCGTCGAGCCGATGGGCATGGAGACGATGGTGTTCTTCACCATCAACGGCACCGAGGTGTGCGGCCGCGTCGAGCCGACCGCCGCCGGCGAGGCCGGCACCAGCATGCGCCTGCACGCCAACATGGATCACATGCACCTGATCGACCCGGCGACCGGGCTGGTGCTGTAGGACGGGGCTGCGCGCGTCTACGCCGCGGCGACGACGCCGCGTTCGATGCGATAGGCGCGCGCCAGCAGATCGAGCACGTGCACCTCGTTCGATTCGGCGATCAGCACCGACACGCCCTCGCTCTTGAGGTTTGCCAGCACTTCGCCCAGCCGCCGCGCCAGAGCCGGCGCCAGGCCTTCGAACGGCTCGTCGAGCAGCAGGATGCGCGTGCCGGCCATCAGCGCGCGCGCCAGCGCCACCATCTTCTGTTGCCCGCCCGACAATTCGAGCGCGCGGCGCGCCGCGAAGCGCGCCACCTCCGGCATGATGCCGAAGATCCATTCCAGCCGCTCCTCGACGCCGTCGGCGCGCGTCGACCAGGTCGGCAGGCGGATATTCTCTTCGACGGTGAATTCCGGCACCAGCCGGCGGTCCTCCGGCATGTAGCCGATGCCGTGCTGCACGCGGCGATGCGCCGGCAAGGCCAGCAGGTCGACATGGCCGAGCTCGACCTTGCCTTGCGCAGGCAGAGCGCCCATCAGCGCACGCAGCAGCGTCGTCTTGCCGGCGCCGTTGCGGCCGATGAGGCCGCACATCTCGCCTTCATCCACGGCAAGCGAGGCGCCGCGCAGGATCGGGATCGGCCCGATCGAGACGTTGAGATCGGCGACCCTAAGCATGCGTCGCCCCTTTCGGCCGCAGCTTGACGCCGGTGATCAGCTCCTGCACGCGCGGATCGGCGAGCGTCTTGTCGGGCGCGCCGTCGGCGATCACGGTGCCGTCGTAGAAGGCGAGCACGCGGTCGGCGAACTTCTCGACGATCTCCATGTCATGCTCGACGAACAGCACGGTGATCTTGCGGCTCTTCAGCGCCGTCATGACGACGCTCATCAGGCCGAACTTCTCCTCGATCGAGATGCCGCTGGTCGGCTCGTCGAGCAGCAACAGCCGCGGCCAGCCGACCACCGCCATGCCGATGTCGAGGAGCTTGCGGATGCCCTGCGGCAGCGTGTTGGCCGGCGTGTGCCGGTAGAGCCCGATCTGGAACAATTCGAGCGTCGCCTCCGCCTCGGCGATCGCCGCCGGCGAGCGCAGCGGCGTCGTGAGCACGCCGAACGGCCCGCGGCAGCGCGCGATGGCCGCGGCGATGCACATGTTCTCGAACACGGTCAATGTCGGGAACACCTGCGCCACCTGGAACGAGCGCGAGATGCCGAGCCGCGTGATCTCGCGCGACGGTTTGCCGGTGATGTCCCGGTCCTCGAAGCGGATCGTGCCCTTGGTCGGCGTCAGGTGGCCGGTGATCATGTTGATGAAGGTCGTCTTACCGGCACCGTTGGCACCGATGACGCCGACGGTCTGTTCGGCCGGGATGCTGACGTTGATGTCGCGCGCCGCCACCAGCGAGCCGAACGTCTTCTCCAGATTCTCGACGGCGAGGATCGCGCTCATGACGACGCCTCGCCGCTTTTGCGCCGGCGCGTCAGGAGCGAGCCGAGCCCGTCCGGCAGGAACAGGATCGTCAGCAGCAGCGCCGAACCGAGCGTCAGCTGCCACAGGCTCGGCATCGCATCGACGGCGAAGGAGCGCACGGCCTCGAAGCAGAGCGAGCCGATGAAGGCGGCGGCGATCGAGCCGGCGCCGGCGAGGACGGTGACGAAGACGAAGCCGCCCGAGGTGGTCCAGTAGGCCATGTTCGGGTCGACGTGGCCGATGGCGAGTGCGGCCAAGCCGCCGCCAAGACCACCGAGCACGCCGGCGACGAAGATCTTCACGTGCACGATGCGGCTCGCGGAGACACCGAGGAATTCGATGCGGATCTCGTTGTCGCGGATCGGCGCCGCCAGCGCACCGGCGACCGAGCGGAAATAGGCGCCGATCAGGACCGCGCAGACGGCGCCAACGCCGAGTGTCAGCCAGTAGAGCGCGCGTCCGAGCGCGTCGCCGCGCGGCGCGAAGCCGAGGATGGTCGGCGTCGCCACGGTGAAGCCGTCGGTCGAGCCGAGCGATTCCGTCTTCACCAGCACGCCGTAGAGGATCATCGACAACGCCAGCGACAGCATGGCGAAGAATATCTCGCGATAGCGCGCGAGCAGAAAGCCGACGAGGACCGCGACGATGCCAGCGGCGATGCCGCCGAGCAGAACCAGCGCGATGGCGTCGGTGAAGCCGGTCCAGCGCGCGAACAGAGCGACGGTGTAGGCGCCGACGCAGTAGTAGAGCGCCTGCCCGAAGGAGACGAGGCCGGCGCGCCACATCACGACCAGTCCGAGCACGACCAGCGCGTTGGCGAAAGCGATGGTCGCGAGCGACACCACCCAGTCGGGCAGGACCGGCCCGGCCGCCGCCGCGATCAGGAACATGAGAGCGCCGACGAGATACGCGCGCGTGGCCATGTCAGATCTTTCTCGGCTGCGCGCGCACGAAGAGGCCGTAGGGCCGCACCACCAGCACCAGCGCCATGACGCCGTAGATGACGAACAATTCGATCTGCGGCGCCAGATGCACGGCGGCGGCGCGGCACAGTCCGACGATCAGCGCGCCGATCAGCGCGCCCTCGATCGAGCCCATGCCGCCGATGGCGACGACGGCGAAGGCGAGCACGATGACCTCGACGCCGATGCCGAGTGTCACCGAGATTTTCGGCGCCATCACCGCGCCGCCGAGCGCGCCCAGCGCCGCGCCGATGATGAAGGTGACGGTGTAGACGAGCGTGACGTTGATGCCGAAGGCCGCTGCGGTCTCGCGGTCGAAGATGACCGTCGTGAGCACGCGGCCGTAGCGCGTGAACCGCAGCGCCCACCACGCCACCGCGGCGACCAGCGCGGCGATGACGACGAGGAGGATGTCGTAGTTGGACAGCACGAGGTCGCCGATCTCGATGCTGCCGGCGGAAACCATCGGTTGATAGGCCGGGTAAGACTGCGCGCCCCAGATCAGCCGCGTCACATCCTCGAGAATGAGAAACACGGCGTAGGTGACGAGGACCACCACGACTTCGTCGCGGCCGTAGACGAGCCGCAACACGCCGCGTTCGAGGATGAGGCCGATGATCACGCCGATCGCCATCGCGAACACGATCATGAGCAGAAACCCGGCCGCCGCCGGCCAGCCGGCATCGACATAGATGCCGACGGCCGTCGCCGCGCCATAGGCGCCGAACGCGTAGAACGACCCGTGCGCGACGTTGAGGATCTTCATCACGCCGAAGATCAGCGTCAGGCCGATGGCGACGATGAACAGATAGGCCGCGTAGACGAGGCCGTCGGTGATGATGGCGAAGGCGGTCAGCACGTCAGCGCACCGAAGCTGTCGCGGATGGTCTTACCCTCCCCCGCGGAGCGCGGGGAGGGTCGGTTCGCATTGCGCATGCGATGCGAACCGGGGTGGGGGCGAGCTGCCAAATCGACGCGGAGAGAGTGTTGCAGCGCAGAGCCTCCCATCCCCGACCCCTCCCCGCCGCTCGCGAGAGCTCGCGTGGGGAGGGGAGCGAGAGGCCTTGCCGCGACGTTCACGCTCCCATGCCCGCGCTCAATTGCATTTCGCGCCCTTCATGCCCTCGGCGACCCACTTCTCGGCCTCGATGCCCGCCGGCGGATTCACGCATTCGGCCGGATAGCGCACGATGTCGGTGATCTCCGGCTCCTTCGTCTTCTTGTTGTAGTGATAGGTGCCGTAGGCGGTCTCGCTGATGCCCTGATGGCCGTCGCCGAGCGCCAGCTTCACGTGCCCGGCCGGGCCGTCGAACTCGAGGCCGGTGAACGACTTGATGATGTCCTCGGTGCCCGGCTTGTTGCCGTTGGTCTGCGCCTTCTCGAAGGCGAGTTTCAGGCCGAGCAGCGACTGCACCATCTGGTAGGCCGGATAGGTCGGCGGCGTGTTGTAGCGGTCGCGGTAGATCTTCTCGAACCAGTTGCGGATGTCGGTGTTGCGGGCGAGCACGCCGTTCGGGCCACGGCCGCCGATGATGGTGCCGTCCGGCAGCTTGTCCTTCAGCCGCCACACCACCGTCTCGCCGGCGGTCATGACAATCGGCATGCGCTTGTCGAGCCCGCGCGCCTGCTCCTGGAAGATGAAGCCCTCGAGATCGCCGTCGAAGAAGCTGGTGTGCACCACCTGCGACTTCGACGTCAGCAGGGTCGAAATCTCGGCGCCATATTCACCGGCGAACAGCTTCGGGAATAAGACCTTATCGGCGGCCGCCTTCGGCGCCAGCACCTTCAAGGCACCCTGGAAGTCGCGCCAGGAGTCCTGACCCCAGGCGTAGTTCTGGTTGATGCCGGAATAGAGGTGCAGGTTCTTGATCTTGCCGAGCACGTAGCGGGCAGCCGCGACATTATCCATGGTCGCGTGCGGGCTGACGCGGAACACGTAATGACGCGCCTTCTCCTCGAAGATGCGCGGCGTGCCGCAGTCGTAGAAGACGGTGAGCTCCTTCAATTCCTCGGCGACCGGCGCCACCGCAAGGCAACTGCCCGAGGACACATAACCGACGACGGCATCGACCTGATCGCGCTGCACGAGGTTGCGGAACTCGGTGACGACGTTGGCGACGGTGCCGGCCTCGTCGACGTATTTGGGGTCGATCTTCAAGCCGCCGAGGCCGACCTTGTTGAAGGGAGCCGGCGCCTTGCCGGTATTGAGCGCTTCGATGACGACTTCGGCGGCGTTGCGGCTCGGTATGCCGAATGGCGTCGCGGCCGGGCCGGTCAGAAACGTGACGAGGCCGAGCTTCACGGCCGCGGCGGGCGCGGCCGGCTGCTGAGCCTGCGCCGGCAGTACGGCCGCAGATGCGGCCAGCGCCGCAACGACGCACGCAATTCGAGTACGGATGGTCATGGACGTCCTCCCTGAGAGACCCTGTTGGCCGGGCTCGTTCTGTCGCCAAGCAAACTTGATTTACCGCCAAGTTTCAAGCCTGTTTCCGATCGCGGAAAGCTGCCTCACATCATCGCATGTTGCAGCGTGCCGCTTCGCCATGCTTCGATGCACAAGCAGTGACAGAGGATCCGAGGACATGACCGCAGCCGCTTCCCGCGACGACAGCGCTTTGGCCAACGGTCTGGCGGCGCGGCTGGCGATCCGCTCCGGCGCCTATGATGGCCCGACCTCGGGGCTGGCGCGCGGCTACGTGCAGGGCAATCTCGCCATCCTGCCGAAGGCGCTTGCCGGCGACTTCCTGCGTTTCTGTCAGCTCAATCCCAAGCCGTGCCCGTTGATCGGCATGTCGGCGCCCGGCGACTGGCGCGTGCCCGAGCTCGGCGCCGATCTCGACATCCGCACCGACATTTGCCGCTACCGCGTCTGGCGCGACGGCGCGCTGGTCGGCGAGCCGACGGACCTCAATGAGGTCTGGCGCGACGATCTGGTCAGCTTCGTCCTCGGCTGCTCATTTTCATTCGAGGAGGCGCTGATGGCGGATGGGCTGGAGATCCGGCACATCACGCTCGACTGCACCGTACCGATGTTTCGCACCAATATCGCGACGGCCGCGGCCGGACCGTTCCACGGTCCGATGGTCGTGTCGATGCGGCCGATGAAACCCGCCGATGCGATCCGCGCCATTCAGATCACGACGCGCTTCCCCGCCGTGCACGGCGCGCCGGTGCACATCGGCAAGCCGGAGCTCATCGGCATCCAGGATCTCGGCAAGCCGGACTATGGCGACGCCGTGCCGGTCAGGGACGACGAAATCCCGGTGTTCTGGGCCTGCGGCGTGACGCCGCAATCGGTGATCGCGACGATGCGGCCGGAATTCTCGATTACGCATTATCCCGGCTGCATGCTGGTCACCGACCGCCGCAACACCGAATTCGCCGTGCTCTAGCGTCAGATATCGTCGGCTACCGACCACATGCGGATTTCGCGCTGCTCGAGCAGCGGCACCGCGCGTTGCAGCACGAAGGTCTTGAAGTGCTGCATCTCGCGATGCGCCTTGAAGGCCTCTTCCGACTTGTAGACCTCGTGCAGGAAGATATCGCGCGTGTCGTCGCGCGCGCGATGCACCGTGAACGAGACGTTGCCCGGCTCGTCGCGGATTGCCGCCGCGAGTTCGCGCAGGATCGCCTCGATCGCCGCCGTTTCTCCCGCGCGCGGGCGCCAGCGGGCGGTGACGATGTAGCTCATACCTGCTCCGTCTCGGCGGCGAAGCCGAGCGCTTCGGACAATTGCCGCGCGGCCGCTTCCAGCGCCTTGGCGCGGCTTTGCAGCGCCTGGAACGACAGCCGCCACACCGGACCGGAAATGCCGACCGCACCGATCACCTGACCGCTGAAATCGCGCACCGGCATGGCAGCGCAGCGTACCTCCTCGTCGAACTCGCCATCGTCGAAGCCGACGCCGGAGGCGCGCACGTCCTCGATCTCCTGCACGAAGCGCTGGCGGTCGACGATCGTCTTCGAGGTCAGCGGCTTCAACTCGACGCGGTCGAGATAGCGATCGAACTGCTCCGGCCGCAACGCAGCGAGGATGACCTTGCCAAGCGCGGTGCAATAGGCGGGACGCACCACGCCGACGCGATCGGTGAGCTGGAATTTGCTCGGACCCGGCGTGCGCGCCATCACCACGACATCGTCGCTCATGCGCACGGCAAAATGGCTGCTCTCGCCGGTGGTGAGCGAGAGCTGCTCCAGTACCGGGGTGGCCATACTGATCATTTCCATCTCGTCGAGCGCGCTCGCCGCCAGGACGAACAGCGGCCGGCCGATGCGGTAACGCTTGTCCTTGAGCTGGCGGATGTAGCCGAGCGACACCATCGTCTTCACAAGATGGAAAGTGGTGGAGTTATGCAGGCCGACGCGTTTGCTCAGATCGGCGAGGCCGATGCCTTGGCGGTTGCGCGCGACTTCCTCGAGGATGGCGAAGGCGCGGCCGATCGACTGCACGCCGCCGGGCGCTTTGTCCTCCGGCTCATTGACGTCCGCCGCCCGCTCGATGACACGCGCCACGGCAGCGCCGCCGGAGCGGCGGCTGGCCGCCGCGTCAGGCATTGATTTCACTTTCGCTCTCAACCTGCTCTCCCACCGACGCCGGCTTTCCGGCTGTTCTTGGACGACCGGCCCTCGATCGTCCAGCAGGCTAGCATCCGTCGTTTCAGATAGGCAAACATATCCTCACATTGTGGGATCGGCGTTGACTGCCGCCCGCGTGGTCCTAGAGTCCTCGCGCGCGAGGCTCAAGGGCGCGATGACCACCAAACTCTTTGGCTGCAATACCTACTCCTATATGCGTGCCGAGCGTGCCGCCGACTGCGTGGCGCGACTGGCCGGACACGGGTTCCGTGAATTCGAGCTGATGGTGCATCCCGGCCACCTGTGGGCGGACATGCCGAAGCCGGAACTCGCCCGCCTGCGCGCACTGTTCGCCGGCGGCGTGCGGCTGACGACGCTCAATATGCCGAATATCGACATCAACGTCGCGGCGGCGGCGGCCGAGATGCGCCGCTATTCGCTCGTCATGCTCCGCGATGTCGTGCGGCTGGCCGGCGAGCTCGGCGCGCCGGGCGTGGTGATCGGCCCGGGCAAGGCCAATCCGCTGTTTCCGGCGACCGCCGAGGAGCTCCTCCCGCATTTCTTCGCCGCGCTCGACGTGCTGTGCCCTGTCGCCGATGCGGCCGGCACCGCGCTGTGGCTGGAGAACATGCCGTTCGCCTTCATGCCGGGCATCGATGAACTCGTTGCCGCGCTCGACCGCTACGGAAACGACGACATTGGCATCGTCTACGACGCCGCCAACGCGCATTTCATTGATGAGGACATCCACGCCGGCCTCAAGCGCTGCGGTTCGCGACTCCGGCTCGTGCATCTCTCCGATACCGGCCGGCGGCACTACCGTCATGACCCGATCGGGCAAGGCGATGTGCCCTTCGCAGCCATTCCAGTGATGCTCGCCGACGTCGGCTACCCCCGGCGGCCGGTGCTGGAGATCATCTCGCCGAAGGGCGACGCCGACATCCTCGACAGCGCCGCGCGGCTGGCCAGCCTCGGCTTCCGCGCTCCGGCGGAGGTCTCGACATGAGCGCATTCGATGTCATCGTCGTGGGCGGCGGCGGCTCCGGGCTGGCGGCGGCGATCGAGGCGCGCGCGACCGGGGCACGCGTGCTGCTGTTGGAGAAGAATGCCGCGCCAGGCGGCTCCACGGCATGGTCGGTCGGCTCGGTGACGGCGACCGGCACGCCGCATCAGCTGCGCAAGGGAATCGCCGATACGCCGGAAAGCCACTGGCGCGACATGGCCGGTTTCAACGGCGATCTCGATGCGCGCGACAACGCGCGGCTTCGCCGCGTGCTCGCCGACGAGATGCCCGACACGTTCCGCTGGCTGCTGGCGCACGGCGTACGCTTCTATGGGCCGATGCCGGAACCGCCGCACACCCGGCCGCGCATGCACAACGTGCTGCCGAATTCGCGCGCCTTCATCACGCATCTGACGCGCGCGGCGCGGCGGGCCGGGGTCGAGATCAGGACCGGCGCGCGCGTCACCGCGCTCATGCAGGAGAACGGCGGCGTCAACGGCGTGGTCTGCGGCGGCAAGACGCTTGCGGCAAAGAACGTCGTACTCGCCGCCGGCGACTTCACCAGCGATCCGGAGTTGAAGGCTCGGTACATGGGCCGGCGCGAGGCAAAAGTCGACGGCGTCAACATCACCGCCACGGGCGACGGCCAGAAGCTGGCGGTGGCGCTCGGCGCGCGCGTGCTCAACGGCGATCTCGCGCTCGGGCCGGAGTTGCGTTTCATCCCGCCGCAGCAATCGAACCTGCTGTTGCGGCTTCCGCCATGGCCGGCGCTGGCGAGCTTGATGGCGTGGTCGCTCGAGCACATGCCGTCGTCGGTATTGCGACCCTTCATCATGAGCTTCGTCACCACCGCGCTGGCGCCCTCGCCCGCGCTGTTCGATGCGGGCGCGCTGCTGGTCAACAAGGACGGCGCGCGATTTGTCGACGAGCGCGATCAGCCGGCCTTCGCGGTGGCCGAGCAGCCGGACAAGATCGCCTATATCCTGCTCGACGCGCGCGTCGCGCAAAGCTTCGAAGCCTGGCCGAATTTCATCTCCACCGCGCCGGGCGTCGCCTACGCCTATCTCGCCGACTACCGGCGCAATCGCCGCGACGTCTTCGCGCAGGCGCCAACGCTCGATGCGCTGGCGCAGGCGCTGGACATGCCGCTGGGCTCTCTCGCAAGCGCAGTGGCCGCGCACCATGCGAACGCCGGCAACCGGCCACGCTTCGGCGACGGTCCTTACGTTGCGCTCGGGCCGGTGCGCGCGGTGTTCGTGCATGCGGAAGGCGGGCTCGCGGTCGACGATACTCACCGCGTGCTCGGCGGCGACGAGCGACCGATCGCCGGCCTCTACGCCGCCGGCTCGACCGGTCAGGGCGGCCTGCTGCTCAAGGGCCACGGCCATCATCTCGCCTGGGCGTTCGTCTCGGGCCGGCGTGCGGGCCGCAATGCGGCGCGCGAAGCGCTCGCGCGCTAGCGCGGCTCTTCGTCGGTGACCGGCGAGGTCACCACGATGAAGATCAGATCCTGAACGCCGGTGTTGTTGATCGAGTGCTCGACGCCGGGCGGAAGATAGATGACGTCGTGGCGGCGGACGAGGCGCGTCTCATCGCCGATCTCCATCAGCCCCTCGCCTTCGAGCACGTGATAGACTTGCTCCTGCACCTTGTGACTGTGCCGCTTCACGTATGCCATCGGCTGGTACATCGAGATGCGGTAGTCGAGGTGCTTGGTCTTCAGCGAATCCGGAGCCGCGAGCGGCTTCGACAGCGCGCCGCCGAAATGGTCGGGATATTGCCGCCACGGCGTCTCGGCGACGTTCTTCACCGAAGGCTTGCGTTCGTCCTTCGCCATGACCGCCTCACTTCGCCGGCGTCATGTCTGGCAGGAAGCGCTGGCCGAACACCGGCTCCTTGTACGGCGTCGGCGGCAATTCCCAGGCGCCGGTTGAGGGCGGCCGCACGTCGGCGTCGACGTGGACGTCGAGCACGTAAGGCTTGTTCGCCTTGACCGCGTGCTCAAGGGCGGCCTTGAGGTCTTGCGACTTCGTCACGGTGATCGCGTCGACGCCGCAGGATTTCGCCAGCGCAGCGAAATCCGGATTATACGGTTTCTTGTTCTCGCCTTGGTGGAACATGGTGCCGTGCTCGCGGCCGCCGAACATGCCGAGCTGGATGTCGCGGATCGAGACCCAGCCGAAGTTATTCCAGATCACCCAGACGACCGGGATGTTGTACTCGACCGCGGTGCACAGCACGTGCGGCACCATGGTGAAACAGCCGTCGCCGGCGATGGCGACGACCGGTCTGTCCGGCGCGGCGAGCTTGGCGCCGAGCGCGCCGGCGGCGCCGAAGCCCATGCCGGAAAAGCCCCACGAATTGAGCATCGTCTGCGGCCTGCGTGCGTTCCAGAACTGCATGTACCAGTTGTGATTGACGCCGACGTCGCAGGCGAGGATGGCGTCGTCCGGCAGCACCGCCTGGCAATCGGCGACGACGCGCTCCGGCCGGATCGGCGAAGCGTGCACGTCGAAATTCGGCCGCGTGAAGTCGGCCCATTGCTTCTGCCAGCCAGCGATGGCGGCGAGCCACGCCTTGGTGTTCGGCCCCTTGCCGCCGCGGCGCTCGCTCTCGGCGAGCAGCTGACGCAGGAAGGTGCGCGCGTCGGCGAGAATGCCGAGGTCGGGCGGATAGTTGCGGCCGAGCTCGGCCGGGTCGAGATCGACGTGGATCAGCTTGCTGGTCGGGAAATTCCACGAATAGCCCGGCATCCACGACGACGCGGAGCGGTCATCGAAGCGCGCGCCGACGGCGATGACGACGTCGGCACGGCGGCCCGCTTCATTGGCCGGGTAAGCGCCGTTGCGGCCGATGAAGCCGAGCGACAGCTTATCGGTCATGTCGAAGCAGCCCATGCCGTTCGGCGACGAGATCACCGGAATGGCGTGCTTCCTCGCGAATTCGGTCAGCTCTCGGCTCGCTTCCGACAGCGTGACGCCGTGGCCGATGAAGATCACCGGGCGCTCGGCCCTGGCGATCATATCGAACGCCTGCGCGATCTCTTCCGGCGAGGCGCCCGAGCGCTGCGCGTTAAGCGGCGGTGCGGGCAGCGGCATCTCGACGTCGTCTTCTTCCTGGAAGACGTTGAACGGCACGTCGATGTTCACCGGGCCGGGGCGGCCCGACAGCATCGTCGTCGTCGCCTGCCGCAGCGCCAAAGGCAGCATGTCGACGCGCGTCGGCTGGAAGCTGCGCTTCACCACCGGCCGCACGATGTTCACGAAGTCTGCCTGATAATGCCGGTTGACCTCCTGGAACGGGCTGCGATTGAACTGCGAGGTCGGCACGTTGGCGGTGATCGCGAGCATCGCCGAGGAATCGGTCAGCGCGCAGGCGAGCGGCATGATGATGTTGCAGGAGCCGGGCCCGCACGACGTCAGGGTTGCCACCGGCTTGTGCTTCACGCGGAAATAAGCGTCCGCCATGTGCGCGGCGACCTGCTCGTGCCGCGGCGAGATCAGCGTGATCTTGTCGCGCGCCTCGTACAGCGGATCGAGCATGCCGACATTGCCGTGACCGCAGATTCCGAACACGTAGGGGATATCGCTGGCGATCAGGTACTCGGTGATCAGCTCGGCGCCTTTCATCTTCGGCATGTCGGTCCTCGTCGTCTTCGCGTTGTCCGCCCGGCGCGCGCCGGCGTGTCCCATCTACCACAATAATAGGTGTCGTACATCCATATGAGAGAAAGCGGGACCGATGGCTGTATCGGATGGCGAGAGAGCCCCGCGTGCCGCCATTTGTGTCCAAACAATCTCAGTGCTTGAAATTCGATTCTGTATCGTGAGAGACTTGGTCGACCGGCGCGGGAGCCTTCGTCCCCAAAGCGAAGCCCAAGAACAGCCGGCGGCCAACGCCGCAACGACCAACGGGAGGGAATTATCGTGATCCGCAAGAACCGTCGTGCCGTACTCAAGGGCGGCGCCGCATTTGCCGGCACAATCGCCTTCGGCTTTCCGGCCATCGTCCGCGCCCAGTCAAACAACATCAAGATCGGTCATCTGACACCGCTGACCGGCTTCCTCGGCGCGCTCGGCGCCTACGCCCAGCTCGGCATCAAGATGGCGGTCGAGGAGATCAATGCCGCGGGCGGCGTGAACGGCCGCAAGCTCGACCTGATCTCGGAGGACTCGGTCAATCCGGCGACCGCGGCCACCAAGGCCCAGCGCATGTACGACCAGGACAAAGTCGACATCCTGATGGGCGAGATCAACTCCGCCTCGGCGCTCACCATCATGCAGGTCGCCGAGCGCAACAAGCGCTTCTTCCTGCAGATCGGCGCCCGCTCCGACGCACTGCGCGGCAAGAACTGCAACAAATACACGTTCCACGTGGACATCCCCAACACGGTGATGGTCAATGCGGTCGGCCAGGCCCTGATGCGCGACAACATGGTCAAGGGCAAGAAGTTCTTCACCCTCACGGCCGACTACATCTTCGGCCACGACCTCCTGGCGGCCGCCAAGCGCTTCTTCAGCGCCAACGAGGGCAACCTGATCGGCAACGAGCTGATCGCCACCGACGTCACCGACTTCAGCCCCTATCTGCTGAAGGTCCGGCAGGCGCAGCCCGACATCGTCTGCTGCAATCTCGCCGGCAACCAGGTCACCAACCTGGTCAAGCAGTACGCCGAGTTCGGCTTCAGCTACCCGCTCGTGGGCTTCAACCTGAACACCGCCGACGCCTGGGCTGCCGGCGAAGGCAACCTCGCCGGCACCTGGCCGACGGTCTGGTACCACACGCTCGACGTGCCGGCGTCCAAGACCTTCGTGACCAACTTCATCAAGAAATACGGCAAGCCGCCGGAGAACCACGCCTGGATCGAATACGTGTCGATGAAGGTCATGGCGCAGGCCATGAGCGAGATCAAAGGCACCGACAACGCCAAGCTGATCGCGCATCTCGAAAAGCAGGCGCAGTTCGACATCCTGAAGGGCCGCAAGGGCTACTTCCGCAACTGGGATCACCAGTTGATGCAGGAAGCCTATCCCTTCACCGCGAAGAAGAAGGGCGAGCCCAAGGACAAGTGGGACGTGATGACACTCGGACCGGCGGTGCCCGCGGCCAACCAGTCGCTGGAATCGATCGCTCCGACGCGCGAGCAAAACGCCTGCACGTTCAAGGCCTGATCGCACCGCAGGCGTCCAGCGGCGCCTGCTCTCCCTAAGAAGCGCCGCGCCGACCACGCGGCGCTTCTCGCCTCAGGCGAAGAGTATGTCGTTCATGTTCCTGCTCGAACAGGTGGTCAACGGCCTCGTGCTCGGTGGCTACTACCTGCTGATCGCGCTAGGCTTGTCGCTCATCTTCAGCGTCGGCGGCGTCGTCAACCTCGCGCACGGCGCCTTCTACGCACTCGGCGCCTATGCCGCCGTTACCCTGACCGATTACGTCGGCTTCTATCCGGCGGTCGCGATCTCGCCGGTCGCGGTCGGCCTGCTCGGCATCCTGTTCGAGCGCTTCATCCTGCGCCGCTTCTACACCGCCGATCCGATTCTCTCGCTGCTCGTCACCTTCGGCCTCGCGATGGTCGCCGAGCAGGCGATCCGCATCATCTGGGGCGCCGCACCGCTATCGGCCGTGATGCCACAGAGCCTGAAAGGCGCGGTGATCGTCGGTGACTTCCTGTTCTCGCGCTACCGCCTCGTCCTGCTCGGCGTCGTCGCGCTCGTTCTCGTCGGCATCTGGCTGTTGTTGCAGAAGACGCCGTTCGGCCGCGTCGTGCGCGCCGGCATCCAGCGGCCCGACATGGTGGCGGCGCTCGGCATCCGGCTGCAGCCTTACATGACGACCATCGTCGTGCTCGGCGTCGCCATGGCGGCGATGGGTGGCGCCTTCTTCGCCCCGATCACCATCGTGCAGCCGGCCATGGGCTCCGACATCCTGATCGTCGCCTTCGTCGTCGTCGTCATCGGCGGACTTGGCAGCTTCTGGGGTGTCGTGCTCGCCGCCATCCTCGTCGGGGTCGTGCGCGGCATCACCATCAACTACGTGCCGGCTTATGGCGAGGCCTCGATCTATATCCTGATGTTCCTGGTGCTGATGTTCCGTCCGCGCGGCCTGCTCGGCGAGCGTATCGAGAAATTCGAATGAAGACGGTTTCGACGCACCGGCCATTGTTCATCGCCGCGGTCGCGCTCGTCGCGCTGCCCTTCCTGGTTCGCGCGCTTGGGCTCTCCATCGATAGCGCGACGGTCGCCGTCATTCTCGCCATCGCCACGACCGGACTCAATCTGTGCGTCGGCTATACCGGGCTGGTCTCCTTCGGCCATAGCGCCTGGTTCGGCATCGGCGCCTATGCCGCCGCGCTGCTGCAGCGGAACGTGTTTCCCGGCGAGATCTGGCTGCCGCTCATCGGCTCGATGCTGATCGTCGCGGCGCTGGCCACCGTCGTCGGCGTCCTGATCCTGCGGCGGCGCGGCGTTTATTTCTCGCTGCTCACGCTCGCATTGGCGGCGCTGACCTACACCATCGCCTTTCGCTGGAGCGACGTGACCGGCGGCGAGGACGGCCTCGGCGGCCTGGTGCGCGGCGCCGTCGGACCGATTTCGCTCGACGATCGCACCACGTTCTACATCCTGATCGCGCTCGTCGGGCTTGCCTCGCTCTATCTCATGCTGCGGCTGACGCGCTCGCCGTTCGGCCACGTGCTGGTGGCCATCCGCGAGAACCAGTTGCGCGCAACCTTCCAGGGCTATCCGGTCCAGCGCTACAAACTGGTCGTCTTCGTCATCTCCGCGGTGATGACCGGATTCGCCGGCGCGCTGCTCGCCTTCCAGACCTACCTGGCGTCGGCAGAAGGCGTGTCGGTGCAATTCTCCGGCGAGTTGCTGGCGATGGTGGTCATCGGCGGCATGCACCATCTGCTCGGGCCGGCGCTCGGCGCGGTGTTCTTCATCCTGTTCCGCGAGCTGTTCTCGATCTGGAGCGGCAACTGGCTGCTGTGGTTCGGACTGCTGTTCGTCGCCTTCGTGCTCTACTCGCCCGGCGGCCTGATCGGCATCTGGACAATCCTGAAACGCCGCTGGCGGCCGCCGCTGCCGGAAGCAGCGGCAATGAGCAAGCGCAAGATCCACGAGGGTCTGCCACTGCCGGGCTTCCTGCGCCCCGACCCGGTCAACGGTGGCGCGACCCTCGAGGTCGAGGCGGTGTCGAAGAGCTTCGGCGGCATCCGCGCGGTGAGCAATGCGAGCCTGGGCATTGCCAGCGGTCAAATCCACGCCTTGATCGGACCGAACGGCGCCGGCAAGACGACCTTGTTCAACCTGGTGTCCGGGCTTTTCCCGATCGACAGCGGCAGCGTCCGGCTAAACGGCGTCGAGCTCACTGCATTGCGTCCCGACAATATCTGCCAGCAAGGCATCGCTCGCTCCTTCCAGATCACCAACCTGTTCCGGACCTTGTCGATCTACGAGAACCTGCGCCTGTCGCTGCAGGCGCGGCACCCCGGCCGCTTCAACATCTGGCGCGACATCGACAGCTATCGCGACGTGCACGACCAGACCGCCGAGCTGATGCGCTTCCTCGGTCTCGAAGGCATCGAGACGATCGAAGGCGGCGATCTCTCCTATGGCGGCCAGCGGCTCGTCGATCTCGGCATCGCGCTCGGCTCCAAGCCGCAGATCCTGCTGCTGGACGAGCCGCTCGCCGGTCTCGCCGCAGCAGAGCGCGACCGCGTCGCCAATCTGGTCAAGAGCATCGCCGCCGGCATCCCGGTGCTGATCGTCGAGCACGACATCGACCGCGTGCTTGGCTTCTCGCATCGCGTCACGGTCATGAACCAAGGCGAGGTGCTGATGGCCGGCACGCCCGAGGACGTGCGCAGCGACGCGCGCGTGCAGCGGGTCTACACGGGCACCGGCACGCCGCCGGTCACCGGGCGCGTGGCCGACGTCGCGCGCGAGACGCAATTGCTCAAGGTCGAGAAGGTCAACACCTTCTACGGCAAGAGCCACATCCTCAACGACGTGTCGCTCGACGTGCGCGAGGGCGAGATCGTGGCGCTGCTCGGCCGCAACGGCGCCGGCAAATCGACGCTTTTGAAGAGCCTCGCCGGGCTCGTGCCGCCGG
Organism: Pseudolabrys sp.; assembly: GCF_035943735.1. Lineage (GTDB taxonomy): Bacteria > Pseudomonadota > Alphaproteobacteria > Rhizobiales > Xanthobacteraceae > Pseudolabrys. The sequence continues at coordinate 109,470 of NZ_DASZBV010000026.1, forward strand.
CCGCCGGCACGATCGACTTCCAGGGCAGGCACATCGCCGGCATGCGCGCGCCGGACATCGCGCGCATGGGCATCGGCTACGTGCCGCAGGGCCGCGGCCTGTTCGCCGGCATGAGCGTCGCCGACAACCTCGCGCTCGGGCGGCTCGCCCGTGCCACCGACGGCAGCAATGGCGTCGTCTGGAGCGAGGAGATGGTGTTCGAGCATTTCCCGCGGCTGAAAAAGCGCATGGACGTGCACGCCGACTATCTCTCCGGCGGTGAGCAGCAGATGGCCGCGGTCGCGCGCGCTCTCTCCGGCAATGTGCGCCTCCTGCTGCTCGACGAGCCGTTCGAGGGCCTGGCGCCGGCTGTGGTGCAGGAACTGTTCACGGTGTTCGACCGGCTGCGCCGGCATTGCTCGATCGTCATCGTCGAGCACAATCTCGATCTGGTGCTGGCGCTCGCCGACCGCGTCTTCGTGCTCGAGCGGGGCGCGGTCTTCCACACCGGCACCGCCGAGCCGTTGCTGACCGATCTCGATTATCGCAAGAAGATTCTGTGGCTGTGACGGCGGCGCCCCGCCGTTCGTAAAGGAGACATCATGTCACTGCAAGGCAAGAAGGTTGTCATCGTCGGCGGCTCGTCTGGCATCGGTTATGCCACCGCGGCGATGGCGAAGGCGCAGGGCGCCGAGGTGGTGATTGCCTCGCGCGCCGGCGCTCGGCTCGACGCGGCAGCGAAGGCGCTCGGCGTCAGGGCCATCCCCGCCGACGTCACCGGCGACGAGGCGGTCGAGAACCTGTTCCGCCAGACCGGCGCGGTCGACCACGTCGCGGTCACGGCGGCGCAACTGAAGGCCGGACCGTTCAAGACGCAGCCGATCGCCGAAGCCAAGGCCACCATGGAAGGCAAGTTCTGGGGCTCCTGGCGCGTCGCGCGCTTTGCCGAATTCAGGCCGGGCGGCTCGCTCACCATCGTCAGCGGCTTCCTCAGCATTCGGCCGCGGCCGAACTCGGCTATCGTCGGCGCCGCCAACGGCGCGTTGGAAGCGCTGGCGCGCAGCCTCGCCATCGACCTCGCGCCTGTGCGCGTGAACGCCGTATCGCCGGGGATCATCGACACGCCGATTCGCGCGGCCATGCCGGAGGATGCGCGCAAGGCCATGCTCGACAAGATCGCGGCCGGTCTGCCGGTCGGTCGCGTCGGGCTCGCCGACGACATCGCGCTGCAGATCCTGGCCTTCATGCAGAACGGCTTCGCCACGGGCTCGATCGTCTATATCGACGGCGGCGGTACGATCGCCTGACGCGATACCTTCATACTTCGTTAACCGGGTTTTAACTGTAAAAGAACCCGGCGCCCTTAGGGTCCGACGTGCTATCCACGCCGGGTCGCTGAGATGTTCTATTCCCTAAGCTTCAGACGCGCGTCATTGCTGACGCTCGTCACGGGCCTGCTCACATTCGTGGCCACCCTGATCGCCTTGAGCCTGCTCGGGCACGGCGGCGTCATCGACTTCCTGACCGCGCACTCCGGCATCGTTCTCGACATCGCCATCGCGACGGTCCTCGCCCTGTGCGCGACCGTCGCGCTCGGCATCCTGCTCACCGCACAGCAGACCCGCGCGCTCACGCAATACCGCACCGCGGTCGACAGCATGCCGCAAGGCTTGTGCATGTTCGACGCCAACGAGCGGCTGGTGATCTGCAATTCGCATTATTACGAGATATACAACCTGACCTCGGACGACGTGCAGACGGGCGCCACGCTCTCCGAGGTACTGCTGAAACGGGTCGCCAAGGGCACCTTCTCCCGCGACCCGGAAGAATACCGCAAGCAGTTCCTGGCCTCGGTGCACGAAGGGCGCACCATCACGCACGAGGTCAAGCAGGGCAGCGGGCGCATCCTGCTGGTGACGAACCATCCGATGAAGGACGGCGGCTGGATCGGCGTGCACGAAGACATTACGCAGCGGCGCGAGGCCGAAGATGAGCGGGTGGCGCTGAAGGACAACGAGCAGCGGCGCGCGCGGCTCGAGAAGGCGATCGAGAATTTCCGCGCCCGCTCCGAACGCTTCCTGCAGACCGTCATCGAGAGCGCCGATCAGATGAATCAGACAGCGAACAATCTGTCCGACGCATCGGCGCAGACGTCGCAGCGCGCCGAAAGCGCGGTGCAGACCTCGAACGAGGCCGCGCACAACGTCGCCAGCGCCTCCGTCGCCGCGGGCGACCTCAATGCCGCCATCGCATCGATTACGACGCGCGTCGGCGAAAGCGCCGAAGTCGTCCGCTTCACCGTGAGCGAGGCGCAGTCGGCGCACCATGATATCGAACTCCTGGCCAACGCGGCGCAGCAGATCGGCGACATCGTCAAGCTGATCCGCGCCATCGCCAGCCAGACCAACCTGCTCGCGCTCAACGCCACCATCGAGGCGGCGCGCGCCGGAGAGGCGGGGCGCGGCTTCGCCGTCGTCGCCGCCGAGGTCAAATCGCTGGCGGTGCAAACCGCCAAGGCAACCGAAGACATCGCCGCCAAGATTTCCGGCGTTCAGTCGTTCACCGGCACAGCCGTGCGTTCGATCGGCAAAATACGCGATCGCATGGGCGACATCGACGCCAGCACGCTGGCCATTGCCGAGTCGGTACAGCAGCAGAACGCGGCGGCGGGCGAAATCTCCGCCAATGCCGCCGGCGCGGCGCAGGGCGCCGAACACGTCGTCGCCGTTCTGACCGAGGTCGCCGAAGCGACCGCGCAGACCGGCCAGTGGTCGCGCATGGTGCTGGCCGCGTCGGAATCGGTGGCGCAGGCCGCCGCCGATCTACGCCACGAGGTCGAAGGCTTCCTCGAGACCGTCGCCGCCTGACAGCGACATCGCGTCAGCCGAAATCCTGCACCATCGACTCGCGCAGGAACTTCGCCAGTTCGCCGAGGTCGCCGCTGCCGTGGCCGTTGGCGACCGCCGCCGACAGCGTGGTCAACGTGCCCGCCGCCAGCGGCATCGGCACGCCGCTCAGCGCGCCGGTCGCCACCGCCGACATGATGTCCTTGCGCAAGGTACGGATGTCGAGCGTCATCGCCGGCTTCTCGCCCTTGAGCACGCCGATCTTGCTCTTCATCCAGCCGCTCGCATACGGCGCCTCCTGCAGCACCTCGAGCATTTGATCGAGCGACAGGCCCTGCCGCATGCCGAGCGCGAGCGATTCCGACAGCGCCTCGATGTAGGCGCCGAGACCGAGATTGACCGCGAGCTTCATCGCATAACCGCTGCCGTTCGGACCCATGTGTTCGATGCGGCGGGTGAGCTTCTCCAGCAGCGGACGTGCGCGCGCAAGCGACTCGGGCAAGCCGCCGATCAGCGCGACGAGCTTGCCTTCGCGAACCTGCGGAATGGTGCCGAGCACCGGCGAGTCGATGAGGTGGGCGCCGCGCGCCGCCACAACCGGCGCGAGTTCGCGTCCGGTCATCGGCTGCAACGTGCTCATCTCGATGAACAGCTTGCCGCTGACGTCCGTCGTGAGAAAGCCTTCCGATCCGGTGAAAATGCGGCGGACGCCGTGATCCTCGGTGATAATTGATATGATGAAATCGGATTGTTGCGCGACGGCGGCAGGATTTGCCGCGATTTTAAGCCCGTCGTTCGCTAGCGCGTTGTTCGCGCTCGAATTTTGATCCCATGCGATCACGTCAAAGCCGAATTCACGCAGGCGAACGGAGATCGCGCTGCCCATACGCCCGAGTCCGACGAGCCCAACTTTCATGGCGATTCCTCTCCCACGCATGATTTCACGGCGTGCATGTCACAGCGCCCGCACGCAATGCCGCACAACAATTGACAGCCATTCTTGCTCGGCTACTCTGGTGTTGCAAACCTTGGCGTCAAGCCACGGGCAATAACCGGTGCAATAAAAATCGGCGCCACAGTCCCGGGGAGGACACAATGAAGCTCCGCGCTCGAGTTGCCATGATCAATGTCGCGCTCGCGATGGCGGCGGCAGCCATTGCGACACCGTTGCACGCTGCCGAATACACCCTGAAATGGGCGACGGTGACCCGCGGCGACATGCAGGAGAAGTTCGGCCACAAGCTCGCCGAGGTTCTGCCGAAGGCGACGAACGGCCGCGTCGAAGTGAAAGTCTATCCGGGCGGCCAGCTCGGCAGCCCGGCGGCGCTGATCGAGGGCCTGCAGCTCGGAACGGTCGAAGGCTATGAGAACCCGGCCGACTTTTTCACCGGCGTCGATCCGCGCCTCGGCGAGTTCAGCATCCCGTTCCTGTTCCGCGACACCGCGCAGGCCAACAAGGTGCTCGCCGATCCGGAGTTCAACAAATACGTGCTCGACATGCTCGAGTCGAAGGGCATCGTCGGCGTCAACCTCGCGGTCGCGGCGGAGTCGCTTTATTTCGGCGCCAAGCGGCCGCTGCGCACGCTCGCCGACTTCAAGGGCGCCAAGCTGCGCGTCAACGCCACCGACGCCGAACGCGCCCGCATGGCGGCACTCGGCGCCACCGCCGTGCCGATGGGCCTGCCGGAAATGATCACCTCGCTGCAAAGCGGCGTGATCGACGGCACGATGAGCGGCATGTCGATCTACACCAACTTCAACCTGCAGAACGTCGGCAAGACGCTGTTGGAGACGCACGACACCCTGCTGATCTCGTTCGGCGGCCTGAGCAAGGCATGGCTCGACAAGATGCCGCCCGACCTGCGCAAGACGGTGATCGACACCGCCCGCGGCCTGCAGCCCTGGGCGCGGCAGACGGCGATCGACGAAGTCGCCGAACTGCGCAAGGTCTGGCTGTCGCGCGGCGGCGAGGTCATTCCGCTGCCGCCCGCGGAGCAGGCCGAGCTTGAGAAGCGCCTGAAGCCGATCGGCGCGCAGGTCACAAGCGGCAATCCCCAGCTGAAGGCCTTCTACGACAAGATCAAGGCCCTCTCGGCGAAGTACTGATCGTCCGCATGCTCCTGGCGCGCCACGGCCAGCCGTGGCGCGCCGCCGTCTCTCAAACCCGTCGCGCCGTCGAAATGGTTTGAGCGCTCCTCACAGTCCAGTTCCGAGGACCTGCAGGCATGACCGAGCAGCCAGCCCCGCCCCGACGGCGGCGCATCGAAGAGTTCATCTTCCTCAAGATCCCCTATGCCGTTTCCGGCACGCTGTTCCTTGCGGCGGCGCTGCTCAATGTCGTGAACATTGTCGCCCGTTATTTCTTCGGCAGGCCGATCTTCTGGGCCGAGGAGGCGCTGGTCTTCATCATGATCTGGGCCGTGTTCGTCGTCGTGATCTCGATCACCTATCGTGGCGGGCACCTGAGCATGGACCTCGTCTACAACTCCTTCGGTCCGAAGATGAAGATCGCCATCAACACCGCCATCACCGTCACGTTTCTCGGCTGCATCGCTTTCACGTCGCTGCAGTCGTGGCGGGTGCTCCTGCTGCACTCCCACAATCACAGCGTGACCGCGGGCACCGACATTCCGCTGGTCATTCCACACTCGGCCGTGTTCTTCGGCTTCGTCTTGATGGGCGTCGCCGTGCTGGTCCGCCTGCGCAACTACATCACCGGCAAGTTCGACTGACAGGAACGCAGCAATGTACTGGGTGATGGCGATCCTGCCTTTTGCGCTCCTGCTGCTCGGCTTTCCGATCTTCCTGCTGCTGCTCACGACGTCGCTGGTCATCCTGCTGTTGTTCTTCGATATCCCGATGACGGTCGTGCATCAGGCGATCTTCAACAGCCTGAACAAGTTCCCCTTGCTGGCGGTGCCGTTCTTCGTCTTCGCCGGCGACCTGATGTCGCGCGGCGGCATCACCAAGCGGCTGTTGCGCTGGGTCGCCTCGCTCGTCGGCGGCTTCCGCGCCCATATCCCGATGACCTCGCTCGGCTTTGCCGCGCTGTTCGGCGCCATCTCCGGCGTCACCACGGCCGGCACGGCGGCGGTCGGCACGCTGACCTATCCGCGCATGCGCGAGGCCGGCTACAGCGAGAAATTCGCCGCGGCGCTCATCACCGCGGAAGGCGCGCTCGACAACCTCATCCCGCCGTCGATCGCGATGATCATCTACGGCATCGCCTCGGACACCTCGGTGATCCAGCTGTTCGCAGCCGGAATCGGCCCCGGCCTTCTGCTCGCCGGCCTGTTCGGGCTCTACATCTATTATTACTCGGTGCGCACCGGCATTTCCGATTCCGGCAGGTTCTCGCTCAAGGAGTTTGTGCACGCCAGCGTCGACGGCGTCTGGGCGCTCGGCGCCATCCTTATCATTCTCGGCGGCATCTATTCGGGCGTGTTCTCGCCGACGGAAGCCGCCGGCGTTGCCAGCGTCTACGCCATCTTCGTCAGCTATATCGTCTACCGCGAGGCGACGATCGCGCAGATCTTCGAGAGCGGCGCGCGGGCGATGCAGCTCACCGGGCTGATCTTCATCATCGTCGCGGTCGCCGGCCTTTATTCGTGGCTGCTGACCATCAGCGGCATCGCGCAGGCCACCGTCTCGGTGATTACCAGCATCCATTCCGAGAAATGGGTGGTGCTGCTGACGATCAACGTGTTCCTGCTGTTCGTCGGCTGTTTCCTCGACCCGGCCTCGGCGCTGATCATGCTGACGCCGCTGCTGGCGCCGGTCGCCGCCTCGCTCGGCATGGACCCGATCCATTTCGGCGTGATCGTGGTGATGAACCTGACGATCGGCACCTTCCACCCGCCGTTCGGGCTCAACATCTTCGTCTGCCAAGCGCTGTTCAAGACGCCGTCGAAGACGCTCTACGCCGGATTGATGCCGTTTGTCGGACTGGCGGTGCTGGCGCTGATGCTGGTGACCTATATCCCCGGCATCTCGCTCTGGATCATGCGCCTGCTGAGCTGACGCCCGCTCTCACACGGACATCACGATCTTGCCGAAATGCGTGCCGCCCTGCTGGTGCAGATAGGCCGCCTTGGCGTCGTCGAAGGCGAACACCCGGTCGATCTGCGGCCGCAAGCCAACCGCGGCAATGGCCCTGTTCATCGCCGCGAACATGTCGCGCGAGCCGACATGGATGCCCTGCAGGCGGATGCTCTTGCGATTGATCATGCGCGGATCGATCGAACCCGCACCGGCGAGTGCGCCGATGACGTAGATGCCGCCGCCCTGCCGTACCAGGTTCATCGACCGCGACAGCGTGTTGGCGCCACCGACCTCGATGACGTGATCGACCCCGGCGCCGCCGTTGAGCTTCCTGATCTCCGCGTCCCACTCCGACGTCGCGCGATAGTTGACCAGATGATCGGCGCCCAGCGCGCGACCGCGTGCGAGTTTCTCGTCGCTGCTCGAAATGAGAAACACCGTGGCGCCGTGCATCTTGGCAAAGGCAAGCGCGAACACCGAGACGCCGCCGGTGCCGAGGATGGCGATGGTCTCGCCGGCCTTGATGCGGGCGGTTTCCACGACGGCGTTCCAGGCGGTGAGCGCCGCGCAGGGCAAGGTCGCCGCTTCCTCGAAGCTGAGATGCGCCGGAATGTGGATCGCGCCGACCGCGGTGAGCAGCGCGTAGTCGGCGAGCACACCGTCGATCATGCCGCCGAGCGAATTGCGCGAGGCGTCCTCCGGCATGCGCCCACCCGGCCAGGACTGAAAGAAAGTGCCGGCGACGCGGTCGCCTTCCCTGAACTGCGTCACAGCCGGGCCGCAGGCTGCGACCTCGCCGGCCCCATCCGATAGCGGGATGACGGGGAATTTCGTGTAGCCGTAGACGCCGCGCAGCACGCCGTGGTCACGATAGTTCAGCGCGGCGGCGCGCACGCGCATGACGATCTGTCCCGGGCCTGGTTCGGGCACGGGCCGGTCGCGGTTGAGGGCGAGCCCGTCCAGCCCGGTCGGCGCCAGCACCTCCCAAGCTCTCATGCGGCGCGGCTTTCGATCAGGCGCGCAACGTTCTTCAGCGCGTTGGCCAGATTGTCGGTGATCGCCACACCGTCCGCCCGGGCCTTGCGATTGGCGGCGTGACCGCGCGCGCCGGGCAGCCGCGGCGGCTCTCCACCGGCGACGGGCTTGGCCTTGACGATGACATCCGCGACATGCGCTGCGCGCGCCTCGTAACGGTCGCGCGGCACGAACCCTTCCGGATTCATCGCCATATAGAATTGGGCGATGTTGCTCGGCCGCTTCTCCATATTCTCGTAGATCACCTGGAAACCCGGCTCGGCATCCGACAGCGCGCTGCACAGCAATTCGACCATGAGCGCCAGCGCATAGCCCTTGGGACCGCCGATCGGCAGCACCGAGCCTTTGACGGCCACAGCAGGATCGGTCGTGGGCCTGCCTTCGGCATCGATGGCCCAGCCTTCCGGCAATGGCTTGCCCAGCGCCTGCATGGCGCGAATGCGCGAGCGGGCGACGACGCTGGTGGCCATGTCGAGCACGATCGGGTCGCGGCCCGGCAGCGGAAACGCGGCGCCGATCGGATTGGTGCCGAGCAAGGCCTCGGTCGAGCCGGTCGGCGCGATCGCCGGCATGGCGTTGGTGAAAGCCATGCCGATCAGCCCGTGCGCGGCGGCGCGTTCCGAGAAATAGCCGGCGGTGCCGTTGTGGCTGGAGCGGCGAACGGCGACGGCGCCCATGCCATAGGTTTTCGCCATCTCGATGGCAGCATCGATCGCCTTCTGCCCGGCGACCAAGCCCAGCGCATGATCGGCGTCCATGACCTTGCAGCACGGCAGATGACCGCTGATCGCGATGTTGGGCTTGCTCTTGATGGTGCCGTCGAGAAGGCCGGCAATGTAAAGCGGCATTTGCACCGCGCCATGCGCGTCCGAGCCATGCAGCGTGCCGTGGCCGGCGACGTCGGCGGCAACGGCGGCATCGGCATCGGACAGCCCGGCGTAACTGAACGTGTCGCGCAGCAAGGTGACAAGGTCCGCCGCGGGCATGACCGACAAACCGGCCGCACCCGTCAGGCGCTCAACGATCTTGGCGGCTGATGTCATGTCGGTCTTGCCTTATTTCGGAGCGGCGCCGGGAAAGAAGGCCTCGGCATTGCGGTGGAAGACCTTCTCGTAGACCTCCTCGGTGTAGCCGAGCGAGCGCCAGTCCTCGACCAGACGCTCCAGCGTCAATGTCGGCCAGTCCCAGCCGAACATAATGCGGTCCTGCAACCGCCAGCCGATTTCTTTCTTCAGCGCCGGCGTGAAGTATTTCGGCGACCAGCCGTGCAGCTCGTAATGCACGTTCGCTTTGTGCAGCATGATGGCGATCATGTCGTCCTGCCACGGCCAGGCGGGACGGCCGGCGACGATCTTCAGCTCAGGATAGCGCGCGGCGACACGGTCGACGTGGCGCGGATGGCCGTCCTCGAGCACGATGCCCTTGCCGCCGGGCATGCCCTGGCCGATGCCGGTCAAGCCCGTCATCAGCAGCACGGGCGCGCCGATCTCGATCGACAACTTGTAAAACGGGTCCCAGACCGGATCGCTCGGCGTGAAACCGAGGCTGTTCTGGCTTTGGCAGAAGCCCCAGAAGCCGACCTTGGCATCGAGCAGCCGGCGGAACTCCTTCAGCCAGAAATCCTTCATGCTCGGATTGATGGCGACCCAGTTGCCGTAGACGATGTCCGGATTCTTGCGCGTGAAGTCGATGACGTAATCGTGCGACCGGCGGATTTCGTCTTCATCGGTCAGCCGCCAGGTGCGGTAGATGTCGAGGATCGTGCGCACATGGCGCTTGCGAAAACCGGCCGCCATCTCCTCTTCCGTCTCGAAGGTGCGCTTGCGCTTGAACACGCGCTGCGCCTGCTCGTAGTCCTCCTGCGAGGCGTGGTGCAGGCCGGCCTCGGTCGAGAAGTGCGAATGGCAATCGAAGTATTGCATGGGGCTCACGTCTTTCCTTCACCCTCCCCCCGCGCAGCGGCGGGGAGGGTCGACCGCCGAGCGCCAGCGAGGGCGGTCGGGGTGGGGGGAATTTGATGGCCGCAGGTGTCATGGATAGAGCGCCCCATCCCTGACCCCTCCCCACCACTCGCTGACGCTCGCGGGGAGAGGGGAAAAGAAGGTTCCGCGCACGAGATGCTCATCGTGACACTCACTTCTTCTCGAAGCGATGATCGAGGATGCGCTTCGGCTTGCCTTCGCGGCCGCGGTTCGACCACTCCATCAGCGCGTCCTCCGGCACCAGCTCGATATTGAGGCGCAGGCCAAGATCGGAATGCAGCCGCTTTTCGATGTGCTCCTTCAGCCCCTCCCAGCCGGGCGCGTCGTCGCGCACCTCGACCTTGACCGTCATCTCGTCGCGCACGACGCCGTCGCGCACGTTCCGTTCGGCGATGCAGAGCCATTCGCCGGTGGTGCGGCTATCGCTCTTGATCGCCGGCAGGCAGGCCTGCGGCCAGATACTGACGCCGCGGATGCGCACCATCGTGTCGCTGCGGCCGAGCATCTTCTGCATGCGGCGGAAGCAGCTGCCGCATTCGCAGCGGTCGGTGGCGACGATGCGGGTGAGATCGCGCAGATTGAAGCGGATCATCGGCTGCTGGCGGCGGTGCAGGATGGTGCAGACCATGTTGCCGATCTCGCCGTCCGCAACCGCCTTGCCGTCCTCGATGCCGACGACCTCGAAGAACGTCGAGTCTTCGTGGAAGTGCATGCCCGACTGGTGCTGGCACTCGAAGGCGCCCATGCCCATCTCGTGCGTGCCGTACATGTCGTAGACCTTGCAGCCCCACAGGCTCTCGAGCTGGTTGCGGAAGGCGTTGTCGACGTCGGGGCCGAGGCCGCAACCGAGAAACTTGGTCTTCAGGTCGCGCACGTCGAAATTGAGCTCGTCGCGCGCCACCTTGGCAAGCTGCGTGGCGTATTCCGGGCGCACGTACCAGACGTTGGTGCCCCACTCGCGGGCGATCTCGATCTGCCGCCGCGAGGAGGTGACGGCGCCGGTGCCGGTCGTGATCGGCAGCGCGCCGAGATAATCGTGGCAGGCCTTGTAGCAGCACCAGCCGGCGTTCCCGAGCGAGCAGGTGTGCGGGATCTGCACGCGGTCGCCGGGACGCACGCCGCAGATATAGAGTACGCGGGCGTGCGTGAGGCCGTTGAACTCCCATTCCTGCGGGGCGTAGAGGGTTGGCCGCGGCTTGCCGGTCGTGCCGCCGCTGGTCTGGAGCTTCATCGGCGTCGTCTGCATGCGCTTGTGCACGTCGCCGTTGATCAGGCCGAAGGGCGGGTTTTCCTCCTGGTCCTTCTTGATGTCGTCGGAATCGAACATCGGAAGTTTCACGATATCGTCGATATTGCCGATATCGCCCGGTTCCAGGCCCACCGCCGACCAGCGGCGCCGGTAGAACTCGTTCTGCCAGCCGGTCTGCATCAGATCGAGGAACTGCTCGTTCTGGAAGGCGCGGATCTGGTCCGCCGACCAGCGCCAGCGCGTGCGTTCGAACACGTCCGGGACCGGATAGCGCTCGAACAGCGCGTCCCAGTCGATCGACTTGTGGTAGATCGGCAGCGCGCTCTGCATCGGCGGCCGCTCGATGACGGACATGTCTGGCTCCGTGGGCGTTTATGGCAGGATGCAACCGTCAGCAGCGGCTGCGCGAGGCTCGTCAGCTCTTGTACTCAGGCGCGTCGCGGTCGAGCTTTCGCTTCAGCGCGCGCCAGGTCATCTGGTTGAACGGCTGCTCGCCGTCGGTGATCATGCGCGCCTGACCGACGGTCGCCTGCACGACCTGCGTCGGCGGCACATAGGGCTTCAGCCCGCCGGCCAATGACATCATCTGCACCTCGCAGGCGCGGATCATGAGGAAGGCAAGCATGTAGGCTTCGTGGATGGTGTGCCCCCAGAGCACGAAACCGTGCCCGCGCTGCAGCACCACCTGCTTGTCGCCGAAATTCTTCGCCAGCCGCACGCCTTCCTCGTCCGACGAGATCAGGCCCTCGTAGTCGTGATAGCCGACCGGCCCGAGCCACAAGGCGTACTGGTTGCCCGGGATGAGCCCCTGCTCCTGCATCGCCACGGCGGTAACCGCCTTGGTGTGCAGGTGCACGACGCACTGCGCCTGCGGAAACGCGTCGTAAATGCCCTTGTGGAACGGAAACGCAAATTTGTGCGGCATCTCGTCGCTCGGCACGACGTGATTACATTTCTCGTCGAGCTTGTGCAGATTGGAGGCCGTCACCTCTTCGAACAGGATCGCGGCGGGATGCATCAGGAACTGATTGGGATGACCCGGCACGCGCGCGGAGAGGTGCGCGAACAGCAGTTCGTCCCAGCCGTTCATTGCCGCCAATCGAAACGCGGCGGCAAGATCGACGCGCGCCTTCCACTCTTCCGGATCCATGTTCGCGCGCGTGGCGCGCGCGGCGGATGCTTCAGCGCCCATAGGCGTAGTCCCCCCGGTGCGGGTTTTTATCGCCCGTCACCTGCCGCAAAGTATGTCCGCCGGCACCGTCCTTGTCCATCGGTGGGCAGGCGCCGCCGTGACACGCGTTACATTGGCGGCACTTTTGCAACTAGGGCGTGGGCGATGCAGTTTGCCCGCCTTCGCCGCGAGGACGATGGCGTTTCACCGCGTCAGGATGCGTTGAATCCTGACCCATATAAACGCCGCGTTCCCACGTCCGCTTCAGCGGATCGGCCACTTTCAGGCTCATTTTCCCGATGTGCTGGATTTCAATTTCGACAGTTTCACCATCTTGAAGAGCGCCGAGCCCTTCGTGGTTGGTGCCGCACGCAATCAGGTCGCCGGAATTCATGGTCATCACGGTGGTCGCGAACTCGACCAGTTCCGGCACCCGGTGCTCCATGTCGTCGGTGTTGTAATTGTGGCGAAGCTGACCGTCGTTCCAGAAGCGGACGATCAGGTCGTTCGGATCGGGAATCTCGTCGACCGTGGCGATGCAGGGGCCAATCGGCGCGAAGGTGTCGAAGGATTTGCCGAGCCAACTCGTCAGCGGCGTCGCCGGCCATGTGCGACGGCCCTGCTCGCGCGCCGACACGTCGATCATGGCCGTGTAGCCGAAAATCGCGCTGCGCCAGTCCTTGGCTTTCACCATCTTGGAAGGCCCCTTGATCACCAGCGCCAGTTCCGCCTCGTGCATGAACATCCACGGCACCGTGTATTCCGGCAGCATGATCGTGTCGCCCGGGCCGATCACCGCGTCCGGGTTCTTCATGAACATGTTGAGCGGCCGCGCCTCGCGCTGCGCGTGCTCCCAGTAGTTGGCGATGCAGGCCAGGATCTTGCCCGGCCGCGGCAACGGCGCACGCAACCGCACTTGCGCAAGCGGCAGCGCCTTTTCATCCCGTGCAAGTTTTTCCAATGTCGAACGCAGCGTGTCGAAGTCGTCGATGATGCCCTGCATCACCAATTGCGGCGTGTAGCTTTTCCGCACCGCAGCGGAAATATCGACCACACCGCGCTCGGTGAGAACGCCGGGTCGCGCATCGGCATCCGACGACGTCTGAAACAGAACGAGCTTCACAATATTCCTCCCGAGTGTTTCGCGAACTACAGCACATCGCCGACGGTCGAGCCAGCCATCGGCGCTCACCGCGCCGGCGGTTGCCTCGACCGGCTCTTCGCGCAATGCTTCCTCGATGCGAGAGGTCCCGCGATGAGTGACGCACCCGTTGTCCGCCGCGCCCGGCGCGCGCCGCCGCGGATCGACGAGTCGAAGGTCTCGCAGCCTTTGCAGGACCTGTTCAACGGCTGGCGCGAGTCGTTGAAGGAGCCGTTCAAGGGCATCACCGCCGACGGCGCAGTGGAAAGCGGGCTGTTTCCGCTGCGCACGACCGGGACGTCGACGGCGCCGCTCGTCGATGCGGTGCGCGCATTCCTCGCGTCACTCGACGACGCACAGCGCCGCGCAGTTACCTTCGACGTCGATGGCGAGGTGTGGCGCACCTGGAGCAACATCCACCGCAATTTGATGCGGCACGGGCTGTGCCTGGTCGAACTGAGCGAAGCGCAGCGCGAGCGCGCCTATGGCGTCATGCGCGCCGGGCTCGGCGCGCGCGCCTATGAGACGGCGCGCAATGCGATGCGGCTGAACGAAACGCTCGCCGAATTGACCGGCCTGCCGGACGAGTTCGGCGACCAGTTCTACTGGATCAGCATTTTCGGCACGCCGTCGCCGGATCGGCCCTGGGGCTGGCAGATGGACGGCCACCACTGCAACATCAATTGCTTCGTGCTCCGCGACCAGATCGTGCTGTCGCCGATGCTGCTTGGCTCCGAGCCGGTGACAGCAGAAGCCGGAGTCTATGCCGGGGTCACCGTGTTGCGTGAGGAGGAGGCGGAAGGCTGGGCCTTCATGAACGCGCTCTCGCCCGAGCAACGTGCGTGCACGCTCGTCGGCACCGAGCTGCCGTTCGACGGTTACGCCTCCGGCTTCAAGGACAACATCGTCGTTCCATATATCGGCCTGCCGACCGCCGAGATGAGCGGCGAACAGCGCGAGCGGCTGAAACGCCTGATCGCGCTCTATACCGACCGTTTGCAGCCGTCGCACGCGTCACAGCGGCTCGACGAGGTCATCGCGCACTTCGACCGGACGGTGTTCGGCTGGATCGGCGAATGCGATCCCGTGAGTCCGTTCTACTACCGCATCTATAATCCGGTGATCTTCATCGAGTTCTATCACCAGCCGGGCGTCGCCTTGCCTAACACCGGCTATAACCGGCGCCACGCGCACGCGCTGGTACGCACGCCGAACGGCAACGATTATGGCCGGGCGCTGTTGCGCGAGTTTCGCGAGGCGCGGGCGCGTTAGGCGTTATGCCCGTGCGAAGCGCGGCAGCAGCCTCTCGGCGTTGCGCGCCATCACGTTGCGGCGCGTTTCGTCGTCGAAGCCGTCGAAGGTCCGCACGGCCTCGATCGTATCGCGCATGACCTTCTCGACATTGCGCGCGGACGGATAGTCGGTGCCGAACAGGATGCGCGACGGATCGGCGATCTCGAGCAGCGCGCGCAGCGCCAGCGGCGACGGCGACTGCGCCACGTCATAATAAAGCCGCCGCAGGTAGGCGGCGACGCCGTCGGGGATGCGCTCGCGGATCTTCGGATCGTCGTCGAGCCCACCCAGGCGGAACAGCAGGAACGGCGTGACGCCGGCCATGTGCGGCATGATCCAGCGGATATTCGGATATTTCGCGAACGTGCCGTTATAGAGCATGTTGGTGACGGCACGCGTGGTGTCGAAGGTCAGCTCGGTATAGCCGGCCGGGAATGAATAATGCGGCATGTTGCGCGCCGGCGGCCGCTGCGGATGCAGGAAAATGACGGCGCGCCGGCGATCGAGCTCAGCGTAGAGCTCGTTCTCGTCCGGATGGCCGAGATAGCGCTCGCCGGTATGGCTCTGCAGATTGATGCCGTCCATCTTCAGCACATCGAGCGCGTAGGCGACGTCCTTGCACGCCTGCTCGACATCGGGCAGCGATACGAAGCTCATGGCGCCGAACTTGCGCGGATGGTCGGCGACCATCTGCGCCATCGTCTCGTTGCAGGTCTTCACCAGCCGCAAGGTGAAATCGATGTCGCCGAACCAGGCGCCGGGCGAGGCAATCGACAGCAGCACCGCATCGATGCCGAGCTCGTCCATCAGCTCGAGCTGGCGCGGAATACTCCACGCTGGCCACGGGTTTTCGCCGCTGCCGAGCACGCCGACGCGCGCGAGCTCGTTTTTGTAGACGTCGGGGATGACGTGCTGGTGAACGTCGATCAGCTGCATGATCCGTTGCATCCCACTGCTTGCATTTCGCGAGCGGCAGAGAACGAATGATCCGCGCGAGTGTCAAGCGTCGGCGGCTTTCAGCGGATGAAACAGCTCATGCATGCAACGATACGAAAATCAGCGTCGCATTCGTTGATGCGCTTTTCGACTATCTGATCGATCGCGGGGGCCTGGACGATCGAGGAGCGTGGCCCGCTCTGGCAGCGCCAGAACGGCCAAACGGAAACGGCCTCCGCGCGTGCGCGGAGGCCGTCCCCGTTGGTTGAGCTAGTGGCTGAGCAGGGCAATCAGGATCAAAAGCGGGATCGGAATGCCAAGCAGCCACAACAGAATAATTCCCATGGTCGCCTCCTAGAGTGTCCGTTGTTCGCGATAAGCACGGGCGCCGATGACGCCCTTCCATCTTTCGTCGCGCAGTTGCCCGCCCTCAATGGCGGCCAGGCTCGCCGAAAAGGCGCCGACGAACATCGAGATCGCCAGCCAGATCGACAGCGACGCCGCCGCCTTGCGCGCCTGGTCCGCGTCGGCCCTGGCCGCGGCGATCGTGTCGCTCACGCGCTTCTCGGCATCGGCGGCCGACAGACCGGTCTGCCGCGTCACGAGTTGCCCGAGATAGGTGCGATCGGCTGCCGGCCACTCGCCCTTCACGGCCATGTCGTGCATGAACACGACCTGGGCTTCACGCTGCGCCACGAAGGCATCGCCGGCGGGAGCGCCACGCGTTGCCGACGCCGGTCGCAGCAACATGTCGGTGTAATAGGCGATCGGTGACGACACCGAGAGGCCGCCCGAGGGTGAGGCCTGCGAGCTCGCGCTTTGCACGACGCCGCCGGCCAGATAGGTCGCGGCCGTACCGAGGATCGCCGCGCCCATCACGGTGGCGAGCGCCCAGGCGAGGAAGCCGTGCGCCGTATCGCGGAAGAGAACCTCGTCGCTTCTCACCGAGCGCCAGCGCGTGCGGCACCGGCCCGCGATGTAGCCGCCGACCGTCGACGACAGCATGGCGACGACGACGAGATAGATTCCGCCGGCAATATGAAAGGTCGAAGCGGATATGCCCGAATTCGACCATGGCGAGATCGACGAGAAGCCGACGGCACTGCCGAAGGCGAGGAGTACAAGCGTCAGCGCGGCGGCCGCGAATCCTCCGGCGAGGATCGCGCGCCACGACAGGACGTGCGGATCGGCTTCGGCCAGAGAAGACGCGACGATATCCGTTCGCGTAAAATCAGTCATGGGTTCGCCCCTACTTTGGAGTAGTCGCTGCCGACAACTTGGGCACCCGACCGAAGTTCCGCGCCGTTTCGCCGACCGGACAAATTTTGCGTCATAGGCGGCCAATGGCGGCGCGGGCGCCAGCCGCGGCGAAACCATCCTCATCGTCGAAGACAACGACGATGTCAGGAACTACAGCGTCTCGGTGCTGCGCGACCTTGGATACGCGGTGCTGGAGGCGGGGCACCCGGACGAGGCGGAGCGTATCCTGCGCGATGAAGCGCGTATCGACCTTCTCTTCACCGACGTGGTGCTGCCCGGCCGGAGCGGCCGGGTGCTGGCGCAGCAGGCGCAGGAGCTGCGGCCCGGCCTGCCCGTGCTCTACACGACCGGCTACTCGCGCAATGCGATCGTGCACCAGGGCCGGCTCGACGCCGACGTCAACCTGATCACCAAGCCGTTCACGTTCGAGCAACTGGCCGAAAAGATCCGGAACATTCTCGATCACATTCGCCGGTGAGCGAGCGTCGTTTGGACGCGGACCTGCCGACGTCAGCTGGGTCCAAGCGCCTGCGCCCGCTTACATTTTTGATCGCTGTCGAGGAGTTTGCCGGACTGGCGGAGAGGGAGGGATTCGAACCCCCGATACCCTTGCGAGTATGCCGCATTTCGAGTGCGGTGCTTTCAACCGCTCAGCCACCTCTCCGCAGGACCGGCCGGGCCTGAAAACGCCCCAATCGGACGGCCCGGTATGTAGCCAAGCGGGCCAAGACAGACAAGGGCGAACCGCTTATTATCTCGGGCTGGACAGGAACTTGAGCCCGTCTAGCGGGGTGTAATGCAAAAATCGCCGATTTTGCCGGGTTTACGCGGGCAGCTGCCGGGTATCGTTTATACCCTCGGCCTGGTTGGACTCGTCACCGTCGCGCTGTACTGGATCCTGGCCGTCACGGGCCTGACACATGGCTCCGCGCTTTACCTGATCCCGGTACTGATCGCCGCGGTCCGCTGGGGCATGATCCCCTCCATCGTCGCGGCGTTCTGCGGCATTGTGGCGTCGGCTTTCTTCTTCTTCGAACCCCGCTTCAGCCTCCAGATCAAGGACCCGCACGAGGTCCTCAATCTCATCCTGTTCACCTTTACGGCCATCGTCGTCAGCCAACTCGCCACTCGGCTGAAACACGAACTCGAAGTCGCCCGGCAGCGCGAGGTCGATCTCTCGGATCTCTATGCCTTCTCGCGCCGGCTCGCGGTGGCCTTCGACGTGTCCGACATCCACGCCGCCATCGAAGACCATCTCGCCGCGGTAATGCAGCGCAAGGTCTACCTGTTCGGCGCGCAGCGCGATGGCGCCCACCGCGCCGGCGCTGGCATTCCGCAGCAGGTCATTTCGGTTGTCGAGGCGCTCACCGCCGGCAGCACCGAGAACAGCGGCGGCCACGTCGTGACGTCGGACAGCGGCGAGGCCTGGCTCGTCCGCGCCGTCTCGCCGAAGAACCGCGAATTCGGCGTCATCGCCATCAATCTCGGGCGCACCTCCACCGAAAACCGCGAACTGTTGCGCAGCCGCGTCGACGCGGTCCTTGCCGATGCCACCGCCACGCTCGAACGGCTCGGCGTCTCGCGCGCCATCAGCGAAGCGCGTATGCGGTCACAAACCGAGCAACTGCGCGAGGCGCTGATCGGCTCCGTCAGTCACGAACTGCGCACGCCGCTCGCCTCGATCCTCGGCGCTGCGACCGTGCTCAGCTCCGCGCCGGCGCTCGCCCACGAGAGCAAGCTGCGCGCATTGGTGCAGGGCGTGCATGACGAGGCCGAACGCCTCAACGGCGACATCCAGAACCTGCTCGACGCCAGCCGCATTTCGAGCGACGGCGTCAAGCCGCACCTGGAATGGGCCGACCCGGCGGACATCCTGCATTCGACGCTGCGCAGTTGCCAGCGGCGGCTCGCCGATCGCGTCATTGCGCTCGAACTGCCGCAGGATCTGCCGATGGTGCGCATCGACGCCGTGCTGGTGCAGCAGGCGCTGGTGCAGATCATCGACAATGCAGTGAAGTATTCGCAGGCCGGCTCGCGCATTGCGATCACCGGTGAAAGCCGCGACGGCATGCTGCTGCTCAGCGTCCGCGACGCAGGCGCCGGCCTGAGCGAAGCCGAGAAGGCGACCATTTTCAACCGCTTCGTGCGCGGCGAACGTCACGCCCTGACCACCAGCGGCTCCGGGCTCGGTCTGTGGATCGCGAGCGCTTTCGTGACCGCCAATGGCGGGCAAGTGAATGCCATCAGCGAAGGACCCGGTCTCGGCACCACGCTGACGATCGAACTGCCGGCGGTGCAAACCGCTGTCCCGCAATTGGAAACCGATGCAGATGAGTGAACCGTCCCCCGTCGTTCTCGTCGTCGACGACGAGATCCAGATCCGGCGCTTCCTGCGTACCGGCTTCGAGCTCAATGGCTTCGTGGTGCACGAAGCGGCCACGGGCGCCGAGGCGATCCGCGCGGCGACGCTGCGGCCCATCGACGTGGCCATCGTCGATCTCGGCCTGCCCGACATGGACGGCTCCGAGGTGGTCGAGCGCATCCGTTCGTGGTCGAACGTGCCGATCATCGTGCTGTCGGTGCGCTCGAGCGAGGCGCAGAAGGTGCAACTGCTGGAGGCCGGCGCCGACGACTACATCGTCAAGCCGTTCGGCATGGCCGAGTTGCTTGCGCGCGTGCGCGTCTCACTCCGCCGCCAGTCGCGCGCGGCATCAGGCGAACCAACGGTGGTCGTCGGCCCGCTGATCATCGATCTGGCCGCCCGCGCCGTGATGCTCAACGGCCAGCGACTGACGCTGACGCCGAAGGAATACCGCCTGTTGCAGGTGCTGGCGCAGCACGCCGGCAATGTCGTCACGCACCAGCACCTTCTCAAGGAGGTCTGGGGCTCGATCCACGTGCACGACACACATTACCTGCGCATCTTTGTGCGCAAGCTTCGCCAGAAGATCGAGCCGACCCCGGACATGCCGCGCATCCTCCTGACCGAGCTCGGCGTCGGTTACCGGCTGGCGCAGTCGGCGGACGCGGACAACGGCGTCCCCGTCAGCCCGTAGGCCGGGCTGGCCAGCACCCGTGCGCGTGTCCCGGCACCCGCCAATCCGACCGCGCACAACCCGAACGGCCTCTCAACGTTCTCGCCGGCGGCGCGCTTGGCCATGTCCACCAACATTGCCCATCTCAGGCCGCGGTCCGTGTTCCAATTTCGCGGCATTAGGTCGCTCGTCGGCGCTTGGTCGAGCCAACCGTTTGTTTATCGGGCTATTTTGCCGTAAGGATCGCGACTGTCAGAACGACTGACTTCGACACAGCGATGCTTCAGCCGTGATCGAGTTCAATAATAACGCTTCAGGGAGGAGCACATGAGGATATTCTCAACGATCGCCGCCATAGGAGCGGCTGCGCTGTTCGGCGGAAGCGCCTATGCAGCAGGCCCCCTCGGTATTGCGACTTCGAACCCCGGGTCACTTTATCACAACATCGGTACGGCTATCGCAAAGGCAGCGAACAGCCATGGCCTAAACGTCACTATTCAGCCGGCCACCAGCCCGAACCAGTATCTCCCGGCCGTTGGCGGCGGTCAGTTCGAATTCGGCATCGCCAATCTCCAGGAATACGAATACGCGCTTCAGGGCCAGGCGTGGTTCAAGGGCCACGCCAGCCCCGGTCTGCGCGTCGTGGCCCTGCTCTATCCGCTGAAGGAAGCGATCTTCGTCCGCAAGGATTCCACCATCAAGAGCGTCGGCGACTTGAAGGGCAAGCGGATGACCGACGGATTCACCGCTCAGCACACCATCATTCCGCAACTCGAAGCGATCTACGCCACGGCCGGCTTGACTCGTAACGACATAACGAAAGTGCAGGTGCCAAGTGTGGTGGCGGGCGCAAACGCCTTTATGGCCGGCCAGAGTGACGGCTTTATCTTTGCGCAGGGCGCCGGCAAGGTGCGTGAAGCAGATGCCGCAGTCGGCGGCATCCGCGCTTTGCCGGTCCCCAACACGCCGGAAAGCGTCGCCGCTATCAAGAAGCATTGGCCGACGGGCTACCTGGTCCATATGGTGCCGGGCAAGGCCGATCCCGGCGTGCTGGAGCCCGGCTGGTTCATTGCCTATCCGATGATGATCTTCACCAACAAGAACGTCCCCGACGACGTCGTGGAGAAGATGGCGAGCGTCATCTATGAGAGCCAAAAGGAAATGGGCGAGGTATTCGCCCCGATGAAGGGCTTCGATCCAAAGACAGACATGGTGGGCGCTGTGGCACCCGCCCAGTATCATCCGGGCGCGATCGCGTTCTATAAAAAAGTCGGGCTGTGGAAGAACGGTAAATAGACCCGCGATCGAATAGGTCCGCTCCATGACCTCCACAACTGAAATGGACGGGGTCTCTCAAGCCAAGAACTTGACCGGCCCCGTCGTGACGGTCCTCGCCGCCGCGCTGACCATCAGCGCGTCGGCTTGGGCACTCGAGATTCAGCAACACCTGGCGTGGTCGCTGTACCCGCAGCAGTTCTTCGCTTTCGCTTTGGGGCTGGCGCTGGCGCTGGCCTTTCTCATCCTGCCGGCAAAGCAGGGAGCCAAGCGCGATTCGGTGCCGTGGTACGACATCGTGCTGGCGGCATTCGGATTCTGCGCATCGACGTGGATTGCCGTGCGATATCCGGAACTCGTCGACTCGATCTTTGCCCGGCCCGCCGAAGCTTACGTTTCCGGCGCGATCGTCGTGCTGCTGCTGCTTGAATCGCTGCGGAGGTCTACCGGCTGGGCGCTGGTCATCATCGTCGCCGTTTTTCTGATTTATGCTCTCTTCGGCAACTACGTGCCGGGCCGGCTCGCCGGCCGGGCTCAGGATTGGCGCAATCTTTCCGCCTATCTCGCCTTCGACGTGAACGGTATCCTCGGCCTGCCGATGGCGGTTGTCTCGACCATCGTCATTGCCTTCGTATTCTTCGGCAGTGTTCTCGATGTCACCGGCGGCGGCCGGTTTTTTACCGACGCCTCCTTGGTCGCTATGGGCCGCTTGCGAGGCGGCCCAATGAAGATCTGCGTGGTCGCATCCTGCATGTTCGGGATGATTTCCGGTAGCGCGGTCGCCGACGTGGTCGCCATCGGCATCGTCTCGATCCCGCTGATGAGGAACGCCGGCTATCCGGGCTATAAGGCCGCCGGTGTTCAGGCCGTCGCATCGACCGGTGCGCAAATGATGCCGCCGGTTATGGGTGCCGCTGCCTTCGTCATGGCGGAATTTCTCCAGACGTCCTATGCGGCGGTGGCCATTGCAGCTTTGGTGCCCAGCCTTCTCTATTACGCAGCCCTCTTCATCCAGGCCGATTTGGAGTCGGCAAAACTCGGCATGCGCGGACTGCCTCCTTCCGACATTCCGAAGGCGCGCGGTCTCCTCACCGGATGGCCATTCATACTTTCCTTTGTGGTCCTGATCGGGACGCTCTTTGAATATCACTGGCTGCCGCAGCGATCCGCACTGAGCGCCGCGGCGGTGGCGGCGGCGCTGACTTGTATTCTGGGATACAAGGGGCAAAGGCCGACGCTCCGCGCACTTATCAGAACGATCCCGAAGACCGGCCGCGGTGTCGTCGACATTATCTTGATCGGCGCGGGCGCCGGCATCGTCATCGGTATCCTCAACGTGACCGGGTTGAGCTTCAACCTGAGTTACCTGTTGGTGCAGATCGGCTCGTCCAGCGTCATCCTGTTATTGGTGCTGGCGGCGGTCGTTTCCATCATCCTCGGCATGGGAATGCCGACGCTCGGCGTCTACGTACTGCTCGCGGCTTTGGTGGCCCCGTCGCTTATTCAGCTCGGCATCAATCCGATGGCAGCACACATGTTCATTCTCTACTTCGGAATGATGTCGATGATCACGCCGCCCGTTGCCGTGGCAGCCTATGCAGCGGCGGCGTTGGCCGAGGCCAATCCAATGCGCACCGGCTTTGCGGCAGTCCGCTTCGGCTGGACGGCTTTCATCGTGCCGTTCCTGTTCGTCGCGTCGCCCAGCCTGATCCTGATCGGCAGGCCGGAAGTCATCGCCGAGGCGGTCGTCACGGCGTTTATCGGCGTTTGGTTGATTTCGATCGCCGTCGTCGGCTATTTCGTCCGGCCCATTGGCTGGCCGGTCCGCATCGCCTTCGGCGTCTTCGGTCTGCTGGCACTAATCCCAGCAAATGCCGTCCCCTATGGGATCCTGAAGGATATCGTCGGGGTGGTCGGAGGCATTGCCCTTTTGGGCTACGAGTTCATGGGGCGGCCCGCGGTGCCGCAAGTGACGATGGCGGACGGCTGACCTCCCGACCCGTTCTGCGTTTCTTGACAAAACGCCCCCCGCCCCCCCATAACCACCCCGCGCGCGGGCCGAAAGGCCCGCGTGTTTGGCATTGCGCGCCCCAAGGGGCACGCCAAGCCTTTGAAAAAAAACGATAAACCGACTGAAAAGAAGCCGGTCCGGACCGTCAGGTTCGAGTGCCGGGATCGAACACGAAGGAACGAAAGATGTTCGCAGTCATCAAAACGGGCGGCAAGCAGTACCGCGTCGCCCCGGAAGATGTGATCCGGATCGACCGCGTCGCGGCCGAGCCCGGCCAAGTGGTGGAATTCGGCGAAGTGCTGGTAGTTGGCGGCGACAGCCCCGAGATCGGCGCTCCGCTGGTTGCGGGCGCGACGGTTGCCGGCGAGGTGCTTCAGCACGAGCGTGGCGACAAGGTCATCGCCTTCAAGAAGCGTCGGCGCAAGAATTCGCGCCGCAAGCGCGGCTACCGGCACGAGTTTTCGGTGATCCGCGTCACCGAGATCCTGACCGGCGGCAAGAAGCCGGCAAAGGAGCCGCCGCCGCGGCCCAAGCGCGCGGCGAAGCCGAAGACGGAAGGCGCGGCGGAAACCGCAGCCTGACGTAACCGGCGGAAACAAAGTTGTGAGATGATTCCGTCACGGAATCGGTGTAGAACACGTTCGAATTCGAGAGAGTAGCTATGGCTCACAAGAAAGCAGGCGGATCTTCCCGGAACGGCCGCGACTCCGATGGCCGGCGCCTTGGCCTGAAGAAGGCCGGCGGCGAGATCTGTATTGCCGGCAACATCATCGCCCGTCAGCGCGGTACGACTTGGCATGCCGGACGCAATGTCGGCATGGGCAAGGATCACACGCTTTTCGCGCTTATCGATGGGAAGGTTCAGTTCGCTACGAAAGAAAAAGGCCGCAAATTCGTATCGGTTGTTCCGATGACGGAGGCTGCGGCCGAGTAGACGGTGGACAAAATCGAGGTCCGCCGGTCACCTAAGTCGAACCGGCGGGGCTCGTAGGGCTCTGAGAGGGGGAGACGGGTGACCGGCTCCCCCTCTTCGCTTTTCAGCGCTGGTGCAGCCCGCACCGGTGCGAACCTGGAGCCCGAGAGCCATGACCCTGCTGGAAGAGATCCCCTGCGAGAGCTTTCGCGAGGCGAGTATTCCCGTCCTCGAGACCAAGCGGCTTGCCCTGCGCGCCCCGCGCCTCGAGGACGCTAAATCGGTCGCAGCGCTCGCCAACGATCGCCGCATTGCCGAGAACACGGCGCGCATTCCGCATCCGTATCGCATGACGGATGCCGAGGGCTTCATTTCCGGGGCGAACAAAGCCGGCCATGCCGTGTTCCTGATCACGTTGCGCGACGGCACCATCGTCGGTGCATGCGGCATCGTCAGCGAGGACGAGACGCCCGAGCTCGGCTACTGGTTGGGCGTGCCCTACTGGGGCAACGGCTATGCGACCGAGGCGCTGCACGCCGTGGTCGACTACGCCTTCACCGATCTCGGCCACGAGGCCCTGCAGGCCGGCGCGCGCGTCACCAACCCGGCGTCACGCCGCGTGCTGGAGAAGTGCGGCTTCCAGTGGACCGGCGTCGGCCTCTATCGCATCCGCGCCATCAACTCATCGGCGCCGATCGACCGCTTCCGCCTTGAACGCCGCATCTGGTCGGCGCTGAAGGGCTGGGGCCGCGTCAAGAAGGTGATGTGATGTCCGTGCCTCCCTCCCCCTTCACAGGGGGAGGTCGAGGCGCGGATCGTTTTCAATTCCGGAACATACGGAGGTGGCCGCACTCGTGGCGCGCTATTCGTTCGCCAGCGCGAGATCGTCGCGGTGGATCATTTCCGTGCGGCCTGTGAAGCCGAGGATGGACAGCACGTCGGCCGACGAGCGGCCACGGATCTTCTCCGCATCGTCGGCATCGTAGGCGACCAGGCCGCGGCCGATCTCCGCCCCGTCCGGACCGCGCACTACGACGGCGTCGCCGCGTCCGAAGGCACCTTCGATCTTCGTCACGCCGGCCGGCAGCAGACTGGCGCCGCCGCGCAGCGCGCGCACGGCGCCGGCATCGATGTGGATTGCACCGCGCGGCTCGAGCGAGCCGGCGATCCATTTCTTGCGGGCGGTGACCGGATTGGCAGGCGTCAGGAACCAGGTGCAAGGCGCACCCTCGGCGATGCGCTTGAGCGGATGGTCGACCCGACCGGAGGCGATGACCATGTGCGTGCCGGCGGTGGTGGCGATCTTGCCCGCCTCGATCTTGGTCACCATGCCGCCGCGCGACAGTTCCGACGCGGAGATGCCGGCCATCGCTTCGATCTCGGCGGTGATGCGCGACACGACCGGCACCAGCCGGGCGTCGTTACCCGGCGCGGGCGGCTTGTCGTAGAGGCCGTCGATGTCGGACAGCAGCACCAGCAGGTCGGCGCTCATCATTGTCGCCACGCGCGCCGCGAGGCGGTCGTTGTCGCCGTAGCGGATTTCCGACGTAGCGACGGTGTCGTTCTCGTTGACCACCGGGACGGCGCGCCATTCGATCAGCTTGTCGATGGTCGAGCGTGCATTGAGGTAACGGCGGCGCTCCTCGGTGTCCTGCAAGGTGACCAACACCTGTCCCGCGGTCATGAATCGGGCGCCGAGCACCTCCGACCAGGCCCGCGCCAGGGCGATCTGCCCGACGGCGGCGGCGCCCTGCGCCTCCTCGAGCTTGAGCGGGCCGCGCGGCAGGCCGAGCACAGCGCGGCCGAGCGCGATCGCGCCCGAGGACACGACCAGCACGTCCCGGCCGCCCTGGTGCAGGTCGGCGATGTCCTCGGCGAGGCCTTCCAGCCATTCACGCTTCAGCCCGCCCGCCGTCTGATCGACGAGCAGCGACGAGCCGACTTTCACCACGATGCGGCGGAAGGAGGATATGGCAGGGGTTTGCGACATCTGTCCCGGCGAACATTGCAAGAAGTGCCGGGTCTTTAGCACGGCCGTTGCAACTCGTCATGCCGGCGATGCATGGGGCCGCCGATGACGGCCCCATGCATTCGTGCGGGTTATTAACGCACTTCCTCGATGACTCGCCGGCTCGACGGGTCGACAAGGTAAACGTCGTCACCCCGTTCGATGTACCGATATTCGCGGACCTCCGGCACCTCGCGGTAGACCTCCTCCGGGAAGCTTTCCACCTCGACCGATTCGGGCAGCGTTTCGCCGACCGTGACTTCGGTCGTCGTCCGCGGCGCCGCGCCCGTGGTCACCTTCCGCCGCGACGATGCGTGATGGCGGATGATCTCGCGCTGATGGTCGGACAGCCGCACGCGACGCGTCGTCGTTTCGGCCCGAGCCCGAGTCGGCCCGCGCTCGATCACGTCGACGATCTTGTGCGTCCGCGGCTCGACGATGACGACCTCGTCGCGGACGACGAAGAAATCGTAGCCGCGATATTGCGGGACGATCTCGACGATCGTCGTCGGCACCGGCCGCAGTTCGACCGTGCGCGGCACAGCCACGCCGACGGAGACCGAGAAGCCGACATGGGTGAGCGGCTTCACGTTCACCTTGTCGATCGCCGCCGTCAGCTGCGACTTCTTCTGCGGATCGAGCTTGGCGGCCACGCTCGTCTTAGGCTCGCTGCCGCTCTTGGTGTCGGCGGCGTTGCGGCTCGGTGCCTGAGATGCGGCATTGCGGTTCCGCTCGTTGGTTTGCGTCGACTTTTGCGCCGCGGGGGACCTGCTACCGTTCCGCTCGGCGTTCTTTGATGGCTCGCTCGTGCCGTTCTTGTTCGTCGCCGCGGCGCCCGAAGGTTTTTGATTACGATCTTCGGCGCGCTTGGACTCACCGCTCTTGCTGTCGGTATCCGCGCTCTTTGGCGTTGCGGATTTAGAGTTCGTGGCATTCGTATCGG
Organism: Pseudolabrys sp.; assembly: GCF_035943735.1. Classification (GTDB taxonomy): domain Bacteria; phylum Pseudomonadota; class Alphaproteobacteria; order Rhizobiales; family Xanthobacteraceae; genus Pseudolabrys. Next base: position 136,588 of record NZ_DASZBV010000026.1, read on the forward strand.
ACGGCTTCGTGCTTGCCTTTTTGTCGTCGGCCTGCCCGGTCGTATTCTGCGAGCCGGTCTCGTCCTTGTTGGCGGCATCGCGCGAGGCGTTGGTGTCGGAAGCCGGCGCGGTCTCCTTGGCGCGGTGTTCCGGCTTTGCCTTTTGCGACTGCCGATTGGCGTCGCGATCGTGCTGCTCGGTTGCAGCCGGATCGCGCTTCATCTTGCTGTTGGTCTGGTCCTGGTCCTGCGCGAGCGCCGGCGTCAGGCCCAAAGTCAGCGCCACGGCGGCGCTCGTCAAAAGCAGCGTACGTTTCATGTCCGTCCTCCTGTTCAGGTTTGTTCCCACATCCGGCATTGCCGAACGTCCCAACGGACCCGAACGCAGGAGCTGACAAACAGGTTCCTCTGACGATGCGGTCGCTAGCGAGGCGCAGCTTGCGCGGAAGGATGTGTTCCGGCGCGTTGCGGCAGGATCAGCACACACAGCACGATGAACACCGCGATCACAGCCGAGGCGAGCGGTCGGCTCAAAGCAAGGCCGCCATCATGCACCGGCTTGTCCAGGTAATCCCCGACAGTCGCGCCGAGCGGCCGCGTCAGAATGAAAGCGGCCCAGAACAAGAAAACCCGCGACACATTCGTCCAAAAGTAAAGGGCGGCAACGATCGCAATTCCGGCCGCGAACACGAGCGCCCCGCCTTCGTAGCCGAGGCCGCCGGTATCGGCGAGCCAGTCGCCGAGCGCGGTGCCGAGGGTCTGCGAGAAGGTGATGGCGGCCCAGTAAAAGGCTTCCACTTTCGGCGTGCTCACCGTGTTCACCGATACCGTGCCTTGCGACCAATACCAGAGCAGGAGCACGAGCATCAGGCAGGCGAACAGCAGCGCCGAGCCGCCGGTGTAACCGATACCGAGGGAGCGGTCGGCAAAATCGGCCATCGTCGTGCCGAAGGTGGTCGAGGCGACGATGGTCGCCCAATAGAGAAAAGGATGGAATCGCTTGGCGACGATCTGCGCGATCACCAGCGCGATGAGCAGCATGAGAAACAGCGCCGTGCCGGCTAGGTAACCCCAGTTCAACGTCATGGTGACGCTGTCGCCGCCCGTCTCGCCGAGCGTGGTGGCGGCGATCTTGATGATCCAGAAGATGAGGGTGACCTGGGGAACCTTGCTAAGCGCGCGAGCTGTCGTGTCGTGCATTCTGTCACCGGAACTGCGTCGCGCCCGGCCACAAACTATGTCGCCATGCGCGGCAGAACAATGGCGTATCAGCCGACCGTGATCTTGCGATAGGCAGCGAGCGCCGCCGCGCGCGCCTCGGCGTGATCGACGATGGGCTTGGGATAATCGCGGCCGAGCGTGACGCCGGCCGCGGCGAGCGCGTCGGTGCCTGCCGCGAAAGGCGCATGAATGTGCTTGTCCGGCAGGTTCTTCAGCTCGGGACACCACCGCCGAACATATTCGCCCTGCGGGTCGAACTTATCGCCCTGCACCATCGGATTGAATATGCGGAAAAAGGGCGAGGCGTCCGCCCCGCTGCCGGCGACCCACTGCCAGTTGCCGGCGTTGTTGGCGAGGTCGGCGTCGACCAACGTATCCCAGAACCACGCCTCGCCTTCGCGCCAATCGATGCGCAGATGCTTCACCAGGAAGGATGCAACGATCATGCGTACGCGGTTGTGCATCCAGCCGGTATGCCAGAGCTCGCGCATGCCGGCATCGACTATCGGATAGCCGGTCTGGCCGCGCTGCCAGGCCTTAAGATCGGCGGCGCTGCGGCGCCAGGGGAATCTATCGAATTCCTTGCGCCAGTTTTGCTGCGGCAGCGTGGGGAAGTGATAGAGCAGATGCGCGCAGAACTCGCGCCAGCCGATCTCGGCCTCGAACTTCGCCGCTGTCTGCGCCAGCGTCGCTTTCTCCGCCGCGAAGCTCACGCGGGCCCACACTTGCCGCGGCGAGATTTCGCCGAAGTGCAGGTGCGGCGACAGCATCGATGTGTTGCGCCCCGCCGGCCGGTCGCGCGCGGCGGCATAGTCCTTCAGGTCGGAGCGCAGGAAGGCATCGAGCCGCGCCTGCGCGCCTTGCTCCCCGGGCGTCCAGTATTTCTCCCAGCCGGCGGCCCAGTTCGGCTTCTCCGGCAGCAGTTTCCAGGCCGTCAGCCTGTCGCTGTCGATGCCGTCGATCGATACGTTCGGTTTGTGCGCGCGCTCGGGCGGCGCGACCTTGCCGGTGCGGCAGGCGCGCCAGAACGGCGTGTAGACCTTGAACGGACCGCCCGTCTGCGTCCTGATCTCGGTGGGCTCGTGCAGCAGATTGCCATTGAAGGTCTCGACGGCGATGCCGGCCCGGTCGAGCGCCTCGACCACGGCCTCGTCGCGGGCGATGGCGTCCGGCTCATGCGAACGATTCCATACGGCTCGGTCGGCACCTGCCGCCTTCGCAATTTGCGGCAGCAACTGCGCCGGATTCCCACGCCGCAGCACCAGCCCGCCGAGGCTCTTCTCCAGCGCAGCCAAGCTATGATGCAGCCACCAGCGGCTCGCGCCGCCAAGCGGCCGGCGTCCCTCCTCGTCGAGGACATAGAGCGGCACCACCGCGCCGCGCTTCGCGCCAGCCGCGAGGGCCGGATTGTCGCTGGTGCGCAAGTCCTGTCGAAACCAGACGATGGTGGTCATGGCGTTCCGTAACGCATGAGGCCGGCGGCAGGATCACCGTATCGGCGGTTTTCTGGCACCATTGGCCGGGACCGTCGTTTCATCGTCGTCACACGCCTGTAGAGAGGCGCGCGGCGGGGCGCAAGGGAGCAGCAGTTGGCGCAAGCGGCAAGCGGATCGCTGTGGTGGCAGCACGGCATCGTCTACCAGGTCTATCCTCGCTCCTTCCAGGATACGAACGGCGATGGCGTCGGCGACCTCCCCGGCATCCACCGGCGGCTCGACTATCTCGCCTCGCTCGGCGTCGACGCGGTCTGGATTTCACCGATCTATCCCTCGCCGATGGCCGATTTCGGCTACGACGTCGCCGACTACTGCGACATCGATCCGCTGTTCGGCACCCTCGCCGACTTCGACGCGCTCGTCGCCGAAGCGCATGCGCGCGGGCTGAAGGTCATTCTCGACTTTGTACCCAATCACACGTCCGACCGGCATCCGTGGTTTCTCGATAGCCGTAGTTCGCGTAAGAGCGCCAAACGCGACTGGTATATCTGGCGCGACGGCAAGCCCGACGGCGCGCCGCCCAACAACTGGATCTCGCATTTCGGCGGCCCTGCCTGGACCTTCGACGAGGCGACCGGCCAGTGGTACCTGCACTCGTTCCTGCGCCAGCAGCCCGACCTGAACTGGCGCAACGCGGATGTGCGTGCGGCGATGTACGACGCGCTGCGCTTTTGGCTCGACCGTGGCGTCGACGGCTTCCGTGTCGATGTGATCTGGCTGCTCATCAAGGACGAGGCGCTGCGAGACAATCCGCTCAATCCGACGTGGCAGCCGCCGGGCGCGGAGATCGGCAAGCTGATCCAGTTCTACAACGCCGACCGGCCCGAGGTGCACGACGTCATCGCCGAGATGCGCGCGGTGCTCGACGAATTCAACGAGCGTGTGCTGATCGGCGAGATCTACCTCCCGCTCGAGCGGCTCGTCACCTATTACGGCAAGGAGCTGAAAGGCGCGCAGCTGCCGTTCAATTTCCAACTTCTGGAGACGGCGTGGAACGCGCGCGCCATCGCCAAGGCCATCGAGGACTACGAGCGGCTGCTGCCCTCCGGCGGCTGGCCGAACTGGGTACTGGGCAATCACGATCGGCCGCGCATCGCCGCGCGCGTCGGCGAGCGGCAGGCGCGCGTCGCGGCGATGTTGCTCATGACGCTACGCGGCACGCCGACGATTTACTACGGCGACGAGATCGGACTTTCGCGTGTCGAGATTCCGCCGGAGGCGGTACAGGACCCGTGGGGCATCAACGAGCCCGACCAGGGCCGCGACCCTTCACGCACGCCGATGCAATGGGACGGCGGCCCGCAGGCGGGCTTCACGTCGGGCAAACCCTGGCTGCCGCTCAGCGACGACCATGCCGCGCGCAACGTCGCCGCGCTCGAAGCCGATGCGGGTTCGGTCCTCAATCTCTATCGCGCGCTGATCGCGCTGCGCCGTGCCCACCTGGCCTTGAGCGTCGGCGCCTTCCGGCTGCGCGCCGTCGACGACGACGTGCTCGTCTACGAGCGGAGCAGCGGCGATGAGCGTCTCGTCGTGGCACTCAATCTGAGTTCGCACGATCGGCCGCTGCCGGACGCGCTTGCCGGCGTGTCCGTTCTCATCTCCACGCACGGCGACCGCAGCGGCGTCCGCGATGGAACGCCGCTGCGGGCCGACGAGGGTCTTGTTCTCAAGCCTTAGCCGCGCACCGGCACAACGTCGACCGGCGCAAGACCGGAGAAGCCGAGCGCGTGTGCGCCCGCCGGCGTCAGATCGATGATGCGGCCGCTGACGAAAGGGCCGCGATCGTCGATGCGTACGACGACACTGCGGCCGTTGCGGCGGTTGATGACGCGGACGCGGGTTCCGAACGGAAGGCTGCGATGTGCGGCCGTCAGGCCGTGAGGCGAGGCATGTTCCCCGTTGGCCGTGCGGCCACCGGAATAGATCGACGCAATACCGATTTGCGCATGTGCGAGAGGTGAAAAGGCAAGCATGGTCGAGACGCCGCAGAGTGCGGCGACAAGGCGCAGTTTCATTCAGATTGTCTCCCGATTTCTCCCCGAATTGGCGCGCGGGATAGCCGTCTGCCTGTGCGCTTTCGCGGCGAGAATGCGGACTTTTAAAGATAATTGAAGGCTTTCAGAGGGTTAGGGAAATCGACAATTCGTTCCCGGATGTCGCAGAATTTTACTGACGAAAGCCCGGCATCCATCCCCGACCTGCTCCGAACGGCGCTGCGAACGCTCCGATCATTCGCACCCCGCACGACTGCTATCGAATGCTTTTCGCCGCCGCCGAACGCGAGCCGCGCGAACAAAGCGGCATTGGGGGACGTTGGCTCCGAATTACGTTTGTACCGTTCGTGGATTGGTTACCCGTGGCCCGGCGCAGCGCACGATCCCGCATCATCATCGGCACCTCCGGCTGGAGCTACCAGTCGTGGCGCGGGCCGTTCTTTCCCCGTGAGGTGATGGTCAAACATCACCTTCGCTATTACGCCAGCCAGTTCATCACAGCCGAGCTCAACGGCGTGTTCTATCGTACGCCATCGCTCGACGCCGTGCGCGGCTGGCGCGACCAGACCCCGCAGGATTTCGTCTTCGCCTGGAAGGCATCGAAGTTCATCACACACTGGAAGCGGCTGAGCGATCGCTCGCGCAACAGCCTGGAACTGATCGAGGAGCGGCTGGATATTCTGGGACACAAAGCGGGGCCGGTGCTCTTCCAATTGCCCGCCCGCTTCGAGGCCGATGCGGACAGGCTGTCGTCGTTCATCCGCCTGCTGAACAGGAAGCGCCGCTACGCCTTCGAATTTCGTCACGCGAGCTGGTACGACGACGAGATCTATAAAATTCTCCGCCGGCACGACATTGCGCTCTGCATCTCCGATCATCACGATGCCCCGGCGCCCTGGCTGGCGACGGCCAAGCATGTCTATATCCGCGGGCACGGGCCCGGTGGAACTTACAAGGGCCACTACTCGGACACCGCGCTCAAGACGTGGGCGCGCGCGATTGCCGCATGGTGCCGCCAACGGCGCGCCATTTATGTGTATTTCGACAATGACCAGAAAAGCGCCGCTCCGGCCGATGCGGCACGCTTGCGCGGCGTCTTAAGGAACATACATAAGTTGGACGTGTGGTAACCGGAACGGCGCGTCGGCGAAGGCGTTGCCTTTGTTGAAGTTCCTCAGGTCGGGCGCGGGTCATGGCGTTTTTTGTGTATCTGTTCGTGCTGGTGGTCGCTGCCGGCAGCATCGTGTTCGGCCTCGACCTGACGCAATCGCCTTTGCAGCCGCCGAGCTATGCTACGCCCGCGGCGCAGATCACGGACAACGCCCCGCGCATCGGCCCGGCGAAGATTCAGACCTCGGCCACGACTGCGACGGGGAGCACACGGAGGGCTTCTGTGCCCGCGCCGAAGAGCGCAGCCGAGTCGGTCGGCGTCGCTGCCAATGCCCAGGCCAGCTCCGAAGAAACGCAAATCCAGCCTGCCGCGACCGCTACCGTGAGCGCGCCCAATCACTGCGCAATCGACGCGTGCGCTGCGGCCTACAGATCCTTCCGCGCCACCGACTGCACTTACCAACCTTTGGCGGGCGAGCGTCGTCTCTGCACGAAGAACGCGGCGTCGAAGCGGGTTGCGGCGGCGCGGCCGGCCACCGTGCATCACGCCAGCCGGACCGGCGATGTACGGCGGGCCTATGATCGCACCTACGCCGAGCGTGACGGCAATCGCGACAGTTACGCCGAACCGCGCCGCGGCTGGGCTTTCGATCTGTTCGGCCGCTGACAGTCTCCGCACGTTCGGCGCGGAACAGGAACTGCGTCATTTTGCCGTGATCCAGACCGCCGCGAGTGACCGGCGAGGAACCGGTCTTCCTGGCTCAGCGTTTCCGCCCTGACATTCAAAAGCCCAGGACGGATCAATGCAGTCCCGCTTCACACTCATTCTCATGTCCGTCGCCGGCGCAGGGCTGTTGTTTTGCGCCGGGCTGGTTTTCGGCCTCGGCGTGATGAGTTCGCCCAAAGGCGGGCAACACAAGGAAATCGCGGTCACCAACGAGCCGGTAAAGGTGGCGCGTCGGGAGACGACCGGCAGCGCTGGGAATCCGAGCCACGACCTGACGCCGCTCACGCCTGTCCATCCGGGCAGCTCGGCACCGGCGGAGACGGCGAAGGCCTCCGACCCGCCCACGCCGGCGCAGCCTGCGCCCGCCCCTACGACCCAAGCGGCGACTCAGCCGGCGCAGCCTCGACCCGCGCCGGTTGCGCAAGCTTCGGCCCAGCCCGCGCCACCGGCCGCCCCGTCGCAGGCCGCCGCCCCGGAGCCGCAAAAGCCGGCCGAGCCCGCGGCCAAGGAAGCGAAAGCGACACCGTCCGTTGCGCCCGCAGCGCAGCCGGCCAAGCTCGCAGTTTCGGAGAAGCCGGCCGCACCGCCGGCGAATGCGACGCCCGTCGCGCTGCACACAAAGAACAGCTGCGACGTACAGGCCTGCTCGCGCGCCTACAAATCCTTCCGCGAATCCGATTGCACCTATCAGCCCTATTCGGGACCGCGGCAGCTTTGCGTCAGCCCGCCGGCATCCGGCAAGGAAGCGTCGCGTGAGGATGACAGGGATGCGCCGGTGCGGGTTCATCGCGGCAGTCGCGACGTCGAGGTCCAGAACGCACCGCGCGAAGGCGCGCGCATGACCGACGGCGCCTCATCGCACGACGGGGACGGACCCGTTCTGCGTCGTCAGATCCGCCGCGACGTCACAGCCGACGGTGAGGACGACGGCATCGACGACAGCCGCGTGATCGTCCGCCGCAGCGACGACGACCGCGGCTGGCACCGCAGCTTCTTCGCCCCCGTCGAGGACGACGACGACGATCAGTAGACGACGACGCTGCGGATCGACTTGCCTTCGTGCATCAGGTCGAAGGCGTGGTTGATCTCTTCGAGCGGCATTGTGTGGGTGATCAGATCGTCGATATTGATCTTCTTCTCCATGTACCAGTCGACGATCTTCGGCACGTCGGTGCGGCCGCGCGCCCCGCCGAATGCGCTACCCTTCCACACGCGCCCGGTGACGAGCTGGAACGGCCGCGTCGAAATCTCCTGGCCCGAGCCGGCAACGCCGATGATGATCGACTCGCCCCAACCGCGATGACAGCATTCCAGCGCCTGCCGCATCGTATGCACGTTGCCAATGCACTCGAACGAGAAATCGGCGCCGCCGCCGGTCACGTCGACGATCGCCTGCACCACCTTGTCGCGGCCGACTTCGTCCGGATTGATGAAATGCGTCATGCCGAATTTCTCGGCCATGGCGCGCTTGCCCGGATTGAGATCGACGCCAACGATCTTGTCGGCTCCGACCATCCGCGCGCCCTGGATGACGTTGAGGCCGATGCCGCCGAGGCCGAACACGACGACGTTGGCGCCCGGCCAGACCTTGGCGGTGTAGATGACCGCGCCGATGCCGGTCGTCACGCCGCAGCCGATGTAACAGATCTTGTCGAAGGGCGCGTCCTCGCGGACTTTGGCGAGCGCGATCTCCGGCAGCACGGTGAAATTGGCGAAGGTCGAACACCCCATGTAGTGGAAGACGGGATCGCCGTCGCAGCGGAAGCGCGACGTGCCGTCCGGCATCAGGCCCTTGCCTTGCGTGGCGCGGATCGACGTGCACAGGTTCGAGCGCTGCGACAGGCAGGTTTTGCACTGCCGGCATTCCGGCGTGTAGAGCGGTATGACGTGATCGCCGACCTTGAGCGTCGTCACGCCGGCGCCAACCTCACGCACGATGCCCGCGCCTTCGTGACCGAGGATCGCCGGGAAGATGCCCTCCGGGTCCGCGCCCGACAGCGTGAATGCGTCGGTGTGGCAAACGCCGGTCGCCATGACCTCGACCAGCACTTCGCCGGGCTTCGGCCCCTCAATGTCGATCGTCTCGATGGTGAGCGGCTCGCCGGCTTTCCAGGCGACTGCGGCACGGGTTTTCATGCGAGGGCTCCCGGCTGTTCTCTGCGTCATGCCCGGGCTTGTCCCAGGCATCCACGGCTTAAGCTCGTTCAGTAGAAGACACGGATGGCCGGGACAAGCCCGGCCATGACGGTGGGCTTTACGACTGCCAGGCGGCTTCTTGCGGTTCCGGATTGTCAGTTCCGACCCGCGCCTCGTCGATGATTTTCAAAAGCGCGCGCAACACCTCGGTCACGCCCTCTCGTGAGGCCGACGACAACAACAGCGGCGCTTTTTTGCAGGCCTTTTTCAGCTTGGCGGTCTGCGCCTTGATCGCTTCCGGCGTCATGGCGTCGACCTTCGACAACGCCACGATCTCCGGCTTTTCGGTGAGGCCCTGACCGTAAGCTTCCAGCTCGCCGCGCACGATCTTGTAGGCTTCGCCGGCATCCTCGCTCGTACCGTCGACCAGATGCAGCAGCACGCGGCAACGCTCGGTGTGGCCGAGGAAGCGGTCGCCGAGACCGACGCCTTCATGCGCGCCTTCGATCAGGCCCGGCAGGTCGGCCATCACGAATTCGCGGTTGTCGACCTGGAACACGCCGAGCTGCGGATGCAGCGTGGTGAAGGGATAGTCGGCGATCTTCGGCTTGGCCGCGCTGACCGCGGCGAGGAAGGTGGACTTGCCGGCGTTGGGCAGTCCGACGATGCCGGCATCGGCTATCAGCTTCAGCCGCAGCCGGATGACGAATTCCTCGGCCGGCTGGCCGGGATTGGCGCGGCGCGGCGAGCGATTGGTCGACGATTTAAAATAGGCATTGCCGAAGCCGCCATTGCCGCCTTTGGCGATGGTGACGCGCTGGCCCACGGTGGTGAGATCGGCGATTCGCGTCTCACCGTCTTCCTCGTAGACCTCGGTGCCGACCGGCACCTTGAGCACAGCATCCTTGCCATTGGCGCCGTGGCGGTCCTTGCCCATGCCGTTGCCACCGCGCTCGGCCTTGAAGTGCTGCTGGTAGCGGTAGTCGATCAGCGTGTTGAGGCCGTTCACCGCTTCGATGATGACATCGCCGCCCTTGCCGCCGTCGCCGCCGTTGGGTCCGCCGAACTCGATGAACTTCTCGCGCCGAAACGACACGCAGCCGTTCCCGCCCGCGCCGGACTGGATGTAGACCTTGGCCTCGTCGAGGAATTTCATGCAGCCGATATAGGCGATCCTGGGCGGCGGCGCACTAGCCGTGAGCGGCGCGGCGGCCCTCTGAATCGAGGAAATCGCAGGTCCCGTCCTGCTTGATGCGGTCGATCAGGTCGACCTCCCAGGTCAGGTACTCCTGCATCCCGGCCTTCGGGTCGCCCGGCCGCTCGTAGGGCTTGAGCCAGACGTCCAACGGGTCGTCGGCGAGCCGCTCGGCGGTCGACAGCGGAAAGCCGGCGGCAGCCCAGGCAGCATTGCCGCCGCGGATCCATTGCACCGGCCGGTCGGTCAGCGCCTGTGCATCGGCAACCGCCAGGCCGGCAAGCACACCGTCTTCCGAGGTGAGCAGCACCGGTCCACGCGGGGCGATTTTCGGCAGGGCGTGCTCCAGCCGCGAGCGGATGGCGAACCAGGCGCCCGGGATGTGGCCGCGGCGATAGCGCGGGCTGGACGACAGATCGATGACGGTAACGTCGTCGATCTCGATGGCAGCGGACGGATCGACGGCCTTGGCCGATGCCGGCGCGCCGAGCAAAGCCGGCGCGAGGTCGCCGCTCTCGTCGCCGGCTTCGGCGAGCACAAACACCTCTTGCCAACCCATGCGGCGCAGCCAGGCGCCGGTCATCAGCGCGCGCGCCGCCTTGTCATCCGAAAGGACGATGCGCGCCCCGAGCGTTCCGGCATAGGTGTCGGTCGCCTGCACCAACTGGCCGCCGGGCGCCGAGACGGCGCCTGGGAAATGTCCGCGCTTGTATTCGTCCGGATCGCGCACGTCGAAGACATAGGTCGTGCGCGACGTGTCGGCTTGCAGCCGTGCGACGCCGGCGCGGTCGATGCGTTGCACGCCGTGCTTCTTCGCCACCGCCTCGGCAGAGGAGCATGCCCAGGCAAGACCCTTGTCGCTCACATCGGGAAAACGCGTCGTCTCGCCGCTCGCAGTCTTCAGGCCGGCGAGATGCCAGCCCATGGTGCCGTTGCGCAGCGCCACGACCTTGTTCGGTACGCCGGCGTCGATCAGCGACTGGGCGCCGATGATGCTGCGCGTGCGACCGGCGCAATTGACCACGATGGTCGTCTCCGGCGACGGTACGATGTCGCGCACGCGCAGCACCAACTCGGCGCCGGGCACGTCGATGCCGGTCGGGATCGACACGCGCGAGAACTCCTCGAACGGGCGGCTGTCGAGCACCTTCATGTTCGTGCCGGACCGCAGCATGGCGTCCAGCTCCTGCGCGCTGACGCTGGGCGTGCCGCTGTCGTGCTCGACGAATTCGCCGAAGGCCTTCGACGGCACGTGCATGCCGGAGAAGGTGACCAAGCCCGCCTTCTCCCAACCGGCGACGCCGCCGTCCAGATAGTAAATATCGACATATCCGGCGTTCATCAGGATCGCGGCCGCGCGCTCGACGAGGCCATCGCCATCGTCGACAAGCACGATGCGCGTCGATTTGCGCGGCACCAGCCGCGCGAAGCGCAGCTCGATGCGGCTCAACGGCACCGAGCGCCCCCACAGCAGGTGCTTTTGCGAATAGATCAACTCCTCGCGCACGTCGATAAGCGCGAGCTCTTCACCGTCGGTGAGCATCGATTTCACGACGGCGGGGGAGAGGGGACGGAGCATGGAATTCAACTCGCGTGCCGCGCTTTCTTCACCTCTCCCCGCTTGCGGGGAGAGGGAAATTACGTTGCCTGCTGCGGCGTCATCTGATGCACTTCGCCGGTCTTCAGGTCGACGCGCATGCGGTTGATCTTGTCGAGGTTGGTGCCCGTGACCCGCACGAAGCGGGCATAGTCGGGATAGTCGATCGAGTGGATGGCGCCATCCTGGTAGATGCCGGCCATTCCCGGCTCCAGCCGGTACTTCTTGACGGCTTTAAGCTTCGCGTGCTTCGGGTCGCTGCCGTCGTCCTCGTGCTCCCACTCGGTCATCTCGGTGTACTTGGTCGCCTGGCCGTAGATCGCCCACGACTCGCCGTGATCGTGCGGCGGCGAGACGCGCGCCTTGTCGTTGATGTGCGCCAGCACCTGGAAGCCGAGCTTGGGATCTTCGTACAGCACCTTCAGCCCGCGCGGCTGATCGTCGCCGCAACAGGCGGCGATGAAAGCCTTGTTGGCCAGCAGCCTTTCCAGGTTCTGGCGCACCGTCTCGCGTCCGGCGGGACCTGCATCCTGCGTCAGCGTCGTGCGGCAATCGGCAATGAACTGGTCGAGGTCGTAAGCCATGGCGTTCTCCCGCAACCGTTTTTGGCGGCCTTGTCGGGACCTAACCTAGCATGGGCTTGTTCCGGGAATAAATCGCCCCTGCCACCGATCCTGTCTCCCGTAGACCGCAATGTCAGGGAGACAGGCGATGACGACGCAAGATGACGGCCCGAGCCGCCGCAAAGTGCTCGAATGCATGACCTGGGCCGGCACCGGCGTGCTCTGGACCGTGGCGGGCGGCGTGCCCACCGCCGTCGGGCTCATCGACGAGGCGGTGGCGCAGGAGGTGAAAGGCTTCACCTTCCTGCAGATCAGCGACAGCCACATGGGCTTCGACAAGGCGGCCAATCCCAACGCCAAGGGCACGCTCGAGGAGGCGATCGCGCGCGTCAAGGCGGCGCCCGGAAATCCGGCTTTCATGATCCACACCGGCGACATCTCGCATCTGTCGAAGCCGGCGGAATTTGACGACGCCGAGAAAATCATCTCGCAGGCGCGGCTCGACGTGCACTACGTGCCGGGCGAACACGACCTGCTCGACGACGAGCAGGGCAAGCTCTATCGCGAGCGCTACGGTCGCGGCACCAAGGGGCCGGGCTATTACAGCTTCGACGCCAACGGCGTGCACTTCATCGGCCTCGTCAACGTCGTCGACCTGAAGGGCGGCGGGCTCGGCAATCTCGGCCACGAGCAGCTTGAATGGCTCGAGGACGACGTGAAGGGGCGATCCGCCTCGCAGCCAGTGGTCGTGTTCGCGCATATCCCGCTGTGGACCGTCTATCCGGAATGGGGCTGGGGCACCGACGACGGCGCACAGGCGCTCTCTTACTTGAAGCGCTTCGGCTCGGTGACCGTGCTCAACGGCCACATCCACCAGGTGATGCAGAAGGTCGAGGGCAACGTCACCTTCCACACCGCGCGCTCGACCGCGTTTCCGCAGCCGGCGCCAGGAACGGCACCGTCGCCTGGGCCGATGAAGGTGCCGGACGAGAAACTGCGCACGATGCTCGGCACCGCCAGCATCACCTTCAAACAGAACGAGCAGCGGCTCGCCATCGTCGACACGCCGTTGAAGGCTTGAGGCGCGGACATGACCATGCGAATTCTCACAGCCATGGCCGCCGGCGCGGCTCTCCTTGTTTCGCTCGCCGGGCCGGCCGGCGCGGCGGAGGTGAAAGTCGGCATCGACAACTTCACCTTCAATCCGAAGGTGGTGACGGTGAAGGCCGGCGACACCGTCGTCTGGACCAACAGGGACGACATCCCGCACACGGTCGCCGATCCGGGCAAGTTCAAATCGAAGGCGCTCGATACCGGCGACACCTACTCGTTCACATTCACGACACCGGGAAGCTTCGACTACTTTTGCTCCTTGCATCCGCACATGACCGGGAGAATCGTGGTCGAGACCGCGACCGGCGACACCGGCGCGAAATGACTGCGCATCAGCGCATGGCCTCGCGCGGCGGCGATCCGCTGCCGCGCGGGGCCATGCGCGCACAGGAGACGACAGGCGTGGCGTTTACGGGCGACGACGAGCGCGGCCGCGCGCAGCGCTTTCGCGAAGCGGCGCTGCCGCATCTCGGCGACGTCTACACGCTCGCGCGCTATCTGCTGCGCAATCCGGCGGACGCCGAGGACGCGGCGCAGGAGTGCTATCTGCGCGCCTATCGGCATTTCGCCACATTCCGCGGCGGGCCAATGAAGCCGTGGCTGCTGGCCATATTGCGTAATGTCTGCCGCGCCGAATATGCGCGGCGCGGCGCGCTCGCCGCCGTGCAGGCGGACGGCAGCGACGATGCGGCCGATGAGGCCTCGGAGAACCTGTGGGGCGAGGCGTCGCCCTCGCCGGAGACGGTCAGCCTCTCGCGTTTCGATGCGGAAACAGTGCAGCGGCTGATCGCGCAACTGCCCGACGCCTTCCGCGAGGTGCTGGTGCTGCGCGAGATCAACGATCTGAGCTATCGCGATATCGCCGAGGTCACCGGCTCGCCGGTCGGCACGGTCATGTCGCGGCTGGCGCGGGCAAGAGCGCTGTTGCGCGATGCCTGGCTGGCGGAGGAGAAAGGATCATGACCTGCGAGGAAGTACGCGTGCTCGTGCATGCGCTGGCGGACGGCGAGCTCGACGCCGGGCACGCGCGCGAGGTGGAGGCGCATGTCGCGCAATGCCCGGCTTGCGCCGCCGAGCTCGCCGCCGCGCGCGAGGTGAAACACGCGCTGCGCGCCCAGCCGCTCGGTTTCGATGTGCCGGCCACGCTGCGGGCAAAGATCGATGGCGTCGTGCCGGCGCCGGTGCCGGTGCCGAACCGCCGCGCCCTCCTGAAGGGCTTCGCGCTCGGCGGCATCACGTCGGCGCTTGTCGCGGCGAGCCTCACCTTCGTCGTACTGCGCGACGGCCGTGACGACCGCATCCTCGGTGACGCCATCTCGGCGCATCTGCGCTCGCTGCAGGCCGACCATCTCACCGACGTCCTGTCGAGCAACCAGCACACCGTGAAGCCGTGGTTCAACGGCCGCATCGATCTGGCGCCGCCGGTCATCGACCTCACGGCGCAGGGCTTCACCTTGATCGGCGGCCGGCTCGATTACATCGACGGCAAGCCGGCGGCGGTGATCGTCTACCGGCGGCGCATCCATGTGATCAATTTGTTCGTCGCGCAGGACCTCGGACCTGCGCCGTCGACGCCGGCGCTTTCGATGGTGCAGGGCTTCAACATCCTACGCTGGAACGAGAACGGGCTGAATCTGCTGGCGGTGAGCGATCTCAATCGCGAGGAGCTGGAAGAATTCGGCGCCAAGTTCACCGCCGCCGCCCGCGCCGCGCCGCCGGGCTAATGGCGACTTCGCCGCGACACCGGTGACGTGTATACCGCGCCGGTGACCGCTCGCGCCCATAGCCCTGGCCAGCACGACCATGTCCTTGTCGGCATCGGCATGATGCTCTTGGGCATCTTCGTCTTCTCGCTCAACGATGCATTGGGGAAATGGCTGGTCTCGACCTATTCGGTCGGCCAGTTGCTGTTGATCCGCAGCGCTGCAGCGCTGGTCTGCCTGCTGCCGTTCTTCCGGCGCGGCACCCTGCGCGACTTCCGCGAGGCGCCGCGGCCGTTCATCCAGCTATTGCGCCCGCTCTTCGCCACCCTCGAAGTGGGGTGCTTCTACTGGGCGCTTGCCTATATGCCGCTCGCCGACGTGATGACCTTCTATCTCGCCGGCCCAATCTATGTGACCGCGGTGTCGCCGTTGCTTCTGGGCGAGCACGTCGGCTGGCGCCGCTGGCTCGCGGTGCTCGCCGGCTTCGGCGGCGTGATGCTGGCGCTTGGCCCGTCCGCCGCGTCGTTGTCGGCGCCGGCTTTGGTGGCGATCGCCGGCAGCTTTCTGTTCTCGCTGCTGATGGTGTGCACACGGCTGGTGCGCGGCACGTCGGACCTCGTCCTGGTGACGACGCCAACCGTGGGCGCGCTGTTGTTCGGCCTCATCGCCGCGCCCTTCACCTGGGTGCCGCTCGATGCGCGCGACACGCTGCTCCTGGTCCTGCTCGGCATTACGGCGATGGTGGCGCATCTCTGCGTCAACCGCTCGCTGAAGCTGGCGCCGGCCTCGGTGGTGGTGCCGTATCAGTATTCGACGATTTTCTGGGCGATCCTGCTCGGCTACGTCTTCTTCGCCGACATCCCCCGCCTCGGCATGCTGCTCGGCGCCGGGATCATCATCGCCGCCGGCATCTACATCTTCCTGCGCGAGCGCAAGGCCGCGAAAGAGCTGTCGCTGATGGAGCCGCCCTGACCCGGCTGTGCCGCCGCGACAGTTTGGCTCGCGACGATTTGGCCAATGGTCTGCGCCGCAGTCAGCCGGCTCAATGCCCGTATCGCAAGACGGGCGGTCGGACCCTGCCTCCTGAGACAACCCCGCCAGCCACCCGCTTGCAGCACCGACAGTGCTGAAACTACCCCCAGGGACCTTCGGGTCCCTCTTTTTTTGGCCGGGGGAACGGGCCGCTCAGTGGCTGCGGCGCGCGTGCCGGCGGCGCGGCACAGGGGCCGCCTCCCCGGCCACGATGGTCCCCGGCTGCTCCGGCAGCCGCACCAAAGTCCCGTCGGGGAATTCGACGTGGCGGGTGAAAATCTGGCCCCGGCCACGTGGCCGGGCCTCGATCACGAACTTCGTACCAACGGGGAAGCGGGTAGGCAGACGGCTGGTGCTGGACGCCATGAAACCCTCCTCTGTGACGGCGGAACCCTGTCAGCCCAACGTCAAGGGCAGTTGACGCGTTCGGTATCGGCGGAGGTTGTCCACGCTATCCCCAGTTACCATGGGAGCTATGCCCCCGGCTGCGCCATCTCGCGGCCGGAACACCGGCGTGATAGGAAAAGCCCGGAATTTCCGCGTTGAAGGCCGTCCGGGACATGACAGCGCCGCTGAAAAGCATTGAAGGGACTGGCGATCTTGCCGCCGCCATGGCCGCGATCGGCCGCGGCGCGCGCACCGCCGCGCGGATCCTGGCGTTGGCCCCGGCCGCGCAGAAGGACCGTGCGCTCACCGCCATGGCTGCGGCCGTCCGGGCGCAGGCCCCCGCCATCCTCGCCGCCAACGCCGAGGACGCCGACGAGGCCCGCAAGGGCGGCGCCACCGGCGCCTTCATCGACCGTTTGGTGCTCAACGGAGCGCGCATCGAGGGTATGGCCGCCGGCATCGAGACCGTGCGCGGCCTCGCCGACCCCGTCGGCACCACCATCGACGCCTGGACCCGCCCGAACGGCCTCAACATCGAGCGCGTGCGCGTGCCGCTCGGTGTCATCGGCATCATCTACGAGAGCCGCCCGAACGTAACCGCCGACGCCGGCGCGCTGTCGCTGAAATCCGGCAATGCCGCGATCCTGCGCGGCGGCTCGGATTCGGCGCGCTCCTCGCGGGCGATCCACGCCGCACTGGTCGAAGGCCTGCGCGAAGCGGGCCTTCCGGAAGCCGCCATCCAGCTCGTGCCGACGCGCGACCGCGCCGCCGTCGGGTTGATGCTGGCCGGGCTCGACGGCAATATCGACGTCATCGTGCCGCGCGGCGGCAAAAGCCTGGTCGCGCGCGTGCAGACGGAAGCGCGCGTGCCGGTGTTCGCGCATCTCGAGGGCAACTGCCACATTTACGTCGACGGCGCCGCCGCGCTCGACATGGCCAAGACCGTCGTGCTGAACGCCAAGATGCGCCGCACCGGCGTCTGCGGCGCGGCCGAGACGCTGCTGGTCGACCGCGCCATCGCGAAAACGCATCTCAAGCCGCTGGTCGAGATGCTGCTTGCCGCCGGCTGCGAAGTGCGCGGCGATGAGGCCACACGGGCCATCGATACGCGCGTGAAGACGGCGACCGAGGAAGACTGGGCGACCGAATACCTCGACGCCATCATCGCCGTGCGCGTCGTTGACGGCGTCGCCGGCGCCATCGAACACATCGAGAGCCACGGTTCGCATCACACCGATGCAATCGTCACCGACGATGCCGCGGCGGCGAACAAGTTCCTGACGGAGGTCGATTCCGCCATCGTGCTGCACAACGCCTCGACGCAATTCGCCGATGGCGGCGAGTTCGGTTTCGGCGCCGAGATCGGCATCGCCACCGGGCGCCTGCACGCACGCGGCCCCGTGGGCGTCGAGCAGCTCACCACGTTCAAATACCGCATCCGCGGAAACGGTCAGATCCGGCCGTGAACCCGCAAGAGCTCGCCCGCACCGAGCGCATCCTGCCCCCGCACGCGCCCGGCATGAGGATCGGTCTGTTCGGTGGCACCTTCGATCCGCCGCATCAGGCGCACCTGGCCGCGTCGCTGCTCGCGCTCAAGCGGCTGAAGCTCGACCGCGTCTGGTGGCTGGTCACGCCGGGCAATCCGCTCAAGAACACCAAGGGTCTCGCTCCGCTCAACGAGCGCATTGCCGCCGCCCGCGCGCTCACACATCATCCGCGCATCGATGTCACCGGGCTCGAGGCGGTCATCAAGACGCGCTACACCTTCGACACGATTTCCTGGCTGATCGCCCGCTGCCCGGGCGTGCACTTCGTCTGGATCATGGGCGCCGACAACCTGCGCAGCTTCCACCGCTGGCAGAAATGGCGGGACATCGCCAAGCTGGTTCCGATCGCGGTGGTCGACCGCCTGGGCCCGAGCCTCTATGCCGCCGCCAGCCCGGCCAGCCAGGCGCTGAGCAGCGCCCGCGTGCCTGAAACGGCCGCCGCCAGCCTGCCCGGCCGCAGGCCGCCCGCCTGGGCATTCCTGCACGGCCTGAAATCCCCTTTGTCCTCAACGGCCCTACGCGCCCGGCGCGACCGCAAACCGGGTTCCACCGGCTGAAGAAAGCCGTGCCTCCATACCCCCCGATAGCGCCGGGCGCACTGGCAGGCGGGCTGGCGCCTCGCTATCTTTACTTGTGCCCGCGTCGCTGGCGGGCGTAACGCATGGAAGGACGAGAAGCCCTGCCGACATCTGCACTTTCTCGGGGGCCGAAGACCGCACCCGAAGCCGTGTCCCAACGCGCCAGTGCGCAGGCGACACTACGCACCGTCCTCGCGAGCCTCGAAGACATGAAGGCCGAGGACACCGTCAGCATCGACATCAGCGGCAAGTCCTCAATCGGTGACTTCATGGTCGTGACCACGGGCCGGTCGCAGCGCCATGTCGCCTCGATCGCCGACGACGTGGTCAAGAAGCTTCACGAAGCCGGCGCTTCGCGCGTGCGCGTCGAGGGTCAGCGCCAGGGCGACTGGGTGCTGATCGACGCCAACGATGTGATCGTGCACGTTTTCCGCCCCGAGATCCGCACCTTCTACAATCTCGAGAAGATGTGGTCCGGCCGCGGCGGCGACGCCCGCACGTCGAACTGATAAAGTCCGCGGTGCGATGCGCATCGTCGTGGCCGCCATCGGACGCCTCAAGCAGGGCCCGGAAACCGAGCTTTCCGAGCGTTACCGCAAACGTGCGTCGCAGACCGGACGCAGCCTGGGGCTGCGTGACGTCGAAATCGTCGAAATCCGCGAGAGCCGCGCCGAGGATGCCGGCAAGCGTATGATCGAGGAATCGATCGCGCTGGCCAACGTCATTCCACAGGATGCAGTTGTCGTCCTGCTCGATCCGAAAGGCGACGATCTCGACAGCGAAGGTCTCGCCAGCCAGATCAGCCGATGGCGCAATGCCGGAACGCCGGCAGCCGTCTTCGTCATCGGCGGCCCGGACGGTCTGGCCGCCACCCTCGCCGACAAGGCCCGTCTCAGGCTCGCCTTCGGAACGGCGACCTGGCCGCACCAACTGGTGCGTGTCATGCTGCTGGAGCAGATCTATCGGGCGACCACCATCCTCTCCGGACATCCCTACCACCGAGCCTGAGGCTACCCTGCGGCCGCCGCCGATTTTGCCCGCCGGGCCAGATTTGGACGTAATCCCGAGGCATCAAACCGGCAGCGGAATGCCTTGCTCTCCCCACCCTTGGGCGTAATTTGGCAGCGATGATTTGCCTTGGCGGTTTGCGCCGTCTTAATCCACGCGCCGTGCTCGTTGCGGCGCTTTGCTTTGCCGTGTCTACAGCACAGGCGCAACAGCCGGCGGCTCCGAACGCCCAGAGCGGCGGCAAACTCGACGCACTCAAGCAGCACGACGAAGAGCTGAAAGCGCTGCGCGACCAGCAGCAGAAATCGGTCGAGACCGAAGCCGGGATCAAACGCCAGATCGAGGAGATCGGCGCCGATCGGCGCAAGCTCAATCAAGCGCTGATCGACACCGCCGCGCGCGTGCGCGACGTCGAGGCCAAGGCCGCGGCGACGGAAGAGAAGCTCAAGCCGCTCGATGCGCGCGAGACCGCGTTGCGGAAATCGCTCGACGATCGGCGCGGCGTGATCGGCGAGGTGCTGGCCGCGCTGCAGCGGATCGGGCGGCGGCCGCCGCCCGCGCTCATCTCCAGCCCGGAGGACGCCTTGCAGTCGGTGCGCACGGCCATGGTGCTCGGCGCCGTGCTACCCGAGATGCGCGAGCAGGTGAGCACGCTGGCGCACGACCTCGCCGCGCTGATCGCCGTGCGCAAGGACATCACCGCCGGCCGCGACAAGCTCAAGAGCGAATTGGCGTCCCTCGGCCAGGAGCGCACGCGCATGAGCGCGCTCATCGCCGACCGCCAGCAGCAGCAGACCGAGCGCGAGAAGCAACTGGCCACCGAGCGGGCCCACGCCTCCGACCTGGCGCAGAAGGCGGGCAATCTCCAGGATTTGATCGCTAAACTGGAGAAGGGCCTCGATCCGGCGACGCGCGCCGCGCGTGAGCGTCAGGAGCAGGCGCAGCGGCCGTCTATGGCGGCGCTGCACGATCCGGGGCGGCTGGCGCCGGCGGTTGCCTTCGCCTCCTTGCGCGGGCGGCTACCAATCCCGGTTAACGGCGTGAAATTGAAGGAATTCGGCGATCCCGACGGAATAGGTGGCGCGGAAAAAGGCGTTTCCATCGCCACGCGCGCCGGTGCCCAGATCACCTCGCCGGCCGACGGCTGGGTGGTTTACGCAGGTCCGTTCCGTTCATATGGCCAACTCTTGATCCTGAATGTGGGCGGCGGCTATCATGTGCTGCTCGCTGGGATGGATCGGATATCAGTCGATCTGGGGCAGTTCGTGCTGACCGGAGAACCCGTTGCGGTGATGGGGAGCGGCTCCCGGATCGCCGCCATCCTCGCGGCTGGTTCCACCCAACCGGTTCTGTACGTCGAGTTGAGAAAAGACGGGACTCCCGTCGATCCAGGCCCATGGTGGGCGGCTGGCGAAGGCGAAAAGGTTCGCGGATGATGCGCAAGACCTCTCTGGTACTCCTTGGCGCGGCGTCGGGAGCGGCACTGACGCTGCTCGCGGTGCAACCGCACATGGTGTTCGTGGGCGCCAGCGCGAAGGCCGCCGCCGCGGACACCTATCGCCAACTCAACCTGTTCGGCGACGTGTTCGAGCGCGTGCGCTCCGACTACGTGGAGAAGCCGGACGACGGCAAGCTGGTCGAATCCGCGATCAACGGCATGCTCACGGGTCTCGATCCGCACTCGAGCTACATGGACGCGAAGAGCTTCCGCGACATGCAGGTGCAGACGCGCGGCGAATTCGGCGGCCTCGGCATCGAGGTGACGATGGAAGACGGCCTGATCAAGGTCGTCGCGCCGATCGACGACACGCCGGCGGCGAAGGCCGGCGTAATGGCCAACGACATCATCACCAAGCTCGACGACGACCAGGTGCAGGGCCTGACGTTGAACCAGGCGGTCGAGAAGATGCGCGGCCCGATCAACACCAAGATCAGGCTCACTATCATGCGCAAGGGCGCCGACAAGCCGATCGAGGTCTCGATCACGCGCGACGTCATCCGCGTGCGCTCGGCACGCTGGCACGTGGAAGGCGACGACGTCGGCTATATCCGCCTCACGCAGTTCAACGAGCAGACCACCGAGGGCCTGAAGAAGGGCATCGCCGAGATCCAGGCGAAGGTGCCGGAGGACAAGCTCAAGGGCTATGTCCTCGACCTGCGCAACAATCCCGGCGGCCTGCTCGATCAGGCCATCTCGGTCGCCGACGCCTTCCTGCAGAAGGGCGAGATCGTGTCGACGCGCGGCCGCAACGCCGACGAGACGCAGCGCTTCAATGCGCGGCCCGGCGACCTGATCAAGGGCAAACCGCTCATCGTCCTGGTCAACGGCGGCTCGGCTTCGGCGTCCGAGATCGTCGCGGGCGCCCTGCAGGACCACAAGCGCGCGACCGTTCTCGGCACGCGCTCGTTCGGCAAGGGCTCGGTGCAGACCATCATCCCGCTCGGCTCCGGCAACGGCGCGCTGCGGCTGACCACGGCGCGCTACTACACGCCGTCCGGACGCTCGATCCAGGCCAAGGGCATCACGCCGGACGTCGAGGTGATGCAGGACGTGCCGGACGACCTGAAGAACAAGACCGACACCAAGGGCGAAGCCTCGCTGCGCGGCCACTTGAAGGGCGACCCGGGCAAGGAGCAGACGGGCTCGCAGTCTTACATCCCGCCCGACCCGAAGAACGACAAGGCGCTGCACGCGGCCGACGACCTCTTGCGCGGTGTACAGGTCAATTCGGCCCCGAATGCGAAGACGCCGGTCCCGAATTGATCGGTCCCAAACGGACGAAACTGTTCCAGGGCGGCCTTCAGGGCCGCCCTGTTTCTTTTTGGCGCCGGCAGGGCGCGCAATCCCCGCGTGCTAGAATCCCGCGATGATTCGCGAGGACACGTGCCCGTGGCAGCGGATGACCTGAACGCACCCCTCGGGCAGCACAAGAACAAGCAGGAAGATCTTCGCCCGCGGCGAATCGGCGTGCCGCAGTTGCTGGCGGCATTGCTGGCAACGTCCGGGGTGGTGGTAGCCGTCTGGGCGGCCTTCGTGAACGATCCGCTCGGCGGCCAGCCTGTCGCCGTCGTGTCGACACAGTCGGCGGCCGGCGCTCCCGCCAAGATTGCCGGCGGCGCCGAGGCGAGCCATCGCCACGACGGCGGAGCAGACGGACCGGCGGCCACTGCGGCGATCGTTGACGTGAAGGTGCCGCCGGGCGCCAAGACCGTCACCATCATCGACGGCTCGAACGGCAAGCGCCAGCAGGTGGTGGTTCCGGGCAAGCCCGACAAGCATTCCTCGCTCGCCCCTGCCGATCAGAAGCTGCTCGAGGCCACGCGCCATGGCCCCGTGCCGGTGATCGCCAAGGACGGCACGCGCCCCTCGACCGCCTATGCCAGGCCGCGCGTTCTGCCGCCCGACAAGAAGGACTTCCCGCGCATCGCCGTCATCGTCGGTGGCGTCGGCGTCAGCGCCGACGGTACCGCCGACGCCACCGGCATGCTGCCGGCGCCCGTGACCTTTGCCCTGTCGCCCTACGGCGCCGACCTGCCGATGCTCGCCGGGCACGCGCGCGCCGAAGGCCACGAGTTGCTGCTGCAGGTTCCGATGGAGCCGTTCGACTATCCCGACAACGATCCCGGCCCCGAGACGCTGCTGACCTCGCTCACCGCCACACAGAACATCGACCGGCTGCACTGGCTGATGAGCCGCTTCCAGGGTTACGTCGGCGTGATGAGCTTCATGGGCGCGCGCTTCACCTCGTCGGAGAAGGCACTCAAGCCGGTACTGCATGAAACCGCCGCACGCGGCCTGATTTATGTCGACGACGGCGCCTCGATGCGCAGCATCGCCGGCCAGGCCGCCGGCGCGCAAAACATGCCCTTCGCCAAGGCCGATGTTGTCATCGATGCCGTGCCGACGCCGACCGAGATCGATCATGCGCTGGCGCGCCTGGAGATGGCTGCGCGCGACAACGGCGTCGCCGTCGGACTCGCCACCGCGGAGCCGGCCACGATCAAGCGTATTGCCGCCTGGGCGAAGGCGGTGGAGAGCCGCGGCTTCGTGCTGGTGCCGATCAGCATGGTGGCGCTGAAAGCGAAGTCGTCATAGGGTCCCGGCGCCATCGCGCGCCTTTGATCCAGGACCGCTTATGTCGTCGTACGACTCCCTGCCCTATCGCCCTTGCGCCGGCACGATGGTGCTGAACGCGCAAGGCCGCGTCTTCGTCGGCCGCCGCGCCGGCGGCCCGGAACACGTCGACCGCACGCACGTCTATCAGATGCCGCAGGGCGGCATCGACGAGGGCGAGGACCCGTACAAGGCGGCGCTGCGCGAGCTCTACGAGGAGACCAACATCAAGTCGGTGGAGAAGCTCGACGAGATCGCCGAATGGCTCACCTACGACCTGCCGCGCGAGATTGCGCACGAAGCCTGGGGCGGCAAATACCGCGGCCAGAAGCAGAAATGGTACGCGCTGCGCTTCACCGGCGAGGACCGCGAAATCAACGTCACGCTGCCCGCCGGCGGCCATCACCCGCCGGAGTTCATCGACTGGCGCTGGGTTGAGATGCGCGAGCTGCCGGACCTCGTCGTGCCGTTCAAGCGCGACATCTACGAGCGCGTGGTGAAGGAATTCGCCAGGTTCGTCGCCTAAAGCAAATGCCCGGCGCGAGGCCGGGCATCGAGGCATTCCAAAAAAGTGATGTTCAGTGCATCGCCGTGCCGATGAGGTGCCGGTGCACGGTCTTGTAGTTGTCGAGGCGGGTGATGAGCTTGTCGAGCTCGGAACCGGCTTCGGTCTTGGCGACGCGCTGCTCCAGCTCGCTGATACGGCTCTCAATCGACGCGGGGCTCATCGTGGTGGCATCTTCCGCGACCTCGGCCAGGATGGTCAGGCCCGACGCCGACACCTCGGCGAATCCGCCGAGCACGACGATACGCGTCGAACCGCCCGGCGCGTGCACCGTGACAATGCCCGGCCGCAGCGTCGCCACCGTCGGTGCGTGCCCCGCAAGCACGCCGAAGTCACCCTCGGCGCCCGGCACGTCCACCTGATTGACCTCGCCGGAGAAGAGCAGCTTCTCGGGCGAGACGAGTTCGAAATGCAGGGCCATGGATAGTCTCGACTCAAATTGCGTTGTCACTCACCCTTCGAGACGCCGGCCTTGCGGCCGGCTCCTCAGGGTGGTGAAGATCAGGCCGCCTCAGCCGCGAGCTTCTTGCCCTTCTCGACCGCCTCTTCGATGGTGCCGACCATGTAGAAGGCGGCCTCCGGCAGGTGATCGTACTTGCCGTCCACCAGGCCCTTGAAGCCCTTGATGGTGTCGGCGAGGTCGACGAGCTTGCCCGGCGAGCCGGTGAACACTTCGGCGACGAAGAACGGCTGCGACAGGAAGCGCTCGATCTTGCGCGCGCGCGACACCGTCGTCTTGTCCTCTTCCGACAGCTCGTCCATGCCGAGGATGGCGATGATGTCCTGCAGCGCCTTGTAGCGCTGGAGGATCTGCTGCACCTGGCGGGCAACCGCGTAGTGCTCCTCGCCGACGACCAGCGGCGACAGCATGCGCGAGGTCGAGTCGAGCGGGTCCACCGCCGGATAGATGCCCTTGGCGGCGATGTCGCGCGACAGCACGGTGGTCGCATCCAAGTGGGCGAACGAGGTCGCCGGCGCCGGGTCGGTCAAGTCGTCGGCCGGCACGTAAATCGCCTGCACCGAGGTGACCGAGCCCTTGGTCGTGGTGGTGATGCGCTCCTGCAGCGCGCCCATGTCGGTGGCGAGGGTCGGCTGATAGCCCACGGCCGAAGGAATACGGCCGAGCAGCGCCGACACTTCCGAGCCGGCCTGCGTGAAGCGGAAGATGTTGTCGACGAAGAACAGCACGTCCTGTCCCTGGTCGCGGAAGTGCTCGGCGACTGTCAGCCCGGTGAGACCAACGCGGGCGCGGGCGCCCGGCGGCTCATTCATCTGGCCGTACACCAGCGCGCACTTGGAGCCGGCGACGGAGCCCTTCTTCGGGTCCTTGTTGACGCCCGACTCGATCATCTCGTGATAGAGGTCGTTGCCCTCACGCGTACGCTCGCCGACGCCGGCGAACACCGAATAGCCGCCGTGCGCCTTGGCGACGTTGTTGATGAGCTCCATGATCAGCACGGTCTTACCGACGCCGGCGCCGCCGAACAGGCCGATCTTGCCGCCCTTGGCGTAAGGCGCGAGCAGATCGACGACCTTGATGCCGGTGACGAGAATCTGCGCTTCGGTCGACTGCTCGATGTAAGCCGGCGCTTCCTGGTGGATGGCGCGCCGCGCCGTGGTCGGGACCGGGCCCGCCTCGTCGACCGGATCGCCGACGACGTTGATGATGCGGCCGAGCGTCTCGTCGCCAACCGGCACGGAGATCGGCGCGCCGGTGTCGGCGACTTCCTGGCCGCGGACCAGACCTTCGGTCGAGTCCATCGCGATGGTGCGGACCGTGTTCTCGCCGAGATGCTGCGCCACCTCGAGCACCAGGCGGTTGCCGCCGTTGGTGGTCTCGAGCGCGTTCAGAATCTGCGGCAGTTCGGCCTCGAACTGCACGTCGACGACGGCGCCGATGACCTGGGTGATTTTTCCGTTTGCGTTGGCAGTGGCCATATCGTCCTCGCTACGAATTTACAGCGCTTCGGCGCCGGAGATGATCTCGATCAGTTCCTTCGTGATCATCGCCTGACGCGTGCGGTTATAGGTGAGTGTCTGCTTGCGGATCATTTCGCCGGCGTTGCGCGTGGCGTTGTCCATGGCGCTCATCTGCGAGCCATAGAACGACGCCGCGTTTTCGAGCAGCGCGCGGAACACCTGCACCGCGACATAGCGCGGCAGCAGGTCGGTGAGGATCTCGTCTTCTTCCGGCTCGTACTCGTAGGCCGCGGTCGAGGCGGCGCCGCCCTCGGGCGGCTTGGCCGGAATAATCTGCTGCGCGGTCGGCACCTGCGAGATGACCGAACGGAAGCGCGAATAGAACAACGTGGCGACGTCGAACTCGCCCTTGTCGAACATCGCCAGCACCTTGGCGGCGATGTCCTGGGCGTGCTCGAAGCCGATCGTGCGCACCGAGCGCAGCTCGACGCGGTCGACGATCTGTTTTTCGTACAGGCGACGGAGCTGCTCGTGGCCCTTGCGGCCGACGGTCAGGATCTTGACCTCCTTGCCTTCGGCGGCGAGCCGGTTGGCGTGCTCGCGGGCAAGACGCACGATCGCCGAGTTGAAGGCGCCGGCAAGACCGCGCTCGCCGGTGGCGACGATCAACAGATGTACCCGGTCGGCGCCCGTGCCGGCCAGCAGGCGCGGCGCACCGTCGCGGCCGGCCATGCCGGCGGAAATGTTGCCGAGCACGCGATCCATGCGCTCGGCGAAGGGCCGCGCCGCTTCCGCCGCCGCCTGCGCGCGGCGCAGCTTCGACGCCGCGACCATCTGCATGGCCTTGGTGATCTTTTGCGTCGCCTTGGTCGCGGCGATGCGAACGCGCATGTCCTTGAGGGAGGCCATTCTTTAGTCGCTCTCGGTCGAACCGCTCGTGTCTTCCAGATCGCGCGGCCGGGCAAACCCGGCCGCGTTCACCCCGCGCTTACGTGAAGCTCTTCGCGTAGTTGTCGACGATGTCCTTCAGCTTGGCTTCGTCGGCGCTCGACAGGTCGCCCGACTTGCGGATCGAGTCGAGCAGGTCGGCGTGCTTGGTGCGCAGCAGCGACAGGAGGCCGCTCTCGAAGGCGCGCACGCGCCCAACTTCGAACTTGTCGAGATAGCCGTTGACGCCGGCGTAGATCACCGCGACCTGCTCTTCCATCTTCAGCGGCGAGAACTGCGGCTGCTTGAGCAACTCGGTCAGGCGCGAACCGCGCGCCAGAAGGCGCTGGGTGGTGGCGTCGAGATCGGAGCCGAACTGGGCGAAGGCGGCCATCTCGCGGTACTGCGCGAGCTCGCCCTTGATCTTGCCGGCGACCTTCTTCATCGCCTTGGTCTGCGCGGCCGAACCGACGCGCGACACCGACAGACCGACGTTCACCGCCGGGCGGATGCCCTGATAGAACAGGTCGGTCTCGAGGAAGATCTGGCCGTCGGTGATCGAGATGACGTTGGTCGGGATGTAGGCCGACACGTCGTTGGCCTGCGTCTCGACGACCGGCAGCGCGGTGAGCGAGCCGGCGCCGGCGGCGTCGCCCATCTTGGCGGCGCGCTCCAGGAGACGCGAGTGCAGATAGAACACGTCGCCCGGATACGCTTCGCGGCCCGGCGGGCGGCGCAGCAGGAGCGACATCTGGCGGTAGGCGACGGCCTGCTTCGACAGGTCGTCGTAGCAGATGACGGCGTGCATGCCGTTGTCGCGGAAGTACTCGCCCATGGTGCAGCCGGAGAACGGCGCCAGGAACTGCATCGGCGCCGGATCGGAAGCGGTCGCGGCGACGATGATCGAGTATTCGAGCGCGCCCTGCTCTTCCAGCACCTTCACGAACTGCGCGACGGTCGAGCGCTTCTGGCCGACCGCGACGTAGACGCAGTACAGCTTGATCTTCTCGTCCGGCTGCGCATTGAGCGGCTTCTGGTTGAGGATGGTGTCGAGAATGATCGCCGACTTGCCGGTCTGGCGGTCGCCGATGATCAGCTCGCGCTGGCCGCGGCCGATCGGGATCAGCGCGTCGACCGCCTTGAGGCCGGTCGCCATCGGCTCGTGCACCGACTTGCGCGGGATGATGCCGGGCGCCTTCACGTCGACGCGCTTGCGCTCGGTCGACTGGATCGGACCCTTGCCGTCGATCGGGTTGCCGAGGGCGTCGACGACGCGGCCAAGCAGGCCCTTGCCGACCGGCACGTCCACGATGGCGCCGGTGCGCTTGACGGTCTGGCCTTCCATGATTTCACGGTCGGCGCCGAAGATGACGATGCCGACATTGTCGGTCTCGAGGTTCAGCGCCATGCCGCGGGTGCCGTTCTCGAACTCGACCATCTCACCGGCCTGGACGTTGTCGAGGCCGTAGACGCGAGCGATGCCGTCACCGACGGAGAGCACCGAACCGACTTCGGAGACCTCGGCCTCCTGGCCGAAATTCTTGATCTGGTCCTTCAGGATGGCGGAAATTTCTGCGGCGCGGATGTCCATCAGCGGGCCTCTTTCATCGCGAACTTGATCGCATTGAGCTTGGTGCGGAGCGAACTGTCGACCATGCGGCTGCCGACCTTGACGATCAGGCCGCCGATGATGGCCGGGTCGACCTTGATATTGAGGTCGATGTCCTTGCCGCCGGTGACGCTTTTGAGCGCGCCCTTGAGCGCCTCGGAATTCTTGTCGTTGAGAGGTTCGGCGACCGTGATCTGCGCCTGCACCTCGCCCTTGTGACGGGCGACCAGCGCGCGGTAGGCGCGGATCATGTCGCCCACCGCGAACAGCCGGCGGTTGGCGGTGATGACACGCAGGAACTTGCCGGCGAGGCCGCCGATGCCGGCCTTGTCGAGGACCTCCGACAGCGCCTTGAGCTGCTCGTCGGCGCCGAACACCGGGCTGCGCACCAGCCGCCTGAGGTCGGCGCTCTCGGCGAGCAAGCCGTCGAACTTGTCGAGATCGGCCTTGACCGCATCGGTCGCCTTGTTCTCGAGCGCGAGCTCGAAAAGGGCGTGGGCGTAACGGCCTGCCATGCCGGAGATAAGGGGGTCTTCGCCTGCCACGTGACGCTCGTTTTTGTTCTAACTCATCAAGGCCGGGCGCCGTCGCAGAACGGCGGCGCAACCTTTTGGAATTCAAGGAGGAATTCCGACCTGCGAGGGCGCGTGCGCATGCCCCGCGTTGCCCCTCGCGAAATCGAGGCGGTTGCTAACACAGCGGCAACCGCGGCGCAACAATGACGCCGGTTCCGAAGCACCGCTCGGCCGGCCCGCACTTTTTTCCGCCGCGGGCCGCATAGAAGCCATTCCTCGCGCCGCGCTGTCCCGCGGGCTAGCGTTGCGGACCACGCCCGATTCGCGGGCCCAGCTTTGTCCGCCGGCGAACCCCGATCCATCCATGCCTTCACCGCGCGACACCGCCGAGGTCACCGGCACCGCCCGGATGCTCGTGGTGCTGCTCGCCTTCGCGTGGGGGCTCAACTGGATCTCGGTCAGCATCGGTCTGCGCGGCGCGCCGCCATGGACGCTGCGCTTCCTCGGCGCGGGGCTCGGCGCGCTGACGCTGATCGTGGCGGCGACCTTGTCCGGGCATACGCTACGCGTGCCGCGCGGCGAGCGCGTGCATGTGATGGTGGCCGGCTTCCTCAACGTTGCTCTCTTCCAGATCCTGTCGACCTTCGCCCAGCTCAACGGCGCGACCTCGCGCGTCATCATCCTCGCTTATTCGATGCCGATCTGGACGACGATCATGGGCCGCCTGCTGCTCGGCGAGCGCCTGACCACGATGCGCCGGATCGCCATCGCCCTGTGCATCGTCGGGCTCGCCATCCTGGTGTGGCCGCTGTTCGCGCACGGCATTCCGATCACGGTCGTTCTCGGATTGGCCTGCGCCTGGTGCTGGTGCGGCGCCACCGTCTACCTGAAATGGGTGAAGGCGACGGTGCCGCCGCTCGCCAACGCGGCCTGGCAACTCGTGTTCGGCTTCCTGTTCATCGCCGGCGGCACGTTCATCTTCGAGGGCGTGCCGCATTTGAACGGGATATCCCGCGACACCTGGCTCGCCATCCTGTTCATGGGCGTCATCGGTACGGGGCTTGCTCATTTCCTGTGGTGGTCGGTGGCCGCCCGACTGCCGGCGATCACCGCCTCGATCGGCGCGTTGCTGGTGCCGGTGATCGGCGTCGTCGCCTCGACGATCGTCCTACATGAGCGGCCGACGGTGAACGACATCGTCGGCTTCGCCCTGATTTTCAGCGCCGCGTCCTGCGTGCTGCTGCAGCCCGGGCGCAAACGCATCGCGATGCCGGAATGAGCGGCGCGATGCCGCAGACGACCCGGAGCGCCGCAACCGGCGCGCGGCTACTCGTTGTGCTCATGGGCTTCGCCTGGGGCTTCAACTGGATCGCCACGCGCATCATCCTGCAATCGCTGACGCCGTGGACATTGCGTGCGGTCGGCGTCGGGCTCGGCGCCGCCGTGCTGTTCGCCGCCGCCGCGATCGCGCGCACGCGGCTGGCGCTGCCGCAAGGCGAGCGCATGAAGGTGCTGATCGCGTCGGTGTTCAACGTCGGCATCTTCAACGTCTGCTCGGCCTATGCGCAGGTCTACGGCACCACGTCGCGCGCGGTCGTGATTGCCTATTCGATGCCGATCTGGGCCTCGGTGCTGGCGTGGCTGGTGCTGAAAGAGAGATTCGCGCCGGTGAAGATCGCAGCGCTCGTGCTCTGCGCGCTCGGCCTGACGATCCTTATCGGCCCGTTGCTGCGTGACGGTCTGCCGCTCGGCGCCCTGTTCGCGCTCGGCTGCGCCTGGAGCTGGGCGGCGGGCACGGTCTATGTGAAGGCGGCGCAGATCAAGGCGCCGACGCTCGCCGTCACCGCGTGGCAGCTGCTGCTCGGCTGGTTCATGCTGCTCGCCGGCATGCTGTATTTCGACGGCGCGCCGCATTTGTGGCCGCTGCCGCCGATGACCGTCGTCTGGCTCGCCTATAACGGCCTTATCGGCATGGGCCTGATCTACTTCGTCTGGTTCGTCGTCGTCGACAAACTGCCGACCATGACCGCCTCGATCGGTTCGCTGCTGGTGCCGGTGGTCGGCGTCATCGGCTCGGCGGCGATCAACGGCGAACGGCCGGACCTTTACGACATCGCCGGCTTCGCCCTGATCTTTGCCGCGGCCGCCACCGTGCTGCTGCAGCCGAACACGCACCACGACGAGTTGCCGGAATGAACGCCGCAGCCCCGGCCCATGCCGCGGCAGGCTAAGGGCACTCCCGGAGCTGGCGCGCCGGCGCCACGGTCTATTTCTCCGCGGCACGGCCGAATGTCCGCCGCCTGCTCAATCGCGCCGGATTGAAGCCGCCGCTGGTCGCATTTGCGGCAAAGGCGAGCGACGTGCGCGCAATGTGAACTTCATTATCTCTTACCGCCCGCGGGGCGGGAGCGCGTCATGCTCCGCGGCCAGCACTCAGAAAAAGCTCATCGGGTCGACGTCGACCTCGAGCTGCAGGTTGCCCTTGGTCTTCGGCGCAGCGGCAAGCCAGTCGCGCAGATAGCCTGACAGGTCGTAGGCGCGCGGCGATTTCACCAGCAGGCGATAGCGATGGCGGCCGCGCACCACGGCAATCGGCGCCTCGGCGGGTCCGAGCACGCGCACCTGCTCGTCTTTCGGCGCCAGCGACACGAGCGTGCGGCCGTAGGCCTCCGCCGCGTGCTTGTCGCCGGCCGAGACGATGAGGCTCGCCAGCCGCCCGAACGGCGGATAGCCGGTGCGCTCGCGCTGCTCGATCTCGTTTTGATAGAACGCCTCGCGGTCGCCCATGATCAGCGCGCGCATCACCGGATGTTCCGGCTGATGCGTCTGAAGATAGCCGACGCCGCGGCCCTCCTCGCGGCCGGCGCGGCCGGTCACCTGATGCAGCAATTGGAACGTGCGCTCGGCGGCGCGCGGATCGCCGTTGCCCAATCCGAGATCGGCATCGACGATGCCGACGAGATTCAAGCGCGGAAAGTGATGCCCCTTGGCGACGAGCTGCGTGCCGATGACGAGATCGAAACGGCCCTCGGCGACGTCGTCGAGTTCGGCGCGCAGGCGCTCGATCGATTCGACGAGATCGCTCGACAATACGAGAATGCGCGCGCCGGGAAACAGATCCGCCGCCTCCTGATGCAGTCGTTCGACGCCGGGGCCGACGGCCGCGAATGAATCGGTGGCGTGGCACTTCGGGCATTCGGTCGGCGGCGGCACCGAATAGCCGCAGTGATGACAGACCAGCCGCCGCTTGAAGCGATGATCGACCAGCCAGGAATCGCAATTCGGGCACTGCACGCGGAAGCCGCAGGCGCGGCACAACGTGAGGGGTGCGAAGCCGCGGCGATTGAGGAACAGGAGCGCCTGCTCGCGTTTCTCCAGCACGATCTGCACCGCCTCCGCCAATTTTGGCGAGATGAAGCGGCCGCGCGGCGGCCCTTCGGTGCGCATGTCGATCGGCTCGATGTGCGGCAGATGCGCGCCGCCGAAGCGCTCGGGCAGATGGATGCGGCGATAGCGGCCTTTCCGCGCATTGACCTCAGATTCGACCGACGGCGTCGCCGAGGCGAGGATCACCGGAAACTTGGCGATCGAGCCACGCACCACGGCCATGTCGCGCGCGTGATAATGGGCGCCGTCTTCCTGCTTGTAGGCGGCGTCGTGCTCCTCATCGACCACGATGAGGCCGAGGTCGGCGTAAGGCAGAAACAATGCCGAGCGCGCGCCGACGACGACCGGCAGCTCGTTCTTCGCCACCGCCTCCCAGGTGCGCGCGCGCCGACGCGGCGGCAACTGCGAATGCCATTCGGCCGGGCGCACACCGAAGCGGTGCGCGAAGCGATCGAGGAAGCCGGCGGTCAGCGCGATCTCCGGCATCAGGACGAGCGTCTGATGCCCGCGGCGGATGTTCTCCGCGACCGCCTCGAAATACACTTCCGTCTTGCCGGAGCCGGTGACGCCGTCGAGCAGCGACACGGTGTAGCCGCCCTGATCGACCGTGGTGCGCAGCGCGTCCGCCGCCGCGAGCTGCGCCAGCGAAAACTCCGGCTTGCGGAAGTCCGGGTCGGGCGCGCGCATCAACGGTTCGAGCGGGAGCACCACCGTCGCCAGCACGCCCTCGTCGACGAGGCCGTTGACCACGCCCGCCGATACGGCGGCCTCCTGCGCCGCCTCGTTCTTCGAACGGACGAAGCCGTCGGCGAGTGCGGCGATGACGCGCTGTCGCGCCGGCGTCATGCGTTGCGGCTTCACGTCGGTGACGCGCACGCCGACGCGCTCGCGCATCGGCCCGAGGTCGCCCATGCGCAGGGCCATGCGCAACACCATGCCGCGCGAGGCGAGCGTGTAGTTCGACACCCAGTCGACGAAGCTGCGCAGCTCCGGCTTGAGCGGCGGCACCTCGAGTTTGGCGTCGACGTCCTTGAGCCGGTTATGCAGGCGCGGGTTCGGATTGGGATTGTCGGCCCAGACCACGCCGACGCAGTCGCGCGCGCCGAGCGGCACGGCGACGACGTCGCCGGGCGCCAGCTCCATCTCGGCCGGCACCCGATAGGAATAGGTCTGGTCGAGCGCCACCGGCACCAGGACGTCGACGACACGTGTGGCCATACGCTTGGTCTAGGCCGATTCCGCGCGGTTAAGGAAGGGTGAAGGAAGGAATGCCAGTCTGGCGCGCATGGACGCCGCCTTCGCCACAGCCCCGGACGTCGCGGCCGAAATCGGCCGCTGGCTCGCTTATCTCGGCGCGGAAAAGCGCATGTCGCCGAAGACGCTGGAGGCCTACCGCCGCGACGTCTGGCAGTTCCTCGGCTTCCTCACCAAACACCTCGGTAAGCCGCCGACCCTGAAGGCGCTGGCCAGGCTTGCGCCGGCCGACGTGCGCGCCTTCCTCGCCGCGCGGCGCGCCGAAGGCGCCGGCAACCGCTCGCTGATGCGCCAGCTCGCCGGCGCCCGCTCCTTCGCCCGTTTCCTCGAACGCAACGGCAAGGGCAAGGTCGGCGCGCTCGCCGCCGTGCGCACCCCGAAAATTCCGAAGGGCCTGCCGAAGCCGCTCACCGCTAGTTCGGCCCGGGCCGTCACCGACGCCGACATGCGCGCCGGCGAGGCGCGCGAGCAATGGGTGCTGGCGCGAGACGCGGCGGTGCTGGCGCTGCTCTACGGCTGCGGCCTGCGCATCTCGGAAGCGCTGTCGCTCACGCGTGCCGCCGGCGCCGGCGGCGCCGACACCATCATCGTCACCGGCAAAGGCAACAAGACGCGCATGGTGCCCCTGCTGCCGCAGGTAGCGCGACTCGTCGCCGACTATGTCGCACTCTGCCCCTACGACCTCCCGCCGGACGGCCCCCTCTTCCTCGGCGCCCGCGGCGGGCCGCTGTCGCCCCGCATCGTCCAGCTCACCATGGAACGCCTGCGCGGCGCGCTCGGCCTGCCCGATTCCGCGACGCCGCACGCGCTGCGCCATTCCTTCGCCACGCATCTCCTCGCGGGCGGCGGCGACCTGCGCGCCATCCAGGAACTGCTCGGCCACGCCTCACTGTCGACGACGCAGATCTACACCGCTGTCGACGCCGAGCGGTTACTTGACGTTTATGTGAATACGCATCCGCGCGCCTAGGATGTCCTTGCCCGGCGGACGAGTTTGCTGCCATCGTCCTGCCTCCAGCGGGGGACGGACATGAGCGCACACGAAAACCTCGAGCATGCCGAGCACGCCGAGCACGCTTCGCACGGCGGCAACAAGAAGATCGCGCTGCTGATCTCGGTGCTGGCGCTGTTCCTCGCCTTCTCCGAGACATTGGGCAAGAGCGCGCAGACGCACGCCATCACGCTCAACGTCGAGGCCAACGACCTGTGGGCCTTCTTCCAGGCCAAGACTATCCGCATGACGGTGCTCAACACCGCCGGCGAGCAGATGCAGATCGAGGCCGATCGCGCGAGCGATGCCGACACGAAAGCGCGCCTCGCCAAGAAGATCGACGAGTGGAAGAAGCTCGTCGCAAAATATGACGACGAGCCGTCTTCCAACGAAGGGCGCAAGCAATTGATGGCGCGCGCGCGCAATGCCGAGCATCACCGCGACGAGGTGATGGCGCGCTATCACAATTACGAATTCGCCTCGGCGGCCTTCCAGATCGGCATCGTGCTGGCGTCGGCCGAGGTCATCACCGGGATGATCCTGCTCGGCTGGGGCTCCGGCCTGCTCGGGCTCATCGGGCTCGGCTTCACCGCGGCGGGCCTGTGGGCGCCGCACGCGCTGCATTTCATCACCGGCTAGATCACGCCCAGCGGCGATAGGCGCGGCGGCGCAGCCGCATCAGCCGGCGCAGGAATGTGCCGGCGCGATGCGGCTTCATAAGCCATATCAATTGCCCGATGCGTGCGCGGATCGGTTCGGTCTGCGCATGCGCCCAGTCGCGCGCCCACAAGAACCAGGCATAGACGCTGCGAAACCAGACCATCTGCATCAGCTTGTCGCGCGTCACGTCGAAGATGAAGGCGGTGATGCCAAGCCCGACCAGCTTGACGAAGACGATGACCAAAGCGGCAGCGAGCCAGTCGCGCTTGGCGAGGAAATACACTTCGAGGAATTTCAGCGGCAGCATCGCGATGAGCGGGATCGCGAACACGAACAGCACCGCCCAGGGCGGCAGGCTCGCCACCAGCCGGGCGATGGCGCGCTTGAGGCCTTCGAGCGGGATGAGCGCGACGAGCCGCGCGACGAGCGGCTGCAAATGGTCCCACAGCCATGCCTCGATGAGGAACAGCACGGCGAGCAGGACCCAGAGCGGGCGGAGCAAATATCGGCGCAACATGCGGTAGACATGTAGCGCGGGATGGAGCTGCAAATAAGGCGAATTTTATTATTCCTCCCCTGAAAGGGGAGGGTCCGGCGCGCCAAAGACGCACGTAAACGCGCTAAAGGCTCGCCACCCTTCCCTGCAAGCGGGGAGGGATGGAGCAGCAAAACAAAACCCCGCCGGCGAGCCGACGGGGTTTGCTGGTACGCAAAACTGGATGGAAGCGGATCAGATCGCTTCCTTGAGGTCCTTGGCGGCCCGGAAGGCGACCTTCTTCGACGCCTTGATCTTGATCGCCTCGCCGGTGGCCGGGTTACGGCCCATGCGGGCGGCGCGCTTGCGCACCTGCAGGATGCCGAGGCCGGAGATCTTCACGCGCTCGCCTTTCTTCAGGTGCTTGGTGATCATGGCGATCAGGTTCTCCATGATTTCCAGGCCCTGCTTCTTGGTGAGTTGGTGGGCTTCCGAGAGCGTGGCAGCCAGATGACGCGTGGTCACCGGCTTGGCAGCTTTCGGCTTGGCGGGGGCGGCGGCTTTAGCCATAGACGTAACTCCTTGAGCGCACCATGCGCGTTTCAGAAGCACTAGAAGATTCGTTTTTATGCGCAAGCGGGAAGCCCTGCGAAACGGGGCTTAACCACAGGAACGGTGCGAAAAGTGCCGCTCCGGCGGCACTTTTGCGCCTGCCCGGCGCGGTTGAAGGTGGGGATGGTTTGGGCTATTGAGGGCCGCAGGCGCCCGTAGCTCAGCTGGATAGAGCGTTGCCCTCCGAAGGCAAAGGTCGGACGTTCGAATCGTCTCGGGCGCGCCAGCCCTCCGCGAACACCGCTGCCGACCTCGCCTGAGCCGCCTCGCCGGGCAACCAGCCGCGACGGCTGCAGCGCCGCTGGGAAGCAGGCGGCTTGCCGCATTCGGCCTGCCAATGCCCGGCATACTGATTATTGATTTGGTGGATGGACGGACAGCCCCCTAAGGTCCGCCGCACGCGCACTCGTCGGGGGGAATTCCATGGCCAGCAACAGCAAGATCACCGAAGGCATGACCACGCTGACGGCGGCGGACGGCTTCAAGTTCGAGGCGTTCCGCGCCACGCCGGCCGGCCCCGTGCGCGGCGGCCTCATCATCCTGCAGGAAATCTTCGGCATCACCGATCAGCTCAAGGAGGTCGTGCGCTCCTATGCGCGCGACGGCTACGACACGATCATCCCGGCGCTCTATGATCGCGTCGCGCCGCAGACCGTGGTGCCGTTCAGCGATCCGAACCGCGGCCGCGACATGGCTTATGCTCTGCCGCTCGACAAGGTCATCCTCGATATCGCCGCGGCGGCGGCCTGCGTGCGCGGCGCGCACGGCGTCTCGGTGCTCGGCTTCTGCTGGGGCGGCGGCGTGATCGTGCGCGCGGCCGCCGAGATCGACCTGCGCGGCGCCATCGCCTTCTACGGCACGCGGCTGCCGACCTATCTCGACTGCAAGCCGAAATGCCCGCTGCTCTTCCACTTCGGCGCGACCGATCCCAATTCGACGCCGGAGATCATCGCCCAGGTGCGCAACGCGTTCCCGTCGGCGGAGACGCACCTCTACAATGCCGGTCACGCCTTCGCCAACGACGTGCGGCCGACCTATGTCGCCGAAGCGGCGCAGACGGCGCGGGCGCGTACGCTCGACTTCCTCGCACGCGTGCACGCATAACGCCGGTCTAGAATTCGCGATAGACCGCCTTGATCTGCTGCCGTAGCCACAAGTGCCGCGGGTCGCGGTCGTAACGCAGCGGCCACAACATCTGCGTCGCGATCTTGCCGACGTCGAGCGGCACCGGGCGCTTGGTCATGCCGAACGACTTCTGGAACACGTCGGCCGCCAGCTTGGTGAAGACGCCGATCATGTCGGTGCCGCCGAGCAGCGACGGCACGGCGGTGAAATTCGTCACCGCGACCAGCGCGCGGCGGGCTAGGCCGTGCCGCTTCAACAACTCATCGAAGATGGCGACGCCCTGACCGCCGGCGCTGACGACGACGTGCGGATAGGACAGCACCGCCGCGATGTCGAAGCGGCTGCCCCGCCGCACAATTGGATGATCGCGGCGGAAGACGCAGAAGAGGTTCTCCTCCATCATCAATTCGACGCCGCAGTGGCCGGGCTTCTCATCGAACCAGCCGAGCGCACAATCGATGCGGTCGGCGTCGAGAAGATCGACCGCCTGCTGGCGCTCGGCGGTCACGACGTTCAAGGTCGCCGCGGGCGAGAATTTCTGCAGCCGCGACAGGAGCGGCGGCACCACCGCGAGGCTCAGCCGGTCCGGCGTCGACAGGCGGAAAACGCCGGTCGCCTTGGCGGGATCGAACTGCGGCTCGCCCGACAGACAGCCTTCGACCAGGGCGATGGCATCGCGCAACGGCGCGCGCATCGCCTCCGCTCGCGGGGTCAGGACAAAGCCGTGCGGCCCGCGCACGAGCAGTTCGTCGCCGGTGAGCTGCCGCAGCCGCTGCAGCGCGTTGCTCACCGCCGGCTGCGAGCGGCCGAGCCTTTTGCCGGCGCGCGTGACGTTGCGCTCGGCGATCAGCGCATCGAGCACCTTGAGCAGATTGAGGTCGAGATTGCTGAGATTCATGGCCGGCCCGGGGATCATCATTTCCAGGGTGAATACCTTGCATTTTCACTATCGATTATGCGAATGCGGTCCGATTGCCTAGTCTCAATTCGCGCAAAACCGCCCCGGGCGAGGGCGGGATTTCGACAAAGGCTGCTAGGCCGGCTGCTGCCGGCCAAAGGGACCAAACCCAGGGAGGACTGCACATGACCATTTCACGTCGTACCCTCATCGCCGCGCTCGGCGGCCTGCCCGCCGCCGCGCTGTTGGCGCGCGGCGCCTTTGCCGCCGGCTGGCCCGAGCGGCCGGTCCATCTGATCGTGCCCTTCGCCGCCGGCGGCAATGCCGACATTGTCGGCCGCCTCGCGGGCGATATGATCTCGAAAGGTATCGGCCAGACGGTCGTGGTGGAGAACCGTGGCGGTGCCGGCGGCAGCATCGGCGCTGCCTTCGTCGCCCGCTCCCACCCCGACGGCTATATGCTGCTCGTCGGATCGAACGGGCCGCTTACCGTCAATCCGCTGGTGCAGGCGCATATGGAGTACGATCCGCAGAAGGACCTCGCGCCGATCGCGCTGACGAGCTACGTGCCGCACGCGATCATCGTCACCAATTCGCTGCCGGCCAAGACCCTGCCGGAAATGATCGCGCTGTCTAAGCAGCACCCGATCACGATGGCGTCGAGCGGCGTCGGCAGCGCCACGCACATGACGCTCGAGCGGTTCAAGGCCGCGACCGGCGCCAACATCACGCACGTGCCATATCGCAGCGGTGGCGCGTTGATGCCCGATTTGATGGGCGGCAGCGTGCAGTCGGCGATGACGGAATTCTCGACGGCCCTGCCGCTGCATAAGGGCGGCAAGGCGCGGATCATCGCGGTAGCCGCTGCGCAGCGCTCCAAGCTTGCCCCGGATATCCCGACCTTCATCGACGGCGGCGTGAAGGGCTTCACCGCGTCGAGCTACATCGGCATCCTTGCGCCGGCGAAGACGCCCGCCGATATCATCGCGAAAATCGAAAAGGCGATCCAGGACGGGCTCAAGCCGGGCGGGCCGGTAGCCGAACGCCTCGCGAGCATCGGCGCCGAACTGGCCACGCCCGAACAGATGACGGCGAACGGTTTTGCCGCCTTCATCAAGACCGACTACGAGAACATGAAGCAGGCGGCGAAGCTCGCCGGCATCACGCCGAAATGACGCTGCCGGTGCCAGCGCACGCCTGCGACTGCCATTGCCACGTCTTCGGACCGGCTGCGCGGTTTCCCTATGCGGAACCGCGCAGCTACACGCCCGACGACGCGCCGCTCGAAGCCTATCTCGCCTTGCTCGACCGCCTCGGCTGCGAGCGCGGCGTTCTCGTCCAGCCCAGCGCCTACGGCCGCGACAATACCGCAATGCTCGACGCGCTGACGCGCGAGCCCAGGCGCCTGCGCGGCGTCGCCGTCGGCGGCGCCGAGCTGTCGCACGCGACGCTGAAGGAATGGCACAAGGTCGGCGTGCGTGGCCTGCGCGCCAACGAATTCCGCCGCGACGGCAAGCCGTACTACCAGAACGGCGTGCGGCTCGCCGATGTCGAGCCGTTCTATCCCGTGATGGCCGAGCTCGGCTGGCATTTGCAATTGTGGCTCGACACACGCGATCTGCCGGAACTTCTGCCGGCGCTCGCGCGCGTGCCGGCGTCGATGCCGATCGTCATCGACCACATGGGGCGCATGGACTATCGGCACGGCATCGACCATCCCGGCTTTCAGACGCTCAAGCGGGGAGTCGGCGAGGGCCGCTTGTGGTCGAAGGTTTCGGGCACGTATCGCCTCGGCGCGAGCGCGCCGGATTACCTGGAGGCGAAGCCTTTTCACGACGCGCTCGTCGCCGCCAATCCGGGAAACCTGGTGTGGGGGTCCGACTGGCCGCATCCGCGGCCGGAGGGCCCGGTGCCGGATGCGAAACACTTGCTCGAGCTGTTCCTGGATTGGACGCCGCGCGAAGCCGATCGCGTGGCGATCCTCAGCGCCAACCCTGCAAGGCTCTACGATTTCCGTTGAGGTCAGCCGCCGGCGGCCGCCTCGGCGGCGACGTCGGCCACTTCGGCCGGATCGGCCGGCGCGCCGAGACGGCGCGGTTGCGGCACGTAGAATTCGCCCAGCT
Organism: Pseudolabrys sp.; assembly: GCF_035943735.1. Taxonomy (GTDB): domain Bacteria; phylum Pseudomonadota; class Alphaproteobacteria; order Rhizobiales; family Xanthobacteraceae; genus Pseudolabrys. The sequence continues at coordinate 177,149 of NZ_DASZBV010000026.1, forward strand.
TCATCATCGGCCGCGGCTTGAGCAGGACCGACGTGAGCCGGTCGCGCAGCGCCTTGGGCGAAGTCGGCTTCAGCAGGAATTCGTGCACGCCCGCGCGCAACGCCCGCATCACGCAGGAGCGGTGCGATCGCGCGGTGAGCATGATGATCGGCAGGTTCGGCCGCGGGAAGACGCCGGGCGAACGCACAATGCGAATCACTTCCATGCCGTCGAGCACGGGGAGATCCCACTCGAGGAACATGACGTCGGGATCGCAGGTGCGGATGGCTTCCAGCGCGGCCAGCCCGTCGGCCGCCTCGACGACCGACTTGGCGCCGAGATTCATCAACATGGTCCGGGTCAGCCGGCGCATGAAGTGGTTCTTGTCGGCGACCAGGATATTGAGACCCTGGATCTGCTTGTCGGACGGATGGGCAGGCATTCCACGTTCCTTGTACAGACGCGTGGAACCTACCGGGAAAGCCCTGTCACCCGGATTAAGGGGAATGGTTCAATTTTTCCCAATACCGCCCGCTGATACCATCAACGCGGCGTAAAAGCCGGCCAGCCGACATACCGGAAGCGCTCTTGCGTCGTTAGGTTAGCACCCGGTTACGACTTCAAGCCTCGAGGTACCCATGAAACAGCCCGGCCCCGACCACCCCATTGTCATCAGCCGCAGCGGCAAGCACGTCCGCGTCACCTTTGCCGGCAAGACCATCGCCGAAACGACGCGAGCGCTCAGCCTCAAGGAGGCGAGCTATCCGCCGGTCTTCTATATTCCGCGCGCCGATGCCGACATGACCACGCTCGGTCGTACGACGCATCACACCCACTGCCCGTACAAGGGGGACGCGAGCTACTTCACAATTTCCACCGGCGGCAGGACGGCGGAGAACGCCGTGTGGAGCTACGAGCAGCCGTTCCCGGCGGTGTCGGAAATCAAGGGGCACCTCGCCTTCTATCCGAACCGCGTGGATGCGATCGAGGAGAGTTGACCGTCCCGACTCCGTTCGTCCCCGCGAAAGCAGGGAGCCAGCGCGGCTGAGCCGAACCGAGCTGACCCGAACTGAAATGTCCGATTGGATTCCCGCTTTCGTGGGAATGACCCGAGTGTGCGGCGTCCGCCCTAATGCAGCCGCGGGGCGCGCAGGAATTTGGCGCGGTCGGAGGAATTGACGCGCACGTCGAACGTCAGCCCTTCGCGATAAAGCGTCATCGGCACCTCGACGCCGGCTGTGCCGAGCGACCAGACCTTGCGGTAGAGTTCGGCAAGTGTCGAAACGTCCTCGCCGTCCACCGAGAGGATCACATCGCCGGTTTTCAATTCGGCGCGCGCGGCCGGACCCTTCGGCGCCACGCCGACGATCACGACCTTGTCCTCGATCTCGGTCGAGTAGATGCCAAGCCAGGGACGCATCGGCTTGTTCACGCGGCCGAAGCGGCGCAGATCGTCCAGCACCGGTTTCAGAAGGTCGATCGGCACGATCAAGTTAAGGTGCTCGTTGCGGCCTTCGCGCTCGCGCTCGAGCTGCAACGAGCCGATGCCGATCAGCTCGCCCTTCTGCGACAGCAGCGCGGTGCCGCCCCAGTTCGGATGCGACGGAAACGTGAAGATCGCGTCGTCGATCAGGTATTCCCAATAGCCGGCGAATTCCTGGCGCGCCGCGATATGCGCCGCCACCGAGCGGGTGCGGCCGCCGGAGCCGCCGACAACCACGCGCTCGCCCGCCTGCGCGTCGGCCGAGCGCCCGATCGGCAGCGGCGGCAGGTCGATCTTGCCGAGCGCCTGCACCAGCCCGAAGCCGGTCTCCTGGTCCATGCCGAGCGCATGACCTTCGACCACGCGACCGTCGCCGAGGTGGAGCCACACGGTCTCCGCTTCGGTGATGAGGTAGCCGATGGTCAGCACCAGCCCATCGTCGATCAGCACGCCGTTGCCGGCCCGCTCCGTGCCGAGCGTCTCCGCCGTGAAGGCGTCCGACGGAATAATCGTATGCAGGCCGAGCACGGCCGAGAGGGCACGATCGAGGTCGTAGCCGTAGTCCTCGGACCGCGGCTGCACCGCCGCCGGCACTTTCCATTCAGTCGACGCGGGCAATGGCTGTCCTTTCCGGGTCTCGGCGTCAGTTCGCATCATAACGGTGGCGGCGACAAGGCGGAATGGCTTTGTCGTCGCTTGGCAGGTACCGGCTTGTCACGCCGCGCGATCTGGCGCAGAGGGACCGGCATGTTTCCGCTTTCGGTTCTCGATCTCTCCCCGGTCGCCTCCGGCTCCACGGCTGCCCAGGCATTGCGCAATTCGCTCGACCTCGCGCAGCTCGCCGACCGTCTCGGCTTCACCCGTTACTGGGTGGCGGAGCATCACAACATGCCGATGATCGCCAGCTCCGCGCCGGAGATCATGATCGGACAGATCGCAGCGGCAACGTCGCGCCTCCGCGTCGGTTCCGGCGGCGTGATGCTGCCCAATCACGCGCCCCTGATGGTGGCCGAGCGCTTCAAGATGCTGGAGGCGCTCTATCCCGGCCGCATCGATCTCGGCCTTGGCCGCGCCCCGGGCACCGACCCCGCCACGTCCTACGCATTGCGCCGCCGCCAGGGCATCACCGAGGAAGACGACTTCCTCGATCGCTTCAATGAATTGATGCTGCTGGAGAGCCGCGCCTTCCCGCCCGGCCACCCGTTCGCCAACGTCACGGCGATGCCGAGCGACGTGCCGCTGCCGCCGATCTATCTGCTCGGCTCGTCCGACTACAGCGCGCAGCTCGCCGGCCATATCGGCGCGGCCTTCGGTTTTGCGCATCATTTCGCGACCTTCGACGCCGGCGAGGCGATGCACCTCTACCGCGAGAGCTTCAAGCCATCGCCGTCGCACGAGAAGCCCTACGCCATCCTCGCCACCCACGCCATCTGCGCCGACACCGACGCGGAAGCCGAGCGGCTGGCAGGCACGGTCGACCTCAATTTCGTGCGGCGCGCAAAGGGCGAATACCTGCCGCTCGCGTCGCCGGACGAGGCCGCGGCTTACGATTACGCGCCGGCCGACCGCGCGCGCATCGCGCAAAACCGCACCCGCATGTCGGTCGGATCGCCGGAGACCGTCAAGGCGCGGCTGATGCCGCTCATCGAGGCGACGCAGGCGCAGGAGTTGATGGTCACCAGCATGATCCACGACCATACCGCGCGGAAACATTCGTACGAATTGCTGGCCGGCATTTTCGCCTGACACTTCGCATTCGAGCGCAGAGCAGCCCGGCATGACGGATGCGGACGTTCATGCTACAAGCCCGCGGTCTTTTGTTGCAGACATTGAGTCATGGGAGGGCCACTTGGGTCAGAAGCTGAAGCTCACCACCTCGGACAATCATAGCCTGGGCGCCTATCGCGCCGATCCGGCGGGCCAGCCGAAGGGCGGTATCGTCGTCATTCAGGAAATCTTCGGCGTCAATCACCACATCCGCGCGATGTGCGACCGCTTCGCCGCCATCGGCTACACGGCGATTGCGCCGCAAGTGTTCGACCGCTTCGCGCGCGACTTCGAGTGCGGCTATACGCCGGACGAGATCGCCCACGCGCGCGGCCTGCTCGGCAATCTCAATTTCGATAACATGATGAAGGACATCGCCGCGGCGATGGACAACGTGAAGAGCGCCGGCCCGAGCGGCATCGTCGGCTATTGCATGGGCGGCACCGCCGCCTTCCTCGCCGCCTGCCGCGTGCCGGGCTTCAAGGCCTCCGTCGCATATTACGGTGGCATGATCGGCAAGTTCGCCGACGAGAAGCCGAAGTGCCCGCTGCAGATGCACTTCGGCGAGAAGGACGAAGGCATCCCGATGGCGACCGTCGAGGAGATCAAGAAGAAGCAGCCGCAGGCGGAGACCTACACCTATCCGGGCGCGCCGCACGGCTTCTCCTGCGACGAGCGCGCTTCCTACCGCAAGGAAGCCTCCGATCTCGCCTGGAAGCGCACCACGGACTTCTTCGCCAAGCACATGAAATAGGCGTCACATTGCGCAAACAAAAAGCCCCGGCCACGCCGGGGCTTTTTTTTTATTTTTATGGCGCCGCCGGCTAGAACCAGCGTTCCTTCACCTGAATCGTGTCGCCGGGGCGGATCGGATAGCTGAGTGGCACGTCGCCCTTGAACGTCTGCCCGGGCGCATTGCGCGTCAACTCGATCTTGCGCTTGTCGGCGCGCGGCGAGAAGCCGCCGGCGATCGCCACCGCGGTCTCCGCCGTCATGTTGGCGACGTAAGGATATTGGCCGGGCGTCGTTACCTCGCCGAGAATGAAGAACGGCCGATAGGTCTCGACCTCGACGCTGACGTGCGGCTCGCGCACGTAGCCCTGCTTCAGCCGCTCGGAGATCATCTGCGACAGCTGCGCGGTGGTAAAGCCGCGCGCCGGAACCGCGCCAACCAGCGGCAGGCTGACGTTGCCGTCGGCGCCGACAATGTAGCTGTTGGTGATGCCGTCCTGGCCGAACACCACGACGCGCAGCTTGTCGCCGGAATCGAGCGTGTACGCGGGCTGCGCGGCGGCCGGCGCGGCATAGGCGTAGCTCTGCGTCGGTGCGGCATAGCGCTTCGGCGCGGCATAAGCAGGCTGCGCGGCATAGGCGGGCTGGGCCGCATAAGTCCGCGGCGGATACGTCGTGGGCGCATAGGTCTGTTGCGGATAGGCCGGCGCGGCATAGGCAGGCGCCGTGTTGCGCGACGAGGTGAACAGGCCGCGATTGGACGAATCGGCCGGGTGAGCCGGCAGCTGCGTATATTGCGGCTGAGCGGCCGATGGCCGCGCGTAAGCCGGCGCGGTGTAGGTCTGGGCATAGCTTTGCTGCGCCCTGGCCGGCGACGACGAGAACAGGCCGCGGTTGCCGTCGGCATATTGCGGCGTCGGCTGTTGATAGGCCTGCGCGGCGTAGCCGGGCGCATATTGCGGCTGCTGATATTGCTGCACCACCGGCACAGGCTGGCCGGTCGTCGGATCGACGATGTAATAGCTCTGCTCATGATGCATGCAGCCCGCCAGAGCGAGCGCAATCAGAGCCGCCGTAAGCCGAAGAACACCCCGCATCAACCGAATCCGGGCCTTTTCAAAAGGAAAGCGAGCCCGATTAACGCTTTATATGGTTAAGGAAGTGTCACCAGACATCACCTCTCTCCGCTAGCGGGGGAGAGGCCGGCCGCCAAGCGCAGCGCGAACGGCCGGCTGAGGGGGCCGGAGTCGCACGTCTGAGCCTCTGAAAAATGCCCCTCACCCCGACCCTCTCCCCGCGAGCGGGGGGAGAGGGAGCGCGCCGTGCTCGCGGCGCTCCTAGGCGGTCGCGCCTTGCAGCTTCGCACCCGTGCCGATCGGGCAGGACACGCCGGTGCCGCCGAGACCGCAGTAGCCGAACGGGTTCTTCGCCAGATACTGCTGGTGATAGTCCTCGGCGAAGTAGAACGGCGGCGCATCCACGATCTCCGTGGTGATGGCGCCGTAGCCCTTTCTTTTCAGCTCGGCCTCGAACATCGCCTTCGAGGCCTCGGCCGCCTTCTTCTGCTCCGGCGTGAAGGTGTAGATCCCGGAGCGATACTGCGTGCCGATGTCGTTGCCCTGACGCATGCCCTGCGTCGGGTCATGGCTTTCCCAGAAGGTCTTCAGAAGCGCCTCGTAGCTGATCTTCTTCGGGTCGAAGACGACCAGCACCACTTCGTTGTGCCCGGTGCGGCCGGAGCAGACCTCCTCATAGGTCGGATTGGGCGTCAGGCCGCCGGCATAGCCGACCGCGGTGACATAGACGCCGTCGCCGAGCTCCCAGAACTTGCGTTCGGCGCCCCAGAAGCAGCCGAGGCCGAACATCGCCGTCTCCAGCCCCGCCGGATAGGGCCCCTTGAGCGCATGGGTGTTGATGAAATGCGCCTCCGCCGTCGGGATCGCCGCGCTGCGGCCGGGCAGCGCCTCGGCGGACGTCGGCATGGTCACCTTCTTGAAGCCGAACATGATCTGATCTCCCCGTGTGTCGCGCCAAATATAGGGGCGCGCCCGCGGCGGCGGAATGCGGTCGGCGATCACGTCTTGCGGGGGAGGCCGTGCGAGCGCTTCACAGCGGCGCGAGCTGCTTTACGACCGCGCGTAACCGATCAGCGGCTTCTTCCTGCGCCCGAGCATCAGCAGCACGATGCCGACGCAGGCGAGTAAGGTGAAGGCGGGCGCGTTGAGGATCGACACCATGCCCGGATCCCACAGCATGCCGCCGGCATAGGGCGTCAGCAGCGGCTTCACCTGCATCAGGCTATTGGCGTTGATTAGTTCCCACAGCGTGCGCACGCTGGTGAGGAACACCCGGCTGGCGGCGATCGACTTGGTGCCGTCGTAGATGGCCAGAATGAAGGCGGCAGCCAGGCAGATAAGCCCCAAAAACCGAAGCAGAAAGCGGATCATCGATTATCCTGCCGCACCCCGTCGTACCCCCCGCAGGGATTACCCTGCGCCGCGCCGGCATTCAACCATCGTCGCCGCCGCAGGGCGTCCTGCGCCTGACGCGGGCCCGCTCTGCCCGCCTCGCCTTGAGGGATACGGGCCGGTTCCGGTAGGGTCCGGCCTCGGCCCGATAGAAGGCCCGTCAGTTGGAGTGATCATGTCCGCAAAGCGTTCCGGCCCGCCGCGTCCGACCTTCACCGAGCAGGAAGCCCTGCAGTTTCACTCCGTCGGCCGGCCCGGCAAGCTGGAGGTGATCGCCACCAAGCCGATGGCGACCCAGCGCGACCTGTCGCTCGCCTATTCGCCGGGCGTCGCGGTGCCGGTGCTGGCCATCGCCGCGGACGAGAGCAAGGCCTACGACTACACCACCAAGGGCAATTTCGTCGCCGTCATCACCAACGGCACCGCCATCCTGGGACTGGGCGATCGCGGTGCACTGGCCGCCAAGCCGGTGATGGAAGGCAAGGCGGTGCTGTTCAAGCGCTTCGCCGACATTGATTCTATCGATCTCGAGGTCGACTCCAAGGACCCGGACGAGATCATCAATTGCGTCAAGCTGCTCGGCAAAGGCTGGGGCGGCATCAATCTCGAGGACATCAAGGCGCCGGAATGCTTTGTGATCGAGCAGCGGCTGCGCGAACTGATGGACATCCCGGTTTTCCATGACGACCAGCACGGCACTGCTATCATCGCCGCCGCCGGCCTCCTGAACGCCCTCGACATCACTGGCCGCGACATCGCCACCACCAAGCTGGTATGCAACGGCGCCGGCGCCGCCGGCATCGCCTGCCTCGAGCTCCTGCGCTCGATCGGCTTCCGCCCCGAAAACCTCATCCTCTGCGACACCAAGGGCGTCATCTACGCCGGCCGCACGGAAGGCATGAACCAGTGGAAGTCGGCCTACGCGATCAAGACCGACAAGCGAACGCTGAAAGACGCCTTCGAGGGTGTCGACGTCGCCTTCGGCCTCTCGGTCAAGGGCGCCTTCACCCCCGAGATGATCAAGTCGATGGCGGCCAAGCCGATCATCTTCGCCATGGCCAATCCGGACGCGGAAATCACGCCTGAGGAAGTCGCCGAGGTGCGCGATGATGCCATCATGGCGACCGGCCGCTCCGACTATCCCAACCAGGTCAACAACGTCCTCGGCTTTCCCTTCATCTTCCGCGGCGCGCTCGACGTGCGCGCCAAGACGATCAACATGGAGATGAAGATCGCGGCGGCGCGGGCGCTGGCCGATCTCGCGCGCGAAGACGTGCCGGACGAAGTCGCCGCGGTCTACGGCGCGCGGCCGAAGTTCGGGCCCGACTACATCATCCCGGTGCCGTTCGATCCGCGGCTGATCTGGTACGTGCCGCCGGCGGTGGCGAAGGCGGCCATGGACACCGGCGTCGCGCGCAAACCCATCGAGGACATGGACGCCTACCGCCAGCAGCTTTCCGCGCGGCGCGATCCGGTGGCCAACTCGTTGGTGCAGGTCTATGCGCGGCTGCGCCGCAGCCCCAAGCGCGTCGTTTTCGCGGAAGGCGAGGAGGAGCAGGTCATCCGCGCCGCGGCGAGCTTCGTGCACCAGGGCCTCGGCACAGCACTGCTGGTCGGCCGCGAGGACCGCGTCAAAACCGCGGCGCAAGAAGCCGGCATCGAGCTCGGCGAGGGCATCGAGGTCCACAACGCCCGCCTGTCGACGCGCAACACCGTCTACACCAACTACCTCTACGAACGGCTGCAGCGGAAAGGCTACCTGCTGCGCGACTGCCAGCGGCTGGTCAACACCGACCGCAACCACTTCGCCGCCTGCATGGTGGCGCTCGGCGATGCCGACGCCATGGTCACCGGTGTCACCCGCAACTTCTCGGTGGCGCTCGAGGATGCGCGGCGCGTGATCGACCCGAAGCCCGGGCATCGGGTCATCGGCCTGTCGATGGTCATCGCACGCGGCCGCACCGTGCTCGTCGCCGACACCGCCGTCACCGAGATGCCGACGTCGGAAGAGCTCGCAGACATCGCGGTGGAGGCCGCCGGCGTCGCGCGCCGGATGGGCTACGAACCGCGCGTCGGCTTGCTCGCCTTCTCCACCTTCGGCCACCCTCAAGGCGAGCGCTCGACGCGCGTGATCGAGGCGGTGAAGCTGCTCGACCATCGCCGCGTCGACTTCGAATATGACGGCGACATCGCCGCCGACGTCGCGCTCAACCCGGAACTGATGACCGCCTATCCGTTCTGCCGCCTGTCGGGGCCGGCCAACGTGCTGGTGATGCCGGCATTCCACTCGGCCTCGATCTCCACCAAGATGCTGCAGGAACTGGGCGGCGCCACCGTCATCGGACCACTGCTTGTGGGCCTCGACCGGCCGGTGCAGATCGTGCATCTCGGCGCCAAGGACAGCCAGATCGTCACGATGGCCGCACTGGCGGCGTACAACGTCAGCGGCTAAGACAGCGCGCGACGACAAAGGAGACGCGTTTTGAGCAAGACCCTGTCCGGCGTGATCGCCGCCATCGCCACGCCGATCGAGGAGAGCGGCGCGCCCGATCTTGCGCGCGCGATGAAGCTCGCCCGCTTCCTGCTCGACAACGGCTGCGACGGGCTCAACGTCCTCGGCACCACCGGCGAGGCGACCTCTTTTTCGCTCGCCGAGCGCAAGGCGGTGATGGACGCGTACAAGAGTAATGGTCTGCCGCTCGACCGGCTGATGGTCGGCACCGGCGCCGCGGCAGTCAGCGACGCCGTGGCGCTGACGAAGCACGCGGCCGAACTCGGCTTTGCCGGCGCGCTGGTGCTGCCGCCGTTCTATTACAAGGGTGTGCCCGACGACGGATTGGCCGCCTATATCGACGTCCTGGTGCAGGCGACCGCCGCCACGCCCATCCCGCTCTATCTCTACCACTACCCGGCGATGTCGGGCCTGCCCTGGCACCGCGCGCTGATCGAGCGGCTCTTGAAAGCGCATCCGACCCGCATCGTGGGCCTGAAGGATTCTTCCGGCGACATGAACTATGCCCGCGCCGCCGCCGCCGTGAAGCCGGGCTTCGCCGTGTTCCCGTCGACAGAAGCCGCGCTGTTCGACGCGAGGCGCGGCGACTTTGCCGGCTGCATCTCGGCGACCGCCAATCTCAACGCCGATCTCTGCCAGCGCGCCTGGGCGAGCGGCGATGCCGCCTCCCTCGACGCGGCGGTGACGATCCGCAAGCTGTTCGAAGGCAAGCCGCTGGTCTCCGGGGTGAAGGCTCTGCTGGCGCACATCCACGGCGACCAGGCGCTCGGCCGCATGAAGCCGCCGCTGGCCCCCTTCTCCGCCGCCGACCGCGCCGCCGTGACCGCCGGCTACGACGGCGTCCGCGCCCGCAAAGTGGCCTGAACCGGCCGGTCCCGCGGGCGTTGACGGGCGCGCGGCGCCTCTTTATAAGCCTCGGCCTTGGCTGCGGGTCTTCGTGCCTCCGGCCTACCCTATTCAGATTTCGAGCGCTTTTCGCGGATACAAGCGTCCGCGCCGTGAGCGCCAGCCCGTTGAACGAGAGAACAGATGGCCAATACCAAGTCCGCCCGCAAAGCCACGCGCGTGATCGCGCGTCGGACCGAAGTCAACAAGGCGCGCCGCTCGGTGCTGCGCTCGTCGATGCGTAAGGTCGAGGAAGCGATCACCTCCGGCGACAAGACTGCCGCGGCGGCCGCGCTGAAGGCGGCGGAGCCGGTGATCATGCGCGCGGCGCAGCGCGGTGTCGTTCACAAGAACAATGCCAGCCGCAAGGTCTCGCGCCTGGCGCACCGCATCGCCAAGATCGGCAAGTAAGCGCAGGACGCCGCGCCTTTGGCGGCGGCGTTCTGAACTGCGTTATACCGCTCGAAACTCTCCCATCGCTCTTTGTTCACCCGTCGGTCCAAGCCGGCGGGTGTTTTCGTTGCGCCGTAAAACCTTCATTGCTGCGTCATGACCCTCTGGGTGCTCCGATTTTACCAGCGGAAATAACCGCAGGCGCCTCGTCAACCCTTATTCCATAGGGGTTTTTGCAACTGGCTAGTCGGCAAAACGCGCAGAAAAATCGAAGCCGGACGAACAAGTTAATCGGCACGCCGGGACGGGACCCGAGATTCCTCATAAAGCAGCCGTATGACGCGGTCGCCGCAGCAAAAATTTTCGCGCACGCGCCGAACCACACGTTGCTGTTGAAACGGTCGGAAATTCTTCGCGACTCGTCAACGTGTTGCCAACGCGGCGCAGCGCAGCAAAAACGCAACACCAGTGCCGCTTTCGCGTCATGCTCCGAACGCTGGCGTACGAAAACCATTGCTGCACAACTTCGCTCGTGTACATTCGATCCCGCGCACGGCACTCGCCGCGCGCGATCAGAAACAAAGGTGTGCTCCTGAGCTCATCGGCGGATGGGAATGGCTGTTTGTTGCCTTGCGAGTTCTCGTGACAGCGTTCGACTTCACCGATGTCGTTACCGGCTGCATCATGGACCAAGACGCCGTGCGGCGCGATCGCAGACAATCGCAGACGCGATAAGGCGGCCGGACTGCGACGAGCAGGCGCGCGAATTTCGAGACGGGTCGTTAGGCCCGCGAAGACAGAGGGGGTTTCGAGATGACGAATGCCAGGAGACTTTCGGTGAGCAATCCCGACGTCGCCGGACGTTGTACTTCGATGCTGACTTCGCCGAGCACTCTCTCCTTGGCTCCCCCGTCTTACTGTATGCGTTTAGCCCGGCGCCATACCGTCGGCGCGCTGGCCACGGCCTCACCGCCCTCTGTCTGACGAATTTGTCGTTTAGCAAGCGGGTGCCGTGAGAGCGACGGTCTTCTGACCTCGAATTCCCCACGCCATCATCGAGTGGTCGCGTTTGCGTCTGTTCCCGGCGCGTGAGCGGCTGTCCGCTATTGCCAAGCAACCCCATCGCCCCATTCACTCTATCTATTGGATCGACGACACAATGCAGAACGCGGATCAGGAGAGCTGGTCACGGGTCAGGGAGCGCCTGCGCGCCGATGTCGGTGACGACGTCTATTCGAGCTGGTTTGCGCGCATGGATCTGGAAGCGCTCGAGGAAGGCACGGTGCGGCTGTCGGTGCCGACGCGCTTCCTCAAAAGCTGGATCCAGTCGCACTATGCCGAGCGCGTGCTCGCCTGCTGGCAGGCGCACGACGCCAAGGTCGGCCGCATCGAGTTGATCGTGCGCTCCGCGGTGCTGCGCAACGCCGTCCCGGCAAAACCCCGTCCGGAGGCCGCGCCGGCCGCGGTCAATGGCCATGGCGATGCCGGCCGCTACAACGGTCACGGGCGGCCGATCATGCCCGGCGACGCGAACATCCACGAGGCGCTCGGCGGCTCGCCGCTCGACCCGCGGCTGAACTTCGACAGCTTCGTCGTCGGCCGCTCCAACACGTTGGCGCAAGCCGCGGCAAAGCAGGTGGCGACCGCCAAGCGCACCGATCCGGTGATGTTCAACCCGCTGTACATCCATGCCGGCGTCGGCCTCGGCAAGACGCATCTCCTGCAGGCGATCACCTGGGCGGGCAATGCCACCGGCGAGCGCAAGGTGCTCTACCTCACGGCCGAGAAATTCATGTACGGGTTCGTCTCGGCCATCCGCACGCAGACCGCGCTCGCCTTCAAGGAGTCGCTGCGCGGCATCGGCGTGCTGGTGATCGACGACCTGCAGTTTCTTCAGGGCAAGTCGACCCAGGCAGAGTTCTGCCACACGCTCAATGCGCTGATCGACGCCGGCCGGCAGGTGGTGATCGCTTCCGACCGTCCGCCGTCCGACCTCGAAAGCCTGGACGACCGCGTGCGCTCGCGGCTCGCCGGCGGCCTAGTCGTCGAGATGGGCGGCCTCGGCGAGGAGCTCCGTTTCGAGATCCTCAAGGCCCGTGTCATGGCGGCGCGCGGGCATCATCCGACCTTCGACGTGCCGCAGCCGGTGCTGTCCTACATCGCCAAGACCGTCACGCATAACGGCCGCGACCTCGAAGGCGCGCTCAACCGCCTGCTCGCGCATAGCAAGCTCACCGGCCACACGGTGACCTTGGAGATGGCCGAGCGCGAGGTGCGCGACCTGATCCGTCCGCAGGAGCCCAAGCGCGTCAAGATCGAGGACATCCAGCGCGTGGTGGCGCGGCAGTACAATGTCAGCCGCTCCGATCTCCTGTCATCGCGCCGCACGGCCAACGTCGTGCGGCCGAGGCAGGTGGCGATGTATCTGGCGAAAACGCTGACCCTGCGCTCGCTCCCCGAGATCGGCCGGCGCTTCGGCGGCCGCGACCACACCACCGTGCTGCACGCGGTACGCAAGATCGAAGGCCTCGTCGGCAACGACGTCGCGCTCGCCGAGGAGATCGAGGGCCTGAAGCGGCAGCTGCAGGAGTAGGTCCTGCTTTCCCTCTCCCCGCTTGCGGGGAGAGGGTGGCAAGCGCAGCGAGCCGGGTGAGGGGGCGCGCGCAATCTTCAGAAGAGCCCCTCACCCGCCCGCCTTCGCTCCGCGACGACTGGCGACCTCTCCCCGTAAGAACGGGGAATGGCGAAGAAGGGCCTGTGGACGCCCTGGGGATAGCAGCGGGGGGAAAAAACACGCCCTTGCGCAATCCGGCCCGTCTTGCCACCTTTGGTCCCCGGCCGCGCATTCCGCGCCAGGCCGGCACGGCGGCACCCGGATTCCCGGGTTTTTTCTACGCCGAAGCGGGTCTTTCCATGAAGGTCACTGTCGAACGCGCAGAATTGCTGAAGTCGCTGGGCCATGTGTATCGCGTGGTCGAGCGGCGGAACACCATTCCGATCCTCGCCAACGTCCTGATCAAGGCGGACAAGGGCGCGCTCAGCCTCAAGGCCACCGACCTCGACCTCGAGGTGACCGACACGACGGCAGCCGAGGTGTCGCCGGGCGGCGCCACGACGGTTCCCGCACACATGTTCTACGACATCGTGCGCAAGCTGCCCGACGGTTCGCAGATCGTGCTCGAGGGCACCGGCGATCGTGCGGTGGTGACGTTGCGCGCCGGCCGCTCGCGCTTCACGTTGCAGACGCTGCCCGAGAGCGACTTTCCCGATCTCGCCGCCGGCGAGATGACGCATTCGTTCAAGCTGCCGGCCGGCGACCTCAAGCGGCTGATCGACAAGACGCAGTTCGCCATCTCGACGGAAGAGACGCGCTACTACCTCAATGGCATTTACCTGCATACCGCCGGTTCGGCCAAGGCCACGACGTTGCGCGCGGTGGCGACCGACGGTCACCGCCTGGCGCAGTGCGAACTGCCGCTGCCTGACGGCGCCGCCGGCATGCCGGGCATCATCATCCCGCGCAAGACGGTCGGCGAGGTGCAGCGGCTGATCGAGACCGGCGAAGGCGAGGTCGGCATCGAGCTCTCCGCCGGCAAGATTCGCTTCTCGATCGGCAACGTGGTGCTGACCTCTAAGCTGATCGACGGCACCTTCCCCGATTACGGGCGCGTCATCCCTGCCAACAACGACAAGAACCTCGTCGTCGACAAGAAGGACTTCGAGGCCGCCGTCGACCGCGTGTCGACGGTGTCGAGCGAGCGCGGCCGCGCGGTGAAGCTGTCGATCGCGCCGAGCAAGCTGACATTGTCGGTGACCAATCCGGATTCCGGCAGCGCCACCGAAGAGCTCGAGGTCGACTACGAGGCCGAGCCGCTCGATATCGGCTTCAACTCGCGCTATCTGCTCGACATCGCCGCGCAGATCGAGGGCGAGGTGGCGATCCTCAAGCTCGCCGATCCCGGCTCGCCGACCTTGATCCAGGACAAGGACGCCAAAGGCGCGCTCTACGTGCTGATGCCGATGCGGGTGTAGTTGCCGCCTCGTCCTGAGGAGCGTCGCGCATCGGCGCATCTCGAAGGATGAGGGCGGGTCAACTTGAAGCCGCAGCGGCGCGGCTCTAGAGCAACGTCATGACCGCCGCCTTCATCCGCCGCCTCGCGCTGACGAACTTCCGCAGCTATCACGCCGCGCAAGTGACGCTCGATCGCGCCGGGCCGGTGGTGCTGACCGGCGCCAACGGCGCCGGCAAGACCAACCTGATCGAAGCCGTATCGCTGCTCGCGCCCGGGCGGGGCTTGCGCCGCGCCACCATGGATGAACTCGCCTTCAGCGAAGGCGACGGCGGCTGGGCGATCTCCGCCGAGATCGAGGGCATGCTCGGCCTCGCCACGCTGGGCACCGGCGTCGATCCGCCGACCGACGAGGAATCCTCGCCCACGCGGCGCTATCGCATCGACCGCGAGCCGGCCTCCTCGGCGGCGGCCTTCTCCGACCATGTGCGGGTGATCTGGCTGACGCCGGCGATGGACCCCTTGTTCAACGGACCTGCATCCGAGCGCCGGCGCTTCCTCGACCGCCTCGTGCTCGCCGTCGACGCGCAGCATGCGAGCCGCGTGTCGGCATTGGAGCGCTCGTTGCGGTCGCGCAACCGCCTGCTCGAGGATCCGCGCAGCGATCCGCACTGGCTCGACGCGGTCGAGCACGAAACCGCGGAAGTCGCGGTCGCCGTCGCGGCGGCGCGCTCCGAAACGGTGGCGCGCTTGTCGGCCGCGCTCGCCGACGCGCGCAACGACGCGCCGGAGTTTCCCGGTGCCACCATCGCGCTGCAGGGGTGGATGGAGCAATTGCTGCCGGACCACAGCGCCATCGACATCGAGGACCGCTATCGCGCGCTGCTGAAGGACAATCGCGCGCGCGACGCGGCCGCCGGGCGCACGCTCGATGGACCGCACCTGTCCGACCTCGCGGTGACGCACGCCGCAAAGGACATGCCGGCAACGAATTGCTCGACCGGCGAGCAGAAGGCGCTGCTCATCCGCCTTGTGCTCGCGCATGCGCGGTTGATCAAGGACATGACCGGCGCGGCGCCGCTGCTGCTGCTCGACGAAGTCGTCGCGCATCTCGATCCCGGCCGGCGCGCGGCGCTTTATGATGCGTTGTCGGCATTGGACGCGCAGGTCTTCATGACCGGCGCTGATCCCGCGGCCTTCGGCGATATCGTTTCACGCGCTCACATGTTGCTTATCAAGCCGGGCAGCGTGGAACCCTTCGCCTGAGTGCGGCGCGGGCAGCCATATATAAATTGATCCATAGAGCAGACACAGGAACCATTGCCGCGGGCCATCGTTTTTCAAATCGGGACGAGCGGTAAAGCCCGCCCCGAACGAGGATGCGATGACGGCAGAGGGTGTTATGGATCGAATGCAGCGCGAACTCGTCCGTGCAGTCGACGACTTGCGCGCGGATATCGATCGGGTGGATCTGCTCACGGCCGCGCTGGGCGCATTCAACAGGCCGATTCCGGATTACGAACCCGCGTTCCATCACGTTGCGCAATCGAATCTCGGCGCCTACGAAATGGGCGGAACTTCGGGCGACTGACGTAAAACGCAGTTCGGGGAGCCGGCTCAGAATTCGCCGAGCAGTTCGCGCCGCTGACGCTCGGAGGCTTCCGAATAGCGCCTCAAGGCATGCGCCTCGCTGAGCAGGCCAACGACCTGCCGCCGTTCGACGGAATCGACGACCGGCAGCGCTTCCGCTTCGAACCGGTCAAACGCCGCGATCGCCTCCTGCACCGACATCTGCGGCAGCAGCATGTGGTCGCTATGGCGCAGCAGCCCGCGGAGGCTGTCGGCGGCCGCGACATCGGCGGCATGCGCTTCGGCAACCAGCACCATGCCGGCATAACGACCGTCTTCGTCCACCGCGACGACCTGGCTGGTCGAGCCCAGCGGGAAGGCTTCGCGGAAATCGGAGATCGTTCCCTCCGCCGGCGTCGTGCGCACGTCGGGGCGCATCATCTGGCCGACCGAGAGATCGCGGATCCAGCCGATGTCCGCGGCGCTGCGGATGGTCTCGCCGCGCAGATGGAAGCGCCAGGTGGCGAAGGTGTAGCCGAAGAATTCGCGCGTGACCTGCATCGAGATGATGGCGGCGATCAGCACGGCCGTGGTCAGCCACAGGTCGCCGGTCGTCTCCAGCGCGATGAAGGTCATGGTCAGCGGCCCGCCGATCACGGAGACGGACAGGGCCGACAGGCCGATGATGGCGTAGGCGTCCGGATCGATATGGACGCCCGGGACGATGGCCGAGAAACCGGTGGCGAACAGTTGGCCGCCGAGCGCACCCAGGAGCAGCGACGCAAAGAACAGTCCGCCGCGGAAACCGCTGCCGAGCGAGATGATCGAGGCGACGATCTTCAAAACGAAGATCAGTGCGATCATTTCGATCGGCAGCTTGAAGATGCCGGTCAGATGCATTGCGCCGTGGCCCGACGACATCACCTGCGGCGTTATGATCGCGAGCAGGCCGACGACCGAGCCGCCGATCATCGGACGCCATTCCGGCGCGATGCGCATGCGGGTGAACAGACGTTCGCACGCGGCGACGCCACGCATCAACAAGATGCCGACCATGGCGGCAAGCAGGCCGACGCCGGCGGCGATCACGACGTCGTGCACCGTGACGTCGGCGACCGCGTTGGCCTCGATGCCGAGGGTCAGCGGCGCGAACGTGCGCGCGGTGAGATAGCCGACCAAAGCCGCAATGCCGACCGGCGCGAGGCTCGCGATCGAGTAGGTGCCGATGACGAGTTCGAATGCATAGAAGGCGCCGGCAAGCGGCGCTCCGAATGCGCCGGCAATGGCCGCGGCAGAGCCGCAGCCGACGAGGACCCGCATGTCCGCGCGCCGCAAGCGGAAGGCCCGGCCGATGACCGAGGCGACGCCGGATGCGAACTGGGTATAGCCGGCCTCCAGCCCGACCGACGCTCCGACGCCGCTCGACCACACCGTCTGGGCCGCCACGATCAGGCTGCCCCGCAACGACATGCGGCCGCCATGCAAGGCATTGGCCTCGATGGGGTCGACCTCGGTACCGCGTTTGCGGGTGATGTAGGCGGACACCAGTCCGAACACGAGACCGCCCAGGCAGGGCGTGAGAAACGCGTAGACCGGGTTGATCCACGCCCGTGCCGACAGGCGCTCGCCTGGATCGAGCCCGAAGAAGACGAGGTGCATGAGCCCGACGGACTCGCTCATCGCCGCGACGACCAGGCCGGACAGCAGGCCCACCGCGGCGGCGAGGACGATGATGCTCGACTCACGCGCGCGGACGATCGCTCGAAGACGGTGCGGAACCTCGAGCGGACGGCCCTTCCAGTACATGCGGAGCAATTCGGAGCGGGCGAGCATGATTGCTTTGCTTAGAGGCCAATCGGCCGTCATGTGCAAGCAATTGTGGCGCATCACGCCGCGGCAATCGCGCCGATTTGCGCGCGGTGGTTTACGGCCCGGCCATGGCCCGAAGCCGCCTCGCACCAAGCCCTCAACCGGGGCTCACCAACACGCCAAAAGGGGTCTTTTCGACGGCTCCAAAACCGCGCTTTGACGGGGTCCGCAAACCTTGAAAAAGCCTTTCCGGATCAACATATTAGCGGCATAGACTTTGCTCTGTACGCGCACCCAAAATCGTGTCACACAAATTCACTTGCCCGACTCACTGTCGCGGCTTTCCGAGAGCGTCCGCAGATGGCTGAACCGGCCCGCAATCTTCAATCCGAATCCGACTATGGCGCCGAGTCGATCAAGGTCCTCAAGGGCCTCGACGCCGTGCGCAAGCGTCCGGGCATGTACATCGGCGACACCGACGACGGCTCCGGCCTGCACCACATGGTCTACGAGGCCGTCGACAACGCGATCGACGAGGCGCTCGCCGGCCACGCCACGCAAGTGGACGTCACGCTCAATCCGGACGGATCATGTACGGTGTACGACAACGGTCGCGGCATCCCGACCGGGATGCATTCCGAAGGCGTGTCGACACCCGAAGTGGTGATGACGCAGCTGCACGCGGGCGGCAAGTTCGACCAGAATTCCTACAAGGTATCCGGCGGATTGCATGGAGTCGGCGTCTCCGTCGTCAACGCGCTGTCGACCTGGCTCAAGTTGCGGATCTGGCGCGACGGCAAGGAGCATTTCGTAGAGTTTCACGACGGCGTGACGGTTGCGCCGCTCAAGGAAGTCGGCCCCTCGGGCGGCAAGCGCGGCACGGAAGTGAGCTTCCTGCCCTCGCCTGCAACCTTCACGATGGTCGAGTTCGATTTCGCCACGCTCGAGCATCGCCTGCGCGAACTCGCGTTCCTGAATTCCGGCGTCACCATCGTGCTGTCCGACAAGCGTCACGCGGTCGAGAAGCGCGAAGAGATGCGCTACGAGGGCGGCGTTGAGGCTTTCGTGAAATTCCTCGATCGCAGCAAGACGCCGCTTATTCCGGCGCCGATCATGCTCAAGGCCGACCGCGATGGCATCACCGTCGAATGCGCGCTGTGGTGGAACGACGGCTATCACGAGAGCGTGCTCTGCTTCACCAACAACATCCCGCAGCGCGACGGCGGCACGCATCTCGCCGGCTTCCGCGGCGCGCTGACGCGGCAGATCACCCAGTACGCCGAGACGCAGGGCTCCTCGAAGAAGGAGAAGGTGGCGCTCACCGGCGACGACTGCCGCGAGGGCCTGACCGCCGTGCTCTCGGTGAAAGTGCCGGATCCGAAGTTCTCGTCGCAGACCAAGGACAAGCTGGTGTCCTCGGAAGTGCGGCCGGTGGTCGAGAACGTCGTCAACCAGACGCTTTCGGACTGGTTCGAGACTCATCCGTCGGAAGCCAGGGTCATCGTCGGCAAGGTCGTCGAGGCCGCCGCCGCCCGCGAAGCGGCGCGCAAGGCGCGCGAGCTGACGCGCCGCAAAGGCGCGCTCGACGTCTCCTCGCTGCCCGGCAAACTCGCCGACTGCCAGGAGCGCGATCCGGCGAAGTCCGAACTGTTCATCGTCGAGGGCGACTCGGCCGGCGGCTCCGCCAAGCAGGGCCGCAACCGTGAATTCCAGGCCGTCTTGCCGCTTCGGGGCAAGATTCTGAACGTCGAGCGCGCGCGCTTCGACAAGATGCTGTCGAGCCAGGAGATCGGCACGCTGATCACGGCGCTCGGCACCGGCATCGGGCGCGACGAGTTCAATCCCGACAAGTTGCGCTATCACAAGATCATCATCATGACGGACGCGGACGTGGACGGCTCCCACATTCGCACGCTGCTGCTGACCTTTTTCTTCCGGCAGATGGAAGAGCTGATCAAACGCGGCCACATCTACATCGCGCAGCCGCCGCTCTATAAGGTCAACCGCGGCAAGTCCGAGCAGTATCTCAAGGACGAGCGCGCGCTGGAGGACTACCTGATCTCCACCGGGGTCGAGGAGGCCGTGCTGCGGCTTGCTTCCGGCGAAGAACGCGCCGGTGGCGATCTGCAAACGCTTGTCGAGGAAGCCCGTACTATTCGGAATATCCTCTCCGGGCTGCACAGTCGCTACAGCCGTCAGGTCGTCGAGCAGGCCGCGATCCTCGGCGTACTCAATTCCGATATTTTTGGCGACGCTCAGAAGGCCAAAGCCGCTGCGCCTTTTATTGCCAAGCGGCTTAACGTGCTGGCCGAAGAGACCGAACGCGGCTGGGAAGGCGAGTTCAGCGAGGAAACCGGGTTTGCATTCTCGCGGACAGTTCGCGGCGTCAAAAGCGTCGCCATTATTGATCATGCGTTGCTCGGCTCCGCCGATGCGCGCAAGCTCGACGAATACGCGGTGTCACTGCAGAAGGTCTACGAGAAACCGGCCTCGCTGCGGCGCAAAGACGAGACTTGGGCGATCTACGGGCCGGTCGGCCTGTTCGAGGCCATCACCGGTGCGGGCCGCAAGGGCGTTTCGATGCAACGCTACAAAGGGCTGGGCGAGATGAACCCGGAGCAGCTCTGGGAGACGACGCTCGACACCAATGCGCGTTCGCTGCTGCAGGTGCGCGTGAAGGAAGTCGACGAGGCGGAAAATCTGTTCGCCGAATTGATGGGCGACGAGGTCGAGCCGCGCCGCCTGTTCATCCAGAACAACGCGCTTTCGGCGAGCGTGGACGTGTAGCGGTTCCGGCGGCGGCGCCATCCCGCCGCCGCTTCCTCTCCGCAAAGCGGGCTATGCTGGGTCGATCCTGATTCGCCCGAGCCCCAAGTCCGCCACGTGACCGCCCAGAGCCTTGCCGCCGAGCTCAATCCCGACCAGCGCCGCGCCGTCGAGTACGGCGCCGGCGACGGCTATCCGCCGCTCCTGATCATCGCCGGCGCTGGGTCCGGCAAGACCAACACCCTCGCGCATCGCGTCGCGCATCTCGTCGCGCAGGGCGCCGATCCGCGCCGCATCCTGCTGCTGACCTTCTCGCGCCGGGCCGCGGCCGAGATGCGCCGCCGCGTCGAGCGCATCGGCGCGGCGGTGCTCGGCCCGCAGGCGCGAGCGATGGCCGATGCGCTCAGCTGGGCCGGCACCTTCCACGCCGTCGGCGCGCGGCTGTTGCGCGAATACGCGCCGCAGATCGGCTTCGAGCCGAACTTCTCCATTCACGACCGCGCGGACTCCGCCGATCTGATGAATTTGGTGCGGCACGAGCTCGGCTTCTCCAAGCTCGAGAAGCGCTTTCCGCTCAAGGGCACCTGCCTCGCCATCTATTCGCGCGTCGTCAACGCGGAAGCGGAGCTCGCCGACATCCTCAATTTCTTTTTCCCCTGGTGCGCGGAATGGCACGACGAATTGCGGCAGATGTTCGCCGCCTATGTCGAGGCCAAGCAGCGGCAGAACGTGCTCGACTACGACGACCTGCTGCTGTGCTGGGCGATGATGCTGGCGGAACGCGACATCGCCGCACATGTCGGCGAGCGCTTCGATCACGTGCTGGTCGACGAATATCAGGACACCAACCGGCTGCAGGCGCGCATCCTGTTCGCGCTCAAGCCGGACGGCCGCGGCCTCACCGTGGTCGGCGACGATGCGCAGTCGATCTATTCCTTCCGCGCTGCGACCGTGCGCAACATCCTCGATTTCCCGGCGCACTTCCGGCCAAAGGCGACGGTGGTCACGCTCGAGCGCAACTACCGCTCGACACAGCCGATCCTCGCCGCGTCCAACGCGGTCATCGGCCTGGCCGCCGAGCGCTTCACCAAGAATTTGTGGTCGCACCGGCAGTCGGCGGAGAAGCCGCAGATCATCAATGTTGCCGACGATCCGGCGCAGGTTGGGTATGTGGTCGAAAAGATTTTGGAGAACCGCGAAGCCGGCATCGCGCTGAAGGCGCAGGCCGTGCTGTTCCGCACCTCGAGCCATTCGGGCGCGCTCGAGGTCGAGCTCACCCGCCGCAACATTCCATTCGTGAAGTTCGGCGGCCTCAAGTTCCTCGAAGCGGCGCACATCAAGGACGTGCTCGCTTTCCTGCACTGGGCGCAGAACCCGCGCGACCGCGTCGCCGGTTTCCGCGTGCTGCAGCTCATGCCCGGCATCGGCCCGGCCACCGCCGCGCGCATCCTCGATCATCTCGCCACGGGCGGATTGCGCGATTTCAACGCGCCGGCGGCCGCCGCGGAAGCGTGGCCGGATTTCGCCGATACGATCGAGGCCGTGCGCCGCAACGAGGCCGGCTGGCCGGCGGAGCTGGAGACGATCTGCCGCTGGTACGCGCCGCATCTCGATCACGCCTATGACGACGCCGTGCTGCGGCAGGCCGATCTCGCGCAACTGACGCAGATCGCCGCCAGCTATCAAAGCCGCGAGCGCTTCCTGACCGAGATGAAGCTCGATCCGCCGGACGCGACCAGCGACGAGGCCGGACCGCCGCTGCTGGACGAGGACTATCTGATCCTGTCGACGATCCATTCGGCCAAGGGGCAAGAATGGAAAGCGGTGTTCGTGCTCAACACCGTCGATGGCTGCATCCCGTCCGACCTGTCGGTGCGCACGCCGCCGGAGATCGAGGAGGAGCGCCGGCTCCTTTACGTCGCCATGACCCGCGCCAAGGATCAGCTACACCTCATGGTGCCGCAGCGCTTCTTCGTCCATCAGCAGCGCGGCCTCGGCGATCGCCATGTCTACGCGCAACGCACGCGCTTCATCCCGCCGGCGATCCTGAAGCTGTTCGAGGTGTGCGCCTGGCCGCCGGCAGCGGCCGAGCGAGGCGCAGCAAAGCCGGCTGCCGGCAGTGCCGACGTGCGCGGCAAGCTGCGCCGCATGTGGGGCTAGAGGCGAATGGCCGGCTTGCCGGGCTGGCTGAGCGGTGCGCTGCAGGCGAAGCTCGAAAACATTTCGCGCACGGATCTGCGCGCCAGCGCGCAACGCATCTCCGAACGATATCGCGCCGGCGGCGGCAGCGACGTCATCCGCTCGGAATTCGATGCCCTCGCCTACGCGGTGGTGCGCATGCCAGCGACCTACGCGGCCGTGCGCGCGGCACTCACGCAAACGGCCGGGATCGTCCCCGACTTCGCGCCACGCTCCCTGCTCGATGTCGGCGCCGGCCCCGGCACCGCTTCATGGGCGGCGATCGACGCATGGCCGACGCTGCAGCAGGCCACACTGATCGACGCCAATCCGCATCTGCTGGCGCTCGCGGCCGCCTTCAGTCGGTCGACGTCGCATCTCGCGATGGCGGCGATGCGCGACACGCTCGCGCACGCGCTCGGCGCCGCGACAAGCGCCGACGTCGTGATGGCGAGTTACGTCTTCGCCGAGCTCGCCAGCGGCGCGCTTACCGGCACGCTGGAGCGGCTGTGGAGCCTGAGCGAGCGCCTGCTGGTCATCGTCGAGCCCGGCACGCGGGACGGCTTCAAACGGATCCTCGCCTGCCGCGACGCGCTGATCGCGCGCGGCGCTCAGATCATCGCGCCCTGCTCGCACGAAGGCCGCTGTCCGCTCGCAACGACCGAGCGCTGGTGCCATTTCAATGCGCGGCTGCCGCGCTCGCGCGACCATCTCGCGGCCAAGGAGGCCGACGTGCCGTTCGAGGACGAGAAGTTCGCGTATCTCGTCGCCGGCAAGGACTTCGGCAACCTCGCGCGCGGCCATCGCATCCTGGCGACGCCGAAAGTCGACAAGAGCGCCGTCATGCTGACGCTCTGCACGCCCGAGACGCCGGCGCAGCGCCGCATCGCGCGCGGCGACAAGGACGCTTACCGCGCGGCCAAGCGCCTCGACTGGGGCGACGCTGTCGATTGAAACGAGGGTATCGAGCGCCCTACTTTGCTGCGGCAGTAAGCGTTTCGGTACGCGACGGCGCGACCGAGCGCTCCGCGGCCACGAGCGTGTTCTCGAGCAGCATCGTCACCGTCATCGGGCCGACACCGCCGGGCACCGGCGTGACGTAAGCCGCCTTCTTGCGGATACCCTCGAAGTCGATGTCGCCGACCAGTCTGCCGTCCGGCAGGCGGTTGATGCCGACGTCGATGACCACCGCGCCGGTCTTCACCATTTGCGGGATGATCAGGTTAGGCACGCCGGCGGCGACGATGAGAATGTCCGCGAGGATCGTGTATTGGGCGAGGTCCCGCGTGCGCACGTGGCAGATGGCCACGGTCGCCTCGTGCCGCAGCAACATCAGCGCCATCGGCTTGCCGACGATGTTGCTGGCGCCGACGATGGTGACGTTCTTGCCGGCGACGTCGATGCCGGCGGAATCGAGAAGCTTCATGACGCCGTACGGCGTGCAGGGCGGAAACACCGTCTCGCCGAGTACCAGCCCACCGACATTGTAGAGATGGAAGCCGTCGACGTCCTTCTCGACCGCGATGGTGCGCAGCACGGCGTGGATGTCGTGATGGGCGGGCAGCGGCAGTTGCACCAGGATGCCGTGCACCTCCGGATCGCAGTTGAGCGCCTCGATGCGCGCGATCACCGCAGCGGCGTCGATATCGGCGGGAAATTCATGCAGCGTCGAGCGGATACCCACCTCGGCGCAGGCCTTGACCTTGTTGCGCACGTAGAGCCGCGACGCCGGATTCTGCCCGACGAGGATCATCGCCAGCGACGGCTGCACGCCGGTGCGCGCGCGCAAGGCGGCGACCCGCACCTTGATCTTGTCGCGGATGTCACGGGCGATGGCTTTGCCATCGAGCAGTTTGGCGGTCATTCGCGGACTCTGGGTATGCGCGTTCGGCGCGCGCACTCCCATAGCGGCGATTCCCCGCCGTCGCAATGCATCGTCCGGCGGAGGGTTTTCGCCGCGTTTATGTGGCGCGCCTCAACGGTGGGCAACGCCCAACGCGCGACCTGCTACCGCGACGGGCAGCGGGTCAGGAGACAAGTTTGTGGCCGAGCCAAAGCCCGATCGCCAACGCGCCCAAGAACAGCACGAGGAAGATGCCGAACAGCCACTGCGCGATGGTGGCCGACGCCTGTTCGACGCCGGTGAAGCCGAAAATGCCGGCGATGATGGCGATGATCAGGAAGATGAAAGCCCATTTCAGCATGGCACGATCCCTCGGTCGCCCTGAGAACGAGCAGAATGGGCCGCAGGTTCCATGCACGGCCCACACTCACCCCCGCATCGGGATGACTCCCTCGGCGGACTTCGTGCGCGGATCGCGCACCGCCCAGCGGCCGGCCTCGACGCGCGCGAGGAATTCGCCGACGACGCTATTGAACAGGTCCGGCTCTTCCAGGTTCACCACGTGGCCGCTCTTGGGAAACATCACCAGTCCCGCGGCGGGCAGCGTCTGCTTGAGGAACAGGCTCGGCTCGATGCAGCGGTCGTCCTCGTCGCCGACGACGATCAGTGCCGGCGTCTCCAGCCTGCGGATGCGGCCTTCGAAATCGTAGAGCGACGGCCGCCCGCCCTGGAAGCCGCGCGAGGTATTGGCCGAGCCTTTCGCGTCATGCTCGGCCAGGCGCTGCGTGAATTCGGCGAAGCCGCGCGGATCTTTGAGCAGGAAGGGCACGCGGCTCGCGCCCATGCCGTAGGTCTTCGCCACCGCCGCCGCGCCGTCGCGCTCGAACGTGTCGCCGAGCGCCTGCGAATGCTTGTGGAAGTCGGCCGTGTACCAGCGCTCGCTGCCGGAGCCGGTGCCGGCCAGCACCATCGAGTGGACGCGCTCTGGGTGATTGAGCGCGACCTGCAGCGAGGTGTAGCCGCCCATCGACAGACCGATGAGATGCGCCTTGTCGATCTTCAGATGGTCGAGCACGGCGACCGCGTCGCGCATCACGTGCTCGTAGGTGTAGGCGCCGGCGTCGGCCGGCACGTCGGAGGGCGTGTAACCGCGCGCGGAGTAGGTGATGCAGCGGTGGCGCTTGCCGAATTCGCGCAGCTGCGGCTCCCAGCCGCGCCAGTCGGAGGCGAACTCGTGCACGAACAGGATGGCCGTACCTTGCCCGACCTCCTCGAAATAGAGCTTCACGTTGTCGGAGGTCGTCGCATAGGGCATTGGCGGTGTCTCACGCGTCCGGGACGGGCGACATTACCAATTTGTGACGAACGCGCAAAAACAAAGCGGCCGGCGCGGGGCCGGCCACCGAGCTTTGAACCCGTGAAAATCGATTTAGCCAGCCTGCCGCGCCGCCCAGCCGGTATCGATGCGGCGGCGCCAGGCGTTCTGCCGCAGCCCGAGCAAGCGCTGCGCGGTGGTGCGCGCTTCGGCGCGCGTCGATGCGGCGCAGGTGCGGTATTCGAGGTCGGACACGCGCGAGACCAAAGCCGGGCGGCGGAAGAGGCGCGCGAAGGCGCCGACGCCACCGTTGAGCTTGAGTTCGGTCAGGGCATTGGCGACGCTCGCCGCATGCCCGAACGCGACCACACGGCCGGTCAGCGTGTGACGGACTTCATAGACACCCGGGCCATTCGGCGCTTCGATGCTGGCGCCGGTCTCCGCATCGGGAAAACGCTTCCAAACGCTCCAGGTCTGCATACGAACCTCGACTGTTCCTTGAATGACGTCCTGCACAAACGCGACAAGCAGTTATTCGTTCCCGGCCGTCAATCGCTATTTCAGAATATCCGGCAAGCGCCGCGCCTCGTTTGATTTGGCGCAAACGAGACGGCCGAGTCAGGCGTTCGCCTGACGAATGTCAATGTCCCGGCAGAACCAGTACCGTCGGCTTGGCCGGCAGCGTCGCCTTGGAGACGACCACCGTCGGCACCTCGGCGAACTGCACGTCCCACTCGGCGCGCGCACGGGTGAGGAAACGCTCCAGCGTGTAGCTGCTGAAGTAGTGCATCGGGATCATCAGCGGCGCCTTCAGCGACTTCAGCACCTCCATCATGCCCTCGAGATCGAGCGTGTAGTTGCCGTCGACCGGCACCATGACGGCATCGATCTTGCCGATCTCGTTGAGCTGCTGCTGCGTCAGCGTGTGATGCAGGTGGCCGAGATGGGCGATGCACAGATTCGCCGCCTCGAAGATGAAGATGGAATTGCCGTGCCGCTCGGTGCCGCCATCGAAGGTGCGGATATTGGTCGGCACATTGCGCACGCGCACGTCCTTGTAGGTCATGTCGATGCGCGCCGGCTTCTCGTCCTCGGCCCAGCCGTGCAGCACGTATTTGATACCCGGATCGGGGTGCAGCGTGTAGTGCGACGAATGCGCGTGGTTCATCGTCACGATGTCGGGCAGCACCGGCGGCCTCACCCAATCGTTGTAGTCGGTGGCAATGCGCACCGACTGCGGCGTTTCGATCAGGAAGGTGGCATGGCCGACATAGGTCAGCCGCAACTGGTCGTGCTCCAGCGCGGCGAGGCGGAAGGCTGCGGATTGAAAGACCGGCGAGCGTTCAGCGACCAGGCCGGGACAATTGACCTCGGTCATCTCCGGCTTGGCCGGCGTCGGTGCGGCGCCCTGCGCCGAAGCCTGCGTCGCCGCGGCAGCCAGCAGCAGCACCGCGGCCAGGGACTTCAAGGAAACGCCGAGCATGAGTCACCCCGCATACGACCGGCGAGGCGAATCTGACACGGCTCACGCCTGCGGCGCCACTCCCCTCACGGAGAGTTGCGCGGCTAGTCGAAATACGGCCGCGCGCGCACCGCCGAGACGATCAGCCCCTTCGGGGTCTCGACGATCCAGCGGCCGTCAACGCGGCGGATCGATTCGACGCGGCCCAGCCCGGGCAATTGCGCTCCGGGCACGACCTCGTAGACATCGCCGTGGCCCTCGACCAGCAAGGCGCCGCGCGCCGCGCCGCGCACGTGCCAGTCCGACACGACCAGCGGACGCGGCTGGCTCTGGAGCGCGGCGATCTGCTGCGGACGCGGTTGCGGCAGCGGCGTCGGCTCGAGGGCCTGCGCTTGCGGCGCCATCGTATGCGGCGCGGAGATCGAGCCGGTCACCTCGGCGCCGGCGCGGGCCAGCGCCGCGTTGGCCTTGGTGTTGGCGGCGAGTTTTTCGTGAAGCGCTTCGCTCAGTTTGGACAACTGCGCGGTCTGCGCATGCGCCGACTTGCTGGCGGCGTCGAGGCTGGTCTTCAGCGTCGAGAGTTCGTTGCCGAGACGCGCGATCGTCTGCTGCATCACCTTCTGCTGCTGCAGGCCGGCGGTTTGTTCGTGCGTGCCGGACAGCGAGACGGTCGCGACGGCGCCGACCACCGCCCCAAGGACGGCGGCGACGGTCACCGAGGCGGCGAGCAGCGCCATGCGCCGGCGGCGCAGCATCAGCCGCAGCGGCCGCGCCGGTGCGGCCGGGGCGATGGGCGATTCGATGATGGGCTCTTCGACGACCGGCTCGTCGGCTTTCGCCGGCGAGATCGACGGCGAGTCGACCGAAGGCAGCGCCTCGGCCTTCACGGCCGGCGTGTCACCGGCCGATTGTTCGTTGGTGGCTTTGTGGGTGTCGTCGCGGTCGGCCATTGGCCTGTCCCCCGTCCTGGTGTTCACCAAGCGGTAACCAGCTTCGGGTTACCAACTGGTTACCAAACGGGGCCGCGACGCTCTTTCGCGCACCGCCTCGGCCACTGGCCCGGCGTCTTCACACCGCGAGGCCGTTCTCCGCCGCCAGCGCCTTCAGCGACACCGCCGGCCGGGCGCCGATGTGCTGGATGACCTCCGCCGCCGCGAGGCCGCCGAGGCGCGCCGCGGTCTTGTGGTCCTTGCCGCGGGCAAGCCCGACCAGGAAGCCGGCGGCGAACAGGTCGCCGGCGCCCGTGACGTCCGCCACCTTCTCCACCGGCGCCGCCGGAACCGCCGTCATCGCGTCCTTGTCGATGACGACGCAGCCCTTCTCGCTGCGCGTGACCACGGCGAGCCTGGCGTCCTTCTGCAGCGCCATGCTGGCGACCGCGAAGTCGGCAGTCTCATACAGGCTGCGCAGTTCGTGCTCGTTGGCGAAGACGATGTCGACCGTGCCCTTGCGGATGAGATCGAGAAATTCGCCGCGATAGCGGTCGACGCAGAAGGCGTCGGACAGCGTCAGCGCGACGCGGCGGCCGTTCTTGTGCGCGATCTGCGAGGCCTTGATGAAGGCCTCTTTCGCCTGCGGCGGATCCCACAAATAGCCCTCGAGATAGACGACTTCCGCCGCCGCGATCTGCGCCTCATCGATGTCGGAGGGCCGCAGGTCCTGCGCCGCGCCGAGATAGGTGTTCATGGTGCGCTCGCCGTCCGGCGTCACCATGATGTAGCAGCGCGCGGTCGAGGCACCGTCGCTTGCCGGCTTGGTATCGAACGCGACATTGATCGAGCGGATGTCGTGGGCGAAAGCCTTGCCGAGCTCGTCGTCCCTGACCTTGCCCACGAAGGCCGCGCGCGCGCCGAAGCTCGCCACGCCGGCGATCGTGTTGGCGGCCGAGCCACCCGAGGATTCCATCGCCGGGCCCATCGCGTCGTAGATCGCCTTGGCCCTTGCCTCGTCGATCAGCGCCATCGCGCCCTTGTGCATACCCTGCGCGACCAGGAAGTCGTCCTCGGCGCGGGCGATGACGTCGACGATGGCGTTGCCGATGCCGAGCACGTCGTAGCGGGAAGCGGTCATGGAAGGTCCTTTTGCGGGGCGCGAGGCGCTGAAAGCGCGCGGCACTATATCGACCGCGCCCGCGCCTTCAAGCCGGGCTCAATGTGGCGGCGGCAGCCTTTGCAGCACTTCGAGGCTCCACCACAGGAAGTATCCGCCGATCAGAATGCCGAGCGCCACTTTGATCAGTTGGATGATCAGTTCGTCTTTGCTCATGGTAAGCTCATTTGTCACCGGGCGGCCCGCTTGTACCGTCCGTTCGGCCGTCCTTATAGCGACGCGACACCGTCTTTGATATCCCGACCGGGCGCAAGATCGCGGTCTGCCCACGGCCTCTTGCAAGGCAAACGCCATCATGCGATGTGGCTCGCCATAGCGTGGAGACGACGGTTATGGCGTTCAAAGAGCGCGTGTTTTCCGGTGTGCAGCCGACCGGCAACCTGCACCTCGGCAACTACCTCGGCGCGATCACGAAGTTCGTGGCGCTGCAGGACCAGTACGACTGCATCTACTGCGTCGTCGACATGCACGCCATCACCGTCTGGCAGGACCCGGCCGAGCTCATGCATGCGACGCGCGAGGTGACCGCCGCCTACCTCGCCTGCGGCATCGATCCGACGAAGCACATCGTCTTCAATCAGAGCCAGGTCGCCGGCCATGCCGAGCTTGCCTGGATCTGCAACTGCGTCGCCCGCCTCGGCTGGCTCAACCGCATGACCCAGTTCAAGGAGAAGGTCGGCAAGGACCGCGAGAACGTCTCGGTCGGCCTCTATGACTATCCGGCGCTGATGGCCGCCGACATCCTCGTCTACCGCGCGACGCATGTGCCGGTCGGCGAGGACCAGAAGCAGCACGTCGAGCTCACCCGCGACATCGCCACCAAGTTCAACAACGACTTCGGCGCGTCGATCGCGGCGCACGGCTATGGCGACGCGTTCTTCCCGCTGCCGGAGCCGCTCATTCAGGGTCCGGCGACGCGCGTGATGAGCCTGCGCGACGGCGCCAAGAAGATGTCCAAATCCGATCCGTCGGACTATTCGCGCATCAACCTCACCGACGACGCCGACGCGATCGCGCAGAAGGTCCGCAAGGCGAAGACCGATCCGGAGCCGCTGCCGAGCGAGGAGAAGGGGCTGGAGACGCGTCCCGAGGCCGACAATCTGGTCGGCATCTACGCCGCGCTCAACAACACCAGCAAGGCGACGGTGCTCGGCGAGTTCGGCGGCGCGCAGTTCTCGACCTTCAAGTCGGCGCTGGTCGACCTCTCGGTCGCCAAGCTCGGCCCGATCGGCGCCGAGATGAAGAAGCTGGTGAAGGATCCCGTCTATATCGACGGCATCCTCGCCGACGGCTCGGAGCGCGCGAACGCCATCGCCGCCGAGACCATGAAGGCGGTCAAGGACATCGTCGGTTTCGTGCGGCGGTAGCCCCGCTTGTAAGCGCGGCGGCGTCCGTGCCACCCTTTGCCCTGCGCGGTCTGCCCCGCGCGGGCGACAGGGGCGAGGATGAAAAGGCGCCGCAGCAACGAAGCCGGCCACAAGCGCAAGTATCTCGTCGTCATCGACGACACCGAGGAGTGCGATCGCGCCGTCTACTGGGCGGCGAACCGCGCCGCGCGCACGCACTCGCAGATCGTCATGCTGCGCGTCATCGAAGCCGTCGACCGCAATCAGCAATGGCTCGGCGTCGCCGACATCATGAAGGCGGAGCAGGAAGACGCCGCCAAGGCGGTGCTGAAGAAATACGCCAAGCGCATCCACGAGGTCGCCAAGCTGGAACCCGAGCGCGTCATCCGCGAGGGCGTGCCGGCGGAAGAGATGCTCAAGGTCATCGAGCAGGACGACGACATCGGCATCCTCGTCCTCGCCGCCGACTCGGGGAAAGAAGGCCCCGGTCCGCTGGTGACCAGCGTCGCCAAGAGCTCCGGCACGTTTCCGATCACCGTCGCCATCGTGCCCGGGCATTTGAGCGACGAAGAGCTCGAGGCGATGTCGTAGGGCCTCTCCTATCCGCGTCTCGCTCCGATTCTGTTGTCAAACAGCCCCGCCTCGCGCCAGGCATGACTCATCGCCCGTATTCTTTGATCGGCGCCGGGTACGCCGCAGTCCGAAGTCCAATTCTTCGCTCCCTTAAGGGGAGCGGAGCGCCGGGAAACGCGGGAGCTTGCGAGGCTCCCCGAGCGGCTGGCGAAGCCGCCCGATGAGACGCTTGCGAGGCGTCTCCTCATCCCTTGCGATCGGGACGAGGCGCCTCCCGGCGCTCCACTTGCGGCGTTCTTGAAGACCCTTTGGGCCGTACTTCCGGGCAGCGACGGGGCC
>NZ_DASZBV010000027.1:0-439828 GCF_035943735.1 Pseudolabrys sp.
GCCGACTACAACACCGCGAGGCCGCATTCTTCGCTTGGCTACAAAACGCCGGCTGCCTATGCCGGTACACTCACCGCGCCGAAAGGCGTAACATTGGCCGAGGCTCTAATCGCCGCTGGATGAAAGTTCAGTGGCAGGTCAGCCTTGTTCAAGACGCCAGTTCAAGTAAAATTGAGTGAACGTCGAAGCGGGATGTTAGCGACGCCCATGATTCGGGGGGGCGCAATTTGACCCAGAGCCGAACTGGATCATGGATGCCCGTGAGGTCTAGTTTGTGGCGTGCAGTGGAATTGAGAGGATAGTACGCTCGCGAATATTGCAGGCCGCCCACGAGCGCAATTGCGTTGCTGCCGCGCTCATTTGAGCTAATAATATGGTGTCTCTCGTGCGAACCGGTGCAGAAATGCATTGAAGCGCTGCCACTCCGCCGGTGAATTCTCACGCAGGGCGGCGCGTGCCTCTCCGGCCACCCGACAGGAAGTCTGGTTCGCCCCGAAGCGGCCAACGCGGTCGGGCTGGCCAACAGGACGTCCACCAGATGGGGCGGCATCGAATCCGGCTGGCCGCGCAAGGTCGGACGCTGAGTCACGGGTCGTTATCCGGGCCAAAGCCGAGTTGCTCGCGGGCCGAGGCTTTCATCATGTCCGGCGTCCAGGCCGGATCGTAGGTGAGCGTGACATCCGCCGACGTCACGCCGGGCACACCGACTGCTGCTTGCCGGGCACCATCCTTCAAAAAGGAAGACGCCGGGCAGCCGCGCGTGGTCGTTGTCATGAGAATGCGAGCTCCGCCGCCGTCATTCACACCGATGACATAGACCAGTCCGAGATCGACAATGTTACAGCCGAGCTCGGGATCTATGACCAGCCGCAGCGCATCCTCGATGCGGCGGCCCAGTTCTTCGCGGCCAGAATCGGTCATGCGACCTCCCGTCGTCCGGCCCGCACCAGCACTTTGTATGTTGCGCCATCGGGTTCGAAGCCGCCGCGCCATGTGTGCCCGCGTTTCGCGAGCTGTGGAAACAAAAACACCGGCTCGCGGCAGAGCAGGGCGGAGAGTACCTCTCCCGGCCTCATGGTCTCGACTGCGGCGAGGATGCGGACCATCGGTTCAGGCGGGTCGAGGTCGCGATTGTCGAGGTGACGAACCGGGTTCGGCCATTGCCCATCGTCTGAAGTAAGCGTCGCCTCGGTTGCCTCCTCCGCCACGCCGGTCGGAGTGAAAAGCACCTCCCAGTCTCCGCCTTCGATTTCCCGGGCCTCATGGACAAAGCCCTTTGAGCCGAGCACATGAAGCAGCGGAGTCGGCTTGAACGTCGCGTAGAGTCTCAAGCCCTGGCCCGGCGCGAGACCACTCACGGCCGCCATAATCTCTCCGAATGGTTCGCCGCCGGCTCGTAGCGTCGGCCGCACATCCACTTCCACGAAATTTGTCATGATCATCTCCTCAGCGAGCTTGCTGTGACGCCGGTAGCGGCGGGCGCCGCGTCGGGTACGACTGGCGCATTTCCGGCTTCACGTCGGCCATCAGACGTGTACGCACGAGTTCGATGCCGATGCCGATGGTTGCGATGAACATCAGGGCCGCTGAGGCACGGAAGCCCGCCGGTGCGGTCAGCAGCAAGAGCGCCGTCGCGGTCCAGACGCCGGCGAAATAGAGCCAGAACCATTTTGTCGCGCGGGTCTCGACGACGAGGTCCTGGACGCGGGGCGTGGCTACCTTGCCGAGGACCGGCCCGTAGCACTCCAGCCAGGTCAGGAAGGCGACGATCTTATAGAGCTTCGCCAAGCCAAGACCTGTGAGCCAGCCGAAGGTCGCCAGGAAGACGACGGCGCCAATCTGTGCCTCGAATTGGCCGAGCATGATGAGAGCGATCGCCAGGAGCACGACTGCGCCGAGATTGGCGAGCGCGACGGCTGCCATGCGCGCGTTCAGTTCGATGGTGCGG
This sequence comes from Pseudolabrys sp., assembly GCF_035943735.1. Classification (GTDB taxonomy): domain Bacteria; phylum Pseudomonadota; class Alphaproteobacteria; order Rhizobiales; family Xanthobacteraceae; genus Pseudolabrys. Next base: position 1,949 of record NZ_DASZBV010000027.1, read on the forward strand.
CGCTTGCGGGCCCGATAGAGGTGCAAGACGTCGATGCCATAAAGGCCCAGTGAGCAAACCCCGAACACTGCCGCAACGATAAGTACGGTGTTGAGACCCCGGCCCAGGCAGATCGCGGCCGTGCCGCCCAGGATGGCGAGAGTCAACGCCACCGCGGCGAAATACAAGACGGCGCGCGATCGCGCGGTGTCGCCTTCCGGCGCCAGCATGAACATGGCCAACAGGCGATAGCTGACGCCAATGGCCGTAAATGTCAGCCAACCAGCGAGGCCGGCTATTGCGTGTACGGGAATTCCATACGCGGTGATGTTGACAAGCTTCGGGTCGCCCGCCACTCCGCCCAGCACCAGCGCAAAGACGATTCCGAGTGCTGTAGCCGCCCCGGCGCACAGCAGGCCAGTGGCGACGAACCGTGCCGGAAGCGGCAACGGGCGCGCCGGCCAAAGCGTCCGTCCTAGATTCCAGAGTGCCAGCGTGACCCCGCATCCGAGCAAGACGGCCGCGGCGGGAAAGGAGGGGCTTGGACCGGGAATGCTGCTTCCAAGCTGCAAAAATCCCGTTAGCAACGCAGCCAATCCGGTCACGAGCAAAGCGAGGGTCGGCAGCGGCAGCGTGTCGCTGTACAGCGGCTTCGCGATGAGCACCGGCACAAACTGAAACAACGCGCCAAGCATCAGCAGGCTCAGCCAGCCGATTGCAACGAGGTGGACGAGGACCAGCGTGTCGGGTGCGGCAAGGGCGGTAGCCGGAAATCCGAAGCCCGCCATCATCAGCGCTTCGCTGCTTAGAAGACAAACGAAGCCGACGGCAAAGTAGGACATCGACCAGCGGGAGAGTGTCGCGCCCATCATCGCGGAAGCCTTTAGGGGTTGGGGGTCGGTGGACTGACCACCAACCCCTCAAGCAACGGAGGTCAAGCGGCCTTTCGCTGACGACCGATCTCGATGCGCCATATTTCGGGACCGCGTTCGAGGTAGGTCCATGAGAATTGGTGCGGATACTCGGCTTCGAGTTGGTAATAGAGCGGTTTCGGATCGTGATCGTTGACGAGAACGAAGGTGCCGCCGATTGCGAGCTCGTTGATCAGCTCGAAGATCCTTCTGTGCCGCTGCGCTGGCACGAGGCTGCGGACGTCGATCTCGCTCGGTGAGGACTGGGGCATATACTCTTCTCCTTTAAGCGATTGCTTTTGCTTGCTTGATCGCCGGCCTGCGATCGGATCCGGCTGTTGCTGGTCATTCATGATCTCGCTTTAGGCGGCCTTGCTCAGCCCCCGAGTTTCCGGCGCCGGCGCTTTGGTGAGTAGGTTGTATTCGACGCTGCTTGCTGTCGGTTGTTTCAGGTCGCGCTTATCCGGCCGGCGGCTTTCGCTACGCATGCGTTCGCGTAGGGCCGCAATCTTTCTCTTGATGCGTTTTGCTTCCTGCGCGCCTGCCTCGCAGGTGACAGTATCGAAGAACGCGGATCGCATAATCGGTCCGGTAATCCCGCGCCCGTCTGCAATGAGTTCCACGATGTTGCGACCGATCGCACCTAGGCGGGCCGCCCTAGCGCGCGGGCGGAGGATCGTCGCGATTGCCTGTTCGATCGCGTGCCAATTGCCCGAGCCGACATGAGTGAGGACATTGCAGAGATGTCCGTGCCCGCGGAGCTTCGCGACCAAAGCGAAGCTCAAGTCATCGAGTTTCGGCGGTAGCGGGATCATGACGGAGGCCTCTGAGTGATAAAAAATGTATTCTAAGAGCATCTTTATTCACGAGCAGCTCCGCTACTTTGCGCTAGCGCAAAGAAAACTCGCGAGATCAGTCGCACATATGCCTCGTTGAGGGACGCCGCGCATCCGGCGCAGCCGTCACTCAGGCTAAGGAAGAGGAGCGAGACGTGAAGCTTGCGAAAGTTCTGGCCATCGCGGGCGCGACCGTGATCGGCAGCGCCTTTGCGGCGCCGACGCGGCGTGCACGAGCGTGCTCCCTGAAATTCCCAAGGGCGAGGCCGTCCATATTACGATGACAACGACGACGCTCGGGTGTCCCGCTGCCAACTATCTAAAGAGTGGCGCAAGCCGGAGCGCCGCTGAAATACAGGGTGTTACGCAAATCGACGTCGAATTGACCTACAATCCCGGCTGGACGCCCGAGATGATGATGGCAGCCGCAAAATCTCATCTCGGAATTGGCTAGCCAGCGCGTGTGCGATTGCGATCGCCTCGCAGACTGAGGCGTGTGCACGTCAAAGCGATGTTGATCAAAATGAGACGATCCATGCGGCAACCCAGATGATCGATCTTATTGACCGAGCCGGCCTACACATCGGCCGCAATATGCGCGCCACCGGCACATGTCCATCAATCTTCCATTTGCTCAAGATCAAATCGAGGCATACTCTCCCTACGACATCTTGCCCTTGAGATGCGGTGAACGGAGGCCATCGGCATGTCGGATGGTGATTCTGTGACGAAGGCATCGAGGTCGCGAAGCCTCTCCGTCCTGTTCGTCAGCACTTGGGCGTTTATCATTTGCTTCGCGGTATGGATGATGTTCGCCGTGACCGGCATTCCGATCCGCGAGCAACTTGGCCTCAACTCGGTCGAGTTCGGTCTGCTCACCGCGACTCCGGTTCTCACGGGAGCGCTGTTCCGGCTGCCCCTCGGCATCTGGACCGACCGGATCGGCGGCCGCCGGTTGATGCTGGTTCTGCTCATCGGCTGCGCTGTGCCGGTCTGGATTTCCTCTTACGCCACGGCGCTGTGGCATTTCCTGCTGCTCGGCCTTGCGCTCGGCCTGGTCGGTGCCTCGTTTTCGGTCGGCACGCCTTATGTGGCGCGTCTTTTCCCGAAGGAGAAGCGTGGCTTCGCCATGGGCTTCTTCGGCGCCGGCACGGTGGGCGCCGCGCTCAACATGTTCGTGGCGCCATGGCTGATCGATGCCTATGGTTGGCAGATGGTGCCGAAGGTCTATGCCATCGCGTTAATCATCACAGCCGTGATCTTCTGGGGTTTTTCCGCGCCCGATCCCGCGCGCGCCGCAAACTCGCCGTCGATGCTCTCCCAGCTCGCGGTGCTACGCAATCCGCGCGTGTGGAAATATTGCCAGTATTATTCGGTCGTCTTCGGCGGCTTCACGGCGCTGTCGATCTGGATGCCGCAATATTTCAAGTCCGAATACGGGCTCAGCATCACCCAGGCATCCCTGCTCGCCATCTGTTTCGCGCTACCGGCCGGTGTCTTCCGCGCCTTTGGCGGCTGGCTGTCCGACCGCTTAGGCGCACACAACGTCACCTGGTGGGTGATGTGGATCGCCTGGATCTGCCTGTTCCTGCTCTCCTATCCTAGGATGGATCTTACCATCCATACGATCAACGGCCCGGCCAGCTTCGGCATCGCCCTGCCGATCTGGTTCTTCACGGTATTGCTCTTCGTGCTCGGCATTGCCTTCGCCTGCGGCATGGCCTCGACCTTCAAATATATCGGCGACGATTTTCCGGAAAATATGGGGGCAGTATCCGGCATCGTCGGTATGATGGGCGGCCTTGGTGGCTTTCTTCTGCCGATCATATTCGGGGCCATCCTCGGCCGGCTCGGCATCAACTCGAGCTGCTTCATGCTGCTTTACGGCATCGTCTGGGTGTCACTCATCTTGAACTATCTAACCGAGGTGCGGCGCGCACCGGTGATGGGCGAGACAACGGGAACGACCATCGCCAAGACGCCACGATAGATTCTGGGAAGGAGCTGCCATATGAGCCATTTCCTCGAACGTCTCACCTACCTCTCTCGGCGACGCGAACCCTTTGCCGACGGCCTCGGCGAATTGCGTGACGAGGACCGCATGTGGGAGGAGGGCTACCGGCAGCGCTGGCAGCACGACAAAATCGTGCGCTCGACCCACGGCGTGAACTGCACCGGCGGCTGCAGCTGGAAGATCTACGTCAAGAGCGGTGTTGTCACCTGGGAAACGCAGCAGACCGACTATCCGCGCACCCGTCCCGGTATCCCCAACCACGAGCCGCGCGGCTGTTCCCGCGGCGCTTCCTATAGCTGGTACCTCTATAGCGCCAGCCGCATCAAATACCCGCTGATACGCGGCAGGCTGATCAAGGCATGGCGGGAAGCGCGCCGGACATTAGAGCCGGTCGAGGCATGGGGCTCGATCGTCGGCGATAAAGAGAAGGCCACAGGTTACAAGGCGATACGCGGGCGTGGCGGCTTCGTGCGCGCGAGTTGGGATGAAGCCACCGAGATTATCGCTGCGGCGAATGTCCATACGATCAAGACATGGGGACCCGACCGCGTCGTCGGGTTCTCGCCGATCCCGGCTATGTCGATGGTGTCCTACGCCTCCGGCGCGCGCTACCTCAGCCTGATCGGTGGCACGCTTTTGTCCTTCTACGACTGGTATTGTGACCTGCCGCCGTCCTCCCCGCAGACCTGGGGCGAACAGACCGATGTGCCGGAGAGCGCCGACTGGTACAATTCCAGCTACATCATCGCCTGGGGCTCCAACGTGCCGCAGACGCGCACGCCGGACGCGCACTTCTTCACCGAGGCGCGCTATAACGGCACCAAGGTAGTAGCGGTCACGCCCGACTATTCCGAGGTCGCAAAGCTTTCGGATTTGTGGCTCCACCCCAAGCAAGGAACCGACTCGGCGCTTGGCATGGCGATGGGCCATGTCGTGCTGAAGGAATTCTTCATCGACCGCAAAGTGCCTTATTTCGAGGATTATGCACGCCGCTATACCGACCTGCCGATGCTGGTGAGGCTGAGGAAGGACGGCGATCGTTTCGTGCCGGATCGCTATCTGCGGCAGAGCGATCTCGTTGACGGGGCTAAATCGCCCCGCAAGACGCCGAATTCCGACAGCGCCGACTGGAAGACGGTCGCCTTTTCAGAAGAGACGGGTGCGGCGGTGGTTCCGCAGGGTTCGATGGGCTATCGCTGGCCCAAGGACGGCGAGCCAGAGGGTCGCTGGAATCTTGAGGAAAAGAATGGCGAGAGCGGCGAGCCCATACGACTGGCACTGAGCGCCCTCGACCGGCGCGACGACGTTGTTGCGGTGGCTTTCCCCTATTTCGGCGGGCAACTGCATCAGCGCTTCGCCGAGAACGACCAGGGCAACGACATACTCGTCCGCAATGTGCCGGTGCGGCGGCTGGCGCTGGCCGATGGCGAGGGGCTCGTCGCCAGCGTCTTCGATCTGATGTGCGCCCATTATGGACTCGACCGCGGCCTCGGTGGCGCTTGCGCGTCCGGCTATGACGACGACGTGCCCTACACGCCGGCATGGCAAGAGACCATCACAGGCGTTTCCGCCCAACATGCCATCCGCGTGGCCCGCGAGTTTGCCCACAATGCGGAAATGACTCGGGGCCGCTCGATGGTCATCATCGGCGCGGGCGTCAACCATTGGTACCACCAGGACATGACCTATCGCTCCATCATCAACGTCCTGATGTTGTGCGGCACGATCGGCGTCTCCGGCGGCGGCTGGGCGCACTATGTCGGCCAGGAGGCGCTGCGTCCGCTCGCCGGCTGGATGACGCTGACCTTTGCGCGCGACTGGGTGCGCCCGGTCCGCCAGATGAACGGCACGTCGTTCTTCTACGCTCATTCCGACCAATGGCGCTACGAAAAGCTCGATGTGTCCGGCCTGCTGTCACCGCTCGCCGATCCGGCCAATTACAAGGGCAGCTTCATCGATCTAAACGTGCGCGCCGAGCGCATGGGCTGGCTGCCTTCGGCGCCGCAGCTTGCGAGCAACCCCCTGCGGCTGGTGGGCGAAGCGGAAAAGGCCGGACTCGAACCGCGCGAATTCGTTGCCCACGGGCTCAAATCGGGTGCGTTGAAACTTTCGTGCGAGGATCCGGACAACCCCGTCAACTTCCCGCGCAACCTGTTCATCTGGCGCTCAAACCTCTTCGGCTCCTCCGGCAAGGGACACGAATATTTTTTGAAGCATTTCCTCGGCACGAGCCACGGACTACAGGGCAAGGACCTCGGCGAGACAGGCGCGGTCAAACCTGAAGAGATCGTCTGGCGCGATCCAGCGCCGGAGGGCAAGCTCGATCTGGTGGTGACGCTCGATTTTCGGATGTCGTCAAGCTGTCTCTATTCCGACATCGTGCTGCCGACAGCATCCTGGTACGAGAAGAACGATCTCAATACCACCGACATGCATACTTTCGTTCATCCGCTGTCGGCAGCAATCGATCCGGTCTGGGAATCGAAGAGCGACTGGGAAACTTACAAGGCGATAGCCAAACGCTTTTCCGAACTCGCCGAAGGCCATCTCGGTGTCGAGCGGGATCTCGTGCTGACCCCGATCAAGCACGACACGCCGGGCGAGCTTGCCCAACCCTTCGGTGTCAAGGACTGGAAGAAGGGCGAATGCGAGCCGATCCCGGGTGTGACCGCTCCGCAGGTGACGGTAGTCGAGCGGGATTATCCCAATACCTGGCGGCGCTTCACAGCGCTTGGGCCGCTAATCGACACGCTCGGCAACGAGGAAAAGGGCGTTGAGTGGGAGACAGACGCCGAGGTCGCGGGGCTGCGCGAATTGAACCGCACAGTAACAGAAGACGGGCCGACAAAGGGGCGGCCGCGCATCGATACCGACATCGATGCGGCCGAAACCATCCTCTATCTCGCCCCGGAAACAAACGGCGAGGTTGCCGTGAAGGGGTGGGAGGCGCTCGGCGAAAAGACCGGCCGCGACCACACCCATCTGGCGAAGCAGCGCGAGGACGAAAAGATCCGCTTCCGCGACATTGTCGCCCAGCCCCGCAAGGTTATCACCTCGCACACCTGGTCCGGCATCCAAAGCGAGGAGCAGACCTACAATGCCGGCTATCTGAACGTCACCGAACTGATCCCCTGGCGCACGCTCTCGGGGCGGCAGCAATTTTATCAGGACCATCAATGGATGCGCGATTTCGGCGAAGCCTTCGCGCTCTACCGGCCCCCGGTCGACACCCAAACCGTCAACGCCATGCTCGGTAAGCACTCCAACGGCGAGAAGGAGATCGTCCTCAACTTCATCACGCCGCACCAGAAGTGGGGAATCCATTCGACCTATACCGACAATCTGATCATGCTAACGCTGTCGCGCGGCGGGCCGATCGTTTGGATTTCCGAGGTGGACGCGAAAAGGGCCGGGCTCGTCGACAACGATTGGATCGAGCTCTTCAACGTGAACGGCGCCATCGCCGCCCGCGCCGTGGTCAGCCAGCGCGTGCAGGAAGGTATGTGCATGATGTATCACGCACAGGAGAAGATCGTAAATGTGCCGGGATCGCAGATTACGGGTCAGCGCGGCGGCATTCACAATTCCGTCACCCGCACGTTGCTCAAGCCTACCCACATGATCGGCGGCTATGCGCAGCTCTCCTACGGCTTCAACTATTACGGTACGGTGGGTTCGAACCGCGACGAGTTCGTCATCGTGCGCAAGCTCAACGAGATCAAGTGGCTCGATCACTCGAACCCGGTGGACCGGGCCCACCAGCAGGAGCCCGTATCGTGAAAATCCGCGCTCAGATCGCGATGGTGATGAACCTCGACAAATGCATCGGGTGCCACACCTGCTCCGTCACCTGCAAGCAGGTGTGGACCTCACGCCAAGGAATGGAATACGCCTGGTTCAACAACGTCGAGACCAAGCCCGGCGTCGGCTATCCGAAGGACTGGGAGAACCAGGAGCGCTGGAACGGCGGCTGGAAGCGCAAGAAGAACGGCAAGATCGTGCCGAAGCAGGGCGGGCGCCTCGCGCTGTTGTCGAAGATATTCGCCAATCCGAATCTGCCGGAAATCGACGATTATTACGAGCCCTTCACTTTCGACTATGAACATTTGCAGCAAGCACCCGAACTTCCGACCGCGCCGGTCGCGCGGCCGCTTTCGCTGGTCACCGGCCGGCCGATGGACAAGATCGAATGGGGCCCGAACTGGGAGGAGATCCTCGGCGGCGAATTCGATAAGCGCTCGCAGGACTACAATTTCGAGGCAGTGCAGAAGGACATCTACGGGCAGTTCGAAAACACCTTCATGATGTATCTGCCGCGACTGTGCGAGCACTGCCTCAATCCGGCCTGCGTCGCCTCCTGCCCCTCCGGCTCGATCTACAAGCGCGAGGAGGACGGCATCGTCCTGATCGACCAGGATAAGTGCCGTGGCTGGCGCATGTGTGTGTCGGGCTGCCCCTACAAGAAGATTTATTATAACTGGACTTCGGGTAAGGCGGAGAAATGCATCTTCTGCTATCCGCGCATCGAGGCCGGCCAGCCGACCGTTTGCTCCGAAACCTGCGTCGGCCGTATCCGCTATCTCGGCGTGCTCCTCTATGATGCCGACGGAATTGAGGAGGCTGCATCAGTGGAGGACGAGCAGGACCTCTACGAGGCGCAGCTCAAGCTCTTCCTCGATCCGCACGATCCGACCGTAGTCGAGCAGGCGCGCGCCGACGGCATCGCCGACAACTGGATCGAGGCCGCAAGGCGGTCGCCCACCTACAAGATGGCGGTAGACTGGAAGATCGCCTTCCCGCTCCACCCCGAGTACCGCACGCTGCCGATGGTCTGGTATGTGCCGCCGCTCTCGCCCATCCAGTCGCACGCCAACGCCGGCGCGATCGAGACGGTCGGCGAAATCCCCGATGTGCGTTCGCTGCGCATCCCGGTGCGCTATCTCGCTAATCTACTCACCGCCGGCGCCGAAGCGCCGATTGTCTCGGCGCTCGAACGGATGTTGGCTATGCGCATCTACTATCGCCAGCGCCAGCTCGGCGAGGGCGACGGCGAGGCGGCGCTGGCGCAGGCGGGACTGTCGAAGGCGCAGGTCGAGGAGATGCATCGCTATCTCTCCATCGCCAACTATGAGGACCGCTTCGTCATTCCGACCAGCCACCGCGAAGAGGCGGAGGACGCTTACGGGTTGAAGGGTTCCTGCGGCTTCACCTTCGGCAATGGCTGCGATTTCGGGCCGCCGCATTCGAGCCTTTTCGGCGGCAAGATGGGGCGGCGCAAGCTGAATCCGATGCGTCCGCTCGACACGTGAGGGCTGTGCCATGCTGATCTTCAAGGCCTTTAGCGCGCTGCTTTCCTATCCGAGCGTAGAGATGCGTCAGGCGCTGCCGGAAATCGCGGAGGTCGTCGGGTCTTCGGCTCTCTTGGAGGCCCGAGAACGCGCCGGCCTGCTTGACCTTATGGATGAACTTGGCGAGGGAGAACTCTTGACCATAGAGGAGCGCTACGTCGACCTGTTCGACCGTGGACGGGCGCTATCGCTGCATGTCTTTGAGCATCTGCACGGTGACGGCCGCGACCGCGGTACGGCGATGGTCGATTTGAAGGCCCTCTACGCAGCCGCCGGCTTCGAGCTCAGTACCTCCGAACTGCCGGATTATCTGCCGGTGGTGCTTGAATATTTGAGTCAGCGCAATATGGCGGAAGCCCGCGACATGCTCGCCGATTGCGCTCACATCCTTGCTTCCATCGCGCGCTCGCTGATTGCCAGGCAAAGCCGCTATGCCGCCGTGCCACAGGCGCTTCTCGTCATCGCCGGCGAGAAGCCGGTCGATGCCGCCGGCGTGAAGCCGGTCCGCGAGCAGCCGGAAGCGCTCGATAGGGACTGGGTCGAACAACCCGCCTTTGCCGCTACGCCTGGCGGCGGCTCCGCGATGTAAGACGGAAAGAGGCCTCCCATGCTCACGAATTCCTACGTGAACACGCTGCTCTTCGGCGTCTATCCTTATATCTGCCTTGTGGTGCTGTTGATCGGCAGCCTGATCCGCTTCGACCGTGAGCCTTATACATGGAAAAGTGATTCCTCGCAGATGCTGCGCAAGCGCGAACTGCGCCTCGGCTCCAACCTGTTCCACTACGGCGTGATCATCGTTATCCTCGGTCATTTCGCCGGCTTCCTCGCGCCACACTGGGCGGTCGACTGGGCGCTAAGCCCGGTCGCGCACCAGCTTCTCGCCATGGTGATTGGCGGCATCGCCGGATTCACCGCCATCGTCGGCTTGACCATCTTGATACACCGGCGGCTTGCCGACCCGCGCATCCGGCTGAACAGCCGCAAATGGGACATCGCCATCACCTTCATGCTGTGGCTGCAGCTTCTGCTCGGCCTTCTCACTGTGCCGCTCTCCGCCTATCACATGGATGGCGGGCTGTTCGAAACGCTGACGAGCTATGTCAAGGGTGTAGTGACGCTTAACGCTGGATCGGCGGCTCTGATGGTCGACGTTCCGCTCACGTACAAGCTGCATATCCTTCTTGGCTTCACGCTCTTCCTCGTCTCGCCCTTCACGCGCATGATCCATATCTGGAGCGGCGCCGGCGCACTCGCGTACCTGTTCAGGCCCTATCAGATCGTCAGGACGCCGAAGACGCGCGCCAAGGAGCCAGTTCGTTCATGACGGTGACGGTGAACGGGATCGAAATCGCTGTCGCCTCCGGCGTGCCGGCGGAACTTGCCGCCGCGCGCGAGCTTCTGCGGCAACGTGCCATCGAAGTCGGCCTGTTGGGACCGGCGACGACGGGGGACGAGGAGGGGACAGTCGATGCGGCGATTGAGACGCTTCTCGCGCGGGAGGTCGTCACACCCTCGCCAAGCGACGAAGAGTGCCGACGTTACTACGAGGGCCATCGGCGCGAGTTCCAGAGTGGCGACCTCGTCCATGCACGCCACATTCTCTTTCAGATCACGCCGCAGGTGAACGTGCCACAGATGCGGGCGCGGGCCGAGCAGACGCTGAACGAACTGCTGGCCGCGCCGGACCGCTTCGAGGCGCTGGCAGGCGAATTATCCAATTGCCCGTCGGGTCAGCAGGGCGGCAACCTTGGACAGATCGGGCAGGGGGACACCGTGCCGGAATTCGAAAAGGCTGTTTTCAAGTTTGGCGCATCGGGGATCCTGCGCGATATCATCAAGACACGCTACGGGTTCCACATTGTAGCCGTCGACCAGAGCATTCCGGGCAAACTATTGCCGTTCGAGGTGGTACGCGAGCGGATTGCGGAACGGCTGCGCACGCGTGTCGAGGAAAAAGCGATCCGCCAATATGTGAGCGTCCTCGCGGCTCGAGCGGAAATCACTGGGGTCGATCTCGATGCCGCGAGTTCGCCGCTCGTGCAGTAGTGTGCTGCCTACCCATACTCGGAGCGCGCCGCCCTCAGGATAAGGATAGACCAGTGCTTGGCGACCTCATTGCCCAACTTGATCGGCCGGACGTGACGGCGGGGGTCCTGGCGACCCTCAATCCGGCAGTCAGCGAAAGCATCGCACACCGCGCTGCCGATCTGTCGATGAGCCCTGCGGAGTTCGTTACGGGTGCTGTCCGCGAATTTATCGAGAGTGCCGGCGACGATTTGTGGTTTCAACTGCTGACGCAGATCAGAAAGGCCGAAGATCCGGGTCTCGTCGCCGTGCAGACAATTCTCCGCTGGGTCGTCACCGAACAATGATCGGCTCTTTGACAGAGGCGGCCAGAGCTAATTTTCTGCGTACTGGACGAGCGCTCATTGCCCTTCAGAGGCGCGTGGCTCCAGCACCGAAAAGTCGGGCAGAAATTCGTTCTAGCCTCCAGCATCTTAAGAGGTGTAGGCGGACTCCGCCCCTGGCACCATTTCGCTTTCCGAGACGATCCAGCAAGCTCGCGGACCGCGAGGCCCTTCGGCCGGTCGCGCCCGCCGATCAGGCTGGCGTCAATGGCGAAACCTTCGCCGACAATCGGCAACCTGCTCATCACTCGGGATCGATCGCGGGTGTCCGGGTGGCGCAGAAGCGCCATCTCGCGCCTGACCTCGTCGACTTCGAGGAACGCGTCTATTGGTCGCGGGCGGCTGTCCTGCAGATCAACCGGACGCCGCGCGCCGCGAAAAAAAGCCCGCGCAAGCGCGGGCCCTACGCAAGGTGCCACCGGATGTCGCGTAAGTGCTCTCAGATAATCGGACTCGAGCCGACACCGAAAGAAGAATCCGTTTGATCCCTAGAATTGATTTCAATCAATAAGTGGCCCTATTGTTGGCGATGGCCTCTTCCGTCGAGCAGAATCCTTTTATGTGGCGGCTGTCGCGATATGCGAATATCACGCCGCCGGATATTCACGCCTTCAGCAAGATTCTGGAGCCGGAGGTTGTCGTTGGGAGAAGGCGCGAGCTCATCGCCGAGGGATATGAATACAAGAAGCTTTGCTTCATCACGGATGGCTACGCGATTCGGTACAAGCTGCTGCGCAATGGCAAGCGTCAGGTGATCAATATCGCCTTTCCGGGAGACCTCGTCGGCTTTCCGGTCACATTTCTGGATCGGCCGATCTTTTCGGTGCTTGCGCTCACGGAGTGCCGGTTCAACGCATGCGATCTCGAGGCGTACGCCCAGCTTTGTCTGGAAAGGCCGCAATTCGCGCTGGTGCTGAGCTGGCTGGCTGTACAGGAGACCGTGATCTACGCCGAACACATCGTGGATGTCGGTCGGCGTACGCCAACTGAGCGGGTGGCCCATTTTCTGTTGGAAACGCATGCCCGATTGGCGGCGATCAATTGCGCTCAGGCGACGAAATTCGAACTACCGTTTTCCCAGGAGATCATGGCCGATGTTCTTGGCCTCAGTGTGCCGCACGTCAATCGCGTGATGCACCAGCTGCGCGCCGAGAAGCTGATCTCGGGCCGCGAGCGGTCTATCGAGTTTAAGGACCCGGATGCACTGCAAACTCTGGCGCAATACCTGCCGGTTCGGATCGTGCCGATTTCGGCTGCCCTGAAGCGTTGAGCGCAAGTCGGCGTACGGGCTTATTTCTGCAAGCATTAATCTCAGTCAATACTTTGGAATAGAGATTCCTCGGAGCGAGCAAGGCAGGATCAGCTTCACTTGGTTGCCGAGTGTTCATCTCAATTGTCGCGTCATTGGCCGCGCAATGAATGTGGCGCTCCGATAATCGACACAGATTCGAAAGCAAAACGCTTTCGCCAATAGAAAAAATGGGAGGAGTTGCATGAAAATCAGGCTTACTCGTCGCGCCGTCGTCAAGAGCGGCGCGGCGCTCGCGGGCTCGGCCGTGTTCTCGCCGGCGCTGCTGACGTACGCGCTGGGCGAAACGCCCATCAAGGTCGGAATGCACGATCCGCTCACCGGCACCTACGCCGCTGAGGGAGAGAGCGAGACGCGGGGCGCCAAGATGGCGCTCGCCGAAATCAACGCCAAGGGCGGCATGCTCGGTCGCCGGGTCGACCTTGTGATCGAGGATGACAATGCAAACGCAGGCCTTGCGGCGCAGAAGGCCCTCAAGCTGATCGAGCAGGACAAAGTCGATCTGTTGATGGGCGCGGTCTCGTCGGCCACTGCGCTGTCGGTCAATCAGGTCGCTCACGACAAGAAGATGGTCTACATGGTCACCGGCGGTCACACGGATCCGGTGACCGGGTCGCAGTGCCACTGGACGACGTTCCGCATCTGCACCACGACCTACATGCTCGCGGCCGGCCTCGCGGCCACGCTCTACAAGAAGTTCGGCGGCAAATGGTATTTCATCACGCCGGACTACGCCTTCGGGCATACGCTGCAGGAATCCTACGCGAAGCTGCTCAAGCAGATGGGCGGTACGGTTCTCGGTAATTCGCTGGCGCCGCTCGGAACGACCGACTTCACCTCGTACCTGATCAAGGCGCAGCAGTCGAAGCCCGACGTGCTCATCAATCTCTGCGACGGCCAAGACCTCGTGAACTCGATGAAGCAGGCGGCGCAATTCGGCCTGATGAAGAAATTTCCGATCGGCGGCGGCCTCTCGGAACTCGAAGTGCTCCGCGCTCTGCCGAAAGACGCCAAGCAGGGGTGGTGGACGCTCGAATGGTGGTGGGATCAGCCGAACACGCCGCATGTAAAGGAGTGGGTCGCCGCCTATCGCAAGGCCCACACGGACGGCACCTATCCGAGCGCACGCACATGGTTCGGCTACGCCGGGCTCCACTCGCTTGCCCTCGGCGTTGCCAAGGCGAAGTCGGTCGAGGCGGTCAAGGTTGCCCACGCGCTGGAAGGCCTTGAACTGCCGCCGGAGGTCAAGCTGCAGCCGAACCACGTCTATTTCCGAGCAGGCGACCACCAACTCATGTCGAGCGAATTCCCCGGGCAGATCATCCAGGACGGCGTCTATCCGCACCTTTTCAAGGTCGCGGACATTGTGCCGGGCGACAAGATCGCGCTGTCGGTGAAGGACACCGGCTGCAAGCTGGACTACCAGTCCTGATTTAGGGCGGCGACGGCCGCTTCCTCATCCTGTGCCGCCTGTCGAGGGCGGCACAGGAGTCTTCAGATTGTCCGCTGACCGTGACGGAATGCCACGATGGAGCTTCTACTCTTCAACGCCTTTAATGGGCTCATCCAGGGCGTGTTCTACGCGCTGATGGCGCTCGGCCTTGCGCTGATCCTCAGCCTTAATTCCGTTATCAACATGGCGCATGGCGGGTTTCTCGTCATCGGCGCCTATCTCGCCTATACGCTCATTCCATATCTCGGCTTCTGGGGCGCGCTGATCGTAGGGCCCATTCTGGCGGGCGTGATCGGCCTGCTAGTCGAACGGGCGCTCATCCGGCCGATCTACAAACGGGCCGATCCGCTCTACAGCCTGCTTTTGACGTTCGGCCTGGCGTTGATCATCGAGGATCTCGTACGCACCATCTGGGGTCCGCAGGGGCTGCCGTTCGAGGTCCCCGACATTATCAATTCTCCGGTGAGCAGCGAGTACTTCTTCGTCACCGGTTACCGATTGTTTGTCATCGGCATCACTGCGGCGGCGGCAATAGGCCTCTACCTTCTGTTGCGCTATACGCTGCTCGGCATCCGCATCCGGGCCGGCACGCGCGATCTGGAAACAACGTCGGCGCTTGGCGTCAACATCTACAAGCTCCGTGCGCTCAACTTCGGCTTCGGCTGCCTGCTGGCAGGGTTGTCCGGCGTACTCGCCGCCGGCGTGCTTGGACTGACGCCGCCGATGGGGGATAGCCTCATCATGCCGAGCTTCGTCGCAATCATCGTCGGCGGCGTCGGCAGCCTGTTCGGCGCCGTCGTCGGCGGCCTGATCATCGGCCTCGCCGCGGGCATCACGACGACCTACTACCCGGCGGCGAGCGAGGCCGTGATTTATCTGATGATGCTCATCGTGCTGGTCGTTCGGCCGCGCGGGCTGTTCGGCGAGGAAGGGCTGTTCGAATGAACCGGGCAATCGGTATTGCGGCGATGTGGCTGGCGCTTGCGGCGCTGCCCTGGTGGATGCCGCTGATCGGCGGCTATACGACGCTCGGCTCGAAGGTGCTCATCTACGCGATTGCGACGATGGGATTGAACCTGCTTCTTGGGTTCACCGGCGGTTTGTCTTTCGGACAGGCCGCCTATTTCGGGCTCGGCGCTTACGGGGCCGGGATGACGCTGAAATACCTGGCGCCCAGCACGCCCCTGGCCATTCTCATCGGTACGCTTGTCGGCGGCCTCGCCGCGACCGTGCTGGGACCGCTGGTCATGCGCCGCCGCGGCATCTATTTCGCGATGATCACGATCGCGCTCGGTCAGTTGTTCTATTTCGTCGCCGTGCGCTGGAATCAGGTCACGGGCGGAGAGGACGGGCTCGCTGGATTCAGCCGGCAGAACATCCATTTCGGAAGCACGGTCATCACGCTCGACCCGACCAACTTCTATTTTCTGGTGTTGATCTGCTTCACGGTGGCAGTGGCGATCATGTGGGCGATCCTGCAATCGCCGCTCGGCCATACTTGGGTGGCAATTCGCGAGAACCGCCGGCGCATGGAATTTCTCGGTATTCGCGTCGAGCGGTATGTCTGGGCGTCGTTTGCGATCGCAGGTTTCATCTCCGCCTTCGCCGGCACGCTCAACGCGTTGCTCTTCAACTTCACGTCGCCACAGGACCTGCATTGGATCCTGTCCGGGAACTTCGTGATCATGATCGTGCTCGGCGGGATGCGCAGTTTCTTCGGGCCGTTGTTGGGGGCCGTTATTTTTGTCGTCGCACAGGACTACCTGTCAAGCCTCACCGGCAACTGGATGACATTCATTGGCATGATCTTCGTATTCATCGTGCTCGTTTTCCCGACCGGCGTGCTCGGCTTTTTCCGCCGCCGTCTGGAGGTCGCATGAACGCCCCCGCGAGCCAGATAGGGCGTTCTGCCGAGCCGGTCCCGGCGGCGGGGCCGTTCCTGTTGATGGACAATGTGTCCCGTCACTTCGGCACGCTCATGGCGGTCGACGGCGTCACGTTCGAGATGAACGAAGGCGAACTGCGCGCCGTGATCGGGCCGAACGGCGCCGGCAAGACCACCTTTTTCAATCTGATCAGCGGTCTGTTTCCGCCGACCTCCGGTCGCGTCGTATTCGCGGGCGAGGACATCACGCGCCAACCCATCGTACGGCGCGTGGGCGCGGGCATCGTGCGGACGTTCCAGATCACCGAGATTATGCCCGACCTCAGCGTTTTCGAGAATATCCGCGTCGGAGTGGAAACGGCGGCGCGCCTGAACACGCGCCCCTGGCTCAGCCGCGCTGCGCGCGCCGATGTTATCGCGCGTACGGAGGAGTTGATCGGCCTCGTCGACCTTGCCGGCAAGGAGGACCGTGCGGTCGGCGAGCTTGCGCATGGCGACCAGCGCGTCGTCGAACTGGCGCTTGCGCTCAGCCTCAAGCCGAGGCTCCTTCTGCTGGACGAACCGACGGCCGGGATGGGCGACCACGAGACCGACCAGATGGTTGAGCTCGTACGCCGGTTGCACAGGGAAAAAGGCGTTACGATACTGTTCATCGAGCACGACATGGGCATCGTCTTCGGTATCGCCGAGCGGATCACCGTGCTCGACCAGGGTCGTGTCCTGGCGGACGGCACGCCGGACATGATTTCCGCCAACCCACGCGTGCGCGCCGCCTACTTGGGGACCGCCGCATGACCATCGTTCTCAATGCTCGCGAGATTCATTCGTTTTACGGCAAGAGCCACATCCTGCATGGCGTGTCGCTCGAGGTGAACGAGGGCGAGATCGTGGCGGTCCTCGGCCGCAACGGCGCGGGCAAGACTACGACCGTGCGCAGCCTCATGGGTCTGACGCCCGCCCGGATGGGTCGAATCGACATATTGGGCGAGACTACTACACGGTGGCCGACCCACCGGGTTGCCGCACTCGGCGTCGGCTACGTGCCGGAAGGACGAAAGATCTTTGGCAATCTCACGGTGATGGAAAATCTCAAGGTGCCACAGGCACGACCGGGCCCCTGGAATCTGGATCGCATCTTCAATCTGTTTCCGCGATTAAGCGAGCGGCGCAATCAGCTCGGCCGGCAACTTTCCGGCGGCGAGCAAGAAATGCTTGCGATTGCCCGGCCCCTGCTTTTGAACCCGCGCCTTATGCTGCTCGATGAGCCGTCGCAAGGTCTCGCTCCTCTGATCGTGAAGGAGGTCATGCAGGTCGTGCAGAGAATGCGGACGGAGGGAGTGTCGATCCTGCTGATCGAGCAGAATGCGCCGCTGTCCCTGTCCATAGCCGACCGCGCCTACGTGCTCGATGACGGTAAAGTCGTCTACACCGGCGCCGCTGCGGAACTCGCGAACGATACGGATCTCGTCAATAAACTTGCCGGCGCCGGCAGGAACACCGCAGCAAAGCCGAGAGCCGGGCTTCGCGAGGGCAGCGTGATCTGATCCGTTTAGAAGTTGGACACAGTTCTTGATAGCAGGACCCGAAGGACGACAGCCAGCCGGCGTCGTTCGTCTTGAAAGTCGAGGAAGTCTGCGATGCCGATGGCACTCATGGCAACTAAGCTGGTTGCGGGTTCGATGTCGGAGCGTGACTCTGGGAGAGGCAAAGCGGGTCGCATCGTGTCAGAACATGGCTAGCATTCTGCTCCACCTCGAAGAACCAGTATCCGCCGCGCCGCTGTGTTTTAAGAATCAGGAGAATGCAGGCGATCCTAGATCGAATTCAGTTGCATGACGTCCTCCGCGATGCGCTGGGCTCCGTGATTTGTCGCAAGATCAGAGCTGGCTCTTGTGCACGTGAACCGGGCTCGGCCGCCCGCGCATCACCGGCGGACCGACCACTTGTCGCTTCGATCCCGTCACAAGACAGCTTTCGAAATGACATGAGCAGCGCACGGAGTTCCTTTAACGTCAATGCCTTGGCCTGTATGGGGAGACAATCCGAGGATAGCCAAACCGGGCTGCTTCTAACTGGCGCTTATGGCCCATAGGCGCGACTACACCGCCGGTGATGTCCGCTGTGCGAAGTAGAACTGCTATTCGCGCCCAATCTCGGAACGGCAGGTCATGGCCCGTTCCGGACTAAGCCCCTGAACCGGGGTGGTGTCCGCTCTCGGAAATAGGCAGACCTGCGCGCGCTAATTGCCCTGAAACAATCCGGTCCGAGCTGCACTGCAAGCCGGCCGAACCGGAATTGGGGCGGGCAGGGATGGGGCAGGCCAAGTGGGGGAGCCCGATCTAACGTCTAAGTCGAGAAGCGGCCGGTCCGATCTCTGATCGGGAGTTTCTGTTGCCTGTTAGCTACCGAAAACTTCTCTGTTCTGTAGCGTAGGGAATTCCACCGTAAGTCCCAGCAAATACGCCTAATTTTGACCGCCGGAGACGGCGACGTTTGGCGTTTTGCAGAGAGATCCCTGTTCTTTTCCCTGTTAGCAGGGAAACGGCCTTTTGAGACAGGTTCGATCATGACTGCTTCCGCCACCACACATTCCCTTCGGATGCGAACCCCGTCTGAGGCCCTGCAGAAGCGGATTTGCGGTGCCTTGAGTATTCCCAGGTTTGCGCAGTAATTGGTGCCTTGGCAATCGGCACATACGTCATGAAAGACGTTAGTCCTGCAGATCAATAGACTGAATCACTCATCTTCCCGCGTCGCAACTGCCAGGTTTTTCAACGCAATCGACCCGCAGCGGGCTTAGTGGGGCAGTACGATAGTGGCGGGGTGGCCATGCGAAAGCTCACGCCGGCGCGTGTACAATGGGGGGACGAGGACCGGAATTGCTCGCCCTTGGTTCCTCAGTGAGAAGCTGTGTCACATGGTGGTGTATCGCAAGTGCCTTGTGGCTGTGCTGCTTGCGGTGAGTGCGTCGGCATATGCGCAGCTGCGCGGACATGGCGGGCCCGTGCGCGCCGTTGCGATTTCGGCTGACGGCAGGGAAGCGATTTCTGGCAGCTTCGATACATCGGCTATTCGCTGGTCGCTCGTGCGCAACGTGGCCGAGCAGGTGCTGCGCTTCCACGACGCGGCGGTGAACGCTGTCGCCTGGCTGCCCGACCACCGCGCCGTTACCGCGGGCGCCGACGGCAAGATCGCGCTGTGGAGCGATGGCAAGACCGCGCCGGATCGCACGTTCGCGGGTCACAGTGCGCCGGTCGCAAGTATCGCCGCATCTCCCGACGGCAACATGCTGGCTTCGGCATCGTGGGACCGCACGGTGCGGCTCTGGCCGCTCGACGGCGGTGCGCCCCGCGCCCTGGAGGGGCACTCCCAGAACGTCAATGGCGTGGCGTTTGCGCCGGACGGCAAGAGTGTCGCCAGCGCCGGTTACGACGCCACGTTGCGCATCTGGCCGTTGCCGGGCGGGCCGGCGAACGTCATTAGCCTGCCGTCGCCGCTCAATGCAGTCGTGATCGCGCCGGACGGCGAAATCGTCACGGCCGGGGCCGACGGCAAGGTGTATTTCGTCGCGTCGAATGGTGAAGTGAGAGGCGCGGTGGCGGCATCGCAGACGCCCGTGATCGCACTGGCGATCTCGAACGACGGCCAGCGGATCGCCGCCGCCGGCATCCGCGGTTCGGTGGCGATCATCGATCGCGAGAAGCGCACCGTGATACGCACTCTGGTCGGCCCTGGCCTGCCGGTCTGGTCCGTGGCGTTCTTTCCCGACAGTCGCACGTTACTGACCGGCGGCGCCGACCGCACCTTGCGCCGCTGGAACGCGGAGAGCGGCGAGCCGATGGACACTGTCATCGTGACGGGGCAGGGAGACCCGCTCGCCGCATATAATGACGATCCCGGGGTGCGCGTTTTCCGCGCCTGCGTCGCCTGCCATACGCTGACGCCGGACGAGGGCAACAAGGCCGGTCCGACGCTGTGGCACGTCTTCGGCCGTCGAATCGCGACTCTGCCTGGCTACAATTTTTCACCGGCGTTGAAAAAGCTCGACATCGTCTGGACGCCGGAGACGCTGGGGAAACTGTTCGAGGTCGGCCCGGCGCATTACACCCCGGGCACCAAGATGCCGGAGCAGACGATCGGTTCGGCCGATGACCGCAGGGCGCTGGTCGATTTTCTGCAGAAGGCGACGACGGAGCGGCGCTGACCCCGGACAAGCCGGCTGCGGCCCGCCGGCGTGGTGACGAGAGGGGCGCTCTTCTCAATTCTTCAGATAATCGTCGGTGGTCCGCAGCCGCGGGCGCTCCGGCGCCAGCGGATCGAAACCGCTTTCCGTCATCACCGTGACGCGGCAGTCGTCGCACATCTTGATGACGTCGAGCCGCGCCTTGGAGTCCTTATACATCCAGTGCTTGTCTTCGAGTTTGGCGGCGACACGCTCGATCGTGCTCCTGACCCCGAAGAGCTTGCCACAGCGGATGCAGGCGAACGGTTCTTCCTGTTTGATGACGCGCGCCTGGGCGGTCGCCGCGCGAAAATCGAGCTGCGGCTTCAGCGAGATCACTTTCTCCGGGCACGTCGCACGGCAGAGGCCGCACTGCACGCAAGCATCCTCGGCGAAGCGCAGCATCGGCTTTTCCGGGTCGTCCGACAGCGCTCCGGTCGGGCAAGCCGACACGCACGACAGGCACAGCGTGCAGCCCTCGGTGTCGACGACGATCGTGCCGAACGGCGCATCCGCCGGCAGCGGTACGATGTCGCGTGGCGCCAGTGCGACGCCGTGCAACTCGCGAAGCGCGTGACGCAGCACTTCCCGCTTGCCGCCGACCGGTAAGAAGCGTGCGGCGGTGGCGCACGACGCCATCGGCGCCAGAGCGTGGAGGGCTTCGCCGAGCGCGTCGGGGTCGTCGGTCTCGATCGTCGCGGCGCGCGGACCGTCGAAGCCAAGTCCCGAGAGGATCGGTGTGGCGAGCGCGATCGTCTTGGCCAATCCCGCGATATCGTGCCGCGGCTTCGCGCGCCGGAGGAACCGCACTGCCGCGCTACCGTAGGCGAACGCCGCGGCGATGGACTCGAGCCCGACCTGCGTGACTTCGTTCACTTCGACCGGCAGCACGTTCGCCGGCAGACCGTCGCCGAACCGGGCGAGCGCGTCGATCAATGCGCTGCCATGTTCACTATCGTGGAAAAGGACGACCGGGTCGCGGCCGCCGGCCGCACCGTAGGCGGTGAGCAGCGTCCGCAGCTTTCGCAGCAGTGCGTCGGCCGCCGGCAGCGCATAGGCGGCGGCGCCGGTCGGGCAGGCAGCGGCGCATTGACCGCAGCCGGCGCAGATCTTCGGATCGATGACGACGTGATTGCCGGCCGGCGCAATAGCGCCGGTCGGGCACAGGTCGAGGCAGCGATGGCAGCCCACGATGCTCGAGCGCGCATGCGCGCACAGTTCCTCGTGGAAGGCGATATAGCGCGGCTTCTCGAATTCGCCCGTCAGGTCCCGCGCCTTCAGGACAAGGCGCAGCACAGCCGCGGCGTCGCCCGGGTCGGCGCGCAAATAGCCATCGCGCAGATCGGCGGCCGGAAACAACGGCGCGCCGCCGCTAAGATCGACAATGAGATCGCAGTGCGAGACCGCGCCGTCGGGCGCGTCGCCGAAGATCAGTTCGTCACGCGACGACGGCTGCGGCGCGGCGTAACTGTCGACTGTCACCACGAAGCCGCCCATCGCGCCGTGGGCGTTGCGGATCGTGCCACGCACGACCGGAAACTCAGTGACGCGCAAAGGTGTAGCGTCCCCGCCCGGCGTCAGCAGTACGGTGATGTCGAGATGCTCCTTCAGGAGCCGCGCGGCTTCGATGACGTGGTCGTCCTTGCCGTAGAGCAGCGCAACGCCGTCGCTCTTGAGAGCGACGACCGGCGTCGCCGGCGTGGGCTCCGCCGCCGCAGCAAGAAGCGCCGCCATCTTCGGCAGGGCATTGTGCGCGTCGCTCGACCAGCCGGCGGTCTCGCGGATATTCGCAAAGGCCGGCGTCGGCACGCCAAGTTCCGCGGCCGCCTCCGTGAACAGTGGCGCTTCCTGCGTGCAGGAGACGATCAGCGGTTCGCCCCCTTGCGCGGCCGTGCGGAAACGCGCGAGTTCCGTGCGGCAAAATTGTCGCCCTTCGCTGACCTTGGCGCCCGGGCAGGCGCGCCGAACGGCGGCCGCGGCCTGGGGCATGGTGTCCTCGCAGGAGCAGACCAGGATATGACGCTCGGTCATGAATTATGCCTCTCGTGCGGCAATGGTATAATAGAAAATATCGATTGCCAAAGGTGGTGCATCGCCGATGCCGCTCGACGCCTCCGCAAGACCGTTGCGCGCGACCGCGCCTGAACTCTCGCTGCCGCCGCCGTTCACGCTCGTGCGCCTGCGCGAATTGGGCGACGCTTTCGCGCATGCGCAGTCGATTGCGGCGGAGGCCGGAGCGGGCACTTTGGTGCATGTCGGCCGCTTCGACCTCGCCGAGTTCGCGCTGGTGCTTGAACCGGAGGAGCCGCTTGCGACATCGCGCCGCGCCTTCATCGCCGGCATGGCCGCGCTGGCCGATGCATTGGCCGCGCATGCGCAACCCGAGACGTTGATCGAGATTCATTGGCCCGGCGCGTTGACGGTCAATCTCGGCCTCGTCGGCGGCGGTCGGCTGGCGTGGCCCGGCGACGCGAGAGAAGAGGACGTGCCGGATTGGCTCGTGTTCGGCGGCATGATCCGCACTGAATCGATGCTCGAGGAGCCGGGATTGACGCCGAACGCCACGGCGCTGGCGCAGGAGGGCTTCGGCGAGACAAGCGCCGCCGATATCGTGGAAAGCTTCGCGCGGAACATGATGATGCATCTCGACGCCTGGCAGGAGAAAGGTTTCGGCGTCGTCGCGAAGAGCTATCTCGAGCGGCTTTCGGGCGAGGGGCTGCGCTCGCTCGCCGGCAATGGCGATCTCCTGGCGCGCAGGCCGCGGGTGAAAGAGACCGAGCGCGAGGCGCTGGTGCCGGCGCTCGCGCGCGCTGCCTGGTACGACCCGGCGACGAAGGGTCCCCGCGCATGAAACTGTTACGCACGATCCGGCTCGATGCGTCCGACACGTTCATCTTCGATCCGCCGGCGGAGCCTGGAGAATGGGCGGTTTCCGGCGCTTTCGTCTTCTGGCAGCGCGATCCGGCGACGCTCGAAGGCCGGGCGCGGACCGCCTTTCGCAGTGGATTCCTGGGCGTCACGTCGCTCGGCTGGTCGACCTTGGTGCAGATCGTCGAGGCGGGCGCCGATGACCGTCGTGCGTTGGTCGGCATGCTGGCACAGCGGCTCGTCTCGGACTTCGGCGCGCCAAGCCTTAAGCAGGCGGATGCAGCGGCCGAAGAGGAAGTAGCCTTCGCCGAGTCGCTGTGCGACCAACCGACCGACACGCTCGTTGCGGTGCATCGGTCGTTCGATGGCGGCGAACTGCGCGAGGCTTTTCGTACGCTGAAGCCGCGCAACGGCAGGAAGCCCGCGCGTGCGTTCAGTTTCTTCGACGTCGAGGGCGAAGAGGACACCGGCGACGCGGTAGATCTAGTCGGTATGGCAGAGCAGCGCAAAAGATGACCGACTTCTGGCTCTCCTGCGGGCACCACCTGCTCGACCGTGGCGCGGGCGGCGGCCTCGTCGTCACCGACGATTTCCTGAAGGTCTATCTGGCGCGGCCCGAACTCGTGCCGCCCGAAGAGGCCTGTCCCGCCGAGCGCGGCCTCTATGCGTCGCTGCTCGCCGAGCCCCGCCGGCCGGTGACGCAGGTCGAGATCACAGCGATCGCAGACGCCGACGCGCGTGAGAACTGGCAGCTTTTCGTTGCCTTTCGCGACCATCTCCTGAGCCATCCGACCCTCGAGGCCGCCTATGCTGCGCTCGCCCGCGACGGCGCGCACCGGGTGCCGACCCTGTTCATAAATCAACTCGTGCACGTCATCCTGCGCAACGCGCTGGACGGCGTCGGAGATGCGCGCGTGTTGCGCGCGGCGGAACTGTTCTTCCGCCCGCAGCGCGCGACCTTGCACGAGGGCGCGCTGATCGCCGCTGACGAGGAAACGGTTGGCGGGGTCAACCCGGCGCCGGTGTCGCCGCTGGTGTCGATGCTGGGCATTCCCGCTGCCGCCAATATCGACATCATCAGTGACGCCAATGCGGCGGACTATTTCGACCGCGGCGATCGTTTCGACATGGCGCTCGATCTCACTGCGGGCCGGGAAGGATTGAGCGCGCTGGCGCGCGTGATGGAGCGTTGGATCGCGCATCTCATTGGCGTCACGGTCGAAATCGAGGCGCTCAAGGAGATGCAGGAGGTTGATCTCGCTTGGTATGTCGGTCTCGATGCCGAAGCTACGAAGATCGGCGACCGCGTGTGGAAGGGCGAGACGCTCGATCAATCGGCGATGGAGCGCATCGTAGGTCTGTTCCGCCTGACCTTCCGAGACGCCGCTGCGGTCAGGGAGGATTTGCGCGGCGAGCCGGCGTATCTGATCCTGGCGATGGCGCCAGACAAGACCATTCGCATGAAGCCGCAGAACCTCGTCACGGGTTTGCCCGTGCGGCATCTGGAGGCGGTCACATGACGATTGCGCCGCCGCTCGCGCGCATTGCCGTCGGCGTCATCGTCGAGCGGCGCAAGGGATCGTCGCCCTGGATAGATTATCTCTGGACGCCGGTCGCGGTGCTGGCCGGTGCGCCGGACACGCCGCCGTGGACGAAGTTGAGCGAGGAGACCGATCGTGTCTCCTTCTATGCCGGTGCGGCGGAGATCGAACTGCACCGCACCGAGACCGAATATTACGGCAACAATCTCCTGATCGACGTGCCGGCGCTCTGGGTCGTGCTGCGCGCGAACGACGGCGAACCGCCTTATCATGTGTTCAAGGTGACGGCCGATCCGGCCGAAGGCGAGGGTTTCACCGAGGCCGGCAACGACATCGTCGAGACGGTCGCCATGCCGCGCGCGATCCAGGAGCAGATTGCAGCCTTCGTTGCCGAGCATCATGTCGACCGCACCTTCATCAAGCGCGTACGGGACCGTGCCGATCCGGAGGCGATGAGCCGCGGCGGAGACGTCGAATGAGCGAGCCCGAGAATTTCCTGGAGCGATGGTCGCGAAGGAAGCGCGAAGCCGAAGTGGCGCCGGAAGCCGATGCGCAAGCCAACCCTGTGGTGGCCGTTGGGACCGGGCAGGTGCCGGCGCCAGCCGCGCCCGCTGCGGAAGAGCCGGCCTTCGACCTCTCCAAGCTGCCATCGCTCGAGCAGATTGTTGCCGATACGGACATCTCGGCGTTCATGAAGCCCGGCGTTCCGGCTGCACTCAGGCATGCGGCGCTTCGCCGCGCCTGGACGAGCGATCCGGCCATCCGGGATTTTCGCGGCTTGCAGGAAAACGACTGGGACTTCACCGCGCCCGACGGCGTGCCGGGCTTCGGCACGTTCAAATCGGAGGAGGAAATCAAGGCGCTGGCGAAGCGCCTCTTCGGCTCGGAGAACGATGAGGTCGAGCCGGTTCCGCAATCCACCCCACAGGATACCGGCGAAGCGCCAATTGCCGAGACGACCACCGGCGGCCATGAAACTCTTGATATAAGTCAGGCGGCGGTTTCGGTCGCTGACGAACGCACGCCTGAAGGCGATGATGAAACGGCAGCACAGCAAGCCGACGATATTGCGACGCAGCGTGTCACCGCACGTCGGCACGGCGGCGCCTTGCCGCAGTAAAAATCACGAACATTCGATCAGAGCATAGGTCAAGGCTATTGCCGGCCTATTCGCATCTCAGTACGCTCTTTGGAACAATTCAAGAGAATCGAAGACGATGCGGGATCAGGGACTCGCACAAGCAATTCACGCCGTCGGCGGCGTAAGCGAGCTTGTGCGCCACATCGGTATCCCCCAACCGTCGATATCGAATTGGAATCGGGTCCCTGCGGAACGTGTGCTTGCGATCGAAACGCCGACCGGCGTCTCGCGCAAGGCCCCGCGCCTCGACCTCTATCGCGAAGCCATCATGAATTCCGAAATCGACGAGGTTGATGCCGCGCGCGCGCAGGAATATGCGCTGCTCGCGAGCTTGCTGCTGCGGGCGCCGGATGCCGGGCTTCTGTCCCGGCTGAGCGAGTTGCGCGGCGAGGCGAGCCCCCTCGGGCTTGCACACGTCGCACTGGCCGACGCCGCCGACCGCGTCCGCGCCGACAATGTCGAGCGTGAGTTCTTCGCGCTGTTCATCGGCATCGGTCGCGGCGAGGTCATGCCGTACGGCTCGTATTATCTCACCGGCTTCCTGCACGAGCGGCCGCTGGCGCGCCTGCGCGAGGACCTAAGCACGATCGGCGTCGCGCGCGCGGAAGATGTCGCCGAGCCGGAGGATCACGCCGGCATTCTCTGCGAGATCATGGCCGGGCTCTGCTCTGGCGCGCTGCCGGCGCCGGAAGGCTCCGACCGCGTCATCTTCGAGAAGCACATGGCGCCGTGGATCGGACGCTTCTTCGCCGACATCGAGCGCGCCGAGGCTGCCGATTTCTATCGCAGCGTCGGACTGCTCGGACGCACGCTGATCGCGCTCGAGACCGAAGCATTCGCACTGCCGTCATGACCTTGAACGAGGGCGGCGGACGAAACGCGTTTTGAAGATTAGGAGGACCGGCGATGAAACAGGGTGACAAAGGCAAATTCGGCCGTCGCGAGTTCTTGCGCGCCCTCGGCGCTGGCGCCGGTCTCGCCGTGACCGCCGCCGCCCCGCTCGCCACCGAGGCGGACGCGGACGAGAGCCCGTCGGAGGAACGCAAGGCCCGCTACAAGGCCGACTCCGAGGACGTGAAGAACTTCTACCGCGTCAACAGCTACCCGAAGAAATAAGGGAGACGCCCGTGCTAATCCGCAAATCCGAACGCACCGCGCGGCAGGGCAGGCTGACGACCGCTCTGTCCGGTGCGTCGACCGGCGTCGATCGCCGCGCCTTCCTGCGCCGCTCGGGCCTTGCCGCCGGCGCACTCGCCGCGGTCGGCGCGCTGCCGCTCACCACCGTGCGCAAGGCGGAGGCCGCACAGGCCGGGCCGCTCACGTCTGGCGCCACGATCCGCAAGAGCATCTGCACGCACTGCGCGGTCGGCTGCACGGTCACCGCCGAAGTCTCGAACGGCGTCTGGGTCGGCCAGGAGCCGAGTTGGGACTCGCCGATCAACCGCGGCTCGCATTGCGCCAAGGGCGCTTCGGTACGCGAACTCGTGTCCGGCGAGCGTCGGCTGAAATATCCGATGAAGCTCGAGAACGGCAAATGGACCCGCATCAAGTGGGACCAGGCCATCAACGAGATCGGCGACAAGCTCATGTCGGTCCGCCAGAAGTCGGGCGGCGACTCGGTCTACTGGCTCGGCTCGGCCAAGATGACCAACGAGGGCTCCTACCTGTTCCGCAAGCTTGGCGCGTTCTGGGGCACCAACAACACCGACCACCAGGCGCGTATCTGTCATTCGACCACGGTCACCGGCGTCGCCAATACCTGGGGCTATGGCGCGATGACCAACAACCCCAACGACATGCGTAACGCCAAGACGCTGTTATTCATGGGGAGCAACGCCGCCGAGGCGCATCCGGTCGCCATGCAGCACATGCTGGAGTCGGCCGAGCTCAACAAAGGCAACTTCATCGTCATCGATCCGCGCCTGACGCGGACGGCCGCGCATGCCACTGAATACGTGCGCATGCGTCCGGGCACCGACATCCCGGTGCTGCACGGGATGATGTGGCACATCCTCAAGAACGGCTGGGAAGACAAGGAATTCATCAAGCAGCGGGTCTACGGTTTCGAAGATCTGAAGAAGGAAGTCGAGAAGTGGACGCCGGACGAGGTCGAGCGGGTGACCGGCATCCCCGGCGCGCAGCTCGAACGCGTCGCCAAGGCGTTTGCGACGGAGAAACCGTCGACACTGATCTGGTGCATGGGCCAGACACAGCACACCGTCGGCACCGCCAACGTGCGCGCGAGTTGCATCGCCCTGCTGATGACCGGCAATGTCGGCGCACCGGGCACGGGCGCCAACATCCTGCGCGGCCACGACAACGTGCAGGGCGCGACCGACGTCGGCCTCGATATCGTGACACTGCCGTTCTACTACGGCCTCACTGAGGCGGCGTGGAAGCATTGGTCGCGCGTCTGGGAGGTCGATTACAACTATCTGCTTGGCCGTTTCGATAACAAGACGATCATGGAGACGCCCGGCATCCCGCTGACGCGCTGGTTCGACGCGGTGCTGCTGCCGAAGGACCAGGTGGCGCAGAAGGACAACGTCAAGGCGATGTTCGTCCAGGGCCACGCCAGCAACTCGATCACGCGCGTGCCGGAGTCGATGAAGGGGCTCAAGGCGCTCGAATTGCTGGTCGTCGCCGACCCGCATCCGACGACCTGGGCCTCGCTCGCGGTCAAGGCCGGCCGCACCGACAACATGTACCTGCTGCCGGTCGCGACACAGTTCGAATGCAAGGGCTCGCGGGTCAATACCGGCCGCGCACTCCAGTGGGGCGAGCAGATCGTCAAGCCAATCTTCGAATCGAAGGACGATCTCGAGGTCATGTACCTCATCGCCAAGAAGCTCGGCTTCGCCGACGAGATGTTGAAGAACATCAAGGTCGAGAACAATCTGCCGGTGGCGGAGGACATCCTGCGCGAGATGAATCGCGGATCGTGGTCGACCGGCTATTGCGGTCAATCGCCGGAGCGGCTGAAGGCGCACATGAAGAACCAGGCCAAGTTCGACCTAGTCACGTTGCGCGCGCCGAAGGACGATCCGGAAGTCGGCGGCGACTATTACGGGCTGCCGTGGCCGTGCTGGGGCTCGCCGGAGGTCAAGCATCCGGGGACGCCGCTGCTCTACAACACCAACCTCGCCGTCATGGACGGCGGCGGCGTCTTCCGGGCCCGCTTTGGTGTGGAACGCGAGGAGAAGCTGCCCGACGGCACCACGCGCAAGGTCAATATGCTGGCCGAAGGGTCCTACTCGAAGGACTCGGAGATCAAGGACGGCTATCCGGAATTTACCTACGGCGTCCTCAAGAAGCTCGGCTGGGACGGTGACCTGACGCCGGAAGAACTGGCCGTGATCAACAAGGTCAACCCGACGACGCCGGAAGCGGTTTCATGGTCGACCGACTTGTCCGGAGGCGTCCAGCGCGTGGCGATGAAGCACGGCTGCGTGCCTTACGGCAACGGCAAGGCTCGGATGAATGCCTTCGGCCTGCCGGACCCGATCCCGGTGCACCGCGAGCCGATCTACACGCCGCGCGTCGATCTGGTGCAGAAGTATCCGACGCTGCCCGACGCCAAGCAGTTCCGCCTGCCGAACATCGGCTTCACGGTGCAGAAGACCGCGATCGAGAAGGGCATCGCCAAGCAATTCCCGATCATCCTCTCCTCCGGCCGTCTCGTCGAATACGAGGGCGGTGGCGAGGAGACACGGTCGAACAAGTGGCTCGCCGAATTGCAGCAGGAGATGTTCATCGAGATCAGCCCGGCGGATGCCAATGAGCGCGGCATCAAGGACGGCGCCTGGGTCTGGGTGACGGGCGCCGAGAACGCCTCGAAGGCCAAGGTGAAGGCTTTGGTCACCGAGCGTGTCGGCAAGGGCGTCGCCTGGATGCCCTTCCACTTCGGCGGCTGGTTCGGCGGCGACGACCTGCGCGCCAACTATCCGCAGGGCACCGACCCGATCGTACTCGGCGAAAGCGCCAACACCATCATGACCTACGGCTACGACCCGGCGACGGGCATGCAGGAGCCGAAGGTCACGCTTTGCCAGATCCGCGCGGCTTAAGGAGGCGGCACTATGGCCAGAATGAAATTCCTCTGCGACGCGGACCGCTGCATCGAATGCAACGCCTGCGTCACCGCCTGCAAGAACGAGCACGAGATTCCGTGGGGCATCAACCGCCGCCGCGTGGTCACGCTCAACGACGGCAAGCCGGGCGAGCGCTCGGTGTCGATGGCATGCATGCACTGCACCGACGCGCCCTGCGCGGCGGTCTGCCCGGTGAACTGCTTCTACACCACGGCGGATGCGGTGGTGCTGCACAACAAGGACCTGTGCATCGGCTGCGGCTATTGCTTCTACGCCTGTCCGTTCGGCGCGCCGCAGTATCCGAAGGTCGGCAACTTCGGCTCACGCGGCAAGATGGATAAGTGTACCTTCTGCGCCGGCGGCCCCGAGGCCGACGGTTCGAAGGAAGAGTACGAGAAATACGGCGCCAACCGTCTCGCCGAAGGCAAGCTGCCGCTGTGCGCCGAGATGTGCTCGACCAAGTCGCTGCTCGCCGGCGACGGCGACGTCATTGCGCAGATCTACAAAGAGCGGGTGTCGCGGCGCGGCTACGGCTCCGGCGCCTGGGGCTGGCAGACGGCCTATCACGAGACGGTCGCGACCTGATGCGGCTGGCGGCACCAATCGCTGCCTCCCGCCGCCCCCGATTGCAAGAACAGCGCTTTTCAGAGGAGTGAATGACATGGCGAAGTCTCTGGCCAATATGCGCCTGATCGCCGGTGCGCTGGTACTCATTGTCGTCGTCGCAATGGCGGCACCGGTCTCCGCGCAACAACCGAACTCGGTCGATCCGAGCGCAAACGCGGTGCAAGAGCAGCAACTATTGCAGCAGCTCAAGTCGATCCAGGGCCGCGGCACGATCCCCGACACCAAATCATACGTGATCGAGCATCCGGCCGGCCGCGAATGGCAGGAGTTCCGCATGGGCACTTTGCAATGGATTGGCGGCGTTGCGATTATCGGCACGATAGTGCTGTTGATAATCTTCTATATGTGGCGCGGCACGATCAGGATCGAGGGCGGTCGTTCGGGCCGCACCATCGTGCGCTTCAATTCCTTCGAGCGCTTCGTGCACTGGCTCACGGCGACCTGCTTCGTCATCTTGGCCATTACCGGTCTTAACGTCACATTCGGCAGAACGCTGTTCGCTTCCTCCGGCGCCTCAGAGGCTTTCAGCACATGGTCGCAGTGGGCGAAGTACGCACATAATTATCTCAGCTTTGCCTTCACCATCGGCGTCGTGCTGATGTTCCTGATGTGGATCGGCCAGAACTTCCCGACCCGGGCGGATATCCAGTGGTTGAAGACGGGCGGAGGCATGTTCAGCAAGGGCCATGCATCGCCGGCGCCGGCGTGGAAGTTCAATGCCGGGCAGAAGCTGCTCTACTGGTTCATCGTGCTCGGCGGCGTGGCGATGATGATCAGCGGCTACATGCTCATTTTCCCGTTCTACGGCGGCCTGACGGTCGGCAACATGGAGCTGGCCGAGGTCTTCCACGGCGTGGTCGGCATGCTGTTCATTGCGTTGATCCTCGCCCACGTCTATCTCGGCACGCTCGGCATGGAAGGCGCGTTCGAGGGGATGGGCGAAGGGACGGTCGACCTGAATTGGGCGAAGGAGCATCACCCGCTGTGGGTCGACGAGGAGCTTGCACGGGAGCGAAGCCCGAAAGGCCCGGGCTTGGTGACGTCTACGCCGGCGGAATAGCGATCGTCATCGTGGGCGCGCCGCTGCCGTCCGCAGCGGTATCCCGGCCGTCGTGCCGACGGCTAGGTCCCGAGCCGTACGGCCTCGGTCTTGAACGCCTCGTCGACAGGCTTCTGCACGCTGTCGAGCACGAGGCTGCCGACGACGGCGACGATGACGGCGACGACGCACGCGGCGAGGAACGACTTCATGGCGCGGCTCCTAGGACCGGTAGCTTTATTGTAGCATAGCACGGGCGTTCCGAGCCGGCGAGGCGTCCGGCCTGCGTCCGATCGACATGCCCGCATGCCGCCCTGCATCTGCGGCGCGCAGCCGTTTTCCATGAGATCGACCGTCGCGAACTTCTGTCAGAGATTTCCAAGCCAGCTTTTCAAGAAGCTGGTCCCGTCCGTTCAATCTTTTGGTTACTGCATTTTCCACGAAAATGCGCGGATTCGATGACGAGGTCAGCGCGAGCCGAAGGCGCTTAATCAAAAGATCGCCAAGCGAAAGAAGTCGCCAATGTCGCCCTATGGCTCGTCGCGGACTTGGCGGCCGGGCGTTAAGTGTCTGCTCTTTGGGGTTGGGCGGACATGCTTCCGCTAAGACGCGAATGGTGCTCATAAACCAAAGCAGGCCTCCTGAGGTCCAGACCGGTTTATCCCAGCCGATTGCGCAACGCCGCTGACAGCCGCTCCGCAATGATCACGATAGCGAAGATCACAATGAGCAGCAGCGACACCTGGCGGTATTGGAATAGGTTCATCGCCGTGAGCAACTGGAAGCCGATGCCGCCGGCACCGACGAAGCCCAGCACCAGCGACGAGCGGATGTTCTCGTCGAGCCGATATAAACCGATACCGAGCAGCGACGGCAGGACGCTAGGCACGATGGCGTGCGTAAAAACTTGGACCCGCCGCGCACCGGTGAGCTCGAGGGCGTGGATCGGTGCCATGTCCATATGCTCGATGGTCTCGGCGAACAGGCGCCCGAGCATGCCGATCGAATGCACCGCGAGCGCTAGCCCGCCAGGGAATGGACCGAGGCCGACCGCCGTGACGAAAAGCAATGCCCATACAATATCGGGCACGGCGCGAGTGAATCCAATTACTCCACGCGCGATGTAATAGGCGTAGCGGGAGGGCGTCACATTCGCGGCTGCAAGTACCGCGAGTGGCACGGCGAGGATAACGCCTGCTACTGTGCCGAACAGTGCCACGTCGATCGTCTGCAGCGCCGGCCAAAGCACATCGGGAAGCTTGGAGAAATCCGGCGGCCAGGACCGACGAACAATGTCGACCATGCCGCGAAAGCCGGTAATGAGATCCTGCGGCTTCGCCTCAACGACGACCAGCATCTGAATGGCGATGAGGATGCCAGCCAAGATGAGGACG
This sequence comes from Pseudolabrys sp., assembly GCF_035943735.1. GTDB lineage: Bacteria > Pseudomonadota > Alphaproteobacteria > Rhizobiales > Xanthobacteraceae > Pseudolabrys. The sequence goes on from NZ_DASZBV010000027.1 coordinate 35,018, forward strand.
GTCCTCAACGCGACAGCCGCAGCGCGGCCCCAGCTGGCGAGCGGTGCGGCAGCGGGCAGCGGAGCGATGTGAGCTGTCATGCCGCCTCGCTGACGTAAAGACCCTGGACTGCCTCGCGCGACAGGCTGGCGCAGGGCGTATCGAAGGCAATGTGGCCGGCACGGATGCCGACAACGCGATCGGCGAAAGAATAGGCAAGGTCGACCTGATGCAGAACCGCGAGCACCGCGAGCTTCTCGGTGTGCGCGAGGCGCTGCAACAGGCGCATGACCTCTTGCGCCGCCTCCGGGTCAAGACTCGCCACTGGCTCATCGGCGAGGACGACGTCGGGGCGTTGCGCCAATGCACGTGCGATTGCGACGCGCTGCGCTTGGCCACCGGAGAGCGTGCCAGCGCGCTGGCCGGCCAGCGAGGCCAGCCCAACCTCACCGAGATAGCCATGCGCAGCCGCAAGTTCATCCGCCGGTACGCGGCCGAGCGCGGTCCACAGATTGAAATGGCGGCCGAGCGATCCGGTTGCGACGTTAGCAAGGACGCTCGACCGGCGCACAAGGCTGGCGTGCTGCGAAATCAAGGCCAACTTCATCCGCGCGCGGCGCAGCTTGTCGCCACTGAGCTCGGCGAGGTTTACCTCGCCGAGCCAGATTTCTCCGCTGCTAGGTTGCAGCGTACGCGTGACGCAGCGGAGCAGCGTCGTTTTACCGCTGCCGTTGCCGCCCAACACGACCACCAGTTCGCCCGCCTCGACGGTCAAATCAAAATCGGACAAAGCAAGTTTGCCGTTCGGATAGCGCATCGAGAGATTGCGAACGCGCAGCATGTTGGCCTCCGCTCAGCTGAGCTTCTGCAGGTCGATGTGCAGCGTCTTCACGAGATCGCGGATGCCGTCATAAGCCTTATCAGTCTGTGGGACGAAACGGAGGCCATGCATGCCCATGACCTTGCGGTCCTTCTCGTCGAGGCCGTGCAAGTCGAGGGTCTGCAGCACCTTGATAAGACGCGCCTTAAAGCCGGCAGGCAGATCGCCGCGCACGGTGATCGGATCGGTCGGGATCGGATCGGACTTCCAGAGGAAAACGAGGTCGCCATCCTTGTAGTGGCCGCGCTGCTTGGCCGACTCGAGCTGCTCGCTGTTAAGCTCGCCGGCGTCGACCTTCTTGTTGTAGAGCGCCTCGAAGGACGAGGTGTGGCTTCCAGCGAAAATCGCCTTGATGTCCTTGTCAGGATCGATGCCGGCCTTGGCCAAACCGTAAGCCGGGAACAGATGGCCCGAGGTCGAGGCTGGGTCGGAGAACGCGAATGAATGACCCTTGATCTCGGCCGCAGTTTTGATGCCGGAGCTGGGATAGGTCACGAGGCTCGCCCAGTAGGTGTCGGGCTTGCCTTCCGAGTTGCTGAAGGCGGCGACGGCTTCCGCCTTGGCGACTTGGTGCGCGAGCACGTAGCCAAGTGGGCCAAACTCGCCAATCTCGAGCTTGTCATTGCGCATGGCTTCGATTTCGGCGTTGTAGTTGGTGGCGACGTAGACCTTCACTTCGCAGCCGATCTTTTCGCCGATCAGCTTGCCGATTTGCTCGTAGATCGGTGTCAGGCGCGGCGCAGTATCGAACGGCTCGACGCCGAAACGGACAACACCGCCGTTTGGGCAATCCTTGTCGTTCTCGGCATAGGCTGCGGTCGACACAAGCGCGGTGGCGAGGACCGCGAAGGCTGTCGTCAGATACGTTTGCTTCATCGTGCTTCTCTCCAGGTGTCGGCTTCGTTGCAAGGCGCCGCTGGACAGTCGCGGCGAGCGTTGGTTCAGACAACGGCTGGCGCGCATGGTCTCAAAAAAATCACCAGCCGCATAACGCATGTATCAATCGCGCGTGACACTCGCATGAAATGGTTTGCTGCATACAAGAATTTAAAATCTGCTATACGATGACGACTGGAAATAGAATACCGCGCTCGTGCATTCGAGCGGCGCGCGACTCATTCATCTATGCGTTCAAGCCTTGGTTGATCTCCGCAAAATGCTCACGAATGTCTGGACGGCATGGTCGATGTTGCCGACATTGTCGATGACGACATCCGCGGATATGTCGAAGTAGATATCGTTTCGCTCCAAACGTGCGGCGATCGATCCATCGGATACGCGCGCGCGTGCGCTAAGCCGCGCTGCCAGAATGTCTTCTGGCGCGGTGATCAGAACGCAGGTGGTGTGTACGTAGCACTTTCGGGCGGAACGTATGATGCCGCGCGAGACGTTGCAGACAACGGTGCGTCCAAGGCGAATATCGTCGTTGATCGCGCGCGGGATTCCGTAGCAGAGGCCATGCGCCTGCCAGGCAAGCGCGAAGGCGCCCGCGCGCAAGGCCGCGTCGAATTGAGCCTCGTCGATGCTCTCATGATCTTCGTCGGAATTTGCCGGTCTGGTGACGGCACGGCGCGGAAAGACGATCGATGGGTCGCCGGCGCAATCGATGCGCGCGTGGCGCAGCACCGAATCCTTTCCGCCTCCGCTTGGGCCGACGGCGAGCACGAGCCTGCCTGGCCCAATCGGTGGCGTTGCTGGATCGATGTGCGGCGCGGCCGTGCTCATGCGACGCGATGCCCCCCGCTCCAGACGCTGCGGACGGCGGCATCGTCATCGTCAAGATGAACGCGCAAGAGATCGGCACGCTTGCCGATATCTATCTCCCCGCGATCGGCGAGGCCGACGACTTCCGCCGGCGTCTTCGACACTGTGCGCACTGCCGCCGGCAGATCGTATTCGCCGGAGACGTGCGGCAGTCGCAGCGCCGCCATCAGGAGGCTCGAGGGAACGTAATCAGATGACAGAATGTCGAGTTGGCCGATACGCGCGAGGTCGGCGGTGGCGACATTGCCGGAATGCGATTTGCCGCGCACGAGATTGGGCGCACCCATCAGCACTTTCACCTGGGCGTCGTGGAGCCGCGTGGCAGCTTCCATGGTCGTCGGAAATTCGGCCACCTTGACGCCGTCGCTGATCGACTGCTCGACGTGCGCCGCCGTGGTATCGTCGTGGCTGGCAAGCGGCGTGCCGTGTTTGCCCGCGAGTGCCACCAGTTGCTGGTAATTGTTGCTCGCGTAGCGATTATGAAAATCCAAGCGCCGCGTGAACATCCTGTCCAAGTCGGCGTCGGTCATGCCGCCGCTCTTGCCCCGATAATATTCGCGCAGCTTGACGGGATCGCGGAACTGGCGCTGTCCGGGCGTGTGGTCCATGAGAGACATCAGCTTGATGTCGGGACGGTCGATCAGCGCTGACGCATCTTCGACGACGTCCGGCATCGGTACCTCGCAGCGCAGGTGCAGGTAATGTGAAACCCGCAACAGCCCGCGGAGCCGGGCGTCGTCGATCGCGGCGGACAATTCATGCGCCTGGCCGTCCACGTCTTCGGCGCCGTCCTCGCGCCACACGCGCAACGAGTCGAGGACTGTCGTGATGCCGCAGGTGGCGATCTGCGCGTCGTAGGACATGACCGCCGCAGTCAGGTCCCAGCGCACCTTCGGGCGCGGCATATAGTGCGACTCGAGATGGTCGGTGTGCAGTTCCACGAGCCCCGGGAGCAGGAGATCGCCGCCGAAGTTGATGCCGCGCTCCGGCGCCATGCCTTCACCGACCTCCGCGATGTTGCCGTCGACGACGGCCGCATAACCGCGCTCGATCATGCTATCGGCGAGCACGATGCGTGCGTTTTCAATGACGAAGGCGTTGGTATCGGTCATGCTCAGGTTGCCGTGGCGAATCGCGTGACGTCGAGGGAAGTATCGGCGATTGCATCGCGCACAGCCTCGTCGTGCACGATGGCCACCAGCGCCACGCCTTGTCGTTTGCGCTCGCGGATGATTTCGATGACGACGGCGCGGTTTTCAGCGTCGAGCGAGGCAGTGGGCTCATCGAGCAGCACGACTGGCCGTTCTGGCAGCAGGCCCTGTGCCAGATTGACGCGTTGCTGTTCGCCGCCGGAGAAGGTCGCGGGCGGCAAGCCCCACAGACGCTCCGGTACATTGAAGCGCGCGAGCATGGCGGCGGCGCGGTCTCGCGCAGCCTCGCGGGGCACGTCATCAAGCGCCTCTGCGACGATGTCGAGCGCGGAGACGCGGGGCACGGCGCGCAAGAACTGGGTGACATAGCCGAGCGCGCGCCGGCGCAACGCGAGGATCTGCCGCGGCGCCGCCGTCGCGATATCGACGATATCGCTACCGTTACGCACTAGTATCGCGCCTTCGTCGCAGCGGTAATTGCCGTAAATGAGCTTGAGGATCGAGGATTTGCCGGCGCCGGAGGGGCCGGTCAGCACGACGCACTCGCCCGGTCGGGCCGTGAAAGCAAGATCGCGCAGCACCGGCAGACGCAAGCCGCCTTGCAGGTGAACGGTGAAGGCCTTGGAAACGCCGGCAAGCGAGAGCGGGTGCATGGTCATACCGGCAGAATCGAGGAGACGAGCAGTTGCGTGTAGGGCTCGCGCGGATCGTCGAGTACCTGATCCGTGAGGCCCGCTTCGATGACTTCGCCGGCCTTCATCACCATGATCCGCGTCGACAAGAGACGCGCAACCGCCAGATCGTGCGTGACGACGATCGCGGCGATGTTGAGATCGGAGACAAGCCGGCGCAGCAGGTCGAGTAGGCGGGCTTGCACCGAGACGTCGAGGCCGCCGGTCGGCTCGTCCATGAAGACGAGGCGCGGCGCGGTCACCAGATTGCGTGCGATCTGGAGGCGCTGACGCATGCCGCCAGAATATGTGCGCGGCGTGTCGTCGATGCGGGCCTGGTCGATCTCGACCCGCGCCAGCCAGTCAGTAGCGGTGTCCCGGATGGCGCCGTAATTGCGCCAGCCAACCGCCATCAGCCGCTCGCCGACATTCCCGCCGGCACTGATGCCCATGCGCAGGCCCATCTGGGCGTCCTGGTGGACATAGCCCCAGTCGGTGCGGAACAGCAGGCGGCGCATCGGCTCGGACAAGTGCCAGAGGTCGGCGACGGTCTCGTCGCGCATACGATAGAGTATGCGTCCGTCGTTCGGTTGCAGCTGGCCTGAGAGGAGCTGAAGCAGCGTCGACTTGCCGGAGCCGGACTCGCCGACGATCGCCAGGACTTCGCCTTCGTACAGGTCGAAGGATATGTTCGTGCAGCCGAGGCGGCGGCCGTACCACTTCGTCAGCCCGTCGACGGTCAGCAGCGGCGCGTCCTCAATCACTTTGCGCCCTCCACAGGGCCATGGCCACCGGCTCGACGCGTCTCGCAGTAATCGGTGTCCGAGCAGACGAACATCCGGCTGCCCTTATCGTCGGTGATCACCTCGTCGAGATAGCTGTCTTTGGCGCCGCACAGCTCGCAGCGCGCGTCGTGGCGATAGGGTTCGAACGGGTGATCCTCGAAGTCGAGCGAGACGACGGTGGTGTAGGGCGGGATCGCATAGATGCGCTTTTCGCGGCCGGCGCCGAACAATTGCAGCGCCGGACAGTCGGACAGCTTCGGATTGTCGAACTTCGGGATCGGCGAGGGATCCATCACGTAGCGGCCAGCGACCGTGACAGGATAGGCGTAGGTCGTTGCGATATGACCGTGTTGCACGATGTCCTCGTACAGCTTCACGTGCATCAGGCCGTATTCGGCGAGGGCGTGCATGCGGCGGGTTTCGGTCTCGCGCGGCTCGAGGAACCGCAGCGGCTCGGGGATCGGCACCTGATAGACCAGCACCTGCTCATCGGTGAGGGGTGTCTCCGGCACCCGGTGGCGCGTCTGGATCACCGTCGCCTCGAGCGTCGAGGTGGTGGTGCGCACGCTCGCGGTCTTGCTGAAGAACTTGCGGATCGACACGGCATTGGTGGTGTCGTCGGAACCCTGGTCGATGACCTTGAGCACGTCGTCGGGGCCGAGGATTGCGGCGGTTACCTGCACGCCCCCGGTGCCCCAGCCATAGGGCATCGGCATCTCGCGGCTGGCGAACGGCACCTGGTAGCCGGGGATGGCAATCGCCTTGAGGATGGCTCGGCGGATCATCCGCTTCGTCTGCTCGTCCAGATAAGCGAAATTGTAATCCGGCGCGTTCATTCGGCGGCGTCCTGCATCGGCGCGTCGGCTTCCGGCGCTCGCGCGGTGGCGAAGAACTCGTCGCGCAACCTGCGCAGCAATCCGAGCTCCGCCTGGAAATCGACGTAGTGCGGCAGCTTTAGGTGCTCGACGAAGCCTGTCGCCAGCACGTTGTCCGAATGGCTGAGTACGAACTCCTCATCCTGCGCAGGCGCGCCGGTCACTTCGCCGAGTTCGCGAGCGCGGAGCGCGCGATCGACAAGCGCCATCGATATCGCCTTGCGTTCGGTCTGGCCAAAGGTGAGGCCGTAGCCGCGGGTAAAGCGCGGCGGCTCGGTCGCGCTACCGGTGAACTGGTTGATGGATTGGCACTCGGTGACGGCAACCGTACCGAGCGGCACTGCGAAGCCGATCTCTTCGGCGAAGAACTCGACCTCGACCTCGCCATAACGGATCTCGCCGGCAAATGGGTGGTTGCGGCCGTAGCCCCTCTGCGTCGAATAGGCGAGCGAGAGCAGAAAGCCTTCGTCGCCGCGCGCGAGATTCTGAAGCCGAAGGTCGCGGTCAGCCGGGAACGCCAGCGGCTCGCGCGTGAGGTCGCCAATCTCGCCGTCGCCCGGCTCCTCGGTCTCGATCAGGCCTCCGGTTGCCAGGAGATCGGTGACCGACCGGAAGGGCGCTGCCTCGGCCGGCGCGGTGGACGGCGGCGGCACGTCGCTCTGCGTCGCGAGCGAGGGATCAAGCAGGCGATGCGTGTAGTCGAAGGTGGGGCCGAGCACTTGGCCGCCCGGCAAGTCCTTGAACGCGGCCGAGATACGGCGGCGGATCGCCATGGCGGCGGTTTCGATCGGTTCCGAGGCGCCGAAGCGCGGCAGCGTCGTGCGATAAGCGCGCAGCAGGAAGATCGCCTCGATCACGTCGCCGCGCGCCTGCTTGATGGCAAGCGCCGCCAGTTCGCGGTCATAGAGCGAGCCTTCGCCCATCACGCGATCGACGGCGAGGGTAAGCTGATGCTCTATCTGCGCCAGCGTGAGTTCAGGCACGGCGCGATCGCCGCGGCGCACATCCGCGAGCAGAGCGTGGGCATTCTCGATGGCGCGTTCGCCGCCTTTGACCGCGACATACATCGCTCACGCGCTCCGTGTGATGTGGACGGTGCGGGGCAGGGCGGCGATGTCGGTTCCGGCCACCAGGATGACATCGACCCCGCGCGGAAACAGGGCGCGGTTATTCGCCCAGCGCGCGGTGAAATCATCGGGCAAGCTCGCGACGGCGAGGCTGCCTGTGTCCCTGATCCCCGGCCCGCACAGCGAGATGACCTCGCCTTTGAACTGTGGGAGCTGGACGATCAGGGTGGTCGAACAGTCTGGATATTCTTCACTGCCCTGTGCGAAGACGCCGAAGTCTGGCAGAACGCGCGCGCTAGAGATCAGCGCGAAGGCGGCTTCACGCGGGTCCTCAACAATGCGGGCGCCGGCCGTGAAGCGGATCCAATCAAGCACGGCCGGTGCATCGCTGAAGCCAGCATCGAGCCACAACGGCGTCTCGTAATCGGCAAGGCTGGAGATCACTGCCGCCGTCACCGGCATCAGCGGCGGTGGCGCGTGCGCTCCTTGCAACATCCTGATCGTACCGGGGCGCGCGGTGGCGTCCATCAATGCGCGAAAGGTGTCCTGCGTCTGAAAGACAAGCTCGCTCATCGTTCGTCCTCGCCCCGCACCAGCGTGAAGAAGTCGACCTTGGTCGCGGCCGTACGCTCGCGGTCGTGTTTGAGGCGCCGTTCGCGTTCGGCGCGTAGTGGCAGCAGCACGTGTTGCTCGATGTCGCGCCGCGAATGGCTGGCCTGCCACAGTGCGTCGCAGACCGCCGCCAGCCGCGCCTTCTTCCCATCGCGGCCGAAAATATAAGAGAAGCCCTTTTCTCCCGACGCGAGCCGCACGGCCGCGCGCGTCACGGTAGCCTCGCCGAGATTGAACGGCGAGCCGGTGCCGCCAACGCGGCCACGGAGCATCACCAATCCGATTTCCGGCGCGCGCAATTCGACGATCTCCGGATCGTGCTCGGACGCCGCCAGCCCGCGCGCGATCGTGTCCGTGTCGCCTTGCGCAAGCAGCGCCATCATTTCGCGTCGCGCTGTGTGCAAATCTTGTGTGGCCTGCATCGGTTGCTTGCGGAAAGTTGTCTAGTGCACTAGACAAGCATCTACAGCGCGTCCCATGACGCCACGATGACAAGTCCGCCAATGCTCACAAGAACGCCGCGCGGAACTACCGGTAAGCACCATCTTCTGGCGCGCGGCATCATGTTATGGCGCTGCATCGCCGACGATTTCGAGCAGATGATCCTAGTCGGCAAGCACGAGAACGGCTCGCGCCTGCCGGGCGAAAGCGAGATTGCGGCACGCTACGGCGTCAATCGCCACACCGTGCGGCGCGCCATGGCGGAACTCGCAGCCCGCGGGCTGGTCCGCACCGAGCGCGGCAGCGGCACTTACGTCCGCACCGACAAGCTCGACTATCGCATTGGCCAGAGGACGCGTTTCTCGGAAATCGTCGCCGCCGCCGGCCACGACGCCGAAGGCAGGTTGCAGGGGCATCGCCTCGAGGAGGCGAGCGAAGAGATCGCCGCGCGCCTGGGCCTGGCGCCGGGCGCGCAGGTGGTGCGGCTCGAAATCTTGCGATCGGCTGACCGCGTGCCGGTGTCTGTCGCCACGACCTGGCTGTGCGGCCAGCGATTCTACGACGCCGCCAAGATCTTCCGCGTGACGCGGTCGATCACCCGGATGCTGCAGCACTACGGCGTCGATGGCTATCGGCGTAAATGGACGCGGGTCACCGCCGGCTTCACTGACGCGGTCGACGCCGGCCGCCTCAGGCTGTCGATCCAGCGGCCGATCCTGATCGTCGACAGCATCGATGTCGCCGTCAATGGTGAGCCCGTGCTCACGACGCGCGGCCGCTTCGCAGCCGATCGCGTCGCGCTGGTTGTTGAAAGCTGAGCGCTGTCATCGAGCCGTCACCGAAATGACGTCTGTCGTGGTGTGGGAGAAATCGGCCATGACCGACAAAATGCTATCCACGACTCCGCTGATAGACCCGACTGCCACCGTCACGCAATCGACGCTCGGCACCTATACCGAGGTCGGGCCGCATAGCAAACTTCTCGAAGTCGAGATGGGTGACTACTCGTATGTCGTCAACGACAGCGATATCGCCTACGCCCGCATCGGCAAATTCACGTCGATCGCCGCAATGACGCGCATCAATCCCGGAAATCATCCGATGCAGCGTGCGAGCCAGGCGCATTTCACCTATCGCGCATCGGCCTATTTCGAGGACGCTCACGACGAGGCGGACTTCTTCGCATGGCGCCGCGGGCATCGCGTCGTTATCGGTCACGACGTGTGGATCGGCCACGGCGCCATCGTGCTGCCCGGCCGCACGATCGGGACCGGCGCGGTGGTGGGCGCCGGCAGCGTGGTGACCAGAGACGTGCCGCACTACGCCATCGTCGTCGGCAATCCTGCCCGGATAGTGCGGCCGCGTTTTCCGGCGGCTTTGGCGGAGCGCATGCTGGCGCTCGCCTGGTGGGACTGGCCGCATGCCGCCCTCCATGGCGCCCTGGGAGACTTTCGGGCCCTGGGCGTCGAGGCATTCCTCGATAAATACGAGGAGATGGGTGGGCCGGCGCTGATGACCGCAAGCGCATGAGCGAGGCGGTCCGCATTCAGGGCGGCTCGGTTCTTGCCGGGGGCGCCTTCGTCGAAACCACGCTCACGATCGAAGACGGACGCATCGCGGCGCTCGGGGCCAATACGCACAAAGGTCGTACACTCGATGCGCAAGGCCTCTACGTGCTGCCCGGTATCGTCGACATCCATGGCGACGCATTCGAGCGGCAACTGATGCCGCGTCCCGGCGTGCATTTCCCCGCCGCCATGGGCCTGAAGGACAGCGACCGGCAGGCCATCGCGAATGGCATCACCACGGTCTTTCACGGCGTCACCGCGTCATGGGAGCCGGGCCTGCGCAGCATCGACAATGCGCGCGCTATCGTCACCGCCGTCGAGGACTTGAAAGACAATCTGGCGGCCGACACACGGCTGCATCTGCGCTACGAGGCGTTCAACCTCGACGCCGAAGCCGAGGTTGCGGACTGGCTTGCCGCGCGCCGCATCGACATGCTCGGGTTCAACGACCACATGATCTGGGAGAATACCCCGCCACGCGTGCGCAAGCTGTCGCAGATGGCGGAACGGGCCGGGCTGTCACCGGAAGACTTCACGGCTCTGGTCGAGCGCTTGCGCGGCCGCGCCGAGGAGGTGCCCGCAGCTACCGAACGGCTCGCGGCGGCCGCTCGCGCTGGCGGCGTGCCGACACTCTCGCACGACGACATGAGCCCCGAGCAGCGGCGCTGGTTTCGCGCACGCGACTGCCGGGTCGCCGAGTTTCCGACGACGATCGAGACGGCAGAGGAGGCGACCGCTGCTGGCGACGACATCGTGCTTGGTGCTCCTAATGTTGTGCGCGGCGGCAGCCACGTCGGCTGGATCAATGCGGCCGACATGATCGCGCGCGGCTTCTGCACCGTGCTAGCGTCGGACTACTACTATCCTGCTCCGCTGCTTGCGGCTTTTCGACTTGCGGCGGACGGGATCGCGCCGCTGACACAAGCGTGGACGTACGTGGCCGCGAGCGCTGCCCGTGCGGCACGACTTAACGATCGCGGAACGCTTACGCCGGGTTTGCGCGCGGACCTCATCGTTGTGGACGGATCTAGCTTGGCGACTCCGAATGTGGTTGCCACTCTGGTGCAAGGTCGCATCGTGCATCTTACTGAGCCGGATCGGCTACACTGAAGATCGTCGGATGGCTACCCGCTACGCCATTTATTTCGTGCCGCCACAGGAATCGGAGCTCTACCGCTTCGGTGCCTCCGTGCTCGGTGTCGATTGCTACACGGGCGAAGCGGTGGCGTTCCCCGCCTCGCCCAGTTGCAATTGGGCAGAGGCGGTGGGGGAGCCCAGCAAATACGGCTTTCACGCCACCTTGAAAGCGCCTTTTCGCCTCGCCAACGGGGCGACAGAGGATGATCTGGTCGCGGCGGTTCATGCTTTCGCGCGGCGGCAACCGCGCGTGGATACGGGCATGGCCGAGGTGGCCAAGATCGGCTCGTTCATAGCACTCGTACCCATTCGACAGTGCGAGCCCTTGAACCAACTCGCTGCCGCCTGTGTTCGGAAATTTGACCGCTTCCGAGCGCCGATGACGGAGGAGGAGCGCAATCGTCGTTTGCGGACGCCGCTGAGCGACCGGCAGGTGCAGCAGTTGGACACGTGGGGCTACCCCTACGTGTTCGAGGACTTCCGGTTTCACATGTCGCTGACGGGGCCGTCGGTTGACGCTGACCGGGCAGCGGCGCTGCAATGGCTGAAAAACGACTTCGCCGGCCGGCCGACGGCGCAACGGCTGATGATCGATCGCCTTGCGATTTCACGCGACGATAACGGCCGCTTCCGCGTGATCGAGGTGGCTGAACTGGCCGAGAATGACGCGAGCTGAAACGATAAAAGCCCGAATCAGCGGCGGCTGGCAGCAGTCGTCGCGTGGAGCCACGGATCAGCCCGAGATGGGCCAGTACGACCCGATCCCTGATTTTGCGGCCGAGTTTCCTGTTAGCCTCTTTGAGCTTCTCTGTTAGCCCGCCTAGGGAATTCGGCCGTAAGGTACGATCAGATTGCGCGCTCTCGGCTGCCAGACGGCGGTCATATGACCAATCGGCGCGAACTTCCCCGTTCTTTTCCATGTAACCCGGGAATTTGGCCAGGCTACTGGTTCGACTGAGACTGCATCCCCCACCACGGATACCCTTCGAGCCGGAGATTTCCTGAATCCAAGCAAAAGCCCGCATTTGGCGAAGCGGCGCGAGGGCGGATGGTCTCTGGATGCGGCCCACGGCAGGCGGCGCGCCTAACCACGCGGCTGTCGCGGCGGTGACAGAGCCCGCGCGTGCGTCTCCGCCGCGGGCCTACAACATGGGCTCGTCCTATATGCACTCAGCCGGCTTAACGTCGATAAGCCGACCAGGATGGCGGCCCATCGCTTTTCGAAAAGACACGAATCCACGGGGAGAACGCTGTGAACCTCGGATAGCTGAGGCGCTATTAGGCGTAACGCGCCGGGACGGGCAGGAACTTTTATTTACACCGGGTTGGTCGCTTTTCCGTTCTGAAACGTTGGTCGAGTGGGGATCGGACGCGGGCGGGGTGAGCGGTTCTAACCGCAAGCGTTTTCGAAAGCCCGTCTTCACGGCGCCTGCGGCTCGGATGGCCCGGCCGGTGTGAACGATCCGCGTAGCTAGACTGTCACCGTTAAAGGGCGTTGCCGACGCCGCGGTGAGATTTCCAGCACCGCCAGACAATACTGTCTGGGGATGGATGGATCACCGGGGACAAACCGATGCGAATTGCTCAAGTTGCGCCTTTGGCCGAATCTGTGCCGCCTAAGCTCTATGGCGGTACGGAACGGGTGGTCTCCTGGCTCACCGAAGAACTTGTGTGCCAGGGACACGAAGTGACGTTGTTCGCAAGCGGGGATTCAGAGACATCGGCGAAACTCGTTCGAAGCGTCCCGGAGGGGCTTAGGCTGGGGGGAATTAGAGATCATACCGCCAGCCTGCTGGTCATGTTGGACGAGGTGCGCCGCCGGGCACGCGAATTCGATATCATTCACTTCCATATCGACCTGCTGCAGTTTCCGCTGTTCAGAGAATCCCGGGACAAATGCCTAACTACGCTCCATGGACGGCTTGATCTGCCTGATTTCCATCCGGTCTATAGCGCCTTTCCGGCCATGCCGCTGGTGTCGATTTCCGCGAGCCAGCGACGGCCGCTGCCGCGCGCCAATTGGCTGGCCACGATTCAGCATGGTTTACCGCCCGGAAGCACTCCTCTCGATACGAAAGCCCGCAAGTATCTAGCTTTCCTCGGCCGGATCGCGCCCGAGAAGCGCCCGGATCGGGCGATAGAGATTGCCAAGAAGGCCGGGCTGCCGCTGAAGATCGCCGCGAAGGTTGATCCCGCCGATCAGGAGTATTTCGAACATGTCATTCGCCCGCAGCTTGATCACCCATTGATCGAGTTCATCGGCGAAATCGGCGATCATGAGAAGCGACAGTTTCTCGGCGACGCCATGGCTCTTCTGTTTCCAATCGATTGGCCCGAGCCATTCGGTCTCGTCATGATCGAAGCTATGCGTGAGGGGACGCCAGTAGTTGCCTGGCGACGTGGCTCAGTCGCCGAGGTAATTGATGACGGCGTGACTGGGTTTGCGGTGGAGTCGATAGATGAAGCGGTGCCTGCGCTGGGTTTGGCCCTGGCCTTGGATCGAAACTCGATCCGAATTCGATTCGAAGAGCGGTTCACAGCGTCCCGGATGGCTGCGAATTATCTAGCGGCATACGATCAGTTGCTCAACCGCGCGGACATAGCAGGCTCTGCCGTGACCGAGTTCAAAAATATCGCTAACGGCAAGACGCCTGGCCTTACAGAAGATTGTCCTTCTCTCGTAGGGGGCGTCCCGGAGACTTTGCTGTCGCCGGTGCGGCTCTGACGACGTACCCAATGGACACAACAATGCATGACGCCGTAACTCGGGACACTGCCGACTACGAGATCGGCGTAACAACCTCTTTGACCGATCGTCCCTTACGCAATCTCAAGGATGGCGAAGCTTTCGCCGTTCTTGATAGCCGCGGTGACTTCGGAAGGCGCGCAGGTACTGCAGAGGGTCTGTTTTTTCGAGATACCCGGTTTCTCTCTTATCTGGAGCTGCGTCTTGAGGGACAAAAGTTGGAATTGCTCAGCTCGACTACACACGACGATAAGGCGACGCTGTCGGTAAATCTTACAAATCCGGATCTCGACTCGGGCGCTGAGAACATCGCAAGGGAGACCATCTTTGTTGAACGCACAAAGTTTCTCTGGAAAGGGACACTTTACGAGCGACTGAGGGTGAAGAATTTCGCCTCCGAAACGCGACGACTTCGGTTTAATTATCTTTTCGACGCCGACTTTCATGATCTGTTCGAAGTCCGAGGTGTAGGGCGCCAGGCGCGAGGTCGCGTGTCAGCGCGTGTGATCGGGCCAGATCGCGTCGAATTTCATTATTTTGGGCTCGACGGCATCAGCCGGCGGACTTTCATCAGCTTCGCTCCGAGCCCGGTTGTTCTCGAAACTAATGGCGCGCAGCTCGATTTGGATCTCGCTCCGGGCGGAGCGGCGTCGATCTTCGTCACCGTCGCTTGTGGTGAAGAAAAAGTTGGAGGGCGCGTAGGCGCGCCTCAAAACGTGCCGGACTTTTTCCGCGCCTATCGCGACAGCAGGCGAAGCAGGCGCGGTCTGACTTCCGACATGGCGACGGTTGAGAGCTCGAGCGAGTTATTCAATGAGGTCGTTTGTCGCGCGGCGTCGGATGTCTACACGCTCGTTACTTCGACGGAGTACGGCCCTTACCCGTTCGCGGGGATTCCATGGTTCAGCACGGTTTTTGGACGCGATGGAATCTTCACCGCTATGTTCATGTTATGGGCCGATGCGTCGCTCGCGCGTGGGGTGCTGCGTACCCTGGCGGCAACCCAAGCTGTCGAAATCGATGCCAAATCGGACGCCGAACCGGGCAAGATTCTTCATGAGCTGCGGCATGGAGAGATGGCCAATCTCGGCGAGGTTCCCTTCCGGCGCTACTACGGAAGTGTCGATGCGACGCCGCTCTTTGTGATGCTTGCCGGGATGTACCTGGATACGACGGGCGACTTGAAGACGATCAATGATATTTGGCCGAATATCGAGGCGGCCCTACGCTGGCTCGATGTTTACGGCGATTGTGATGGCGATGGATTTGTCGAGTATCACCCTGGAGGCAGCGAGAGCCTCGCAAACCAGGGGTGGAAGGACTCCCAAGATTCCGTTTTTCACGCTGACGGTTCGAACGCTGAAGGGCCAATCGCCTTGTGCGAGGTTCAAGGCTATGTCTTTGCGGCGAAACGGGCGGGGGCACAGCTTGCAAAACGGCTAGGGCACGCGGAGCTGGCCCTCAGGCTGTCGACCGACGCCGAAAAATTGCGCGTTCGATTCGAGGGACAATTCTGGGATGAGGAGATGGGAACGTATGTCCTGGCGCTCGATGGTAAGAAACGGCCCTGTCGGGTGCGTGCCTCGAATGCGGGGCATGCGCTGTTCACGGGCATAGTATCGCCGGAGAGGGCGCGCCGCGTGGCCGGCCACCTCATGGGTCGGGATGGTTTCAGCGGTTGGGGTATCCGAACACTTGCCCAAGGCGAGCCGCGGTATAACCCATTATCGTATCACAATGGCTCGGTCTGGCCTCACGACAACGCGGTGATTGCGATCGGCTTCGCCCGGTACGGTCTCAAGACAGAGGCCGTACGCGTGTTTGAAGGCTTGTTTGATGCAGCGAGACATCAAGAGCTACGGCGTCTGCCTGAGCTATTTTGCGGCCTTATCAGACGTCCTCGGCGCGAACCCACGCCGTATCCTGTAGCGTGTTCGCCGCAAGCTTGGGCAGCGGCGGCCATATATGCTGTTCTCGGCGCGTGCTTGGGCTTAGAGCAGGCACATACCGAGAATGAGATTCGGTTCCGCGATCCTCTGCTACCCGATTGTATTGATGAGGTCATTCTTCGTAATGTGCACCTTGGAGAATCGCGGGCGGACTTGCAAATGCATCGCTATGGCAGCGATGTGGCGATGACCGTGCTCTCGCGACGGGGCACATCGAAATTTGTCGTTGCAAAATGAGGCAGTCGGCGCCGGCGACGACGGTCACGCTCAAGCGAACAGAACAGCCGAAAGTTATCGATCGACAAAGACTAGCGAACGCCACAGATCTTTTCGAGGCCATGCAGACGCTGCCGATGGAGCGTGACGACACTTAGATGTCCGCTTTTGGCCAGAGCCAGACGTAGACTGGCAAGTCGCTTTCAAATGCCTTATCGAAGGAGGTCAGGTGTCTGCGAGTCTGGCAGCCGAGGCCTGCGCGCGTCGCGTAGCCTTCATCCGATCGCGCATCCGCTGCGCGCCGGGAAGGCCCAGCCGCCTGAGCATGCCCGATATGGGAGCCGGCGCGCGGTCAAGTCGTGCGGTCATGGCGATGATTGAGCGGCCAGTCCTAGACCTCTCACGGAGCATCTCAAATTCTTGTGGCGTTCAAGGGCGCGTGAGTTTTTGGCGCGGCATGAAGTCCTCCTGCTATTCGAATGCCCGAATGAGACGCTACGTTCCCGCAACGACCTTCATAAAGCCCACAGCCCGCGGTCGGCCTCGTACCTCCGAGCCGCCCGGCTTTAGTGGATGGGCAGCCCGAGTGGTGAGCCACGGAGATTAAGGACGGCCGGGAAGCCTTCGACCGGACAACAAGCGGCTGCAACAGTCTGGAGCAGCCCGAGCGAGAACGCGGGCTCCGATGAAGGTCAAATGTAGAGCAATTAAGCTCAATTCACCTGGCCGAAAGCTTTGCTGACGCCGGCCTTGAGAGGCTCCACGGTCGCCAGCGTGACTCTTTGAGCTAGCGCGGTAAGGTCCCTGGTCTGTTCGGTAAGTGAATCGAACTGCTTGCGTGAGTAGTCGGTCGCTGCTGCGAGAAACTCTGAAGGCGATTTCACGTCCGACAGTGTTTTGGCGAAACTGACGACAGCTTCAGTATTGCTTTTAGCGAATTCCATTACCTTCGCATTGTACTCGTGGGCACCCTTAAGCCCAGTCACATAGCAATTCTGGAACAGTTCAGTAGACTCGGCTGCATCTTGCCTCATCTTTCCGAATGCTTCAGTTGCTTGCGACGAGCCGTTCTGAGCGGTCGCTTGGAAAGGCTGTTCGATCTTGGTCGGTTTTGCACTAGTCGTCTTGGGTGTTGAGTCCGTCATGGCGCTGATCCTGAAGGGCGATTCATGCTGACTTCCGGACGCGACGCCCTGGACGTGGTCCGATGCCTCTTTAGATCGCGGTCGATGAGCCGGCTGCAATCGCTTGAGAAGCGACACATAGCTACGAAATGCTGCCACACAACAACAAGCCGGCCAAACCAATCAAATCGTGATTGCGAGGAGCGGTCTCTAGGCGGGCTGCGGTGGTCGTCCACATGATCCAGGTGATGTAGGCATGAGACTCGCAGGTCAGCGCCACCTGCGGCGCAGAGCGTATTTCGGCAAGAATTTCAGAGTTCCATTGATATTTTTATCTTGGGTCTGCCAATCTGTGCTAGCGGATCGTATTGTGAAGCCTCTCTCCGATCCAAAAACGCCGGTCGTCGAGCAAACGCCCAACGGTGATCAATCCGACGGCCACCGCGCTCGCGCGCTCGGTGTGCGAATTCGGCAGCAAGAACTACTTGCCGAACTTGGTGTGCTCGCCCTTCAAGGCACGAGTTTTGTTGAAATGCTCAACCACACCGCCAGGGTGACGGCCGAAGGCTTGGAAGCTGAATACTGCAAAGTCCTGGAATACATTCCGGCCGATAACCGACTTCTTGTTCGGGCTGGTATCGGCTGGGGCGAGGGCGTGGTCGGGCACGCCACCGTCGGCGCCGATTCTGCATCGCCTGCCGGCTATGCATTGCACACTGGTAAGCCGGTCATCTCAAATCACCTGGAGAATGAGCAGCGATTCCGTACTCCGGAGTTGCTCATGGAGCATGGTATTCGCCGTGCGATGAACGTCATTTTGCAGGGTGATGGCTCGCCATTTGGGGTTCTTGAGGTTGACAGCAGATCCGAAGGCGAATTCAGCGAGAAGGACATCGCGTTCCTGCAAGGTGCTGCAAATATCCTCGGGATGGCGATCGAACAGCAGCAGTATCAGCGCAGGTTACAGTCCGCGCTTGCCCGCCACCAGATTTTGCTCAAGGAAGTCAACCATCGCGTCAAGAACAGCCTCCAGGTTGTCTCAAGCATGCTCCAACTTCAAATGAACGCGTCTGACAACCGAGAGTTAAAGGACCACCTGAACGAAGCTTCCACTAGAATTTCAGCGGTCGGCCGCGCCTACGAACGTCTCGCCTATAACGCGGACTACGAAAATATTGATCTCATCTCCTATCTGCGTGAGGTCGTTGACGATTTGGAAACTGCAGTTGCTCCGTGCAAGATTCAATTGGAAGCACCTGAAGAAGTCCAGTTCGCGGCCGATCGCGCCATCCTTGTTGCCCTTGTCATCAATGAGCTCGTTCTAAATGCAGGCAAATATGCGTACCCAACCTCATCGGAGGGTCTGATCTGGGTGCGTATCGCTCGCATGCAGAAGAGCACAATATTAGTTTCAGTTCGCGACGAGGGCGCCGGCCTGCCGGTCGGATTTGACCCGGCGACAAGCAGGCGTCTTGGCACACGCATAGTGAACGCGCTTGCCAAACAGTTAGGGGCGGAGGTAACGCGGCCGGTGTCGGTCAATGGCACCAATTTTACGTTATTTATTCCGCTGAACGTTGGTACCAGCGACTGATCATCGAATCCCGGGACCTGTTAAAGGGAGTTCCCCGCTCGACGGCTGAAGCGCCTGGCGCGCGGCGTCAGCGGACGGGCCGTACGCGGCCGCGTTGCGGCTGCACCCTCGGCCTGGCCTTCGGGTTTTCCTTCGCGGCCGGGCACGCCCCGGCAACGCATGGCGCTGGCAAGCGACGCCGCCCCTTCCCCTGAAGCGGCAAGTTCCATCGGGCTCAGAGACGCCAGAGATACACCGTGATCGCAAGCTATTCGGGGACTTGCCCTGGCAACGAGGCTACCGAAGGCGGCGCAGTGCCCGCGCTGCAAATTGCCGGTGATTTGGATAGCGACCCAGACCGTTGGCGCTGACAAGCTGGAGAAGGGGCCTCGCGCGCGGGCGCAGAAATAGGACAGTAGATATTTCTCGCAACCCTTGGGCGCGCACCACGTTGAGCTGCGCAAGGGGACCGCGTGCGATGGCATCTCAGCAAAGGCCGCCGCCGCTCTGTCCTGCCTGCGGCGAGCCAATGAAGCTCGCGCGCCTCATCGAACGAGACTGTAGGCGCGCCGAGCTCCACATTTTCGAATGTAGAGGATGTCACGTCTCGTATACGCAGGCGGCCGGAGAGGACGGCACGGATCAGTGATGAACGAACAGATCCTCCAGTTCGACGACAAACGGAAGCGGCGGGAGCGTGAGGCGCGCCGGTTCGTCGCGCGTCGCCTGGTCGGTTACTATTGTTCGCTCATGGGATCCCCCGAGGAGGACGCAGAGAGTGTCTTTGAGCGTGTTGTGGCTATAGATGCGCAGCGGAGATCCGTCTCACGTTTGCCGTGAGCGCGATGAAGGTCCGCTCTGTCCAGACACTTCAGGCGTTCACCTGCTCGGCGATTGCGAATGTGTCATCGACCTCGATCCCGAGGTAACGGACAGTCTCTCGAACCAGGGAATTCGGCCAGGAGACTGGTTCGACCGAGACTGCCTCCGCCACCACAGCTTCCCCCCGACCGACGATTGCGCAGATGGCTCGGCGGCCGGCGCGCTCCGGAGTGGCCCGAAGCGCGTCCGTACTCTACCAACCGTGAAGCCACGAATTATCAAGCGGCGGCCCTTGATCCGCGTCGTGGCGATCGAGATGGCGATATTTCCCCGAGTAGAAGACAAGCGGTTGCCGTTTCAGGTGATGGATATGATAGCCGGTGACTTCGCAAACGAAGATCTCATGATCGCCCCCGTCGTAGACGGCATAGGGGCGGCCCTCAAAGTGGACGATCGCACCGGGAGGCAAGGGCGCCCCGTTTCCAGCGTGCCGGACATCGAGCCCGGACCATTTGTTGCCGCCGGCCCGCGCAAAGCGGTTGGATATCGATATCTGCTCTTCGTCCAGAATGGAGATCGCGAAAGCCGACGCGGCCTTCCATTTGTCGATGCCGAACGACGTTCGCGTTAGGCTGAACAAGACCAGCGGCGGGTTGAGCGACACGGAATTGAACGAGCTGACGGTGGCGCCTAGCTTCTCGTCGCCGACCTGCGCAGTGATGATGGCTACGCCGGTGGCAAAAAAGCCGAGAGCATCGCGAAAGCCGCGTTCACTCAAGACGGTCGACGCGCTGTCACTCATACCGAGGACTTCCTTGCAAGAATTGTGCGGGCCTGCATCTCCGATAGGCAGCCTGTCCGCTACCTCTAGCGGGAATTCACCTCGTGGTCCAAGGCCGCTCGCTGCCCGGCGAGTACTGGTCACACAGCGTATTGCGTCCCTCCCCGCGTCACCTGGTGCCGCGCTTCGCTTTCCGGGAAGTGTGTCGGGACAGTTCAATCATCGCGCGCTCGGAATTGATCACCAGTTTGCGGGCGATCTTGCTGACGATGGCGAGATCTTTCGCCGAAATGTCGGCGAACAGCAGATCGTTTATGATTCGAACGAACGGTGAGATGTCGACGATGGCCTTTTCGCCTACTTTCGACAGGGACACCAGCACACTGCGCCGGTCGGATTCGTTCGGCCGCTTGACCACGAGGCCGCCATCGATCAACCGGCCGATTTCCGTGGTGACGTGCGTCGGCGCCAGGGCAATATGTTTCGACAGGTCGCGTACTGTCACGCCGCTCGGGCCTTGCCTGTACGCGATGCCGATCAGCACTGCGAACTGGCTGCCGGTCAATCCCAGCGCTCGGCCGAATGCCTCGCGGCAGGCCGATAGTCTCCCGGCACCCTGCAGATACGCGTAGATGGTCTCGCGGAAGCCGGCGTCGGAGCCGCGATTCAGGAAATCCGGATTGGAGATAGTGTGTGGCGGTTTGAAGACCCCGAAGGGCTTGGGCTTCTTCTTTTCCATGAACCGGCTCTCCGGCGAGGTTTCCGTAAGCCTGTCTCGCACAGGCGAATCGCAGCTTGGGTGTGAAATTATGCGACTGTCGGCCATTCGTCATGGCCTTGTGCCAAAGAAATCGCCAATCGTGTTTTATGCGACGACATATCCGCCGAACGGCGGCCAGTTGCAAAGCCCTGAACGATATGTACGATCTGTATCAGACTCCCGCTGACCATGAGGGCGTCGAAGAGTTGGATCGGCTTTTTCTTCTGTGAGCTTGCGACGGAAACCGGCGCATGACCCACCGTGCGCGCTTCCGTACATCAAGGTTGATCGACCACGTGTCGAACGGGGAGCGCCAAACATATGAAAGCCGATCGAATCTGCTTTATCCGTCCGCTCGTTTTATCATTGCTTTTGTTGGTCGCGCTGCTCCTTCCGCCCGGTGCGAAGGCACAGGGTGCGAATGACTATCCTGCGCGTCCCATCACTTTGGTCGTGCCGTTCGCGGCCGGCGGACCGGTCGATCTCATCGCCCGCACGGCTGCGGACGCCTTGTCCAAAGAGATCAATCAAACCGTCGTGGTGGAGAACAAGGGCGGCGCGGGCGGGGCGATCGCCTTCAGTTATGTCGCGCACGCCAAACCGGACGGGTACACGATCGTATCGGTCGATATGTCGTTCGCGGTGCTGTCGCATTTTCAAGGTCATACGGGTTTCGAGCCGCTCAAAGACTTCGAGATGATCGGACAGACGACGCGTTCGACGCTGGTTCTGGTCGTGCCGGCCGATAGCAAGACCGGCGATCTCGCAAGCTTCATCGCAAACGCGCGCAAGTCCGGGCACGATGTCTCGCTCGCGACCGCCGGGCCGGGCAGCACCCCGCATCTGGCGGCGCTGTCGTTTTCCACGGCGGCGAAGATTGACCCGCTGATGGTGCCGTACCGCGGCATGACGCCGGCGGTCACCGACCTGCTCGGCGGACGCGTCACCGGCGCATTCGTCGGACCGCAGAGCGCGGTCGGCCTGGTGAAAGAGAAGAAGTTGAAGATGCTCGCGGCGATCGGTCAGGAGCGCCTCGAAATGGCGAAGAACGTTCCGACCTTCGCCGAGAAAGGCCTTGATCTGCCCGGTTTCAAGCAAGGCACCTGGTACGGGCTCGCCGCGCCAGCCGGGACGCCGGCCGCCATCATCAACAAGCTGAATGCAGCGCTCAATCGCGCGCTCCACAAGCCCGAGGTTCAAGAGCGGCTTCGGCCGCTCGGCATCTTCGTGGCGACGACGACTCCCGCTGCGTTCCAGTCGTTCATCCACGATCAGGTGCTGAGCTGGAACGAAATTGCATCGAAAGTGGATCAGAAGCCTTAGTCGCTTGACGGCGGCGCACATTCGGATGTGCGGGAGGCAGGATAGGGTGCTGAGGCACCTGTCCTGCCGACCGGCCCCCGCGGTCGGCTGCTTGACATCCATCAACGATATATACATCCTGTACATAAATCAGGACGAGGCGCTTCTGGAGCGGACCCATGACGGCGACGATGCAATCGGGGGGCGATGAGACGGCGAAGGGCGCGATTCCGCTGCGCACCGGCAAGAACTTCCTTGCCGAGCTGAAGGCCCGCCCGCGCGCGATCTTCGTCGACGGGGAGAAGGTGACGGACCCGACGGGGCATCCGGCATTTTCCGGAGGCGCAAAAAGTGTGGCCGGGCTGTTCGACTTTGCGGCTGCGCCGGAAAACCGCGACCTGATGACCTTCACTTCGCCGGATACGGGTGGCCCCGTCTGGCGCTGCTACCAGATACCCGGGTCTCACGACGATCTGCGCGCCAAACGCCTGGCAGCCGAGGCGTGGGCCGGGCAGAGCTTTGGGTTGATGGGGCGCACGCCCGATCACGTTTCCAACTTCTTCGCCGGCTTTGCCGCCAAACCGGAGTTCTTTGCCGCCGGTGGATCTGGCTATGCCGAGAACCTCGTCAGTTTCTACAAGCACCTTCGCGACGAGCACCGCTATGTGACCTACGCGATCGTTCCGCCGCAGGTCGACAGGAGCAAGCCCGCGCACAAGCAGGCCGACCCGACACTGTACGCGGGGGTGGTCAAGGAGACGGACGCCGGAATCTACGTTTCAGGCGGCCAACAGTTGGCGACGGGTGCCGTGTATTGCGATTACATTCATCTGAGCAGCATTCATCCGCTGCAGCCCGGCGATGAAAATTACGCTCTGAGCTTGGCCGTTCCAGTCGACGCGGAAGGCGTAAAACTCTTCTCGCGGCGGGCCTTCCCGCTGCAGGCGACGAACGCCGAGGACTACCCGCTCACGTCCCGTTTCGACGAAACCGACTGCTTCGTCGTGTTCGACAACGTGTTCGTGCCTTGGGAGCGCGTGTTCATTTATCGCAACGTCGATCTCTGCTTCGGCCAATGGTGGAAGACGCCGGCGCATCTCTACGGCAACCACCAGGCGCAGGCTCGCTACGCGACCAAGCTTCGTTTCCTGCTCGGCCTCGCGAAGCGCATGAACGAGGCGACCGGCAACGACAAGGTGCCGCCGGTCCAAGTGGAGATGGGCGAGCTGGCGTCCTACGCCTCGATCGTCGAGCATATGCTCTACTCGCACGAGACGGCCGCCGAGATCGACAAGGACGGAGTTCTGTGGCCTTCGCGCACGGCGCTTTATTCCGTGATGGCGTTGCAGTCGAAGATCAATCCGCACATGATCGACATCGTTCGTGAATTGACCGGCGCTGGAATGATCACGGTCCCGTCGTCGTCGAAGGATTTCGATAATCCGGAGATCGCCAGGGATATCGAGCGCTATTACGTATCGGGTTCCATGACGGCGCGGGAGCGCGTTGCCTTGATGCGTCTGGCCTGGGATTTCATCGGGACTGAATTCGGCAATCGTCACCAGCAGTACGAAAAATTCTACGGCGGCGCCGCCTATGTGGTGAAGATGAACATGTTTCGCATGTACGATTTCAACCGTGCAACGGCGATGGTCGATAGAGCGTTGAATTTGCCGCCTCTCGATGCCTAAGCGGGCATCTGCTTCCGCCGGGGAGATGGGTCTGCAGGAGGGCTAATGAGCGAACGGCCTGGGTATGACGATCTCCGCGAATATGTGGCGCAGGTAGAGAAGCTAGGCGCTCTCCGGAAAATCGACGCAGCCGATCCGTACCTTGAAGTCGGCGCAGTAACCGAACTGGCCGCCGGCACGGCCGACTGTCCAGCCCTTTTGTTCGACAACTTCAAGGGCTTCGCCCCCGGCTTCCGAATCTTCACAAACGCGACGACCAACGTGCAGCGCGCCTCGCTTGCGCTCGGCATCGACCCGAATTTGCGCCCGCTTGAGGCCTTGAAGGCGTGGATGCAACGGCGCGGCACGTTGAAGCCATTGGATCCGGTATCCGTCACGCGCGCGGCTTTTCTGGAAAACAGTGACCGTGGCGAAGCGGTGGACTTGGGGAGATTTCCGGTGCCGCACTGGCATCGCAAGGACGGCGGGCCTTACATCGGCTCCGGCAGCCTTGTCGTGATGCGCGATCCGGAAACGGGATGGGTCAATGCGTCGATCTACCGCGCGCAGGTGCACGCTCGCAATCGCGTGACGATCCAGTTCGACCATATGGGCCGCCACGGCGCCATCATCGCCAGAAAATATTGGAGCAAAGGACGGGCTTGCCCGGTGGCCGTGGTCAATGGCGAGGATCCCGCACTGTTCATCTCTGGATTCGAGTATCTGCCCGAAGGGGCTTCGGAATATTCGTTCGCCGGCGGGATAAAGCAGCGGCCCGTCGAGGTGTGCGACGGGCCGATCACAGGACTGCCGCTCCCGGCCCGGGCCGAAATCATCCTCGAAGGCATGCTGCTCCCGTTCGATGACCAATCGTTGCCCGAAGGTCCTTTCGGCGAATTCACGGGTTACTACGCCAATGACGCGCGGCCGGCGCCGGTCATGGACGTCACGGGCGTGCACTACCGCAACGACCCGATTTTGCTCGGTTCACCGCCGATGAAGCCGCCACGCTTTCATTTCGGCCTACCTTTCCGCGCCGCAAGCATCTGGAGCAACCTTGAGATGGCCGGCGTCACCGATGTGGTGGGGGCTTGGCAGCATGTGTCGCAATTGATGACCGTCATCGCCCTGCGGCAGCGGTACGACGGCCATGCCAAGCGCGCGGCTCTGATCGCCGCCGCTAACAGCTATATGGGACGGCTCGTCGTCGTGGTCGACGAGGACGTCGACCCATCGAACCTGGCGGACGTGATGTGGGCGATTACGACGCGCTCGGAACCTTCGGAATCGGTGGATATCGTGCGCGACGCCTGGAGCTCGGCCCTCGATCCGCGAATCCCACCGGACATGAAGCAGCGAGGCGTCACCTCGCACTCCAAGATGATTATCAATGCTTGCGTGCCGTTCGCGTGGAAATCGCAATTTCCGCATGCTTCGGCTCTTTCGCCCGAGGAGCTTGCGGCCACCGAACAGAAGTGGGGACGGTGTCTGCGCCCCGAATAAGAAATATCGGTCGCGCGCGCGGGCAGCGGCGCATCTGCCGGCCATCGCTTCAGTTGCGAAAACTGCCGTCCGCCAGGGGATTTCGCGGTCCAGGGACCGCTACTGCCGCAACTGGCGCATGCCGTCGCGGTGTCGATCGCCGATTTAAGCCTGCCAGCCGGAAGCGGCCGCAGGCTAGGTCCGCATGGCGATCGCTTCGATTTCCACCATCAGATCGGGGTGCGACAGGCGTCGTACCTCGACGGTCGTGCTCGCCGGCAAGGATACGCCGAGAATATCGTGGCGAATGTCGACATGGCGAAAGAACTCGTCGATGTCGGTGACGAACGTCGTCGTTTTCACGAGATCGGCGAGGCCGGCGCCCGCCGCTTCGAGCGCCGCGCGAAGGTTCTCTCCGACCTGCTGGATTTGCCGCCGCATATCGCGCGGGCCGACAATGTTGCCCGAGCCATCGCGGGCCAGTTGTCCCGAGACAAAGATCAGCGATTGTCCTTCGGCGACGACGACATGGCTGTAAAGCACGCGCCCGTTAAGTGCGCGTTGAAACAAAGCGGATGGCTGCAAGCGTTTGATCGGCACGAACAGGCTCTCCAGATGTTGTGTGCCGGACACCGCGCGGTGGCCGCCTAACGCGGCGGCGGTCTGCGCTCAAAAAAGTGCCACGCACGCGAATTGACCAGATCGTCAGACAATCTTAATGTCATCTAGATTGGTGTCCAGTCGAGAGGGGTTACTTCGATGTCCCGTTCTACCGATGCGAAGGGCGGGCTCACCCGCCGCAGTGCACTCAAGGCCGGCGGCGCACTCGCCGCTGCGGCGACCGTTTTTTCTCCCGCTATTCTGCGGGCGGCGCCCGCAACGATCCGCTTCGCCAATGGCGGCGCGGTGGCGCCGAACGAGATCGAAACCTTGATGACGACGGAGTTCTTCCAGAAGAACGTTCTGAAGAACTACGGCAAGGTGTACGAGCTGCAGGCGACGTTCACGCGCGGCACGCCGGAGGCGGCTGCGTTGATGGCGGCAGGACGGGTCGATCTTGCCTGCCTTTCGTTCCCCATCTTCGCTGCCTCGGTTCTGAAAGACGCCGTTCCCGGCGGCATGTCGATCATTGCCGACGTGTTTCAGGACGGCCGCAAGGGTTACGCCTCCAATACGTTCTTCGTGCTGGATAACGGCGGGCCGAAGACGGTCAAGGACCTGAAGGGCAAGAAAATCGCCATCAATGCATTCAGTTCAGCGGTGGACCTCGAGCTGCGCGTCGTCCTCAAGAAGAACGGGCTCGATCCCAAGAAGGATGTCGAGATCGTCGAGGTGACGTTCCCGAACATGGGGCCGGCCCTGCGCGAGAAGCGCGTCGATTGTGCGGTCATGGTGCTGCCGTTCATGGCCGTCGAAGTCGCCAAGGGTGGCTTGCGGACGCTGTTCACCGGCGCCGATGCCTTCCCGACCTTCTCGGTCGTGTTCATGGCGGCGCGCAACGAGTTCATCAAGCAGCATCCCGACTTGGTGAAGGCCTGGTGCGCGGACTATGTCGGCATGCTGGAGTGGCTCTACACGCCAGCGAACCGCACCAAGGCAATCGAGGCGACGGCGGCGTTTACCAAATCGCCCGCCAACATCCTCGGAACCTATTTTCTGACGGACAAGGACTACTATCGCGAACGCAGCGGATGCATCGACGCCGGCAAACTGCAGCCGGCCATCGACGCCATGGCGAAGGAGGGCTTCCTCGCGAAGCCGGTCGATATGGGCAAATACATCAATACGTCGTTCTTGCCCCATCCATGCAAGGCGTGAGCGCCAGCAAGATTGCCGTCGAGTCGCTGTCTAAAAGCTTCGATAGCATCTCGGCGGTCGACAACATCGACCTGAAGATCGGCGCGGGGGAGTTCGTCTCCCTCGTCGGTCCTTCTGGCTGCGGCAAGAGTACGCTGCTCTACATGATCGGCGGCTTCGTACACCCGACAAGTGGCCGATTGCTCGCCGACGGGAAGCCGATCACGAAGCCGGGCATCGACCGCGGCATCGTCTTTCAGGACTATGCCCTTTTTCCATGGCTGACGGTCTACGACAACATCGCCTACGGTCTGCAAATGAAGGGCTGCTCGCGGGCGGAAGAGCGGGATACTGTCGGCCGTTACATCGACCTCATCGGCTTGAAGGGGTTCGAAACGCGCTATCCGCGCGAGCTGTCGGGCGGAATGAAGCAACGCGTCGCGCTGGCGCGCACGTTCGCCTATGGGCCGGACATCCTGCTGCTCGATGAGCCGTTCGGCGCGCTCGATTCGCAGACCCGCGAGATCATGCAGGACGAGCTGTTGCGGTTGTGGGGCTCGACCGGCAAGACGATCCTGATGGTCACCCACGACGTCAGTGAAGCCGTGTACCTGTCGACGCGCGTCTGCGTGATGTCGCGGCGGCCGGGACGTATTGTGCGCGAGTTCCCGATCACCCTGGACCGCACGGGTACGCGTGAGTCGATCGTGCTCTCGTCGGCCTATACCGAGTTGCACAATCAGGTCTGGCTGGCGGTGAGGCATGAGGTGCTCGTCCCCGGCGGAGATGCGCCGTGAGCGCGGCGGGTACAGCCAGCCGCGGCATTCGCATCCTGTCAAAGGCAGGACCGTTTCTGATCTGCCTCGCGCTCTGGCAAGCGATCACGATGCTGGGGATCACCGACCCCGCATTCCTGCCGGGACTTGGCGCGATCTGGGCCGCGTTTCGCGATCTTGCCGGCGAAACAACCCTCTGGGTCGACCTTGCGACGTCGCTGATAACGGCCGCGCTGGGTCTGCTCTTCGGCATCCTGATCGGCGTTCCGCTCGGCGCCGCCATGGCCCTGTCGCCGCGCGCCGACGGCTTCTTCGGCCCGATCATCAAGGCGACATATTCCTTGCCGAAGTCGGCGCTCGTGCCCCTGTTCGTGCTCTGGTTCGGCGTCGGCGGTCTGACCAACATACTGGCGACCGTGCTTACGACGCTGCTGCCGATCGTGATCTACACCTATCACGGCGTGCATGGCGTGCCGCGTCTCTTCCTCTGGAGCGCCGCCGCCTTCGGAACGCCGCGCTGGAAGACGCTGACGCGAATCATCCTTCCGGCCGCCTTGCCCGCGATCTTCACCGGAATCCGCATTGCGCTCGGCTTCGCGTTCATCGTGACCATCGCCGCCGAAATGATCGTCTCGAACCACGGCATCGGCAAGCTGATGTTCTTTTTCGGCGACAGCGGCTCCTACAACTACATGTTCGCGGCGGTCATCACCATCGTGGTCGCCGCCTATCTCGCCGACCGCGCCTTCGTTATTTTCACTGACCACATCCTGCGCTGGCAGGAGCCGGCGGAACGCCATGCGTAAGGCTGCAGAGACGATTGCCTTGAGGATCTGGGACGGCGTCCGCGCTGTCTATCCGCTGCTTCTGCTGCTCGTGGTATGGGAGCTGGTGGCGAGAGCGGGGCTGGTGCGGCCCCTGTTTCTTCCGCCCGTCTCGGTCGTGCTGGAGCGGCTCTATGTCACCGCAACGGATGGCGAACTGTGGCCGCCGCTGCTGACGAGCCTCTACCGCAGCGCCGCCGGTCTCGTTCTGGCGGCGGCGGTCGGAATCCCGATCGGATTCTTGGTGGTGCGCAACCGGTTCGTCGCCTGGTTCGTCGATCCGCTCGTGGCCTTCGGCAGTCCGGCCCCGAAGCTGGCGCTGATACCGGTGTTCACGTTGTGGTTTGGCATCGACAATTTGTCCAAGATCATGCTGGTCGCACTGACCACAGTGTTTCCATTCATGCTGTCGGCGGTGGCCGGCGCGCGCACCGTTGCGCTCAATCAGATCTGGGCGGCGAGGGCGATGGGCTCCTCGGAGGCGACCTTGCTGTGGCGGATCGTTCTGCGCGCGGCTTTGCCGTCCTTGATGAGCGGGCTCCGCGTCGCCGTGCCGACGGCGCTGCTGACGACGTTCACGGCGGAGATGGTCGCCGGCGGCGGACTGGGCGGAGCCCTCATCATGGCGCAGCGCTATTTCGAGAGTGCGACCGTCTATGCCTACCTTCTGGTAATGCTCATTTGCGGCTATCTGTTCGACGTCGAGCTGCTGCGGCTGCGCCGGAAGGTCCTGCATTGGTACGAAGGTTGAAAAGGGAGCGAGCCAATGACTGCAACAACGGACGATGAGAAGCTCTTCAAGGAGCGTGGCTTCAACAGGCGGATCGGGTTCGGTGAAAATCCGGCGCTCGTGGTCATCGACATGCAGAAGGGGTTCACCAAGCCCGACCAGGCGCTCGGCTCCAATCTCGATGACGAGATCGCGGCCATTGTGCCTCTCGTGGAGGTCGCGCACCGGCGCGGCATCCCGGTGATCTACACCGCCTGCGTCTACGACGATCCGGAATTCAAGGACGCCGGCATCTGGATCAACAAGATCGGCGGCCTGGCGACCTTGCGCGCCGGCACGGAAAACGCGGAAATCGACGACCGCCTTGATGTGCGGGCCGGCGACGCCCTCATGCACAAGAAGTACGCGTCGTGCTTCTTCGGCACCGATTTCGGGTCGCGCCTAACGTCCAGGCGGATAGACACATTGATCATTACCGGCTGCACGACCAGCGGCTGCGTCCGCGCGACTGCGGTCGACTCCTGCCAGTCCGGGTTCCGCCCGGTCGTGGTGCGCGAGGCCGTTGGCGATCGCTCGCAGGCAGCGCACGATCAGAGCCTGTTCGACCTCGACGCCAAGTATGCCGATGTCATGGGGTTGGATGACGTTCTGGCCTACCTGGAAACGGTCGGCCACAACAGCGAGCGGTAACGGCGGCTACTCAATTTCGTCGTAGGCGAGCCGCGCCGCCGCGCACGCGTTCTCGACGTGCTCGCGTGCGGCGGCGCGCGCCTTTTCGGCGTCGCCGCTTTTGATGGCATCGAAAATTTTGGTCATCTCACGCAGGCTGAACTTGGCACGTCCGGCTCGCGACATGGAGCGCGCGCGCAGGAATGTGATTCGCGCCATCAGCCCATGCAGGATCTCCTGGATGATGCGGTTTCCGCACCTTGACAGGATCGGCTCGTAGAACTGGCGGGTCGACGTGACCTGGAGGATGCGGTCGTCGGATTTGATGCTACCGCGAAACTCGGACAGAGCGGCGCGCATCGTCTTCAAGTCCGCGGATGCGGCGCGTGTCGTAAAAAGGGCGGCCGCCTCCGACTCGAGGAGGGCGCGCACCTTGTAGATCTCTTCGGCCTCGTTCCATGACAGGGTGGGGACGAAAAAGCCGCGATTGGGGGTCAGGGCGACCAGCTTTTCAGCCTCGAGGCTCCGGAGCGCTTCACGCACCGAAGGGCGGCTGACGCCGAGCAGCGTGCACAGATCAGCCTCGACCAGCCTGTCTCCGGGCTTGAACATGCCGGCAACGATCGCGGACCGCAATTTGTCGGCGGCCTGGCGCTGAACCGTTTTGGGGGAAACGCGCAGGTCGATCTGTGACACGGCGGCGGACACGTGAGGTGGTCTTCCCTGAGGTCGCGAGAATCTGTGCCTGCTGCTCGAGTAGCCCGGAGCGCGCCGCGGCTATCTCGCGTCGGCTCCCATCGAGCGACACTATGTTTAGTTGATCCGGGCGTCGCTAAGCAAGGCGTCCATTGCGACGCCGGTCGCAGCTCGTACTTCGGCAATGGAACTGGTGCATCTGAAGGCGATGAGGGTGACGACGGCGCGCCGGTTTGTCCACGGCAGCCGGTTTATATTTCCAGTTTCGTATACACGCCGCGGCGACGGAGGGCCTGCGTAAAGGGACGCATCAGTGTTCAGCGGCGAAGGTTTGCGGGATCCTGCAGCGTGCGACCTTCACCCGCCGCGTCGTCTCCGGAGTATTGCGGCTACGGCCGACGAAGCGCGGAATGCCATCGGTGATCACCGCGCCGACACCCATGATGTCGCCGTTGTTCAGCGCCGAGAGCGCGTCGCTCTGTGAGCCGCCGAGGCAGGCGTCGACCAGTACGATGTCGGCGTCGCGGCCGGCCGCGATGACGCCGCTGTTGAGCCGGTAGACTCTGGCGTTGTTGCCGGTCGCCATTGCGACGGCCAGTTCGGGCGCTACGCCACCGAGCGACACCAGATGGCTCATCGTATAGAGCATGCCGAGCGGCATGATGCCGCTGCCGGTCGGCGTGTCGGTGGCGATCAGAAGCCGCTCGTTCTGGTCTGCCTCGGCGAGCAGCTTCGCCACCAGCAACGTCGTGCGCAGGTTTCCGGCCGTACAAACCTGCATGGCCACTTTCGTCTCGTTGACGAGGCGCGGAAAATCGTCGTCCGGCATCGCGATCGGCCCGCCGTTCACGTGATACGAAACGTCGGGCTGGATCTTGACCAGATGATCGGCCCATATGCCCGACGAGCCGGGAATCGAAGAGCCGCCGGTGTGCACCATCGACACCATGCCCGCCTTCCGCGCCATCGCGACATAGGGGGCGTATTCATAGGGCGTGGCGAAGTTGCCGAATCCGGCCTTGGCCAGCCAGACCCCTTGTTTCTGCATCTCGGCGAAATCCGCCTCGACGAGGCCGGGCTCGAGGATGACCGACCCGGCATGCACGCGCATGCCGCCGGGACGATAGGTATCGAAGCTCTTGCGGGCGGCGATGGCCAGGGCCTTGACACCGGCCGGGTCGCGAGGTCGGCCTGGCACATGCACTTCCGACGCGCTGATGCAGGTCGTGACGCCGCCATGGATGTAGCTTTCGAGGAAGCCGACGGTCTTCTGCCGCGGGGTGTAGTCGCCGAACGTGATGTGGACGTGGGAATCGATCAGGCCAGGCATCGCCGTCATGCCGCCCGCGTCGATCTCCACATCGTACTCACCGTCGCTGCCGCCGGTTCCGACGGATTCGATCTTGCCAGCGGTGAGGATGATCGTGTCGCCGACGGCAGTGGGCGCGGCGAGATCGCCCGTCAGAATCTTGCCGAGATTGAAGATCGCGACCTTCATTCCACTACGACCGCTTGTTGCCCTTGCGTGCGACGACTTCATCGTGAGTCAAGCCGCCGACCCGGGAATTCAAGCGCCCCCCGTTGGCAATGCAGAAGATGACGGCCACTTCGTCCGGCATCGGTGCATCCGGCAGCATCACGGTCATGCCATCGTAATGCGAACGTACGTAAACGTCGTCTTTGTGGTTCATCGGGATATCGATGAGAGTGCCGGGGCCGCCCTTCTTCGTAAAGGACGAAATCCAGGCATCGCCGCCGCCAATCGCGTCACGGATCGGGTTGGCGAAGACGGTCGTGAGCAGCGCGTTGGCGTGCTCCTGCTCGCCGTTCAGGCCGACAATGCCGCCCTTGCCGTAGCTCTGGACCTCGTGCTGTCCGAAGGCGCCGAGCGCCAGCGCCGCGATCTCGTGACCAAGTTGCACGCTGCCGTCGATCATCGGCTTCAGATCGTCGACGTATCGCCCCGCATAGGGGTTCTCGACGATCGCGACGGCGGCGACGCGCCGCAACGGCCGCTCGGCCGGCCGGCCGGCTTCTTCATTGCGTTCTTCCACGATGGCGAAGCTGCGACGAATGGTGATGCGCACGACCGCTTGTCCCTGGCAATCAGCTTTTTTCATTCTGTCTATTGTCAGACAATCTGTCAATCACGTAAGCTAAGTGTTGAACGGGAGATCAAGGATGCTGCAATTCAATGCCGACGGTCGCGTCGCCGAGATCGTCATCAACCGGCCGGGTGCCGGCAACGCTTTCACCGGTGAGATGGCGCGTCAACTGGGGCAGATCATGCGCGAGGCGGCGCAGAGCGCCGACGTCGTCATCATCCGCGGCGAGGGCGCCGACTTCACGATCGGCCGCGATCGGCACGAGCCGAAGACCGCATCGCCATTCGACGCCTTCCGTCAGATCAGCGCGGCCAATGCGGCAATGGCGGCCTTTCCGGGCATTCTCATCAGCAAGGTGCGCGGACGCGCGTTCGGATTCGGCGTGGGGCTGGTCATGCGATCCGATATCGCCTTCGCGTCGGAGGACGCGCAATTCCGGCTGGACGAGGTGGAGCACGGCATTCCGCCGATGTTCATCATGGAAGCGATGGCCGATCACCTCGCGCCGAAACATGCTCTGGAGATGGTGCTGAGTGGGCGTCAGTTGAGCGCGCAGGAGGCTGTCCGCATCGGCTTGCTGTCGCAGGCCGTGTCCGCCGCCACTCTCAATAACGCGGTCGATAGGTTCGTCGACGTTTTGCGCGGCCGCGATCGCCGCGTCGTGCTTGCGTGCAAGCGCTACCTGCGCGCGTCCGCCAAATTGCCGGCCGATGCGCGATCGGCGTTCGCCCTGGTCGAGCAGACCGAGTTTGCGCTGAACAAAGCCTAGCATTTCGCCGGTTGCCGGCGGGGACTGCGGGGTATGCAAAGACAGTAATGGCAGATGGCTGATATCAAGCGCGTTCTGGTCGTAGGAGGCGGTGTCGGCGGCCTGACCGCGGCGACGGCATTCGGGCAACGGGGCGTCGACGTCGTGCTCATCGAGAAACGCCCGGCCTTCGATGTTCCGGGCGTCGGTCTCGGCCAGCCGGCCAACGCACTGCGCGTCTATGACGCGATCGGCGTCCTACCGCAGATTCTGGCTAGCGGCTTCATCTACGATCACATGTATATCTTCGACAGACAGCGTGTGCTGCTCGTCGATCACAAGTTCCTGCTCGGCGACGAGCGGGTGCCCGCGGTCTGCGCGCTGTCGCGCCGGCGCCTGCACGACATCCTGCTGGCCGCGGCGGAGGGCGCCGGTACGACCGTGCGCCTCGGTCTGTCGGTCGATAAATTCGATGAAGGCCCGGACAAGGTCGCGGTGACGTTTTCCGACGGCAGTTCAGACAACTTCGATCTGGTCGCGGGCTTCGACGGCATCCGCTCGACCACACGGCAACATCTGGTCGGCTCCGCGTTCTTACCGCGTCCGTCCGGTTACGGTGCATGGCGCGTGCAGGTGCCGCGTCACCCCGATGTCAAAGGTATGGAATTTCTGCAGGGCGTCGGAAGCAAGACCGGCGCGATGCCGCTCAGCGACAATCTGATGTATCTGTTCCATATCCGCCCGGAAGAGCCAGGCGCAGTGTTCGCGCGCGAAGACTATGTGCGGCTCTTCCAGGAGAGGCTTGCGCAGTATGGCAGCTACGTCACCGATATCCGCGAATCGCTGAACGACGCGTCGGACATCGTCTACAGCCCGATCGAGCCGATGATGCTCCCTTGGCCTTGGTATCGCGGGCGCGTCGCTATCGGCGGCGATGCCGCGCATGTGGTTCCTCCGCACCTCACGCAGGGTGCCGCGATGGCGGCGGAAGACGGCTACATCCTTGCGCTTGAGGCGCTGGCTCAGGATGTGCCACTCGAAGCCAGATTGATGCGCTACTCGCAGAAGCGGTACGCGCGTTGCACCTTCGTCTACAGCTTCTCTCGGCAATGGCTGGACGAAGAGCAGTCCGTGCGCACTGAAGAGGAGCTTACCGTTGCGTGCAAGGAGTTCGCGGCGAACGCTTCAGTTCGGATTGGCGCAAGCGACAGGGTTCTGAATACTCGAATATTCTGATGCTGTCGGCCGTCGTCGATCCGTAGCGATGATGGGCGGGTGGCGATCTCAGCTCGTGCCCGGTTGCCGGCCTAACAGATGTTCGGAATTGCCATTCTGTTGCAGGTAGTTCTGAAGCGCCACTGCGCGATCGCCGCATTGAATCAGGCGCTCCAGCAGTCCATTGAGAGCCCGGAATTCGTCCCGGCCGAGGCAGCCGAATTCTACGTCGTTGATGCGCCGTTGTGTGGGCGCCAGGTTCTCGAGCGCCGCGCGTCCTTTGCGCGAGACCGTGAGTGTGACGCGCCGACGATCCGCCATGTCCATCGTCTTGTGGATGAGCCCGAACTGCAACAGTTTGCGCGTCGTTGTGGTGATGAAGGCTCCGGAAAGATGCAGGTGATCGGCGACGGTTTTGACGTTCACCTCGCCCTTGGCAGAGAGATGCAGGATCGAGATCAGCACCGTGTATTCGACGCCGGCGAGCCCGATAGTCCGGGCGTGCCCGCCACGGATGCGTTCATGCAAAGCGAAGAAGCCGAACAGGTTGTGCACCAGCTTGCGAAACTCGGCGTCGCTTCCGTTGACCAATAGTTCCGGTCGCGAGATCGTTAGCGGCACTGCAGGCGCAGCGCGGGAGGCCTTCCGGGCCGCGGTTTGCGCCGAGGTCACGAGCGAACGCTTGCGCGCTTGAGCTGGCATAACGATCCTGTTCCTTGCCCTTGTACGCAATGAATGGATTCACGAAGTCGTGCCGACAGCTGCCTTGCCGCCGAGAAACGCTTCCGAGACAGACGGGTCGCCGGCCAGCTCGGCCGCAGAACCGCTTTTGATAATGCGGCCGGTCTCAAGCAAATAGGCGCGGTCGACGATCTTGAGCGCCTGCCGTGCCTTTTGCTCGACCAGTAGAATCGCCATTCCCTCTTTTTTAAGGCCGGCGATCAGGTCGAAGACGAAGTCGCTCGTTTTGGGCGCAAGCCCGAGCGACGGTTCGTCCAAAATAAGCAGACGCGGGCGGGTAAGCAGTGCGCGCGCGATGGCCAGCATCTGTTGTTCACCGCCTGACAGGAGGCGCGCCGTCGCGATGCGGCGCTCACCGAGAATCGGGAAGCGCGCGTACATGTCCTCAACGTCTTTAAGCGCTTGCGCATGGTCGCGCCGGCAGTAGATGCCCATCAGAAGGTTTTCCTCGACGGTCATTGAACCGAGGATGCCGCGGCCTTCGGGGACAAGGGAGATTCCGGCACGCAGATTGCGCTCGGCGGCGTTGGATACCAGCGCGCGACCGTCATAAGTCACCTCGCCGCGACAGGACGACAGGCCCGCGATAGCCCGCACCGTGGTTGTCTTGCCGGCGCCGTTGGCGCCGAGCAGGGCGACGATTTCGCCTTTGCCGACGTCCAGATCGATACCGCGCACGGCGCGAATCGGGCCGTAGAAGACTTCGAGGCCGCGCACTTTCAGCATGCGGTCTCACTCCCAAGATAGGCGTCGAGCACCGCCGGATTGCTGCGCACCTCGGCGGGCGTGCCCTCAGCGAGAAGCGAGCCGAAATTCAGCACATAAAGCTGGTGGCAGAGCCGCATGACGAAGGGCATGTCGTGTTCGATCAGTAGGATCGAAAGCCCCTGACCCTGTAACCGCAGCAGAAGCAGTCGCAATTCTTCCGCTTCGTCGTGGTTCATGCCGGCGACCGGCTCGTCCAGCATCAGCAGCTTCGGTCCGGTCGTCAGGGCCCGCGCCATCTCGACCTTGCGCTGGAGCCCGTAGGACAATGTCCGCGCGACCGTGTCGCGGTAGGCGCCCAGGCCGAAGATGTCGAGCGCTTCTTCCGCGCGCCGCCATGCGACAGGGTCGGCGAAACGGGCCGGCAGCACGAGGCGGAGCATGTTGCCTTGGTGCGGCTGCGCCACCAACAGATGCTCCCAGACGGTCATGCCGCCGAACAGGCGGATATTCTGGAATGTGCGCGCAATGCCCGCCCGCATGATGCGGTGAGAGGGCCATTGCGTCATTTCCTTGCCGTCAAAGACGACGTTGCCTTCGGTGGCGCGATAGGCGCCCGTTATGACGTTGAAGAGGGTCGTCTTGCCGGCCCCGTTGGGGCCGATGACGCCGACGATGCGGTCCGGCGGGACGGACAGCGATACGTTCGACAGCGCGCGGATGCCACCGAAGATCTTGCTGACGTTGTCCAGCGTCAGGAGGTGGGTCATGCTGTCTTCCTGAAGGTGAGACGCATGATGAGCGCGCGATCGAGAATGCCCTGTCTGCGCGTGAGCAGCACGAGAATAAGAAGGGCGCCGAAGGCGGCGAGGCGCCAGTCGACCAGAAAACGCAACCATTCGGGGACCAACACGAGAAGGAGAGCTCCGACGAGCGCACCGAGACCGACTGTCGAGCCGCCGAGTATGATGGCCAGGACGAAGTCGATGGACCGATCAAAGCCGAAATTGCCAGGCTCGATATAGACATACTGATGTGCGAACAGACCGCCGCAGATCGCCGCCACGGCGGCGCCGAGGCCGAATGCGCCGATCTTGATGACCGTCGTATTGAGGCCGACGAGGTTGGCGGCGGTCTCGTCGTCATGCACGGCCCGCATCTCCAGCCAGAGCCGGGACCGCTCCAGGGCTAGCACCAGAAGCACTATGGCGCCGGCCCAAACCCAGATGTAGCTGATCGAGATATGCGGCATGCCGCGATAGCCGCCGGAGCCACCGGTCGGCTCGAAGACCAGGAAGAAACTGCGGACCATCTCACCGAAGCCAAGCGTCGCTATGGCGAGGTAGATTCCCTTCAGCCGCAGCGCAGGGAAACCGACGATGACACCGACCACGGCGGCAACAAGGCCGGCGACCAGAAGGGCCGGCGTCACCGGCCAGTGCAGCGCGACCGTGAGATAAGAGGCGACGTAGGCGCCGATACCCATGAAGCCGCCGTTGCCGAGCGACAATTGCCCAGTGGCCAGGATGATGTAGACGCTCAGCGCCCCGAGCGTGAGGATTCCGACGTCCGCGAAAAGGCCCGCGTAATAGGTCGATATCATACGCGCTGCCCGACATCGCTGCGGGCGCCGCCCAGCAGGCCCTGGGGACGAAGCAGCAGGATGAGGATCATCAAGCCATAGACCACGAGGTCGCGCGCCTGCGAGCCGCCATAGGCGATGGTGAGTACCTCGGCGATTCCGATCAGGGGCCCGGCGAGCAGCGCACCCCACACGTTGGTCGTGCCGCCGATCACCATGACGGCGATCGCCTTGAGCCCGATATCGACGCCGACGTAGGGTGTAATCGCCGCGTAATGCAGGCTAACCAGTACACCACCTGCGCCGGCGAGCGCGCCGGAGATCGCGAACGCGAGGAGCGTCACCCGCTGCGGCGATACGCCGAGCAGGCGGGCGACGTCGCGATTTTCTGCGACGGCGCGCAGGGC
Organism: Pseudolabrys sp.; assembly: GCF_035943735.1. GTDB lineage: Bacteria > Pseudomonadota > Alphaproteobacteria > Rhizobiales > Xanthobacteraceae > Pseudolabrys. Next base: position 73,368 of record NZ_DASZBV010000027.1, read on the forward strand.
GCGGCCGGCCGACGTCTTCTTCACCAGAAATGCGACGAGTGCGACCAGCACCACCGCGACCCCGATGATGACAAGCTGCATCAGCCCGATGCTGATTGGGCCGAGCGGAATACGCCTGTCGAACAGTTCGGAAGGCAGCTGCAGCGGGTCTGAACCCCACAGGTTGGTCACAAGATTCTGCAGAATGATCGAACAGCCGAGGGTCGAGAGCATTGGCGTGATCAGGGGGGCGTCACGTAGAGGCTGATAGGCGACCTTCTCGATGACGATGCTTACGACGGCGGTGCTGACCATCCCGCCGAGCAGGGCGATGGCGAGCGGCACGTGCGCCGCCAGCAGCGCGAAGCCGAGATAACCGCCGAGCATGAAGACCTCGCCGATCGCGAGGTTGAGGATCGAAAGGACGCCCATCACGAGCGAAAAGGAGAGCGCGATGAGCGTGTAAACTGCGCCCAATGTCAGGCCGTTCACCAGTTGTTGAAGCAGCATGGTTCGCGCGTCTTTATGAGATGGCCCGCGCCGGCAGCATAGTGCCGACGCTCGGGGGGAACGAGTCAGAATTTCAGGCCCAGTGGAAGCGGGCCGTTTTCACGCCGTCAATGTACATGCTTGACGATCTCGCAGATGTCGAAGCGGCGACCGGCGCCGCGGCGGGACCGGCTGCGAAAGCCTTACCTATAATCACGTTTCATCTCCCGATGCGCAGTGCCGCCGCGGTTGTCCCGAACGGCGTCTGCGCTGCCCGGCTGTGACGCGCGGCCGACGTCATCGCTTCCCCAACCGCTGCCCACAGTTGCAAACGCTAACACCGATCAACAAACTTGAAAAGCTTTGTTACTTAGGCAATGATCGCCGTCGAGACATGCTTGATGCCTAATATCTCGTCAGGAGCGATATCAAAAAGCTCCGAAAGAAGGGCATTCCATGAGCGACATCAAAACCGGAGCTGACCACATCAAGTCCCTCCGTGACGGCCGCACCGTGTATCTCGACGGGCGGCTGATCGAGGATGTCACAGCCCACAAGGCGTTTCGCAACTCGGTGGCGTCGGCGGCCGCCCTGTACGATTTCCAGGCGCGGCCGGAGAACCGCGAGTTGATGACGTTCCAGCCCGACGGCTCAGTCCGCAGGGTCAACCGTGCGTGGCAGATGCCGCGCAGTTACGAAGAGATGGTGAAGCGTCGCAAGGCGATGCAAGCCTGGGCCGGCCTGTCGTGCGGTTTCATGGGCCGCTCGCCCGACCATCTCGCATCCGCGCTCATCGGCCAGCGGATGGGCATCGACATCTTCAAGAAGCACAGCGAAGCGCGGGCGAAGGCATTCGAGGATTACGTCGATTATGCCACGACCAACGACCTGTTCCTCACCTATGTGATCATCAACCCGCAGGCCGAGCGGAGCAAGGACTGGGGCGACCAGGCAGAGGATCTGGTGGCGCGTGTCGTCGACGAGGATTCGACGGGCGTCACCATCCGAGGCGCCAAGATGCTCGGCACGTCGTCAATCATGGCGAACGAAGTTTTCGTGGCCAACCTGCAGCCGCTCAAGCCGGGCGAAGAAGACCTTGCCTTCTGCTGCGCGCTGCCGATGAACGTCAAGGGTCTGCGCGTCCTCTCGCGCAAATCCTACGAAGAGCACGCCGTGTCGATCTACGACAATCCGCTCTCGTCGCGCTTCGATGAGAACGATGCGCTGATGTATTTCGACGACGTAAAAGTGCCGTGGGATCGCATCTTCATCTACCGCGACACGGATGCGTGCCGCGCCCAGTTCCACGATACGCCGGGGCACGCCTATCAGAACTACCAGGCGCAGATCAGGCTTTCGGTGAAGATCGCGTTCCTCACGGGGCTCGCGCGCCGCATCACCGAGGCGATCGGCACGACCCGGATTCCATCGGTGGCGGAACAACTTGGCATGCTGGCCGCGCAGACCGGCATGGTCAACGCGATGCTGTCGGGCATGGAGGCGTCCGGTTCGCAATTTGGAGAGTATTGGGTGCCGAACAAGCACTACATGTACTCCGCGCAAGTCATCACGCAGGAGCTCTATCCGAAGGTGATCCAGACCTTGCGCGATCTGGCGGGTGGCTCGCTCATCATGTTGCCCTCGTCGGTGCGGGATTTCGGCAATCCGCAGTTGGCAATGATCATCGAGAAGACCCAGCGGTCGGCATCCATGGCTCCGCAGGAGAAGGTCAAGTTTCTCAAGGCGGCGTGGGACGCGATCGGCTCGGAGTTCGGTTCGCGCCACACCCAGTACGAGATGTTCTATGCCGGCGCGCACTTCGTGACCTGCGGTCACTCCTTCCGGACCTTTGATTGGAATGGCGCGACGGGACTGCTGGAGGGGTTGCTCGCCTCCTACGATTTGCAGAGCGAACTGGCGCGAACGCGCTAGTTTCGTTTGTAGGCGGCCGCTCCGGCACTATTCGCTGTCACCGCTGTCGGAACGATTGGCGCTTGCTCAGCTCTGTGCGAGGAGGTGCATCACCTCGGCGGCGGCCCGATCAGTCTCCTCACGCGCGCATTGTTCGGCTTTCGTCGCGTCACGGATCGTGATCGCCGTGAACATCGCACGTAGGCCGTCGATGCTTTCGCGCGAACGCATCGGCGAGCGTGACGGATGACTGAGACCGAGCGCGCGCCATCGCCAGATGCGCGCGTGCAGCGTCGACAGCATCGCGGATAGCGAATCGCTGCGCGCGCCGGCGACCAGCACGTCATAGAACCGATTTTTCGCATCAAGGATCCGGTCGGGATCGCCCGCCTCGTAGCAGGCGACGGTCTCGTCGAGCGCCGCTCGCAGGCTCTGCACGTCGGCGTCGTCGGCGTTCTGCACGAAGAGGCGCGCGGCGAGGCCGAGGAGGGCACCGCGGATCGCGTAGAGGTCTCTGGCTTCGGCGGCGGTCAATTGCCGCACGACCGGCCCCTTGTTGGCGATCGTCGCGACCAGCCCCTCGGTCTCGAGCTGGCGCAGGGCCTCGCGGATGACGGTGCGCGAGACCCCCATCATCTCGATCAGGTCGCGCTCGATCAGCCGCGCCCCGGGCGCGATGCGGCCGGAAATGATCGCCTGCCGGACATAGTCCAGGACCTGATGGCGCAGCGGCGCCGGGGCTCTCCGGAAAGTCGGGCGGGCGGTGTCCAACAAGGGCTCTTGCTCCTCATCTCAAGCCGTAATACCGTATTACGATACTGATAAGAACGCCAGAACAAAGGGAAATCCCCATGGGCGAGGGCGCGGTCAAGGTTGGCATTGTCGGACTGGGGCGCTGGGCCAAGGTGCTCACCCGCGCTATCAAGCCTTCCGACAAGATCGAAATCGTCAGCAGCTTCAGCCGTTCGCAGGAGAAGCGCGAGAGCTTCGCCCGCGAGATGGGCGTGGGGGCGGCGGCCGACCTGCAGAGCATGCTGTGCGACCCGCACATTAAGGGCGTCATCCTGACGGTCCCGAACGAGCAGCATCTTCCCGTCGCGCGCGAGGTGGCGAAGGCGGGCAAGCACGTCTACACGGAGAAGCCGATTGCCGCGACGCTGGAAGACGGCCTCGCCATCGAGGCGCTGGAAAAAGCCTACGGCGTCACCGTGACCGTTGGTCATAGCGCCCGGCTGATGGCCGGCATCCGCAAGATCCGCGAGGCCATCGATGCCGGTGAGCTTGGCCGCGTCGCCTTCATGGAGGCGAATTTCTCGAACGAGCGTGCGCTGGAACTCACCCCGGACACCTGGCGCTGGTACAAGTCGCGCGCGCCAGGCGGGCCGCTGTCGCAGCTCGCGATCCACCAGTTCGACGTATTGCATTATCTCGGCGGCGAAGTGGCCGAGGTCAGCTCGATCGCCTCGAAGCTGTCGCCGGTCGGCGCCGAAGTCGATGACCAGTCGATGACGGTCATGAAGTTTGCCGACGGCAAGATCGGCTATGTCGGCTCGAGCTGGACGTCGCCGGGCATCTTCGCCGTGCGCGTGTTCGGCTCCAAGGGGTTGATGCATTACGAGATCGACTTCGGCACCTGGGACACGCCGGACAAGCTCCACACGAACTCGACGCTCTACATCCAGCGCGGCAAGGATGGCTGGTCCAAGCGCGAGGAGCTTGCGGTTCCCGAAAGCGACATGTTCCGCGTCGAACTGGAAATGTTCGCCGAAAGTTGTCGCACCGGGCTGGGGAACGAGCTCAACGCGCATAACGGCAACGTCGCCGTGGCCATCGTCAACGCGGCGCTGCGGTCGGTCGATCAGCGCGGCCAGCTGGTGCGGGTCGCCGACGTGCTGGCGGAAGCGCAAGCCGGGGAGCGGACGCGCCATGTTGCCTAGCCGTTATTTCATCGACCTCACGCAGCCCGAAATCGCGGCGCAACTGAAGGCCAACCCGCTGGTAATCCTGCCGGCGGGCAGCGTCGAGCAGCACGGCCCGCATTTGCCGACCGGCACCGACATCTTCGCCTCGAATGTCATTGGCCATGCCGTGGCGGAGCGCATGGATGGACTGGTCCTGCCGGCGACGCCGTTCGGCGTCACGCCGATGCATATGCCGTTCGAAGGGACGATCAGCTTCACGCCGGACACCTATATGCGGGTCGTCACCGAGACCTGCGTGTCGACGGCCAGGCACGGCGCGAAATACCTGCTCATCCTCAACTGGCACGAGGGCAACATTCCCTCGCTGGCCATCGCCGCCGAGGCGCTGCATCGCGAACACGGCATGACGGTGCTGACCGTGCAGGCCTGCTACGTCGCCGAAGAGCTGTACGGGCACTCGTGCAACGGACTGACGCATGGCGGTGAGATCGAAGCGCTGGCCGTGCTCGCCTATCGGCCCGATCTGGTGCATCTCGACCGCATCGATTATTCGTCCGACCACGCGCACGGCCACAAGATGGATAAATTACGCCGGACACGGTCGTTTCAGCCGGTGCTCACCGACATCCGCTCGATTGCGGCGACCGGCTGGTTCGGCAGCCCGCAGCACGCCACGGCCGAAAAGGGCGCGCGCATGCTGACCGACATCGCCGACAAGATCGCGCAGGAGGCAAAGGAAATCTTCCGTCAGCTCGATCAGGTGCAAGGCGGCACCGCCGAGATCCGGCAATTGCGTCAGGCAGGCTGATGGCCAAGCTGCTGAAACAGAGCGAAGCAAAGCGCCTCGGTCTGCCGGGGCGTTCGTCGCTCGAACCAGTGTCGGGCGAAATCGGCTCGCGCGTGAGCGTCCGCATCGCCACGATCGGCGTGCCGCAGCCGGGCGACAGGGCGCGCGGCCCGCACGTGCATCACGACTTCGAGGAATGCATCTACGTCCTCTCCGGCCGCGGCACGATGCAGGCTGAGAGCGGCGCCTATCCGGTCGCCGCCGGCGACATCCTGCTGGTGCCGGCCGGCGAGAAGCACATGACGCTCAACACCGGCAACGAGCCGCTCGTGCTGCTTTGCTTCTTCCCCACGCCGGACGTCACGTCCGGCACTACCGAATTTGCGAGCTTCTGAAATGAGCGACGTTCTTTGTCTGCGGCCGCAGGCCGACTTCGCGCGCGTCGATGCGCTGCCGCCGTCGACGCTCGCAGTAACCTACAAGGCGCCGGATGATGCCGAGGTGCCAACGCTGATGCGCAAGGCGCAAGCGCTCGTCATCCCGGCCGTCGGTCCGAAGCTGCCAGCCGAGCTGTTCCAGGGAACGGCGCTGAAGCTGGTGCAGGTGACCGGCGCCGGTCTCGACCGCCTCGACAAGGCGGCTTTGGCTGGTCTCGGCATTCCCGTCGCCAACGTACCCGGCGGCAGCAACAGCGCCGTCGCCGAGTACGCGGTGACTACGGCGTCGCTGCTGCTGCGCCGCTTCGGCTGGGCCGATGCCGAGCTTAAAGACGGCAACTACGTCGCTTTCCGCGCGCGCATGATCGGCGACAATCTCGCCGGCCTCGGCGGGCTGCTCGTCGGCATCGTCGGCCTCGGCGTGATCGGGATGGCTGTGGCGGAGGCCTTCGCCAAGGCGGGCTGCCGCGTCTGCTACTACGATCCGGCGCCGGCCGATGCACAGGCGGCCGCGGCGCTCGGCGTGACATCGCTCTCGCTCGCCGAATTGCTGCGCCAGGCGGATGTCGTGACCGTCCACGTGCCGCTGCTGCCGGAGACCAAGGGGTTGATTGGCCGCGACGCGCTTGCCGGCATGAAGAAAGGCGCGATCCTGGTGCAGGCCTCGCGCGGCGGCATCGTCGACGAGCAGGCGCTCGCCGATGCCTTGCGTTCCGGCGCCCTCGGCGGCGCGGCGGTGGACGTGTATTCGACCGAACCGCCGACGCCGGACAATCCGCTGCTCGGATTGACCGGCGACGCGGCCCATCGCCTGCTGCTGACACCGCACATCGCCGGCGTGACGCGGCAGTCCGCCGCACTTCTGTTCCGCTCGGCGTGGCAGAACGTCGAACGGGTGCTGATCGAGAAAGCCGGGCCGCTCAATCGCGCCTATTGAGCGGCGCCGGCTTACTTGACGATGCCGGCGCTCTCGGCGACGGGCCCCCAGCGCTTGATATCGGCATCCAGATCCTCGCTGAATTCCTTCGGCGTGCTCTCGATCAGATCGTAGCCAAGCGTCTTGACCTTCTCTTTCATCTCCGGCGTCGCGAGGACGGCGACGATCTCGTCGTGCAGCTTCTTGACGATTTTCGGATCGAGCCCCGCCGGCGCCAGCAATCCGGACCAGTTGGCGACGGCAAATCCGGGCATGCCGGATTCGGACATCGTCGGCAGGTCGGGCAGCAGCGCGGAGCGCTTCTTCTCGGCCATGGCGATGGGGCGGACCCGGTCAGGTCCCTGCGTCTTCAAGGCCGGCACGCTGGCGAACAGAACCTGAGCCTGTCCGCTGATCAGGTCGAGCACGGCGCCGCCCATACCCTTGTTAGGGACGTGCACCATCTGAATTCCGGCCTCGGTCTTCAGCATTTCGCCGGCCAGATGCGCGGCGCTGCCGACGCCCGGCGAACTGTAATTGAGCTTGCCCGGATGCGCTTTCGCATAGGCGATCAATTCTTTCAGGTTATGGACCGGAACGGACGGGTTGACGACCAGCGCGTAGGGGCTGATGCCCACATTGATGATCGGGGTGAGGTCCTTGTCGATGTTGTAGGGCGCCTTTTTGTGCACGACGACGGACAGCGCGATGCTGCTCGGCGCATAGAGCAGCGTGTAGCCGTCGGCCGGTGTGGCAATGACGTATTTGGTGCCGATGATGCCGGCGGCGCCCGGCTTGTTCTCGACGATGAAGCTTTGATGCAGCCTCTCGCTGAGCGCCTGCGCCAGCAGGCGCGCCATCACGTCGACGCCGCCACCGGCGCCGACCGGCGCGATGATATGCACGGGGCGGTCCGGATATTCGGCGCAGGCCGACGTACTCTCCCCAAGCAAGGCAGCGCCGACGAGCCCAGGAAGTGCGCATAAAGTCAGAGCAAGACGCCAGGTCTTCGTCATGGAAATCCTCCCGTAGTTATTTCTTGGCAGCCGCTCGTTCGGCGCCTGCCTTTTTGCAGCGACAGCAACCGTCGCCTCTCGTTCGAGGCCACGGTACGCAATCTCACGCGCTGAGGTAGAGTCTTGTCAACACGAAACGCCCTCGGACGGGCAAGCGGACGGCCATTTCGCGCCACGAAATGCCGCCTTTGTCGACGGCTGTGGGCTTGGCGTCACCGCCCCGAGTGGGCTCGGTGTCAGGACACGCCGAGCGCATGGATCATGCCGATCGCAATGGCCGCGATCAGGACGAGCGAGCCCGTCACCGTGACAATGACCCGGGTGCCCGCGCGCGCGACCGTGCGCACGTCGACGCCAAGGCCGAGCGCGGCCATCGAGACGATGGTCAGCAGGATCGAGACCTCGTTAATCGGCGCGAGCCACGGCTTCGGAATTAGACCGGCCGAACGCAGCGCCGACAGCAGGATGAAGCCGACAATAAACCAGGGCACCACGCCGGCCCAGTTCACCCGTGCCGGCGCAGCGTCGCTCTCGGACGACGCATCCTGCCTGCGCGCCTTGCCGACCGACAGCGCCACCAGTAGCGGGCCAAGCATGAGCACCCGCACCAGCTTGACGATGGTGCCAATCTGCAGGGCGACGGCGCCGATCGGCATCGTCGCCGCCAGCACCTGCGGCACGGCATAGACGGTGAGCCCGGCGAGCACGCCGTATTGCGCGTGCGACAGCTGCAACACCGGGATCAAGAGCGGCAGGCCGATCACGACCACGACGCCGAGCACCGCGGTAAAGGCGATCGAGGTCGCAATGTCGGCCGGCTTGGCGCCGATGACCGGCGCGACCGCGGCGATGGCGGAATTGCCGCAAATCGAATTGCCGGAGGCGACCAGAAGAGAGACGTGCTTCGACAGACCGAAAAGACGGCCGAGGCCATAGCTCGAGGCGAGCGCCACAACCACGACCGCGGCGATGCCGCAAACGAGGGCCGGGCCGATCTCCATGATCCGCTCGGTGCTGATCGATGCGCCGAGCAGCATCACGGCCACTTCAAGCAGCGTCTTGGCGCTGAAGTTGATGCCGGGGAAAAAGCGCGCCGACGGAGTCCACAGGCTGCGCAGGATCGTGCCGACCAGGATCGCGAGCACGATCGACTCGAGCCAGGCGCGCCCCAGCGCTTGAATTTCCAGGTACTGCGCCGCTTCCGCCGCGGCGGTGACGGCGATGACGAGCACAACCCCGGGTAGGAGTTCGCTCGCGCGCTTGAGGACGGCCATTCTTTGAAGGGGCCTGATTGGAGAATGATGTATTCGCTGCGACACATACGTATGGCCGGCCGCATCGTCCAATGGCCTGTTGCGAATGAATTGTTCGAGGGAGGCGATGGATCGCCCGCACAGGCGGCGCGATCCTGCGGCGTCGGGCGCCGCAAGATCGGAAGGTCTTGGATGCGGACTAGAGCTCGACGCCGATGGCGCGGTCGAGCGACAGCGGGCCGCCGCCGCGCAGCGCGATCGCGAACATCACCATGCCGAGCAAGAGGACATACTCGTAGCCGCCATGGCTCGCCGAGAAGCCATGCGGGAAATGGATCGCCAGGAAGGCGACGCCGAGGTCGATAGCTAACCCCGCCGCGAAGAAACGTGTGAAGAGACCGAGGATGACGCCGATCGAGCCGATCGTCTCGAAGAACATGATGGTGTAGGCGCAGAGCGCCGGCTGCGGGAACCCGTGCTGAACGAAGAAGCCGACTTCGTGCGCGACGCCGCCTTTGACCTTGGCCCAACCGTGTATGAACAGGATGGCGCCGACGGTGACACGCACGAGGAAGTAACCGAGCTTCGGCGCGACGGCGTAGAAACCCGACAGCGACGGGATGAGAAGCTTGGGGCGGGTCGCGGCGTTCACAGACATTCGACTCTCCATGAGCAAAGAAGAGCCGCTATCACGTGCGTTAGTGTGGCCGATCCGCGGCGTGCGGATGTGGCCCGTTACCTGCGTGTGCCGTGGGGTTTCACGATCGCTTGATCAGCGCTGCGTGTGCGGCGGCGGCGGATGGTCGACCAGGGCCAAAGGTTCCAGATCGACCTGCGCGGTGCGCCCGCACTGCGGACACTCGAACACGTCGATCTGCCGCTTGCTGGTACGGCAGCCGGCGTCCTTCGCCGCGCGCCAGACCATCGGCACCCGGCAGGCTTCGCAGACCGGGCTTTGTCGAATGCAGCGGGTCACGGGCGCCTCCTCCACAATTCTTGTCTTATTAATTTCAACGCGGAATGGCCGCCGTGAGTACGTCGAAAAACGAATAGGTGTTCCTCTGCCCGATCAGAGCCAAAATGCCGCGGCCGGATTGTGATGAAGCGACGGGCGCCACAGGGGAACCCGCGCGGTGGGCGGGCGGTGATTGCGCCGATCTGAGGGGAAAGCTGCCGACCGGATCTTCGGGCGATCGCGGGGGCGACGGATGCGGTCACCCGCCGATCCAGCCGGCTGAGAGGACATTAGGCCGATGCGCGCGGCGATACACCTTACATCTTGGTAATGTACAATCTGTCGCAGCGTACGGCGCGCGAACTACACATTCGCGTGCCGGGAAAAACCATCGATTTCAAACCGATGGAGCGCGCTGTCTAGACTCGTGTGCAGTGTGCATGACTCACGCGAGCATGTCGCGCACCAGCGGCATGACCTTGCGGCCGTAAAGATCGATGCTGCGCATCATCTTCTCGTGCGGGAGCGGGCCGGCGCTGTACTTGAGGTCGAAGCGGGCGGCGCCAAGCGCCTTCACGGTGGCGGCGATCTTGCGGGCCACGGTCTCGGGTGAGCCGACATAGAGCGAGCCGTGTTCGATCTCGCGTGCGAAATCGGCCGGCGTCAGCGGTGGCCAGCCGCGCTCGGCGCCGATCTTGTCGCGCATGCGCTTGTAATCGGCGAACAGGTCGGCGCGCGCCGCCTCGTCGGTCTCGCCGACGAAACCGTGCGAATGCACGCCGACCGGCAGTTCGGGCTTGTTCATCTCTTTGAGCGCGCGCCGGTAGAGATCGGCGAAGGGGGCGAAGCGTTTCGGATCGCCGCCGATGATGGCCAGCATCATGGGCATGCCGTAATGCGCCGCGCGCACCGCTGATTGCGGCGTGCCGCCGACGCCGACCCAGGTCATCAGTCGGCCGGATTCGGTTTTCGGGAAGACGCTCTGGTTCTTCAGCGGCGGCCGCAGCTGTCCGCTCCAGGTCACCGGCTGCTGCGTCAGCACGGCGGCGAACAGGTCGAGCTTCTCGTTGAACAGCTCCTCGTACCGGTCGAGGTCGAAGCCGAACAGCGGAAAGGATTCGATGAACGAGCCGCGGCCGAGGATGACCTCGGCGCGGCCGTTTGAGATCGCGTCGAGCGTCGAGAAGCGCTGGAAGACGCGGATCGGATCGTCGGAAGAGAGGACCGTGACTGCCGAGCCGAGCCGGATGCGCTTGGTGCGGCTGGCGATGGCCGCCAACACCATTTCCGGCGAGGCGACGGCGAAGTCGGCGCGGTGGTGCTCGCCGACGCCGATGAAGTCGACGCCGACCTCGTCCGCGAGGATCGCCTCGTCGACGACGTCCCGGATCACCTGGGCTGCATGCAGCGGCTTGCCGTCGGGACCGTCGGTGATGTCGCCAAAGGTATCGAGGCCGAGTTCGATCGTCTGCGCCATGGCGGCGTTATAGCAAGTCCGGGGGCAAAAGCACGCCGCGCCCTTGACGGCCCGCCGCGACTACGTGCTTTCTGCCTCGGTCGCAGGACAGGGGCATCGATGGCCGACCGTTTCCTTCTCGCCGCCGTGATGGGCTGGCCGATCTCGCAGTCGCGCTCGCCGATGCTGCACAATTTCTGGTTTGCGCAATACGGCCTCAGGGGCACATACGTGCCGCTGGCGATTGCGCCGGACCGCCTCGAGGCGGCGCTGCGCGCGCTGCCAGCGTTGAATTTCTCCGGCTGCAACCTGACCATTCCGCTCAAGCAGAAGGCGATGGCCATCGTCGACGAGGTCGACGTCACCGCGCAAAAGATCGGCGCCACCTCCTGCGTCGTGGTGAAGGAGGACGGGCGCCTCGTCGGCTTCAACAATGACTGGTACGGCTTCGTGCACAATGTGTTGGAGTTCGCGCCGGACTGGCGCGCGGACGCGGGGCCCGCGGTGGTGATCGGGGCGGGCGGCGGGGCCCGCGCGGTCATCTACGGGTTGCTCGCGCGCGGCGCGCGCGAGGTTCGGCTGTGCAACCGCACTGTCGAACGGGCTCAGGCTCTGGCGGATGAGTTCGGCGCCGCGGTGCGGGTCGTGCCTTGGGATGATCGCCACGACGTGCTCGACGGCGCGGCGATGCTGGTCAACACGACGAGCCAGGGCATGGTCGGTCAGCCGCCGCTCGACCTGCTGCTCGACAGATTGCCAATCACGGCGCTGGTCAACGACATCGTCTATATTCCGCGCGAGACGCCATTGTTGGTCGTCGCGCGCGAACGCGGCAATCGCACCGTCACCGGCCTTGGCATGCTGCTGCACCAGGGGGTGCCGGCATGGAAGGCGTGGTTCGGCATCGAGCCGCAGGTGACAGCGGCGCTGCGGGCGGCGATCGAGGCGACGCTGTAGCGCGCCGGATCAGGCTATCTTCGATCGGTAGTGGTCCCAGGTCTTCTTGAACAGGCTGGGCGAGCGCAGCTTCTGCCGGCACGCCGCTTGTTCCTCATCGCTGAACACGTACGGCTCGCCGATCTGCAGCGCCATGTATTGCCGGCGCGCGTTCTCCTCGACGTAGGCCGCGTAGGCAAAGCATTCGAGGACGGTCTCGCCCGCTGCGACGACGCCGTGCGCCTTCAGCATCACGATCGGATTGTCGCCCATGACGGCGACCATCTTTTCGCCTATGGCGCGCGAATTCACCGACATCGGCGAATCCATCACCGGCATGTCGCCCAGGAGCGAGGCCTGCGCGTAGACGACCTTCTGCTGCACGCCGGTCATGGTCAGGTAGGTCGACCATTGTGGATGCGTATGGAAGACGGCACCGATTTTCGGCCGCGCGCGATAGACCTCGGCGTGGATGGGAAATTCCAGCGGCGGCTTGACGTTGCCGCCGTCCACCGGCTTGCCGTCGAGATCGACGGTGACGATGTCCTCGACGGTCAATGCAGCACGCATCGAGCCGCCGGAGTTGATGTAGAAAGAGCTTTCGTCGCGGCGGACGCTGCAATGGCCGTTGTGGTCGATGTATTCGGCGCGCTCCAGCATACGAATCGCGTCGACCAGTTCCTGCTTGATCGCTTCCTCAGACGGCTTCAGCATAAGCTCATCCCCCCAAACATTATTCCCGTCCGCACGCCGCGCGGCGCTTCAAGCCACGCGTTGCTTCCAGGCATCCCAAGAGCGGCCGACGGTGTCGACATTGACGATGTCAGCGATGCGGCCTTCCTCCGGCTCCAGCCAAGCGATGGGCCCGCCAAGCGCCTGCGCCTGATGCTGGATGCCGGCGCTCGCGACGGTGAAGATCGCGCGGAACACGGCGACCGGCAGGCTAGGGCCCACTGCGACCATGCCGTGCGCGCGCAGCAGCGCCACAGGCTTGTCGGCGAGCGTCGCGGCCAGCGCGGCGCCCTTGCCGGCGGAACTGATGACGATGTCAGTCGTGCCGAAGGTGTCGCGGATGTCGAACACCGGAACGCCGGCCGCCAGAAATGCGGCGTTGTGGTACATCGCGCGCATCGGCGTTCTGGTGAGCCCGAAGGCGATGACCGCGGGCGAGTGGCCGTGCACGATCGCCATGACGTCGGGGCGCGCGCGGAAGATCTCGCCATGCAGATAGCGCTCGATGAAGCCGCGGCGGCCGCCGGCAGCGATGGCGTTGCAGTCGAGATCGAACTCCATGATGTCGTCGGCGGTGATCATCTGCGGCGCCAGCGCCCGCGCCATCAGGAAACGCTGCGCAGACCCCGGATGCCGCATCGACACATGGCCGGCAGCGTCGAACACGCCCTGGTCGACCAGAATCCGGTTGGCGGCGGCCAGATCCTCCAGCGTGGCGCGATCCACCGGACCGCCGGATGTCGTCATGATGGCTGCACTCCTCCGCGCTTCGATCGGGCGGTTTATGCCCGTGATGCCGAGCGTTGTCTAACGCCGCGGCCGCGCGGGCGGTGCGGGCGAGACGCGTCCGCCTGAGCCGGCCCGTCGGTCGCGTTCTGCTGCGCGAGCGCACGGCAACTGTCGATGAACAGCCGTGCGACAGGACCGATCGCGCGTTTTTTCAGCGTCACGATGCCGACCGGCACAGTGCCGAACGACGCCTTGACCGGGAGCACCTTGAGATCGAGCTGCCGTCGGGAAAAGCGCAACCCCGAGTTAGGTACGATGGAGATGAAGCGGCCGCCGGCCAGCAGGCTGGCGCGCACCTCCGCCGGCCCGATCACCGCGGTGTGGGGATAGCCCAGGCCGCTGGCGCGGAATGCCTGCATCGCGATGGAGCCGAGCGGCCCGTCCGGCGGCGGCAGCACCCAGGGCTCGTGCATCAGCTCGGCCAGCTCGATCTTGCGCCGCTCCGCCAGCGGATGCTGCACGCCGACCACGACCGAGTAGGAGTCGTCGAACAGCGGCTCGAAATCCAGATGCTCGTCCGCGATCGGCCCGAAGCGCCGCGTCACCAGCACATCCACGTTGCGTTCAATCAGCTCTCGGTGCAGCGCGCGGACGTTGCCGGGCGCGAGGCGAAACACCATGCGCGGATACTGGCAGGAGAGGCGCTCCACCACGGTGGCGATGAATGTGGCGATCAGGAACGGATTTCCGCCGATCGCGACCTCGCCAACTGTGGGATCGGCGAGGAATTCGATGTTCTTCACCGTCTGGCGCAGGTCGTCGAAAACCTTGGTGCCGCCGTCGAGCACAGCGCGGCCACATTCTGTCGGCTTCACCCCGTCGCGGTTGCGCTCGAGCAGGCGAACGCCGAGCGCCTGCTCGAGCTCGGCGATCGAACGCGAGATTGCCGGCTGCCCCGTGTTGAGCAGGGCGGCGGCCCGGCTCATGCTGCCGCTTTGCACGACCGCCATCAGCACATGCACATCGTGCAGCTTCACGCGGCGTCCAATGCGATCGCTTAACTGCACGACGTCACCCCATCCCAGAAACGTTATGGTCCGATGCCTAAATAGCATTATCCTGGCATGGCGGCACGCCTTTAGATTGTAGGTCGCCGCCGGTCCTGAATGGCGGGCGACGCGCATAAAGCGCGCACAAAAACACCCGGAGGACCGTCCATGCCCATGCCCCGCCGAACGTTTTTGCATCTGGCCGCTGGCGCCGCGCTTATGCCCGCCACGTCGACCTTTGCCCGCGCCGCCGGCTACCCGTCGCGGCCGGTGCGTCTGATCGTCGGCTTCGCCCCTGGCGGTGGCAACGATCTCGTCGCGCGGTTGATGGCGCAGCGGCTGTCGGAGAAGCTCGGCCAGCAGTTCGTGGTCGAGAACAAGCCGGGTGCCGGCACCAATATCGCGGCCGAGCTCGTGCTCCATTCGGCGCCGGACGGCTACACGCTGCTGCTCGCCGGTATTCCCAACGCGGTGAACGCAACCCTCTATCACAAGCTAAATTTCAACTTCCTGCGAGACACGACGCCGATCGTCGGCATCCTTAGCATCCCGAACGTGATGATGGTCAATCCGAAGTTTCCGGCGAAGACGCTGCAGGAGTTCATCGCCTACGCGAAGGCGAGCCCCGGCAAGGTCAACATGGCCTCGCCGGGCGTCGGCAGCGGCGGTCATCTCAGCGGCGAGATGTTCAAGTATCTCGCCGACGTCAATCTCACGCACGTGCCATTCCGCGGCAACGGGCCGGCGCTGGTCGCGCTGCTCGGCGGGCAGGTGGATGTGCTGTTCCCGCCGATATCGGCGGCGGAGAAATACATCAAGGCCGGTACGTTGCGCGCGCTCGGCGTCACCAGCGCTAAACGCGCCCCGGCATTGCCCGACGTGCCCGCCATCGGCGAGGTCGTCAAAGGCTACGACATGGTTGCGTGGTACGGCTTCGTAGCTCCGAAAGGCACGCCGGCCGAGGTCGTCGCGTCGATCAACAAGGAAAGCAACGCCGCGCTCACCGATTCGGTCATCAAGGCCCGCATCGCCACTTTCGGCGGCACGATCATGGGCGGTACGCCGGCCGAGTTCGAAACCTTCATCGCCAACGAGACCGCGAAGTGGGCGAAAGTGGTCACGGCGGCGCACATGTCGGCCGACTGACCGTGTTCAACTGCGCCGGGTGAATCCGGCTTGCAATCTCCCAATTCTCTCGAGGCAACGGATCGCTCGCAATGGCCGCCAAAGTCGTTCTCACCGGTGATGTGAACCTCATGCGCGTCACCGATGCGAACGTGCCCTTCCGTCATGTCGCCGCCGATCTGAATGCGGCGGACGTGGTGTTCTCCAATCTGGAGTGCTGCCTGCGGCGGCAGCAGCAGACGCACGCCAACGAGGGTTTCTTCGCCGATCCGGCGGTCGGTGGGGAGGCGCTGCGGCTGTCCGGCATTCGGGCCGTCGGCATCGCCAACAACGTCAACTACGGCTGGGACAATATCTCCGCCTCGATCGCGCGGCTGGACGAGATCGGTATGGTGCATACCGGCGCCGGCGCCAACGCCGCGGCGGCGCGCGCGCCGGCCATCGTCGAGCGCAACGGTGTGCGTTTTGGCGCGCTGCAGCGGAGCTCGGTCTACTGGCCGACCGACCACGAGGCGCAGGCGGACTCGCCCGGCATCGCCGTGCTCAAGGGCCACACCGCCTATCACGTACCGATGGGCCGCATTTCGCCCGACATCCCGCCGGCCAACCGGCCCGGCATTCCGCCGCTCGTCCTGACCTGGGCCGACGCGGCCTATCTCGACGAATTGCGCAAGGATGTCGAGGCGCTGCGGCCACAGGTCGACATCCTCGTGGGATCGTTCCACTGGGGGCTCGGCCGCGAGCCGCTGCAGTACATGAAGGAGATCGCGCATGCCGCGATCGATGCGGGCGCGGACATCATCATGGGGCACGGGCCGCATTATCCGCTGCCGATCGAGGTCTACCGTGGCCGGCCAATCTTCTACGGCATGGGCAACCTGACGTTCAACACCGGCCATCTCGGGCGCGCGCACGCAGGCTGGGTCGGGCTGCTGGTGGAACTGGCGGTGGACGGCGGTTCGGCGATCGACTGCTGCTTCCGCTTCGTGCGTGCGAATGACGACAACGAATCGTATTTCAGCCCCGCGACCGCCGAAGCGTCCGTCCTCGCGGACCTGATCGCGCGCAGCGCCAAGCTCGCCGCGACTCTGAAGGGCGACGGCGAGCGGGTGCGCATCCTGCGCTGCTAGCGCGGCTTGCGGCCCCAGAAGGTCTCGATGCCGTTCCAGACGAAGCTGCCGGTCTCGTTGACGAGGCCGGCGAATGCGGCTTCGAGGTCCTGCGGGCTGTAATAGGGAAACTCGTCGAGCTTCCAGCCGACGCGCGCGAGCAGCTTGTCGAAGACGTACTGGATGTGCATGTCCAGCCCGATCTTCATCTGCGTCTCGGGGCTGTAGGCGATTTCGGCCAGCACGATGTTGCGTCCGGCCTTCATGACTCGGAGCAATTCCGCCCCGGTCTCGCGCCAATCGTCCGTGTGCTGCACGCCCTGCAGGCAGACCGCGCAGTCGAACGTGCCGTCGGCGAAGTCCTTGGTGTAGGTCCATTGCCAGGTGGCGAGCTGGCCGCCGCGGCCGCGCTTCTTGGCGATGTAGTTGTCGCGCGCCTCGTCGGTGATGTCGATGACGTGCACCTCGCCGTTCGAACCGATGCGCTGCTTCATATCGTCGACGAAGCCGCACGGCGTGATGCATTCGCCGATGATCAGTACCTTGTCGCCGGGACGCAGCTCGAGGCGATCATAGATGACGTTGCGCGCAGCTTCCGCCTTGCGCCACATGAACGGCAGGCCGCCGAGCAGAACGGCGCGGCACCAGCGCTCCTGCTCCTTGCGGTCGAGGATGACCTCGCCGAAGCGCTGCACGTCGTAGGGCTGCATCCAGTCCCAGGGATCGTCGAGCGGCTTCTTGTCCACGGTATATCCTGCGTCTTGAGTTCGCGAGCGGCGGACTTTAGGCGGCGGTCAAACCTCCGTCGAGCATGATCGTCTGCCCGGTGATCGAACGCGCGGCCGGGCTCACCAGGAACGCCACGGCGCCCGCGACTTCTTCGGCGGTCGCCAGCCGGTGCAGCGGAATGCGCTTGAGCATCGCTTCCATGTAAGCGGCATCGGAGCCGGTCTTCTGACGCGACGGGGAGTCGGTCATCAGCCGCCCCGGCGCCACGGCGTTGACCGTGATGCCGTGCTCGGCCCATTCGATCGCCAGCATACGTGTCATCTGCACGAGCCCCGCCTTGCTGATGCCGTAGGCGGAGCGCTCGGCCGCGCCGACGAAGGCGTGCGCGGAAGCGATGGACACGATCTGGCCGGGCGCCTTGCGCGCGATGAGATGGCGCCCGACCTGCTGGGTGAGGAAGAAGGCGCCGGTGAGGTTGGCGGCGATGAGATCGTTCCATTCCGCCCAGCCGGTGTCGACGGCCTTGCGGCGGAGGTTGACGGCGGCGTTATTGACCAGCACGTCGATCGCGCCGAAGCGCTGCAGCGCCGCCGCGGCGCAGGCTTCGATGCTGTCCTGCCGGCGTAGATCGAGCGCCAGCGGCAGCACTTCGGCGCCGGCGAGCTTCGCCAGCACAGGCGCGAGATTGGCTTCGCGGGTGGCGGTGATGGCGAGGCGGAAGCCGGCGCGCGCCAGCGCCAGCGCGCATGCGGCGCCGACGCCGTAGGAGGCCCCGGTGACGATAGCGACCTTGCTCGCCCCGTCCATCACGCCCAGCCGCGCGGCTCGGCGGCGAGGCTGCGCGCTTGCGCCATCGAGGCTTGTAACCCGCTGCCGTCGCGCAATGTCACCAGCGGTGGGCGTGGATCGCCGCAGTCACGTCCCTGGGCCGCCGCGCCGGCCTTCAGCCCCGCGACGCCGGAATCGCGCATCAGGCGAAACAGGATCGCCGCATCTTCCTGCATCGGTCGCGCCGCGACGTAGTTTTCGGCGCGGCAGGCGCGATAGAGATTGCTCACGAGGCGCGGCGCGAGCGAGGCCAGCGGCGATAACAAACCGGTGGCCCCGATCGCCGACGCGGAGATCATGTATTCGGTGCCGGAGACGAACTGGAAGTCGGGGTTTTCCGCCCGCGCCACCGTCACCACCTCGATCATGTATTGCCAGTCGAGGCTGGTATCGATCAGTCCCGCAAAGTTGGGCAGTTTGCCGATGAGATCGACCACCGATTTGCTGGCGATTTCGACGTCGGCCATTTCGGAGGGCGTATTCAGGACGAAGAAGGGCAGGCCACCCGCCGTGCCGATCGCGGTGAAGTGCTCGACCAGCATGTGCTGCGGGGGCGTCCAATAATAGGGAACGGAGGCGATCAGCGCGGCGGCGCCTGTCGCTTTCGCGTGTGCGGCGAGCGATGCGGCGATCGCGGTGCCCGCCTCGCTGACATGCGCGATGATCGGGACGCGGCCGGCGACATGACCTATTGCGAAGCGGAGCAGTTCCTCCCGCTCCACGACGGTGAGGCTCACCGACTCGCCCGCGTGCATCGGCAGGGCCAGTGCCTCGGCGCCATGGGCGATGTGGAAGTCGAGCAGCCGGCCATAGGTGGCGTAATCGATGCGGCCGTTCGCGAACGGCGTCAGCGGCGCATGCACGAGACCGAACTTGAATGTCACGATACTGTCCTCCGGTCACCAGCCATGCGGCTCGGTATCGAGGATACCGAGCTCTTGCAGACGCTTCTCGATGAATTTGACGCGCTCAGGCGAGGCGGTCGGCAGCGGAGGCCGCGTCGGTCCGACCGGCCGGCCCATGATCACGCAGCCGCCCTTGAGCGACGAGGGGTACTGGTCGCGAAAGATAAGCCAGAGCTGCGATAGCTTGTATTGTGCAGCGCGGGCGCGCCCCCATTGCCCCGCCGCGCACGCCTCGTAGAGCTCGACGCAGAGGTTCGGGCAGATTGCGCCGGCGGACGAGTAGGAGCCGGCGCCCCCGAGCGAGATCGACGGCAGTAGATATTCGACGCCGGCGATCATCGCGAAGTTCGGCCGCAGGGGCAGGGCGGCGCGCAAGATCTCGAAATACTTCTCGCTGTTGAAGCTCGCCTCTTTCATGCCGATGAAGTTCGGCAGCCGCTGGATGAGGCGGGCGGTGAGTTCGCCGGTAAATTCGATGCCGTCGAGATAACTCGGCGAATTGTAGGCGATCAGCGGCAGGTCGAAACTCGTTCCGAGCTTGACGAAGTAGTCGTAGATGGCTTCGGGCGGATATTTCCAGAAGTAGGGCGTGATCGCGATGATCGCGTCGGCGCCTTTCGCCTGCGCGTGGCGAGCGAGGTCGAACGTGTCCTCGAGCGCCAGCGCGCTGACGTGAATGGAGATGGGGACGCGCTTGGCGACCGCCTTGATGGCCACCTCGGCGAGCGCCTTGCGCTCGGCGATCGTCAGGTTGTGCGATTCCGCCTTGTGGTGCGGCCAGGAGATGGCGGTCGCGCCGGTACGCACGTGGAAATCGACCAGCCGTTCGAAGGTGTCGTAGTCGGGCGAGAAGTCAGCCTTCAGCGGCGTGACCGGGCTTTGCATCACGCCCTTGAGGACGAGGGTCATTCCAGTTTCTTTGCTCCCTGACAGTCAAGCGCGAAGGCCGGATGCACGGTGGGGTGCACACCCGGCTTCCTCGCATCATTTCGCTTCGATGTGCGCGTCCTTCACGACCTTGGCCCAGCGGACGCCTTCGTCGTGCACGAATTTCGTGTATTCCTCGGGGGAGGCGCTCGGGCTGGGCGTCATGGCAAGCTTCTTGTATTTCGCCTGGACGTCGGCGTCGCCGAGCGCCTTCGCAGTCGCCTCATACAATTTGTGAATGACGGCGGGCGGCGTTCCTGCGGGTGCGGCGAGGCCGAACCATTGCACGGCGTTGAAGCCTTTCAGCCCGGCTTCGGACAGGGTGGGCACGTCCGGCGCCGCGGCCGAGCGCTTGTCGCTGGTCACGCCGTAGGCGCGCAGATGGCCGGCCGCCATCTGTCCGAGTGCGATGGTCAGATCGGGCACCATCAGCTTGACCTGCCCCGACAGCGTGTCGTTGAGCGCCGGTTGCGTGCCGCGATACGGCACGTGCAGCAACTTCACACCGGCGTCACGCTCGAACAATTCGACGATCAGATGCGAGAGGCTGCCGACGCCGGCCGAGCCGAAGTTCACCTTGCCCGGATTCTGCTTGAGATAGGCGAGCAGTTCTTTCAGGTTCTTCGCCGGCAGCGATGGATTGCCGACCAGCACGCCGGGCACCGTGACCGTGCGCGAGATCATCGCGAAATCGCGATCCATATTGTAGGGCACCGACTTCAGCACGCTCGGATTGATGACGTGCGACGAGATCATGGCCAGCAGCGTGTAGCCGTCCGGTGCGGCTTTCGCGACCGCCTGCGCGCCGATATTGCCGCTGGCGCCGGCCCGGTTCTCGATGACCACGGTCTGGCCGAGAATTTGCGACAGCTTCGGCGCGAGGATGCGCGCCTGCGTGTCCGTGCCGCCGCCCGGCGGCGACGGCACGACCAGCGTAATGGGATGGCTCGGGTAGTTGTCGGCGTGCGCCGGCGCAGAAGCGGCGGTCAATCCGACCGCGCACAAGAGCGAAGCGAGCGCGATGGCCTTTCGCGACCTAACGATGGACATGACTCCTCCCTGACATCGAGCGTCTTGCTGTTTTTCTGGATGTGAGAACACGCCCGATAGCCGCGACTCTAGTGGATTTTTTGCCAGCGGAGTGGTTTATTGAGTTTCAATGTCAGCATTGACAATGAGCGCCTATGGATCGGCTGCACGGCCTGCTGGTGTTCCTCAACGTCGTCGAGACGCGCAGTTTCAGCGAGACGGCGCGGGCGCTCGGCGTCAGCACCGCAGCGGTGAGCGCCACGGTGCTCCGGCTGGAGGAGAAGCTCGCGGTGCGGCTGCTCAACCGCACCACGCGCCGCGTCGACGCGACGCCGGAAGGGCTCGAATTCTACCATCGCTGCAAGAAGATCGTCGCCGATCTCGAACAGGCCGAAAGCAGCGTGGCGCGCAGTGGCCGTCTGCCAAGCGGCCGTTTGCGCATCGGCATGCCCTCGGCGCTCGGACGCATGTGGGTCATTCCGCGGCTGCCTGAGTTCACCTCGGCATTCCCGTCGGTGTCGATTGAGATCGTGGTCGGTGACTTCTTCACGGTGGCCGACCGCGAAGGACTCGACGCGGCGATCCAGGTGGGCGAGTTGCCGTCGTCACGCATGATGGTGCGCAAGCTCGCCTCGGTCGACTATCTCGTCTGCGGCGCGCCGCGCTATCTGGCGGTGCGCGGACGGCCTGCGCGTCCCACCGATCTGAAGGATCACATCTGTCTGAGCTATCGGCGGCCCCGCAACGGGCACATCCGCAACTGGCGCTTTGCGGGCGCTGCCGCTGCCGAGGCGCATACGCCCGACCCGGCGCTGATCTTCAACAGCGGCGAGGCGTTGATCGCGGCGGCGACGGCGGGACTCGGGCTGGTGCAGGTCGCGGAATATTACGCGCGTCCCGCCTTGAACGCCGGCGCGCTGGTGGAGTTGCTGCCGGACTTCAAGGCGCACGCCTACGATATCTCGGTGGTGTTTCAGCAGCGCAAGTCGATCTCGCCGCGCCTGCGCGTGTTCATCGATTTTCTGGTCGAGATCTTCTCGCCGCCGCCATGGTGAGCGGCTATGCCGCCACCTCACGATCGTGCTCTTCCACCTCGGAGAACGTCTTCTTACGGCTGATGGCGCGGGCGCCGTCGTCGTGCGCCAGTGTGAGGAAGCCCGGGATCGCCAGCAGCGGAATGACCGCGGAGAGCAGGAAGACCTCGTGGAAGCGCGCGGGGGTGAGTGTCTCGCTGTGCGCGCTGACCAGCGCCAGCAAGACGGCGCTGACCGACACTCCGAGGCTTACCGAGAGCTGCTGCAGCACCCCGCCGAGGCTGGTGGCGCGGCTGAGCTGCCGGTCCGGCGTGTCGGCGTAAGACAACGTATTGGAGCTCATGAACTGAGCCGAGCGGGTGAGGCCGAAGATGAACACCCAGAGCAGGATGAGGTAATGCGGGGTGTGCGGTTCGATCAACGCGAAGCCGGCGAGCCCGACCGAGCCGGCGACAGCGCTGGCGATAAGCACGAAACGGAAGCCGTAGTTACGGATCACCGGCGCCAGCAGGTTACGGATGATGACCGCGCCGACGGACGTGATGAAGGTGATCGAGCCGGAAGCGATCGGCGACAGGCCGAAGCCTACTTGCAGCATCAGCGGCAACAGGTACGGCATGCCGTTCATGCCGATGCGGCAGACTCCGCCGGCGAGCGTGCCGACGCGAAATGAACGGCTGCGGAACAGAGTCAGATCGACCGCCGGCGCCACTGCGCGGCGTGCGTAGAAATAGAAGCCGAGCAGCAGCGCGATCGCCGCGGCCGCCGCGAGCGCGATGACGAACGGCGGCACGACGGGGTGGCTGACAGCTTCGAGGGCGGACTGCAACAATCCCAGTCCGCCGCCGACCATCAGGAATCCCGCGAAGTCGAAGCCCGCGACCTCATGCTCCCGCGTGTTCGCGACGTAGCGCATCGCCAACAGGATACCGAGAAGCCCGAATGGGATGTTGACGTAGAAGATCCAGCGCCAGGAGAAATAGGTGGTGATGACGCCGCCCAGCAGCGGGCCGATCACCGGGCCCATGATCGCGGGCAGCGTCATGTAGGTCATTGCCGTCATCAATTCGGAGCGCGGAAAGCTGCGCAGCAGGATCAGACGGCCGACCGGCGTCATCATTGCGCCGCCCAGCCCCTGCACCACGCGCATCGCCACCAGCATGGCGAAGCTCTGCGACAGCCCGCACAGCACGGAACCGATGGTGAAGATGGCAAGCGCG
This sequence comes from Pseudolabrys sp., assembly GCF_035943735.1. GTDB lineage: Bacteria > Pseudomonadota > Alphaproteobacteria > Rhizobiales > Xanthobacteraceae > Pseudolabrys. Next base: position 96,841 of record NZ_DASZBV010000027.1, read on the forward strand.
GCGATGAAGACGCGGCGCGCGCCGAAGCGGTCGGCGAACCAGCCGCTTACCGGAATGAAGATGGCGACCGACAGCACGTAGGCCGCCACCGCCAGGCTCATCTGCACCGGCGTCACCTGCAGGCTGTGCGCGATATCGGGCACCGCCGTGGTGATGATGGTGGCATCGAGCTGTTCCATCAGGAACGCCACGGCGACGATCACCGGGATGATGATCGGCAGCCGGCCGCCGGCGGGTATGGAAGCGCCGGGCGCAGGCGTGTGCGGAACTGGATGCGAGGGCAAGGCGGTCCTTTCTGCGGCGGCAGGCCTCATCTAGATATCATCAGATAGACTTGCAAGATAACCTTCTAATCTATACCTAGACCGCATGGCCAAGTTCACCCAAGCCCGTGAAGCCGAGGTCGCCGAGCTGCTCGCCGCCATGGGCCAGCTGGTGCGCCGGCTGCGCGCCGAGGCGCGTACGGGCGAACTGAGCTGGGGGCAAAACGCGATCATGGGGCGGCTCGAAGCCGGGCCGATGACCACGGCCGACCTCGCCCGCGCCGAATCGATGAAGCCGCAGTCGATGGGCGCGGCGCTGGCGCAGATGGAGCAGGAGGGCCTGGTGCGGCGGAAGGCGCATCCGACCGACGGGCGGCAGATCCTCTACGAACTGACCGCCGCCGGCCTTCAGGGTCGCTACAAGTCGCGCCTGGCCAAGCGCGAATGGCTGTTGTCGGCGATCGCCGGCCTCGAGCGCGAGGAACAGCGCAAACTCTTCACGGCCATCGACGTTATCAAGCGCCTCGCCGAATCGTAATTCGTAACCCATTGCGTAAAGGATATCCCATGCCCTTTTCCGGCCTCGATGCCAACGCCGCCCTGATCGTGATCGACATGCAGAAGGGCATCGTGGCGTTGCCGACGGCGCATCCGATGGCCGGCGTCATCGACAATGTCGCCGCGTTGTGCCGCGCTTTCCGCGCGCGTGGTCTGCCGGTGGTGCTGGTCAATGTCGCAGGCCGCGCTCCGGGGCGGGTCGAAGCGACGCTCAACTTTACGCCGCCGCCCGATTGGGCCGAGCTGATTCCCGAACTCGACCGTCAGGCGAGCGACGAGACCGTCACGAAGATGAATGTCGGTGCCCTTCTATGGCACCGGGCTGGAGAGGATCCTGCGCCGCCGCGGCGTCACGCAGGTATTCGTGGCCGGCGTCGCCACCAGCCTCGGCGTCGAATCGACGGCGCGGCAGGCCTTCGACCACGGCTACAATGTCGTACTGGTCACCGACGCGATGACCGACCTCGACGCCGAGATGCATCGCAATGCGGTCGAGAAGGTGTTTCCGCGCATCGGCGAACGCAGCCTGACCGCCGATGTGGTCGCGAAATTGAGTGCCTCCTAATTGTGCACGGACGGGCGGGCCGCGGCGGTAGTCCGCTGCCCGCCTTGCCGATCGTCAAAAATAGGAGAGCAATCCGAAACGGCTGCCGCAATTTCGTCCGGAGCGGTGCTATATTGGCGCGTAGGGGCGCTGGTATCTTCGAACCGGTAGGCAATGCGCAACAGCTCGTTCGTGGTTCTCGGTGCGGCCGCCGGCGCGGCCCTCACTTTTTTTGTCGCTCAGCCGCGCCCGGCCATGACCGAAGCCATCGCCAAAGTGAGCGGCGAGACGAATACCTTCCGGCAGCTCAATCTCTTCGGCGACGTGTTTGAACGCGTGCGCGCCGATTACGTCGACAAGCCCAATGACCAGAAGCTGGTCGAGGACGCCATCAGCGGCATGCTCACCGGCCTCGATCCGCATTCAAGCTACATGAATGCGAAGAGTTTCAAGGACATGCAGGTCGAGACCCAGGGCCAGTTCGGCGGTCTCGGCATGGAAGTGATCATGGAGGGCGGTGCGCTCAAGGTCGTGTCTCCGATCGACGGCACCCCCGCCGCCAAGGCCGGCGTGCTCGCCAACGACATCATTTCGAAGATCGACAGCGATGCGGTGCAGGGACTGACGCTGGAGCAGGCGGTGACCAAGCTGCGCGGCCCGATCAACAGCCAGGTGCATCTGACCATCCAGCGCAAGGGCGCGGACAAACCGGTCGAGGTCACGCTGACGCGCGAGGTCATCCGCGTGCCGTCGGCGCGCTGGCAGGTGGAAGGCGACGACGTTGGCTATATCCGGCTGACCGAGTTCACCGAGCAGACGGCCGAGGGGCTGGAGAAGGGCATCGCCGCCATCCAGGCGAAGGTGCCGGAGGACAAGCTCAAGGGCTATATCCTCGACCTGCGCAACAACCCCGGCGGTCTGCTCGACCAGGCGGTGTCGGTGGCGGACACCTTCCTCGGCCACGGCGAGATTGTCGCCACGCGCGGCCGCAAACCCGACGACATGCAGCGCTTCGACGCCAAGCCCGGCGATCTGGCGCACGGCAAGCCGCTGATCGTTCTCGTCAACGGCGGCTCGGCCTCGGCCTCGGAGATCGTCGCCGGTGCGCTCCAGGATCAGAAGCGCGCGACCATCCTCGGCACGCAATCGTTCGGCAAAGGGTCCGTCCAGACCATCATCCCGCTCGGCGGCGACAACGGCGCGCTGCGGCTGACCAGCGCGCGTTACTACACGCCGTCCGGCCGCTCGATCCAGGCCAAGGGCATCACGCCGGACATCGAGGTGATGCAGGATGTACCGGCCGATCTGAAGAGCGACGCCGATACCGGCGGCGAGGCCTCGCTGCGCGGGCACCTCACGGGCGATCCGGGCAAGGAGAACAAGGGCTCGCAGTCCTACGTCCCGCCGGACCCGAAAAACGACAAGGCGTTGCACGAAGCTGACGATCTCCTGCGCGGCGTCAAGAGCAACCCGGCCTTCCCGCCGCATCCGGAGCTGGCGCGGAAGAACTGACGCGCCCGCGATTGATTTTCCTCAAGGCCACAAAACGCCCTTCATGCTGAGCTGATCGTCTCGGAATGGAGGCTCTCATGCAGCTTGAATTGTCCCGTGGCCTTGCGATTTTTTTCGACGGCGTGGCGAAAGCCGCCGCTCGCAGCATGGCCGTCCTGAGCGCGCAGCGCGAGTTTTCCTGCGGTGACTGCGAGCGCAACGCGAGTTGCGGCCTGCCGCCGAACGAGTTCTGCGTGTTCAAGGCGATGCAGCTCGAGCGCGACGGCGATTGGCGGCCGCGGCGGCCGCCAATCGGCTACTGACCTCCTGCGCTCACGCGGGAATCAGGTGCAACGCCTCCGCGGCGATGCTGACCTCGACGGAGCTGCCGCGCTCGAGGCGCATTTCCTGCAGTTGCGGTGTCAGCAGGCAGCATGTGAGGCGGCACGGTCCCTCGAGCTCGACGCGGACGACGGCGCCCATGCGGCGGATGTTCGCCACGCGCGCGGTAAACCTGTTTTCGCGCCATTCGCTGTCTTGCGCGCTCCGCGCGTCGCGCAATCGGACCTGCTCGGCGCGGATGCAGACCTGCACCTCCGCGCCCGGTGGAGATGAAGGCTTCACCGCCTGCAGCACGATGTCGCCGACTGAGACCGCGAGGCGATCGCCGTGCGCAGCGCCGATGCGGCCGGTGAGGATGTTCTCGACGCCGGAGAAGCGCGCGACGAAGGCGTCCGAAGGCCGCCGGTACACGTCGTCCGCCGTGCCCACCTGCACGGTCTTGCCGTGGCGCAGCACCAAAACCCGATCGGCGAGGGTCAGAGCGTCCGTGTGATCGTGCGTGACGAAGATCGCCGGCAGGCAAATCCGCCGCAGCAGCGACAACAGGTCGTCGCGCAACTGCTCGCGCGTCTGCGAGTCGAGCGCGGAGAAAGGCTCGTCGAACAGGAACAGGTCGGGGTTCGCCGCTAGCGCGCGGGCGAGCGCCACGCGCTGCTTCTCGCCGGGGCTCAGCCGCCCCGGTGTTCGCGCCGCAAGATGCGAGACGCCGAAATAGGAGAGCAGCGCCGCCGCATCGCCGGCGAGCGGCGACAGCACGCCGGACCGCTTTTCGTTCGCGTGCGGGCCGAGCGCCAGCCTGACGTTCTGCTCGACGGTCAAGTGCGGAAACAGGCCGAAATTCTGCACCACGAATGCAACCCTGCGCCGCTCCGGCGGCAGGCGAGTGACATCGATGCCACGGATGAGGATGCGCCCGGTGTCGGGTCGGTGAAAGCCGGCGATGGTCTCGAGCAACACCGATTTGCCCGATCCGTTCGGCCCGAGCACGACCAGGATTTGGCCTCCGTCGAGCGCGACCTCGATATTGTCGAGCGCGAAGGTCCCGAGCGACAGCGAAAGCCCCTCGATCGCGATATTGGTCATCGGCTTTCGCGCAGGTCCGGATTGTGCGCGACAAAGCGGAGGAGAACGAAAAGGCCCAGCGAGACCGCCAGGAGCAGCACGGCGGCGGCGACGGCCTGTTGCAGGTTGACGCGCAGGAACAGCTCGTAGATCTCGACCGGCGCGGTCTTCGGGTAATAAACGAGGATCACCACCGCGCCGAACTCGCTGATCGAACGGGCAAACGTCAGCATCATCCCGGTGAAGATGCCGCGCCGGGCCAGCGGCAGCGTGATCTTCCAGAACGTTCGCCATGGCCCGAGCCCGAGCGTCCGCGCGATCTTCTCGAGTTGCAGGTCGACGCCTTCGAAGCCGACGCGCGCGGCATTCACGGTGTAGGGGGCCGACACGAACATCATGGCGACGACGACGCCGGCCAAGGTGCCCCAGAATTTCAGCCCGGCCAGCGCCTGCAGGGGCTCGCCGAGGATGCCTTGCCGGCCGAATACCATCAGCAGCGCGATGCCGGCGACGGTGTGCGGGACGGCGAGCGGCAGATCGACGATGGCCGAGATGATGCCCCTGCCGACGAAACGCGTGCGTGCGAGCACATACGCCAGTGGCACGCCGAACAGAGCGGTGAGGATGGCCGAAAGACACGCCGCTTCCAGGCTGAGCAGGATGGAATCGCGCACGTCCGGCATGCGCGCGGCATCGATCAGGCCCGATAGCGAGGGCGTCCCCGCGAGCACCAGCAGCGGGATGAGCACGAAGGCCAGCAGCAGGCTGCCGAGAAGCCACAGCAGCAGAAACACTGTCGTGGGGTGGCTGGGGGCGGCGGATCGCCACCAGCCGTGTTGCGCTCGGTTCGCCATATCCGTCTGTTACTGGCCCGGCCAGGGCTCTACCAGCGTCTGCAGGCTCGCCGGCATGGCGTTGCTGTTGACGGCGTAGGCCGGCTTGAACTCGCCGAAACCGTTCTTCTTCATCACCGCCTGGCCCTCCGGCCCAAGCAGGAAGGCGACGTATTTCTCCGCCATGTCGGCGTTCTTGCTGCCGGTGACCATGGTGATCGCATAGACGATCGGCTTGCCCTTGAGGTCGCCATTCTTGGTGTGGGCGACGCCCTGCTGATAGTAGGCCGACTGCGCCGGATCGCTGAGGTCGATCTTGTTCGGCATCTCGATGAATTTCAGGTGATGCTGTAGAGCGTCGGAGCGATAGATCGCCAGATAGTCGAGCTGGCCGAGTTGCAGCGCCGAGATCAGTGACGTCTCGGTGTCGCGTACGTTACTCAGCGGTGCGTTGGCAAGCACGGCGTCCTCGATCTTGGCGTCGTTGTAGAACGTGTTCGCAAGGTTCAGCATCTGAACGGTCTGGTAGCCGGACGGGTCGGTGTCCGGATTGGAGCGGCCGATCTCGACACCCTTCTGCGCCAGCACCGTGTACCAGTTCTTGCCGTTGATGTCCTTCGCGCCCTTGCTCTTGTCAGTATAGACGAAGGTGATGGCGTTGCGTGCAAACCCTACATACCAAGCCGCGTGCGCGGGCTGCGCGAACATGTATTTGGGAATGACGCTGTAGTCGGCGACGGCGAGCAGGTCGGCGTCCTGGTGCAATTCGGTGATCTGCTTGGCCATTTTGACACTGCCGCCGAACTGCGGCTGCACCTTCACGCCCTGATATTTCTTCTCGAACAGTGCGTCGACCTCGCGAAACGGCACCGCCAGCGTGCCGGCGGCGAAGATGGTGAGCTTGGTGGGCTCAGCGGCGCTGGCCGCGTTGGTCGCGGGCAGAACAGCAAGCACGCAAATCAGCGCTGAAATGGATGAAGTGGCGGCAACTCGCATGGCAAAGCGTCCTCGAACAATTGTCGTCCCGGTCGCTTTGTGCCCCAGTTTCCGGCAATGGCCAATATGCGTAAAATAAGCATACTTATGCATATAGATAAATGCGTCATCTCGGCGGCCTCCGAGAATGCAATGGGAGACGGATCGTGTCCGTCTCCCATTAGCGCGATCGGTCGGTCAGCGAGATCAGTGCGTCGCGAGCAGCTTCTCGTAGCCGACGCTGGCGTTGCCCGCATCATCCTGCGCGGCGATCCCGCGTTCCGGCGCCTGCGCGAAGGCGTTGCGGCCGGCGTCCGGAGTGGCCTGGTACTGCCCGCCGCTTTGCGGGGCGTAGGCCAGCGGCAACGTGTTCGCGGTGCCGAAGTCTGGATTGAAGGACTGGGCGAAAGCCGGTTCGGCCAGCGCGAGTCCGGCAACCGAGCCGACGATCAGCAGTTTGAGAGCATTACGCATGGAAAGTCTCCTGGTGTGTCGTTGCGCGAGAAGGCGCTGCCTGCTCGCGGGCCTGCCGGGCGGCTTGCGCCAGCGGCATCGTCCGACACGACAGATGGGATCGGGTCAGTTATAAATGAAATGCATTCTCTTTATCCACCCATGTCAGATATGAATAATGGAGCGCAGCCGTGGCCAAGTCGGCCTTCAACCTCAGCGCCGTCGACCTCAACCTTCTCGTCGTCTTCGATGCCCTCATGCAGGAACGCAACGTCACCCGGGCGGCACGCCAGCTCGCCTTGAGTCAGCCGGCGGTCAGTCATGCGTTGGCGCGCCTGCGGCACATGCTCCGTGACGAGCTGTTCGTTCGTAGTCCGAAAGGCATGGTGCCGACGCCTCGCGCAGAGCAAATTGCCGGGGCGGTGCGCCATGCTATGGAGGAATTGCAGCGCGCGCTCGAGGAGGAAGAGTTCGATCCGGCAAAGGCCACACGCACCTTCCGCGTCGCCGTCGACAACTATTCCGCCATCGTCCTGACGGCGCCGCTTGCCGCGCGCGTCGCAAAGTTGGCGCCGAACATCAGCCTGGAATTCCAGCCGAGCGGCACGCTCGATCTCGCCGATGTTTTCGATCGCGGCCTGCTCGACCTAGCGCTCGGGTTTTTCATGGAGCCGGCGGAGCGCTTCGGCCATCGCAAGTTGCTTGGCGATGGGCTCGTCGTTCTCATGGGCAAGGATCATCCGGCAGCGAGCGCCCGCAAGTTGACGCCCGAGAAGTTCGCTGCACTGGCGCACCTCGACGTGTCATCCTCGCGGTACACGATGGCGTTCGTCGAGAATGCCCTGAAGCGGAACAAGCTTGTCCGCCGTATTGCGGTGCGTGCGCCGCTTCTGTCGGCGGGCTCGATGCTTGCGTCCTCGGAATCTATCGCCGTGCTGCCCCGACGAATCGCTCAGGCGCTGATGCGCTTCTATCCGCTGGTCTCTCGCGACCTACCGTTTGTCTCACCGGCGGTTGAGACGGAGATGTTGTGGCCGCGCTGGCTCGATGGCGTTCCGGCACACCGCTGGTTTCGCAAGATGGTCGAACTGACGGCTGAGGCCAGCGAGCATTGACGACCGGCGGCCGTTTCACTCCGCTTTGAAAGCCTGGCGGCCCGGCGCCGCTCCCGCTTCCGAAGTATGGCACTCACACAGCGCCCAGATGCGCCGGAAGGGGCCGCGGGTCTTCAGCATCTCGGCTTCGATTTCGGCCATGGCCTCGTCGGCGAGATATTCGATGTCGCCCATCGACGCCGTGACCCAAGTGCGGTGGGCGTTGTCTTCCAGGATGTAGGTTGCCGCGAGCATCTCCTCGACATCCTGGCCGACGACGACGATGCCATGCGCCTTCATGATCGCGGCGCGATGGCTGCCCAAAGTCGCGGCCAGCGCCGCGCCGCGTTCGGCATTGCTGACCAGTCGCGAGTCGGGATGGATCGGAATGCCGTCGCGAAAGATCGAGGCGAGAAAGTAGGTCGGCTTCAGCATCCTCTCCGACATGCCGAAGCTCGTCGGATAGAGGCAGTGGAAGTGCGCAACACTCCCGACATCGGGACGCCTCTTGTAAATCTCGAGATGGATTGGCAACTCGCTCGGCAGTTCCAACGTCGTGCCGATCTGGCGGCCGGCGAGATCGACGATGACGAAGTCGCCGGGCGCCGCGTCACGGCCGAGGCTGCGCGGCGCCATCAGGATGCGCTGGGGATCGGTGGTGCGCGCGCTGATGTGGCCGAAGCCTTCAATGAAGCCGCGGTCGAAGAAGAACCGCCACGCCTTCGCCAGCTTCTCGGCGATCTTCGTATTCTCGTCCATGACGACCTCGACGGTGCGGCTCACTTGAGCACGTGTTCTTGACGCATCCTGCGCCACTTGGCGATGTCTTCCTTCAGGAAGGCGGCGAAGGCTTCCGGCGAGCGGCCGTCGGCAACGAAACCCTGTCCTACCAGCAGCTTTCCGACCTCCGGGTCGTGCAGCGCTGCGACGATGCCGTCGTGCCAAATCTTGATGATCTCCGGCGGCGTGCCGGCGGGCGCCAGTGCGCCGTACCAGTTGTCGTTGGAGGAGACGAGCGCCGCCGCGTCCTTGTCGAGCGGCCCGGACGCTTCCAGCAGCGTCGGCACGTCGGGCGCGATCGGCGAGCGGGTCGGGCCGCTCACCGCGAGCGCCACCAGCTTGCCGGCTTTCGACTGCTGCAGGAATGTCGCCACGGTTCCGAAGGTTAGCTGCACCTCGCCGCCGAGTACGGCGGCCAGCATCGGCCCGCTGCCTTTGTAGGTGACGTTGACCATCTTGATGCCGGTCGCGTGCATGAACAGCGCCATGCTCAGGAAGCCCGGCGTGTAGGTGCCGGACGAACCGAAGTTGAGCGCGCCCGGCCGTGCCTTTGCCTCGGCGATCAACTCTTTCACCGATTTGACCTTAAGGCCGCTCGGGTTGACGACGAGCAGATCCTGCGTCGAGCCGAGCATGGTGATTGGCGCGAAGCTTTTGATCGGGTCGTAGCTCAAGGTGTACTGCGGGTCGCTTGCCGAGACCGTGTGGCTGGTGAGAATGACGACGACCGTGTAGCCGTCGGGCGCGGCGTGGGCGACGTAATTGTCCGCGATGGTCGTGTTGCCGCCGGGGCGATTTTCGACGATGACCGACTGGCCCCAGTGCTGCGACAGATATTGCGCCAGGATGCGCGCCAGCACGTCTGTGACGCCGCCCGGCGCGAAGGGCACGACAATGCGGACGGGACGGCTGGGAAACGAGGCTGCCCGCGCGCCGCAGTTCGCGATACCGAGCGTTGCGGTGAGCAGCAGGACTGCAAGCCACCGGCCTCCGGTCTTCGTCATGTCATCCTCCCCTTTAACGTCTTTTTGATTACTTGATCTCGTCGAGAACCTTGCCGCCCGCCTTCGCCGGGTCGGCCGAGATCAGCACGATGCCGATCAGGCAGACCTCGCCGCCGCGGTTGGCCCAGTTGTGGATCGTACCGCGTTGCACGACCGTGTCGCCGGCCTTGAGGCGAACGACGGAGTCGTCGAGTTCGAGGTCGACCTCGCCGGCGAGAACGATGGCGTAGTCGAGCGAGTTGGTGCGATGCATGCGCGGCTCGGCGCCGGGCTCGAGCCGGATGACGCGGAACACGCTGCCGTTCGGCAGCACGCGGTCGAACTGGCGCTGCGAGCCGTCGGACGTCGCGTCGTTGTCGACGGGATAGGGCTCGGACCAGACGACATGCGACGCGTGCCCGCCTCGACGGGAGCGCACATTGGTGGCGGTTTCGTCGATGAGGACGATGGCCTTGCCGTTCTCGTCGTGGCCGGTGACGACGCGCCGGGCGGGGAATTTCACGAGTCTGGTCTCCTTGAATGCTGAAGCGGGGAAGACGAGGGCGGCCCGCCGCGGCAGGCGCTTCCCGCCATTGTGTCATTTGTCCGACTGCGGCTTGATGTTCGCCTCGCGGATGACCTTGCCCCACTTGGCGATTTCGTCGGCGATGAGCTTGCCGTATGCGGCCGATGTGCCGCCGAGGGTCGTGCCGCCGATCTTGGCGAACTTGGCCTTGAAGTCCGGCGCGGCGAGGACCGCGTTGATCTCCTTGTTGAGCCTGTCGACGATTGCCGGCGGCGTGCCTTTGGGCGCACCGAGGCCGTGCCAGATGGTGGCTTCATAGCCGGGCACGAACTCGGCGATGGCGGGCACGTCCGGCAGGGCATCGGAACGCTTGGCGCTGGTCACGCCCAAAGCGCGCAGCTTGCCCGCTTTCACATAGGCAATCGTTACCGGCATCGGCCCGATGAAGGCCTGCACCTGCCCGGCGAGCAGGTCGGGCACGAGGCTGCTGCGGTACGGCACGTGCACGATGTTCACGCCGGTCATGATTTTGAACATCTCGCCGTTCAGGTTCGGCGCGCTGCCATAGCCGGACGAGGCGTAGTTGAGCTTGCCGGGATTCGCTTTGGCGTAGGCGATGAATTCGGGGATCGTCTTTACCGGCACCGAGGGATTGACCACGAAAGTGCTCGGTGACTGGAAGGTGGCGATTAACGGGACAATGTCGCGCGTGATATCGAAGTTCAGATGCGGGTAGAAGGTGGCGTTGATTGCGTTCGTCACCGTCATGGCCAGCAGCGTGTAGCCGTCCGGCGGGGAGCGGACGACGAAGTCGGCGGCGATGTTGCTGGCGGCGCCAGGCTTGTTCTCGACCACCACTTCCCGGCCTAGCCGTACGCTGAGCGGCTGCGCGATCAGGCGCATTGCGATGTCGGTCGCGGTGCCCGGCGCGAAACCGACGATGATGCGGATCGGCCGCGTCGGATAGGTGTCCGCGGCGGACGATACGGTCGGCGCCAAGGCGGAGGCGCCGAGCAATTGCAGAAAGCGACGACGGTTGTTGTTCATGATGATCCTCCCTCGGATGTGCTTACACCGGCCACTTCTTCGGTGGCATTTACAAAGATTACGCCGTCCGCAGCGACAACGCCCCGTCCGCGCGGCAGCACGAACAGCGGATTGATCTCGGCTTCCTGCAGGACATCGCCGGTGGCCACGACCATGTCCGAGAAGGCGATGATCGCGTCGGCGAGCGCCTCGACATCGGCGGCCGGGCGGCCGCGGTAGCCCTTGAGCAGCGCCGACGTCTTCAGGTCGTCAATCATGGCGCAGGCCTCGCCGCGCGAGACAGGGGCCAGCCGCAGCGTGGTGTCGCGATAGAGCTCGGCCGCGACTCCGCCCATGCCGAGCAGGATCACCGGGCCGAGTTGCGCGTCGTGGTGGAAGCCGAGGATGAGCTCGATGCCGCCGCGGATGAGCTCCTGCACGAGGAAGCCGTCCGGCTTGCCGCCTTTCGCCGCAGCGAAGCGCTTCGCGATCTCGGCACACACGCCTGCCACGTCGGCCGGCGGGACGTCGACGGCGACGCCGCCGGCCTCCGACTTGTGCAGCAGATCGCGCGACAGGACCTTGACCACGACATTGCCAGGGAAGGTCTTCGCCGCAGCGGCCGCTTCATCGGGCGTCCTGGCGACAACCTCGCGCGTCACCGGAATGCCGAAGCGGCTGAAAAGCTGCTTGCTCTCGGCCTCGTCGAGCGCGCCCGGGCGCAGCAGCGCGCGTATCTCCTGCGTGAGGGCAGGCGTGCTCTTGGCGCTGCCGGCGACCGGTGTCGCGTTGCCCATACGCCGCAATGCCGCCAGCGCAGCGGCGCAACTTTCCGGTGCGGCGAAAGTCGGCACGCCGGCGAGATTGAGCGTGCGGATCAAGTGAGGCGCGTCGGGGCTGGCGAAGCCGACCACGGGCTTGTCGCTCGCGGCGGCGCAGGCGCGCAGCGGTGCACCGGCCGTCTCCGGCTCGCGCAGGGCCGACGATCCGAGCACGACCGCCACCGCGTCGTAGGTCGTGCTCGACGCCACCGCGTCGAGCACGGCGCGGAAGGTGTCCGGCTTGACGCCGGCGAGCGTCACGTCGATCGGATTGCGGTCGAGCGTCGTGCCCTCGATCGCCAGCGCCTTGAGCGTGGCGGCGGTGGCAGCATCGGGCGGCGGAGTCTCCAGCCCCAGCATGCCTGCGGCGTCGGCCAGCAGGCTCGCCGCGCCGCCGGTCGAGGTGATGATGGCGACGCGCGTGCCGTTCAGCCTGCGGCCGCGGCTCAGCGCCAGCGGGATGTCGAGCAGGTCGGAATAGCGTTCGGCGCGGATGACATCGAACTGCTTGAACATGGCGTTATAGGCGGCGTCGGAGCCGGCCAGCGCGCCGGTGTGCGACACCGCCGAGCGGGCGCCGGCCTCCGAGCGCCCCACCTTGAACGCGACCACCGGCTTGCCGGCGGCGTGCGCACGCAGTACCGCGGCCTGGAACGCCTTCGCGTTGCGTAAGCCCTCGAGATAGAGCGCGATGACCTTGGTCGCCGGATCGTCGACGAGGTGATCGATGAAATCGGACACTTCGAGGTCGCATTCGTTGCCGGTGGCGACCAGCTTGGAAAAGCCGATCCCCGCCGCCTGCGCGCGCGACAGCAGCGAGCCGAGAATGCCGCCGCTCTGCGACACCAGCGCGATGTTGCCAGCGATGATTTCATCGGTGACCAGCGCGTTGCTGGCCGAGAGCACGATGCCTTCGCTGACATTGACCAGCCCGATGGTGTTGGGGCCGAGCAGCCGCATGGCACCGGCGGCGTGGCGCAATTCGTCCTGCCGGGCGCGGCCCTCGGGCCCGCTCTCGCCGAAGCCGCTCGCCAGCACGATAGCCGCGCGCGTGCCGATGACAGCGAGCTGCCGCACGGCGTCGAGCACGCGGCTGCCGCCCAGCAGCACGATGGCCGCATCGGGCGCATGGGGCAGTGCGGCGATATCGGGATAGCAGCGGTGCGCGCCGATGGTCTCGTAGCGCGGATTGACCGGATAGATGTCGCCGGTGAAGCCGTATTTCTCCAGATAAGCGAGCGGCCGGCCGGTCAGCTTCGCCGTGTCCGCGGAGGCGCCGACGATGGCGACACTGCGCGGCCGCAGCAGAGCCTCAAGCGACGCCATCAGCGCCCGGCCTTGTTCAGGAAGGCCGTGACCGCGTCGCGATGTTCGTCGGTGGTGTAGCAGACCGCCTGCGCCTCGCGGCCGAGCGCAAAGACCTGCTCTTCCGTCGATTCAAACGTACGATCGAGAATTGTCTTGGAAAAGGCGATCGATACGCTGGAGCCCTGCGTCAGTTCGCATGCCCAGGCGACCGCATCGGCGATCAGCCTGTCCGGCGCGGTGACGCGGTCGGCGAGCCCGATGGCGAGCGCCTCATTCGCCTCGACCACGCGGCCGGTGAAGATCAGATCCTTGGCGCGCGGCAGGCCGACGCGGCGCGGCAGAAAATACATGCCGCCGCCGTCGGACACGAGCCCGCGCTTGACGAAGCTCATGGTGAAGGCGGCCTGCTCGGACGCGAGGATGAAGTCGCAGGCGAGCGCCATGTCGCAACCGAGCCCGGCGGCGGCGCCGTTGACGGCGGCGATCACCGGCTTCGGCATGCCGTGCAGGAGGCCGACGCTTTTGTGCACTTGGCCCTGCCGCCGCCAGCCGTTGAAGCCGACTTGTCCCGACGGCGCGGTCAGCCGCTCCTTCATGCCGGCGATATCGCCGCCGGAGCAGAAGCCCTTGCCGGCGCCGGTCAGCACCAAGGCGCGAACGGACTGGTCGGCGGCGACGCGTTCGAGCACGGCCACGAGTTCGCTACGCATCGCGTCGTTGATAGCGTTGCGCACCTCCGGCCGGTTGAGCGTTACGATCGCGATCTTGTCCTCGACCGCCAGTTCGACGAGCGCTGTCATGTTCTGATGTCCTGCTATTCGACCTTGATGCCGGCTTCGCGCACGACCCGCCGCCACAGCAGTTCCTGCTCGTGAACGTAGCGCCCCAACTCTTCCGGCGCCCCTCCGACCATGATGAGACCTTCGTTCGCGACGAGCTTGTCGAAGGACGGCGCGTGCAGCGACTGGTCAATGGCCTTGTTGAGCAGCGCAATCGTGGCCGGCGGCGTTTTTGCCGGTGCGAACACGCCATACCAGCTTTCGGCGGCATAGCCGGGCACACCGGCTTCCGCGACCGTCGGCAGATCGGGGAAGGCTTTGGTCCGCGTCGCCGAGGTGACCGCGAGCGCCTTGAGCTTGCCGGCCTTGATCAGCGAGGTGGCGCTGGCGACGGTGGTGAACATCACCTGGATCGTGCCGCCGAGCAGATCGGTGATCGCCGGCGCCGCGCCTTTGTAGTGCACGGCTGTCATCTTCACGTGCGCCAGGCTCTTGAACAATTCGCCGGCAAGATGCGCCGAGGTGCCCGGACCGAAGGTGCCGAAGTTCAGTCCGTCGGGCTTCGCTTTCGCCGCGGCGATCAGGTCGGCGATGGAATTGATGCCGGAACTGGGATTGACCACGACGATGTTGAACGAGCGTGCGACTAGCGCCACCGGCGCGAAATCCTTGTCGGCATCGAAGGGCAGTTTCGACCGCAGGCTCGGATTCACAGCATGCGCGAACGTGGCCATGACAAGCGTGTGGCCGTCCGGCTCCGCCTTGGCGACGTATTCGGTGCCGACGATGGTGCCGGCGCCCGGCTTGTTCTCGACGATCACCGAGCCGCCGAGCTGCTTCTGCATCTCCTGCGCCAAGGTGCGCGAGATGATGTCGGTGCCGCCGCCTGGGGCGAATGGCACCACGATCTTCGTGACCTGGCCGGCGAACTCGGCGGCGAACGCGCCGGGCGAGAGAGCGAGCAGGGCGAAGGCGGTGAAAAGCGCCCGCGCGATCGGAGTGCAGATCGTCGGCATGAAGTCCTCCCTGGCGGCCAGCTCCTGCTGGCATTCTTTGTCTTTGCGTCAGCCCGAAACCTAACACGAGGGGCGGCGGGATGGACGTGCGACAATTCCACATGGTGGAATTGCCGGCGCTCAGGTATCCTCCGACGCATGAAACGAGGCCGCTCACCGCTCAACCGCTCGCTCGGCCGCGGCATCGCCGTCCTGCGTGCCTTCCGCCCGGGAACAGCGCTGCTTGGCAATGGCGAGATCGCTGAACGCACCGGGTTGCCGCGCGCCAGCATCAGCCGCCTGACGCAGACGCTGACCGAGGCCGGCTATCTCGATTATTGCGCGCCCGAGCGCGCCTACCGGCTTGGTGCACCGGTGCTGACGCTGGCGCACGCGATGCGTTCGGGCTCGCCGGTGCTGCGCGTCGCCACGCCGCCGATGACGGCCTTGGCGCGGCGCCTGCGCATCAATGTCGGGCTCGCGGTGCGCGACGGCGACGAGATGATTTATCTTGAATCGGTTCGCTTCAACGCCAAAGGCGCGCAACGCTCGGTCGTTTCCGGGCAGCGCGTGCCGATCGAATTGACGGCACTCGGTCGCGCCTGGCTCGCCGTGGCGCCGGAGGTCGAGCGCAGGGCGCTGCTCGCACAGCTCAAGACCAGACGGCGCACGCGCTGGCGGAGGCTGGAGAAGGAGATTGCCGAGGCGGGGGTTTCGGTCGCGCAGCGCGGCTACTGTGTCGCGTCATGGCAGCCGCAGGTGGTCGCCGTGGCAGCGCCATTGGTGTCGGCGCGGCATCCGATCCATGTGCTCAACGTCAGCGTGACCACGGAAGAAGCGGCGGGGTCGGTCGTGCGCACCCTCGCGCCGCCGTTGCTGACGCTCGCGGCGCAATTGCGCGAAGCGATGAACGAGATCGAGGTCGGAACGGCGACGGCGTTCAGCCACCTGCCTGCACGACCAAAGTGCCGAGGAATGCGGCGAGATCGTCGATGCGCTCGAGCTGCCACAGCGAGGCCAGAGCTGCGCCGGTCTGTTGCTCCGACCAGCGCCTGCGGACATTGCCGCGGAATTTCTGTTCGACGTCGCCGCGGCTCATCGGGCTCTTGGCGAAGCCCGGGGCATAATCGACCTCGCGCGTGATGCGCTGACCGTCGCTCAAGATCGCGGTGACGCGCGTCGGCGCCGAGGCGCCCTGCCGCGCGGTGAGAGCCGGATCTTCGCTTACCGTGATCTTCTGCATGAAGGCGCGGATCTTCGGATCGCGGAACATGTGCGGTTCGAAGGTCTCATTGGTTATGTCGCCGTCGAACATCGCCCGCGCCGTGATGTAGGGCAGGCTGTGGTCGGCGGTGTCGCGCGTTTCCGGCGTCCATTTCTCTCGCTCGCTGCCGGTGCGCTGATAGCCCCGCCGCGTCGTGGCGATCTCGATCGCGGTGATGCGGTCGAGCGAACCGACGTCCCTCGCCACTTCGATACCTGCGACGACCGCGGTCTGCGTGTAGATCACCGCCGGGTAGCGCTTCAGGCTGCATTGATGGATACGGAATTCGTTCGTCCTGCCGCCGAAAGCGGCGACGTCGAGAGTGGCCGGGCCGGTCACCTGCTGGAAAAAGCCGGAGCGGCCTTCGAAGATCGGCGACGGGCCTGTCAGCCCGCCGCGCGCCAGCATTGCGGCGAACACCGCGTTGCGGCTCGCTTCCGCGTCGGACAGGCCCTTCCAGTCGGACAGTGTCTGCACGCGCGTCTGCGCCATCGGCACGTGGTCGTTGATGGCGATGTTGACGGCGTGGGTCAGTTGCGCCGGCGAAAGCTGCATCAGTCTGCCGGTGGCGAGTGCGACGGCCGGCGGGCTCATGACCGTCGGATCCCAGCCGCGCGTCGAGATATCGCAGGCGTCGACGAGCCGGCAGTTCACCTCGTAGGCGATGGCGATGGCCGCGATCAGCTCCTGCGCGCTGCGCCGCTCTGTCTCCGCGACGGCGAGACAGGCGGCGATCAGATCGCTCGGATGCACCGAGAAGCGGCCGACATAGGTGTCGTTGAAATCGAGGTAGCGGAACGCGGCGCAATTGGCGAACGCCGCGAGATCGGCTGTCGTGCGCCGGTCGGTGCCGATGATCGTGGCGTTGCCCTGGACCGCCAGCGCGATATCGCGGCAGACCCGCACCGGCCGCTCGTCGAAGGCGCCCATGCCGCAGCCGATCGTGTCGACGACATGGGTCTTGACCCGTTCGACGGTGGCCGCGTCGAGATCGGCAAAGCTGAGACCGTGCGCGTAGGCAGCGAGCTGCGCGGCGAAGGGATGAGGAGGCAGTTCAGAAGAGCTCGTAGCGGTGGCCATTCGTGCCGCGCGAAATGGAGGTGAGGAAAGGCGGTCGTACTCTCTCCGCAATTCCGTTTCGGCGCAAGCTGCGTCAGCGCTTCTTGATCCCCGCCTTCTGGATCACTTCCGTCCACGTCGCGACGTCATCCTTGATGAGCGTCGTCATCGCGGCCGGAGCCATGCCCTTCGCGTCCATGCCGGCATTCTTCGAGAACGCCTGCACCCTGTCGGATTTGAGCGGGCGTTTTCGTTTGTGCGCTTGTGAGATCAGCCGGTGTATTCGAGGATGTGCATCCCGGCGCCCCAGCGGTCGATGAGATACAGACGGCCGTGCTCGTCGCTGCCGATGTCATTCGACTGGATCGCCTCCTGCGTCGATGGCGTCGCCGGCACATAGTAGCCGACCTCCTTCGGTACCAGCGGATCGCTGACGTCGACGGCGCGCAGGCCGGCGTTGAAGTAGGTAAGAAACACCAGGTTCGCCCACGGGCCCTCGGTCGTGATGTTCTCGAGGATGTTGTGCGCGCCGAAACGGCCGGGGCGATGGAAGTACTTGTCGCGGTCAGGCCAGAATTTCGCGACCGGCACCGGATTAGTCTCGTCGCGGATGTCGAGCACCCACATGAACTGCGCGTCCCAGAACTTCTGCCGCGCACGCGCTTCGTCGGTGACGATGAGATAGGGCTTGTCGCCGATCGGCCAGGCTGTGTGCGTGCCGCCGGGGAAGGGCGGCGACCAGCAGACGTGGCCGAGCAGTTGCATGTTCGTGAGGTCGCCGCAGTCGATCACGGCGACGCCGCCGCCCCAGAATGCCGCGTACATGCGGTTGCCGCGGATCACCGGCGGGCCGTGCAGCGTGCAGGTGTCGTCGGCCGGCATCGGATCGTTGCCGCTGCCGGCGTCCTGCGACTTCTGCCACGGCAGGCCCCAGATGCTGACGATCTCCGGCTTGAGCGGATCGCGGATGTCGAGCGTCCAGATCACGCGCTTGTTCCAGCCTTCCGCGTCGCAGGGCAAGAGCGCGAGCTTGCGTGCGTGGTCGATGCCGAAGCGGTGCGGGCCGCTACCGGGCATGTCGTAGAAGCCGACCTGCCGCGGCGCGGTCGGCTTGCTGATGTCGAAGATGAACAGACCAGCGCGGCCGTCCTTGCCTTTCTCGCCGGCGAGCTTCTCGGAATTGACGTAAAGCAGGTCGTTTCCGACCAGGCGCAGCTTGTGACAATGCACGCCCGGCGGCGCGCGGAATTCGGCGACCTTGTGCGGCTTGCGCGGGTCGGAGACGTCGTGGACGGTGAAGCCTTCCGGCGCACTGAAGCTCGAGCCGCCGACCGAGCCGACATAGGCAAAGCCCTTGCTCACCTCGACGATGCTGCCGCCGCCGAAGGCGGCCGACGAATCGTGGCCGAGCAGGCGGAAGTTCTTGGCTTCTTCTGGCAGTCGATCGCTCATTCGCGCACTCCCGGGAGACGTTTGCTTGATTGCTAGCGGCGTTGCGTAGTCAGCTCGTTGGCCGTGGCCCCGCCGAGCGCGGCCGGAGGCGCATTCTCGTGCGGGCCGGTATAGCCTAGCGCCCGCGACAAGTCCTGCGCGACCTGCCGCAGCACGATACTCTTATCGGCAAGATCGTTGAGCGAAAGGCGCCAGATGGCCGTCGACATGCCGAGCGCGCCGACGATGCGGCCGGTGAAGTTGCGCACGTGCACGGCGACGCAGCGCAGCTCGGGATGGAATTCGCCGTCGTCATAAGCGATCTCGGTGCGTCGCACCTTCTCGATCTCCTCGAGCAGCTTCTGCGGGTCGGTGATGGTGCGCGGCGTGATGGCGCGCAGCTCGAGCTTGCTCACCAGCGCTTCAAGGTTCTTCTGTGGCATTGCGGCGAGCAGCGCCTTGCCGATGGCGGTAGCGTGCGGCGGCCGCGTCGTCCCCGTGCGCTCGGCGAAATGGAAGGCGGTATTGCCATAGCTGCGGGCGACGACGACGATCTCTTCGCCGGAGCGCAGCGCCAAATGGCTGGTCTCGCCGGTGCGCATGGCGAGCTCATCAATGAACGGCTCGGCGAGCTTGGCGATCTCGACCTCGTCGGACGCGGTCGCCGCCAGGTTGAAGATTTGCGAGCCGACCCGGTAAAGCTTAGTCGTCTCGTCCTGCCGCACGTAGCCGAGGTTCGCCAAGGTCTTGAGCAGGTGAAAGGCGGTGCTGGTGTGCAGGTCGAGCGTGCGGCTGAGCTGCGCCAGCCCGATGCCGTCGCGGTTGCGCGCGATCTCGCGCAGCAGCGCCGAGGCGCGGACCAGCGACTGGATCTCGGCGCCTTTCTTCGCATGACCGCGGTCGCTCATGGCTTACCCGTTACGCTCGCACATTGGTCGTAGGCGATCGAAGCGGCCTCTCACATGTTGTCGCCGAGCCAGTCGGCGGCGAAGTCGATACCGATCTGACGATTGTCGACATGCGCATGCTCGGCGCCGCCTTCCTCGGTGGTGAAGATCTTGATGGTCTTGTTCTTGGAGCCGACCGCGTCATAGAGCTTCTGCGCGTTTTCGACCGGCACGACACGGTCATTGCCGGCATGCGTCACCAGGAACGGGCAGGTGATGTTCCTGGCCACGTCCTTGAGCGAGAACTTCTTGGCGATCTCGATGCCTTCGTCCTCGTCCTTGGCGCCGGCGACCCAGCGCCACTGGAAGTTCGATTGAGCCACCGACCCGGGTGCGTTGCGGTTGGCATCCTTGATCTTCTGCTGCCAGGCGGCGAGATCCCAATGAAGCGCCGACAGCGCGATGCAGGCAGCATAGCGTTTCTCGAAGGCCGCGATGCGCGAGGAGTAATAGCCGCCGAAGCTGTAGCCCATGATGGCGACGCGCTTGCCGTCGACCTCGGGCCGCGTCAGCAAAAAATCGAGCGCCGCGGCGCCCGGTACCTCGTAGTCGTAGCGGCTCGGCATGTCGCGCATGCGCCGCATCTCGCCCATGCCGGGCCCGTCGAGGCAGAGCGTGTTGTAGCCGCGTCGCGCGAATTCGAGGCCGCAAAAGAAGATGCTCATCTCCTTTGCGTTGTCCATGCCGTTGACCACCACCACGGTGGGCTTGGCGCCGTCGCCGGGCGCCTTCATGAACAAGGCCGGTAGCGTCGTGCCCTCATAGGGTACCTCGATGAATTCGACGTTCGGCTGGCGTAGCCTGATGCCCTGATGCCAGACCTTGTAGGCATGCCCGCACTGCGCCTTCTTCTCCGGACCGGGCACGATGAAGCGCTCGGCGTTGTAGTGATAGATGCCCGCGCGCAGGTAATAGTCTCCGGCGGTGATCTTGTGATTCTTGGCGAGCGCTGCGTCGCCGCGTTTCTCGATCTGGTCGCCGAGCGCGCGCCATTCCTCGAACCAGGCCTTGCCGCGGTCCGCCTCGTTCCAGCGCGGGCGTAGCCTCTCGCAGCAGCGGTCGATTTCCTCGATCGAAACTACACCGTACGGAGCCATGCCCTTGAGGATCAGGGTTGCGTTCGACCAGAGAAAATTGTCGCCGAAGTGATCGATCCAGGGGCCGCGGGTCATCGAATGGTCCTTTGCACGGAAGCGGCGAGGTGCAGATGCCGTCTCATCGACGGTCCGCGTCCGCGCCAGAGTTTCCGACATTGTCGAATAGCTCTGTACGGTTTTCGTAGAGATTGATCCGGACTTCGATAGGCTCTTTGCTCAATCGCCGTCAAGCAGGGGTCTTTGCAATGTCTAGTCCTTTTTGTTTTGATCCGTTGAAATTGCGCGTCCGATTGCAGTTCTGCAATTGTCACATTCCAGAATGAGTGTTAGCAATATGAGAAGAGCTTTGCTGATGCGGCCAGCGGTGCTGGCCGCCCCACAGCGTCTGTTGTCGTTTCCGTGCCGCGCTCGCAGTGACGCGATGCGCGGACTGGCGCAACATTCGCCGCGACGCAAACGAGCTTTCCCTCCGAGGTTCAACGAGGGGCACAGATGAGAACGCACTGATCGGATGAATGCAGCAACGCCGGCAGCGCCGCCGGCGCGCGTCATCTCATCCGGTCTTCATAACAGGCGCCAATGCAAGGGGAGGAAACGAACATGCGAAAGCTGCTGTCGGTCTTGTCTGTCTGCATCGCGTTCGGTGCAGGCATAGTCTCGAGTGCGCAGGCTGAGGACAGTTTCCCATCGCGGGCAATCCGCCTCGTCGTCGGCTTCGGGCCGGGCGGCGCAACTGACACCTTCGCCCGCATCTTCTCGGTAGCCCTGGGCAAGACGCTCAACGAGACAGTGATCGTTGAAAACGTCTCCGGCGCGAGCGGCTACATCGGCTGGACCAAGGTCGCGAGCTCGGCACCGGACGGGTATACGCTGATGATGGCCGAGAACGCGCTGGTCATCCGACCCGGTTTCAAGGACATCGAGCCGCAGTTCGATCCACTCACGCAGTTCACGCCGATTGCGTTCGCCGCCACCTCGCCGCTCGCCATTTGCGTCGCCAATACGATAAAGGCCGACAGCATGAAGCAGTTGATTGCGCTGTCGAAGGCGTCCTCGAAGAAACTCACCTTCGCGTCGGCGGGCGTGACGTCGGTGTCGCAACTGGTCTGGGACGTGGTGCGCGAAGGCGCCGGCATTCAGACGATGGATATTCCCTATCGTGGCGGCGGCCCTGCCATGGCCGATCTGATCGCCGGTCACGTCGACATGACGCTGCCTTCGAGCCAGGTGGCGAAGCCTTTGATCGCCGACAAGCGCATCAAGTGCCTGGCGGTGACCGGCAAGGACCGCTCGCCGGCGCTGCCTCAGGTGCCGACGGTTGACCAAGCCGGCATCAAGCACGCCGACGTCGATCTGCGCTTCTGGTTCTCGATGTTTGGGCCGAAGGGCATGCCGGATGCCGTAACGGCGAAGCTGCAGAAGGCGGTCCAGGACGCGTTGAAGGATCCCGAACTTGTGGCGCGCCTCAAGGCGCTCGACATCACGCCGGAATATGCCGGCGGTGCCGAGTTGAAGGCGCGCGTCGCCAACGATATCAAGAACTGGACGGCGTTCATCCAATCGGCGGGCCTGAAGGGGCGGTAACGCCGCCCCCTTTTTCCCGCGCGCCGTCCGGTGTCTTCCAGGAGGAAAGCTTGAACGATCGAAGCCGTCGCGCGCAGAAATGGGTCAACGAGGAATTCTACAAGGTCCTCGACGTCTTCGGCTTCCGGTCGGTGATGTTCGTCGAGTGGGGCTTCCGCCCCGCCGACGTGCGACGCACGACCGAGCGCATCAAGCATCCGCTGGCCGTGGTGAAGCAGTGGGTGCGCACGGCCGAGCAGGAGCAAAAGCTCGCCGAGGAGGCTGAAGTCAAAGGTCATCGCGAGAGCGCCGCGGAGTTCTATTACCGCGCGGCGCTCTATTACGGCCCGGCCTGCGGCGTGCTCCACGCGAACACGCCACGCAAGCTGGAGCTCTACAAACGCCTCGTCGCCTGTTACACGCGCTTCACCGAGCTGTTCGAGGAAGCGAGCGTCCGCCGCGTCGAGATTCCGTTCGAGAACGGCAAGACCATTCCCGGCATCCTGCAGACCGTTCCCGGGGCGAAGAAGTCGCCCTGCGTGCTGGTCATCCCCGGCATGGACACGATCAAGGAGTACATGCCGAGCCCCTACCACAATCACTTCCGCCGCCGCGGCATGGCGACGCTCACTATTGACGGACCGGGGCAGGGCGAGAGCAACACGCGCGAAACCTGGGTGACGCTCGACAATTTCGAGCGCGCCGGCAAGGCGGCCATCGATTTCATCGAGACCTTCCCGGAGCTCGACGCCGGAAAAGTCGGTGTCTATGGCTGGAGCATGGGCAGCTATTGGGGGCCGCGCGTCGCCGCATTCGATCCGCGCGTGAAGGCGCTGGTCGGCGCTATGGGTGTGTTCCTGCAGAAAGACACGATTTTCAAGCACTCGAAGCCCGCCTACCGCGCCAACTACATGTATATGTCGAACATCCACGACGAGGACGCCTTCGACGCCATGGCGGCGCAGATGACGCTTGAGCCCGTGGCGCCGAAAATCAAGTGCCCGACGCTTCTGGCGATGGGTGAGTTCGACGAGCTTTGCCCGCTCGAGGACGGCGAGCGCATCTTCGACATGCTCAAGTGCCCGAAGGAACTGTGGGTCTACGAAGACGAGACGCACACCTTCGGCGGCCGCCTGCCGGACTTCTATCTGCACGTCGCGGACTGGATGCGTGACGCGCTCGAGGGCAAGATCTCTGCCGGCCACGCCAAGCGCGTCGATCAGTTGGCGCGATAATTTGATTTACAGGATGGCGTCATGAATCTCGGCCTCGACGGCAAAGTCGCAATCATTACCGGCGGTAGCCGCGGCATCGGCTATGCCTGCGCGGCGGAGCTGCTCGCGGAGGGAGCCAAAGTCGTCATCGTGAGCAAGGACGCGAACCGCAATGCTGCAGCGCGCGAGGCGTTGGCGAAAGCCGCCGGCGAGCGCGTGCGCGGCATCGCCTCCGATCTGCGCGACAATGCGGCAGTCGATGCCGCGGTCGCACTGGCGCGTGACGCGTTTGGCACGGTCGACATTCTGATAAATGCCGCGGCAGATATCATCGACGGCGATTTCTTTGCAATGTCCGACGACGACTTCGCCGGTCTGTTCGAGAACAAGCTCAACGGCACCGCGCGGCTCGTGCGCCGCGTTGTGCCCATGATGCGCGAGCGCCGGTGGGGCCGCATCATCAACTTCTCCGGCGGCGCCGCGCGCACGCCGCGTCTCGCCCGCATCGGCGTCAGCATGAACAACGCCGCAGTGCTTACGCTGACGAAAGCGCTCGCCAACGACCTGGCCAAGGACAACATCCTGGTGAACGCCATCCTGCCGCAAGGCATCGCCTCGGAGCGACTGGTGCAGGACGTGACGCCCGCCGCCGGCAAGACGGCGCGGCAGGTCAGCAATCCGCTCGGCCGCATCGGCAGCTCGCAGGAGATCAGCGGGCTCGTCGCCTTTCTCGCCTCGGAGCGGGCGAGTTTCATCACCGGCGCCGCCTTTACGGTCGACGGCGGCGTGTTTCCTTCAATCTGAGACGATCGACATGTGCGAAGAGTGCGAGAGCCTGGAGACGCCGCAGGTGAGCTATGCGGAGAAGCGCAAGCTCATCCGTGCGACATGGCGGCCACCGGGCCGCGCAGGCCGCGCTTTCGCGGCGGAGGCGATTGCGGCCGGGCCCGCAGCCTCCGAGCGACAGCAGACAATCGCGCCGAAGAGGCAGTGAGGAGCCGGATATGCGTGCGCTCACGATGGATCAGGCACTGGCCACTATCCTCAACACCTTCAAACACGCTGAGGCGATGAAGTCGCACGCGCTCGCGGCCTGCGTGCTCGACGCGGGCGGCCGCGTGAAGGCCTTTCTCAAGCAGGATGGCGCCTCGCTGATGCGCTTCGAGGTCGCGCGCGGCAAGGCCTTCGCCGCGCTGGCCATGAACCGCTCCTCGCGCCTGGTACTGCAGAAGGCGCGCGAGAAGCCGCTGTTCATGGACACTTTGCGCGCGATGGCGGACAGCCCGCTGTTTCTCGAAGCCGGCGGACAATTGATCCGCGCCGACGACGGCGAGATCGTCGGCGCCATCGGCGTCACCGGCGACGTCAACGAGGTCGACGATCTCTGCGCCATCGCCGGCATCCGCGCCGTCGGGCTCAAGAGCGACGAGGACTTCAGCGAGGCCGATTGCCGCCGCCTGAACATCAAGCGCGGACCGCCGATCACGGATCCGCGCTGAGGCCGGTGCGTGAAACACGCGCCGGGTGCGGATATTCCAACACCGTAAGTTGATCGTCGCGGCCATGGCGTCGGCATTGTATCGCCGTGCCGTTCGGCTAATGCGAACGACGGCAATGAATGCCATGGAGGTTTGCCATGTCGTCGCGTCCGTCGAAGCTGCTCGGTCTGGCTCTGGTGGCCGCCATCGTGTCGGTTGCGCCGGTCGATGCCAAGGCGCGCAAGCACAAGAAGGTCGTACATCCGCCGGTGGCCGCTCAGGTCCGGTCCGGCGCCTGGGGCGCCAATGTGTTTCCCACCGGGCCGCTCTACTTCGGCAACACCTATCTCGGCGACGACCCCGATCCCAACATCCGCTTCCAGCTCTGGCGCGATCTCGGCGCCCGCTTCGGCGGCGAGGACTGAAGCAGCCGGCAGGCGGGCTTGAGGCAGATCAATGCAGCGGGCGTTCGGTGGGGAAAGGTGGATCACCTCTTCGCAACGGGTGACATCATGCAAACGCCGGTCGAGATCGATTTTCAGGGCATGGACGCCGATGCGGGCGTCCGCGGCATCATTGCCAGGCACGTCGATGAGCTCGAGGAGCGCTTCGGCCGCATCACCGCCGCGCGCGTCGTGCTGAAGGCGCCGGGCGGCCATCACCGCATCGGCAATTACGAGATCAATATCCACCTGGCGCTGCCGGACGGCCACGAGGTGATTGCCGGCCGCACGCCGGACGCCGACGACCGGCAGACTGATCTGTCCTTCGCCATCAGCGACGCCTTCAAGCATGCGCGCCGGCAATTGCAGGACGATGTGCGCCGCATGCAGGGGCAGGTGAAACATCATGAGGCGGAGCCGACGGCGCGTGTCGCGCGCATTGATCCGTCGGGCGAGTTCGGCTTCCTCGAGACCGGGGACGGCCGTGAAATCTATTTCCACCGCAACAGCGTGCTCGGCGGCAAGCCTTTAGAGGCGGGCGCCCGTGTCACCTTCGCCGAGGAGGCCGGCGAGAAGGGGCCGCAGGCGAGCACGGTGAAGCTGGTCGGCAAGCACGCGCTACGCTCGTGAGCGCCTCTGCCGTCAGCGCGCCGCATCGCGCCGGCTGGGAGCATTTCCAGCTCGCGGCCGACGTGGGCGTGCGCGGCTATGGCCGGACCGTGGAGGAAGCCTTCGAGCAGGGCGCGCGGGCGCTGACCGCCATCGTCACCGCAGCAAAGATCGCCGAGTGCGAGACGGTGCAGGTGAAATGCCAGGCGCCGGACCTCGACCTCCTGTTCGCCGAATGGCTCAACCTAATCATCTACGAAATGAGCGTGCGCAAGATGCTGTTTGCGCGCTTTGCCGTGCGCATCCGTGGCAACCATCTGACCGGCACGATGTGGGGCGAGCCGATCGACGTCGCGCGCCACGCGCCGGCCTGCGAGCCGAAAGCCGCGACCTATACGGCGGTCAAGGTGGCACAGGATGCCACGGGCACCTGGTCGGCGGCCTGTATCGTCGACGTGTAAGCAGAGGGCCCGAGCGTCCCGGACGCAGAGCCTGCTTCTCAGGCTTGGGTGGTCGCGGATGGGTCCCGTTTGACCGGATGCTGCGCCAGCAGCGCGGTAACGGTGGCGTCGGCGACCTGCGTAAAATCGGCATAGAACAGGCCGATCGCGCCGAAATCCTCGTGGTCCTCGAGGCAGACGATGTCGTCGGCTTCGCCTTTCAACTCGGCCAAAGTCGAGGTCGGCGCCACCGGTACCGCCAGTATCAGTCGCCGCGGCTTGCGCGCGCGGATCGCGCGCAGCGCGGCGCGCGTTGTGGCGCCGGTGGCGACGCCATCATCGACGACGATCACGGTACGGTCCTTCATCTGGGAACGCGGCCGGTCGCCGAGATAGAGCTTGCGGCGCCGTTCGATCTCGGCGAGCTCGCGGTCGCGGATGGCGGCGAAATCAGCCTCGCTGATGCCGGCGAGCCTGATGATGCTCTCGTTGCGCACGACGGTCGGTGTCGCGCCGTCGACGACGGCGCCGGCAGCGAGCTCCGGCTGATAGGGCGTGCCGATCTTGCGCACGAGCACGAGGTCGAGCGGCGCGTCGAGCGCGCTGGCGATCTCGGCGGCCACCGGCACGCCGCCGCGCGGCAGTGCCAGCACCACGGGCTTGTCGGTCTTGTAACGGGCGAGCGCCTTGGCAAGCTGACGTCCGGCCTCGCTGCGATCGCTGAAGGGCATGGCGCTATCCCTTTGTTCCGCGCGGTCTGAGATGATCGGCGAACCAGTCGCCGGCGAGTGCGATGACTCGTTCCAGCGTGCCTGGTTCGGGAAACAGATGCGTGGCGCCGGGCACGATCTCCAACGCCTTGATGCACTGTAAACGCGCCAAGGCCCGCTCATTGAGTTCGATGACGTCATCGTCGAGGCCACCGACAATCAGCAGAGTAGGTGCGCCGACGCGGTCCAGCGCATTCGCGGCAAGGTCTGGCCGGCCGCCGCGCGACACGACTGCGCCCACGCGATCGCCGAGCGCCGCCGCCGCAACGAGCGCCGCCGCGGCGCCGGTGCTGGCCCCGAATAGGCCTACGGGGATGTCGGCGAGTTCAGGTTGCCAGTCGACCCAGTGCACCGCTTCGATGAGGCGTTCGGCGAGCAACGGAATGGCGAAGACGTTGGCGCGGTCGCGCTCTTCCTCGTGCGTGAGCAGGTCGAACAGCAGCGTGGCCATGCCGCGCGCGTTCAGGGCGCGCGCGACGGCGCGGTTGCGCGGGCTCAGCCGGCTCGAGCCACTGCCATGCGCGAACGCGATCAACGCGTAGGCGTTCTCCGGAGTGGTGAGATCGCCGGGCAGGGCAATCCGGCCGACCGCGATCTGTCGCGCCGCCGCCTTCAGGACAACATCGTTCGCCATGGCAACACTATGGCCGCGCGGGGCATGTGTGCCTTTGACAAGAATCAAGCAAGCCGATGCCGGGCTTCGCTATTCTTGCATCGCATGGAGCAGGCCGTGGCGACGACATTGATAAATCGCGACCGTGCCGCGCCCACGCTCGCCGACAAAGTCGCTCTTCTTGGCCGTCCCGATACTTACCGGCCCGCGCCGGCGGCCGTGATCGCCCGCGAGACGCATATGTCGTGGGTGTTTCTCGTCGGCGACAACGTCTTCAAGCTGAAGAAGCCGGTACGGTTCCCCTATCTCGATTTCTCGTCGCTGGTGCGGCGCGAAGTGGCCTGCCGCGCCGAGGTCAGGCTCAACCGGCGGCTCGCGCCGGACATCTATCTCGGCGTCGTGCCGCTCACCCAAGCCGCACGGGGCCTCGCGCTCGGCGGCGACGGAGCGCCAATCGATTGGCTGGTGCATATGAAGCGGCTCGATGAGCGCTTCATGCTCGACCGGCTGATCGCGGAGCGCCGCCTCGGGCCCAGGGACATCGATCGCCTTGCCGATATGCTGGCGGATTTCTACCGCTCGGCGCAGCCGACGATGCTGCCGCAGGCGGTGCAACTCACCGAGATCAGACGCACGCTCGCCTATAACCGCAGCGTGCTGCTCGATCCGCGCTTTACGCTGCCGGCTGGGCTGGTCCGGCGCATCGACGCGGTGCAACGCCGCTTCATTGCGCAATGCGGCGGACTCATCACAGCGCGCTTCCGGCACCGCCGCATCGTCGATGGCCACGGCGACCTGCGTCCCGAGCATATCTGGCTCGGCGAGCGCATTCGCATCATCGACTGCCTCGAGTTCAACGACCGCCTGCGCGTGGTCGATCCGTTCGACGAAATCGCCTATCTGGCGCTCGAATGCGAGCGGCTCGGCGCGGCGTGGGCCGGCGCGCGGCTACGCCGCCGCATGACGCGGTTGCTGCGCGATGGCCCGACCGACGCACTGTTTATCTTTTATCACGGCTACCGCGCGATGCTGCGCGCGCGTCTTGCCATCGCGCATCTTTACGAGCCGACACCGCGCACACCGCAGAAATGGGCGCCCCTCGCGCGCGCTTATCTGGTGTTGGCGGCGGGGAGCGCGCGCAGGCTCGAAGCCTGGCTCAGAACACCAGCAAGTCGGTCAGGTTGCGGTTCTCGTGCAGCCGGCGGATCGCCCCGGCCAAAAGCGGCGCGCAGGGCAAGGTGACAAGCTTTGCCGACGGCCCCTTGAGCCGGAATGGTGGCACCGCGTCTGTGACGATCACCCGGTCGATCGCCGGATCGGCGAGCACGGCCTCCGCGCCGGGCATGAAAAGGCCGTGCGTGATCAGCGCCAGCACGCGCTTGGCGCCTGCTGCGCGCGCCGATTTCGCCGCGCGCAAGAGCGTGCCGCCGGTGCTGACGAGATCGTCGACAATCAGCGCGGTGCGGCCCGCGACGTCGCCGACGAACAGGTCGCCTGACACGATTCCAGAACTGCGATGCTTTTCGGCAAGTCCCTTGCCGACCGGCTGGCCGAGGGCCGGTTCCAGCACCTCACGCAGCAGTTCGGCGCGCTTCATGCCGCCGGCGTCGGGCGAGACGACAGCGAGCGGTTCACCGGCCAATTGCATCTTGATGTAATCGACGAACAGCGGCGTCGCGGTCAGCGCCACGGTGCGGCAGCGGAACGCGTTCTCGAACGCCGCCGGATTATGCACCTCCAGTGTGACGACGCAGTCGGCGCCGACGCTCTCCATCATCTGCGCCACGTAGCGCGTCGTGACGGGATCGTTCGGTTTGGTACGCCGATCCTTGCGCGCATAAGCGAGATAGGGGACGACCGCGGCGACGCGCGCGGCGCCGGCGTCCTTCAGCGCGCCGATGAAGAATATCAGCCGCACGAGCTTGTCATTGGCGCTCTCGTCCAGGCCGCCATGGGTGCCCTGCACCACATAAACGTCATTGCCGGCGACGTCGTCGAGCGGCCGCACCTTGTGCTCGCCGTCCTCGAAGCCGCGTTCCTCGTGCGCGGCGAGCGGAACGTTCAACGCCGCCGCCACCGCGCGGCCAAGGTCGGCCGTGGCGGTGAGCGCGAACAGCTGCATGCGAGGAGTCATGGCTCAATGCCGCTTGAAATACTGGATCTCGCGTTCGTGTTTTTCGGCGGCCTTGCGCGTGTGAAAGGTGCCGAGATTGCGGCGCTTGCCGGTCTTCGGGTTCTTCTTGCGCGAATAGAGGCGATAGCCGCCGGACGCGAGCTTGCGGATCATGGCGCTGCCGTCCTGCGCTTGCGCACGGCGGCCCGCGCCTTCTTGATGTTGGCAGCTTGCGCCTTGCGCATCGCCGGCGTCGGCTTCTCGGATTCAGGAATGTCGCGCCGCGGCTTGGCACGAAAGCGGTCGCCATCAACCAGCACCGGCTCCGAGCCGAGGCTCTTGAACAGCTTCCTGGCTTCGGCGCTGTCGGCGATCAAGTGTCCGTCCTCCACGTGCGCATGCGTCTTCTCGACCAGCCATTTGACGGTGTCCCATGAGCCTGAGGCCCGCAGGCCGGCGACCCGCTCGACCCCGTCGGGCTCGCCTACGTCCTGAACGCGGAAGGCGACGAACTGGTTCGAAGGCCTGAGTTCGATATGGAAAAAGCGGCCGCCGCCGCGGCTGCCGGGCTTGGCGCGCTTATGCGTAGATAAGGTATGGGGCATGGCAAATCTCCAGAAGCCAGAGAATGCGCCGCTCCGCGCGACGGCCCTTGACCCGGATCAATTCTGTTTGCGGCCTCGGCTCGGGCCTCCAGACCGAGGTACCTTGCGGATCGGTCTGGTTTGCGATGTCATCCGCTTCCGCAGGGCGCATGAAGCAACGACGTCCCGCGACAAACGGGGAGAAAACCAGATGACCAAGAATTGCTATCTGCGCGCACTCGGCATGGCGTTCGGGATTGCCGGCCTGGCGCTGGCCGGCGGACAGCCGGCACAGGCCGCGGAGCCATTCACGATTTCATCGTCCGCGTTCAAGGACGGCGGCATGTTGCAGGTCAAGAACGCAGGCAACATCAAGAAAAACCCGAACTGTGTCGGCGACAACGTCTCGCCGCCGCTGGCCTGGAAGAACGCGCCCGAGGGCACCAAGAGCTACGCCATCACCATGCGCGATCTGGCCGGGCGGGGCGGGCTCGGCGTCGATCACTGGGTGATCTACGGTATCCCCGCCTCGGTTACTGGCTTTGCCGAAGGCGAAGCCAGTAAGCCTTCTGATAAATTCGTCGGTGGACAAAACCTGCCGAAGACGGGCCTCTATTTTGGCCCGTGCGCGCCGCCGAATACGACCTATCACCACTACGTCATCACGCTCATCGCCACCGATCTCGATCCGAAGGCGCTGAAGCCCGGGCTGACGATCCCTGAATTGCTGAACGCGCTGAAGGGTCACGACAAGGGGGCGACCGAGATCGTCGCTCTGTTCAAGCACCCCTGAGGCCGCCGTCGTATATGCAAGGCGCGCGGCCGGAACCGTGCGCTTTGCCGGCGCGACGCATTCAAATGCAATGATGACGAAGCGGCTTCAGTCCTGCAGGAAGGCGGGAAAGTGGCCGTGCTCGTTGGCCCAGCTCTTCAACGAGGCGCGCGTGACCTGCGTCTGGTAGTGCGGGTTCTTCCGCTCCCAGTCGACGGCGTCCTTCGGCGCGCCCGGCTTGAGCACGATCGGCAACTCCTCGCGCGTGATGGCGTCGAGGAGCGCGCGGCCCCAGGCGATCGTCTCCTGCGTCGCCGCCGCGCCCGGCTCGATGCTGCACCACAAACGCGAGGCGTCGGACACGGTCAGCGTCTCGACCAGCTTCCAGGCCTCCGACGTGCCGGGAGAGGTGGTCTCGGCGGCGACGGAGACGGGCGCGGCCTGCGCTGTCGGCGTGGCGGTGGCCGCATAGAGGGCCAGCGTGCTCGCCACCATGCCGTAGAGCAGCATCACCGTCATCGGCATGCTGTCGCCGGACCAGATCGCCCACGCGGCTGCGCCGAGCGCGACAACGATACCGGTTCCGAGGGCGGCGTTGCGGACGCTGCGGGCGTTGAGGCCCTCCGACGCGTGCACTGCAACAGCGACAGCTTCATCGGCGGCGAGCGGCTCGTCTACATCGAGAGCCGCTCCATGATTGGGAAGGTCGACCATAAGCCTTCAGCGCACCACGGATTCCATTGCAGGCGACACGAATTCCATCCGACTCCGCGATTAGCACAGGCAGTGCAGGCGGTCTTCCGCCACCGGCAGCAACTCCCACCTTTTTTCGCGTCGTCCGGTGCGGTGGTAGCGATGACGTCTCTGTCCACAGCAACCGGCTGCGATGTGGCTGCAATGACCAGACGGGTTTACTCCCGCGTGCGGTCCGCAGAGAATGCCGCGCCATTTCTGTATTCGAGAGGATCACATGCTTAATCGTTTGTCGCGCTCGGCTTTCGCTTTTCTAGCGCTGGTCGGCATTTCTGTGGCGGCAGCGCCGGCCTATGCGGAGTGGCCGGAGCGCACCATCACGATGATCGTGCCGTTCGCCGCCGGCGGGCCCGGCGACGTCACCGGCCGTCTGCTCGCAAAGGCCTTGGCCGAGAAGCTCAAGACTAACGTCATCGTCGAGAACCGTGTCGGCGCCGTCGGCAATATCGGCATCACTGCCGCGTCGCGCGCCCAGCCCGACGGCTACACGCTGTTGGAAACGTCCAACGTGATCGTCATCAATCCGAGCATCAAGCCGGTTTCCTACGATCCGTTGAAGAGCTTCGCGCCGATCGCCTATATCGGCGCCTCGCCCAATGCGATCGTCACGCGGCCGGGCTCGGGCATCACCAGCGTCGCCGATCTGATCGCCAAGGCGAAGGCCAATCCCGGCAAGCTCACTTATGGCACGACCGGCGTCGGCAGTGTGTCCGACCTGGCGGTCGAACTTCTCAAGGTGCGTGCGAATATCACCATGACGCACGTGCCTTAT
Source organism: Pseudolabrys sp. (assembly GCF_035943735.1). GTDB lineage: Bacteria > Pseudomonadota > Alphaproteobacteria > Rhizobiales > Xanthobacteraceae > Pseudolabrys. The sequence goes on from NZ_DASZBV010000027.1 coordinate 129,596, forward strand.
TCCGGCGCCGCGCCGGCGCTGCAGGCCGCCGCCGCCGGCACCACCGATATCGCCTCCGTCAGCATCGGCGGCGTGGTCGGCCAGATCAAATCCGGCTTGGTGAAGGCGCTGGTGCAGACCGGCAGCGAACGCTGGCCGGATCTGCCCGACGTGCCGACCATGAAGGAAGCCGGCATTCCCAACGCCGTGGTTGAGACGTGGCAGATGCTGCTCGCACCTGCCGGCACGCCGCAACCGGTCATCAAGAAGCTCGCCGATGCCGTCCAGGCGATCATGCAGGACCCGGACATCAAGGAGAAGATGATGAAGGCCGGCTCCCGCGCGGGCTATGCGGGTCCCGAGCAATTGCATGCCCGCCTGCAGCAGGAAGTGCCGATGTGGAAGGAAATTGTCGAGCGCGCCGGGCTCGTTAAGCACTGAGATTGCTGCGACGCAAATGCGAACGAAGCGGGGCCTCAACCCCGCTTCGTTCATTTCGCAGGATCAGAGCTTCAGCAGCCGCTCGGCGTTGCCGCTGGCGATCTTGCGCTTGTCCTCCTCGCTGAGCGGCACCGACGCCAGCCAGTCCACGCCCGGCTGATTGTCGACGAACGGCCAGTCGATGGCGAAGAGGATGTGGTCGACGCCCATCTCCATCACGCAGCACAAGAGCGCCGGATCGGAGAAGAAGCCGCTGGTCGTGATATAGAAATTGTTGGAGAAGATCGCGCGGAAATCGATCGATTTCTGTCCCGGCCGCTTCAGGGCGGCGTCGATGCGCCACATCAGGAACGGCAGAGTCTCGCCGAGATGGCCGAGAATGATCTTGAGCTTCGGGTGCGCATCGAACACGCCGGAGAGGATGAGGCGGATCGCCTGCGTCGCGGTCTCAACGGTGTAGCCCCAAGCCGGCCGCGCCACCAATGGAAAGTCCTTGGTGTAGTCGTCGTAGTAGACCTTCGCGACCCGGTCGTCCGGCGCCGACGGATGCAGATAGATCGGCACGTCGAGCTTTTCCGCGCGTGCAAAGATCGGCCAGTATTTCTTGTGGTCGATGAACTCGCCGGTGGACATGCCGTGGATCATGGCGCCCTTGAAGCCATGCTGACGCACCGTGCGCTCGAGCTCGTCCGCGGCCGCGGAAGGATCGACTGTCGGCAGCGCCGCCAGCGCGCAGAAGCGTTCGGGCTTGGCGACGCAGACCTGTGCAAGGCGGTCATTGACCTCGGTAGCGACGCGCGCGGCAATCTCCACCCCGAGCGTCTGCGTCGACGGCGCACCATGCGACAGCACCTGAACGTCGATGCCAGCCTCGTCCATTTCCTTCAGCCGCGTGGCGCCGAGGTCGTACAGCTTCTGCTGCGTCGTGTCTGGCCGTCCGGCGCGCTGCACGAAGTGGGCGGTCAGCACCGGGTCCCAGTAGTGTTCTTCGATCGCGATGATTCGATGCTTTTGGTGTGTCATGACGAGTTCCTTGGTGGCGCATCTGACTTAGCAGGTGGGATGGAACCGGTCGACGCCTGCGGCGCGGCGGCGCCCTGTGAAAAAAGACGGCGCGCAGGGCCATGCGCTACACGGTACTTCCTGACCGCCGGATTGCGGTCGGGCGCAGAGAATGCGCATGTGCGACAGCGGCTTAGCGTGCATGACGTATCTGCGACAAAAGATTTTCCTCTCGCGTCGCAACGAAGTGTTCAGCATCAGCGTTCGTGATGCCACTAAGTTGCCGCATCTCTTGAGTGCTATCCGTGCAGGGGCCTGGCTGACGGTCCCTCCTGGCGGGGGCCTCGGCATTGCGACATGCGAACACAGGTGCACAGGCGCTAGCGAGCACGGACACGGCTGCACAGGCGCCGGAGAAAGCAGCAAGCCAGAGCGCGGCGGCCGCCTGGCGCCGCACGAGAGAGCTTGCGCTTTACGCGCTGAAGATCGTCGCCATCGCCGCGGTCTATGCCGCCTTTGCCGCGCTGTGGCGCGACGCGCCGTGGGTTAACCCGACCGGCGCTCCAATTTGGCCGCCGAGCGGATTGGCCATCAGCATCCTGCTGCTGGCGGGGAATGCGCTGTGGCCGGCGATCGCGGTCGGCGCTTATCTCTCGTGCATCATGAGCGGGCAAGCCGTTCTGGTGTCCGTGCTCGCCGTCATGGGCGCGGTCGCCGCGGGGCTGGCCGGCAGCCTTGCCGCGCGTCGGTGGGCGCACGGATGGAAAGCGTTCAACAGTCCGGCGGGCGTTCTCAAATTCGTAGCCCTTGCCATCGTGCCGGCGGCGGCGATCGCCGCGGCGGCTTCCGTTGGCGGAGTCGGCGTCGCCGATCCAAGCTTCAATGCCTTCGGCTCGACCTGGCTCGTCTGGTCGTTTGCCGACCTCGGCGGATCGCTCGTGCTGGCGCCGCTGATCCTGCTGTGGGCGCGGCCGGCGTCGCGGGCGATCATCGTCGAATCGGGACTGGCGGCGGCGGTGTCGCTCGTCGTGGGCTTCGTCGCGTTCAGTCCGGTGGCCGGCGTGTTGATCGGCGACAAGCTCGCCGGCCTGCATCGCCCGCTGCTCGGATTCCTGCTGTTGGCCCCGCTCACCTGGGCGATGCTGCGCAACGACCAGCGCATCGCGGTGACCTGCGTGCTCGCCTTCATCGACGCGGCGGCGCTGGGATTGAAGCCGGTGTGGGCCGCGGGCGAGCGCATCGGCGACCCGATCTTGCTCCTGCTAACGCTGTCGATCTGCGTGTCGCTGGCGACGCTGGTTCTCACCGCTGCTTTCGCTTCGCGCCGCGACGCCTATGCTCGCCTCGGCGCCGCGCGCGACCGCCTTAACGACGAGCTCGAGCAGACGCTGACCGCGCTCGATCGTGCCAAGCATCACTTCCAGGCGTTGGTCGACGACGTCGCCGACCACGCCGTTTTCGTGCTCGATACCGCGGGCCGCGTCGCCAGCTGGAACAATTCGGCGCAGCGGATCACCGGCCACGCCCAGGAGGAGGTTCTCGGCAAGCCGTTCGGCATCTTCTATCGGCCGGACGAGCGCCGCTCCGGCGAGGCCGTGCGCACCCTGGAGCTCGCGATCCAGAAGGGCAAGCATGAGCTCGAAGGCTGGCGCATGCGCAAGGATGGGACGCCGTTCTTCGTCACCGGCGTCGTCTCGGTCATCCGCAACCAGAAAGGCGACCTGATCGGCTTTTCCAGCATCATGCGCGACACCACCGAGCGGCGCGATACGCAGGAGAAGCTGGTCGAGGCGCGCGAACAGCTCGCGATGGCGCAGAAGATGGAAGCCATCGGCAAGCTCACCGGCGGCATCGCGCACGACTTCAACAACCTGCTGATGATCATCGGCGGCAACGCCCAGATGTTCAAACGCCTGCTCGATCCCAAGCTGCCGCGCGCCATCGAGGCGATCCAGACCGCCGCGAAGCGCGGCGAGACGCTGACGCGCCAACTCCTGACATTCTCGCGCAGCCAGCACCTCAGCCCGTCCGTCATGGATATCGCTGCCGTCATCCGCAACATGCGGCCGATGATCGAGAGCTCGTTGCGCGGCAACATCGTCTACAAGGAAGGCGTCGCACCCGGCACGATCAAGACGAAAGTCGACCTCGCCGAGCTGGAGCTCGCCATCGTCAACATCGCGGTCAATGCGCGCGATGCCATGCCGCACGGCGGTACGTTCACGTTGTCGCTCGCTCAGGTCAGCGAGCCGCAGGACGCGCAGGGCAACCGCCTCGAGGGCGGCTTTGCCTCGATCGCGTTCAGCGACACCGGCGCCGGCATTCCGCCCAATCTCCTGTCGAAGATCTTCGATCCGTTCTTCACGACGAAGGAGGTCGGGAAGGGAACGGGGCTTGGGCTGTCGCAGGTCTACGGTTTTGTGCATCAGGCCGGCGGCACCATCAAGGTCGATAGCCGGGTAGGCGAGGGCACGACCTTCACCATCTACCTGCCGCTATGCTCCGAGCAGGAGACCGCCGTCACCGCGGCAGCGGCGCGCATCGAATCGCACCGGCCGCGCGTGCTCGTGGTTGATGACAATCCGGACGTCGCCCAGGTGACGTCGTCGCTGTTCGAGCAGATGGGCTATGACACGTCGTTCCGCGACTCGGCGGAATCGGCGTTGCAATTCCTGGCGCAGGGCAAGCGTACCGATCTCGTCTTCAGCGACATCGTCATGCCGGGCAGCATCGACGGCATCGGTCTCGCCAAGGAAATCCGCGTTCGCTATCCGGGGCTGCCGGTCGTTCTCAGCACCGGTTATACCGACTCGGCGCAGAAGGTGCCCGACGGGCTGCAGGTGCTGCGCAAGCCGTTCGACACCGATGCGCTATCGCGCGTCATCGAAAGCGTGCTGGGCGCGGGCGAGCCGTCGCAGCTGCGGCACTAGCGCGTTCGCCGGGCGGGTTGTGAGACAGGCCGGGTTTCGCTAAGCACCCCTGTTCTCCGCAGCCCGACCGGTATCACGCCCCCGAACATGCCCCGCACCATTGCGCGTGCCCTGCTGCTCTGGCTCGTCGCGCTCGCCGCGACCGCTGCCTTGGTCACCGTGTCGTACCGGTGGTTCGACCGGCCGATCGCCTTCTTCGTGCACGTACATCTGGGGCATGGTCATTTCGGCGTTCTAGATTTCCTCACGCGCGTGCCGGATCCCTTGATACCGGCGGCAATCGTGCTCCTGATCTTCGAGGCCTTCCGCATCCTGCGCCGGCTGCCGCTGACCGTGCATCACAGGATCGCCTCCGCCTGCGGGCTGAGTATCCTCGTCGCGGAAACGATCAAGGATCAGCTGAAATTCGTGTTCGGGCGCAGTTGGCCGACGAGCGGCGGCCACCATCGCCCGTCGCTGATCGGTGACGGCACCTATGGCTTTCATTGGCTGCACGGCGGCAATGTCTATCAGTCCTTCCCCTCCGGCCACATGGGCGCCGCCTGCGCGCTGTTGTCGGTGCTGTGGTTATGCTATCCGCGCGGCCGGCCGCTGTGGGCCGCCGCCGCCCTTGCCATCGCTGCGGGGCTGATTGGCGGCAACTATCATTTCCTCGGTGACGTGATCGCCGGCGCCTTCGTTGGTGGTTCGGTCGGGCTGGCCACGACGCGGATCCTGCGCGATTGGATTTTCAGTAAGGCGTAATCCTTACGTCCACCGTGAGAGCAGCCGCTCGCGACGGCGCAGCGAAGGTAGCCATTGCTAAGGTTCCGCCACGACCCGTGGGCGCCAAGCATGTGGAACTCCGCAGCGCTGTTCTCGTTTTCGCACGTGTCCCACCGTGCGAAGAAAGGCGCTGCGTGCCCGGCAGTCCTGCGGCGAGTAAAGCGCCGAACCGAACACCGAAATCACTGCCCGGCCTGACAGGCCTGCGTGGCCTCGCCGCGCTGTGGGTGGTGCTGTATCACTATTGCAGCCTCTATCTGCCGGCACTCGATGCCCATTGGCTCGGCGGGCTGCTATCGCGCGGCTATCTCGCGGTCGATCTGTTCTTCCTGCTCAGCGGATTCGTGCTCGCGCACGTCTACAGCGACGCCGCCGAACGCAAGGGCTTCGCGTTCTTCCGTTCCTTCATGCGCGCGCGCGTTGCGCGCATCTACCCGTTGCATCTCTTCGTGCTGGCCCTGTTCGTGGCGATGGCTTTCGCCGTACGCGGCATTCATTATGTGCAGGACGGCGCTTACTATCCGCTTCCGCTCACCGGCGCCCGCTCGCTCGAGGCGCTGGTCGCCAACGTCTTGATGCTGCAGGGCGTGCAGGCGGGTGAACTGAGCTGGAATTATCCGGCCTGGTCGATCAGCGTCGAATTCGCCGCCTACCTCATGTTTCCGCTTGTCATCGGCCTGTTGTGGCGCATCTCCGGCCGATCGTTGTTCGCCGCAGCGCTTGCGGCGCTCGCCACCGTCTGGGCGCTTGCATACGTCGCCGGCGGCGACATGAACCAATGGGACGGCCTCACGGCCTTATGGCGCTGCCTGCCGCAGTTCTTCCTCGGCTGCATCTGCTATCGCGTTTACCGGCAGGGGCTGATCGATGCGCGGGCCTGGGCGGGGCTCGTTTTCGTCGCGGCGCTGCTGATGTTGTATTTCGATTATCGCGATATCGTCGTGGTCACGCTCTTTCCGCTAGTCATCCTCTGCGCCGTGAGCGCGCGCGGTGTTTCCGGCCGTATCCTGAACGCGCGGCCGGTGGTGCTGCTCGGGGAGATTTCCTGTTCCATCTATCTTGTGCACGGGCTGGTGCAGCACGCGACCACGCACGCGCTCAACGCGCTGGAGCTGGACCAGACGGAATTTTCCGTCGCTCATTCCTGGGCCGCGCTGGCGCTGATGCTGCTGACGGTCTTCGTCGTATCGATCGCGAGCTACCGGTTCTTCGAAAAACCGATGCGCCGCTGGCTCAACGAACGGCCGATAGCGGCCGAAACCGCGCGGGCTAGCGCCGCCGCCGATCCGTCCTTCGCCGCACGCTAGGGGCGTCAATAACATAATACCCCCTCTGCCCGCCGCCTGCGGGAACCGCGGCGGCGCTGAGGCGCAATCGGCCGGGTTCCCGACTCTTGCCACGCGATTCACATTTCCGGCCCGCTTGCGACCCAATAATGCCCTGCCTGCTGTTTCACCTTTGCGCCGCTGCGGATGCCGCGGCCCAAGTGAGTCGCGTTGCGACGCCCGTCGCAGCCGCGGCCGCCAATCAGAAGCGGGGAGTTCGGTATGAGCGCATTGAGTGTGAACGATCCGGGGGATCCGCGGAGCCATCGCTATTACGCGCCACGCCAGCGGCGCGTTGTCGCGCGGGAAGCGACCTTGCAGCCAGTATTGGAGCGCTTGCGCGGTGGCACACGCGATTATTCCGCGGACGAAAGGCTGAGCGGCGACGTCGATCCGGCCTCGTTGCCGGAGACTGAATTCATCGTCGTCCCGGGGCGGCGCTTTCCGTTTGCAGTGGTCGCGGCCTTTGCCGGCGGCGCGGTCGCCATGGCTGCGGTCGCTGTCGCTTACATCGCATTCGAGACGAACGGCGTCCTTCCCGTTGCGCCCGCTGCAGCATCCGCGGCCGCGCCCCCGGTCGCACAAGCGCCCGCCGCGCCCGCTAAGATCGCGGCGCGCCTCACGCCCAATCAGCCCGTCAGCCGGGCGCGCCCCGCGCAGTCGGCGCAGGTCGCGACCGCCGACGCTATGGCTGCGGTACCGGTCGACACGTCGAAAGGCGATCGCCTCGATGCGTCGGCTACCCCGAACGTGGCGGCCTCGTTCGATCCGCTGCGGTCGCCTCTAAACCTCTGGGGCGGGTCGCCGGCGCAAGCCGCGATCGAAGGCACCGATCCCGCGCTGGCGGCGGCGGGTGCGCCGGCAGCGCCCGCCGCGCCAGAGACCGCGGCTGCTCCGCCGCCGCACCGGGTGGCGCAGGAGCAGAACGCGGAGCACCACGCCAAGCCGGTCCGGCATCACGTCCGTGCGCGCCACCAGGCCCGTCACGTGCGTCACCACAAGCCGACCACGACCGGCCAAGCGGCGTCAGGCGGGAACGGTCAGACCGCGGCGACCGCCAACGGTGGCGCGGCTCAGCCGACCGCCACGAAGAAGTTCTTGGGCCTCTTTGGCGGTTGACGTTTCCGGCCGCGCCCGTCACCGCGGGCGCGGCGTCGGCTGTGCAAAATGTCGCAAGTGCACGAGTCCCTATAGGGGGAACTAAGCAGACCTCACCACTGTTCCTGCCGTGACACGGTCCCGCCGCACCCGCAGGCGCGGACATGTTGTCCGGGGAAACGGCACATGGGTTCAGCTCGCGGTGGCGGTGCGTGGCCCGGAGCGGCTGCCCTCGTTTTCTCGATATCCCTCACCATTGTCGTCCCGTTGACGACCCTGTCCGCCGCGCCCGCTGCAGCGCAGACGAATAGCCCGGCTCAGGTACAGCCAGCCGCTGCGGCGCAAATGCCCGGCCTCGCCGCCGTGCAAACGGTGCCCGCGAAAGACCAGAATCCGCTTGGCGCGACGGTCTACAGCAAGGACGGACGCCTCGCCGGCGCGGTCGATCAGGTGTCCGGCGATCAACTCGTCATCGGGCTCGCCGGCTACCTCGGCCAGGGCGAGAAGGACGTGGCCATCCCCGCCAAGGGCTTGCACGTCACTACGCCGGATGATGTGCCCCGCCATTTTCCGAACGCGCAATACGGTGGCGGCAACATCACCCGCATCACCGTGCCGATGACGTTGAGCCAGCTCGTCGCGGCGCCGGCCTACAAGCAGCCCGCGGCGCAGACGGGCGTGCCGTCGCCGCATATCGGGACGCCGGCCGAAACCAAGAAGAAGCCGCCATCGAGCACGCAGTCGGGCGGGCCGGGCTGATGCGCAAGGCCAAGGAGAACGCGATGTCGTCAACGGGCTTGAGTCGCCGCACGCTGCTCGCCGCCGGCGCCGTGAGCGCCGCGGGTGCGGCTCTGACTGCGGCGCCGCAGCCGGCCGAAGCGCGCACCTACCACGGCGAGATGCCGTGGTCGCCGTCGGCGGCCGATGCGCCCGTGCCGGTCGAGCCCGGTCCGTATGAATTCTTCACGCCTGACGAAGCCGCCTTCATCGAGGCGGCGGTGTCGCGAATTATCCCGAAGGACGATCTCGGTCCCGGCGCGAAAGAGGCAGCCGTGCCGACTTTCCTCGATCGGCAGATGGCCGGCGAGTATGGCCGCGCCGAGCGCTGGTACATGCTCGGGCCCTGGCGCGCCGGCACGAAGTCGCAGGGCTACCAGTCGCGCTTGACGCCGGCGCAGCTCTATCGCGCCGCGATCAAGGCGATCGACGAACATCTCAAGCAGGCGAACGGCAAGATCTTCGCACAGCTCTCGCCCGACGAGCAGGACAAGGTCCTGGGCGATCTCGACAACGACAAGATCAAGCTCACGAATGTCAGCGGCAAGGCATTCTTTGAGTTGCTGCTGCAAAACACGATCGAAGGCTTTTTCTCCGATCCGATCCACGGCGGCAACCGCGACATGGCCGGCTGGAAGCTGATCGGCTTCCCGGGCGCGCGCTACGACTATCGGCCCTACGTCGATAAGCACAATCAGAAGCTCGATCTGCCTCCGGTCAGCATCCAGGGGCGGCCGGGCTGGAATCCGAAGACCTGAAGAAAGAGCGTCATGGCCCGCAAGCTCCCACCCAAGGATGTCGTTCTCGTCGGCTTCGGCTGGACCGCCGCGATCCTCGGTCAAGAACTCACCGACGCCGGCCTGCAGGTGCTGGCGCTCGAACGCGGCGGTTGGCGCGACACGCCGACCGACTTCGCACCGACCTTCATCCAGGACGAGCTGCGCTATTATTTTCGTCGAAAGCTTTTCGCCGAGCCGTCGCGCGAGACGCTGACCTTCCGTAACGCGATGAACGAGACGGCGCTGCCGATGCGGCAGCTCGGCTCATTCCTGCCGGCGACCGGCGTCGGCGGCGCCGGCATCCACTGGAACGGGCAGACCTGGCGTTTCCTGCCGAGTGACTTCCTCGCCCGCAGCCACAACATTCAGCGCTACGGCAAGCTGCCGGACGACAACATGACGGTGCAGGACTGGGGCGTCACCTACGACGAGCTGGAGCCGCACTACGATCGCTTCGAGTATCTCTGCGGCATCTCCGGCAAGGCCGGCAATCTGAAAGGGCAGAAGCAGCCCGGCGGCAATCCGTTCGAGGGCGCGCGCAGCCGCGACTATCCCAACCCGCCGCTGAACATGACCTATGCTCCAACCTTGTTCGCCAAGGCGGCGCAGGAGCTCGGTCACAAGCCATTCCCGTGTCCTGCCGCCAACATGTCGCGGCCGTACACCAATCCGCTCGGCGTGCAACTCGGCCAGTGCACCTATTGCGGTTTCTGCGAGAAATACGCCTGCGGCAACTACTCGAAGGCGAGCGCGCAGACGACCATCCTGCCGGTGCTGATGCGCAAGGACAATTTCACGCTGAAGACGCAGTGCGAGGTGTTGAAAGTCCTGATGGACAACACCGGCAAGAAGGCGACCGGCGTCCTCTACATCGACGAGCAGGGCGAAGAATGGGAGCAGCCGGCCGAGATCGTCATCCTGTGCGCCTTCGCCTACAACAACGTGCATCTGATGCTGCTGTCCGGCATTGGCAAGCCATACGATCCGAAGGCCGACAGCGGCGTCGTCGGTCGTAATTACGCCTATCAGATCGTCAGTTCGGTAAACCTGTTCTACGACGACAAATACACCAATACCTTCGTCGGCGCCGGCGCACTTGGTATGGGTGTCGACGAATTCAACGGCGACAACTTCGATCACGGTGGGTTGGGTTTCATCGGCGGCGGCTATCTGGCCTGCTGGACCACCAACGGCCGGCCGATCGAGACGCATCCGACGCCCAAGGGCACGCCGCGCTGGGGCGGCAAATGGAAGAAGGCGGTCGCCGACAATTACCTGAGGCAGACGTCGATCAGTACGCACGGCGCGGTGATGAGTTTCCGCGACAACTACCTCGATCTCGACCCGACGTATCGCGACGTCTACGGCAATCCGATGCTGCGGCTGACGTTCGATTACAAGGACAACGAACGGAAGATGTCGGACTACCTGACCGACAAGGCTGCCGAAATCGCCAAGGCGATGAAGCCGCGCGAAATGAGCGTCAACAAGCGCACCGGACCCTATTCAATCGTGCCGTACCAGACGACGCACAACACGGGCGGCGCCGCCATGGGCGCCGATCCGAAGACCAGCGCGGTCAACCGCTATCTGCAGAGCTGGGACGTGCCGAACGTGTTCGTCATGGGCTCGTCGGTGTTTCCGCAGAACCCCGGCTACAACCCGACCGGTACCATCGGCGCGCTGACCTATTGGGCGGCGGATGCGATCCGCAACCAGTATCTCAAGAACCCCGGACCGCTGGTGCAGGCGTGAGGATCGAGCGATGAAGAGCGCGCTGAAACAGGCTCTTTTCGCGGGCGCGGTCTGCGTCGCGGCATTCGCCACCGCGAGCCGCGCGGATACCGATTTCAATCGCATCCAGCGCGGCAAATATCTGGTCGACGCCGGTGACTGCAAGGACTGCCACACGGCGGATGGCGGCAAGCCCTTCGCCGGCGGCCGCCCGCTGCAGACGCCGTTCGGTGTCATCTATTCGGCCAATATCACGCCGGACCGCACGACCGGTATCGGCGCCTGGAGCGGCGACCAGTTCTATCGCGCGCTGCACGAGGGCATCGATGCCGGCGGTCACCGGCTCTATCCGGCGTTCCCATATCCCTATTACACGCATGTCTCGCGCGGCGACGTGGCGGACATCCGGGCCTATCTGCAGTCGATCGCGCCGGTGTCGAACCGGCCGCCGGCCAATGAGCTGCCGTTTCCGTTGAACGAGCGGACGGTCATGCATGTCTGGAACTGGATGTATTTCAAGGACGGCACCTTCAAGCCGGATCCGAAGAAGTCGCAGCAGTGGAATCGTGGTGCCTATCTGGTCGAGGGGCTCGGCCACTGCGGCGCCTGTCACACGCCGAAGAATTTCGCCGGCGCCGACGATAGCGGCAGCGCCTTGCACGGCGGTAACCTGCAGAACTGGTTTGCGCCCGATCTCGGACCCGATCTGCGCGTCGGCCTCGGCCACTGGTCGTCCGACGACATCGCCGAATATCTCAAGACGGGCCGCAACCGGTTCAGCAACGCGACTGGTCCGATGTCCGAGGTCGTGCAGTATTCGACCTCGAAGCTGACCGACGACGACCTGCACGCAATCGCCGCCTATCTCAAGGACTTGCCAACCAAGGGGCAGGGCGGCGGCGACAACACCAAGCCCTCGGTCGACGCCAATGTCGCCAGTGCGGGAAAGGCGATCTTCGGCGACCAATGCGCCGAGTGCCACGGAGCCGACGGCAGCGGCGAGCCGACCTTCTTCCCGCCGCTCAAGGGCAACAACAACGTGCAGCAGTCGGACCCGACAACGGTCGTCCGCGTGATCCTGGAGGGCGCCCGTTCGGTGCCGACCAAGGCGCGGCCGACGCCGCTGTCGATGCCGGCCTTCGGCTGGAAGCTGACCGACGCGCAGGTCGCGGCGGTCGCGACCTACATCCGCAGCTCCTGGGGCAATGCAGCGTCGCCGGTCACGGCAGGGCAGGTGGCCCCGGTGCGCAAGGACACCCGCTCGTCGGATTAAGGCGCGGTCAGTCCCACTTTTCGCTGCTGACGCCGGCGAGCTCGCGCACGCGCTTCTCGTCCTTGGCGAACTCCGGCGCGGGTCCCGTATGCACCACCTTGCCGTCGTCGAGCACGTAGCAGCGGTCGGCGATTTCACAGGCCGCGCGCACGTTCTGCTCGACCAGCAGCACCGAAATGCCCTCTTTGCGCGCCGAGGTGACGACCCGAAACACCTCCTGCACGATCAGCGGAGCCAGACCCTGCGACGGCTCGTCGAGGATGATGAGCTTCGGATTGAGCAGAAGGGCGCGGGCGATCGCCAGCATCTCCTGCTCGCCGCCGGAGAGCTGGCGGCCCATGTTGCTCTTGCGCTCGGCCAGCCGCGGGAACAGCTGATAGATGCGCGGAATGTCCCACGGACCCGGGCGGTCGATCGGCACCTTCATGTTTTCTTCGACCGTCAGGTACGGAAAGATGCGGCGGCCTTCCGGCACGAAGCCAACGCCGAGCCCGGCGATGCGGTAGGACGGCCAGTCGGTGGTGGTATTGCCGAAGATCTTTACCTGGCCTTCGCGCGCGGGGGTCAAGCCGACGAGGCTGCGCAGCGTGGTGCTTTTGCCGGCGCCGTTGCGGCCGAGCAGGGTGACAATCTCGCCCTCGCCCACCTCCAGGCTGACGCCGTGCAGGATGTGGCTCTTGCCGTAGAACGTGTTGAGGTTATGGGCTTCGAGGACCGTGGCGCTCATGCCGCAGCCTTTCCGAGGTAAGCGGCCTGCACGGCCTCGTTGGATGCGATCTCCTGCGGCGTGCCTTCGGCGAGCATCTTGCCTTCGGCGAGCACGAGGATGCGGTCGGCGAGATGGAAGACAACGCGCATGTCGTGCTCGATCAGGACGATGGTGAGCTTTTCATCGCGATGCAGCCGCCGGATCAACTGGGTGATGTCGTAGGTCTCCTGGTCGCCCATGCCGGCGGTGGGCTCGTCGAGCAACAGGAGCCGCGGCTTGAGCGCCAAAGCCATCATGATCTCGCAGGCGCGCTGGTCGCCATGGCTCATCTCGCCGACGAGGCGGTTTGCCTTGCCGGAGAGCCCGCCCATGCCGAGCAGTTCGTCGATGCGGGCGCGGATCTCCTTGTCCCGTTCCGCCGAAAGCCAGGGGCTCAGGCGCAGGCCCGACGCTGTCTCGACGGCGATGCGCAGGTTTTCGCGCACGCTGAGCTCGGGGAAGACCTCGGTGATCTGGAAGGTGCGGGCGATGCCGCGCCACACGCGGCGCGCCGGCGACAGGTCGGAGATGTCCTCGCCGTCGAAGACGATCTTGCCCGACGTCTGTGTCAGGAAGCCCGAGATCATGTTGAAGAAGGTCGTCTTGCCGGCGCCGTTCGGGCCGATCACCGCGCGCAGTTCGCCGGGCTCCACCGTCATCGACACGGTGTCGACGGCGATGAGGCTGCCGAAGTGCTTGGAGAGGTTTTCGACTTTCAGGAGACTCATGACGCCACCTTGCGCCGGATCATGCCGAGGATGCCGCGCGGGAAGAACAGCACGACCAGGACGAAGAAAAGACCGACGAACGACATCCAGTTCTCGGTCTGGCTCGAGACGTAATCCTGCAGCGTGACGAATATCGCCGCGCCGATGAGCGGTCCCCAGAACGAGCGCATGCCCCCGAGCACCGCCATGATCACGAAGTCGCCGGATTGGGTCCAATACAGCGCACGCGGGTCGACGAAGTTGTTCACGTACGCATAAAGCGCGCCGGCGAGGCTCGCGAAGGCGCAGGAGATCGTCCACGAGATCCAGATGTGCTGATCGACGGGGATGCCGAGAAAGCGGGCGCGGCGCTCGTTCTCGCGGATCGCCAGCAAAGTGCGGCCGAACGGCGAGCGCAACAGCCACGCCATGATGGCAATCGCGACCGCAAACACGACGAACACCAGATAATAGAACGCCGTCGGGTTATGCAGGATGTCGATCGTGGTGAAGCCGAGATGCAGAGGCTGCCGTGTCCAGCCGGTCAGTCCGTCGTCGCCGCCCGTCACGGTGCTCCAGCGGAAGGCGATGAAATAGAACACCTGCGCGAAGGCGATCGTCACCATCGCGAAGTAGACGCCGCGCAGGCGGATGATCATGGGGCCGATGATCGCGCCGGCCACGGCGCCGACAACGGTGCCGACCAGCAGGCCGAGGCCTGTGCTCGGCACCAGATAACGGACGGTCATGCCGGCGCCGTAGGCGCCGAGGCCGAAATAAGCGGCGTGACCGAACGAGAGCACGCCGGTGTAACCGAGCAGGAAGTTGAGCGCCATCGCGGCGAGGCCAAGCACGACCACGCGGGTGCCGAGCTCGATATAGCCGCCGATCGCCGGCAACCAATACGGCATCGCCAGCAGCAACAGCCAGACGAGAACGTTCGCCGCCTGCTTGTTGAAAACTTCCTTATTCATCAGAATCTACCTTCTTCGCCGAGCAGGCCGCGCGGGCGCACCAGCAGCACCGCCGCCATCATCACGTACATCACCGCTTCGGTGGCCGACGGGAAAAACACGGTCGTCACGCCGGAGGCGACGCCGATCAGCAGGCCGCCGAGCAGCGTGCCCGGCAGGCTGCCCAGGCCGCCGACGATAATTGCGACGAAGCTCGGCATGATCAGCGACGAGCCGATCGTCGGCTGCAGGCCGAGCTGGCCGACCGCCAGCACGCCGGCGAGGCCGGCGAGATAAATGCCGAGGCCGAAGTTCATATTGCGGAGGATGCGCACGTTCACGCCCAGCACCGACACCGTCTCGAGATCGAGCGTGCCGGCGCGGATGCGAATGCCCAGCCGGGTCTTGTTGAGGATGAAGAACAGGCCGGCCACTGCGATGCCGACGATCAGCACCATGAACAGCCGGTAGCCGGTGAGAAAGAAGTAGTCGGTCGACAGCGGCGACAGCAGCCAGCCGGGAACCTGGAAGGGCAAACCCTGTGCGCCCCAGATGAAGCGCGTGCCGTCCTCGAACATGAAGGCGAGGCCGAATGTCAGCAGGAGGCTGTAAAGAGGGTCGCGGCCATAGAGCCGGCGTATCAGGACCCGTTCGACGAACAATCCCAGCACCGCGGTCAGCATCGGCGCGAGGATCAATGCGCCCCAGAAGCCGACATAGGGAAGCAGCGCGAAGGCGAGATAGCCGCCGATGGCAAGGAAGCCGCCGTGCGCGAAATTGATCACGCCAGACAGGTTCATGATGAGAGAGAGGCCGAGCGCCATCAGCGCGTAGAACGCGCCGACGATGAGGCCGTTGAAGACGTTGAACAGGACGACTTGGGTCATTGCGGCAGCGTCAGCCCCCTCTCGGCACGACCGTCATGTTGCGAAACCACGCTCCGCCGCGCGCAGGTGCACGGTCAGCACGGAGCAACGGTGCGGTTGTTTTAGTCCCCTCAGTGAACGGCGGCAACCGGACACCGCCTGCGCGGCGTCCGGTTGCGTAAGCCGATCAGGCCGGCCAGGTCATCTTGCAGCCGGTCTCTTCCAGAGTGCCGGCGATCGCCGGGCCTTTGACCACCTCGTCGACGACGAAGAGATCTTCCGGATCGTCCTTGCCCTTCGACACCGCATGCCCGACATAGAGGTCGGGGATGAGCTGGTTCTGGCCCTTGCGATAGTAGGCTCCATCGGGCATCAGCGCGATTTCCGGCGGCAGATGGAAGTCCTGCAGGAACTTGGCCATCTTCACTGCCTCGAGCGACTTGGCGCCGTTCGCGGCCAGCGCGCAGGTCCAGGCCGACGCGTAGCCGAACCAGGTACGTGCCGTCGGCACGTGACCGCCGCTGCGCTTGCGGATGTCGGCGACGAACTCCTTCACATGCGGGACGTTCGGCTGGTTCCACCACCATTCGAAGACCCAGGTGCCGACGCGGGCTTCCGGCGGCAGACCGTTGAGTACTTCGAGCTCCTGCTGTGCGCCGGCGAGGTGTGTCTTCTTGTCGAGGCCGAACTGCACCGCCTGCTTGAGCGAGTTGACCGCGTCGTCGCCTGCCGTGAGGAAGATGATGACGTCCGGGTTCGTCGCCTGCGCCTTGATCAGGTACGACGAGAAGTCGGTG
This sequence comes from Pseudolabrys sp., assembly GCF_035943735.1. Classification (GTDB taxonomy): domain Bacteria; phylum Pseudomonadota; class Alphaproteobacteria; order Rhizobiales; family Xanthobacteraceae; genus Pseudolabrys. Next base: position 145,770 of record NZ_DASZBV010000027.1, read on the forward strand.
GTCCCGAGAGGGGTGAGGTCGCCGCCGACCTTGATGCCGCCGAGCTTGGCCGCGGCCTTCTCGAGGCCCGCCTGCAAGGTATGACCGAAGGCATAGTCAGGCGTGATGTAGTACCATTTTTTGCCGGCCTTCTTGATCAGCGTGCCGGCCACCGCATTCGCCTCCATCTGCGTGGTGTTGCAGACGCGGAAGACGTTCCAGTGGCAGTTCGTGCCGGTGATCGGATCGGTGTGGCCGCCCGGGTCGACCATGAGGACGCCCTTCTCGTAGGCGACGTTGGCCATGGCCGCGGCGAGCGCCGAGTTCACGTTGCCGAGCAGGAAGTTGACTTTGTCGCGGTCGATCAGCTTGCGCGCCTTCTGCACCGCGGTGCCGGCGTCGCCCGAAGTCGAGTCCTCGACCAGCAGTTCGACCTTGCGGCCGAGAATGCCGCCCTTGGCGTTCATCTGTTCGACCGCAAGCTGACAGCCGATCATCTCATTTTTGCCGTTAGCCGCATAGGTGCCGGTCAGCGGGTTATCGAGGCCGATCTTGACGATGTCCTCGGCGCGCGCCGTGATCACGAACGGCGACGCGACCTGCGCGACGCCGGCAAGCGCCGCCGTCTTGATCAGTGTACGGCGGTTGAATTTGATCTCATTCATTTAGGGGCTCCTCCGGTGGCTTTTGATTAATCGCACCTGCGCGCCGGTCTTCCGGTCACCCAGGCGAGATAGATTTTTGCGCGATGCTACTGACAATTTCAGATTACGCAACAGCGCGTTACTGCCGCACCAAACTTTTGCGTGCGATGGCGCGCATGAACGCCCATAGACTTTCGTCTAACGATGGTGCCCCGACCTCTGTCCTGACAAGCGTTTAGACGCTGCGCAGACGGAGGTTCATAGGTAAATGGTCCTGCCAGAGCTTGGCGAATAACGGCGGCTGCGCCGATGCGCTGCACGCGCCGCAACGCGGCCGGCGCGCTTGCCGCGTCTGCGTCTGCTGCTGCCCAATGCGCCCACGCATGCGCGCCATTCCGCTGCAGTCGATTGTCACGCCGGCCGAAGTGGTGATGATAGCCGCGCGTCGGACGGCAGCCGATCGTCAAAACAACAAGCCGGCGCGGGAGGGACGACATGCTCAGGACACTGATGGCGTTTGTGCTCGCCGCAGCCGCGGCCTCGGCCGCGCAGGCGCAGCAATATCCGGACCATCCGGTACGCGTGCTGGTCGGCTACGCCGCGGGCAGCGGCCCCGACATCCAGGCGCGCACCGTCGCACATCAATTGAGCGAGAGCCTGCACCAGTCGTTCATCGTCGAGAATCGCACCGGCGCCAACGGCACCATCGCCGCGCGCGCCGTCGCGACCGCGACGCCGGACGGCTACACGCTGCTGTTCTCGTCCTCGTCGATCTCGCCGACGCCCTATATCTACAAGCATCTCGGCTATGACGTGCTCACCGATCTCAAGCCGATCGCCACCATCGGCGAGCTCGACGGCATCTTCATGCTGGTCGACAGCAAATCGCCGCTCAAGACGGTGCCGGAGTTCATCGATTACGCCAAGACGCACCGCATGCTCTACGGCTCGCCCGGCGTCGGCAATGAGTTACACCTGCGCGCCGAGCTGTTCGCGCGCAAGGCCGGCATCACCATGGAGCACATCCCCTACAAGGGCGCGTCCGAAGTGATGAACGGCCTTCTAAGCGGCAGCGTGCAGATGATGTTCGTCACGCCGCCGTCGGTTATGGGCCTCTTGAAGGAGGGCCGCGTGCGCGCGCTGGCCTTCACCGGCTCGAAGCCGTTCCCGGCCTTCCCGAACGTGCCGTTGATGAAGCAATACCTGCCAGGTTTCGTCGAGGGCTCGTGGGGCATGTTCTTCGCGCCGGGCAAGACGCCCGACGCCGTCGTCGACAAGCTCAACGGCGCCATTCACGCCGCACTGCTCGAACCGGCGGTGGCAAAGATCATGCAGCGCGACGGCTACATGCCGGACAAGCGCAACGCTGCCGAGACGCAGGCCTTCTTTCGCGAGAAGGTGAAGGAGACTGCCGTCGCCGTGAAGGCGGCCGGCATCCAGCCGCAGTAAGAGCGGAGATCAGCCGACGGCGGTGAGCGGCTTGCCGTCGGCGGTCACCGGCTTGGCGCTGATCAGCACGAAGGCGACGACGCAGACCTCGGGACCGCGGTTGACCCAATTGTGGATGGTGCCGCGCTGCACCAGCACGTCACCGGCTTTCAGCTTCGCCACGACGCCGTCGTCGAGCTCCATCTCGATCGCGCCCGACATCACCACCGCGTAGTCGATCGAGTCGGTGCGGTGATTGCGCGGCGACACGCCCGGCTCGTAGCGCACGATGCGGAATACGCTGCCGCCCTCGACCGTCGTCTTGAACGACGCCTTGGTCGGGTCGTTGAAACCGTCATTGTCGACCGGGAAGCCCTTCGTCGACCATACCACGCACGAGGAAGCCCCGGGGCGGTTGGAAATGACGTTGGTCGCGATCTCGTCGATCTCGACCTTGGCGCGGCCGTTCTTCGTGTGGCCGGTGACGACGCGGCGAATCTGCAGGCTCATCGAACGTGTCCTTCCGTGAATGATCGGATCAGGCGGCGCGAGCGCTTTCGGCGCGCTTGAGAAAATCGGCGAACAGCGCGGCAAGGCGCGGCTCGGCGTCGCGCCATTCCTTGCGGTCCCAGTCCTTGAGCAGATTGTCGTCGGCGCGCTTGGCGACGACGTCGTCGTGCAATTCGCTGTTGGGGATGAGCCGCGCCGCCTTGCGCGCCGTCGCCGGCGTGTGGATGACGTCGTTGCCGGCGATGAGGCAGGCCGGCGCTTTGATGGCGTTGAGGTCGGCCTCGCTGGCGCCGACGATCGGCAGCGTCGCCGACTCGAGGAAACGCTGGCGCCAGAACTCCATCACCTTGATGAATTCATCGACGTTCGCCGCCATCAGCCGCGCGCGGTTCGCCGGACGCGCCGCAATGCATTCGGCGAAGTGCTCGCTCTCGGCCACCGCCTGCATGCCGCCGGCGCGCGCGAGCTTGATGTACTGGCCGTAGTAGTTCTCGGACAGCTTGTCGACCGCCTCCTGGCCGCCGGTGACCCGCCACAGCATCAGTCCGCGCAGGCCGTCCGGGTGGCGCATGGCATAGAGGATCGCCAGCCGCGCCCCGGCCGAGGAGCCGCCGACATACATCGGCAGCGCGCCGAGCTGGCGGCCGAGCTCGTAGAGATCGTCGGCCCACACCTCGTGCTCGGAGGCGGCGCCGTCGAAGGCGACGTCGGAAGCGCCGCAGTTGCGGCGGTCGTGCAGCAGCACGCGATAGCCGGAGGCGGCGATGGCCTTGGAGAGATCGACCAGCTCGGCGTAGGAGCGGCGGCTGCCCGGCGTCAGCGCGATGAACGGTCCGCGCGTACCGACGATCTCGTAGTTGATGTGAACCCCGCGAACCAAAGCTTCCGCCATCGCCCCGTCCTTCCCTCGTGATCTATCGCGGCTTTTTCGCCGCCAGCTTTTTGTCGAGCCGCGCCATGTCGACCACCATGCGCTCGTGCGTACCGGTGCCGATTTCCTCGATCTCGTCGCGCGCGCTGACGGTGAACTCGATGCGGCGGCCGTCGACCTTGGTCACCTCCGCGGTCGCGGTCACCTGATGCCCCACCGGCGTCGCCGCCAGATGCTTGATGTTGACGATGGTGCCGACCGCGCTCTCACCCGGCTCGAGGTAATCGCGGATGGCGTTGAGCGCTGCGTTCTCCACGATCGTCACCATCATCGGCGTGGCGAAGACCTGCGGCAGGATCGCATCCTTGAACTGGTTGGCGAGATGGCCGGGCATCACGCGCAGCGTGAATGTGCCCTTGGCGCCGACAGGGATGGGACGCATGTTTTTCAGGCCTCTGCGCGCGGCACGTGGTTGATCGCCGGGGCCAGCAGGATGAGCAGTAAACCCGCAATTCCGATCGGTGCGAAGGCCAGTGCCGCCATGCCGCTCCAGTCCCAGAGCATTCCGCTGATGATCGGCGTGATCACCGCGCAGCTGTAGCTGATGGTGAACATCGCCGCGGTGACGCGGTGCACGTCGTCCGGCGGGCTCAGCAGCGGCGGCAGCGCCAGCAGCAGCACCAGGATGGCGGCGGACGCGAAGCCCTGCAGGCTCGCCGCCGCGACCACGATCGGGCCGTTGCCGAAGACGATGCCGAGGGTGGCGATGACGCTGAAGACGCCGACAGCGATGATCGGCCAGGCCTTGAGCTGCAAACGGCTGGCGAAGAGGAGCAGCAGGGCCGAGGCCGGCAACTGCCCGGCATTGAGGCCGGTCAGCGCCGCGCTGATCCATTCGCCTTGGCCGTGCCCGCGCAGGTAGTCGGGAATAAACGCGTTCGTGGAGAAATAAACGGCGTTGACGGTACCGAGCATGAAGCCGAGCCGCCAGATCAGGTGATTGCGCCAGTCCGGCCACCAGCGCCGGCGCACAGGAGCTCCGGCGGCCGTTGCGGGCTTCGGCGCGAACGCGGCGACGATGAGGGCGATGATCGCGACCGGAACGCTGAAGACGACGAAGCCCCATTGCCAGCTTCCGACCAGCGGCACGACGAACGGCAGCATCAGCGCCACCGGAATCACTTCGCCGATCAGCAGACCGTTGGTGTAGACGGCGGTGGCGAAAGCAATACGGTCCGGCACCCATGCGCGCACCGCCGAGGGCATGGTGACCTGCATGATGGCGACGCCGGCGGCGGTCGCGATGGTCATGGCGTAGAGCCAGCCGACATCCGGGAAGAGGCCGCGCAGCGCACCGCCGATCGCGGTTGCCAGTAGCCCGACAACCAGTGCCCAGCGTACGCCGAGCTTGGCGACAATCAGCGAACCGGGCACGGCGGCGGCGGCGAGCAGCATCGACGGCAGGCCGGTCAAGATGCCGATTTGCGTCGCCGAGAGCCGCAATTGATCGTGGATGAGCGGAATGACCGGCGGCACCGCCAGGATGGTCAGGCGCAGGGCATTGCCCGCCAGCCAGAGCAGGAACAGCGCGAGGAACACGCGGACGCGTGCCTGCGCCTGGTCGGATATGGAAGCCGGCATTGTCGTGGACACGTTCTGAAAGACCCGTGGGAGAACGGGCCGCGGCGCGCGCGGCCGGGGGCCTCTGATAAGCCAGAAGCCGGCAAATGCCTACTCCCCGGGGCCGCACGCATGGCTGTGCTGTTCGCCGGCCGATGCTCTGGTGCGGGTGCCGGATCGCATCTAATGTTCCGCGCGCAGGTGGCTTGCGGGGTATGGATCGGTGTTCGAGGTGAGGTCGCGTCGGTTCGGCGGGCGCTCCATTGCGGCTGTTGTCGCGATGTGGGTGATCGCGCTGAACGTCGCCTTCAGCCCGTTCTGCAATTCCCAGCAGCCGACCCTCGACGCCTTTGGGCAGCCGATCTGCGCCCATCATTCCGACAGCGGCGACGGCCAGACCCAGCATCCGAACGGGACCGACGACGGCGGCCAGTGCTGCCAGGGCTGCTGCCCCTCGCTCGTCGGTGCCGACACCGGCCCCAAGCTCGAGCTTCCGCTCGTCGTCACCTGGACGAGACCGGCGCTCGTTGCGGTGCAGATCCTGCTGCCGCGTCCCTCGCGCCATCCGGCCGGCCCTCCGCGCGGACCGCCGTTCGCCTGATCGCGACGGCTTATCACTCGGTCCAATTTACGCTTGTGAGGGAGGCTCCCGATGGGACGCCTGTGGCTGCGCGCCGGACTGCTGGCGCTGATGACTAGTCTCGTGCCGTTGGGCAGTGCGTTCGCGCACTGCGTCGTTGGCAATCGCTTCTTTCCTGCGACCTTGAATGTCGACGACCCCTGCGTCGCCGATGAACTATCGTTGCCGACCATCTCGTCGTTCAAGACCGGCGACGATCCGGCGGCACGCGAGCTCGATATCTCCGGTGAATTCTCCAAACGGATCACCGACAGGTTCGGGGTCTCGGTCGGAAGCACGTGGAGCCAGTTGCGAACGCCGGGAAGCCCGACGGTGAGCGGCTTCCAGAATCTGGAGACGGCGTTCCAGTATCAATTGCTCAAGGACGCGACGCACGAGTTCGCCATGATGGCGAGCCTCGATATCGAATGGGGCCGCACCGGCGCATCCTCGGTCGGCGCGGATCCCTTCACCACCACTACGCCGACGCTTCTGTTCGGAAAGGGTTTCGGCGATCTGCCGGCGGAGGTCGGCTGGCTGCGCGCCTTCGCCGTCACCGGCGGTCTCGGCTACGCCATCCCCGGCAGCTCGTCGACGACGTCGACCGATCCGGACACGGGCGACCCAACGGCCACGCAGAACCCGCGCGTCCTGCAATGGGGCGGCTCCCTGCAATACAGCATGCCCTATCTCAAGTCGGCGGTCGTCGATCTCGGCCTGCCCGACGTCGTCAATCGCCTCGTGCCGATCGTCGAGGCGCAATTCTCGACGCCGGTCGGCAACACGATCGACAGCGGCACCAAGACGACCGGCACCGTTAACCCCGGCATCATCTATATCGGCGACAAATACCAGGTCGGCGTCGAGGCTATCGTTCCGATCAATCGCGACAGCGGCGGCAATATCGGGGTCATCGGGCAGGTTCATCTCTACCTGGACGACATCTTCCCCAACACCATCGGCCGCCCGCTCATCGACACGTCCGCCATCGGCAAAGGAAACTGACATGCGATCCCTCATCATCGCTCTCGCCGCGATGCTCGCGTTGACCGCGCCGGCCGGCGCACACGCCTTTCTCGATCACGCCGAGCCGCCGGTCGGCAGCGCGATGCAGAAGGCGCCGCCGCAACTCTCGCTCTGGTTCTCCGAAGACCTGGAGCCGGCGTTCAGCGGCGCGACAGTCACCGACGCGCAGGGGCATGCGGTCAATGCCGGCAAGGCACAGATCGACGCGCATAACCGCAGGCTGATGCACGTCCCCTTGAAAGCCGTCGGTCCCGGCAGCTATCGCGTGAACTGGCACGTGCTGTCGGTCGATACGCACCGGACGCAGGGCAACTACAATCTGACGGTCGGCCGTTAGGCGAAAGGCCCGGGAAGGCGAAGCGAGATGCCCGTCCTCGACGCATTGATCATCGCGCGCGCGGCGCATTTCGCCGCGATGATCATGCTCGAGGGCGCGATCGTCTATCGCCTTCTCGTCCTCGCGCGCGTGCCGGCGTCGCCGCAAGCCGACGAGCTGCGCCATGCGCTCCGACCCTGGCTGCTCTGGACCATGTGGTCGTCGCTCGCCGTCGGCGTGGTGTCCGGCGCGGCGTGGCTTGTCCTGCTCGCCGCGCGCATCGCGGCCGTGCCGGTCGGCGAAGCCGTCTCGCACGGCGCGGCGCTCACCGTGCTTACCGACACGCAGTTCGGCGCGGTCTGGCAAATTCGGTCCGCGCTCATGCTTGTGCTTGCGCTGCTGGTGCTGCAACGGTCCGGTGCGCCGCGCGTCTGGCGCGATGCCGCGGCCGCGCTTGTCGCTGCCGCGTTGCTGGGGTCATTGGCCTGGGCCGGTCATGGCGCCTCGACGCCCGCCGCGATCGGCGACATCCAGTTGGCAGGCGACGTGCTGCATCTCGTGGCGTCTGGCGTCTGGCTCGGTGGGCTGCTGCCGTTTGCCGTGACGCTGGCGCTCGCGTGTCGGCAGGGACCGGCCGGGTTCACGCTGGCGCGTGACGCGACGGCGCGTTTCTCGCTGCTGGCGCTCGCCGGCGTCGTGGTGCTGCTCGTCACGGGCATCGTCAACACCTACGTTCTTGCGGGCTCGGTGCCGGCGCTGATCGGCACGCCCTACGGTCGCCTGCTCATCGTCAAAATCGCCTTGTTCGCCGCAATGATTGGCCTCGCTGCGGTCAACCGGCGCCGGCTCACGCCGGCGCTGATGACGGCGGGCGATGCGATCGTCGCCATGCGGTCGCTCGTGCGCAACAGCCTCGTCGAATGGGTGCTCGGCCTCGGCGTCGTCGTTGCCGTCGCGTTGCTCGGCACGATGACGCCGGGGCTGCACGATCAGCCGGTCTGGCCCTTGCCGTTCCGCATCGTTTTCGACCCGAAGACGGAAATTCTGCTCGGCCTGCTCGTGCTCGCTTTCGTCCTGGTGATCGCCTTCGCTTTCACGTCGGCAACCTCACGCTGGCCCATTGTGATCGCCGCCGTCGCCGCCGTTCCGTTCTGCGTGCCGGTGCTTTTGCAATCCGCACAGCAGGCCTATCCGACGACGTACTGGTCGTCGCCGACCGAATACACCGCGGCGTCGATCCTGAAAGGTCAGCAGCTCTTCCGCACCAACTGCTCGACCTGTCATGGCGCGGAAGGCCGCGGCGACGGACCGGCCGCGGCCGGCCTGAAGGTCCCGCCGGCGGACCTCACCGCAGATCACGTCTATGCGCATCTCGACGGCGATATGTTCTGGTGGATCGGCAATGGTTTCGGCGGCGTCATGCCGCCGTTCGCCGCCGCGCTGGACGAGCAGGCGCGCTGGAATCTGGTCGACTTCATCCACGCCAATGCCGACGCCGTGCGATTGCGCGCGGCCGAAGGGCGCGTCACCGCTAACGGATATCCGGTGCCGCGGTTTTCCGCCGAGTGCCCGGACGGCGCCATCGTTGCAACGGACCAAATGAAGGGACAGGCGCTGCACATTGTCTTCGCCGATGGCGACGTCAGCGCGCAACGGATGGAGGCCGAGCCGAAGGCCGTGCTGCCGATCCTCGTCGCCGCGTACGCGGGCAAGCTCGCGCGCGCGTGCGTCGCGCGCGCGCCGGATGCGCTGCGGCTCGGGCGCTTCTACGCGCAGCAGATGGGGCAGGGGTCCACGACATCGGAGTGGCTGGTCGATGCGCAGGGCCTGCTGCGCGCGCAGTGGTCGCCGGAACACGGAGAGCCTTGGACGAATCCTGAAGTGCTGCAGCAGAGAGTTCACGATCTCGCGCAGGCCGCCAATCCCGCTCGCGGCCTTGCCGGCTCCGCGCATCATCATTGAGCCGCGCGTCTAGTTGCGGTCCTGCATCATCGCATAGGCGACGCCCGCCACCGTGCTGTAGACGAGCAGCATCGCCAGCGAGAACAGCGACGCGGCGGCGCCCAATCCGGCTGCCAGCCCGAAGAAGCCGAGCCCGATCGCAGGAAACAGCAGCAGGTTCATCAGCGCCCAGGCCAGCACGGCGAAAGTCGCGCCTTTGACGATGCCGCTGGTGCCGGGAAGAAAACGATAGAGACGGGCGAACAGGAAGCCGAGCACGGTGGCGCCGCTGACGAAGGAAAGCGCCCACGGCACGACCTGGCTCACGTCGCTGCCGGACAGTGTGCTCAGCGCCGCCTGCAGGCGCTCGTAGGGCGAGAATGCCGGCAGCCATCCCAGCCGCGCCTTCAGATACATCAGCAGCGAATGCGCCAGCGCCCCGCAGGTGCCGGGCACCAACCATTGCAAGAGGGCCGAGCGCCGGAGCCGCGTCGACAGCGTCGAAGGTTTCATGATGTCACATTCTCGGCTTTGCTTACCCTCTCTGTCGAGAGCCCGGCGGCCACGGCGATACCTGTGCTCGGCCATTGCCGGCACCCGTTGACCGGCAGCAGTGTCCGCGCCGATAAGGTACGCTCGCAATGAAGAATAATACGGCGCGTGTTCGACAGGCCGGAAAAGAGGAGGACAGCAATGAAGACGAGGAGTTTGCTGCTGGCGCTGGCGCTGCTCGCCTTTGCGCCGCAGGCTTTTGCCGACGATTATCCGTCGCGCGTCATCACCCTGGTCTCGCCGTTTCCGCCCGGCGGTCCGTCCGACACGGCGGCGCGGATCGTCGTCGGGCCGATGTCGCAGGCGCTGGGCAAACAGATCATCATCGACAACGTGACCGGCGCCGGCGGCGTCATCGGCACCAACAAGGTCGCGAAGTCCGCGCCTGACGGCTACACCATCATGATCTCCGGCTCCGGCACGCATTCGGCCGCCGAATTCCTGCATGCCGGGCTGCCCTACCACGCGACCGACTTCACGCAGATCGGCCTGATCAACACCTCGCCGATGATCCTGGTCGCGCGCAGCGCCGTCCCGGCGAACAACCTGAAGGACTTCCTCGTCTATCTGCGCGCCAACGAGAAGAAATTGACCGAGGCCGATGCCGGCGTCGGCTCGGTTTCCAATCTCGCCTGCTCGGTCTTCCATATGCTGGCGGACGTGCATCCGACCGTCGTGTCCTATCGCGGCACGCCGCAGGTGACGATGGATTTGCTCGCCGGCAATGTCGACTTCGGCTGCAACCAGCCCGTCACCACCGCTCAGTACATCAAGCAGGGCAAGTTGAAGGCCTATGCGGTGACCAGCGACAAGCGCTCGACGATGCTGCCCGAAGTGCCGACGACCGCCGAGGCCGGCATGCCGGACTTCAAATTGTCGGTCTGGTTCGGATTGTCGGCGCCGAAAGGCACGCCGCAGCCGATCGTCGACAAGCTCAGCAAGGCGCTGAACGTCGCGTTGAGCGATCCCGAGGTGGTCAAACGTTTCGCCGCTCTCGGTTACGACGTGCCGCCGCCGAACGAGCGCAGTCCCGCCTACTTCGAACGCTTCTACACGAACGAGGTCGCGCTGTGGCGCAAGGTGTTCGGCAACAAGGCGAACGAAAAGAAGTAAGCCGGAGCGTGCCGATGCAGAACGACGCGAACTGGCGCCCGACCCGGGAGATCGAGCTCGTGGCGGGGACGCCGGCGGGCGGCGGCCAGGATCGGCCGGCGCGCGCCTTGATCGAGGTGCTGACGAGCCTCAAGCTCGTCGAGCAGCCAATCAAGCTCACCAACATTCCCGGCCGGGGCGGCGGCAATGCCTGGGATTATCTGCGCGGCAAGAGCGGCGACGCGCACGTGCTGGCGATCAATTCGCCGACCATCATCAGCAACAAGCTGCTCGGGGTCAGCGCCTACGACTATGCCGCGCTGACGCCGCTCGCCAACCTCTACACAGAGTATCCGATCTTCATCGTGCGCGCCGGCTCGCCGCTCGCCGATGCGGCCGCGCTCGAGCGCCGCCTCAAGGCCGACATCAAGGGGTTGCGCGTCGCGCTCGCCACCGCCATCGGCAACACCAATCACATCGCGCTGGCGCAGGTGGCGCGTCATGCCGGCTGCGATCCGCGCGCGCTGACGATCGATGTCTTCGATTCGGCGCGCTACGCCATCGCGCACGTGGTCGAGGGTGGCGCCGAGCTCGGCGTCATCACCGCGGTGAGCGCCGTTCCGGAACTGACGAGCGGCGCGCTGTCGGCGCTGATGATCTCGGCGCCGCGTCGGCTCGATCGCCTGTTCGCTGGCGTGCCCACGCTCGTCGAGAGCGGCGTCGACTGCAAGATCGGCATGTGGCGCGGCGTCATCGCCCCGGCCGGCATCGCGCCGGCGGCGACGGTGTTCTGGCACGGGGTGCTGAAACAGGCGACCGCGACCGAACAGTGGCGCGCCGAGCTCGCCAGGAAATACTGGGCGAACACCTTCATGACAGGCGACGCGCTCGCCGCGTTTCTCGAGGCGGAGCGCGCGATCATGTCCGGCGCTCTCGACGAGCTTGGCCTGCTGCCCGCCGCGTCGCCGGGATCCGCGTGACCGTCACACGCGCAGGCGCGCCGGCAACGCGAGCGTCGCGCAAAAGACGACCAGCACCAGCACGCCGAGGATCAGATAGACGTGATGCAGCCCGGTGGCGATCTCCTGCACCAGGAGGTTGAGCTCGGCCGGCGGCATCGTGGCGCGCAACGTCGGGCTGAGGACGCGGTTGATAGCCTCGCCGTTGTCGATCGCGTGTGACGACACCGCGGCGTTGAGGAGGCCGCCGAACACCGCGGCGCCGATCGCCTGACCGACGATGCGGGAGAAGACCGTCGTCGACGTGGCGATGCCGCGGTTCTCCCAACCGACCGACGCTTGAACGGCAACGAGAAACGTCGGCACGATGAAGCCCAGGCCGATGCCGATGATCATCGGCGCGACCCCGGTCCACAGCGCGCCGCGCGTCGGCGTCAGCGCGATCAACATCAGCACGCCGATCGCCAGCAGCGGCAGGCCGACGAAGGTCGTCGCCCGGTACGAGATCCGGCCAAGCAGCCGGCCGCCAATGAAGCTGCCGAGCGGCCAGCTCACCGACGACGCGCCGACCGCGATACCGGCGATCATGGCGCTCAGGCCCATGACGCCCTGGATGTAGAGCGAGAGGAACACGGTGCTGCCCATCAATACGGAGCCGACCGCGACGCCGAGGACAATGCCGCCGACGATGATCCGATTGGTCAACAGTCCGATCGGCAGGATCGGGTCGGGCGTGCGCGCCTCGTGCATGGCAAAGCAGGTCAGCAGCGCGACCGACGTCGCAGTCAGCACGAGGATCGTGAGCATCCCGAGCGCCGAGGCCTGGATCAGCACGAACATGAGCACGCCGGTGCCGGCCGCCATCAGCGCCGAGCCGGCATAGTCGATGCGCCGTTGGTGTGGCTCCACGGTTTCATGAAGCGCGGCAATGATCATCACCGCCGCCGCGCATCCGACCGGCACATTGACCCAGAACACCCAGGCCCAGCTGACATGGGTGACGATGATGCTGCCGAGCAGCGGCCCGAGGATCGCGCCGATGGCCCAGGCGCCCGAGATGTAGCCCTGCAGGCGCGCACGCTCGACCGGTTCGTAGTGATCGCCGATGATGGTCTGCGCCAAGGTCACCAGCGCGCCGGCGCCAATGCCCTGTACGACGCGAAACGCGATGAGCATGTCCATGCGCCAGGCCATGCCGCACAGCACCGAACCGACGAGAAAGAGCGCGATCCCGAACAGCAGCACCGGCTTGCGGCCGTAGAGGTCGGCGAGGCCGCCATAAACGGGGATCGTGACCGCCTGCGTCAGGAAATACGCCGAGAACACCCAGGTGAGCGACTCGAAGCCGCCGAGCGCGCCGACGATCGTCGGCATCGAGGTCGAGACGATGGTTCCTTCGATCGCGGAGATAACGATGACGGCGATCGCCGCAATGAAGACCCATATGCGCCCGGCGTGACGGCCGGCGCCGCCGCGGCGAGCGCCAGGCCGTGCGATGGTTTCGGAGTTGCTGTCGGTCACGTCTCTCCCGCGCGTCCGCCGTGTGTTTTCATTTCGAAGCGGCCGCGTCGCGCCGCCCGGTGCGGACAGGTTTGCCCCTGTTTAGGCGGAACGCGCAGCGCGCGCCAGCACATGGCAGGCATGCCGGGATGTTCGCCCGTTTCTCAAGGCCATCGATCAAATATACGGCCGGTTTACGCCCGTCGGGCGACAGCATTGAGTCCCGCGCCGCGAACCGTGTCTATGACGGCTCCCGCGTTTTTCGGAGTGGCCTCGCCTCGCCACGCAACGTGGCCGTCCGGACGCACAAGAACGAGTTTCCGCGCATAAAGCGACGCTGCCGCCGGATTGTCGATCCGATGAACAGTGAACGGCACTTTCCTTTCTTCCGCCGCGGCCTCGAACGGTGCTGTTGACTCTGCGCCGAAGTCCAAAAGCACGAAGCTCATGCCGAAAAGGTCCTGAATGGACTTGTTCTCGGCAACCCACACATGCGGTGCGCGGGCTCCGGGGAACGTCGTCGGGACATAGCCGATCGTGTCGTCGATCGGCTTTTCGCTGTCGTCGGGAACGACGATCGGGGAGGGGTGATAGATGTAGCCGAGATGCACCCCGACGGCCTGCCAGACTTTTTGATTCTCCGACTCCAGCGCCGCTCCGACTGCGGCGCGTGCAGCGTCGCCGGCCGGACCTTCCGTTTCGATGTGCGAGCGCTGCTCGGCGCTAAGGAGGCTGCGATAGTTACGGAGCGAAACCTCCACCGCACGCGAAGCCGCGGGGCGACGTTCGCAGTCGTAACTGTCCAGCAAGCCCGGGCCGCCCCAGCCTTGCAACATGCCGGTCAGTTTCCAACCCAGATCGAAGGCATCCTGGATGCCCGTGTTCATTCCGAGGCCGCCGTTCGGCGGATGCGCATGGGCCGAATCGCCGGCGAGAAACACCCGGCCGTCCCGAAAGCGGTCAGCGACAGTCCGCTTTCGCACCCAAAGAGTGCGGTCGACGATTTCATATTCAACAGGTCGGCCGACGGCACGGAAGATAAGCGCTTCGATGTCTGCCGCCTGAAGCCGCTCGCGGTCGACTCCGACGAGCTGAAGCCGCCACAGGTCCCGTCCATCCACAATCGAGAGGAACGACCACGTCCCCTCGGCGCCCACGAACACGTAGCGGAACGCGCTTTTCTTATCGTGAACGGCCGAGAACTCCGGCAGCCGCAGGTAGATCGTCATCGACCAGTCGATGTGCTTGTCGCCGCGCACCTCGATGCCGAGCAAGTCCCTCACCGTGCTCGCATAGCCGTCGCAACCGACAAGGTATCGCGCTCTGACCGTCTCGGATCTGTTGGCTTTGAGCAGCCGGATGCTCGCTGACACGCCGCTATCGTCCTGCAGGAAGCTCTCCAGCTTGCACTGGTGCTCGATTCTGACGTTCGGGAAGGTGCGGGCGAAATCCTGCAGGATCGGATCGAACCAGGTTTGAGGACACGGCCGCCCCCGTTCAGGGCTGAAGTCCGAATCCGATCGGCTGCCAAGGTCAGCAATGCGGACGCGGCCGAGCTCGTATCCCGTCATGCTGGTGACGAACGCGGTATCGAGCGCCCAATCGTCGGGGAAGCCCCAGTGGCGGACCTTGTCGGCAATTCCCAATTGCCGGCAGAACTCCATCGTCCTGACGCTGACCTCCAGCATCTTGGCGGAGCCGATCTCGTTCGGCCCTTTTTCGACGACAAGCGTGTTCACGCCTCGCCGGCCGAGATCGGCGGCCAAAGCGAGGCCAATCGGGCCGGCCCCGGCTATAAGAACGTCGACGTCGTCCATCGTGCGATTGAGGTCTCGGGCCTTTTGCTTGCCTGGCGCGCAATCATATCGGCTTTGAAATTTAACGCACCGGCGACGGACGTCTCAATCCCCCGCCAGCTCCTGTCCGACATAGGCAATGCGCAGCATGTTGGTGGCGCCGGGCGTGCCGAGCGGCACGCCGGCGACGACGATCACGCGCTGTCCCGGCTTGGCGAAGCCTTCCTTGAAGGCGATGCGGCAGGCGCGGTCGACCATGTCGTCCTGGTCGTGTGCGTCCTCGGTGACGACGCAGTGGACGCCCCAGACAACCGCGAGCCGCCGTCCGGTCGACATGTTCGGCGACAGCGCCACGATCGGCGGCCGCGGCCGCTCGCGCGCGACCCGCAGCGCGGTCGAGCCGGACGAGGTCCAGCAGATCACCGCGGCGAGATCGAGCGTGTCGGCGATCTGCCGCGCCGCATCGGCGATGGCGTCGGCGCCGGTCGCTTCCGGCTCGGCGCGCTGCGCGTCGATGATGCTGCGAAAGGTCGGATCGCTCTCCGTCTCGCGCGCGATGCGGTTCATCATCGTCACTGCTTCGACCGGATACTGGCCGGCGGCCGATTCCGCCGAGAGCATAATCGCGTCGGCGCCTTCGTAGATGGCGGTAGCGACGTCGGAGACCTCCGCGCGTGTCGGCACCGGCGATGTGATCATCGACTCCAGCATCTGCGTCGCGACCACGACCGGTTTGCCGGTGGCGCGGCCCATGCGCGTCATCTGTTTCTGGACGGCGGGCACCTTCTCCAGCGGCATCTCGACGCCGAGGTCGCCGCGGGCGACCATCAGCGCGTCGGCGAGATCCATGATCTCGGAGAGACGCACCACCGCCTGCGGCTTCTCGATCTTGGCCATCACGGCGGCGCGGCCGCGCGTGATCTTCTTCGCCTCGGCGATGTCTTCCGGCCGCTGGATGAAGGAGAGCGCCACCCAGTCGATGCCGGCGTCGAGCGCGGCCTCGAGATCGGTGCGGTCTTTCTCGGCGAGGGCGGAGAAGGGGATGGTGGAGTCGGGCAGGCTGACGCCCTTGCGGTCGGACACCTTGCCGGCGACCTCGACGTGCGTGACCATGCGCTTGGGCTGCGCGGCGGTGACGGTGAGGCGCACCTTGCCGTCGTCGATGAGCAGCGTGTGGCCGGGCTCGACGCCGGCGAAGATCTCCGGATGCGGCAGGTAGGCGCGGGTCGCGTCGCCCGGCGTCGGATCGGAATCGAGCACGAAGCTGTCGCCCTTCTTCACCATCGCGGAGCCGCCCTCGAAGGTGCCGAGGCGCAGCTTCGGCCCCTGCAGGTCGACGAGGATGCCGATCGGCCGCCCGGTGTCGTGTTCGACGCCGCGGATCATGGCGACGAGTTCGCGCATGCGGTCGGGCGAGGTGTGGCTCATATTGATGCGGAAGACGTCGGCACCGGCCTCGAACAGCCGCGCAATCATCTCCGGGCTCGACGACGCCGGTCCGAGCGTGGCGACGATCTTGGTGCGGCGCAGCCGTCTCATTTCCGTAGGCCTTCTGGTGCAGGCGGTGGCGGTGTTCCCGGCGCGCCGGGCGGCGGCGGTTGCCGTCGCGGCGGCGCCAGCGGCGGCGGCGGCCCCGGCGGCAACAACGTGCGCCCCGCGCCCTGCTCCGCACTGTCGGTCAACTGCACCGTCCACGAGCGCTGCTCGCCGGTGTCGACCTCGAAGAAGCCGGTCCGGTCATAGCCGCGTGCGAGACAGTTTTCGGTACCGCGAATGGTGAACTCCTTGTCGCGCGTGCACATGAAGGCGTGGCCGGACCATTCACCGCCGCGGTCGTAATCTACCGCGTAAATGTAATAGTAACGTGCAACCAGCGCGCCGCGCAGCAAGGTATCGCAGGAACGGCCCGAGATGTTCCACCAGCCTTCGGTGGTCCAGCCTTCCGCATCCTTGTAGCCGATGGCGATGCCGACGCGGCTGCCGGTGTTGTTGCAGACGCGGAAGTCGGCGAAGGCCGGCAGCGTCGTCACGACGGCGAACAGCAGGGCCGGCACCGCGGCGCGGAGAACGGAGCGGAGAAAGCGCCGGGGTGCGGAAAAAGCCAATGCGGTCACGGGCCGTCGGTTTCGCTGGTGGGGGTTGTCGCGCGGCCCTCTAAGGGCTGTCAACGACGATGGCGCGGAAGTCGTTCACGTTGGTGTAGGTGGGGCCGGGCTCGAGAAGGCCGCCCGCACGCGAGAAAAAGCCGGTGGAATCGTTGTCGGCGAGAAAGGCGGCAGGATCGAGACCGCGGGTTTTGGCCTGCGTGGCGGTGTCGCCGTCGATGACGGCGCCCGCGGGGTCGGTGGCTGCGCCGGCGCCGCCGTCGGTGCCGTCTGTATCGGCGGCGAGCGCCGTGACCCCCGCCATGCCGGCGAGCTCGATGGCCAGCGCCAGCGCATATTCCTGGTTGGGACCACCCCGGCCGCGGCCGCGGATGGTCACGGTGAGTTCGCCCCCCGACAGGATTACGGCGCGCCGGCCGGCGGCCCGCAGATCGCGCGCGAGCCGCGCATGCGCGGCGGCGACCTCGCGCGCCTCGCCCTCGACGCGGTCGCCGAGCGAGATCACCTCGTAGCCGACGGCCATGGCGGCGGTCTCGGCCGCGCGCAGGGCGTCCGCCGGCCGCGCCGCCAGGACGAAGCGCGCATTGGCGAAGACCTTGTCGCCCGGCTTCGGCGACTCGTTGGCGGCGTCGGCGAGCGCCCGGGTGATCGTACCGGGCACATCGAGGCGATACTTGGCAGCGATGGCGCGCGCCTCGGCAAGCGTCGACGGGTCGGGAACCGTCGGCCCCGAGCCGATCACTGCGGGGTCGTCGCCCGGGACGTCGGATATGGCGATCGTCACCACCTGCGCCGGAAAGGCATGCCGCGCCAGCCGCCCGCCCTTGATCCGAGAGAGGTGCTTGCGCACCGTGTTGATCTCGCCAATGTGCGCACCGCACTTCAGGAGCGCGCGTGTCACCGTCTGCTTGTCAGCGAAGCTGATGCCGGCGGCCGGCGCGATCCAGTTGGCCGACGCGCCGCCGGACATGAGCACGAGCACGAGATCGTCGCTGTCGGCAGCATCGGCGTAGCTCAGCGCGCGCTCGGCGGCGGCGAGCCCCGCCGCGTCGGGAATCGGATGTCCCGCCCCGACCATGTCGACGACGCGCGTCGGTCGCCCGTAGCCGTGCCGCGCCACCGCGATCCCGGTGAGCCGATCCGGCGCCAGCGTGCGCTCGTCGAGGTAGACGCGCTCGGCTACCTCGGCCATCGAGCCGGCCGCCTTGCCGGCGGCGAGCAGCACGATGCGCCCCTTGGGCGGCGGCGGCAGCAGGGGTGGCAGGAAGCTCGCCGGATGCGCCGCCGCGACCGCCGTGGCGAAGAGCGAATCAAGGAAGACGTGCGCGTCCGACATGGGGCGATACGGCCCATTTTCCCGCCCTATGGCAAGATGCCCGGCCGGCAACTATGTTTCGGGCCAAGCATCCGGAGCCCATCGTCATGGACGACAAAACCCGCACCGAGCTCGAAGCCGCCGTCTACCGCCGCCTGGTCGAGCACTTACGTGAACGTACCGATGTGCAGAACATCGACATGATGAATCTCGCCGGCTTCTGCCGCAACTGCCTGTCCAACTGGATGAAGGACGCCGCCGACGCCAAGGGCCTCGCCATGACCAAGGACGAGAGCCGGGAGATCGTCTACGGCATGCCCTACGACGAGTGGCGCGCGAAGCACCAGAAGGAGGCTTCGCCGGCACAGCAGGCCGCCTTCGAGAAGGCAAAGCCGCAGCATTAGGCTGGCAAGCCTTTTCTCGTTCCAATCCATTGCGTGTGGACAGCGTGGATGACCCCCCGCTCGCCTTGACCCGGCGGCGGCCAACTCCGAATGCTCCTTCCTCGAAAGCGACGGCGCGCGCCGCCGGTCCGGGAGTTGAAGGAGACGTCGATGCCAGCCAGTTCCGCTGCCGAGAAACTCGAAGAAGGTGCCGCGGAGAAGGCCAACACCTCGTTCGCCCGCGACCAGCTCAAGGCGATCATCGAGCGCATCGAGCGCCTCGAGGAGGAGAAAAAGGCGACCTCCGACGACATCCGCGACGTCTACGCCGAGGCCAAGGGCAACGGCTTCGACGTGAAGGCGCTGCGCACCATCGTCCGGCTGCGCAAGCTGGACACCGACGAGCGCCGCGAGCAGGAAGCCGTGCTCGAGACCTACATGCACGCGCTCGGGATGACGCAGTAAGGCGCTAGTCCAGCGACGCGGTCCGCGTGCGGACGAAGGTCGCGGTGCCGACGAACACGATGGCGCTACCGGAGAAGCGGTCGGCGCGCAGGCCCGACCACGGATCGCCCGAGAAGCTCATCGCCACGGCCTGCACCGGCTTGTGCAGCAGCGGCTCGTAGCCGCGCGGATCGACTTCGCCGAGCCGCGTCGCCGTCATCGCGCCGCTGACGCTCGGCGTCAGCATCGCCGCGCGCAGCCACGGGCTGTCGAGCCGCTGCGCGCCGCTCGTCATCTGCGCGAACGGTCCGGCCTCGGCGACGATGCTCATGTTGCGCGCGACCGGCGCCTCGTGTGCCATCGCCTGGGTCACGCCGAGACCCATGACGCGAACACGCGGCTGCGGCGCGGGCGCGGCGTCGGCGATGGCGGCGTAGGCGAGCGCGTCCGCGCCCGGCCCGGCCACCTGGAACGGCGACGCCTTCGGCTTCGGCGCTGCCGGCCAGACGCCGCGATCGGTGAAGCTCTTGATGGACGCGGTGATCTCCGGCTTCGCGACCGTCTTGGCCGCGGCCAGCGTCATGGCCGCCTGCGGCCGCACGCGGGGCATCGGCACGATGCGATGGGTGACGACCGGCGTGACGCCGACGCTCGCCAGGGTTATGCGGCCGCTCCCGGCTGCTGCGACCGGCGCCGCGTCATCCGCAGCGTCCGCGATCTCCTCGGCGTCCTGCTTGCCGTAAATCTTGGCGACGAGCATTCGCTTCTGCCTGAGCGCCACAGCTTCCGCCGTCTGCTCCTGGCTGGCGCTGATGGCGCCATGCGCGAACGCCTGCTCGAGTGACAACTTGTTCGGCGCCTGGCCGCGGCGCTCGATGTCGGCGAGCGCCAGCGCATAGCCGGGCAGCGGCCGTCCGTCGGACGACACGTGGACGGTGCGCCCGTCCGGGAATACTTTGGACAACTGCGCATAGGTCATGCGCGGCCAGTGTCGGATGTTGCCGGTGTCCATGTGCACGAACGGCGAGCCGGACGTCGGATAGAAGCCGACGCCGCCGCGCTGCAGGCGCAGGCCGATCTCGCGCAGCTTCTCCAGCGGCACGCCCGGAATATAAAAATCCATCGCATGGCCGAGCGTGTGCTCGCTCAGTTCGGCGACGCCCGAGGCGGCCGCGCGGCCGCGCAGCATCGCGTTGGTCGACGGTGAGCGATAGCCGCAGATCACCTCGATCGGCTGCGTCGCGCCGAGCTCGCGATAGACCTCCCAGAGCACGTCGAACAGGTGCGGATCCATGTTCGTCGCCTGCTCCTTGCGCCAGTCGCGCATGAACCAGTCGAGCTTCTTCAGCGCGGCCTCATCATAGCGGCCGTCACGCTTGTAGGTGATGGTGATGTTTTCGCCGGTGTGAACGTGATGGAACGTGAGCGCGCGCGTGTCGCCTTCGGCGATCGCGGTTTGCAGCGGCATGCTGGCGGCGAACAAGAGAACGCCGGCGGCTGCGGCAGTGGCGCCGATGCGCGTGAGCGCGCTCGACAGCAAGCGGCGACGCGCGGCTCTCAATGCCACTGGCGATGTCCGTACAATTGAAACGCCCCAACCGTCCGATGCCGCGGATGCGGGTCCCCGCCGCAGCAAAGCTTGAATGAGTGTTGACGGGATCGGCGCTGTTGATGCTCGTCGCTGCCCCCGCGGAACTACGGCTGTTTACCGGCAAAGCGTGGCGGAAAATGGTCGAGGCCGGGTCGGGGATGCGGCAAGCGCGGGAACTTCGGTCTTATTGCACCGTGAGAATTGATTTCTGCAATTTCGCGGGGAACGAAATGCAATATTCATGACGCTGCTTGCGGAACTATAGTTCCATTTCCCGGCGTCAGGGGCGGGGCGAGTCCCGGCCATGACGCCGCACGCGTCAGCTCTGATGTTCAGCGGAAAATCTTGTCGAAGAAGGCGAACGGATTCTCGGCCTCGCGGCGCTCGACGCGGCGCAGGATGTCCTGGTTGGCCTTGTCGGTTGCCGCGTCGCGCTTGGGATCCGGCGGCGGCGCCACGTCGGCGACGCGACGCTCGTCGCTGTGCATGATCGAGTGGATGCGCGCGTCGAAGCCGTAGAGGTCCTCGTCGACGTGCATCTTGCCGGCGTCGTCGACGAACACGGTCTGGTAGGTGAGATAGACCATCGGCTGCTTCTGCAGATTGTAGGTCTTCTCGTCCTGCCCGAACATGCGCGCGATCTGCCGCTCGTCCGGCGTCGGGCCGGACATTGCCAGCGACAGCATCACCTCGCCGAATTTGGTCGGGTCCTCCACGCGCATGCAGCCGTGGCTGAAGGCGCGCTTGTCGTAGGCGAACAGCTTCTTCTCCGGCGTGTCGTGCAGGTACACCTGGAACTTGTTCGGGAAGGCGAACTTGATGCGGCCGAGCGCGTTGGCGGCACCCGGCGGCTGCACGACGTTGATGTGGCCGTCCGGGCCCTGCTTCACCTCGAGGCCCATACGGTCGAAGATCTGCGGATCGCTGGCGTACATCGGCAGCAGTTCGTTCTGGATGATCGACTGCGGCACGTACCAGGACGGATTGACGATGACGTGCTGCATCCGCGCGGCGAGCAGCGGCGTCGGTGTCTGCGGCTTGCCGGCGACGATCTTGGTGGCCCATACCTGACGGCCGTCGTGCACGACCTTCAGCGTGTAATCCGGGATGTTGACCATCACATAGGTCGGGCCGAGTTCGCGCGGCAGCCAACGCCAGCGCTCCATGTTGGCGCGGACGCGGGCGACGATGTCGCCCGGCTTCGGGCCGTTGATGGCGGCGATGGTGTGGTTGTCGATGAGGCCGCTGGGCTTGAGGCCCTTGCGGTATTGCAGCGCGCGGATCGCGTTGTAGAGCGCCTTGTCGTAGACGAGGTCGCCTTCGCGGCCGCGCACGTGCAGCTTCTCGCGCAGGGCAGGAACGCGCGCGTCCTTACGGCCAGGCCGGATCACCGCGCCGTCGGGGATGCGCGCCGGCTCCGGATCGGCCGAGGCGTTGCCGCGGCGCAGATCCGCGAGCTTCGCCTTCAGCGCGCGGAAGCTCTTGTCCGGCGGATTATAGCTTTCGATCGTGGCGTCGGCGTCGCGCGTGCTGGCGAGTTGCTTGAGCACCGTGTCCGGATCGGGCGTGTGGTCGCCGTACTCGACCTGCGCCGAGACGCGCGTCGGCGCGATGCGGCCGACCGCCAGATGGCGCACGTAAGTGAGTACGGAAACGGTGAGCCGCACGTCGCCGTCGGCCAGAGCCGCGGCGCCGTTGATGGTGCCGAATTCCGGCACCGGATAGTCGGAGGCGTCGAGGCCGTCATCGGCGGCATTCTTGAGTTGCGTGATGGCGTCCTTGGCCTGCGCGGTCAGGCGGCCGTCGTGGATCCACAGCGGCGCGAAGTTGCGCACGGCGTAGAAAGTCTCGACAGCGCGGCGTTCGGCCGGACGCTCGGCATGGCGGCCGAGCTGCTTGCTCGTCGCGAGCTGCTTGAGCTTGTCGGCGATCTGCGTGTCGTTCGCCGACAGCAGCTTGTCGAGCGTACCCCGGATGTCGATGCCGGGATCGCTCGTCGGCTTGCTCTCGGCTTTCTGCTCGGGCTCGGCGGCGGCCGGCGCGGCGATCTCGTGACGGGCGGGCGGCGGCGGCACGGGCGCCGCCTCGCGCTCGCGCGGCTGCGCCTGCGCGCGGGTGTCGGGCGGCAGCGGCGCCGGCTGACGGCGATGGACGATGACGCGGCCGTTGATCGAGGGCGGCTCCGGCAGCGCCGACTCAAATCGCGGCGCGGCGATCGCAAAAGCTGGGGTCGCGACGGTCGCGGCCAGGATGGTGCCGGCCAGCAGGCGATCGAACCGGTTCTGACGCATTGCCTGTACTCCACACGAACGCGTAGTCTGTAAAATGCCGCGCGCCGCATTAACCGGCGTGGGCAGCAGGCGCGCAATCGCAATCCGCGCGCACACTGTATTATGCGACGTTTGCCCGGTCGCCTGTATCAATTTCTGCAGGCCGGCGTATCTAATTTATATCAAAGCTAACGGAGCCGGCCGTGATTAAGATTTCAATGTTTAAAACTTTAACGATTCACCTTAACGGCGCGCATGGCGCCGCTCAGGCGACGGCGCCGGTCGTCGCTTCGGTCCCGTCCTCGTCGAGACCGAGGCTCTCCAGCTTGCGGTAGAGCGTGGAGCGGCCGATCTTCAGCCGCCGCGCCACCTCCGACATCTGTCCGCGGTGATGCGAGATGGCGAAACGGATCACCTCGCGTTCGATGTCCTCCAGCGGCCGTGCGTGCCCGTGCGGGTCGGTGAGGCGCAAAGTGGGCGCCGGCGCGGCGCGCCGCTCGACCGGCCATTCGGTCACGATCGCCGGCTGTGGCTCCAGCGCCGGCTGCACCGGCACGACATCGCCGTCGATCAGTGCCGCGATCTGCGGGAATTCGCCGACGCCGATCTCCTCGCCTTCCGCCAGCACCACGGCGCGGAACACCGCGTTCTCGAGCTGGCGCACATTACCCGGCCAGTGGAAGCCCGAGAGCAGCGTCATCGCCTCGCCGCCGATGGCGCGCACACGCTTGCCCTCCTCGGCGGTGAAGCGCGCGAGGAAATGTCGCGTCAGCGCCGGGATGTCCTCCGGCCGGCGGCGCAACGGCGGCACCGTCACCGGGAAGACGTGCAGGCGATAGAACAGGTCCTCGCGGAAGCGGCCGGCCTTCACGTCGGCGATGAGATCGCGATGCGTTGCCGAGACGATGCGCACGTCGACCTTGACCGGCTTGCGGCCGCCGACCGGCTCGACCTCGCCTTCCTGCAGCGCGCGCAGGAGCTTGACCTGCGCCGGCAGCGGCAGTTCGGCGACCTCGTCCAAGAACAGCGTGCCGCCATCCGCCTCGACGAACTTGCCGGTGTGTTTCTCGGTAGCGCCGGTGAAGGCGCCCTTCTCGTGCCCGAACAGGATCGACTCGACGAGGTTCTCCGGCAGCGCACCGCAATTGACCGCGACGAAGGGGCGGGCGCTGCGGGCGCCGGAGCCGTGGATGGCGCGCGCCAGCAATTCCTTGCCGGTGCCGGACTCGCCCTCGATGAGAACGGGGATGGTGGAAGCGGCCGCTTTCTCGGCCGCGCGCAGCACCGGGGTCATCGCGGGCGAGCGGGCGATGACGTCGGCGATGGCGAAAGTGCCGTCCCGCCGTTTTTTCATGCGCTGCAGTTCGCCGGCGAGACGCCGCGTCGCCAAGGCATTGGAGAGCGACACCTGCAGCCGCTCGGCGCCGGCCGGCTTGACCACGAAATCGGTGGCGCCGGCGCGCATCGCCGAGACGACATTGTCGATGCCGCCATGCGCCGTCTGCACGATGACCGGGACGTCGCATCCCACCTGACGTAGGCGCGCCAGCACACCCAGCCCGTCGAGGTCGGGCATCACCAGGTCGAGAATCACGCACTCGACCGGCCGCGCCTGTTCGCCGACGAGCATCGTCAGCGCCGCGTCGCCGCCCTCGGCGGTCAGCGCCTCGTAGCCGAAGCGCTGCACCATCGCCTCCACCAGGCGGCGTTGGACGGGATCGTCGTCGACGATGAGAACGGTTTCGCGCATGCGTACTCCGGGACCTGTGCCGATTTGGCGCACTCTGGCCCCGCAGCCTTAACGGCGCGTTACCCGTTGAACCGGCCGCGTCCACGCCCGATATTGAGCCCTCCCGCGTTACCCAGCCCGGCGCCCGCCGCCACGTCCCTCTGGAATCAACGGAATCTCCATGCCCGCCCGTTCCGCCGTCCGCGCCAAAGCCGCTGCCAAGCCCAAAACCAAGACCGACCCCAAGCTCGGCGCGCTGCCGGAGTGGAACCTCGACGACCTCTATGCCGGCATGGACGATCCGGCGCTCAAGCGCGATCTCGATCGGGGCGACGCCGACTGCCTCGCGTTCGAATCCGAGTTCAAAGGCAAGCTGGCCGATCTGGCGGGGCAGGGCGGCGCCCGGCTGGCCGAGGCGGTGAAGCGCTACGAGGCGATCGACGACCTGCTCGGCCGCGTCTACTCCTACGCCTCGCTGCTCTATGCCGGCGACAACAGCGATCCGGCGCGCGCCAAGTTCTACGGCGATGTGCAGGAGCGCATCACCAACGCCTCCATCCATCTTCTTTTCTTCACGCTCGAACTGAACCGCATCGACGACGCCGTGCTCGACGCGGCGATGGCCGATCCGCCGCTCGGGCATTACCGACCGTGGCTCGAGGACGTACGCAAGGAGAAGCCGTACCAGCTCGAGGACCGCGTCGAGCAGCTGTTCCACGAGAAATCGGTCACCGGCTATTCCGCCTGGAACAGGAGCTTCGACGAGACCATCGCCGCGCTGCGCTTCAAGATCGGCGGCAAGGACATGCCGATCGAGCGGACGCTCAATTTGCTGCAGGATGCCGACGGCGCGAAGCGCAAGGCGGCGGCGGAAGCGCTGGCCAAGACGTTCAAGGCCAACATGCGGCCGTTCACGCTGATCACCAACACGCTCTCCAAGGACAAGGAGATCTCCGACCGCTGGCGCGGCTTCAAGGACGTCGCCGACGCGCGCCATCTGTCGAACCGCGTCGAGCGTGAGGTTGTCGAGGCGCTCGTCGAAGCCGTGCGCGCCGCCTATCCGAAGCTGTCGCACCGCTACTATGCGCTGAAGGCGAAGTGGTTCGGCAAAAAGGCGCTGCCGCACTGGGACCGCAACGCGCCGCTGCCGAAGGTGCCGCAGCGTACGATCTCGTGGACCGACGCGCGCTCGACCGTGCTCACCGCCTACGGCGCCTTTTCGCCGAAGATGGCGGAGGTCGCCGACGACTTCTTCGAGAAGAAATGGATCGACGCGCCGGCGCGTCCCGGCAAGCAGCCCGGCGCTTTCGCGCATCCGACCGTGCCGTCGGCGCACCCTTACGTGCTGCTCAACTACATGGGCAAGCCGCGCGACGTGATGACGCTCGCGCACGAACTCGGCCATGGTGTGCACCAGGTGCTCGCCGCGCCAAACGGGCCGCTGATGGCGCCGACGCCGCTGACGCTCGCCGAGACCGCGAGCGTGTTCGGCGAGATGCTCACCTTCCGCAAATTGCTGGCCGAGACCAAGGACGCCAAGCAGCGCAAGGCGATGCTTGCGGCCAAGGTCGAGGACATGATCAACACGGTGGTGCGGCAGATTGCGTTCTACTCATTCGAGCGCAAGGTGCACCTCGAACGCCGCAACGGCGAGTTGACCGCCGACAAGATCTGCGAATTGTGGATGTCTGTGCAGTCGGAGAGCCTGGGACCGGCGATCGAGCTCAAGCCGGGCTACGAGACCTTCTGGTGCTACATCCCGCACTTCGTGCATTCGCCGTTCTACGTCTACGCCTATGCGTTTGGCGATTGCCTGGTGAACTCGCTCTACGCCGTCTACGAGAAGTCGGCCTCGGGCTTCGCCGAGCGCTATCTCGCGATGCTCGCCGCCGGCGGCACCAAGCATCACTCCGAGTTGCTGGCGCCGTTCGGCCTCGACGCGCGCGACCCGAAGTTCTGGGACGGGGGCTTGAGCGTGGTCGCCGGGCTGATCGACGAACTGGAGGCGATCGACCAAAAGGGGTGACGGGAGGATCGGAGCCTTTGCGCAGGCGGTGTTGATCACTATCTCTGCCCAATGCCCCCCTCCGACTCCGAACGCAACCGCTTCTCCGCCCGCGCCCGCCGCTATGCCTCGGTAGGCACCCGCGTCGGCGGTGTCGCCGCACGCATTGCCGGCCAGCGCCTCGTCGGCGCGCAGGGCGGCCGCGAAGGCAACGCCGTCGCGCTCGCAGCCGCGCTCGGCGGCCTGAAAGGGCCGATCATGAAGGTGGCGCAGTTGCTCGCCACCGTCCCCGACGCGCTGCCGCCGGAATACGCCTCGCAGTTGATGAAGTTGCAGAGCGAGGCGCCGCCCATGGGCTGGGCCTTCGTCAGGCGGCGCATGAGCGCCGAACTCGGCCCCGATTGGCAGGCGAAGTTTTCATCCTTCGAGCACCAACCGGCGGCCGCCGCGTCGCTCGGCCAGGTGCATCGCGCCACGGCGCGCGACGGTTCGCCGCTCGCGTGCAAGCTCCAGTATCCCGACATGCAGTCGGCGGTGGAGGCGGATCTGGGCCAACTCAATCTCCTGTTCTCGCTGCGCAAGCGCTTCGATCCGGCGATCGACACCTCCGAAATCGCGGTCGAGATCGCCGCACGGCTGCGCGAGGAACTCGATTATGTGCGCGAGGCCAAGCACGTCGCGCTCTATCGGCACATGCTCAAGGATGACGCCGCCGTGCGCGTGCCGAAGGTATGGCCGGAGTTGTCGACCCGTCGCCTGCTTACGCTCGACTGGCTCGAGGGAACGCGCATGTTGACGCACAAGGCGGATTCCTTGGAGACGCGCAATCGGCTCGCCACCGCGATGTTCACCGCCTGGTGGCTGCCGTTCAGCCGTTTCGGCATCATCCACGGCGATCCGCATCTCGGCAATTACACCATCTTTGCCGAGGAGGGGCGGCCGGCGGGCATCAATCTGCTCGACTACGGCTGTATCCGCATTTTCCCGCCGTCCTTCGTCGGCGGCGTGGTCGACCTTTACCAGGGCCTCCTGCACGGCGACGACGCGCGCGTCGTGCACGCCTACGAGACCTGGGGCTTCAAGCGCCTCAATCGCGACCTCATCGACACGCTCAACATCTGGGCGCGCTTCATCTACGGGCCGCTGCTCGACGACCGCGTGCGCACCGTTGCCGACGGGGTGAAGCCGTCCGATTACGGGAGGAAGGAAGCCTTCCGCGTGCACCAGGCGCTGAAGGCCAAAGGCCCGGTGACGGTGCCGCGCGAATTCGTGTTTATGGACCGCGCCGCCGTCGGGCTCGGGGCCGTGTTCCTGCATCTCGCCGCCGAGCTCAATTTCTACCGGCTGTTCAACGAGGCCATCGAGAACTTCTCGCTCGAGCGGGTCGCGGCGCGGCAGGCCGACGCGCTGGCGCTCGCCGGGCTCTAGGGCAAGGATTTTTGCCCGCTCCGCGGGCAGGCGTAGCCCAAATTTACGGCGTTGACGGCGGCTGCCGCGCCGTTGCCCTTGTCGTCCATTTACGCTACCCAAATCCCGGCCCGCCTCTACCGAGACCCCGGAGATTTCCCACTATGGCCGAACACGGCACCGTCGAATACGCCACCGCAGCCGGCAACGACTATCCGGCACACGAGAATACCTACGAGAGCTTCCTGCACTTCGCGTTCACCGGCATCATCCATGTCGTGAACCTCCTGCTGGGTCTCGCCATCGGCGGCGTCGCCGGCCACTGGTTCGCGGCCGTGGTGGTTTTCATCGTCGCCGTCCTCGGCCTCATCGCCGGCCTGCTCAGCGGCAGCCGCACCCCGAGCTACGCCGCCTTCGTGCTCTGCGCGCTCATCTTCCTGTACAGCGTGCTGAGCTGATAACGCCTGCGGGCGGGGAGGGCGTCGTCATGCGGATTGCGGTCGCGCGAGAGACCGACGGCAACGAGCCCCGCGTCGCGGCGACGCCGGAAACGGTCAAGAAGTTCAAGGCGCTCGGCGCTGAGGTGGTCGTCGCCCGCGGCGCCGGCAACGCGTCCGGCCTCCTCGACGCCGATTATGAGGCGGCGGGCGCCACGATCTCCGACGCGCCGGTCAAGGATGCCGACCTGGTGCTGAAGGTGCGCCGGCCGGCACCGGCCGAGCTTGCCGACTACAAGCGCGGCGCGTTGGTCGTCGCCATCATGGATCCTTACGGCAACGACGCGGCGCTCAAAGCAATGGCCGACGCCGGCGTCACCGCCGTCGCCATGGAGCTGATGCCGCGGATCACCCGCGCACAGTCGATGGACGTCCTGTCCTCGCAGGCGAACCTCGCCGGCTATCGCGCCGTCGTCGACGCCGCCGCCGAATACGGCCGCGCGCTGCCGATGATGATGACCGCGGCCGGCACCGTGCCGGCGGCGAAGGTCTTCATCATGGGCGTCGGCGTCGCCGGCCTGCAGGCGATCGCCACCGCGCGCCGGATGGGCGCCGTGGTCACCGCCACCGACGTGCGCCCCGCCACCAAGGAGCAGGTGGAGAGCCTCGGCGCCAAGTTCCTTGCCGTCGAGGACGAGGAGTTCAAGAACGCGCAGACGGCCGGCGGCTACGCCAAGGAAATGTCAAAGGAATACCAGGCGAAGCAGGCGGCGCTGACGGCCGAGCACATCAAGAAGCAGGATATCGTCATCACCACCGCCTTGATCCCCGGGCGCCCGGCGCCGCGGCTGGTCACGGCGGCCATGGTCGCCTCGATGCGCCCCGGCTCGGTGATCGTCGATCTCGCGGTCGAGCGCGGCGGCAATGTCGAGGGCGCAGTGGCGGGGCAGGTCGTCGTTGTTGGCGGCGTCAAGATCGTCGGCCATCTCAATGTGCCGGGCCGGCTCGCGGCCTCGGCCTCGAGCCTCTACGCCAAGAACCTGCTCACCTTCGTCGAGACCCTGATCGACAAGAAAGAGAAAACGCTCGCGGTCAACTGGGACGACGAACTCGTCAAGGCGACCGTTCTGACGCGCGACGGCGCCGTCGTGCATCCGAATTTCCAGCCGAAGTCGGCGGCTTAACCGGAGGGCCTTACCGTGGCCGAGGTGTCCCCCTTCGTCTTCGAGTTCTCGATCTTCGTGCTGGCGGTGTTCGTCGGCTACTACGTCGTCTGGTCGGTGACGCCGGCGCTGCACACGCCGCTGATGTCGGTGACCAATGCCATCTCCTCGGTGATCGTGGTCGGCGCGCTGCTCGCGGTCGGCGTCGCGCTGGTCGGCAACGACCACGGCCCGCTCTGGGCGCGGGCGCTCGGTTTCGTCGCGCTGATCTTCGCCTCGATCAACATCTTCGGCGGCTTCCTGGTCACCCAGCGTATGCTGGCGATGTACCAGAAGAAAAAGAAGTGAGCCCGCAATGAGCCCTAACCTCGTCGCGCTGCTCTACCTCGTCGCCGGGGTGCTGTTCATCCAGGCACTGCGCGGCCTGTCGTCGCCGGACACCAGCCGTCGCGGCAACCGCCTCGGCATGATCGGCATGACCATCGCCGTGCTGACGACGCTCGGCTCGCATCCGCCGGCCGACCAGCTGTCGTGGGGCCTGGTGATCGGCGGCATCGCCATCGGCGGCGGCATCGGCGCGGTGATTGCGCGCAAGGTGCCGATGACCTCGATGCCGGAACTGGTCGCCGCCTTCCATTCACTGGTCGGCATGGCCGCGGTGCTGGTGGCCGCCGGCGCCTTCTACGCGCCGTCGGCTTTCGGTATCGGCGCGGAAGGCCACATCCACCAGCAGAGCCTGATCGAGATGTCTCTTGGTGTGGCGATCGGCGCCATCACCTTCACCGGCTCGGTCATCGCGTTCCTCAAGCTGTCGGGCCGCATGAGCGGCAAGCCGATCATGCTGCCGGCGCGCCATGTCGTGAACATCGTGCTGGCGGCAGCGCTGATCGCTTTCATCGTGATGTTCTATCTGCATCAGACGGTGGTCGATTTCTGGGCCATCGTCGCGATCTCGCTCGCCTTCGGCATCCTGATCATCATTCCGATCGGCGGCGCCGACATGCCGGTCGTGATCTCGATGCTCAACTCGTATTCCGGCTGGGCGGCCGCCGGCATCGGCTTCACCCTCGGCAACTCGGCGCTGATCATCACCGGTGCGCTGGTCGGCTCCTCGGGCGCGATCCTGTCCTACATCATGTGCAAGGGCATGAACCGGTCGTTCATCTCAGTCATCCTTGGCGGCTTCGGCGGCGAGGTGGCGGCGGCGGGCGGCGCGGCGGAGCAGCGGCCGGTCAAGCTCGGCTCGGCCGAGGACGCCGCCTACATCATGAAGAACGCCTCCAAGGTCATCATCGTGCCGGGCTACGGCATGGCGGTGGCGCAGGCGCAGCATGCATTGCGCGAGATGGCCGACCACCTCAAGAAGGAAGGCGTCGAGGTGAAGTACGCCATTCATCCGGTCGCCGGCCGCATGCCGGGCCATATGAACGTGCTGCTCGCCGAGGCCAACGTGCCTTACGACGAGGTGTTCGAGCTCGAGGACATCAACTCCGAGTTTCCGCAGGCCGACGTCGCCTTCGTCATCGGCGCCAACGACGTCACCAACCCCGCAGCGGAAGAGGACAAGACCTCGCCGATCTACGGCATGCCGGTGCTGCAGGTGTGGAAGGCGGGCACGGTGTTCTTCATCAAGCGCTCGCTCGCGTCCGGCTATGCCGGCATCGACAACCCGCTGTTCTATCGCGACAACACGATGATGCTGCTCGGCGACGCCAAGAAGATGACGGAGCAGATCGTCAAGGCGATGTAGGCGAGCCGGTTATGCGCGACGGCGCGGCTGCTTGCGTCGCGGTCCCTCGAACGCATCGTCGATGGTCTTGATGACGCCGGTGTCGACGGCGGCATAGCCCGGCAGCGCCGCGACAGCGTCCTGGAATTCCTTACCGCGCATGATGTCCAGAAGCCGCCGCATCGGCGCGGTCGCGAGCAGCTCTTCCCGGCAAACGAAGTAGTAGTCCTCGGTGACGAGGCGGACGAAGTCGAGCCCGAATTGCCGCGCCGCCGCTTCCACGCCGAAACTGGCGTCGGCCATGCCGCTCGCGACATAGGCGGCGACCGCCGCATGCGTGAACTCGATCTGCTCGTAACCGTTGATCGACGCGGGAGCGATGCCGCTCTCGGCCAATAGCTGCTCCAGCAATTGCCGCGTTCCCGACTCCGGGTCGCGGTTGACGAAGCGCAGCTTGGGATTGGCCAGATCCTCCAGCGCGCCGACGTCGAGCGGATTGCCGCGCTTGACCATCAGGCCCATCTGCCGCGAGACGAAACCGACGACGCGGTGGATGCGCGGATTGAGCAAGCGCTTCGCGGTGGCGGCGCTCTCGCGGCGCAAGGAGCCGCGCGGCAAGTGCAGCCCTGCAAGGTCGCAGGCATCGTGCGCCAGCGACACGAGCGAGTTCTGGTTGCCGACATAGCGCAGGTCGACGCTCATGCCTGGGGTGTGGTTGAGGATCTCGCGCAGTTTGGAAACCGCGAAGCCGTGACTCGCGTGAACGCGGATGACCGCCGGATTGTCCGGCAGAAATGGAACGAGCTCGCTGGCCAGCTCCTGCGACAGGTTTTCGAGCTGCGGGCCGAGCCGCGCCTCCATGCGCTGTCCCGCCCAGACCAGCTTTTCGCCAAAGGGCGTCAGCGCGGTGCCCTTTCCCTTGTGTCGCCGCACCAGGGCGACGCCGAAGAATTCCGACCACCGTGTCAGCAGATTCCATGCGTGGCGGTACGACAGGCCGCTGTGTCGCGCGGCGTGCGTGAGCTTGCCGGTGTCGCGAATGTCCTTGAGGAAATTGACCAGCACCGACATCGACTCGCCGTCCTTGCGGAAGCGAAACACGGTCTCGATGTCGACGTTCAGGGTCATGACAGCCTATGACGTAGCGTGCATATATATTGCTGCGGCGTAGGCGTAGCATAACATATTTTTCTCGGCGCTTATTCGAGTTTTACTGCGCAGGCGAATTCGTGCATCGCGCGAACATAGGCACTCGAATTCATATATTGGAAGGAACGATCTTTTGCCCCTGGAGCAACACCGTCTGCTGATCGATGGCCGTCACGTCGCCGCTGCCGCTGGCCGATCGTTCGAAACCATCGACCCGGCGACGGAACAGCCCATTGCCGCGGTCGCCGAAGCCGACGCTGCCGATGTCGATGCCGCCGTTGCGTCGGCGCGCCGCGCGCTCGCCGGACCGTGGGGGCACATGCGCGCAGCCGACCGCGGCCGTGTGCTTCACCGACTCGCGAATCTCATCGAGCTCCACGCAGATGAACTGGCCGCCCTGGAAAGCCGCGATGCCGG
The DNA here is from genome assembly GCF_035943735.1 of Pseudolabrys sp. Classification (GTDB taxonomy): domain Bacteria; phylum Pseudomonadota; class Alphaproteobacteria; order Rhizobiales; family Xanthobacteraceae; genus Pseudolabrys. The sequence goes on from NZ_DASZBV010000027.1 coordinate 178,767, forward strand.
CAAGCCGATCTCGGCGGTCCTGCGTCAGGATCTTCCGGCCGCCATCGATACGCTGCGCTACTACGCGGGCTGGGCCGACAAGATCAACGGACAGGTGATTCCGGCGCGCCCTGACGCCCTGACCTACACCGTTCGCGAGCCGGTCGGCGTCGTCGGTGCGATCGTGCCGTGGAATTTCCCGCTGATGATCGGGATGTGGAAAGTCGCGCCGGCGCTGGCGTGCGGCTGCACGGTCGTGCTCAAGCCCGCGGAGATCACCCCGCTCTCGGCTTTACGTGTGGGCGATCTCGCTTTGGAGGCGGGATTGCCGCCGGGCGTGCTCAATGTCGTTCCCGGGTTCGGCAAATCCGCCGGCCGCGCGCTGGTCGATCACCCGGATATAGACAAGGTGACCTTCACCGGCTCGCCCGCGGTCGGCCGTGAGGTTCTTGCCGGCGCCGCCGGTAATCTGAAGCGCGTCACGCTCGAGCTCGGCGGCAAGTCGGCCAACGTGATCTTTGCCGACGCCGATCTCGACGCGGCGGTCAAGGCGGCGTCCGCCGGCATCTTCTTCAATACCGGCCAGGTCTGCTCGGCCGGGTCGCGCATTCTGGTGCAGGCCGAAATCTACGACGAGGTCGTCGAGCGGCTTACCGCGCGCGCGAAATCGATCCGCGTCGGCTCGCCGGCCGAGCGCTCGACTGCGATGGGGCCGATCGTGTCGCAGGCCCAGATGGCGCGCGTGCTCGACTACATCGCTATCGGGGTCCGCGAAGGCGCGTCGCTGGTCACCGGCGGCCGGCGGCTCGATGGCCCCGGCTACTTCGTCGGCCCGACCGTGTTCGCCAACGTCGATCACGACATGCGCATCTCGCAGGAGGAGATATTCGGGCCGGTGGTGAGCGTCGTGCGCTTCGAAGACGAGGACGATGCGATCACGAAGGCGAACGGCACGCGCTACAGCCTCGCCGCCGGCGTCTGGAGCCGCGACATCGGCCGCGTGCACCGGTTCGCCACGAGGGTAAAAGCGGGGACGGTGTGGATCAACACCTATGGCTACACCGACATCAGGCTGCCTTGGGGCGGAGCACGCGATTCCGGCTACGGCCGCGAGCACGGCGATGCGGCAATCGAGAATTTCACCGAGCCGAAGGCTGTGTGGATGAATCTCGCCGGGTGATGCCACGGTGACCTGGCGTGGAGCGCGCATGCTAGTCTCACGACATGCGAATTGCCGTTCTCATTCTCTCGGTCGGCCTCACCTTCATGACCACGCCCGCGCTGGCGCAGCAGTCCTGCATGCCGCCGCTCGCACCGATGCTGCGCGTCGAATTCTATTTCGGCCGCAACATCGTCCACCATGCGCCGGTCAGCGACCGCGAATGGGCGCGCTTCGTGACGCGGGAGCTGACGCCGCGTTTTCCCGGCCTCACCGTGCTCGATGCGCAGGGCGCCTGGCGTGACGGCAAGCGCGAGGTGCGAGAGGCCAGCAAGCTGGTGATCGTGGTGACGAAAGATGAAAACGCGACGCGCGCCGCCATCGCCGCGGTCAGCGACGCCTACAAGCAGCGCTTTCATCAGACATCGGTCGGGATCGTGACGCAGCCGGTCTGCGCCGCCTTCTAGCCGCTCAAGCGACGGCCTTCCGCGGCGGCGGAGCCGCGGGCGCGGCCGGCTCTGCCTCGCTTGCCGGCGGCACGTAGCGGAACGTATGTCCATGCACAATGATGGTCGGCGTGTCGCCGAGCGGCGCGTGGCCGAAAGCGGCGATGCGCCGGTCGAGCTCGTCGCGGCCGATGTCGCCCGGAATGTCGCAATAGCCGCGCAGCATCGCCCGCGTGCTGCGTCGGCCGCGCCACGCGACCGGCAGCGCCGGCAGCGGCGCCGGATCCTTGGCCAGAGCCGGCCCGAACCGCCACATCAGCCGCACCGATTCGATGAAGGCCTGCTTCTCCACGTATTCGACCGTCGCGCCGGCCGGCAGCGCGAAGCGCTCGACGCCGACGATCGGACCCGAATCGACCTGGGCGGCCATGTGATGCGCGGTCGCGCCGAAGGCCGTCGCTCGGTCATAAACGGCGAACAGCGACGGCAGCCAGCCCGGATATTCCGGCGGGCCGGGATGGAAGTTGTAGGCGCCGTAGCCGAGCGCCGCGAGCACCGGTTCGGACACCACGACCGGGGTCAGGAAGCCGATGAGCCGCGCGCGGCGCAGCGTCTCCGGCGCGATCGCCTCGAGCTCGTGCCGCGATTGCGGCGTCAGGACCGTAACTTGCGGGTTGTGCTGGCGCAGCAGGCCGGACACGGGCTGCGCCTCGACCTCCCCGGCCAGCAGAATGATGGTGTCGAACACGGTCGTCCATCCCGCGGTAGCGCGCCGCCCCCGGTCCCCATATGACCAGCGCCGGGTTCGCATTTCGTTAACGCTAAGCAATCGTTACCATGGCCGCCTCGCAGGCCTTCGGGGGACGTCCATGCTGTTCAATCTCTGCCAATGCGCCGATCCGGCCCTCGCCGGGCATATGTGCGCCGGCGGCGCCGGTTTCGTCACGGCGCTGATCTCGACCCTGGCGGCGGGTGCCCGCACGGCGCCGGCGGCCAAGCTCGCCGGCCGCGTGCCGCAGGTCGACAAGGTGGCGGTGCGCATCGTCACCGACAACATCGTCATCCAGTTCGTGCCGAACGAGACGCGCGACGGGCTCACCATCGAGCGCAAGAGCGGCAACACCAAACCGGACCGGCCGCCGCGTCACATGCTCAACGGCGAATGGGGCCTGGCGATGCACGCGCAGTCCTTCGCCGGGGCCGAGGAGCGCAACGTGCTCATCGATTTCGGCTATACGCCGGAGGTCCTCAACAACAATTTGTCGGTCCTCGCCATCGACCCGGCGGTGTTCGACGCGCTGGTCTTGAGCCACGGCCATTACGACCATTTCGGCGGCATGACCGGCTTCTTCGCCCAACACAAAAGCGCGCTGAAGAAGCAGATGCCGTTCTATGTCGGCGGCGAGGACACGTTCTGCATCCGCCGCAACCCCGGCGGCCAGTTCGGCGCGCTCGACCGCAAGGCCATCCTCGAGGCCGACCTCACGCTGATGATGGCCTCGGAGCCGGCGCTCGTCGCCGACCACGCCTTCACCACCGGCCGCATCGGTCAGGTGTCGTTCGAGAAGCCCTTGCTGCCGACGACCGAGATCGTCGGCATCGAGAACGGCTTCGGCTGCTTCCCCGAGAAGATGCCGGCGGAGAAGAACACCGGCGCCTATATCCCGGACGATTTCGACCACGAGATCGCAACGATCTACAACGTCAAGGGCCGCGGTCTCGTCGTGCTCACCTCGTGCAGCCATCGCGGCGTCATCAACGCGGTGCGCGCGGCGCAGGCCGCCTCCGGCGTCGACAAGGTGCTGGCGGTGATCGGTGGCTTCCACATCGTGCCGCCGCTCGGTGACGACTACATCAACCGCACGATCGAGGACTTTCGCGCCATCGACCCGACCTATCTCATCACCGCGCACTGCACCGGCGACCGCTTCTACGATCTGGCCCGCGCCGCGCTCGGCGACAAGGTCATCCACTCGGCGGTGGGCACGCGGTTCGTGTTCGAGGGGCGCTGAGCGCGCGGCAGTTCAGAACGTCTGATACGCCTGGCCTGCGCGGCCGCCGACGCGGTCGAAGCCGGCGCGCGCGGCCGTGTTGGCGGTGTCGATGTTCATGGCGCGGGCGTAGGAGCCGGCGGCCTTCTCCTTGTCGCCGAGCCGCTCGTAGGCGAGGCCGCGCGCGACCCAGGCCTGCACGCTCTGCGGCGCGATGGAGACGGCGTTGTCGAGGTCGCTCGCCGCGTTCTTGTAGTCCTTGACCGCGATGTAGCTCAGGCCGCGCGCGATATAGGGCTCGGCCTGCTGCACCGACAGGCCGATCGCCGTCGAGAAATCGTCGATCGCGTAGCCGTGCTGGTTCTGCGCCTGATAGAGCAGGCCGCGATTGTAATAGGCCTGCGAGTCGTCGGGACGGATGGCGATCGCCTTGTTGAAGTCCTTGAGCGCGGCGAGCAGATTGCCCTGCGCGCGATAGACCATGCCGCGGCCGGTATAGGCGGTGGCGTAAGTCGGGTCGATCGTCAGCGCCTTGTTATAGTCGGCGAGCGCGAGGTCGAGCTTGTTGGTCTCGCGATAGACGAGGCCGCGATTGGCGTAGGCCTGGGCGTAGTTCGGATCGATGCTGATCGCCTGGTTGAAGTCGGTCAGCGCCTCGGTGTAGCGCCCGGCCTGGCCGAACACCGTGCCGCGCATGTTGTAGGCCTGCGGGTCGCGCGGATTGTTCTGCACGACGGCGGTGAGCGACGCGATATTGGCGGGCGAACTCGCGTAAAGCGCGTCGCCGCTCTCGGACGAGTCGGCGGACAGGTTGCGATTGAGCGTGGAGCAGGCGGCGAGCGCCAGCGCCATCAGCGGGACGAGCGCGAACCTCGCGCGGCGGCTAACGTGGCTGGGTGAGCCCATCGAAACGCAACCCGTAACGTCCTGTCCCGCTCCCATTCGCCCGCGAATGAGGCGAACATTCGACGCGGACAGAAGTCATCGCCCACTTCGTAAAACAATAGCGCGGGCAACAGCAGCCCGCGCCACCAACTCACGGAATCCGCAGCGCGGAATGCGCCAGCGGTCAGCCGAAGCGGCGAGGACCACCGCGGCCAGCGCCGCCAGCCGCACCGCCAGCACCTGCACCCACGACCGGGCGGGGCTTCATCGGCAGAAGGCCTTCGCGCTGCATCTTCTTGCGCGCCAGCTTGCGCGCCCGGCGGATCGCTTCCGCCTTCTCACGCGCCTTCTTCTCGGACGGCTTTTCGTAGTGACCGCGGAGCTTCATTTCGCGGAAAATGCCCTCGCGCTGCATCTTCTTCTTCAGCGCCTTCAGGGCCTGATCGACATTGTTGTCGCGAACGAGAACCTGCACTGTTGCTCCTTAGTTGTGGCCGGACGGGTTGCGGTCGAAAAGCGCCGCAATGGCGGGGCTTTCGAGTCGGGCGGCTGTAACAGAAAAGCCGCCGGGAGTCCATTGTTCCGGGCCATTTCCGCGCCTCCGGCGGTGGCGGCGCCGGCCGACCTTCCGTCAAGCGGCGCGGCCGGGGACCGTTCCCGCGGCCCGCGTCAAAAGGGCGGCCAGCCAGTCGTTCATGACGAGGTCGACGAGCATGAGCACCCGGTCGGTCTGGCCCCGGTTGGTGACGCTGTGCGGGTCGGACAGGCGGAACCACCAGACGGAACCGGCCGGCATCGGGCAGTGGCCGCCGTTGATGCGGAAATCCACGTCGTTATTGGTGGTTATGGGGATGTGCACCTGCGCCACCCGCGTCTCGTCGACATCATGGGCATGTTCCTTGATGGTCGAGCCGGGGCCCAGGCGGGTGAGCCGGACACTGAGCAGCGGGCAGGCGAAAGTCCGCAGTACCTGTCGGAAATAGGGGCAGGCCGCCGCCGCGGCCGTCTCCACGTAATCGCTGCAGTCCGGGTCGGAGATGTCCGTGAGGCCGAGCCGGGAGGCCCCGGCCGCCTGGCGCAGGGCGATGATGCTCCAGTCGCCCTCGTAGCCTGCGGTGACGAAGTGCTCGGTCCAGGCGATGGCGCGCAGGCCGGCGAGATCGGCGGCGAGACGGGCGGGATCGAACGCGATCGGCAACGCCAGCCGATCCAAGCCAAGGTCCTGTCGCATCGCCCCCACCTCCGAATTGCGTCACAACTATAGCGGGAGTAATGGGCGATTGCCCCATAAGATTGCCAGCAGGGTTGCCGAAGGATGAACGGCGCGGCGGCGATCAGCGCGGCACGAACTGAAGGTACGGCTCCGCCTCTGCGAGCGCGCGGGCATAGGACGGCCGCTCCTTCAGCCGGCCGAGATAAGCGGCGAGGCGCGGGTAGCGGGGCGCGAGCGGCGCGACCACCATGTCGATATAGAACAACGGCGGCGCCGCGGCACAGTCGGCCATGGTGAAGGCGTCGCCTGCCGCCCAGTGCCGCGACGCCATCTGAGCCTCCGCAATGCCGAGCGCCGTATCGAGCGCTGCGCGCGCCTGCTCGACGCCGTACGGGTCCTTGCCGTCGGCCGGGCGGATGCGGTCGCCGATGATCTTCTGCATGTGCGTATGGACGTGCAGATCGTAGAAGCGGTCGAGCATGCGCACGTCGAGGGCGATGCCGGCGGGGATGAGGTCGACCGGGCCTGGATGACGCGCCGCGAGATATTCGATGATCGCGGTCGATTCCGGGATGATGCGGTCGGCGTCGGCGAGCACCGGAAACTTGCCCATCGGCCAGATCGCCTTGAACGCCGCGGCGGAGTCCGGATCGCCGAGATTGACGACATGCGGCGCGAACGGCGTGGCGTTCTCGTACAGCGCGATCAGCGCCTTGTGGCAGTAAGACGACAGCGGATGCAGGTAGAGCGTGAGCGCCATCGGGCGACTCCTAGGCTTTCGTCAGCACGATGTGCGTCGCGAGTTCTGTCGGCACGTGCTCGCTCGTCCGGTAGCCGAGTTGGAGCAGATCGAGGCCGGCGAACAGGTGCTCGCCGCGGCCGAGCAGCACCGGCGACACGGCGAGGTGCATCTCGTCGACGAGGCGCTCTTGCAGATACTGCCGGATCGTGGCGACACCGCCGCCGACGCGGACGTCGCGGCCGCCCGCCGCGTCCATGGCGCGCTTCAGCGCCGCATGAATGCCGTCGGTGACGAAATGGAACACCGTGCCGCCAGCCATCGTGATCGACGCCCGCGGATAATGCGTCAGCACAAAGACGTCGCAATGATAGGGCGGGTTGTCGCCCCACCAGCCTTTCCAGCTGTCGTCCGGCCACGGTCCGCGCACCGGCCCGAACATGTTGCGGCCGAGGATCCAGGCGCCGACATTCTCGAAGCCGCGTGCCGCAAACTGATCGTCGATGCCGGTCGAGCCGCCGTCCTGCCCGAACATCGTGCGGAACGTGCGCGTGGCGAAGGCCCATTGATGCAGGCCCATGCCGCCGAGGCCGAGCGGATTGTCGAGGCTCTGCTCCGGCCCGGCGCCGAAGCCGTCGAGCGACAGGGAAAAGCTCATGACACGCAGTTTCGGCATCGCATGCTCCATGGAACGAAGGTTCGGGCCGCTACTTCCCCGGCCACACGCGCGTGACGTGGCCCATCTTGCGGCGCGGGCTCGGTTTGCCCTTGCCGTAGATGTGCACAGCCGTGTTCGGCTGCGTCAGGTAGTCACCCGCGGAGAGAATCTCGTCGCCGATCAGGTTGCGCATCTCGACCTTGGCGCCCAGCCGCTTCGGCTTCGCCAATGGCAGGCCGGCCACCGCGCGGATGTGCTGCTCGAACTGCGACACGGTCGCGCCGTCGATGGTCCAGTGGCCGGAATTGTGGACGCGCGGCGCCACCTCGTTGACCAGCACGTGGTGCTCGCGGCCTCTCTTCACCACGAACATCTCGATGCCCATGACGCCGACATAGTCGAACGCGGTGACGATGCGCGTCGCGACGCGGCGCGCTTCCGCCTCCAGCGCCGGCGTCACCTTCGCCGGCACGCGCGAGATGTGCAGGATGTGCTCGCGGTGCTCGTTCTCGGTCACCTCGAAGCATTCGACGTGGCCGTCGGCGGAGCGCGCGGCGATCACCGAAACCTCGCGCTGGAAATTGACGAATCCCTCGAGGATGCAGGGCACCTGCTTGAGCCTGCGCCAGGCCGGCAGGCCTTCGCTGCTCGCGGCGATCTTCTCCTGGCCCTTGCCGTCGTAACCGAGCGTGCGCGTCTTCAAGACCGCCGGCACGCCGACCTTGGCCAGCCCGTCGGCGAGCTGCGTCGCCGAATGCACCGGTGCGTAAGGCGCGGTGGCGATCTTCAGCGCGCTGATGAAGTTCTTCTCGATCAGCCGGTCCTGCGTCGTCTCCAGCACCTTCGGATCGGGCAGCACCGGGCGTCGCTTCGACAAATAGGCGGCCGTCTTTGCCGGCACATTCTCGAACTCGTAGGTGACGACGTCGACCGCCTCGGCGAAGCGCGCCAGCGCCGCCTCATCTTCGTAGTCGCCGATCGTGTCGGCGTGCACCACGTCGAGCGCGCAGGAGTCCTTCTCCGGCGTGTAGACGTGGCAGCGCAGGCCGAGCGGCGCGGCGGCGAGCGCCAGCATGCGCGCGAGCTGGCCGCCGCCGAGGATGCCGATGGTGGCGCCGGGCTTGAGTGGGGACGGCATCAGTCTTTCGGCCGCTTGGCGACCGCCTTGGTCTGCCTGGCGCGCCACTCCTCGAGACGTTTGGCGACCTTGGCATCGGACAAAGCGAGGATGGCGGCGGCGAGCAAAGCGGCGTTGATCGCGCCCGGCTTGCCGATGGCCAATGTCCCCACCGGGATGCCGCCGGGCATCTGCATGATCGACAACAGCGAATCCTTGCCTTCGAGCGCGTGCGTATTCATCGGCACGCCGAGCACCGGCAGCGGCGTCATCGCCGCCGCCATGCCCGGCAGATGCGCGGCGCCGCCGGCGCCGGCGATGATCACCTTGAAGCCCTGGGCCTTCGCCGCATGGGCGAACTCGTAGAGGCGCTTGGGCGTGCGGTGGGCGGAGACGATGCGCGCGTCATAGCCGATCGCCAGCGCATCCAGCGTCTCGGCGGCATGCTTCATCGTGGCCCAGTCGGACTGGCTGCCCATGATGATCGCGACCGGCTTTGCTGGCATTTCGCCTCCGAAATCCGCCGTCCCGGGCGGAAGGAAGCGGCGCATTATAGGAATGAACCCTGCGCTGGCAAGGCGAAACGGGTATTCTCGGAACACGTTTGGAGATTCGCGAGGACGTCAGGGTGGACGCAGACGCTGCTGCCGAACAGGCCAGAATCGATGCCATGAGCGCGGACGAATTGCGCGCCGAGATTGTGCGGCTGCGCGAGGCGCTGATCCGGGCCGAATGGCAGATCGCCGAGATGGAGGAGCGCGCCGACGTCGACTCCATGCTCGACGTGCTTAACCGCCGCGGCTTTGAGCGTGAGCTCGGCCGCGCGCTCGCCTTCGTCAAGCGTTACGGTACGCCGGCGGCGCTGATGTTCGTCGACCTCGACGGCTTCAAGTCGGTCAACGACCAGCACGGCCATGCCGCCGGCGACGCGCTGCTCAGGGCGGTGGCCGGCAACCTCGTGCGCAACCTGCGTGCCTCCGACGTGGTCGGTCGGCTCGGCGGCGACGAATTCGGCGCCATCCTGTGGAACGCGCAGCCGCCGCAAGCTGCGGCCAAGGCGCGCAGTCTCGAATTGACGGTCGAGAAGGTGGCGCTGTCCTACAACGGCGCCACGCTCGGCTGCGGCGCCAGCGCCGGCGTCGTCGCGCTCGATCCGGCGCTCACCCCGGTGCAGATGATCGGCGCCGCCGACAAGGCGATGTACACGCGCAAGCGCGAGCGGCGCGGCTAGTTCTTTCACCTCTCCCCGCATGCGCGGGGAGAGGTCGGCTTTCGAGCGAAACGAGAAAGCCGGGTGAGGGGCCGTGCACAGCCCCTCACCCGGCTCGCGTCTTTCAGGCGCTTGCTTCCCTCTCCCCGTGCAGAACGGGGAGAGGGAAGCAAGCGACTAAGCGATGATATCCGGCGTCAGCTGATCTTCGACAGCGCGGATCTTGTCGCGCAGCACCAGCTTGCGCTTCTTCAGCCGCTGCACCTGGATTACGTCGGCGCCCGGCGAGGCGATCAGTGCGGCGATCGCGGCGTCGAGATCGCGGTGCTCCTGCTGCAGGCGCGCCAATTGCTCCCGCAACGCGCGTTCGTCCTCGTCCGTCATCGCCACCGCTGTTTGAGCGCCGCCGGGAACAGGAATCGGCCCGGCGCCTGGAACCAGTATTACGTTTTCCACACGTCCGTTCAAGGCGGCGGAAACCGTTGCTTTACCAACAGCTTCGGGTTCCCTGCGAGGCGGCAGCGGTCACGTCTTTGTTCTCGCGCGAAGGCGCCGATTGCGCTACACTATGAATGTTCGGGAGAACCACGGATTGAGGAGACATTCTGCATGTCGATGCAATCGCACCTCGCGGAACTCGAAAAGAAGCACCGGGCTCTTGAAGTTGAGCTCAACGATTGCCTGGCGCACCGCGCGACTGACGATCTGAGAATTGTGGAACTCAAACGCAAGAAATTATCGGTAAAGGACGAGATCGAAAGGCTGCGCCATAACGGCCTGGCCAGCGTGCATTAACACCGCCGATCTGAACTTCTTCTCTGAGGGGGAAACCGCCGGCTCGCAGCCGCGAGGCGGCGGTTTTGTATTTTTTACCCCGCGCAATTGCGCCTTGCGGCGCGCGTGCCGGCACCGCAGCAATTCAGCCGAAGAATAGCGGCTATCCGCACGGCCAATTAGGCAATCGGCCGCCGCGCCTCTATCTTGCGCGGCCCGTGCAGTGCCGCGCAACGGGCAGATGCAATCAACAGTACGCAATCGACAAGCGGCAAGGCGACGGAGGAAACTGCAATGCGCAAGACGATGAGAGTTCTGGGGCTGGTTTTGCTGCTCGCCAGCGCGGCGATCGGCGGCAGTGCGGCGCGCGCCGACGATTATCCCACGCGCAAGATCACCTTGGTGGTGCCTTATCCGCCCGGCGGCGGCGTCGACGCCATGGCGCGGGTGATGGCGCAGAAGCTGTCGGAGGCCTTCCATCAGCAGGTGATCGTCGAGAACCGCGGCGGCGCCGGTGGCACTGTCGGCACGCGCTTCGTCGCGCGCGCGGCGCCGGATGGCTACACGCTGCTGCTCGGTCACACCGGCACCATCTCGATCAACCCGAGCCTCTATCCCAAGCTCGACATCGACCCGCGCAAGGACTTCGCGCCGATCGGCCTCGTCGCCTCGATGCCGGTGGCGCTGCTCGCCAATCCGTCGTTCCCGGCCAAGACCGTCGCCGACGTGATCGCGATGGCCAAGAAGGAGCCGGGCAAGCTCAATCTCGGCACCTCAGCCATGGGCACCGGCGGCTACATGTGCGCCGAATTGTTCAAATCCGAAGCCGACATCAAGGTCGCCGTCATTCCGTACAAGGGCACGGCGCCGGTCATGACCGATCTCCTCGGTGGCCAGGTGCCGATGGCCTTCGGCGTGCTGCCGCCGGCGCTCGGCAATCTGAAGGCCGGCACGCTGCGCGCCATCGCCGTCACCAGCAAGAAACGCTTCTCGCTGCTGCCGGACGTGCCAACCTTCGACGAGTCGGGCATGCCGGGCTTCGAGGCGGTCCTGCATTACGGCCTGCTGGCGCCGTACGGCACGCCGGCGCCAATCGTCGACAAGCTCAGCGCTGCGGTACGCAAGGCGGTCGACGATCCGGAGGTGCAGAAGCGCATCCATTTCGAAGGTGGCGATCCGCTTACCTCGACGCCGGCCGAATACGCGGCCGACATCGACAAGGAAGAGAAGAAGTGGGGCGGGCTGGTGCACAAGCTCGGCCTCAAGGTGGAGTGAGGCGGGGAGGGCTGGCGCCCGCCGCAGTCGCGCCCTATTCTCGGCCGACAGTTTCGGCCTGCTTCGAACAGCCATTGGGGGGTTACCCATGACCCGTTCCGACTCGCTCCGCCGGCGTGCACTGGCGGTCGCCGCGGCCTCCGGACTGGCGCTGATGCTGGCCTCGGCGGCGCACGCCTTCCAATTCGATAGCGCGCAGGGCGTCACCGGCGGGCAGTCGTCGATCGTCGATCCCGACTCACGCTTCGGCTATTCGCAGAACGGCAACGGCAACGGCAACAGCAATAGCGACGGCAAGACCACGATCCAGAACGGCAATACGACGCTGCAGTTCGGCTCCGGCTCGGACGTGCGCAACTACAATCCGAGCAACATGTTCAATCCGTATTACCGCGACGGCCGCTGACCGCCGCCGCCTCCAATCCGATTTCACGAAGGCCGGGCCGCAAGGTCCGGCCTTTGTCGTTGTGGGGGCGGCCAGGCCTTGACGGTGATTATCCGTTACCGTATATACGTATACGAATATACGGTGATCCTATGACCTCGACCCGACCCTCCAATCCCTTGGCGCTTGCTGTGCTCGCGCTGCTGTTCGAACGGCCGATGCACCCTTACGAGATGGCATCGACGCTGAAGACGCGGCACAAGCACGAGAGCATCAAGCTCCGCTACGGCTCGCTCTACACGGTGATCGACGCGCTCGCCGCGCGCGGTCTGATCGCGGCGCGCGAGAGCGAGCGGGAAGGCCGCCGCCCCGAGCGCACCGTCTACACGCTGACGCCGTCCGGCCTCGACGAATTGCGCGACTGGATGCGCGACCTGCTGCGCGCGCCGGCCAAGGAGTATCCGCAATTTGAGGCGGCGCTGTCGCTGCTGCCGGTGCTGCCGCCGGACGAGGCGGTTTTGCTGCTGCGCGCGCGTGCGCTCGAGCTCAGCGGCACGATCTGGAAGATGGAAGCGCAGCTCGGCGAACTGTCGCACCAAACGATCGATGCCGTCGCCGGCGGACAGGATATCCCGCCGGGGCTCGCCGGACAGAGGTTTCCGCCGCTGTTCACCGTCGAGAGCGAGTACCACTTGGCGATGGTGCGCGCCGAGCTCGCCTTCGTGAACGATCTCGTGCGCCGCATCGTCGAGGAGGGCTGGGGCCCCGTCGAGGTCTGGCGCAGCGTCCAGGCCGCCTGCGCGCAGCAGCACGACAACACTTCCAGGTCCGTCAGTAAGAGGAGTCCGTCATGAGCGCCGACACGCTGCACAACGAGCAGAAGATCGATCCCTACGCCGACAAGGCGCTGAGCTGGTACGGCTGGGGCTCGCCGATCGGCTTTTCCATCCTCGTCCTGTCGATCGCCGGCTCGCTCTGGCTGCTGCACCAGGCAGGTCTGTGGCGCTGAGCGTTATTTCTTCTTGTTGAGGAAGGCGGCAAAGGCGGCCTTCGCCTCCGGCGAGACGAGGCGTTTGCGGAAGGCTTCCGCCTCGGCCTCGATATGGCCGTCGATCTGCGCCTGTGCACCGCGCATCAGCCGGCGTGAGGCGGCGACTGCATGCGGCGGCAGCGCCGCGATCTCGCGCGCGGCGGCGAGCGCGGCGCTCTCCAACTCCGCCGCCGCCACCACGGTATTGACGATGCCGGCCGCTTTCGCTGCGGTCGCGGTGAGCGGCCGTCCCATCACCAGCAGTTCGAACGCGCGCGCGTGACCCATCAGGCGCGGCGCGATCAGGCTCGACGCCGCCTCCGGCACCAGCCCGAGTGCGACGAAGGGCGTCGACAGCACCGCATCCTCCGCCGCGACGACGTGATCGCAATGCAGGAGCATGGTGGTGCCGACGCCGACGGCGCGGCCGGCGACCGCGGCGACCAGCGGCTTCTCCGAACGGTTGAGCGCGTGCAGGAAGCGCAGGATCGGCGCCCCGAGCGCGCCGCTCGTCGTCATCTCGACGAAATCACCGATGTCGTTGCCGGCGCAGAAGCCGGTTTCGTGCCCCGTGATCAGCAGGCAGCGCAGGTCGTCGCGCGCCGCCGCGCCCTCGATCGCCTCGGCCATCCCCTCGTACATCGAAAGCGTCAGCGCGTTCTTCTTCTCCGGCCGGTTCATGCGCAGGGTACGGACCGCGCCGTCGTCGCTGACGATGATGTCGGGCATGGAATGCGCCTTCAGGAAACGGGTGGCCGCGACGCCTCGCGCGCGCCATGTGATCGCGCAAGGAGCTTACCCATGGCCAAGGCTTATTACAGCACCATCTTCACCCGGCCGGCCGACGCCGTCTGGGGCGTCATCCGCGATTTCAACAACTACCCGGTCTGGGTCGACGGCGCCGGCCAAAGCGTCATCGAGGACGGCCGCAGCGGCGACGCCGTCGGCTGCGTGCGCAACGTGCTCTACAACGGCGCGCGGCGCCGGCAGCGGCTGCTGGCGCTGTCCGACATCGAGCGGTCGCAGACCTACGAATTCGCCGGCGATAGTCCGCTGCCGGTCACGAACTTCCAGGCGACGCTCCGCGTCACCCCGGTGGTCGACGGCGACCGCGCCTTCGTCGAGTGGTTCGCGACCTTCGACTGCCAACCCGGGGACCACGACGCGCGCGTGACATCGTTGCGCGACGCCTTCGCCGGCTGGCTGGAGTCGCTCAGGCGCTCGCTGGCGAAGGCCGGGACCTGACGCCTGCGCGCTCGTGCCGCCGCTCAGTTCGCGACCTGGATGTTCGCCTGTTTGGCGATCATGGCGAACTTCGCGCTTTCCGAGCGCACGAAGGCTTCGACCTCCTTGAGCCCCAGCGGCCGCGGCACGATGCCCTGCACCATCAGTTTGTCGGCAAGCACCTTGTCCTCGAGGCCGGCATTGGCGGCCCGGTTGAGCGTCTCGAGCACGGCCGGCGGCGTCTTCGCCGGCGCGAACATGCCGAACCAGTTCAGCAGCTCGTAGCCCTTGAGCTTCGGATCGCCGGCGCTGAGCGGCTCGACATCGGGCAGTTGCGGCATGCGCTCTTTTGACGTGACCGCGACCGCGCGCAGCTTGCCGCCTTTGATCAGCGGCAGCGCCGCGGCGAGGCTCGAGAAGCTCATGGTCACGACGCCGGCCGCCACGTCGGTGACGGCCGGAGCGGAGCCGCGATAGGGCACGTGCAGCACCTTGATGCCGGCCATCGAATTCATCAGCTCGCCGGCGAGCTGCTGCGGATTGCCGACGCCGGACGACGAGAACGACAGCTTGCCGGGATTGGCGCGCGCGTAGGCGATGAGTTCTTTCGGATTGTGCACCGGCGTCTTGTCGGCCACGACGACGACGCAGGGCACGATGCCGACCAACGCGAACGGCACCAGATCCTTGTCGGGATCGTAGGTCATCGTCTTGAAGATGTGCTGGTTGATGGCGACCTCGCCGGACGCCGCCGCCAGCAGCGTGTAGCCGTCGGGCTCGGCCTTCGCCACCGCGTTCGATGCGATCATGGCGCTGGCGCCGGGCCGGTTCTCGACAATGATGGTCTGGTGGAACGCCTTGCTCATGGGATCGCCGAGCAGGCGGGCGACGATGTCGACGCCGCCGCCGGCGGCGTAACCGACGATGATGCGGATGGTCCGGGTCGGGTACGCGGCTTCGGCCGCCGCTCCTTGCATGACCGCGCCGGCAGCCACTGCGGCCGCGCCGGCCAGAAACACCCGTTTCGTGAGCATCGCATGTCCTCCCCTGGTATTTTGTTTTTCAGGCGCGGATTGTCACCCGGCGACGGGATGCCTTCAAGTCGGTGTGCCGGCCCCCGACGGGAGGCGCTCCGATTCTCGCCTTATTGTTCGAGAAAGGTTCGCGGCACGTTTGCGTATTTGCAGCGGCAGGTGCAGGTAAGTCGCTGCGGCCTATTGCCGGGAGGGATTGGTCATGCGGTTTGCAGCGATGCTCGTGCTCCTGACGTCCCTCGTCGGCTGCGCGCAATACGACGACATGCGGAGCGCGAACCTGGCGGCGTCGGCGCGGGACAGAGTGGCGTCCGATGACGCGGCCTGCCGGCCGTCCGGCGCGCCCGGCTCTCCTGGCTACGACGATTGCCGGAAGCGATTGGCCAACCAGCAGGCCAGCGAGTCGCAAAGCCACCAAAGGCTCGTCGATCAGATGATGAACGAGGGCGCGCGCGAGGCGCACGGACAATAGTGCAGACACCCTGGTCTTGACGGTTCGGCCAGGGGCCAAGGCCCGACCCGAGCGCCATCCCGCAAGGCTCCATGTGGCTTCACGATGCGTGTGGCCGAAGGCTACGTAAGTCCTCGACCTGCCACTCTGGCTTTCCGGTGCGCCACCATTCTCAAGCGCCGGGCCTTGGCGGCCTCTCCTTCGTCGTTGTTGAATTCGCGCAGAATTTTTAAGACATACGGACTGAGCTTTTTGTAAATGTCCTCTATCGAATCTATTCGAACCGAACGGCTGAAAATGCCGTCGAGGTCCGCCTTGATCGGCACGCCAATAACGTCGACGCGTTTCTCGGCTTCCATCAGGGCGACGACATCGCGAAAATAATTCGTAGTGGCGTTGCGGAGCTCCTTATTTTTCTTGTTGATATACGTTCCGCTGATGTCGCCGTCGGTCACCACGAACAGCAAGCGATGCTTGGCCGGGCTGTTTTTCAGCCGGTCATAGGTCCACATCATGGCTTCGCCGTCGTAGCTCAAATAATGCATCTGCGTATCGAGAACGCTGCACAGGCGTTGCACCGTCAGCAGATTGTGCGGCTCTTCGCGTGTCTTGAAGAGCAGGTAAAGCATGGAGCGGTTGCGCCCCGTAACCCGCGGGATAGCCTCACCGGTCGTCGTATGACCGATAATTTCGGTTGGGATTCCGCCGCGGGTCAAAAGCTCGCTGAAGCGGTCGGCCACCATGAAGCTCAAGAGAGAGCGATCATCCTCCTGCATCGAGACCGACAAATTGAACAGGAAGATCGCTTCGGTCTGGCGCTCCTGTTGCGCCTCCTCGATCAGCTTTACCTCCAGAGGCTGGCCGAAGGGATCGATGACGGTTTGGGTGAGGTGAAGCGGCCGGCTGCCCCCTTCATCGGCAATCTGCCAGCGCATGGCGGACTTGGCGGGCCACGTTTCCTTGGCGTACTGCTCCCATGCCCGCTGCGTCCTGGTTAGCTCCCGCGCGTGCTGAAGATAGAGGTCCTTGATCGTGGCGGGCACGATAGGCCAGCTGACGAATTGATCTGGACGTGTAACGCGATCCGTGACGGCGGCGGCCACCGGAAGATAATAATCGAGATTGGGAACCTCGCCGTTTGCATGGCGCTTTTTGCGCGGCGCAGAGCGCTTGTGCCTGCTTGCCGACTTTTTATCCGATGCCGGCGGCGCCTTTATTGCACCGGCGCCTGCATTTTTCGACGCGGCGCTAATTCTTTCCATCAGCGCGCGATAATTCAAAATGGTCTTGTCAGGGTCGTGCTGAAGCAGTGGGAAAAAAGCTGCCACCGCTTCATTCAGCTCGCTCAGCGGATGAAAGAATCGTGCGAACTGTTGCCGCTTGTTGAAAAGGCCGCGAATGATCCTGGCGAATTCAGACTGTCTTTTCCCGGAAAATTGAAAGATCCGCTCTTCGGTCAACAGCGGCTCCAGATCCTGCGTTTTGACGGCCAATCCAGGCAGCGTCTCGCGTGCGGCGCGCAAGACCACGAGAAAGGCGGCCAGATCGTACTGCATGATCTGCAGATTCGACGTTTTAAGGAGATATCCCTGCAGCGCTTGAAGATTGTTTTGGATGCCGGGATAGTTTGCGTATTCGCTCGAGGCAAAGGCCACATAGCCCATGGCATCGAGCCCTGCATCGAACATATAGGCTTGCTCGGTATGCACCGGCCGGATCGCCGTCACAAATTCGGTGTCGAGAAAGCGCAGGGCAAGCGCTCGCAGGTCATAAAATCCCTTCAAGGCCTGTTCGGCTTTGGGGTCCCACGGAATAGTGGGCAAGGATCCGACAGGCGTATTTCTCTTTGCCCCGGTCAGTCCGGCCAGGTTTTTCAACATGTCTTCCGGATTGACTGGAGAGTGCCTTTTTTTAGCTTGGCCGCGCATCGTCACCCTTGAAATTGTCGTCTCTCAGCGAGTCCGGAGCTCAGGAGCCCAAGACGCTCTTGCTCTGCTATGAGACGAGATAGACAATCGAAGAAATCGGAATCGACTTCATAATCGACGTGATTCACATTCCAGAGGTGAGACTTGACGATTGCTGCATTGTCGGTATCGAAACCAAGCCAATCCTTGGATGCTGGTTCCTGCGCGGCAAGGAGGCCAATCGAATTTCGTTCGATGAATCCCCTGAGGCTTTCAGGTCCTGGCTCGTCAGCGATGTTCAGCAGAAGCACCTTCATCCTTCTAATATAGTCGCTCACCTTCTGCTCAAGTGGCTGCTCAATTGCGACGACTTCGGGAGGCGCGCTCGATTTTCTTGCCCAAGTCGGGCAGGCGATGGAATCTCGCTTCATTATGGCCTTTCCGATATGTAGTCGAAAAACAGAGCCGCGATGGTTGCCAGAGCCGGCAGCCGTGCCTTTGTGGTTCCGTAGGCGCCCGTAGAGCGAGCTTTTCGATCCTGCGTGCAAGCCATGAGTTCCGATTCGAACAACACGTTGAGCGCCTCTGTCGGCACGGAGTTCGCCATCTTCGAAGACGAAATAGACGCCGCGTTTGGGGGTCGTCGACGAACTAATCGCTTGGAAATATTGTGGTCCGCCGGTTATTCGACTTAATCGCTCAATACATGAATAGAATGCGTCGATTTTTCGACTTGGTGCGTTTGACGCGCTCCGATTTGGAGCTGAAGGTGCAAGTGTTCGCTGTTTCCTAGATTGCTGCTCCAATTCGATACTGGGATCAATCCCGATCCCAGACTCGATCAGATTGTAGAGACGGCCCGGAATGAATCCCATACTAAGGCCTTGGACAGGTCGCGTGACCTCGTTGCCAAGTGAGCGGATCATAGGGACAAGGTAACGGCAATAATCTTCGCCGGCCGTCACGATGACGTTGTCGCCGTCTTTGATCAGCGGCTTAAGCTGCGCAAAAACTTCTGTAGACCACTTTCGCTTCCGTCCGACTGGAGCTCCCTTCAGCGTTTCTTCGTAGGGCTCTATCTCACGTTCTGGATCGACTAGCCCATATTTAGCGGACAAAATGAACCATCGATCTCCGAATGTTTCTGCAAAAGCCCGTTGAGCCTTGAATAGGGTGGATTCGTAGAGGTCCTTCGCCTTCGACGTGCGAGTGCGCTTGCTTTTTACGCATGAGACCAAAACTATCGTACGTGTTCTAGGCATCACACCGCCTTCGCCATCTCGCGCAGCTTGAACTTCTGGATCTTCCCCGTGCTCGTCTTCGGGATGTCCGCGAAGACGATCGTGCGTGGCACCTTGTAGCCGGCGAGGTGCTTCCTGCACCACTGCACCAGCTCGTCCGGCGTCGCGCTCATGCCGACCTTGAGCTCGACGAAGGCGCAGGGCGTCTCACCCCATTTGTCGTCGGGCTTGGCGACGACCGCGACGGCCATCACCGCCGGATGCTTGTACAGCGCGTCTTCGACTTCGATGGAGGAGATGTTCTCGCCGCCGGAGATGATGATGTCCTTGGAGCGGTCCTTGAGCTGGATGTAGCCGTCGGGGTGCATAACGCCGAGATCGCCGGTGTGGAACCAGCCGCCGGCAAAGGCCGCGTCGGTCGACCTCCTGTTCTTGAGATAGCCCTTCATCACCACGTTGCCGCGCATCATCACTTCACCGAGCGTCTCGCCGTCGCGCGCGACCGGGATCATCGTCTCGGGATCGAGGACGTCGAGCCCTTCCAGCGCGCCGTAACGCACGCCCTGGCGCGCCTTCTTCATCGCCTGCTCGGCGAGGGGCAGCGCGTCCCATTCCTTGTGCCAGTCATTGACCACGGCCGGGCCGTAGCATTCGGTCAGCCCGTAGAGATGCGTGACGTTGAAGCCGGCTTCCTTCATCGCAGCGAGCACCGCTTCCGGCGGCGGCGCCGCGGCGGTGAAGAACTCGACGCCATGCGGCAGCGGCTTCTTCTCGGCCTCCGGCGCGTTGAGCAAGGTCGCCATGACGATCGGCGCGCCGCAGAGATGCGTTACCTTGTGCGTGGCGATGGCATCGTACATCGCCGCCGCCCGCACCGCGCGCAGGCAGACATGCGTGCCGGCGACGACCGACAGCGACCACGGGAAGCACCAGCCGTTGCAGTGGAACATCGGCAGCGTCCACAGATACACGGGATGCTTGCCCATCGCGCAGGTGACGACGTTGCCGACCGCGAGCAGATGCGCGCCGCGGTGATGATAGACGACGCCCTTCGGGTCGCCGGTGGTGCCGCTCGTGTAGTTGAGCGTGATCGCGTCCCACTCGTCGTCCGGCATCTTCCAGGCGTAACCGGGATCGCCGTCGGCGATAAAGGTCTCGTATTCGATCGAGCCCAGCCGCTCGCCGGCGCCCGCGTATTCGGGATCGTCGTAGTCGATGACCAGCGGCTTCACCCTGCAGAGCGACAAAGCCTCCTTCATCACCGTCGCAAATTCGCGGTCGATGATGACGACCTTCGCCTCGGCGTGGTCGAGCGAAAAGGCGATGATGGCGGCGTCGAGCCGGGTGTTGAGCGTGTTGAGCACCGCCCGGCACATCGGGACGCCGTAATGGCATTCCAGCATGGCCGGCGTGTTGGCCAGCATCACCGAGACGGTGTCGCCGCGCCCGATGCCGCGCTTCTCGAGCGCCGAGGCAAGCTGGCGGGCGCGCGCGTAGAAGTCGGCGTAGGTGCGCCGCAGCCGTCCGTGGACGATCGCCGTGTGCTGCGGGAACACACCCGCCGCGCGCGCGAGGAAGCCGAGCGGCGTCAGCGGCTGGTGATTGGCCGGGTTGCGGTCGAGACCAAGATCGTAAGGTGTGTCGGTGGGCGTTTTCGCCATTCGGGGGTCCCCCTGGCGAAAAAGTAGCGGGCAATCGCGCTTCTGTCATCAATGCCAGAGCTGCAATATCCCCTCGCGCGTCAGCTCGACCGAGATGACAAGCATCAGGATCAGCGTCAGGCGATAGAACAGTTCCTGCGAGATGCGGCGCACCAGGAAGAAGCCGAGCTGGTTGGCGGCGAGCGCGAGCGGCAACATCGCCAGCGAGGTGCCGAGCCCCTTGGTCGAGAACTGGCCGAGCGCGACATAGGGCACGACCTTCATGGCATTGAGCGAGGCGAAGAACATCGCCGTGGTGCCGACGTAGAGCATCTTCGGCAGCTTCTGCGACAGCACGTACATCTGATAGGGCGGGCCGCCCGCCTGGCAGATCGTCGAGGTGAAGCCCGACAGCGCGCCCCAGACGACGCCGGCCGGCACGCTGCCGGCGGAGGCCGGCCGCGGCATGCGCATCATCACCGTGAACGAGTAGATCACGAATACGATGGTGGTGACGCCAATGAAGACGCGCACCGCGGCGTCGGAAATGTAGGCGGCCAGCACGCCGCCGCCGGCGATGCCGATCAGCGCGCCGGGGATCATGATGGCGAGGATGCGGCGGTCCCAGTCGCGCCGGTAGACCCAGACGGCGTTCATGTCCTGCACGATCATGATCGGCAGGAAGATCGCGGCGGCCTCGAGCGGCGGCATCACCAGCGCCAGGAGCGGCGTCGCCATCTGGCCGACCCCGGCGAAGCCGCCCTTGGACAGCCCGAGCGCGATCACCGAGGGGATCGCCAGCGCGTAGAACAGGGGGTCGGTGATGACGGTCACGGGCTCTCTTTCTTCCCTCTCCCCGTTTTTCACGGGGAGAGGGTGGCGAGGACCGGCAGGTCCGAGCCGGGTGAGGGGCTGTGCACGGCCCCTCACCCGGCCGCCTTCGCTGCACTCAGGCGGCCGACCTCTCCCCGTAATACGGGGAGAGGTGAAGCGCGTCCGCGGCTGGCGCATTACCTAGAAATTTGCGCCGGATCAAAGCCTAAGAGGTGCGGCCGCGCCAGCCTTGTTTGCGCATGCCGCCCGTTCCACTATTGCGGCCAAGAAGTCTAGGAGGCCGCAACCATGGACATCCGCGCCAGCCGCTACCACGACGTCTACGCCCACTGGCAGTGCACGCCCGAGGTGTTCTGGGCCGAGGCGGCGGCCGACATCCACTGGTACGAGAAACCGAAGACGATCTTCGATCCCGACGCCGGCATCTACGGCCGCTGGTTCGCCGGCGGCATCACCAACACCTGCTACAACTGCCTCGACCGCCAGGTGGCGAACGGCCGCAACGACCAGGTCGCGCTGATCTACGATTCGCCGGTCACCAAAACGGTCAAGACCTTCACCTACGGCCGCATGCTGTCCGAAGTGCAATTGCTCGGCGCCATGCTGCGCGACTTCGGCGTGACGAAGGGCGACCGCGTCATCATCTACATGCCGATGGTGCCGGAGGCGGTGTTCGCGATGCTCGCCTGCGCGCGCATCGGCGCGGTGCACTCGGTGGTGTTCGGCGGCTTCGCGGCGAAGGAACTCGCCACCCGCATCGACGATGCGCAGCCGAAGGTCATTCTTTCGGCGAGCTGCGGCATCGAGGGTGCGCGCGTCATCGCCTACAAGCCGCTGCTCGACGAGGCGATCGCCCTGGCGAAGCACAAGCCGCAGGCCTGCATGATCCTGCAGCGGCCGCAATGCGAGGCCGCGCTCACCGAAGGCCGCGACCACGACTGGCGCAAGGTGTGGGAGCACGCGGTCGAATACGCCAAGACGTCGGACTGCGTGCCCGTTGCCGCCACCGACCCGCTCTACATCCTCTACACCTCGGGCACCACCGGCATCCCGAAGGGCGTCGTGCGCGACAATGGCGGCCACATGGTCGCGCTGAAATGGTCGATGCAGAACCTCTACGGCATCGACCCCGGCGAAGTGTGGTGGTGCGCCTCCGACATCGGCTGGGTGGTCGGCCATTCCTACATCGTCTACGCGCCGCTGCTGCACGGCTGCACCTCGATCCTGTACGAGGGCAAGCCGATCGGCACGCCCGACGCCGGCGCCTTCTGGCGCGTCATCGCGCAACATAAAGCCGTCGCGCTGTTCACCGCGCCGACCGCCTTCCGCGCCATCAAGAAGGAAGACCCGGACGGCAAGCTCATCGCGCAGCACGATCTGTCGCGCTTCCGCACGCTCTTCCTCGCCGGCGAGCGCGCCGACCCGCCGACCATCCAGTGGGCCGAGGACATGCTGCACGTGCCGGTGATCGACCACTGGTGGCAGACGGAGACCGGCTGGTGCATCGCCGGCAATCCGGTGGGCCTCGGCGCGCTGCCGGTGCGCTACGGCTCGGCGACCGTGCCGATGCCCGGCTACCATATCGACATCGTCGACGAGGCCTGCCACGTGCTGCCGGCCGACAAGATCGGCTCGATCGTCGTCAAATTGCCGCTGCCGCCGGGCTGCTTCCCGACCTTGTGGCATCAGGACGAGCGCTTCCGCGAAGCCTACCTCAACGAGTTTCCCGGCTACTACAAGACCGCCGACGCCGGCTTCAAGGACGCCGACGGCTACGTCTACGTCATGAGCCGCACCGACGACATCATCAACGTCGCCGGCCATCGTCTCTCGACCGGCGGCATGGAGGAGGTGCTGGCCGCGCACGCGGACGTCGCCGAATGCGCCGTGCTCGGCATCAAGGATGAGTTGAAGGGGGAGGTGCCCTGCGGCTTCATCGTGCTCAAAGCCGGGGTCAATCGGCCGCCGACCGAGATCGAGCGCGAGATCGTCGCGCTGGTGCGCGAGAAGATCGGTCCGGTCGCGGCGTTCAAGATCGCGATCACGGTTCAGCGCCTGCCGAAGACGCGCTCCGGCAAAATTCTCCGCGGCACCATCAAGAAGATGGCCGACGGCGATCCCTGGACCATGCCGGCGACCATCGACGATCCCGTCGTGCTGGACGAGATCGGCGAGGCGTTGAAGGGGCACGGGGTCGGGGGCTAGCGTCGCCGCATGCGCGCTTTCCCTCTCCCCGTTTACGGGGAGAGGGTGGCCCTCGCTTTAGCGAGGGCCGGGTGAGGGGCAATTGATGCGCGGTCCGAATGAGCGACGCGTCAATCTGGAGCGCAAGCTCCGCAGGCAATCCACGGACGCCGAGACGCGGTTGTGGCTTTGCCTGCGCGACCGCCGCCTGTGTGGTTCCAAATTCGTCCGCCAGGAAGCAATTGAGTCGTACGTTGTCGACTTCATCTGTCGCGAGAGGCGACTAATCATTGAGGTCGATGGCGGGCAGCATGCGGACAATCAGAACGATCGCGACCGAGACCGCATGCTTTCTGCGGCAGGATATCGTGTGCTCCGATTCTGGAATACCGATGTGCTGAAAAATCAGGATGGTGTGCTGCAAGTCATCGCAGACGCTCTTGAGGCAAAACTCTAATCGACGCGCCTGCCCCTCACCCGGCTCGCTTTGCTCGCCACCCTCTCCCCGCTACGCGGGGCGAGGGAAGGCCGCGATCGGCTCGGCGCTTCACTTCCCCTCCACCACCCGCATATCCCGCTCCACATTCCCCTTGCCCAGCAGCCTGAGCGCCTCGGTGTAGCCGGGCGTGTCGTGGCAGGCGATCGCGGCCTCCAAACTATCGAACTCGATCAGCACCACGCGCTGCTCCATGCCGGCCTCCCAGATCTTCTTCGGCATGCCGAGCGCGAGCAGGCGGCCGCCGGCCTTTTCGATCGCCGGCACGGCGAGCTTGGCGTAGGCCTCCCAGGCGGCCGGGTTCTTGATCCAGCGATAGGTGACGACCCAATAGGCTTTCGGCATGGCGTTCTCCCGGCGTCCGCGCCCGGCCCGCGCCGCGCACGTTCATGCGCGGAAGTCTACACGACTCGGCGCGCCTGCCGAAGATACCTTGCCGCCCGATCCCCGCGGCCTAATCGCTCGCCTTTGAATGGCTTTTGAGAAACGCGATCTCCGCGTCCGACAGCGGCCCATCGCGACGCCGGCGCTCCGGCGCGCCGACGCCGTATTCGCCGCGCATGAACTCGGCCGGATCGACGTCGGGACAATGTAGCGCAACCAGCATCGCCGCCTCGCGCCTGCGGCTTTCGTGCATCGCGCGGATGTAGGCCTTCCAGAAGCGGAGCGCGGCCGCCGTCGCCAGCCGCCCAATCATCGACAGGGTCGTGGCGATGCGGCGCGAGAGCTGCGCGCTCATGTGCGCGTTCTTCTGTTGGATAGCCGATAGTCGATGGTCCGCGGGCGCGCGCGCCGCCAGGTCGGCGTTGCGCGGGAATGACCTATGTGCGGACGGAATGGTGAAAGGCCGCTGCGGCAATAAATCGTTCTGCATGGGGTTTACCTACGCACCGCAGCGCCACGCATCTTGGGCCTGCGCGCAGGCGGCTTGGCCGATAGTGCAGGCCTGACACATTCGTAAAGTAGAATTTTAAGAACCGGGGCGACGTGAAATGCGGGAATGGTCTACGGACGCCGTGCGCGCGCACGAGCGGTTTTCCTATTGGCGCGAGGCGATCTGCCAATCGATCTTCAATCTCGATATCGAAGCGCCGGCCGGGCCGTTCTCGGCGCGGCTCAGCGCGCGTTCGGCCGGCGCGGTCCGCATCGCGACCGGCGAGTCGACGCGCTACGAGCTGATCCGCGGCGCGCGCGAAGCGGCCAACGATACCGAAGCGCAGTATTCGATCTATCTGCAGTTGCGCGGGCAGCTCGATATCACGCAGGGCGGTGAGACCTTCACCTTCGCGCCGAGTGATATCGGGATTTCCGATCTGCAGCGGCCGCTGCGCGGCGCGCATACGGACGGCGGCCGCCGCATCACCATCGTTTTGCCGCGCGAGATCCTCGAGCGGCGTGCGCCCTGGCTGCGCAAGGCGGCGATGCGGCGCCTGGCCGCCGGTGCGCCTTACGTCGACCTCGCGCGTCGCCACATGCTCGAGCTGGCCGGAAGCCCGACGATGAGCGAAAGCACGACCGCGCTGATGATCGAGAATCTCTGCAACCTGCTGGCGCTGGCGAGCGCGAGCGGCCTGCAGCCGGCCCGGCTGCAGCCGGAACTGCAGACCGAAGCGATGCTCGCCTTCTGCCGCCAGCACCTGCACGAGACCGAACTGAAGCCGCAGCGCGTGGCCGATCGGCTCGGCGTGTCGCTGCGCACGCTGCATTCGCGCTTCAAGGCGGTCGGCTCGACCTTCGGCCAGTGGGTGCTGGAGGAGCGGCTCAAGGCCTGCTCCGTGGCGCTGCGCGACGACACCCAGCGCGGCGTGAAGATCTCCGACATCGCCTTCCGCTGGGGCTTCAACGACCTGTCGCATTTCAACAAGTCGTTTCGTGCGCGCTTCGGCCGGACGCCGGCCGAGTGGCGCAGCCGGCTGGAGGACGCGCCATGACGACAGGCATCTACCGCGGGCGGCGCTGATACGAATTATAGAGATCGTCGTTGATCACATAGGCGACGCCATCGGCCTTCAGCGCGTAGTCGGCATCGAGCGTGCGCGTGCGGAAGCTCCAGCCCTTGGGCAGCTTCAGCCGCGCGCCGAGCTTCGGCAGATCGTCCGCCGTCAGCTTCGGGTCCGCGATCTGCGCGTAGGACTGCATCATGTAGACGTCGCCGTTGGGCGCGATCAGCTCGTAGACCGGGCGGCCGGCTCTGTAGTGGAACACGGTCGTGCGCGCGACCTTGTTCGCCTTGTAGAACCGGTCGCCGACGGTGCCCTGCCAGAGCTTCGTCGTCAGCGTTGCGCGCTCCACCATGCCGATGCCGCCGAAGCTGACCGTCTTGCCGGCTTTCGTTGCGCCGGAGGCTTCGATGCCGTCGATGGTCCAGTAGCGCGGGCCGTTGAGCTTCACGCGCGAGACGTCGAGCTGTTTCGCCAATGCGCGCGCGTCGAGCTTCGCCCATTGCTCGGCCGGGCAGAAGTTCAAGCCCAGCGTGTTGTAGACGGCGACATGGAAGGTCAGCCGCTCGCGGTCGACGGTGATGACCTCGCAATAGCGGACGTTACGCAGGTCGGGCGGGATGCTGATCGTTTGCGCTGCCTGCGTCGCGGCGGGGCAGGCGCATGCGGCGATCAGGGCTGCAACGGTCAGGGAGGCGGCGAACGACGGGGTCATGGATGGCATCTCCGCGCTTCGGCGAATGTCGCCCCATGATCCGCGGCGGCGCGGTCGTGGCAATTGGAGAAATTTGACCGCATCGGCGCAGGATGGCGAAGGAAAATAGACCTTGACTGTGGCAGTGGTAGGCCTATAGTCCACGTCGCCTGCTCATGAGGGGCGCTTCTAGAGGCGATCCTGAGGTGGAGCAGCTCGGACGGGAGGCGCCGGAGATGCGGCGTCCGAACCCGGCCGGGGCCGAAGCGGGGCGACCTGCTTCGGTGAGCGCGGCGCCCGCGCGCGTGCCTCGCACGCACGCTCCCGGGAGGCCCCGCCCAGCCGCCCGCCGGCATTAAGACCGGCTGCCCGCAGTTCTACGGAGCGATGGGCTGCACGCGGCGGAGACGAAGGAGTGGCGGGAGCCGCTCCGGATCGGGGGCTTGAACACGGGCCCCGTCTCTGCCCGGAAGCGCGGCCAAAGGGGACAGAAACCGCCGCACGTGGAGCGCCGGGTGGCGAGCGCGCCGATCGCAAGGCGCGCCGCCGCCGATGAGGCGGCTCAAGTTACGGTGCGCCACCCGGCGCTCCATCCCCTCGTTGTTCAGAGGGGGAAACCGGACGACGGCGTACCCGGCGCCGCAAAGAATACGGGCGATGGCGCGCGCCTGTGTCCGGTCCGATGAAAACTGCTACAAGCCCGCCTGGTTGAAGATCGATCCCGATCGATGCACGTGGTGTGGAATGGCCGCCGATCATCCTCTTGTTGTAAGCGTCAATCAGTTGAACGCCATCCGTTCCGAGCTCTGGCGATACTGGCAGGGCAACCCATCGGACATGGCCGGAGCGTTCGTGCAGTTTGTCGCCGCGAATTTCTGCGGTCGCAGTCGCAGTTGTTTCAGGATCTGCTGGTCCTCTTCCTGCTCAAGGGCAAGCCGAACGGCTATTTCGTCGAGTTCGGCGCGACCGACGGCGTTCTGCTCAGCAACACGATCGCCCTCGAGCGGAATCTCAACTGGAAAGGCATTCTCGCCGAGCCGGCGCGCGGCTGGCACACGGCGCTGAAGAGCAATCGCAAGGCCGCGATCGACTTGCGCTGCGTCTGGTCGAAGACGGGCGAGCAGCTCGACTTCAAGGAAACGGCGGATGCCGAGTTGTCGACGTTAACCCAGCTGGTCGATGCCGATTTCAACAAAGGCGCGCGCGTTCACGGCACGTCGTACAATGTCGAAACGGTGTCGCTCAACGACCTGCTCAAGACGCATCAGGCGCCGCGCGAAATCGATTACATGTCGATCGACACCGAAGGCTCGGAGCTGCCGATCCTCGAAGCGTTCGACTTCGCCCGCTATGACGTCAAGGTGATGACGGTCGAGCACAACTTCGTCGAACCGGCGCGCGGGAAGATGCATGAATTACTGACGCGCAACGGCTTTGTGCGCGTGTTCGAGCCGCTGTCGCAATTCGACGACTGGTACGTCAAACGGGCGCTCGTCGGGCTCTGACGCCAGTACATAAGGGAATGCCGATGCCCCACTTCATCTGCACCGCCTGCGGCACGCAATATGCGGACACCGCGCGCCTGAACAATGCCCGATCTGCGAGGAAGAACGGCAATACGTGCCGCCGCGCGGGCAGACCTGGACGACGCTCGAGGCGCTCAAGGCGAGCCACATGAACGCCTTTCACGCGCACGAGCCCGGGATCGTCGGCATCGGCGCGACGCCGAATTTCGCCATCGGCCAGCGCGCGATTTTGGTGCAAACGCCGGGCGGCAACGTGCTGTGGGATTGCATCGCGCCGCTCGACGACGCGACCGTCACGCTGATCAAGGGCCTCGGCGGGCTCAAGGCGATCGCGATCTCGCACCCGCATTTCTACACGACGATGGTGGAGTGGAGCCGCGCTTTCGGCTGCCCGATCCATCTCCACGCTGCGGATCGCGACTGGGTGATGCGCAAGGACGATGCGATCCGCTTCTGGGACGGCGACACGCTGCAGCTGTGGGACGGTGTCACGCTGGTGCGCTGCGGCGGGCATTTCGCCGGCGGCGCGGTGCTGCACTGGCAGGGCGGCGCGGACGGCAAAGGCATCGTCTGCACCGGAGACATTTTGACGGTTGCGGTCGACCGCAAATGGCTGTCCTTCATGCGCAGCTATCCAAATCTCATTCCGTTGTCGCGGCGCGAGGTCGAGGCGATCGGCCGCGCCATGGCGCCGTTCGCGTTCGAGCGCATGTACGGCCATTATTTCGACCGCGTCATTGCCGCGGACGCGAAGGCGGTTCTGGAAAAATCCGTCGCGCGTTATATCGCGGCGATCGAGGGGGCGCGGGGATATTGAATTGAACGTCCCGTTCGTCCCCGCGAAAGCGGGGACCCAGCTGTGAGTCAGCCCTGGATTCCCGCTTTCGCGGGAATGAACGGAGTGTGTGGAGCCGTTCGTAAAAAAAAACGGCCGGGACTTTGTCCGGCCGTTTCAAATTCCAGATCCGAAAGGCGAGGGCGCTTACCCCTCGTCCTCGTTGTCCGCCTTCTTGCCGCCGCCGAGCTGCTTGAGCTTGGCGAACACGGCGCCGACGTCGATTTCTCCGGCCGGCTTGTCGGCCTCACGTTCCGCGGCCGCCGCCTCTTCGGCTTCCTTGCGCGCGGTGGTTTCGGACGCCGGCAGAAGCGTCGCGCCGGTTTCGACCGGCACCGGCTTCTCCTTGTTGGCGCGCGAGACCTCGAGGTCGAGGTCGATCTGCGAGCACAGACCGAGCGTCACCGGATCCAGCGGTGTCAGGGCGGCCGAATTCCAGTGGGTGCGGTCGCGGATCGAGGCGATCGTCGACTTGGTGGTGCCGACGAGGCGCATGATCGCCGAGTCCTTGAGCTCCGGATGGTTGCGCACCAGCCAGAGAATGGCGTTCGGCCGGTCCTGGCGGCGCGACACCGGCGTGTAGCGCGGACCCTTCTTGCTGCGGTCGTGACCGGCAAGCGGCACCTTCGGCGAGCTCAGCGACAGGCGGATGTCCGGATTGGCCTCGGCGTTCTCGATCTGCTCGCGGCTCAGCTGCCCGGTCAGGATCGGGTCGAGACCCTTGATGCCCTGAGCCGAGTCGCCGTCGGCGATGGCCTTCACTTCCAGGGGGTGCAGCTTGCAGAAGTCGGCGATCTGGTCGAACGACAGCGCCGTGTTGTCCAGGAGCCAGACGGCCGTCGCTTTCGGCATCAGGGGAGCTGCGGTCGCCATGAAATAAATCTCCTCTGCGCTTCGCCCGCCCGGCGGGCGAAGCAGTGAGATCATCGACGATGATCGGGGATGAGCGGAATATAGGCGGCGCGACCCCGTCACGCAACCGTTCCGTCTTGACAGACATGGGCAGCACGCCCCATGTCGGGGTTGGACAAGGCGCGTCGGTTGCCGCGCATGCGAGGACGCCGGACGTGGCCGAAAGCCCGGAAAAACCCCTTCTTCAGGTCCTGCTTTGCTCGCCGCGCGGCTTCTGCGCCGGCGTGGTGCGGGCCATCGAGAGCGTGGAGCGGGCGCTCGCCATCCATGGCGCACCGGTCTACGTCCGCCACGAAATTGTCCATAACCGCTACGTGGTGGACAGCCTGCGGCAGAAGGGCGCCATTTTCGTCGAGGAACTGGACGAGGTTCCCGACGACGGCCAGCCGGTCATCTTCTCCGCGCACGGCGTTCCGCGCACCGTTCCGGCCGAGGCCGGCCGCCGCAACCTGTTCGCGCTCGACGCCACCTGTCCGCTGGTCACCAAGGTGCACCGCGAGGCCGAAATCCACTACCGCAGGGGCCGCGAGATCGTGCTGATCGGCCATTCCGGGCATCCGGAGGTGGTCGGGACGATGGGGCAGCTGCCGGCCGGCTCGATCACCCTCGTCGAGACCCCCGAGGACGTCGACCGCTTCGTCCCCAGGGACGTCCACAATCTCGCTTACGTGACGCAGACCACGTTGTCGGTGCAGGACACGCTCGGCATGGTCGAGCGGCTCAAGGGCCGTTTCCCCGAGATCGTCGGCCCGCACAAGGAAGACATCTGCTACGCCACCACCAACCGGCAGGAAGCGGTGCGCCGCGTCGCCCCCGTCGTCGACGCCATGGTCGTGGTCGGCGCGCCGAACTCGTCCAATTCGCAGCGGCTGAAGGAAGTGGCGGAGAAGTCCGGCTGCCCCTTCGCCGTGCTGGTGCAGCGCGCCGCCGACATCGACTGGGCGCGCTTCGAGAACGTCACCCGGCTCGGCGTCACCGCCGGCGCCTCCGCCCCCGAGGTGCTGGTCGAGGAAGTGCTCGACGCCTTCGCCCGCCGTTACGCGCTCAGCGTCGAGACCGTTTCCGCCGCGACGGAAGACATGTTCTTCCCGCTGCCGCGTCCGCTGCGGGATCAGGCGGCCGAGTGAGCCGCTAGATGGCCGTCTACACCGACGTCACCACCGACGACCTCGCCCGCTTTCTCTCCGGTTATGACATCGGAGAGCTGCTGTCCTACAAGGGCATCGCGGAAGGCGTCGAGAATTCCAATTTCCTGGTGCACACCAGCGCCGGCAATTTCATTCTCACGCTCTACGAGAAGCGCGTCGCCGAAGCCGATCTGCCGTTCTTCATCGCATTGATGGAGCATCTCGCGGCGCGCGGCATCAATTGCCCGCAGCCGGTGAAGAACAAGCAGGGCGGGATGCTCGGCCGCGTCGCCGGACGCCCGGCGGCGATCGTCACCTTCCTCGACGGCCTGTGGATGCGCCGGCCCAATGCCAGTCATTGCGCCGGCGTCGGCGAGGCGTTGGCGAAGCTGCATCTCGCCGGCGGCGACTTCGGCATGCAGCGCAGGAACGCGCTGTCGATCGAAGCGTGGCGGCCGCTCTACGAGACGGCGCGGACGCGCGGCGACAGCGTGCGGCCGGGCCTCTGCGCCGACATCGCCGCCGAGCTCGACGTGCTCGACACCTGCTGGCCGAGCAATCTGCCGCACGGCGTCATCCACGCCGATCTGTTTCCCGACAACGTCTTCTTCCTCGGCGATAATCTGTCGGGGCTGATCGACTTCTATTTCGCCTGCACCGACATGCTCGCCTATGACGTGGCGATCTGCCTCAACGCATGGTGCTTCGAGCCGGATCATTCCTATAACGTCACCAAGGGCCGCGCGCTCTTGAAGGCCTACGCCAGGGTGCGCGCGCTGTCGGCGGCGGAGCGCGAGGCGCTGCCGGTGCTGGCGCGCGGCGCGGCGATGCGCTTCCTGCTGACGCGGCTCGTCGACTGGCTGGCCGTTCCCGAGGGCGCCTTGGTCAAGCCGAAGGATCCGCTCGAATATTACCGCAAGCTGCGCTTCCACCAGTCGGTGAGAAGCGTCGCCGATTACGGCTTCGAATGATGTCGGACCAGCACGTCACCATCTACACCGACGGCGCCTGCTCGGGAAATCCGGGCCCGGGCGGCTGGGGTGCGATCCTCAGCGTCGGCGACCATCAGAAGGAATTGATGGGTGGCGAGGCGCACACCACCAACAACCGCATGGAATTGATGGCGGCGATCTCGGCGCTGGAAGCGCTCAAGCGGCCCTGCGTCGTCGACATCCACACCGACAGCCAGTACCTGCGCAACGGCATCATGACCTGGATCCACGGCTGGAAGCGCAACGGCTGGCGCACCGCCGACAAGAGTCCGGTCAAGAACGTCGATCTGTGGAAGCGGCTCGACGAGGCGCTTAAAGCCCACACCGTGCATTGGCACTGGGTGAAGGGCCACGCCGGCCACGACATGAACGAGCGCGCCGATCAACTCGCGCGCGACGGGCTCATCGCGGCGCGCGCCGGCGCCGTGGGTGCGATGAAGAGGAACTGAAAGCGAAATGGCCGGGACTTGCCCGGCCATCCTGTATCTCGATCGGCCTGATAACTCAAATCTGGCCGAGCAGCGCCTGGCCACCGGACACGTCGCACTTGCCCGGCGCTTCCTCGATGTTGACCTGCTTCACGACGCCGTCATCGACCAGCATCGAATAGCGCTTCGAGCGGATGCCGAGGCCGCCAGCGGACGCGTCGAGCACCATGTCGACGCCCTTGGCGAATTCGGCGCTGCCGTCGGCGAGAAAGTCGATCTTGCCGTCGCCGCCGGTCGCTTCCGCCCACTTCTTCATGACGAAGGCATCGTTGACGGCCGTCACCGCGACCGTGTCGACGCCCTTCTTCTTGAAGGCGTCGATGTTGTTGAGGAAGCTTGGCATGTGCAGGTTGGTGCAGGTCGGCGTGAAGGCGCCGGGCACCGCAAACAGCGCGACCTTCTTGCCCTTGAACACCTCGTCGGTGGTCTTCGGCTTGGGGCCTTCCGATGTCATCACGCGAAAGGTGGCGTTGGGCAGCTTGTCACCGACTTTGATGGGCATGGGCTCCTCAATATGGCTACGTGCGTTTCTCCGGAGCGGGTACTTACGCTTCCGGGCGCATTTAGTCGAGGCGGGTCGTGACTTCGTAGGCCTGCTGGCCTTCGACCACGGTGAAGGTCAGGTCGAACGGGCCCTTGTTCGGGTCGACGCCCGGCGGCAGCCCATCGAGCTCGAAGCTGAAATGACGGTGGCCGGCCGGTGCGCCTTGCGCCGGCTTCGGAATGGGCAAGGCCCAGTCCGCGGTCGGGCCTTCAACGAATACCGAGACCGGCGCGTTGGCCGGCGCCGGCAGGTCGACCATCACCAGCGGCTTGGCGCCGCCGGTCACGCGCTTGGCGGTCAGTCCGGCCGCGGCATCGGATACATGCTTCGGCACGCGCGCCTTGGCGGCCTTCACGGCGGCATCTTCCTTGCTGGCGCCCGGCGCAACCGTGAGCGCGGCGCTGCCTTCGGCCGGCACACAAAGCTTGTCGCAAACCGCGTAGTCGGCCTTCAGCTTCAACGTGACCGGCTTGCCCGGATCCTTCGGCGTCACGTCGACCGGAAACACGACGCTGCCTTCGTATCCAATCGTCGAGCCCGCTTCGTCGGTGTGCACCTGTGGCGCGGGAAACAGCACCTTCGCGCTCTTGAGATTGTCGGAGCCGGAAAAATCGAAGCGCGGCGGCACGCCGGAGTCGCCCGGATAGCGC
Source organism: Pseudolabrys sp. (assembly GCF_035943735.1). Lineage (GTDB taxonomy): Bacteria > Pseudomonadota > Alphaproteobacteria > Rhizobiales > Xanthobacteraceae > Pseudolabrys. The sequence goes on from NZ_DASZBV010000027.1 coordinate 212,347, forward strand.
CAATAGGTGTGCCAGCCCGGCAGCAGCTTCATCTCGATGCCGGCATGCAGCAGTGCGGCATCGTCGGCGCTACTGCCGGCAATGAGACGGATGGAGGAGCGGCTGTCGTTGCTCCAGGCGGAGGCGTCCTCGGCCTGCGCAATGCGCGCGGCAGCGAATGTGACGGCGCCGGCGGCGGCCGCGACGAGACCAAGGTGGCGAAAGAATGCGCTCATGTCCGGCTGGTAACGCTTAACCCCATGCGAAGCCACTAAAATCGTCGTGAGGTGCGGGTGAGGACGACGCGACCATTTCGCCGCAATTATGACCTTTGCGGATTGTGGTGCGCGCAAAATCGGGCGTGCGGTTGAACTTTTCAGCGGACGCGTCGTTTGCAAAGAGGGGTCGATCGGGTAACATTTCACGCATGAAAATCTCTGCTAAATCCGCCGATGTCGCATCCAGCCGAGGCTTTCTCGACGGCCAGATGTTGATTGCGATGCCCGCGATGGCCGACGAGCGCTTCGCGCGGACGGTCATCTATGTCTGTGCGCACTCGTCCGAAGGCGCGATGGGCATCGTCGTCAACCAGGCCGCCCAGAATATTAGATTTCCCGATCTGTTGGTGCAGCTCGAGGTCATCCCGGCGGCCGAGCGCATCCAGTTGCCCACGACGGCGGCGGACGTGCGCGTGCTCAAGGGCGGCCCGGTCGAGACCGGACGCGGCTTCGTGCTGCACTCGGCCGATTTCTTCATCGAGAACTCGACGCTGCCGATCGACGACGGCATCTGCCTGACCGCGACGCTCGACATCCTCAAGGCGATTGCCCGCGGCACCGGGCCGCACGACGCGATCCTCGCGCTCGGCTATGCCGGCTGGGCGCCGGGTCAGCTCGAGCAGGAGATCCAGCAGAACGGCTGGCTGCATTGCGCCGCCGATCAGGACCTGATCTTCGGCAAGGACATCGAGCACAAATACGAGCACGCGTTGCGCAAGCTCGGCATCGATCTCGGCATGCTGTCGAGCGAAGCCGGCCACGCCTGAGGCGGTCGTCCACGTCGGCCGGCGCGCGCCTTATTCCGATGCAATCTTGAGGGGGCTGAGCCGCGGCGGCGGTTTGTCGGCCATGAGGTCGGTCGCGGCCTCCGCCGTCATCGGCTCGCCGAAGGCGTAGCCCTGCGCGTATTCGCAGCCGAGGTGATAGAGCTCGACCGCGTCGGAATCCGTCTCCGCGCCTTCCGCCACGACGTCCATGCCGAGATCGTGCGCCAGCGCGATGATCGACCGCAGGATCACCGGACGCGTGCCGCGCGCGGTGGTGCGCACGAACGACTGGTCGATCTTGATGGTATCGAACGGGAAGCGCTGCAGATAGGCGAGCGAAGAATGGCCGGTGCCGAAGTCGTCGAGCGACAGACCGGCGCCGAGCTCCTTGATGCGCGCGAGCATCTGCGCCGCGTGCTCAGGATTCTCCATCACCAGCGATTCGGTGATCTCCAGCTTGAGCGAGCCGCGCGCCAGTGCGGTGCGGCCGAGCACGCCGCGCAGATCCTGGATGAGGTCGTGGCGCAGCAACTGGCGCGACGAGACGTTGACGCTGGCGAACAGCGGCTCATGCGAGCGATTGGCCGCCTGCCAGCTTGCGAGCTGGCGCGCGGTACGATCGAGCACGAACAGGCCGAGATCGACGATGAGCCCGATCTCCTCGGCGATCGAGATGAATTCGACCGGCGACAGGCGGCCGAGCTTGGGGTGGTCCCAGCGCGCCAGCGCCTCGAAGCCGGCAATGGCGCGATCCTCCAGCCGGACGATCGGCTGGTACAGCACCTTGATCTCTTCGCGCTCGATGGCGCGGCGTAGTTCGGACTCGATGGTGAGGCGGTCGGTCTTGCGCGAGCGCATCGCCGCCTTGAAGATCTCGATGCGGTCACCGCCGATGCGCTTGGCGTGATACATCGCCAGCTCGGCGTCCTTGAGCACCTCTTCCGGCCGCGCCGCCTGGGTGTCCGGCATTGCCAGCCCGATCGATGCGGTGAGGAATATCTCGCGGTCGTTGAAGGCGATCGGCGCGCGCAGCGCGCGGCGCATGGTCTCGGCGAAGCCGACGACGCGGGTCGGCTCGCGTTCCGACATCAGGATGAGCGCGAACTGGTCGCCGGAGAGCCGCGCCAAGGTATCCTGCGGCTTCAAGAGCCGCGATAGCCGCCGCGCGATGGTGAGCAGGATGGAATCGCCGACCGCCATGCCGACGGAATCGTTGACCTGCTTGAAGCGGTCGATGTCGATGACGACCACCGCCGGCTTCAAAGTCGCGTCCGACTTGACGAAGGCGAAGGTCGACTCCATGCGGTCGATGAACAGTTCGCGGTTCGGCAGGCCGGTGAGATTGTCGTGCACCGCGTCGAACAGCAGCCGCTCTTCCGCATTCTTGAAGTCGGTGACGTCGGTGAGCGTGCCGACGAGACGCACCACTTCGCCGTCGGAGCCGACGACCGGCCGCGCCTTCAGCGACAACCAAGCATAATGGCCGTCGGCGGCGCGCAGGCGGAAGTCCTGATGCAGCCGGCCGCGGCGCTGTTCGACGGCGCTGTCCAGCGCGGCGCGGAAGCGGTCGCGGTCGAGCGGATGCAGCACGTCAAGCCAGGCGGCGGCGGCGCCTTCCAGCGTGCCGCGCTTGAGGCCGAGCAGATGCTCCGTCTCGGGGCTGGTGTAGACCTTGTCGGCGGAGACGTCCCAGTCCCAGATCAGGTCGCCGGCGCCGGTCAGCGCGAGCGCGCGCCGCTCGACGTCCGAGACGATGCCGTGCGTGATGCCGCCGGCGAAAGCGTGCTGCATGACTGTGAAGCCGATCAGCATGACGATGAGCACGAGGCCGCCCAGCAGCGCCGGGCCGATGATGTCGTTGGTGATGATGCCGGTGACGCAGAGGCCGGCGGCGAATGTCCACACCACCAGTAACAGCCAGGTTGGTATGAGCAGCACTGCGCGGTCGTAGCCGTGGGTCGACAGGTAGATTACCAGCGCCAGGCCGAGCACGGCGATGCAGGCCAGCGACAGTCGCGCGATGCCGGAGGCCACCGCCGGATCGAACACCGCGACGCCGATCAGCGCGGCGAGCGCGGCGAGCCAGGCGACGGTGATGTGCATGTAGCGCACGTGCCAGCGCGACAGGTTCAGGTAGGCGAACAGGAAGACCACCAAAGTCGCCGACAGGATCGCCTCGCCGCAGGCGCGCCAGATGCGCTCGGCGCCGGCGGTCATGTCGAACACCTTGCCCCAGAAGCCGAAGTCGATGCCGATGTAGATCAGCACCGCCCAGCCGAGCGCGGCCGCGGCGGGAAACATCATCGAGCCCTTCACCACGAACAGGATGGTGAGGAACAGCGCGAGCAGGCCGGCGATGCCGATGACGATGCCGTAGTAGAGCGTGAAGGAGTTGACCTTGTCCTTGTAGGCGTCCGGCTCCCACAGATAGATCTGCGGCAGCTTGTCGGTGCGCAATTCGGCGACGAAGGTGATGACCGTGCCCGGGTCGAGCGTGACGCGGAAGATGTCGGCGGTGCTGCTGGCCTGCCGCAGCGGACGGTCGCCGGTCGAGGGCGTGATCGAGGCGACGCGGGAGAGACCGAGATCGGGCCAGATCAGCCCCGAGCCGACCATGCGGTAGTGCGGCACGACGATCAGCCGGTCGATCTGCTCATCCCCATTATTGGTGAGCGCGAAGACAGCCCAGTTGGTGTTGTGCTCGCGGGCGTGCACCTCGATGCGGCGGACGATGCCGTCGGGTCCGGGTGCGGTCGAGACCTGAATGCGGTCGGTCTCGGTGTGTTGCAGCTCGGTGGCGGCGGTGAGGTCGATGGCGGGGGTGTCCTGGCGGACATTGACCGCCTCGACGGCGTGCGCGGGCGGCGTCGCGACCGTTATGGCGGCGAGCGCAATCAGGCCGGCAGCGACCTTCCCGAACCAGCTTCGAAACAATCGAAATCCCCCGGCCGCGGCGTTGGTCGGTCTGCCTGTCAGGCACCGCCGTCGGTTGAAGTCAGTCAACAAGCCCCACCTTGCTCGCTTTTCGTCCGACATTGTGCCGATTTCGCGGCCCGCCGTCGCCTGATTTCCGCGGTCAGGGGGTGCCGCCCACATCAGACCGTCAGGACGATCTTGCCGATATGGGCGCTCGATTCCATCAGCGCGTGCGCGGCCGCGGCCTCGCGCAGCGGGAACGTCTTGTAGATGACCGGCTTGACCTTGCCGGCGGCCAGGAGCGGCAGCACGCGATCCTCGACCGTGCGCGCGATGGCGCCCTTGTCGGCATTGGAGCGCGAGCGCAGCGTCGAGCCGGTGTGGTGCAGCCGCTTGAGCATCAGCCGCATGAAGTTGACTTCCGCCTTGGCCGAGCCCTGGAAGGCGATCTGCACGATGCGGCCCTCGACGGCGGCCGCTTCGTAATTGCGGCCGATGTAATCGCCGCCGACCATGTCGAGGATCACATCGACACCCTTGCCGTCGGTGGCGGCCTTGCAAACCGCCACGAAGTCCTCGGTCTTGTAATTGATGGCGAGATCGGCCCCGAGCTTGCGGCAGGCCTCGCACTTGTCTTCGGAGCCGGCGGTGACGAACACCTTGGCGCCGAACTGTTTGGCGAGTTGGATCGCGGTGGTGCCGATGCCCGACGAGCCGCCGTGCACGAGCAGCGTCTCGTCTTCCTTCAGTCCGCCGCGTTCGAATACGTTGTGCCAGACCGTGAAGGTCGTCTCGGGGACGGCGGCGGCGTCGATGAAGGGCAGCGTGCTCACCGCCAGCGTGTGGGTGGCGACGGCGAGGCAGTATTCGGCATAGCCGCCGCCGGAGACCAGCGCCATGACGCGGTCGCCTTCCTTCCACCGCTTGATCGCGGGGCCGAGGGCGGCGATCTCGCCGCTGACCTCGAGGCCGGGAATGTCGGACGCGCCGGGCGGCGGCGGATACAGGCCTTTGCGCTGCATCACGTCCGGCCGATTGACGCCGGCGGCCCGCACGCGGATCAGAATCTCGCCTTCCCCCGGTTTCGGCACCGGGCGTTCCTCCGGAACCAGCACTTCGGGGCCGCCGGGCGTCCTGATGCCGATGGCGGTCATCTGGGTCGGGAGTGTGCTCATCGGGAACCTCGTCGGCGGGCTGGACGCCCTGTTTAGGCGCGCCTCGCCGGTGTGACAACCCGCAGAACGGCCAGTAGATTTGCCGCGTCCGTGGAGGGTTCGCAATGCCGGCGATCGACGACGACGACAGGCCGAAGAAGAAGGTGACGCACGATATCGGGCAGGACCTGGCGCTTCTGTCGGTCGAGGAGCTCGACGCGCGCGTGACGCTGCTGAAGGAGGAAATCGCGAGGCTCGAGGCCGATATGGTCAAAAAGCGCGCGACCCGCGCCGCAGCCGACCAGTTCTTCAAGCGCTGAGGGCCGGAAGCCGCTCGAATTTAAAAAGCCATTGCCTCAAATTTTAAGCGGTAATTAAGCTTTCGGGATCATTACTACCGGCGTCCATCTTCGTGGACATCGAGTGGCTCCTGTCCACTCTGTTTTGACGCCTCCCTGTTATCACTTTGAGCCGCCGGCAACGGCGGCTCCTTTTTTGTGCCGTTTTGGGGCAAGTTCGGGGATAAGGCCGTCTTTCGGCGACGGCAGCAACCATCCCGTAAGGTTTGCGGGCGCTCCGTCTGGACGAGCACGCGCAAGCGCGCCATGCTTACTCATTCGTTAAGGGGCAAGCTCTGAGCCCCGAGCGTCAGTGAGGCGTAGCGTCATGTCCGAAAAGTCCCTGATCAGCGACAACCAGCCGGTGTCCTTCGGCGAGAAGTTCGCCAATTCGCAGGCCTTTGCCGAATTGTTCCGCAGCGGCATGGCGCTGGTCGAGGAGACCGCGACGTATCTGGACGGGCCGGGACGGCAGGAATCCAAGAAGCTCGCCCGCGCCGCCGCGCTCGCTTACGCCACCGAAAGCATGCGCCTGACCACGCGGCTGATGCAGCTCGCGTCGTGGCTGCTCCTGCACCGCGCGGTGAAGGAGGGCGAGATGTCGCTCGCCCAGGCCAACAAGGAAAAGAACAAGGTGCGCCTGTCGGCGACCGACACGCACGATGCCAACAACATGGGCCTGCTGCCGGAGCCGCTGCGCACGCTCATCGAGCGCTCGGTGACGTTGCAGAACCAGGTGCGCCGGCTCGATGCGACTATCCACAACACGCTGACCGAGATGACGGCGCCGTCGATCAATCCGGTCGAGCACCAACTCGGGCTGCTCAAGGCGGCCTTCGAGGCGGAGCAGGCGTAGCGGCAGCGGCGCAGCGCCAAAAAGGAAAAGCCCCGGCGAGCCGGGGCTTTTTTCGTATCGGGCCGGGCGGGCGGCTTACTTCTTGCCGGCCTTGTCGAGGAAGCCCGAGAACTTCTTCTGGAACCGCGACACGCGGCCGCCGCGGTCCAGGATCTGCTGCTGGCCGCCGGTCCAGGCCGGGTGCGACTTCGGGTCGATGTCGAGATTGAGGACATCGCCTTCCTTGCCCCAGGTGGTGCGGGTGGTGAACTCGGTGCCATCGGTCATGACGACCTTGATGGTGTGATAGTCGGGGTGAATATCGGTTTTCATCGCTCTTTCGCGTCCAGTCGCGGGTTCCGGTGGCGCCTGAGGACGCCTCAATTGGGCTGAATTTCGCGGGTCTATACAGGAGGCGGAGCACACGGGCAAGGTGCCGCGATTGACCCGGCGCAAAGCGGCGGGGCATTGTCCGGCTTAAGGGTGACGCCCGGGGGCACACTTCAAGGGAAGGCGTCGAAACCAGGCCGGCGGCCGTCCGGGCTGGAATAATTGCCATGAATCGTCAGGAATTTCGCGCGGCCGCCTCGCTGGCGGCGGTCTTCTCCGTCAGGCTGCTCGGCCTGTTCATGATCTATCCGGTGTTCGCCGCCTACGCCCACGGGCTGACCGGTGCGAGCCCCTATCTGGTCGGGGAGGCGCTGGGCATCTACGGCCTCACGCAGGGCCTGCTGCAGATCCCCTTCGGCCTCTTGTCCGACCGGGTCGGACGCAAGGTGATGATCGTCATCGGCCTTCTGCTGTTCGCCGGCGGCAGTGCCGTCGCCGCGCTGTCGACGTCGATCGGCGGCGTCATTTTCGGCCGCGCGCTGCAGGGCGCCGGCGCCGTCGGCTCGGTGATCCTGGCGCTGGTCGCCGATCTCACCACCGAGGAGAACCGCACCAAGGCGCTGGCGATGGTCGGTATCACCATAGGCGCCTCGTTCATGGTGGCGCTGGTGGCGGGCCCGATCCTCGCGGCGCTGATCGGCGTTCCCGGCATCTTCTGGCTCATGGTGGGGCTGGCGCTGGTCGGCATCGCCATCACCGAATTCATGGTGCCGCGGCCGCGCGTCGTGCGCGTGCATCGCGACGCCGAGCCGGTGCCGGCAATGATCGGCTCCGTGCTGCGCAACGCCGAACTGCTGCGGCTCAACTTCGGCATCTTCGCGCTGCACGCGATGCTGACCGCCAGCTTCCTGGTGGTGCCCGCGCTGTTGCGCGGCACGCTCGGCCTGTCGAACCACAACGACTGGATGGTCTATCTGCCGGTGCTGCTGGTCTCGGTCGTCGTCATGGTGCCGGCGATCATCGTCGCCGAGAAATATCGACGGATGAAGGGCGTGTTCGTCGCCGCCGTCGCCACGCTCGTCGTCAGTCAGATCATGCTCTATCTCGGCGCCGGCAATCTCTACGTGCTTCTGGCGGCGCTCACGGTGTTTTTCTCCGGCTTCAACGTCATGGAAGCGAGCCTGCCGTCGCTCATCACCAAGACCGCGCCGCCCGACGCCAAGGGCACGGCGATGGGGCTTTATTCGAGCCTGCAGTTCCTCGGCATCTTCGCCGGCGGCGTCATCGGCGGCTGGGCGAACCAGCACGGCGGCACGGCCGCGGTGTTCGCACTGACCGCGGCGATCGCGCTCGCCTGGCTGCTTGCGGCCGCGACCATGAAGCAGCCGAGCTACCTGACGACGCGGCTCGTCGCGATCGGTGAGGGCGCCGATGCCGTCACGCTCGCCGCGCGGCTGCGCCAGGTGCCCGGGGTCGCCGAGGCGGTGGTGATCGCCGAGGAGAAGCTCGCCTACCTGAAGGTCGATTCCAAATCCTTCGACGCCAAGATGGCGGAGAGTTTGGCCGCGGCGCGGTAGCGGTTGTTATGGCCGCCAGGCCATCCGGTTCACGGCGATGCCAGACACCGGGTTCTTGTCCTCGCCGGCGTAAGAGAAGCCGTGCTTCTCGTAGAAGCGGATGGCGCGGGCATTGTCCTTGTTGACGAGGAGGTCGAGCCCGCGCGGCGACAGGCGTTTGGCTTCATCGACCAGCGCGCGGGCAACGTCCGAACCCCAGAATTCGGGCGCCACCACGATCTGATCGAGATACATCGTCTTGTCGTCGACGGTGACGAAGCCGGCAAGCTTGCCGTCAATCTCCGCCAGCACGACATGCGCGACCGGGATCAGCTCCTGGCGCCAGCGCTCGCGCCACCAGGCCGCGCGCGCGTTGAAGTCGATGTGCGGATAGTGCTGCGCCCAGGTGCGCCGCCACAGCTCGATCGCCGCATCCTCGTCGGCCGGCGTATAGGGGCGGAGGATGGCGGCGTTCATCACGCGCTCAGCGCCGCCTGGCGGCGCAGCTTGCGCGCGATCGTGACCACGGCGGTACGATCGCAGTTGCGCGCGCCATAGGCGATGGCCCGCCGGCGCTCATAGGAGGTGAGGTCGTAATGCGGCGACGCCGTCTTCGGCGGCCCTTGGTAGGACGAGCGATGCAAGCCGAGCTGGCGCGCGAAGCGGTGCAACTCGTCGATGTTATCGGCCAGCAGGTGGCACCATTTGCGCCCGTGCTTTGCCCAGATCGCCTCGTCGACATAGACCGCCATCGATGATCAGCGTTCCGTCAGCTTGAATTCGATGCGGCGGTTCTTGCGATAGGCCTCGTCGGTCGTGCCGGTGTCGATCGGCTGGAATTCGCCGAAGCCCGCGGCAACCAGCCGCTGCGGATTGACGCCTTTGGCGATGAGATACTTTACCACGGCGACCGCGCGCGCCACCGACAGATCCCAGTTGGACTTGAACGGGCCGCCGGTGATCGGCCGCACGTCGGTATGGCCGTCGACGCGCAGCACCCAGGGGATGTCCTTCGGGATCTGCTGCTCGAGGCCGATCAAAGCCGTCGCCATCTTGTCGAGCTCGGCGGTGGCCGCCGGCTTGAGATCGGCCTTGCTGCTGTCAAAGAACAGCTCGGACTGCAGCACAAAGCGGTCGCCGACGATGCGGACGTCCGGTCGGTTACCGAGGATCTCACGCAGCTTGCCGAAGAAGTCGGAGCGGTACTTGGTTAGCTCCTGCACCTTCTGCGCCAGCGCCAGATTGAGCCGCTGGCCGAGGTCGGTGATGCGGCCCTGCGATTCCTTGTTCTTCTGTTCCGAGGCGTCGAGCGCCTGCTCGATGGCGGCGAGCTGGCGACGCAGCGCGGAAATCTGCTGGTTGAGCGCCTCGACCTGCGCCAGCGCTCCGGCGGAGATCTTCTTCTCGCCTTCGAGCGCGGTGGAGAGCTGCGTCACCTGGCCTTGCGCCGAGGCGGCATTGGCGCCGGAGGCGTCGGCCGCGGCTTTCAGCTTGTCGCGCTCGCTCTGGGTCGCGCTCAGCGTGGCGCGCAAAGCGGCGAGCTGGTTCTCGATGTCGGACTTGCCCGCCTTCTCCAGCGACAGGAGGCTCGTCAGTTCCGCGATCTGCGCGTTCAGCTTGGTGAGCGCGGTGTCCTTGCCTGCGACTTCCTGCTGCAGATAGAACTGCACCACGACGAAGACGGTGAGCAGGAAGATGATGCCGAGGATTAGCGTCGACAGCGCGTCGACGAAGCCCGGCCAGTAATTCATGCCGCTTTCGCCGCGGCGTCGTGCGAGGGGCATTTGAACTTACTCTTTCGAACTCTCCCGTTCTCCGCTCATGCCCGCGAAAGCGGGCATCCAGCGCTGGGTCCCCGCTTTCGCGGGGACGAGCGGAGTGGGCCTAGCGGTTCACGCTCTCGCGCACCATGATCTCGAGAAGCCGCTTGATCTCGCGCTGCTGCTCGGCCTGACCGTCGACCCAGTCGCGGATCATCTGTTGCTCGTTGCGCATGTGGTGCACCAAGCCCTGGATCGCCTCGGCGAGATTGACCATCGCCGTGGAGGCGGCCTTGCCGCTGCCGGTCTGATCGATCGCCGCGCGCAGCCGCTCGATGGCCGAGCTCATCTCGCCGGTGACCGCGACGCTGGCGCCGGGCTCGACGGCGTGGTCGTAGACGGTGGTCGAGAGCCAGTCTTCCAGCTCGGTGTAGAAGCGGTTCTGCGCCTGGCTCGACTGCAGGTCGAGGAAGCCGAGCACCAGCGAGCCGGCGAGGCCGAACAGCGAGGACGAGAACGAAATGCCCATGCCCGACAGCGGTGCGGCGAGGCCCTCGCGCAACGATTCGAACATCGAGCTCGCGTCGCCGCCGCCTTTCAGCCCGCTGATGACGCCGACGATCGAGGTCATCGTCTCGATCAAGCCCCAGAACGTGCCGAGCAGGCCGAGGAAGACCATTAGGCCGGTCATGTAGCGGCCGATGTCGCGCGCCTCGTCGAGGCGGGTGGCGATCGAATCGAGGATACCGCGCATCATTTGCGCTGAAATGGCCATGCGGCCGATACGGCTGCCGAGGATCGCCGCCATCGGGGCGAGCAGCACCGGCGGGCGCTCGACGGCCAATCCCGGGTCGGCGAGACGGAAATTGTTGACCCAGGAGATCTCGGGATAGAGGCGGATCACCTGGCGGAACGCGAGCACGACGCCGATGGCAAGGACAGCGAGGATGAGCGTGTTCAGGCCCGGATTGGCCATGTAGGCGACCTGGATTTGCTTGTGCAGCAGGAAGGCCACCAGTCCGCCGAGGACGACGAACACCAGCATCCGGAACAAAAAGATGCGCGGGGACGAAAGCTTGAGCGGATCGATGTCTTTTTTGGCCATGGGCAACGAAGGCTCGCGCGGACGGGCAAATCAATATGGCACAGACGTGCGACAAGGAAACAGCGCCCGGCGCGGCACCGCAAGGATAAAGCGACCGATTGAGTTGAAAATGCGTCGGTAGCCGGGGGTTTTCCGCCCTTCTCAGGCGTTTTTGAGGACCCGCAGCAGTTCCTTGTGCATGGCCTCGTTGCCGGCGACGATGTCGCCCTTGGCCATCATCTCGTCCGCGCCGTCCACATCGGAGACGAAGCCGCCGGCCTCGCGCACCATCAGCACGCCCGCGGCCATGTCCCACGGCTTGATGTCGCGCTCCCAGTAGCCGTCGAGGCGGCCGGCCGCGACCCAGGCGAGGTCGAGTGCGGCGGCGCCGAAGCGGCGCAGTCCCGCCACCTTCTCCTGCACCGCGGCAGTCTCTCTGTGGCCGCGCTCAATATGAGGCCGTCCGAGGTGCGGAAGGCCGCAGGCGATGACCGCGTCGGCGAGACGCTTGCGCGCGGCGACGCGCATCCGCTGGTCGTTGAGGAAGGCGCCCTTGCCGCGCTCGGCCATGAACAGTTCCTCATTGGCCGGATTGTAGATGACGCCGGCGACTATGGTGCCTTCGCGCTCGAGGCCAATGGAGATGCAGAACTGCGGGATGCCGTGCAGGAAGTTGGTGGTGCCGTCGAGCGGATCGACGATCCAGGTATGGGTTTTGTCGGCGCCTTCGCGGGCGCCGCCTTCCTCGCCGAGGAAGCTATAGCCGGGGCGGGCCTTCGACAGCTCGGCGTAAAGCGTCTCCTCGGCGCGACGGTCGGCGGCGGTAACGAAGTTGGCCGGTCCCTTGAGCGAGACCTGCAGCTTCTCGACTTCGCCGAAATCGCGCCTTAGCGCGCGCCCCGCCTTGCGGGCGGCGGCGATCATCACGTTGAGCAGTGCGGAATGGGCCATGGCGCCTGCGGTCTGCCCGCGCGCGGGCGCGGCGTCAAGACCGCGGCTGCTTCAAGGTCGACATCCACGTGCGCGCGGCCTTCTCGCCGGCGTCCTGCACCGCCTGCGGCTGTTTGGCGGCGAAAACGTCGAGATCGGCGTCGTTGGCGCCGGCCGCCTTGGCGACGATATGCCACTTGATGGCCCCGGCCGGGTCGGCCGGCATGCCGCGCCCGGCCATGAGGATGCGGGCGAGGCGGTCCTGAGCGATCGGGCTGCCCCGTTCGGCGGCGCGCAGGAAAAGCTGCGCGGCGGCGCTTTCGCTTTTGGTCGTGCCATCGCCGTTGAACTGCGCGATGGCGAACTCGACCATGGCGTCGAGGTCGCCGCCGATCGAGGAGCGCGCGAGCAGCACGGCCGCCTTGTGCAGGTCCTTGGGCACGCCGCGGCCTTCCTTGTACATGGTGGCCAGCGCGTACTGCGCTTCCGGACTGCCGGCGTTGGCCGCCTGCTCGAACAGCTTGGCGGCATGGCCGAAATCCTGAACGACGTCGCGGCCCTGCAGGTAGAGCAGGCCGAGATCGTAGGCGGCGAGGATGTGGCCGAGCTTGGCCGCCTGCTCGAGCAGCTTCACGGCTGTCGTATGGTCGTTCAGCCCGCCGCGACCGGCCATGTTGAACATGGCCAGGCTGAACATGGCGTTGGGATCGCCGTGCTCGGCGCCCAGTCTGTACCAGTCGGCGGCCTTCTTGTCGTCGTGGCCGACGCCGAGCCCCTGCGCATAGAGTTCGCCGAGAAGCGTCATCGCCGCGGCATCGTTCTGCGCCGCCCGCTGCGTCGCGAGGTTGAACGCGGTCAGATAGAATCCGCGCTCGTAGGCGCCGTAGGCAAGATCGATATTGGCTGCCGACCCGGCAGCGGGTGCGGACGCCGGCGGCGCGGGCGATGCTGTCTTTGCCGCTTGCGCCAGCGCAGGGCTGGCCAGCGCCACAAGGCAGACGGCGGTCAGCGCCGCGCGCGCGCCGCCGTTCATGTCACGCTCTCCGGCAGCGACAGGTCGCGGCCGGCCGCGGCGACGGTGGCGGCCGGATCGCGCCACATCCAGTCGCCGAGGGCGATGAAGTCGGCGCCGGCCTTCACCAGCGGCGCGACCTCGTCGAGCGAGCCCGCATAGGCGACGCAGGGCGCCTCGAACACCTCGGCCCACCAGCCGACGCGTTCCTCGATCACCTCGAAAGCCAGGCGCTCACCGTGCCGGTCGGGATCGCCGAACATGACGTAGTCGGCGCCGCGCTCGGCGGCGACCATCGCGTCATGCCGCGTCGCCAGTCCGCCGCAGCCGGCAATGCGCTCAGGCTTGAGTGTGTCGATGGCCACTTCGAAAGCCTCGATGTCGGCAAGGTGCGCGCCATCTGCGCCGCCGCGGGCCACGAGTTCGGGATGGCCGTCGAGGAGCAGGGCGGCCTCATGCTTCTGCACGAGCGGCGCCAGCTCCTTGATACGGTTGGTCAGGCTGCGCTCGTCGCCGGGCGCGAGCCGCATCAGCACGGCGGCGACGTCGCCGGCCGCCAGCGCTGCCGCGAGCGGCGCGGCGAAGGCAGCCGCGTCGGTGATCTCGGGCGTCACCAGATAGAGGCGGGGTTGCGGGCGCGGCTCCGCTTGCTTCGGTCGAGAGGCCATGGTTCCCGGATGTTAGCGCAATCAGGCGGAAAATTGACCGGCGCCTGTGGCCGGTTGAAGCGGCCTAGCGGGCCTTGGCGAGGGCCGCAAGCGCTTCCGTCACGCGCGCGATGACCGGGTCCCACGTGCCGTCCGACCCCTGCCGGAACAGCCGCGCGGTCGGATACCAGGGGCTGTCCTCGCGCTCGCACAGCCAGCGCCAGTCCTGGATGTGCGACATCAGCAGCCACAACGGCTTGCCGAGGCTGCCGGCGAGGTGGGCAACGGCGGTATCGACGGCGATGACGAGGTCGAGCCGGTCGATGGCGGCCGCCGTGTCGGCGAAGTCGCGGATGACGTCGTCGAGGCGGGCGATCGGCAGGCCGGCCAGTACCGGCAGGTCGGCCTCGCGGTACTCGCGCTGCAGGCTGACGAAGGACGTGCCCGGCAGCGAGACGAGCGCGGCAAGCGACTGAAGTGCGATGCTGCGGTTGTGGTCGTTCTTGTGGCTCGGCTTGCCGGACCATGCCAGCCCGACACGCAGGCCTTCGCGCGGCAGCCGCGCGCGCACGGGAGCGCGCTCCGGTGCGAACAGGTAGGGCACCTCGGCCGGCACGCTGTCGATCGTGGTGCCGAAAGCGAGCGGCAGACTCATCAGCGGGCAATGCAGATCGAAAGCCGGCAGCGGCGTGCCGCGGTTGAGCACGACGACGCCCTCGCCATGCGGCCCGAGCAGCGGCATCAGGCTGTCGGGCAGCTCGAGCACCACGCGCGCGCCGCGCGCTTTGACCAGCGGCAGATAACGAAGCATCTGGATGCTGTCGCCATAGCCCTGCTCGGCGTGCAGGAAAATCGTTTTGCCGACGATCTCCTCCCCCGCCCACTGCGGCTGAACGAAGCCGCGCGACGTCAGCTCGGTGGCGCCGCGCCAGCGCCATTCGTAGCCGGCAAAGCCGTTCGCATAATCGCCGAGCGCGAGCTGCAACAGCGCCTTGTTCCAGTGCGCCTCCGGCATCTGCGGCTCGAGCGCGATGGCATGGTCGAAGCTCGCCATCGCCGCGTCGGCGCGGCCGAGGTAGCGCAGCGCGCTGCCGCGGTTGACCAAGGCCGAGGCGAAAGGCTTGCGCGCGATCGCCGCATCATAGTCGGTCAACGCCTCGGCGTGGCGGTTGAGCTCGATCAGCGCGTTGCCGCGGTTGTTGTAGGCCTCGCCGTAATCGGGCTTGAGCGTCAGTGCACGCTCGAAGCTCTGCAGCGCCTCGTCGTGGCGGCCGAGCGCGTGCAGCGCATTGCCGCGATTATTGAAGCCGTAGGCGAAGTCCGGCTCCATCGCCAACGCGCGTTCGTATTCGGCGAGCGCGTCGGCATGACGGCCCATCTGGTAGAAAACGTTGCCGCGCGCGACGACGGCATCGGTGAAGTCGGGCTTGACCGCGAGCGCGCGGTCGTAGGCGGCGAAGGCGTCGTCGAAGCGCTTGAGGTCGCGCAGCACGAGGCCGCGATTGGCGTGCGTCTCGTGATCGTTCGGCGTCAGCATCAACACGCGATCGTAATACTCGAGTGCCTCGGCCAGCCGCCCGAGGGCGCGCAGGCGGTGGCCGCGCTCCTTCAGCGCCACCGGATGGCGCGGCTGGATCCTGAGCGCGGCGTCGAAGCTCGCCAGCGCCTCGTCCTTGCGTTCGAGCGCCACCAGGCACTGGCCGCGATTGGCCAGCGCGTCGGCGTAATCGAGCTTGAGCGCAAGCGCGGCATCGTAACTCGCCAACGCCTCCTGGAAGCGGCGCAACTCCACGAGCGCATTGCCGCGGTTGTTCAGCGCTTCGGGATAGGCGGGCCGCAACGCCAGGGCGCGCGCGTAGCTCGCGAGCGCTTCCTCCGGCCGCTTGAGCGCGCGCAGCGCGTTGCCGCGGCTGTTGTGCGCCTCGGGGAATTCCTCCGTCAGCGCGATGGCACGCTCGGAGGCCGCGAGCGCTTCCTCGTGCCGTGCCAGCACGGCAAGCACGATCGCGTAGTTGGAATGAGCGGACGCCGCGCCGGAGTTGGCCTTGAGCGCTTGGCCAATGAGCTTTAGCGCCTCCACGGACTGACCGCGCTGGTGCATCAGGACGCCGTAGAGATGCAGGGCATCGAAGCTGTCCGGCCGCTCGGCCAGCACCTTGCGATAGAGGCTTTCCGCCGGCGTCAGTTCGCCGCGCTGGTGATGCCCGGCGGCGCGGCGCAGGAGGTCGTTGAAATCGCGCTGCGGGGTCGGTTGCGGCTGGGCCATCGGGCGATGCGGTGAATGGTGAAGGGCGAACGCAACGCGGACGGCGCCGGTATCGCCGGCGAATCGTTATTGCGAGGTTAGTCCGCCGCCGGTGCTGCGTCCAAGGCGCCGCCCAAACGAAATCGCCGGGGCAGCGGCCCCGGCGATGACGTGAACTTGCCTTTGCCGCCGCCTTACGGCATCGGGATCGGGCCCATGTCCTTCGGCACCTTGTAGCCGCGCTGCACGGCCGGGCGCGCCGCGATGGTCTCGTACCACCGCTTCACGTTCGGGTACTGTTTCATATCGATCGTCTGCCACTCGAAGCGCGAGATCCATGGCCACAGCGCGATGTCGGCGATGGAGTATTCGTCGGCGACGAAGTCGCGTCCTTCGAGCTGGGTGTTGAGCACCTTGTAGAGCCGGTGCGCTTCCTTCAGGTAGCGCTCCTCGGCATAGGGCGCCTTGCCCTTGTTGTATTTCACGAAGTGGTGGACCTGCCCGAGCATCGGGCCAGGGCCGCCCATCTGCCACATCAGCCACTCGATGACCTTGTAACGGCCGTGGCCGGACTTCGGCAGCAGCTTGCCGGTCTTGTCGGCGAGATAGATCAGGATCGCGCCCGACTCCATCAGCGACAGGCCGTTGTCGCGATCGACGATCGCGGGGATGCGGTTGTTCGGCGAGATTTTGAGAAAATCAGGCGCGAACTGCTCGTCCTTGGAGATGTCGATCGGATGCACCGTGTAGGGCAATCCGATTTCCTCGAGCATGATGGATGCCTTGCGGCCGTTCGGCGTGGTCCAGGTGTAGAGATCGATCACGTTGGGTGGTCCTTGCACTTGGGAGTGGAACCGAAGGAACAGGAGAGGTGGGGAACGCGTTTTCAGTCCTGAGTTCCATTAGAGGAGGCGACCATGAAACTCAATGTCCTCGGGCTGATTCTGGCGGCATCTGCCTTCACTTCGCTGGCGGCGAGCGCTCAAACCACCGTGATAGAGCACCGCGACGACCCGGTGGTGATCGAGAAGGAGCGCCCGGCGGCCACCGTGACCGTCAAGGAGCGTGGCGGCCTGCTCGGCACCGAGAAGACCACCAAGAAGATCGAGACCAACGGCGACGGCTGCACGACGAAGACGGTGCACCACGACGATCTCGCCGGCTCGAAGACGGTGCGCAAGACCGATTGCGACTGAGCGTCTGCGTTCGCAATGCGAAATTCGCGATCGTGAAACCATCGCCATAGGCACAATGTGAAAAGGCCGCGCCTTGGGCGCGGCCTTTGTCGTTTCTGATCTGTCATGGCCGGGCTTGTCACCGGGACAAGCCCGGTGACGACAGGCAATTACGCCGCCTTCTTTTCCAGCTCGGACTTCCACTGCCCAAGTGCGGCGAGGCTGTTCATCTTGGCGCGATGCGCGAACGCGCGCTGGCCGGCGGCGACGTTCTCTGCCTTGCCCAACCACGCCTTCTGCGGCGCCGCCTGCAGCGCCCGGCCGTAGGAGAAGGTGAGCGGCCACGGCAGGCCACCGATCTTGTTCATGGCGTCGAGATGCGCGGTCGCTTCCTCGTCCGACTGGCCGCCGGACAGGAATGCGATGCCCGGCACGGCGCCCGGCACGCAGTTCTTGAGCAGCTTGACGGTCTTCTCGGCGACCTCCTGCACGGACGCCTTCTTCGCGCTCTTCTTGCCCGCGATCGCCATGTTCGGCTTGAGCACCATGCCCTCGAGCGCGACCTTGGCGTAATAAAGCTCCTGGAAGGTCTCCTTGAGCACGAGCTCGGTGACCGCGTAGCAGCGGTCGATGTCGTGATCGCCGTCCATCAACACTTCCGGCTCGACGATCGGCACGATCTGCGCCGCCTGGCAGAGCGCCGCGTAGCGGGCGAGCGCGTGCGCATTGGCGTGGATCGCGCTGTAGCTCGGGATGCCGTTGCCGATGTCGATGACCGCGCGCCATTTGGCGAAGCGCGCGCCCTGCTCATAGTACTTGGTGAGACGGTCGGCGAGCTTGTCGAGACCGATGGTGATCAATTCGCCGGAGCAATTCGGCAGCGGCTTGGTGCCTTCGTCGACCTTGATGCCGGGGATCGAGCCCATCTGCTCGATGATCTTCACGAGCGGCGTGCCGTCCTTGGCCTTCTGCCAGATGGTCTCGTCGTAGAGGATGACGCCGGAGATATGGTTCTTCATCGCCTCGGCGGTGCGGAACATCATCTCGCGGTAGTCGCGGCGGCTGTCCTCCGTCGATTCCACGCCGATGGCGTCGAAGCGCTTCTTGATGGTGCCCGAGGATTCGTCGGCGGCGAGGATGCCCTTGCCGGGTGCGACCATGGCGCGCGCCACTTTGTTCAGTGCGTCGAGATTCATGTTTCCCTCCATCTACACCCCGCGTATCGCCCCCCGGGATGCGTTCGTGACTATTTTAGCCTGAGCACTTCCACGCCGGGCAAGGCCTTGCCTTCGAGCCATTCGAGGAAGGCGCCGCCGGCGGTCGAGACGTAGGTGAAACGGTCGGCGGCCCCCGCCGCATTGAGCGCGGCCACGGTGTCGCCGCCGCCTGCAACCGTGACAAGCTTTCCGGCCTTGGTCAGTTCCGCCGCCGCTTCGGCGACCTCAACGGTGCCGGTATCGAACGGCTCCATCTCGAAGGCGCCGAACGGGCCGTTCCAGACCAGGGTCTTGCAGCGGGCGAGCACGGAGACGACCTGCTCGATCGACTTCGGACCGATGTCGAGGATCATCTCGTTCGGGCCGACGGCATCGACCGACACGGTGCGCGACGGCGCATTGGCCTCGAACTTCTCGGCGACCACGGCGTCGATCGGCAGCACGATCTCTTTCTTGGCGGCCTTCGCCTTGGCGAGGATGTTCTGCGCGGTTTTCAGGAGATCATGCTCGGCAAGGCTTTTCCCAACCGACTTGCCGAGCGCAAGCAAGAACGTGTTGGCCATGGCGCCGCCGATGATCAGCGCATCAACCTGGGACAACAGGTTGCCGAGCAGGTCGAGCTTGGTCGATATCTTGGCGCCGCCGACGATCGCCGCCACTGGCCGCTGCGGATGCTCGAGCGCCTTGCCCAGCGCGTCGAGTTCGGCCTGCATCGAGCGCCCGGCATAGGCCGGCAGCACGTGGCCGAGGCCTTCGGTCGAGGCGTGCGCGCGGTGCGCGGCCGAGAAGGCGTCGTTGACCCAGATGTCACCGAGCCTGGCGAGCGCGGCGACGAAGGCCTTGTCGTTCTTCTCCTCGCCGGCATGGAAGCGCGTGTTCTCGAGGCAGAGGATGTCGCCCTGCTTCATGGCGGCGACGGCGTCTTCGGCAGCCGCGCCGACGCAGTCGTCGGCGAACTTCACCGGCCGCTTGATCACGCGCGCGACTTCCGCGGCGACCGGCTTGAGCGAATTCTTGGTGTCGCGCCCCTTTGGCCGGCCGAAATGCGACAGCAGGATCACCTTGGCGCCCTTGTCGGCGAGTTCGGTCAGGGCAGGGGCGACGCGCTCGATGCGGGTGGCATCGGCGACGACGCCGTTGTCGATGGGGACGTTGAGATCGACGCGGACCAGGACACGTTTGCCCTTCACGTCGACGTGGTCGAGGGTGCGGAAGTTGGCCATGCGGGATGTCTCGTGTCCCGGACGCGGCGCAGCGCGTTAGCGGCGCGCCGCTGATCCGGGACCGTTCCGGGTTATGGCGGTCCCGGGTCTGCAGCGCATCACTTCGTGCTGCGCTGCGCCCGGGACAAGCCGGCTCAGATCAGCTTGCCCATCGCCACGGCCGTGTCGGCCATGCGGTTGGAGAAGCCCCATTCGTTGTCGTACCAGCTCATCACGCGCACGAATGTGCCGTCCATCACCTTGGTCTGATCCATGTGGAAGATCGAGGAGTGCGGGTCGTGGTTGAAGTCGAGCGACACGTTGGGATCGTTGGTGAAGGCGAGGATGCCCTTCAACTGCTGCTCGGCGGCGCGCTTGATGGCGCCGTTGATCTCGTCCTTGCTCGTGCCCTTCTTGGCCACGAACTTGAAATCGATGACCGAGACGTTCGGCGTCGGCACGCGGATCGACACGCCGTCGAGCTTGCCGTTGAGCTCCGGCAGCACGAGGCCGACGGCCTTGGCGGCACCGGTCGAGGTCGGGATCATGTTCAGCGCCGCGGCGCGGGCGCGGTAGAGATCCTTGTGATAGGTGTCGAGCGTCGGCTGGTCGCCGGTGTACGAGTGGATCGTCGTCATGAAGCCCTTGTCGATGCCGACGGCATCGTTGAGCACCTTGGCGACCGGCGCGAGGCAGTTGGTCGTGCACGAGGCGTTCGAGACGACCTTGTGATCCTTGGTCAGCTTGTCGTGGTTGACGCCGTAAACCACCGTCAGGTCGGCGCCGTCGGCGGGAGCCGAGACCAGCACGCGCTTGGCGCCGGCGGTCAGGTGCATCGAGGCCTTGTCCTTGGCGGTGAAGATGCCGGTGCACTCCATCGCAATGTCGACGCCGAGATCCTTCCACGGCAGCTTGGTCGGGTCCTTCTCGGCCGTCACCTTGATGGCGCCGTTGCCGACCGAAATCGTGTCGCCCTTGACCGTGACCGTGCCGGGGAAGCGGCCGTGCACGCTGTCGTAGCGCAGCAGGTGCGCATTGGTCTCGACCGGGCCGAGATCGTTGATGCCGACGACTTCGATGTCCTTGCGGCCGCTTTCGGCGATGGCGCGCAGGATGTTGCGGCCGATGCGGCCGAAACCGTTAATGGCAACGCGTACAGTCATGTGGGTCGCTCCCGGGTCGTTCGATCTAGCTCCCCGTCTCCTTAGCTAAAGACGAGGATGCCCGGGACAAGCCCGGGCATGACGGTTAACTGAGCTTCTTCATTGCCGCGTCGGCGATCGCCTCCGCTGTAATGCCAAAGTGTTTATAGAGTTCCTTGTACGGCGCGCTGGCACCGAAGGAATGCATGCCGACGAAGATGCCATCGGCGCCGATGATCGCGTCCCAGCCCATGCGAACGGCGGCCTCGACGCCGATCTTCACGCGCGCGTCGCCGATGACGGCGCGGCGGACGTCCTCCGGCTGCTCGAAGAACAACTCGAAGCACGGCACCGAGACGACACGGGCGGCGACGCCTTTCTCGGCGAGCTTCTGCGCCGCTTCGACCGCGATGGAGACTTCCGAGCCGGTGGCGAAGATCGAGACCTCGGCGCGGCCGTCCGGCCCGGCGATCTCGTAGGCGCCCTGGGCGCAGATGTTGCCGGCGTCGAGCCGGTTGCGCAGCTGTGGCAGGTTTTGGCGGGTCAGCGCCATTGCGCTCGGACGATCCTTGGCCCGCAGCGCCAGCTCCCAGCACTCGGCGGTCTCGACCGCATCGCAGGGACGGAACACCATGAGGTTCGGGATGGAGCGCAGCGCGGCGAGATGCTCGACCGGCTGATGCGTCGGGCCGTCCTCGCCGAGACCGATCGAGTCGTGGGTGAGAATGTGGATCACGCGCTCGCCCATCAGCGCGGCGAGGCGGATCGCCGGCCGCGAATAGTCGGAGAAGACGAGGAACGTGCCGGAGTACGGGATGATGCCGCCGTGCAGCGCCATGCCGTTCATTGCGGCGGCCATGCCGTGCTCGCGGATGCCGTAATGGATAAAACGGCCGGAGAAGTCGGACGGCGTCACCGCCTGCATCGACTTCGTGCGCGTATTGTTGGAGCCGGTGAGATCGGCGGAGCCGCCGATCATCTCCGGCAGCGCCGGGATGAGGCTCTCGAGCGCGAACTCGCAGGCGGTACGCGTGGCGATGGTCTTCGGCGCGGCGGCGAGCTTCTCCTTCACCTCACGCACGGCCTTGGTCAGCGCCGCGTCAGAAATCTCGCCGCGCATGCGGCGCTCGAATTCGCCGCGCTTGGCCGTATCGAGCGTGCCGAGGCGCTTCGTCCATTCAGCGTGCGCGGGCTTGCCGCGCGCGCCGGCCTCGCGCCAGGCGCTGAGGATATCGGCGGGCACCTCGAACGGCGCATACGGCCAGTTGAGCTTCTCGCGCGCGCCCTTGATTTCGTCGGCGCCCAAAGCCGAGCCGTGCGACGACGACTTGCCGGCCTTGGTCGGTGCGCCGTAGCCGATCGTCGTCTTGCAGGCGATCATCACCGGGCGGTCCGACTTCTGCGCCTTCTGCAGCGCGGCGGCGATGGCCTGCGGATCGTGGCCGTCGATGCGCCACGCCGCCCAGCCGGACGCCTCGAAGCGCTTCACCTGATCGGTGGAGTCGGAAAGCGACAGCGCGCCGTCGATGGAAATGCCGTTGTCGTCGAACAGCACGATCAATTTGTTCAATTTCAGATGGCCGGCGAGCGCGATGGCTTCCTGGCTGATGCCTTCCATCAGGTCGCCGTCCGAGGCGAGTACGTAGGTCTTGTGGTCGACGACCTTGTCGCCGAACACCGCCGCCATGTGCTTCTCGGCGATGGCCATGCCGACGGCGGTGGCGAGCCCCTGGCCGAGCGGGCCGGTGGTGGTCTCGACGCCCGGCGTGATGAAGTTTTCCGGGTGGCCCGGCGTCTTCGAGCCGAGCTGGCGGAAGCGCTTGATCTCGTCGAGGCTCACCGACGAATAGCCGGTGAGGTAGAGCAGCGCGTAGAGCAGCATCGAGCCGTGGCCGGCGGACAGCACGAAACGGTCGCGGTCGGCCCAGTTCGGGTCGCTCGGATCGAATTTGAGAAACTGCGTGAACAGCACCGTTGCGACGTCGGCGGCGCCCATCGGCAGGCCGGGATGGCCGGAATTCGCCTTCTCGACGGCGTCCATCGCCAAAGCGCGCACGGCGTTTGCCATCTGCTCATGGGACACGGCGGAGGCTCCTTCGTGGCGGGCTGCGGGCGCCACGGCGGCCGACGGCAAGGCTTGTGCGCTCATGGAAAAAGGCCTGTTTTGCGAGCGGTGGATAACATGTGACGCCCGTGAGTCAATGTGAGCGGGCCCCCGCAGAACGGCCATGCACAGCGCGCTGAAATCAGCGGGGCATATCTTCTCGCCGGCGTTGACGAGACTGTTTCGTGACACGTAAGCTTCCGGCCCTAAGCATCTGCGACTTCACGCTTTTTGTGGAACCGGGGCGCGGGGCGATGACCGAGCAGAGCGCGATCGACGCGGCAGTGAAACGGCTGGCCTTGGCGCTGGACGCGCTCGACGCCGCGGTCGAGCGCCGGCGCGACAACGATCGCGACGAAGACGCGCTCGCGCAGCAGCTGCAGGATCTCGGAACGGACCGCAGCCGGCTGGCGGCCGCGCTCGACGGCGAGACGGCACGCTCGCGCCGGCTTGAGGCGACCAACCACGAGATCGCGCAACGCCTCGACACTGCGATCACCTCGATCCAGACCGTGCTGGCCGCGCACGGGGAGGGCTAGATGGGCCAGGTCAACACGACAATCGCCGGGCGTCAGTACCGCCTCGCCTGCGAGGACGGGCAGGAAGACCATCTGCTGGCGCTGGCGAAAGACATCGACAGCCGCATCATCGACCTGCGCCGCAAGTTCGGCGAGATTGGCGATACGCGGCTGACCGTGATGGCGGCGCTGATGCTGGCCGACGAAATGGCGGAAAACCGGCAGAAGGTGCGCAAGTTCGAGGAAGAGATCGCGGAGCTCAGCGCGGCGCGCGAGGTCTCCGCCGAGCGCGCCCAGGCCGCCTCGGACGCGGTGGTCGGCGCCTTCCATTCGGCGGCCGAGCGCATCGAGGGCATCACCCGCAAGCTCAACGAGACCGTTGGGCCGGGCTCCGTGCCGGTGGGTTAACCGCCGCGCGGTGCCCTGTGGCGTTAATGGCAGGGAGCGCTTACATTGCCCAAGCGGGGCTGCGAGGTGCGACAGAGACACATTCCCCGGGGCCTTACGATCCTGACGGGAGCTGTCCCTGGCCGAGCTCGTGGGTTCGGTCATATGGCGCCCACCTACTTATGTAGGTTCCCGGGATCACGCTCTGACGGCCATCGCGGCTCCGTACTTCCCTTCTCGGGACACAGCCTGTCCGTCATGGCCGGGCTCGTCCCGGCCATCCACGTCTTGCTTGCCGACTCGCCGACAAGCGCGGATGCCCGGCACAAGGCCGGGCATGACGGAGTGCATTGTGGCTACGGCTGAGCCGACCATCTCCGAGCAGAAATCCGAACTCCGCAACGCCACGCTCGCCAAGCGCGACGCCATGCCGGCGGATGTGCGCCAGCGCGGCGGCGAAACCATTGCGGCGCGGCCGTTTCCGGTCGCCATCGCGCCGGGCATGATCGTCTCCGGCTTCATGCCGCTGAAGAGCGAGATCAACCCGCTGCCGCTGATGAAGGTGCTCGCCGGTGCCGGCGCGAAACTGGCGCTGCCGGCCATCGCCGGCCGCGGCAAGCCGCTCATCATGCGGGCCTACGCCTTCGGCGACGAATTCGCGCGCGGCCAATGGGGGATTCGCGAGCCGAAGCCGGAGCAGCCGGAGGTGTTTCCCGACGTGCTCCTCGTGCCGCTCGCCTGCTTCGACCGCGCCGGCCAGCGCATCGGTTACGGCGCCGGCTACTACGACATGACCATCCACCGCTTGCGGACCATGAAGAAGGTGATCGCCGTCGGCGTGGCCTTCGCGCTGCAGGAAATTGCAAGAGTTCCCGCCACGGACCGCGACGAGCGGCTCGATCTCGTGCTAACGGAGACTGGACCAATCGACCTTCGCGGACATTGAATGCGTATTCTTTTCATCGGCGACATTGTCGGACGCAGCGGACGCACCGCGCTCTCGTCGCGGCTGCCGGGCCTGATCACCGAGTGGAAGCTCGACCTCGTCGTCGTCAACGGCGAGAACGCCGCCGGCGGTTTCGGTATCACCGAAGCGATCTACAACGAGTTCATCGACGCCGGCGCCGATGCGGTGACGCTCGGCAATCATTCCTGGGACCAGCGCGAGGCGCTGGTGTTCATCGAACGGGCGCCGCGGCTCATCCGCCCGCTGAATTATCCCGCCGGCACTCCGGGCCGCGGTGCGGCGATGATCGAGGCCAAGAACGGCGCGCGTGCGCTCGTCATCAACGCCATGGCGCGCATCTTCATGGATCCGCTCGACGACCCTTTCGCGGCGATCGATCGCGAGCTTGCGGCCTGTCCGCTCGGGGAGGGCGCCGACGCCATTGTCGTGGACTTCCACGGCGAGGCGACCAGCGAGAAGCAGGCGATGGGCTGCTTCTGCGACGGCCGCGCCAGCCTCGTGGTCGGCACGCATACCCACGTGCCGACCGCCGACCACCGCATCCTGCCGGCGCGCACGGCCTTCATTTCGGACGTCGGCATGACCGGCGATTTCGACTCGGTCATCGGCATGAACAAGGACGAGCCGCTCAACCGCTTCCTGCGCAAGATCGCGACCTCGCGGTTCGAGCCGGCCTCGGGTCCGGCCACCCTGTGCGGGCTGGCGGTCGAGACGGACGCCAAGGGCCTCGCCGGGAAGGTCGCCCCGGTCCGCCTCGGCGGCGGACTGGAGGAGGCAAGGCCGGGGTTCTGGCCTTAGCCGGAGGATTTATCTTTCGCGCCGATCGGCCTATATAGCCGCCTCAAACCGACAATCCGATCAACCCGTTACGCTTCGACAGATCAGCCATGGCCGGCCATTCACAATTCAAGAACATCATGCACAAGAAGGGGCGCGCGGATAAGGCGCGTTCCAAGCTGTTCTCCAAGCTCGCGCGCGAGATCACCGTCTCGGCGAAGCTTGGCTTGCCCGATCCGGCGTTCAATCCGCGCCTGCGCGCCGCGATCCTGGAGGCGAAGGCCGAGAACATGCCGAAGGACAATATCGAGCGGGCCATCAAGAAGAGCCAGGGCGGCGACACCGAGAGCTACGACGAGATCCGCTACGAGGGCTACGCGCCGGGCGGCGTCGCGGTCATCGTCGAGGCGTTGACCGACAACAACAACCGCACGGCCGGCGAGGTGCGCGCGATCTTCACCAAGGCCGGCGGCAACCTGGCGACGACCGGCGCGGTGTCGTTCATGTTCGATCATCTCGGCACGGTCGAATACGACGCCAAGGTCGCGACCGCCGACGAGGTGCTGGAAGCGGCGATCGAAGCCGGCGCCGAGGATGTCGTCTCCGACGAGAACGGCCACCAGATCGTCACCAAGACCGACACGCTGCACGAGGTCGCCAAGGCGCTGGAGGCGAAGTTCGGTGAACCGCGCAAGTCGGGCATGATGTGGAAGCCGCAGAACACCGTCGCCGTCGACGACGAGGCCGGCGAGAAGATCCTGAAATTGATGGACGCGCTCGACGACAATGACGACGTGCAGAACGTCTATGCCAACTTCGAGGTGTCCGACGCGCTCGTGCAGAAGATGAGTGCGTAGCGCTCACGGTGTCGCGATTTCCGTTCGTTCCCGCGAAAGCGGGAACCCAGGCTTTGTCGTGCTGGTACGATCCAGCTGGGTCCCTGCTTTCGCGGGGACGAACGGGGATTAGAATAACGCGCGCTATCTAGAACCCCTTTACCACCTCGCTCACGTGCTCCACGTCCGGCGGTACGGCGAAGCAGTCGCCGACCAGCTTGCGCCAGTCCTGGAAGTCGGCCGAGCCGCGGAAGTCGACCGTGTGGTTCTCCAACGTCTCCCACATGACGAACAGCCGATAGCGCTGCGGCTTCTCGTGCGAGCGCGCGAGGCGCATGCCCTTGCAGCCCTTGGCGCGCTGGAACAGCGGCACGGCTTTCTGCACGCCGGCCTCGAACTGGGCCTCCATGCCGGGCTTCACGTCGATCTGCGCGATTTCCGTAATCATCTCGTCTCTCCCTAGAATGCCCGCATCCGCCGCAACGCCCAGTAGCTGATCGCGCCCGAGGCGAAAGCGACGAGCAGCGCCAGCCAGGTGCCGCCGTCCGTGTTCTGGAACGGCAGGTCCTTGGTGTTCATACCGAAGAAGCCGGTGACCAGAGTGGGCGGCAACAGGCAGGCTGTGAGGATAGATAGCGTGAAAAGCCGGCGGTTGGCGATGGCCGCGGTCTTGGCGTCGAGCTCGTCGAGCAAAAGGCGCGCGCGCTCGTGCAGCGAGCCGATCTCGTGGTCGATGGAGTCGAGCTTTTGCGCCAGCCGCCGCACGGCGCGGCCGACGGCGGCGTTCTCGGCGGCGATGCGCGACTCGACGCGGTGGAACAGGCTGCGCAACTGCCCCAGTTGCCGATGCACCCGCACCGCCTGGATGCGCACGCGCCCGAGCCGCACGCGCTCGTCGGCCGGCTCCTCGTCGAGCACCCTGTCCTCGGCGCGATCGAGCTCATCGCCGAGCCGCTCGGCCATGCGCGCGACCGCGTCGGCGAACTGGTCGATGATGCCGTCGAGGAAGGAGACGGCGTTGGGGAAGCGCTTGCCGCCTTCGAGCGCGCGGCGCGTCGTTTCGACCGAATGCACCGGCCGCTGCCGCGCGGTGATCAGCATGCGCTCGGTCAGCACGAAACGCAGGCGCACCAGCGCATCGGTATGCTCGCCGAGCTCCTGCTGCAGGTCGGGCACGACGCCGACGATCTCGTGGCCGAGCACGTCGAGGCGGACATGCTGGTCGCTGCCGGCGAGTAATTCGCGCGCGCTGTCGGAGACCGGTGCGTGCTGTACGATCCACGAGCGGCAGCGCGCGTCGGCAAGCGCCAGATGCACCCAGACCCAGCCCGGCTCGTGCGACGCAAGCGACACGTCGATTTCGGCCGGGCGCAGCGCCGCAGCGCTGCCGTCGGGCGCGAAGCGGTAGGCCCAGACGATGCCGGTGGCGGGCGCGGCGTCGGCCAGATCGGCGGTGCTCATCGGTCGTCCCCTTCATGGAAGCGTCGCGGCAAAGTCGCCGACGCTACCGTGACAGGAGAATGACAGCGCTACTCCGCGGCTTGGCTGTCGACCGCGTCGATGAAGCCGCCGGACTGGTGCCGCCACAGCGCGGCGTAGTGGCCGTCGGCGCGCAGCAACTGCGCGTGCGTGCCCTGCTCGACGATATGGCCGCGGTCGAGCACGACGATGCGGTCCATCTGCGCGATGGTCGAGAGGCGGTGCGCGATGGCGATCACCGTCTTGCCGCGCATCAGGGTGCCGAGGCTTTGCTGGATCGCCGCCTCGACCTCGCTGTCGAGGGCGGAGGTCGCCTCGTCGAGCACCAGGATCGGCGCGTCCTTGAGGATCACGCGAGCGATGGCGATGCGCTGGCGCTGACCACCTGAGAGCTTGACGCCGCGTTCGCCGACATGGGCGTCGTAGCCGCGCCGGCCGTGCAGGTCCTCGAGCTCGAGGATGAAGTCATGCGCATGCGCGAGCTTCGCCGCTTCGATGACCTCCGCGTCGGCCGCCTCCGGCTTGCCGTAGCGGATGTTGTCGCGGATCGAGCGGTGCAGCAGCGAGGTGTCCTGCGTCACCAGCGAGATCTGCGCGCGCAGCGACTCCTGCGTCACCGCGGCGACGTCACAGCCGTCGATGAGAATACGGCCGCCCTCCAGGTCGAAGAAGCGCAGCAGCAGGTTGACCAGCGTCGACTTGCCGGCGCCGGAGCGACCGACGAGGCCGATCTTCTCGCCCGGCCTCACGGTGAGCGTCAGGTCGTCGATGACGCCGCTCTCGCGCCCATAGCCGAAGCGAATGTGGTCGAACGCGACCTCGCCGCTTGTGACCGCGAGCGGCGCGGCGTCCGGTCTGTCGAGCAGGGTGTGCGGACGGGCGATGGTCATCATGCCCTCCTGCACCACGCCGATGTTCTCGAAGATGCCGGTCACCTGCCACGCCACCCAACCCGACGCCGACACGATCTGCGTCGTCATCGGCAATGCCATGGCCACGGTGCCGACGGTGACATCGCCGTGGATCCACAGCCCGACCGCGAAGGCGCCGGTGCCGACGATCAAGAGCGCGTTGAGCATGTTCAGCGTCAGCGCGAACAGCGTGTTGAGCCGCAGCGCCTCGTGGAAGCGTGCGCTGTGGAAGTCGACGGCCTCGCGGACGTAGGCGTCCTCCTCGCGGGCGCGCGCGAACAGCTTCACCGTGACGATATTGGTGTAGCTGTCGACGATACGGCCGGTGAGCATCGACCGTGCTTCCGACGTCGCCTTCGAGCGGTCGCGCATGCGCGGCACGAAGTAGCGCAGCATCACCGCATAGGCGCCGAACCAGAGGATCACCGGCACCGCGAGCCACGGATCGGCATGCGCCAGCAGGAGGAGCGCGCTGGTGCCGTAGATGACGATGAACCACACCGCGGTGAGCAATTGCACTAGGCTCTCGCGGATGGCCGGGCCGGTCTGCATCACACGGTTGGCGATGCGCCCCGCGAAATCATTCTGGAAGAAGGCCCAGGACTGCCGCACCACGTGCCAGTGGTTCTGCCAGCGAATGCGGTTCGAGACGTTGGCGGCGATCGCCTGGTTCATCAGCAACTGCTGCGTGGCGTAGGCCGCTGGGCGCAGCAGGAGCAGCACGGCGGCCATGCCGGCGAGCTCGCGCCAGTAGTGGGCGACGAGCTCCGCCGGATGCGCCTGCGTGATCAATGTCACGACATGGCCGATGAACACCGGGATCATGACGTCGAGCAGCGCCACGGCGAAGCCGATGGCGAACAGCGCGACGAACACCGGCTTGGTCTGGCGGGCGAAGTGCCAATAGAAGTCGACGAGACCCGTGGGCGGCACCGTCTCCGCATCGGGCAGGCCGGTGATCTTCACCCATCGTTCAAACAAGCGGAACATCATGTTCATCCAACGCGCTCGCGCGCAGAACCCGGCGGGTCCCGCGCGCGCAAAGATAAGGGAAATTGTCGAGTCGCGGCGGAATTAGCCGGCCTTCGTGTTGCAGCCGTGGCGACGGGCTAGCGGCCGGCGGTGCGCTCACGCGAGCGCGTATTTGCCGCGGCTGAAGAAGCGGTCCTTGGCGTCGTCCGTGGCGTTGTCGCGCGATGACTTGACGGTCGCCACGCGGGCCAGCGCGCGCTTGACGCCGTCGCGCGCCTCGATCTTTTCGATCCACGCCTTCAGGTGCGGCCGCTCGGACAGATCGATAGCGAGCAGGGCGATGTTGCGCAGCCAGGGGAAGGCGGCGATGTCGGCGATGGTGTACTCGTCGCCACCGACATAAGGCTGGCTCGTCAGCCGTTGCTCATAGACGTCGAACACCTTGTTGACCTGCGTGCGGTAGCGGCCGTGGCCGTAGTCCTGGCCCGGCGGTGCGTATTTGGAGAAATGCACCAACTGCCCGCACATTGGTCCGACATTGGCCATCTGCACCATCAGCCATTGAATGGTGTCGTAGCGTTTCGCCGCATCCTTCGGCATGAACCTGCCGCTCTTCTCGGCGAGATAGATGAGGATCGCGCCCGACTCGATCACCGTGTACGGCATGCCGCCGGGGCCTTCCGAGTCGACGATCGCCGGCACTTTCTGCAGCGGATTGATCTTCGTAAACTGGGGCGTGAACTGCTCGGAATTCCACACGTCGATGGGCTTGAGATTGTACGGCAGGCCGCATTCCTCGAGCATGATGAAGATCTTCTGCACATTCGGGCTGGTCAGCGCGTAAAAATCAATCATGGATGTGTCTCTCTCCCCTGGGCCCGTGACAGCGGGCAGGCGTTTATAGCATCGCGGCCGAGCGGCGAAACGCGCTGCCGCCGATCACCTTGGCGTGTTTTGAGAATCTGAAACCCCGGCCGCACGCCGCAAGCAGTCGGGACAGAGGCAGTCCTCCGTCTTGTCGTCCGGCAGCGGCAACCGCGCAGGCAACGAAGTGCACCAGCATTCGGCCGACAGGCCGCAGGCGAAGGCGGCGCCGCAGCGGGCGCAGATAACGGTGCGGACGGGCGTGAAGGCGGGCTTTGGCATTCCAAGACGAGTCCGAGATCGCGAGACTAGCACATGGCGGGCGCGCCGACGTCAATGCGCGACGGGCCGGCCAGGGCCATCCGGATTTACTTCGCCGGCGTAACGCGCAGGATGCGGCCGTCGTCCTCGTCGGTGAGCAGATAGAGCGCGCCGTCGGGCCCCTGGCGCACGTCGCGGATGCGCGCGCCGATGCCCTTGAGCAGCCGCTCCTCCTTGATGGGCTTGCCGTCCTTCAACTCGAGCCGTGACAGCAACTGGAATTTTAGCGCGCCGTTGAACAGGTTGCCCTTCCACTGCGGGAAGAGGTCGCCGGTGTAGAAGGCCATGCCGGACGGTGCGATCGACGGCGTCCAGTGCCATACGGAATCGACCATGCCGGATTGTCGCTGCTTGCCGGTGCCGACCGGCGTGCCGTCGTAGTTGAGGCCGAAGCTGACGACCGGCCAGCCGTAGTTGCCGCCCTTTTCGATGACGTTGATTTCGTCGCCGCCCATCGGGCCGTGCTCCTGCTCCCACAGTTGGCCGTTAGCGGGATTGACGGCGAGCCCTTCCGGATTGCGCACGCCATAGGCCCAGATCTCCGGCAACGCGCCGGGCTTGTTGACGAAGGGATTGTCCGCCGGCGCCTTGCCGTCCGGCGTGATGCGGACGATCTTGCCGATCGTGTTGTCGAGCCTCTGGGCGTCTTCCTTGGCGGCGAAATGATCGCCGAGGGTGACGAAGAGATTGCCGTCGGGCGCCTGCGCGATACGGCAGCCGATGTTGAGGCCGCTGCCGGGCGGACCTTTTTGTTCGTAAATCTTCGAGACCTGCTCGAGTTTCGGCGATGCGCCGTCATCGAGCCGGGCATGCGCAACCGCGATCTCGGCGCCGCCAGGCACGGAATCGGCGTAGCAGAAATAGATGCGGTGCGACTGCGCGAAGTCATGCGCGAGGGTAACGTCCATCAGCCCGGCCTGGCTGCGCGCATAGACTTTCGGCACGCCCGCCAGCGGCGCCGACGCCTTGCCATCCCTGTCGACGATGCGCATGCGGCCGGGCCGTTCCGTCACCAGCATGCGGCCGTCGGGCAGGAAGGCGAGTGCCCAGGGATGCACCAGATGCGCGGTGACGGTCGTCACAGACAGTTGCCCGGCGGAGGAGGGGAACGTTTCCGCTCGCGCGTTCGCGATCCCCATGAGCGCAAGCAGAGCAAAAACGGCTGCCGGACATTTCATGACTCACCTCCGCTGACCCGGAAGCAACGTCCCATCATGCGCATGGTTTTCACCGGCGCAAAATAAACCGGCGCGGAAGGCGCTTCCGCGGCGCGGCACGCCGTGGCAAGGTCGGCGCAAAGAAGACCTAGGGGAGGACACGCAATGAAACAATGGCTTCTGGCCGCCGGTCTCGCGCTGGCCCTGATCGGCCCGGCGTCTGCCGACAATTATCCGTCGCGTCCGATCACGCTGGTGGTGCCGCTCAGCGTCGGCGGCTCGACCGACGTCATCGGCCGGCTGATCGCGCAGGGCATGAGCAAGCAACTGCACCAGACGATCGTCGTCGAGAACACCTCGGGCGCCGGCGGCACGATCGGCGTCGGCCGCGTCGTGCACGCGACCCCGGACGGCTACACGATGCTGATCGGCCAATGGGGCACCAACGTCGCCACCGGCGCGATCTATCATCTCAACTTCGATCTCTTGAAGGATCTTCAGCCGATCGGCCTGATCGCCACCCAGCCCTTCCTTATCGTCGCCCGCGGCAACATCCCGGCCAATAACCTCAAGGAGCTGATCGCCTGGATCAAGGCGAACCCGAAGACGGCGACCGAGGGCAATTCCGGCATCGGCTCGCCCAGCCATGTCAGCGGTATCCTGTTCCAGAAGGCGATCAACTCGCCGATCCAGATGATTCCGTATCGCGGCGCCGGTGAATCGACGCAGGCGATCGTGTCCGGGCAGATCGACGTGCTGCTCAACACGCCGGCGGTGTCGATGGCGCAGTTGAAGGCGAAACAGGTGAAGGTGTTCGCCGTCACCGCGCCGAAGCGCCTGGCCACCGCGCCGGACATTCCGACCACCGACGAGGCGGGCCTTCCGGGGTTCTACTTCACCTTCTGGCATGCGCTCTGGGTGCCCAAAGACACGCCGAAGGACGTCGTCGCCAGGCTCAACGGCGCGCTGCGCGGCGCACTCGCCGATCCGGAGATCAAGAACAGGCTGACCGCGCTGGCGCAGGACATCTTCCCGCCGGAGGAGCAGGCGCCGGAGGCGCTGGCCAAATTCCAGAACTCGGAAATCCAGAAGTGGTGGCCGGTCATCAAGGAGGCCGGCATCACGGCGCACTGAGCGTTCAGTGCCGGGGGCGGCGCGGCCTTTCGCTGAGGCTGAGCACGGTCAGGCCACCCATGCCGATGAACAGGAGGCCGAGCACGAGGGCGACCGCGAACAGGCTGCCCTCGTGACCGACGATGCCGTCGACGACGTCGGCATGCGCGAAGCCGACGGTCACGGCGGTCGCCGCCACGATCGTACCCAGGCCGAGAACGATAGTGGCGATCAGTTCGGCGACGGCGGCGGTCCGCCGCTCACGGCCGAGCTTGCGGCGGGGCCGGGTGGCAAAGCCGCTTGTTGGGACGGGCTGGCCCATGACGCACCTTTTTTTTCGTCGAATCACATCGATAACGACGTTAACCACAATTGGTTGCGGAAGCCGGCGCGCGTTCGACGGCATTGCGGCGGAGCCGGTGAGGAACAGCGGCGTTTTCGTGAATAAGTTAATAAATTCTTAACGCCGCTCACTGCGCGGCGGCAGCGAACTCCTGCGGCTGCCAGTCCATGTCCACGTAGCCCGGCTCCGACTCGATGCGCTTGAGCCAACTGCGCACCGCCGGATAGCCGGACAGGTCGAAGTCGCACTGCTCGGCGACGTGCGCGTAGGCGTAGAGCGCGATGTCGGCCACGGTGAAATGTCCGTCGACGAAGAAGTCGTGCCTGGCGAGATGCATCTCCATCACGCCGAGCGCGCGGTAGCCGTTCTCCATCCAGTCCTCGAGCGCGTGCTGCTGCAGCTCGCGGCCGCCCTTGATCAGGCAGAGCCAGAAATAGGCGGCGCCGATGTTCGGCTCGAGGCTGTGCTGCTCGAAGAACATCCACTGCAATGCCTCGGCGCGCTCGATGCGGTCCTCCGGCGCCAGCCGCGAGCCAATCGCGACGTACCAGAGGATCGCATTTGACTCGGCGATGTGCCGCCCCGGCGCGACCTCGAGAAGCGGCACCTGGCCGTTCGGATTCTTGGCGAGGAATTCGGGCGTGCGGCTCTCGCCCTTGAGGATGTCCACCTCCACGAGGCGGTACGGAATCCCGAGCCGGGCCAGCGCAAGGCGGACCTTGTAGCTGTTGCCCGAGCGCTGCATCGAATAGAGTGTGTACATCCCGTCAAGATCCTCGCGCGGCGACGCCGCAATCAGGCGCGGCAAGTCCGGCAATAGCAAGGCTGATCGTGTGACGATACGACGACGGACGCAAAGGCACGACGTGCTGCAAATGCGTCATTTGGCGCGAATTGCATCTCGTCATGACGGCGATCACGAACAATTCATTCCGCCGCGACCTGGTGCGCGCGCGCATAGTCCGCCAACGCGCCGTCATCGACAGGAGCGATGGGCGTGAAATCGCGATGTGCGATCCACTCCGCGCGGTTGAATTTCGTAATGTGATTCGAGACCGCGCACAGCGTCAGATAGACGATCTTGCGCGGATAGGGCGTGATGTTCGGCGGCGAGGCGTGCACCAGATTGCCGTGGAACATCAGCACCGAGCCGGGTTTTCCGGTCGGCGCGACGATACCGGCGCTGCTGCCGTCTTCCGCCTCGCAAACGAGCCGGGTGACCGTGTCCTTGTCGAGCGTCCAGAGCGGATAGGACGTGGTCAGCGTGTCGTGGCCCGCCTCGAAGACGCCCTGCTTGTGGCTCTTCGGGATGAGCAGCAGCGGCCCGTTGATCGGCATCACTTCGTCGAGGAATACCGCGATGTTCATGGCGCGCGCTTCCGGCATGCCGTCGTCGCGTTGCCAGGTGCCGTAATCCTGGTGCCATTGCCAGACGTCGCCTTCGAAGGCCGCCTTGGCATTGAGCTTGAACTGGTGGACGTAGACGTCCTCGCCGAACAACTGCTGCAGCGGCACGACCAGACGCGGATGCCGCGCCAAAAGGCCGAATACATCGCTGAACGTATGCGCGGCGAAGGCGGTGCGTGGCGCGCCGGTTTTCTCGCGCCAGATCTCCGGACGATTGAGCCTGAGGATGTTCTCCGCTTCCTGGCGCAGCAGCGCGATCTCGAATTCGGAGAAGCAGTCGGGGAAGAAGACGTAACCCTGCTCGTCGAAAGCCTTGAGCTGCTCGGCGGTAAGCTTCATGGCGCGCTCCCTTTGGACAAGGTCAGCGGCCGTTCTCCGGCTCTTGCCCGATATTGTAGGGAGTCGATTTCAAAACGCCACCGGCCTCCTACATCAAATATTCAGCGATGGCGCGGTGCAGCATGAAGCGGTAATTGGAATTCGCGCATGCGTGCGCGATGGTCCCGCGTCAGCGGCCTGGCACCAGGGCAGCCTCGATCACAGCCGGCGTCGCGGCGTGCGCGCGCCGCACAATGGCATGGGCGACGACAAGCGAGGCGGCGGCGATAGCGATGCCGGCGAAAACGTCGACGAAATAGTGGCCGCCTTCCACGGGCACGGTGAAAATCATCGTGACGTTCAGCACCAGCCAGACCCATCGCAGAACCCGGACTGGCCACAGGGCGAGGGCGAACAGAAGTCCGAGCGCGGCGTGCAGGCTAGGAAAATTGATGATTCCTTCGGCTCCGGTGGCGATCAACGAGCGAGAGGTCCCTTCGCGGAGGCCGCGCAAGGTCGCCAGGTAGTCGCCGTGTACCGCCGGCAGAATCTGCATGTTCGTGGCGTGAAGATGGAGAAGCCCCCACACGCCTTCTGAGGGCACGAGGGCGAACACCGCGATGGTGACAAGCGTCGTGGCAATGAAGGCGAGCATATATGCTCGCAACCAACCCAGATGCCCCGAGAAGGCGAGCACCAGCACGATTATCGCCGTCTGCGGCAAGAGGCTGTAGTAGATCAGCCAGAACGCCGCATGGACCGATGCATGAGCGTTCGTCCAGTCGAGCCATGCGAACCAATCGAGACCCATGGCACGATCAAGGCCGTCGAGCAGGCGATCATCGAGCGGTAGGTTCACGCTGGCGGCAATGTAGGACAGTGGCGCCGCGACAGCCGCGAACGCGATCAGTTGGGCGGTGCCGCCCAGCCCGGCCACCAGCCGGGGATCCGTACGGTGCCGCTGGTAGAAGTACTGCGCGGCCAGGAAGACGGCGGTCGCCGTTCCGGGGCCGAGGAATGAGCTCCAGACGAGATGAAACCGGGAGACCAGCGGCGTAAAAAACACGATGACCGCCGCGACCGCAATGACCGACCAGATGATCCGATCCGACCTGCGCAGGCCCGTGGCATGCCACTGCATGAGGTGTCGGCCCAAAGCGATTTCGGTGCCTTATCGGCTACACCCGTGCGGGTTGCCCGCTGGTTAATTCGGTCGCAATAAAGCGGACATACCGGCTTCTGCCGCGGTTGCGGGGGGCCGCCGGTCGAACTGCCAGATGGCCGCAAAACCGCCCATCAACAGGGTTGATCGATCGATCAGTTCTTGCGACTTGCCGCCGCCGCATTATTGCGCCACACCGACGCCCGAAATTGCCGTTTTGACCGCGACTTCGGAGCTCCTAATGGCCTTCCTCGCCGACCACCTCAAGCGCATCAAGCCGTCCCCGACCATCGCGGTGACGGACAAAGCGCGCGCGCTGAAGGCGGCCGGCCGCAACGTCATCGGGCTGGGCGCAGGCGAGCCGGATTTCGACACGCCGGAGCACATCAAGGAAGCGGCGATTCGCGCCATCAGGGAGGGCCGCGCCTCCAAGTACACGGCGGTCGACGGCCTCCCCGAACTCAAGCAGGCGGTCGCGGCAAAGTTCAAGCGCGAGAACGGCCTCGAGTACAAGACGTCGCAGATCACCGTCTCCGCCGGCGGCAAGCAGGTGCTCTATAACGCCTTCATGGCGACTTTGAACCCGGGCGACGAGGTCATCATCCCGGCGCCGTATTGGGTCAGCTATCCCGACATGGTGCTGCTCGCCGGCGGCAAGCCGGTCGAGGTCGTCTGTGGCATGGACAAGGGTTTCAAGATCACGCCCGAGGCGCTCGAGCGCGCGATCACGGCGAAGACCAAGTGGTTCCTCTTGAACTCGCCGTCGAACCCGACCGGGGCGGCCTATACGCGCGCCGAGCTGCGGGCGCTCGCCGACGTGCTGCTCAGGCACCCGCACGTGCATATCATGACCGACGATATGTACGAGCACCTGATCTATGACAATTTCGTCTTCACGACGCCGGCGCAGGTCGAGCCCGAGCTCTATCCGCGCACGCTGACGGTCAACGGCGTGTCGAAGGCCTATTGCATGACCGGCTGGCGCATCGGCTACGCCGGCGGGCCGGAGCCCTTGATCAAGGCGATGGCGATGATCCAGTCGCAGTCGACCACCAACCCGGCCGCGGCGTCGCAGTGGGCGGCGGTCGAAGCGCTGAACGGGCCGCAGGACTTCATCCCGAAGCACAACAAGATCTTCCAGGAGCGGCGCGACCTGGTGGTGTCGATGCTCAACCAGGCGAAGGGCATCAAGTGTCCGACCCCGGAGGGCGCCTTCTACGTCTATCCGTCCTGCGCCGGCACGATGGGCAAGACCACGCCGACCGGCAAGACGCTGGCGACCGACGAGGATTTCGTCACCGAGCTTCTGGAACAGGAGGGCGTCGCCGTGGTGCACGGTTCCGCCTTCGGTCTCGGTCCGGCCTTTCGTATCTCCTACGCGACGCGGAACGAGGATCTGGAAGAGGCCTGCAACCGCATCCAGCGCTTCTGCGGCAATTTGAAGTAGACGGGCATCGCCTCCGCGACCGCGCACGGCGTCCCATACGAATCACGGTATTGTCGCGCGCATGATTCGCCGCGCGCTCGCCGTCCTCACACTCGCCGCCTTGCTTTTCACGCCGGCCATGGCGGAGGAGCGCATCACCGTCGGCACGACCCGCTCGTCCGACAACGGCGCGCTGTTCCTCGCCGTCGCGCGCGGCTACTTCAGCGCCGAAGGCCTCAATGTCGAGATGACGGCCTATGCGTCCGACAAGGACGTCGCGCAGGCGGTCGCCGCCGGGGCGGTGGACTTCGGCCTCGCCGGCTTCACGCCGCAGACCTTCAACTACGCAGGGCAGGGGTTCTTCAAGCTCGTCGCCGCACAGGTGCAGGAACGCAAGGGCTTCGAGGGCAACGAGGTCGTCGCCTCCAACGCCGCCTGGGCGAACGGCTTGCGTAAGATGGAGAACCTCGCCGACCGCTCGGTGGCAATCACGGTGCTCGGCTCGCCGTTTCATTACCAGCTCGCGCAGATCGCGCGCGTCAAGAAATTCGACTTCAACAGCATCACGATCAAGCCGTTGCAGACCGTCGATGCCGCGGCTCTGGCGGTATCGGAAGGCAAGGCCGAGGCCGCGATCCTGCCGGCCGCCTATGCGCGCGAACTGATGGTGGCAAGCCAGGGCATGCTGGTCGGCTGGTACTCGGAGGTCGGCGAGCAGCAGGATCTCGGCGCGCTGTTCGTGTCGAAGAAGATGCTGATGGAGCGTCACGCGGCGGCCGGCAAATTCGTGCACGCCTATCGCCGCGGCGCTGCCGATTATAGCGCGATGGTGCAACTCGATCGTTACGGTAAGCGCATCTCCAACGTCAGTACACGCGAACTCGCGACCGTCATCGCGCGTTACGTCTTCCCCGGCCGCGAGCTCGGCCGCGCCGCCGGTACGGTGGAGACCGGCGCCTATCCGATGGACCCGCAGGCGAGCCTCAATACCGCCGACATCGAGCGGCAGGTGGCCTGGCTGAAGGAACAAAAATTGATCGACGCCGGGGTCAACGTCCCCGAGATCGTCGATACCACGCTCGGCACGGGCCAATAATCGGCGCGTGGCCGCTGCGCCACAAAAGCGCCCCTTGCCAGTCCGCCGCTGTCCTGAGACGATATCGCTCAGGGCCGGGAAACTTGGTCCGACCTCCCGGCCGGCAGGGAGGACGACATGGGACAAAACGGCACGACTCCCAAGGGTCCCCGGTGCATTGCACTGGTGGGCCCCTTCCAGAGCGGCAAAACCACACTTCTCGAAGCGATCTTGGCCCGTACCGGCGCGGTTCCGCGCCAGGGCACGGTCGACGGCGGCACCTCGGTCGGCGACGCGAGCAAGGAAGCCCGCGCTCACAAGATGAGCGTCGACGCGACCTTTGCGTCCGTCAATTTCATGGGCGAGAGCTATACTTTCGTCGATTGCCCCGGTTCGATCGAATTCCTGCACGACATGCGCACCGTGCTGCCGGCGGTCGACGCCGCAGTCGTCGTCTGCGAGGCGGACGAGAAGAAGGTGCCGCAGCTGCAGCTCATCCTGCGCGAATTGGAAGAGCAGAACATTCCGCGCTTCCTGTTCCTGAACAAGATCGACAAAGCCGACAAGCGCGTGCGCGAGACGATCAAGCTCCTGCAGCCGGCCTCGCGCGTGCCGCTGCTGTTGCGACAGATCCCGATCTGGAAGGGCGATCTCATTGCCGGCTTCGTCGATCTCGCTCTCGAGCGCGCCTTCGTCTACAGGGAGTACGCGGCCTCCGAAATCATCGACCTCGCCGGCGACGATCTCAGCCGCGAGAAGGAAGCGCGCTTCACGATGCTGGAGACGCTCGCCGATCACGACGACGCGCTGATGGAGCAATTGCTGGACGACATCCAGCCGCCGCGTGACAAGGTGTTCGACGATCTCGCCAAGGAATTGCGCGACCGCATCGTCTGCCCGGTGCTGCTCGGCTGCGCCACGCGCTCGAACGGCGTGCTGCGGCTGTTGAAAGCGCTGCGGCACGAAGCCCCGGGCGTCGCCGAGACCGTGCAGCGTCTCGGCGTGAAGGCCGGCGCGGAGGCGGTCGGTCTGGTGCTCAAGACGTTCCACACCGCGCATGGCGGCAAGATGTCGGTCACGCGCGTGCTGTCGGGCCAGATCGGCGACGGCACCACGCTGTCGCTGCCGACGGGAGAAGCCGGCCGCGTCTCCGGCGTCTTCAAGCTGATGGGACAGCATTTCGAGAAACGTGGGCCGGCGGCGGCGGGCGACACCGTCGCGCTCGGCAAGCTCGACACCGCCAGGACCGGCTCGACTTTGTCGACCGGCAAGCAGCCGCATGCCGCGCTCTTCGACGTGCAGCCGACGCCGCCGGTGCTGGCGATCGCGGTGCAGGCGCGGGAGCGCAAGGACGACGTCAAGCTCGGCGTCGCCTTCACCAAGCTCACCGAGGAGGATCCCTCGTTGGTCGTTGTGCACAACCCGGAAAACCACGACGTGGTGATCTGGGGGCAGGGCGAGATGCATCTGCGGGTCGCGACCGAGCGTCTGGCCGACCGCTTTGCGGTTCCAGTCAGCACGCGGCCGCCGACCGTCGGCTACCGCGAGACCATCCGCAAGGACGTCTCGGTGCGCGGCCGGCACAAGAAGCAGTCCGGCGGGCACGGCCAGTTCGGCGACGTGGTGGTCGAGATCAAGCACCGGCCGCGCGGTGCCGGATTCACTTTCGAGGACCGCATCACCGGTGGCGTGGTGCCGCGCAATTACATCCCGGCGGTCGAGGAGGGCGTGCTCGACGGTCTCAAGCACGGTCCGCTCGGCTTCCCGGTGGTGGACCTCACGGTGGCGCTCGTCGACGGCTCCTATCACACCGTCGATTCCTCCGATCAGGCGTTCCGCACGGCCGGGCGCATCGCCATGAGCGAGGGTCTGCCGCAGTGCCAGCCGGTGCTGCTCGAGCCGATCCACGAGGTCGAGATCGTCTGCCCGAGCGATGCCACCGCCAAGATCAACGCCATCATGTCCAGCCGGCGCGGCCAGATCCTCGGCTTCGACACACGCGAGGGCTGGACCGGTTGGGACGTTGTGCGCGCGCAGATGCCGGAAGCGGAGATCGGCGACCTCATCATCGAGGTGCGCTCGGCGACGGCCGGTGTCGGCTCGTTCAGGTTCAAATTCAATCACATGGCGGAATTGACCGGGCGCACGGCGGACCAGATCGTGGCCGCGCGCCGCGCTGCGGAATAGCCACCGTCGTCGGCGTCAGGCGTTCGGCGCGCGGGCGGGCATCGGCTCGACGGTGCCCGCTTGCACCGCCGGGACGATGGTGATCTCGCCGGTCGCCTCGAGGATGGCGAACTTGATCTGGTCGATACGTTCGAGCCCATGCAGCCGCCGCGCCGACGCGAGGATATTGTCTTGCGTGATGCGGGCCCGCTGCATGCGCTCGGTCATCGGATAGCCGTTCTCGACCAGAATCATCGGCATCGCGTTGAGGACGCGGCGGAAGAACGGCGATTTCAATTCCAGGATCGAGAGCGCGACGTCCAGCGTCACGAAAGTGGCGACGAGCAGCAGCGCGTTCATGAGCGAGTAGTCCTGCCCGGTGATCGCCCGCTGCGTCGAGCCGCCGATGATCATGAACAGCACGAAGTCGAAGGCGGTCATCTCGCCGAGCGTGCGCCGCCCGGAGACGCGGATGATCGCCCAGAGAACGAAGAAGACGACGGTGGCTTTGATCACGCTGTCCATGTGCTGCGCCTCACGGGTAAGCGAAGATCCAGAACGCGGCGGCCGGACCGCCATCCAGGCTCGCGATGATGCGGCTCAAGCCGTAAGAACGGGCGTGCGCCCAGATCACCACGCGGCCTGCAGCGCCCGGCGGCGCGGCGAAGGTCAGGTCGATCCCGTCCCGATCCGTTTTGCTGCGTGACGGCGGCGGCTGGATGCTGGTGAATTCGAAGTCGCGCTGGAACGACGCGCTCAGATGCAGCGTCCGTTCGCCGGCGCCGCCGGGGCCGAGATCGAAGACAAAGGACGACGTCCGCGTCGCCCGCTGGAAGCGCTCGTAGGTGACGGAGAGCGCGCCGCCGGTTGCGTGCGCCCAACTCGCCGGGCCGTTGCCGAAGGCGCCCGTCAGCCCGACGACTGCGATGACCGTGAGCACGAGCCAACCAAGGCGCTCCACGACCCAGGATCGCTTTTGGAAGCGCATATTCTCCTGCACCGGGTAATGTCGGCTGGCGAACTCGTCCACTGGGCTGCTCTCCTTCCGGCTGGAAACGTCCGTCCGAAATCGTAAGTTCCTCTCGCGCAAGCGTGATTTGCCAGTGAGTCGGGGCCGCCGTAGGTCTCGCACGGGGACTTCAGGGAGTATCCGCCTTGCCGAACAGCCGCCGTCCGTGGGATCTGCCCGAGCGTCTGGCGACGCCGGAGCAATTGGTGTTCAACCGCCGCGCCCTGCTGGTCGGCGGCGCGAGCGCGCTGGCGCTGATGTCCGGGCCTGCCATCGCCCAGCGGGTCGGTGACGTCGATAAGCTGGCCGACCCGAGCGCCCGCCTTTATCCCGCCAAGCGCAACGAGACCTACAAGCTCGACCGGCCGATCACCGATGAGAACATCAACACGCATTACAACAATTTCTACGAATACGGCACGTCGAAGGACGTTGCGACGGCATCGGAGAAGCTGCAGACCCGGCCGTGGACGGTGAAGATCGACGGCATGGTCGAGAAGCCGTTCGAAATCGGCGTCGACGATCTGATGAAAAAGATGACGCTGGAAGAGCGCACCTATCGCCATCGCTGCGTTGAAGCTTGGAGCATGGCCATCGCCTGGACCGGCTTCCCGCTCAAGAAGCTGGTCGATTTCGCGCGCCCGCTCGGTTCGGCGAAATTCGTGCGGATGGAGACCTTCCTCGATGCCAAGATGGCGCCGGGCCAGCGCATGAGCTGGTTTCCTTGGCCGTATATCGAGGGCCTGACGATGGCGGAGGCGACCAACGATCTCGCTTTCATCGCCACCGGCGCCTACGGCCATCCGCTGGCGAAAGTGCAGGGCGCACCGCTGCGGCTCGCGGTGCCGTGGAAATATGGGTTCAAGTCGATCAAGTCGATCGTGCGCTTCTCGTTTGTCGACAAGCAGCCGCTCGGCATGTGGCAGCAGATCCAGGGTTCCGAATACGGCTTCTGGGCGAACGTCAATCCGGCGGTGCCGCATCCGCGCTGGAGCCAGGCGACGGAAGAGGTGATCGGCACGGGCGAGCGGCGGCCGACTTTGCTGTTCAACGGTTACGGCGAGTACGTGGCCGGCATCTACAAGGGTCTGGAAAACGAGCGCCTTTGGGCCTGAGTTCCGCCGCGCGCAATCGTGATCGGCCGCCTGCCGGCGCCGTGCTATCCTTACACCACTTCGTGGCTCGTGGGCATGACCTTGGAGCCGGCGAAACGACCCACGACTCCGAGCGGCAGTGCGCCACAGCCACCTGAAGCGGATGCATCAGGGAGGCGAACATGGCCTATTCGAACGTTCTCGTCGGCGCGGGCGCGACGCCCGCCACGATCACGGTGCGTCGTATCGGCGTCGAGGATTTGAAGATCGCGCTCTCGCGCGGCTTAGACGACTTTCTCGCAATGCCGACGCACGCGATCTTCCTCTGCCTGTTCTATCCACTGGCCGGCCTGGTGCTGGCGCGGCTGGCCTTCGGCTATTCGGTGCTGCCGCTGATCTTCCCGCTGGCGAGCGGCTTCGCGCTGGTCGGTCCGTTCGCGGCGCTCGGACTCTATGAATTGAGCCGCCGGCGCGAGGCGGGGCTCGACGTCAATGCGACGCATGCCTTCGACGTCATGCAGTCGTCGTCGATCGGCGCCATCGCCGCACTCGGCGCGCTGTTCCTGGTGATTTTCGGCGTGTGGCTTGCCGTGGCCAACGCGATCTATGTCGCGGATTTCGGTTATGCGCCGCCGGCATCGATCGGCGCGTTCCTGCGTGACGTGTTCACCACCTCGGCCGGCTGGAATCTGATCGTCGTCGGCAACGGTGTCGGACTATTGTTCGCGGCGGCCGTGCTGACCATCGGTGTCGTGTCGTTTCCGTTGCTGCTCGACCACGATGTCGGCGCAGCGGTGGCGCTCAAGACGTCGATCGAAGCGGTCGTGCGCAATCCGGTGACTATGGCGTTGTGGGGCCTGATCGTAGCTGCCTTGCTGGTGCTCGCGTCCCTGCCCGCGTTCCTTGGCCTCGCCGTGGTGCTGCCCGTGCTCGGCCACGCGACCTGGCACCTCTACCGGCGGACGGTCGATGCCGACGGCACGCCGCGGCCGGAGGTGACGCCGCGGCCGCATCGGGACCGGAGCGGCGCCGACTTCCCGGTCAACCTGCTGCCGTGGAAACGCTGAGACGGATCGCGCCGTCGCCTCACGTGTCGATGATGGCGACGGCGCGCGTCCAGCCGGCTGAGCCGCCGCGCACCTTGACCGGGAAGCAGCTCACCATGAAGCCGGTCGAAGGCAGAGCCTCGAGATTGTGCAGCTTCTCGATATGGCAATAGCCGATGTCGCGGCCGGCGCGGTGGCCTTCCCAGATGATCGAGGGATCGCGCGTCTCGGCATAGCGCTGCATCGTGAAGATGAATGGCGCATCCCAGCTCCAACCGTCGATGCCGGTGACGCGCACGCCGCGCTTGAGCAGATACATCGTCGCCTCGCGGCCCATGCCGCAGCCTTTGGCGACATAGTCCGGGCGGCCGTAAGCGGCGCCGGCGCTGGTGTTCACCACGACGATTTCAAATGGTGAAATCGTGTGGCCGATGCGCTTGAGCTCGGCTTCGACATCGGCGGCGGTCGCCACGTAACCGTCGGGGAAATGGCGAAAGTCGAGTTTCACCCCGGGTTGCAGGCACCAGTCGAGCGGCACTTCGTCGATCGTCAGGGCACGCTTGCCGTGGTCCATGGTCGAGGCGAAATGATACGGCGCATCGAGATGCGTGGTGCAGTGCGTCGACAGCTTGACCCATTCGAAGCCCCAGCCTTCGCCGTCCGGCAGATCTTCTTTTTTCAGCCCGGGAAAGAACTTCAGGATATCGGCCGCGGTCTGCTGGTGGTCGAGATATTCGATCTTCGGCCCGTAGCCTGGAGGGTCGGCGGCCACGTCATTCTCGAGCGGCACCGAAATGTCGATGATTCTGCGCGCCATTACCTGTCCTTTCGCCACGCCTTCTTGTGCAGGGCACTCACGTCTTCGATAGTGCAAAGCATGGCCGGGACGATCGGCACAAGTCCGGCCGACTGGGAATGGAGAAAACGTCACATGCCTGCTTATTGGGTCGCGCGCTCGAAGATC
This sequence comes from Pseudolabrys sp., assembly GCF_035943735.1. Lineage (GTDB taxonomy): Bacteria > Pseudomonadota > Alphaproteobacteria > Rhizobiales > Xanthobacteraceae > Pseudolabrys. The sequence continues at coordinate 257,330 of NZ_DASZBV010000027.1, forward strand.
AACGATCCTGTCGAATACAAGAAATATACGGACCTGGTGCCGGGCATCATCGCCAAATTCGGCGGCAAGGTGCTCGCCCGCGGCGGCAAATTCCAGATCATGGAAGGGCTGGACAAATTCCAGCGCTTCGTGGTCATCGAGTTTCCCACGTTCGAGCAGGGCGTCGCCTGCTTCACCTCCAAGGACTACGACGACGCTGCGGCGTTCCGGCGCAGCGGGGCGGGCGAGGTCGAAACCATCATGGTGGAGGGGATTTAGCCCAACTTTTTCGTGGACTTAGCCCCTAGCGCGCGGAACCGAAACCCGCTTACAATGCGGCAAAACGAATTTCAAAACGGGAGGAATGGATGCTTTCAAGACTGAAACTACGTACGTGCGCTTGGATGGCGGGCGTCGGGGCTGCGGTGATGGCCACCGCCCTGTTCGCCACGCACCCGGCGCAAGCCCAAGACAAGAAGCCGATCGTGATCGGCTTCGGCCAATCGCTGACCGGCTTCCTGTCGCCGAACGGCAAGCAGGCGCTGCTCGGCGCTGAAATCTGGCGTGACGAGATCAATAAGGCCGGCGGTTTGCTCGGCCGGCAGGTCGAACTCAAGTACTATGACGACCAGAGCAAGCCGGACACCGTACCGGGTATCTACACCAAGCTATTGGATGTCGACCACGTCGATCTCGTGGTGGGTGGCTATGCTACCAACCAGAACGCGCCGGCGATGCCCGTCGTCATCCGCAAGGGCAAGACCTACATCAGTCTGTTCGCGCTCGACGTGAACGGCAAGTTCAAATACCCGAAATACTTCTCGGTCCTGCCGACCGGGCCGAGCACGAAGACCTCGTTCACGGAGGGCTTCTTCCAGATCGCGGAAGAACAGAAACCGAAACCGAAAACGGTCGCGCTCGCCTATGCCGACGCGGAATTCTCGCAGAATGCCTGCGAAGGCGCGCGCGAGAACGCCAAGAAGGGCGGCTTCAAGATCGTCTATGACAAGAGCTACCCGCCCCCACCGAAGACCTCGGATTTCACCTCGATCGTGCAGGCGCTCAAGGCCGCCAATGCCGATCTCGTGGTGGTGTGTTCCTATCCGGCCGATTCCGTCGGCATCATCGAGGCGGCCAACGAGACCGGCCTGAACCCGAAGATGTTTGGCGGTGCAATGGTCGGCCTGCAGGCTCTCGTCTTCAAGGACAAGCTCAAAGGCAAGCTCAACGGCATCGTGAACTATGAGACCTGGGTTCCGGACAAGAAGGAGATGTATCCGGGCACCGAGGCGTTCTTCAAGGAGTACCAGGCACGTGCCAAGGCGGCCGGCGTCGATCCGCTCGGCTATTACCTCGGTGGCTGGGGCTACGCCCAGTTCCAGATCCTCGGCGACGCGATCAAGGGCTCCAAGAGCATCGACGACAACAAGATCGCTGCTTATTTGAAGTCGCACTCCTTCCAGACAGTGATGGGGCCGATCAAATTCGGCGCCAAGGGCGAGTGGGCCGAGGGCCGGATGCTGCAGGTGCAGTATCACGACATCAAGCCTGACGCGAACCTCGAGACGTGGCGTGGCATGAGCTACCAGACCGTGCTCACGCCCCCGAGCCTGGCGACCGGCAAGGTGGTCTATCCCTACGAGAAGGCGCATAAGTAAGCCGATCTCACGACGACAACAAAACGGCGCCGTGTGCCAAACACGGCGCCGTTTTTGTTTCTACTGTGCGTGAGCCACACGCGGGTCCACCTCCTCTTGAAGGGGGGGCGGATCGCGTCAGCGGTCCGAGTGGGGGGTAGTTTGCGAATTGGCGGACCACACGCAGCCCCCCTCCCTGACCCTCCTCCCTTTCAGGGAGAGGGAAGGCGAGACCGTGCAGCGTTGGCCTTACGTATCCAGTCCGAGATAGAACTGGCGGATGAGGTCGTTGTTGTTGAGTTCGTCGGCTGAGCTGCCTTCGAAGGCGATCTTGCCGTGCACGATCACGTAGCCGCGGTCGGCGATGCGCACCGCCTGCACGAAGTTCTGCTCCGCCATCAAGACCGTCAGATGGTAGTGATCCTTCAGCCGCTTGATCGCATCGATGGTGCGGCTGACCAGCAGCGGCGAGAGCCCGACCGAGGGCTCGTCGATGAGCAGGATGCGCGGCGAGAGCATCAGCGCGCGCGCCAGCGCCAGCATCTGCTGCTCGCCGCCGCTCATCGAGCCGGCGAGCTGGTTCTTGCGCTCGGCCAGCCGCGGGAAGATTTCGAAGCAGAATTCGAGGTTCGGCTTGATCTGCGCGCGCGCCTTGCGGCGGCTGGCGCCGAGCAGCAGGTTCTCTTCTACCGTCTGCCGCGGGAACAGACGCCGGCCTTCCGGCACCAGCGCGATGCCGAGGTCAACGATGTGCTCTGTGCTCTTGCCGACGAGGTCGTGGGTCTCGCCGTCGATGACGGCGGTGATGCTGCCCTTCTGCGGGCGCACCATGCCCATCATGCACTTCATCAGCGTCGACTTGCCGTTGCCGTTGGTGCCGAGCAGCACGACTGTCTCGCCGCCGGCGGCGCGGACCGAGACGTTCTCCAGCACGCGCACGGCGCCGTAGGCGGCGTCGATGCCATCGACGGTGATGCTGTTGTCGTTATGTGCCAAGGTAGGCTCCCACGACGTCCTTATCCTTGATCACGTCGTCCGGCGCGCCGTCGGCGATCTTCTTGCCGGAGACCAGCACGGCGAGCCGCTGCGAGAACGCCATCACCGCGCGCATGATGTGCTCGATCATGATGATGGTGATGCCGCGCTCGTTGAGGCGGATCAGCAGCTTGACGATGTCCTCGACCTCGGAATGCGACAGGCCGGCCATCGCTTCGTCGGCGATCAGGAGTTTCGGCTCGGCGGCCACCGCGCGCGCGAGTTCGAGCTTGCGCATCTCGACCTGCGTGAGGTCACGCGGATTGTGCCGCGCCTTGCCGTCGAGCGCGACCAGCGCGAGCAGTTCCATGCAGCGATCGTCGATCTCGGCCGCCGACAGATGATGCCCGGAACGCGCCGCCACGGTATAGATCAACGGCACGCGGATGTTCTCGGCAACCGTCATGCTCATGAACGGGCGCGGCAGTTGGAAGCTGCGCGCCAGCCCGAGACGCGTGCGCTCATGGGCGGCGAAGCCGTCGATCTTCTCGCCGGCGAAGGTCACGCTGCCGTCCTCGTTATGCAGCGTGCCGCAGATACAATTGACCAACGTGCTCTTGCCGGAGCCGTTCGGTCCGATGAGGCCGAGCCGTTCGCCTTCGGCGACGGCAAGGTCGATCGAATCGAGCGCGACGAAGCCGCCGAAGCGCTTGCCGACGCGCTCTACCTGGAGGAGCGGCGCATTCATGGCTTGCTCCGCTTGCCGAACCAACCCTGCCACAGCCCGAGAATGCCGTTCGGCGCGGCGACCACGAAGCCGACCAGCAGCAGACCGACGATCAGCAGGCCGACCGCAGAGGAAATCGTGACGGTCGCGACCTGCTGCATCGTTCCGAGCAGCACGGCGCCAATCAACGGTCCGGCCCAGGACGTGGTGCCGCCGATCAATGGCATGGCGATCGTGTTCACGGCGTAGCCAAGATCGAACACCGAGCCCGGCTCCGTGTAGCCGATGTAGAAGGGAAAGGGTGCGCCGGCCATGCCCATCAGCGCGCCGGAGATGACCGTTGCGACCAGCTTGAGCTTCAGGGTCGGTACGCCGCAGGCTTCCGCCGCCAGTTCGTCGTCGCGGATGGTGGCGAAGCCGACCCCGAGCCTCGATCGCTCGATCAGCCGCGCAGTGGTGAGCGCGATGATCGTCATGAGCAGCATCAGAATGAAGAGGTATTGGATGTAAGGCCCGATCACCGGCACGGTATTGGGTGGAATGACGTAGGCCCCGCGCGAGCCGCCGACGAAGGACCAGTTCACGACCAGGGTCTGCAGCACGATGGCGAGCGCCAGCGTCGCGATGGCGAAATAGACGCCGCGCAGCCGTAGTGTCAGATAGCCGGTACCGAGGCCGACGAGGCCCGCCATGATGCCGGCGATGACGATGATGATGGGCACCGGAAGCGGAAAGATCGCCTGCGCCACCGGCAGGATCGACGCCGGGAAGATGTCCTCGGGCGATTGCCCGATCGTGTAGAGAAACACGCTGGTATAGGCGCCGATGGCGAAGAATCCGGCCGAGCCGAAGTTCACGTAGCCGCAGTAGCCGCCGAGAATGTTCCAGGCGGTCGACAGGATGATGAACTGCAGCACCGTGTAACCGGCGAAGAACAGGTAGTCGTTGCCGAAGAAGCGAAGCCCCAGATAGAACAGGGTGGCGAGAACGAGCTGAATAAGAACAAAAACGGGCGTTCGCACGGGTCAGCGTCCCAATAGGCCGGAGGGACGCACGGCGAGCGTGAGCAGCAGAATGCCGAACGATACCGCCGGCGCCCACGAGGGCCCGTAGAAGGTCGAGGTGATGCTCTCGATGACGCCGAGCAGAAGAGCGGCGATCAGCGTTCCCGGCAGGCTTCCCAGTCCGCCGAGCACGCAGATCGCGAAGATGCGACCGATATAGTCGCGGCCGACCGACGGGATCACCGGCTGGATGATAATGAGGCAGGCGCCGGCGAGCGAGGCGGTGGCGATGGAGATGCCGAAGGCGATGCGCTTGATGCGGGTCGGATCAACGGCCATCAGCCGCAGCGCCAGCGGGTCCTGCGAGACCGCCATCACGGCGCGGCCGATAAAGGTGCGGCCAAGGAAGATCTGCAGCCCCGCGAACATGATCAGCGACGTCACGCAGGGCACCAGCATGCGGTACGGGAATTCGAGCGGACCCAGCCGCAGGCTCGCGCCGATATAGGAAGCATCGACCGAGCGGTAGTCGACGCCGAACACCAGCACCAGGACCACCTCGGTCACGAACAATAGGCCGAAGAAGAAGGCCAGTCCGCGCAGCGAATCCTGGCCACGCTTCTCGAAGGAAACATAGAAGATCTGATAGATGCCCGCGCCAAGCAGGTAGAAGGCTGGCAGCGCGACGATGCTGACGACGATCGGGTCGACGCCGAAGTTGGCATTGACGATGTAGGCGATGTATGAGCCAAGGATGATGAAGGCCGGATGCGCGATGTTCACCACGTCGAGCATACCGAACGAGATCGAAATGCCGACGGTCACCGCGGCGTAAAAACCGCCGAGGAGAAGCCCGGCGATGATTGCATTCAACAGAAGACTGAAGTCCATGCCGTCCTCAGGTCTCGCGCCCGTGCCCGGGTGCATGCAGAGAACCGGCGCGGTGCACCGTCATCGATGGCGCTGGCGGCGTGGCCGACATTGTCCCCTCGTTCGTCCCGTCACGTTTCTTATAGGCGCTGTTGCGCTCGTTCTTTGCCCGCCGCTGCGCGGAGCGCCGGGCGGTTATCCCGTCGCGGCCGGGGCCGCGGCAGTGGGTGCAGTTTGCACCGAATTTTGCCGGCTTGGCTAGCCAAATTGATCGGGCGTCAAACCAATCCCGCGGCAACGGGCCGCACGCCGGCGCAACCGGCGCGCGTCGTTGGCAGTCCCGTATCGCGATTAGGCCGCGGCCGACTGCGGCTTCACACCCGCCGGCAATGTCATCGGCTTGTTGGCGCTGTCCTTGAACTCGACCGTCATGAAGATCATGTCGCGGTCGCCGAGATTCTCCAGATCGTGCACCTTGAACTCGCCCGCGCCGTAGGTCTCGTGCCGCGTCTCGCCCACCTGGTAGGTGTACTCGACCGTCGTGCCGTCATGCACGTGCTGGCGGCCGCGTCCGCCGCTCACCGCCGTCCAGAAATAGTCCAGCACGTGGCGGTGAAAGCCGATGCGCTCGCCGGGCGCGAGCTTGATCATCCACACGCGGGTGCGTTCGTTCTCGGAAAGCAGCATCGAGCCAACGCAGGGGTTCGGGTTCTTCGCCTCGCGTTCGAATTCCGCGGCGATATCGGCCGGCCACTGCGACTTCTCTTTTTTCTCAACCGCCTTGTCGAGCATTGTCAAAGCCATGGGAGTCCTCCAGTGCTATTGAGTGTCATATATAGGATAATTCCGCGATCGAAAAGATTGAGGAACGTCAATTGCCGGGACCTTCTGGGATGCGCGCCGTCGTCATTGGCGGCTCGATGAGTGGGCTGCTCAGCGCCCTGCTGTTGCGCAGGGCCGGGTGGGACGTCGACGTCTACGAGCGGGTGGACAGCGAATTGTCCGGTCGCGGCGCGGGAATCGTGGCGCAGCAGGAACTCATCGGACGGTTGCGCAATATTGGCCTCGCGACCGACGACCTTGGCGTGCACATCACCACCCGCAAGATTCTCGACGCGCAGGGGCGGCTGACGCATCAGTACGAGTGCCCCCAGGTGCTCACGGCGTGGGAGCGCGTGTACCGGCTGCTGCGCGATGCTTTTCCGCGGGAACATTATCACCGTGGGCACGGGCTCGCCGGATTTGAGCAGGACGAGAACAAGGTTGTCGCTCGCTTTTCGAATGGGAAAAAAATCTCCGCCGACATGTTGGTGGGCGCAGACGGCATCCGTTCGACCGTGCGGCAACAATGCCTGCCGCATGTGTTGCCGCAATACGCGGGCTACAGCGCCTGGCGGGCGCTCATCGCCGAAAGTGCGTTTCCGCCGGCCGTGCACCGAGAGCTGTTCGAGTACATGTCGTTCGGCCTGCCGCCGGGCGAACAGTTCCTCGGCTATCCGGTGGCTGGTCCGGACAACGATCTGCGTCCGGGGCATCGGCGCTTCAACGTCGTCTGGTATCGGCCGGCGGAGGAGAAGACCAAGCTGCAATGGCTTCTTACCGACGAGAGCGGCGTGACCCACGCGATCTCGATCCCGCCGCCGCTGATCCGCCGCGACGCCATCGTCGAAATGCGCGCCGATGCCGAGCGGCTGCTGGCGCCGCAATTCCGCGAGATCGTGCGGCTGATCGCCGAGCCGATCCTGCAGCCGATCTACGATCTGGAGTCGCCGCAGATGGCGTTCGGCCGCGTAGCGATCGTCGGCGATGCGGCTTTCGTGGCGCGGCCGCATGTCGCAGCCGGGGTGTCGAAGGCGGCGGACGACGCCGCCGCTTTGGTCGAGGGCTTGCGCGCCGAAGGCGATGTCGCCGCCGGTCTCAGGCGCTTCGCGGCGGCGCGGCTCGACGAAAATTACCGCATCATCGAACGCGCGCGCCATCTCGGCGCTTATCTGCAGGCGACGCGCACCGAAGCGGAGCAGGCGCGCGCCGGCCGCCATGCGACCGACGACGCGGTGCTGTCCGAAACGGCGGTGCTGGATTTTCTGTACGAGTAGTTATCCCTCCCCGACGGGGAGGGAACACATCACATCCCCAGCAGCTTCTTGGCGTTGCCGCCGCACAGCGCCGCGCGGGTCGCGTCGTCGAAGCTGGCGACCGAATTGACGTGGCCGATCGGATCGTTCTCCAGCATGTCAAAGGGATAGTCGGTGCCCAGCACGATGCGGTCGGCGCCGTAGGTCTTCACCAGCGCCTCGAGCTGATGCGGCGTGAAGACGATCGTATCGAAATAGACGTTTCGGTGCAGGTACGTCGTCGGCGGATTCGGCAGGCTGCCGTGCGCGTCCGACCGCGCACCCCAGGCATGGTCGATGCGTCCCGAATAGGCGCCGAGATAGCCGCCGCCGTGTGCCGCGAGAACACGGAGCCCGGGATGACGTTCGAACACGCCGTCAAAGATCAGGTAGTGCAGCGCCATCGTCGTGTCGAGCGGATTGCCGATCACGTTGTTGAAGTAAAAGCGCCCGAAACGCTGCGGCTGGGTGAAGCCGGTCGGATGGATGAACACCAGCGCGTCGAGCTCCTCGGCCTTCTTCCAGAACGGCGCGAAGGCCGGATCGGACAGTTCCCTGCCGTTGACATTGGTGAGAATCTCGACGCCCTTGAAGCCAAGCTGCTTCATGCCGCGCTCGAGCTCGATGGCCGCCTCGTTGCCGTCCTGCATGGGAACGCCGCCGAGCGCAACCAGCCGGTTCTTGTGCTTGCCGACGTATTCGGCGATGCCGTCGTTGAGCGCGCGCGCCGCCTGCACGCCGACCTCGAGAGGCAGGTGATAATAGATCTGCGGCGGCGCCGGGCAGATGAGCTGCATGTCGACGCCCATCTCGTCCATTGCGGCAAAGCGCTCGTCGGTCGTGCTCATGCGTGTGCGGACGTCGGCCGCCTGCTTGGCCATCAGGGCCTGGGTCTCCGGGGTGGAGGTCGCAACCAGCGGATCGGTGGCATTCTTGAGATGCGGCGCGACGATTTCTGCCACGCGCGGCACGGTGACATGGGCGTGCATGTCGATGGTGACGCTCTTCGGCCGCAGCGTGCGACCCGGCTTGCCGTGCGTGCGCGCCGCCGTGTCGGCGTATTTGTTCCAGATGTCGGTCATTGCATGCCTCGTTGAATGCACGGGCGCCGCCTTGGCAGGCGCCGGCGTCGTTGAAACCTTCAAAAGACTCCGAGATGCTGCCGCAGGACGGCGTCGTCCTGCCTGAGTGCGGCCGGCGTGGAGACCACCGCGACCTGGCCGGTGTTGAGCAGCACGATGTCGTCGGCGACGTCGAACACCAGCGTCGGATTCTGCTCGACCAGCACGATCGACAGCCCGCTCTGCTTGAGCTTGCGGATCGTCTCCATGACCTCGTGCACGATCTGCGGCGCCAGACCCTCGGACGGCTCGTCCATCAGCAGCACGCGCGGATTACCCATGAGCGCGCGGCCGATCGCCAGCATCTGCTGCTCGCCGCCGGAGAGATGCGCGGCCATCTGTGTCGTGCGTTCCCTCAGCCGCGGAAACATGGCGAACACGGTGTCGAGCGTCCACGGCGCGTGCGCGCTGTTGCGCGGCTCGCGCGCGGCGACGATGAGGTTCTCGCGCACGCTGAGGCTCTTGAAAATGCGCCGGCCCTGCGGCACCAGCGCCACGCCGCAGGCGGCGATGTTCTCCGGCGAGCGGCCGGCGACCTCCTCGCCGAACACGGTGACCTTGCCGCGCCGCGGCGCCAAAAGGCCCATCGCCACGTTCATGCAGGTCGACTTGCCGGCACCGTTGCGGCCGAGCAGGCCGAGCATGCGCGCCTCGCCGAGCTCGAACGAGACGTCCTGCAGCACGTGGCTGTCGCCGTAATAGGCGTCGATGTGCTCGAGGCGGAGCGCGCTAGTGGCCAAGATAGACCTCCCGCGTGCGCGGATCGTTGACGACGTCGCTGCGCGTGCCCTCGACGATCACCTCGCCGAAGTGCAGAAGCGTGATGCGCTCGGCGAATTCGAGCGCCACGTCCATGTTGTGCTCGATCATGATCATCGTGACGTCGCGCGGGATCGCCATCAGGCACTGGTGCACGTCGCGGCGCTCGTCGATCGAGAGCCCGGCGAACGGCTCGTCGAGCAGCAGCACCTTCGGCTTCTGCGCCAGCGCCATGGCGATCTCGACGCGGCGGCGTTCGCCGTAGGAGGTCTGCGCCAGCGGTCGCTCGGCAATCTTGTCGAGTCCGACCTGCTTCAGCGCCGCGCGCGCGTCCTCGACGATATGGCCCTGCCGCTTCATGTCGATGAACGGATTCCACCGCAGCGGCGAGAGACCAAGCAACGCCAGGGACACATTGTGGAGAATCGTATCGTTCGGAAACAGCGTGATGATCTGGTAGGTTCGGGCCAATCCGAGATGCGGTCTACGGCGGCTAGGCACCGACGTGATGTCTTTACCCAAAAGCTGAATCGAGCCGGCATCGGGCGAGATCTCGCCGGTGATCAGGTTGAACAGCGTGGTCTTTCCGGCTCCGTTTGGGCCGATGATAAGCCGCCGCTCGCCGGGCTCGATGTTCAGATTGACGCCGCGCGTGACGTGCAGGCCGCCGAAGGATTTGCGCAGCTCGGAGACAACGAGGGCGGTCATGGCGAAGGCTCCGTCACGCCGGTTTGCGCGGACTTATCCTCGCTTCGTGACGAGAACATGAGGCGCCACAGCCGCACGCTGCCGGGCACGAGTCCTTCCGGCATGAAGATGACGATTGCGACAAAGATGGCGCCGAGCAGGAAGTTCCATCGCGTGATGTAAGCGCTGACCACGTTCTTCACGATCACGACAAGGGCGGCGCCGACGGCCGGTCCGAACAGCGTGCTGGCGCCGCCGGCTATGACCATCAGCAACACCTCGGCCGACGCAGTCAGTGCCACGGTCTGCGGACTCATGAACTGATTGTAATAAACGAACAGGATGGCCGCCGCCGTCGTCAACAGACCCGAGAACATGGTCGCCCAGAAGCGAATGGCCCAGACGTGATATCCGAGGGCATTCATTCTACGCGCCTGATCGCGCGTGCCCTTGAGCGCCGCACCCATCGGAGAGCGGACGAATGTAGCCACGGCGGCGATCGAGATCAGGAAGACGATCAGCGTCGTGTAATAGAACGCCGTCGGGGAGCTGAGCGCAATTCCGAACGGGGCCGGTCGCCCGTGGAGACTCACGCCATTGTCTCCGTTGGTCACGCTGATCCAACGGTAGGCCAGACCCCAGGCGATCTGGCCGATGGCAAGCGTGATCATGATATAGCCGATGCCCGACGTCCTCAGCGACACCACGGCGTAGACTGCGGCTGCGAGCGCCGTAACGCCGAAGGCGGTCAGGATCGCGGCGGGATGACCGAAGCCGATCTGCAGCATGTAGCCGGTGGTGTATGCGGCTACGCCGAAGAGCGCGGCATGGCCGAGCGACACCAGCCCGGCATATCCGGCGAGAATGTTCACTCCGATCGCGAAGACGGCGTAAAACAGGATTTGGCTGGCGACGTTGAGATAATAGACGCCGGGAATCCAGTACGGCAGCGCCGCCAACAGGACGAACCCGATCGCCAGGGGAATGATTCGGTTGTTCATGGGACGAACCTGCCGAACAATCCTTGTGGCTTCAGCAGCAGCACCAGCAACATCGGCAGGAAAAGGACGAAATAGGCGAGTTCGGGCAGGAGCGCCTGTCCGAAATTATAGATAAAGCCGATGATCAGGCTGCCCAGAAACGAGCCGAGCAGGCTTCCCGAGCCGCCGATGATCACGACGACAAGCGCGAGCGGCAACATGTCCTGATCGAGGCCGGGATAGACCGACAAAATAGGCGCTCCGATGATGCCCGCGAACGCGGCCAGAGCCGCGCCCAATGCGAACACGATCGTGAAGAGCTGGGATACGCGGATGCCGACAACCCGCGCCATGTCGGCGTCGTCGACCCCGGCGCGGATCATCGCGCCGAGGCGCGTTCGATCGAGCAACAGCCACAAAGCAACCGCCACAATCGAGGCGATCACGATGATGCCGAGACGATAGAGAGGAAATGCCAGCGGTCCGACGCGGACGAAGCCGGCCAGGCTCGCCGGCGAATTGACCGAGATCGGGTCGCCGCCCCAGCCCATCAAGCACAAATCGGCGACCATGAACGACACGCCGAGGGTGACGAGAACTTGCGCCGAGGCCTGCCCGCTCAGCCGCCGCAGGAGCAGACGCTCCAGCAGGGCACCGAACAACGCGGCCAGCGCCGATGCCAGCAGAGCGGCAATCCAGAAATTGAGCTTCAGCCCCAGGAGATCGTTCGTGAAGGTCGCGCCGAAATAGGCGCCCAGCATGAACAGCGAACCGTGCGTCAGGTTCGGAATGCGCATGAGCCCGAAAATCAGAGAAAAGCCGGAGGCGAGCAGGAACAGAAGCCCGCCGAATGTGATGCTGTTGACCGTCAGCACCAGCCAGAACGACATGCGCGAATTCCTTGCTCGCGGGGATAAAGAAACGCGGGCGTCGCGATGCGGCGCCCGCGTTGAAGCGCTATTCGATCAGCACTTCCCGAGCGGAGGATAGTTGCGCGAGTAGACCGGGTGGGCGAGATATTCCTTCTCCGGCCACGTCCAGAACTGGCTGACGTTCTCGTAGGTCTTGATCGTCTTGTTCCAGAGCTTCAGCCCGTACTTGGCGCCTTCCTTGCCCAGGCGACGGACGTAGAAGTTGCCGACGACATTGCCGAAGTGATCGAACTTGACCGGACCGCGCGGACTGTCGCTCAGCGTCGCACTCCGCATGGCATTGAGGAATTTCTCGCGGTCGCTGCTGTCCCCGCCGGTGGCCTTGAGGCCGGCGGCGACGACCTCGCAGTTCGTGTACAGGCCGGCCGCGTAGAAGCCCGGCACGGTATTGAAGTTCTTCCTCATTCCATCGACGAAACGCTGGTTGCCGTCGGATTCCAGGTCAAGCGTGTAGGGGCAGCAGCTCACGAGGCCGAGGGCGTCTTCGCCGAAGCTCGTCAGCAGTGCATCGTCGCCGCCGGTCTCGCCGGTGACTACCGGATATTTGAGGCCGGCACTGGCGTATTGCTTCATGAAGCGTATCGGATTTGAGCCCGCGAATCCCTGACATACGACGTCGCAGTCGGTGATCTGGGCGAGGTAAGGCGTGTAATCGGGCGTCACGATCGGCGGCCAGAGCTTTTTGTTCACGCAGCCGCCGTCCTTCTGGAAGGACGCCTGGAAGCCGCCCATCTGCTCGTAACCGAAGGCGAAATCCTCGACGATGGTCACCGCCCGCTTGAGTTTCATTTCAGTGGCCGCATAGTGGCCCATCGGGTGCATCGCCTGAGACGAGGTAGCGGACGCGCGAACGAGGAACGGGTTGGCATGCCGCTGGGTCAGATCGTCGGCGGCTGCGAGGCTGAGCGTCGGCATCTTCTGCTGCCGGATGTAGTCGTTGATCGCGTACAACTCGAAAGCGGCGAGCGGGCCGAGAATGACGTCGACCTTGTTGCGCTCCACGAGCTCCTGCGCCTTCGTCTTGGCGCCGGCAGGGTTGCCGCCGGTGTCGGCGGAAATGAATTCCACCGGACGGTCACCCATCTTGTTGTTGTTGAGCTTCAGATAGGTCTGGACGCCCTGTTCCATCTGAATGCCGCCCTGCGCGAGCGGGCCGGTCTTGACGGTGAGCAGGCCGAGCTTGAACGGCTTGGCCTGCGCGATCGCCGGCTTCGGAAAATTAAGTGCGGCTGCGGCGACACCGGCGGCCGTACCCGCCATCATCGTACGACGTGATATCTTGCGAGACATTGGCAGTCCTCCCTGAGCGCCCTCGAGCGGGGCATTTTTTGAGCAGCCTTCGTGCGGCCGTTGAACCAGCCGTCCGCCGCGGCCGCTCGCGCAGGTAAAGCGACATCGTCGCCGTACCCGCCGGGCGGGCCGAGCCCGGGCCATCATCCGTCAAGCACTCGTGCGATGTAAAGCCCGATGCGCGGGTCGTTGCGTCGCACACTTACCGTGCCACGGGGCACCTCGGCGGCCCGGTCCGGATGCACACGTATGATTTGCGTTTATCGACGCTTCCTCTTGGCGGCTGCCTGCTTTTTCGGCGGAATAATCGGCAGGAGGACATGGGGCGCCCTGGCGGCGCTGAAATGCAGGGTCGTCGTTCCGTCGAACAGCGCCTTCGGGCGGTCGCGGGGGTCGTCGTGCAGGAACGGGCCGCAGCCCGTCAGCTCGTTCTTGAAATTGGACAGCTTGCCGCCCGAGCCGCCGCCATAGACGTAATCCTTGCCGCGCACCGACAGGGCGATGCGGTAGCCGGTCGGGACCACGATCGAGGTCGGCCATATCTCGATATCAAGTTCTACCGTTTGGCCTTTCTTCAGCGGCTGCTTCTCGTCGTGGGTGTGATAGGGGCGCCAGGGGGTCGACAGTTTCCTGTCGAGTTTGCGGTGCGATGCGCGCAGCCAGCCCTGCGCGACCGGCGTGTGCGGATCGATGGCGCCCTGGAAGACGATTTCCTTCATGTCGCCGGTGAAGACGCGCAGCACGATGAAGAAGTCCGCATCCGCTGTCGACGACGAGGCGAACAGCTTCAGCGCCGACGGCCCGGTGATCTCGGTCTCCTGCGTGACCGGCGGCGTCAGGAAGGTGAGCCCGTCGTCCATGGCAGCGAAATTCAGCTTGCCGTTGCCCGGCGGTTTCTTCGTCGTCAGCGCCATCGCCTTCGGATCGAGATAGAACTTCGTCCATTTCGTCCGCTTGAGCGGCCACTCGTTTTCGGCACGGCCGACGAATGTCTCGCCGGGATGGCGCACCTGCAGGTAGACCTTCGGCTGCTTCGACCAGCCGGTGTCCTTGCCGTGCAGGAAGGTGTCGAAGAACTTGAGCTGCTGCTTGCGGCCGTAGTCGGTATAGAAATGCGTCCAGTGCTCGATGCCGTGCGCCTCGAGCCATTTCTGCTTCGAGGCGGCGCGCGCGAAGCCTTCGAAGTTGCCGCGCGGATGCAGCCCCTGGCCGCCCCAGTTGGCGGCCGAGAAGATCGGCACCGTCACCTTCGACCACACCGGCGAGCGGTCGCGGTGATATTGGTCGTCGAGGGGATGCGCGGCGATCTCGGCGCCGAAGTCGGCGCGATTCTTCCTGAGTTCCTCTTCAGTCAGAATCTCCGGCCCGCAGACGAGTTCGCCATGCACGCGGCTGCGCTTGCCGCGTTCGCCGGCGCCGTATTGCACCGTCTTCACCTGCATGTCGTACCAGTTTTCCCAGAAGGTCGAGAGAATGCCGCCGTGGTGCGTCATGTCGCGGTACCAGTCGGCGGAGCCCTCCCACACGCAGATGGCGGCGAGATGCGGCGGCTGCAGCGAGGCTACGTGCCACTGGTTGATACCGTAATAGGAGATGCCGTTGAGCCCGACCTTGCCGTTCGACCACGGCTGCACGCCGGCCCATTCGATGCAGTCGTGGAAATCCTTCGTCTCGCGCGGCGAGAAATGGTCGATGAAGCCGGGCGAGCAGCCGGTGCCGCGCGAATCGACGCGAACGCAGACGTAATCGTGCGGCACCCATTTCTCCGGGTCGACGACCTCCCAGTTCTGGTACTGGTTGCTCGAGCCGGCGGAGACGTCCGGATGCTTCTCCACCATGCGCTGCCACGCGCTCGGATAACCGTCCTGGAAGGCGAGGTTCTTGGCGTAGGGGCCGTAAGTGAGCAGGACCGGATAGGCGCCGTCCTTTACCGGACGGAACACGTCAGCGCGCAGCACGAGGCCGTCGTCCATCTCGATCGGCACGTTCCAGTCGATGTGCATGCCGTCACGGACTTCGGATCGCTGCTGCAAGCTCATGCGTCTACTCCCGACTTTCATGGGCGCTGTCGCGCGGCGCCTCGTTCTTGAAGGGCGCGATCTTGCAGAACGCAAATGGCCGGCACAAGGCCGGCCATTTATCTCGACGGCGTTTTTAGGGAGAGGCTATGCGCGCTTGCGGCGCCCCGCCGGCATCTTCGCCATGGTTTCGAGCACGGCGCAGACCGCGGCAGTATCCTTGTTGCCGAGACCGGACTTCATCGCCTTGACGTAGATCGGCTTGGTGGCGTCGAACAACGGCGTCTTCACGCGAATTTTCATCGCGTAGTCGCCGATGACCTGCATGTCCTTGTCCCAGACGTCGATCTTCATGGTGACGTTGTCGTACTTGCCCTTCACCATCATCGGCGCGCGCAATTCGAACACGCGCGAATTGCCGGCGCCGGCTTTCACCAGATCGAATATCGCCTGTGGCGGCAGTCCGGCCTTCATGCCGAGCACCATCGCCTCGGCGCTGGCGACGTTGTGGATCGCCACCAGCAGGTTCGCGACATATTTCATCTTGCTGCCGTTGCCGAAGGCGCCGACATCATAGACGTGGCGGCCGAAGTCCGCGAACATCGGCTGCAACTTGCGGATCGTCTTGCGATCGCCGCTGGCGTAGAAGACGAGATCGCGCGCTTTGGCTTGCGCGCCCGTGCCGCTCACCGGGCAATCGAGCATCCTGTGTCCGGCCTTGGCGAGGATCTTCTCGGCCTTTTCCTTATCTGAAATCGCGAACGTGCTCATTTCCACGATTGTCTTGGCCTTGAGCTTCGCGGCGGCGAGCTCGCGCGCGACATCCATTAAAGCCTGCGGCTTCGGCAGGCTGGTCAGGACGATGGGCGCCTTCGCGGCGACGTCGGCGGCACTGCCGGCGATCTCGACGCCGGCAGCTTGCGCTTCGCGCCTTCGCGGCGCGCTGATGTCGTAGCCGATCACGCGCCAGCCGGCGGCAGCGAGATTTTTGGCGAATGCTCCGCCCATGATGCCGAGGCCGATCACACCGACCGTGCCTTTTGCCTTCTTTGCCATTCGGTTCTCCCGCTCGCGCGATTCTGTCATCGACGCGTCCGCCATCCTCTTATCTATTCGCGAGGGCGATTGTCGAGTGGGCGAGAGCAATGCCGCTTTCAAGCGCGCGCCTGATCGCCTATCGTCGCGGCAAAAGTACTCGAAGGGAGGCTACATGAAGATCGGTGTTGCGGGTCTCGGCGCAATGGGTAGCGCGATGGTGGCGCGCCTGATGGAAGTGGGGCACGAGGTCACGGTGTGGAATCGGTCGGCGGACAAGGTGAAGCCGCTCGCCGATGCCGGCGCCAAGACGGCGCAGTCGCCGGCGGCGCTGGCGGCGGCCTGCGAGGCGGTCATCAGCATACTCACCGACGGCGCGGCGATCGAGCAGGTCTATAACGGGCCGAACGGTCTCCTGTCGGGCGACGTCAAGGGCAAGCTGTTCATCGAGATGAGCACGGTGGCGCCGAAAGTCGAGACCGACCTCGCGCCGAAGGTGCGCGGCAAGGGCGCGAGTTTCGTCGAATGTCCGGTCGGCGGCTCGACCGCGCCGGCGCGCAAGGGCCAGTTGCTCGGCCTCATGGGCGCCGAGGGCGACGACGCCAAACGCGCTCTGCCGATCCTCGAACAGCTCTGCCGCAAGGTCGAGCATTGCGGCCCGGTCGGCGCGGGCGCGGCGATGAAGCTCGCCATCAACCTGCCGCTGATGGTCGCCTGGCAAGCCTACGGCGAAGCCTTCGCCATCGCCCGCAGCGTCGGCTGGAATTCCAAGCGGCTGGTCGACCTGTTCACCGAGAGCAACGGCGGCAACAAGGCGCTCACCGCGCGCGCCGAGATGATCGCGAAGATGCTGGATGGCCAGGATCCCGGTCCGACCACCTTCTCGATCGCCAACGGGCTGAAGGATCTGCGCACCATGGTCGCGGCCGGCGAAGCGCTCGGCGCCGACATGCTGGCGACCAAGGCGGCGCTCTCAGGCTTCGAGGATGCGGTCGCGCACGGGCAGGGCGGCGGTGACGGTTCGCAGATGACGGCCTACTGGTCGTCGCGCAAGAAGAAGTGACGCGTCGTGCCCGGCCTCGCGCCGGGCATCGCGCCGACAGCCCATCAACGCTCAAAAGGCGTGGATGGCCGGGACAAGCCCGGCCATGACGCCGACAAGGGGGAGACGGATGAAGCTCTTTTCCTTCTGGCGCTCGCTCGCCACCTACCGCGTGCGCATCGCGCTCAACCTCAAGGGCATCACGCCCGACGAGGTGATCGATATCAACCTGCCGCAGGGCAAGCAGCGCGAAGCCTCGTTCGCCAAGATCAATCCGATGATGGCGATCCCGGCGCTGATCGAGGATGACGGCACGGTGCTGTTCGAGTCGCTCGCCATCCTCGAATATCTCGACGAGACGCATCCCAATCCGCCGTTGCTGCCGAAAGAACCGAAGGCGCGCGCACGCGTGCGCGGCATTGCGCAGATCATCGCGGCCGACACGCATCCGTTGATCGTGCCGCGCGTGCGCGAATATCTCGCGCACGAATACAATATTGACGAGGCCGGCGTGATGAAGTGGGGCAACCACTGGCACACCACGTCGCTGAAGGCGCTGGAGACCGTTCTTGCCGGCTCGCCGCACACCGGCCGCTATGCGCAGGGCGACCAGATCACCATCGCCGATATTTGTCTGGCCGGGCAGGCGGTCGGCGCCGCCTATTTCAAGGCCGACCTCGCGGCCTTCCCGACCGTGAAGCGCATCGTCGACGAAGTGAACAAGATCGACGCCTTCGCCCGCGCGCATCCGCTCAAGCAGCCCGGTGCGCCCGCATCGGTGTGACCGGCATGCTCGACACCGCAATCGTCGGCCTCGGGTGGTGGGGCAAAAATTTGGTGAAGGCGGCGCGCGACATCGGCGCGCCGATCCGGTTCGTTCGCGGAGTGTCGCTCGAACCGGATACGGTGCGTGACTTCGCCGCCGAGCACGGCTTTGCTCTCGGCACCTCGTTCGAGGACGTGCTCGCCGATCCGCAGGTGAAGGCGGTCATCCTGGCTACGCCGCACACGCGCCATCGCGCGCAGGTCGAGGCGGCGGCGGCGGCCGGCAAGCATATCTACTGCGAGAAGCCGTTCGCGCTAACCAAGGCCGATGCGCAGGCCGCGCTCGAGGCCTGCGCGCGCGCCGACGTCGTCATCGCCGTCGGTCATCACTTCCGTCTGATGCCGTCGATGCAGGTGCTGAGCGAATTGAAGGCGCAGGGCGCCTTCGGCACCATCATGCAGGTCGAGGGCAACTACAGCCACGACTGGCTCGCCGACCTGCCGCTCGATAGCTGGCGCGCCGCGGCGGAAGAAAGCCGCGCTGGCGGCATGACCGGCATGGGCATCCATGTGCTCGACTGCTTCCGCGAACTCGCCGGACCGATGACGCGGGTCGCCGCGCTGTCGAAGGCGCGTGCGCTCAAGCTGTCGGCCGGCGACACCACCGCCGCGCTGATCGAGTTCGAGAACGGCGCCACGGGCACGCTCGGCACGACCCTGAAGACGCCGTTCCGCTGGCGGCTGGCTGTGTTCGGCGACAGGTGCTGGGCCGAGAGCATCTCGGAGACGCGCGCGCTGGTGCATCGCGCCGGGCAGGAGACCGAGGTGATCGATCGTCCGGCCAACAATCACCTCGGCCTGAACCTGGCAGACTTCGCGCGCGCGGCGCTGGGGCAGGGCGGCTTCAGCATTTCGCCGGCCGGCATATTGCAGACCGCCGCCGCGCTCGAAGCGGTGTTCAAATCCGCGGACGCCGACGGGGCCTGGATGGACGTTTAGCGCGGTTCAGGCCGTCAGCGTGCAATGGTTCCGGACGTCGGCTGCTATGCGCGCCGCTGTCGCAGCATTGTCTTGCGGCCGATCGCCTTGTCCCAGACGTCGTGAATGTGCGCGACCTCCTGCTCGAAGCGTTCGAGGAAGAGTCTCGCCTGCGTCGACAGCACGCGCCGCGTCGGCTGGATGACGACGAACTCGGCACTGAGCTCGGGTTCGGCGATCGGATTGACGATCAATTCGCCGCCGCCAATGTCGTTCACCGAGATGACGCTCGGCAGCACCGTCACCCAATCGGAGCGGGCGACGAATTCCAGCGTCGCGATCATCGCGTCCATTTCCAGCATCGCAGCGACTGCGACGCCGTGGCTCTGGAAATAGGTGTCGAGGTTGCGGCGGCGGATGTTGTCGGGGCCGGGGATGACGATCTTCAACGGCTCGATGTCGGCGAGCCGCACCGCCTTCAATTCCGGCAGGCCGCGCTTCGGGCCCGAGATCAGCATCTCGCGGTCGCGCACCAGGAGCCGCGACTTGAGCCCAATCGTCCCTTCGAAGGCCGGCACCACGGCGAAGTCGAGCTCGTCGTCGAGCACCATCTCGGTCAAAAGGCCGCTGTAGCCTTCGACGATGTGCAGGCGCACCTCCGGGCAGCGCGGCACGAAATCCTCGAGCACGGGCGCCAGCACGGCGCGGGTGAAGGTCGGCATCAGCCCGATGCGCAACTCGCCGGTGACCTGGCCGCCGAGCGAGCGGGCCTCTTCCGCCGCCTGCTCCAGCGTGCCGACCGCCTCGACGCACCGCTTGTAGTAGCGCAGGCCGGCCGGGGTCGGGGTCACGCCGCCGGCGGTGCGCTCGAACAGTTTCACGCCCAGCGTGCGTTCGACCGCGGCCACGTGCTGCGAGATACCCGACTGCGTGGCGTTCTCCCGTTCGGCGGCGCGGGTAAAGGAGCCTTCCTCGCAAACGGCGATGACGGCGCGCACCTGACGCAGCGGAATCTGGGCCATTCCGAGCTATTAGAAATTCTAATGGCAGAGCGCAAGAGATATTATTTCAGCTTGCCCCGGCATCCGTCATAAGCTCGCCGCCAAGCAACAGCATCGAGGCGCATTGTCAGCGCCAGTTGGAGGGATCCCGATGGGAGCGAATTTCGGTATTGCCGGTATGGATTGGCAGCAGCGGGTCAATTGGGACCGCATGCGCGAGTACCGCATCGAGCGCGCGCGCGCGATGATGAAGAAGCACGGCCTCGGCGCCGTACTCTGCATGTACGACGAGAACGTACGTTACATTACCGGTACGCTGACGCCCGGCTGGAACCGGCTGAAGCCGGGCCTGCGCTACGCGATGCTGTGCGGCGACGGCCGTCCGGTGCTGTTCGAACAGGGCGACATCGGCTTCCAGATCGAGCGCCATTCGCCGTGGATCCCGAAGGAGAACGTTCGTCACTCCTTCGCCTGGATCAAGGGCGCGGCCGGTCCGGCCTCGACCCAGCAGGTCAACAAGTTCGTCAAGGCCGTGATCCAGGCGATGAAGGACAACGGCGTCGCCGGCCAGAAGCTCGGCGTCGACTTCGTCGACATCAACATGATCAACGTCTTCAAGGAGAACAACATCAACTGGGTCGACGGCATGACCCCGATGATGGAGGCGCGCGCGGTCAAGAGTCAGGACGAGCAGGAATGCTTCCGCATCGTCGGCGCCATCGGCGACGCGACGCACTGGGAGTGCATGAAGTTCCTGCGCCCCGGCGTCACCGAGAACCAGGTGACCGCGCATCTGATGGAATACCTCTACAACATCCCCGGCATGGAAGACGTCGAGGACGTGATCGTGTCGTCCGGCCCGAACACCTGGCCGAACTGGCGTAACTTCTCCGACCGTATCATCCAGCCCGGCGACATCGTGTTCATGGATTTGGCCGCGCTCACCTGGAACGGCTACAAGTCCTGCTATTACCGCACCTACTGCGTCGGCAAGGAGCCCTCGCAGGAGCAGAAAGACACCTACAACACCGCGCTCGGCTGGCTCTACGATTCGATCGGTGCGGTGAAGGCCGGCGCCACGACGCGCGACATCGCTTCCAAGTGGCCGTCGGCGATGGAGACCTGGGGCTACGAGGACGAAGACCAGGCGGCGGCGAACCTCTGGGGCCACGGCCTCGGCCTTGCGCAGTACGACCCGCCAGTGATCTCGCGCATCTGGTCGCTCGATCATCCGATCGAGATCCAGGAAGGCATGACCTTCGCGCTCGAGACGCAGCACGGCAAGCGCTTCCGCTACGGCGTGCGCATCGAGGAGATGCTGATCGTCAAGAAGAACGAGATCGAAATCGTCTCGAACTTCCCGGTGAAGCAGATCACCGTCGTCGATCCGCTGCCGGGCTACGGCGACCACGTGAAGTAAGCTTCACCTCTCCCCGCTTGCGGGGAGAGGTCGACCTGTCTGCGCGTGAGCGCAGGCGGGTCGGGTGAGGGGGCGCTTCGGCAATTCCGAGATTCTCAATTGCCCCTCACCCCGACCCTCTCCCCGCAAGCGGGGAGAGGGAGCATGCCGAACCATCGGTAACGCAGAGAATCCAAATCAGCATGCCCGCCTTCATCCTCCCGCTCAGCGATCCGCGCGCCGTCGACCCTGAGCAGGTCGGGCCGAAGGCGGCGAATCTCGCGTCGCTGACGCAGGCAGGCCTGCCGACGCCGGGCGGCTTCGCGCTGACCGCGGACGCTTACTGGCATCAGGTGCGTTCGCTCGGCATCGAGCAGATGATCAAGGATTATGCGCCGTCGGACATCCCGACCTCGCGCCGGCTGTCGATCGCCATTCGGCTCGCCATTTACGAGAAGCCGATCGCGCCGGAGATCGCCGAGCCGCTGCTCGCGGCCTGGCACGCGCAGCGCGCCGACGGCTCGAGCGGCGCGGTGCGCTCCTCGGCGCTGATCGAGGATCGCCGCGGCGCCAATTTCGCCGGCCAGTTCGAGAGCTTCCTCGGCCTCACCGACGAAACAGAATTCCTCACCGCGGTGCGCGCCTGCTGGGCGGCGCTGTGGACGTCGCATGCGCGCCGCTACATGGACAATAACGACCTGTCGCCGGCCGAGACCGCGATGGGCGTGCTGATCCAGCCGGTGGTCGCTGCGCGCGCCTCCGGCGGCGGGCTCAGCGAGACCGCCGAGGGCAACATGCTTATTTCGGCAACCTGGGGTCTCGGCTCGGCGATCGCGCAGGGCGAGGTCGTCCCCGACCGCATCGTGCTGTCGAAGACCGGCTTCCTGCGCACGGTCGATGCCGGCCGCAAGAACCATCGTGACACCTGCGCGCACGGCGTCTCGGCGCCGGAGCGGGTGCCGAAGGAGATGGTGAGCGAGCCGTGCCTGACGCCCGGCGAAGCGGTCACGCTCGGCCGTCTACTGCGCAAGTGCGAACAGCTCGCCGGCGGCCCGGTCGAGATCGAATGGGCGATGGACGAAAACGGCTTCAAGCTGTTGCAGTCGCGGCCTCTGCATGTCGAGGCGCCGATCGTGCCGGACGAGATCTGGCTGCGCCATCCTGGTCTCAACGGCCATCCCGCCGGTATCGGCTGGGGTTCCGGCCGCGCCGTTGTGGTGAATTGCGAATGCGAGCTCGCGCGCGTCGCCCCCGGCGACGTGCTGGTGACAAAAGTTGCGGGCCCGGCGCTCAGCCATATCCTGTCGCAGGTGTCGGGCGTCGTCGCCGAACTCGGCGGCTCGACCTCGCACATGGCCTCGCTCGCGCGTGAGCGCGGCATCCCGATGGTGCTCGGCGTGCTCGATGCGACGCGCAAGATTCCCGACGGCGTGATGTGCGCGGTCGACGGCGTCTCGGGCGTGGTGCGGTGGCAGCGGTGAGCAAGCCGCGCATCTTCGTTACCCAGCCCATCGCCGCCAGCGCGGTCGAGCGGCTGCGCAAGCTCGGCAGCGTCAAGGTTTTCGCCGACGACAGCCGCATCATCCCGCACAAGACGCTGGTCGAGGCGGTGCGCAAGGCCGACATTCTCTTCTGCCTGCTGCACGACAAGATCGATCGCGCGGTGATTGCCGCCAATCCGAAGCTGCGCCACATCGCAGCGCAGTCCATCTCGCCGTCGAACGTCGACGTCGCCGAGGCGACCGCGCGTGGAATCCCGGTGACGGTGGTGCCGCCGGTGACGACAGAGGCGACCGCCGACCTGACCTTTGGGCTGATGCTCGCTGCTGCGCGGCGCATGATGGAAGGCGACCGGCTGGTGCGCGCCGGCAAATTCCCCGGCGGGCAGTCGCGGCATCTGCTCGGCTCCTACGTCTGGGGCAAGACCCTCGGCCTGATCGGCGGCGGCGGCCTCATCGGCAAGGCCGTGGCCAAGCGCGCGCACGGCTTCTCCATGCGCGTTCTCTACTGGACGCCGCGGCGTAAGCCGGAAGCCGAGGAACGCGCAGCGGGCCTGACTTACGTGCCGCTCGACGACTTGCTGCGCGAATCCGATTTCGTCTCGCTGCATTCGCCGCTCAACGCGCAGACGCGCCACCAGATCGGCAAGCGCGAGTTCGGGCTAATGAAGAAGACAGCCTTCATCGTCAACACCGCGCGCGGGCCGATCATCGACGAAGAGGCGCTGGTGCGCGCGCTGAAGGCGAAGAAGATCGCCGGCGCAGGCCTCGACGTGTTCGAGCACGAGCCGAAGGTTTCGGCCGAGCTCAAGAAGCTGAAGAACGTCGTACTCGCGCCGCATCTCGGCAGCGCCACTGTCGAGGTGCGCGAGGAGATGGCCAACATCGTGGTCGACAATATCGAGGCGGTGCTTGCCGGCCGCACGCCGCCGGGCTGCGTCAATCCCGATGTGTTGAAGAAGTGATTGTGTCCCGGGCGCAGACCCGGGACCCCGGTTATTTCGTGGAGAAAGCGGGACCCCGGAGCTGCGGCGCATCGTTCGCTTTGCTCATGCTGCGCCGCGTCCGGGGGCACAAGGTCGCTATTCCGCGGTCCAGCCGCCGTCCAGCACCAGCGCCGAGCCGGTCATCAGCGACGAGGCGTCGCTGGCAAGAAATACGATGGCGCCGGTCAGCTCCTCGAGCTGCCCGAGGCGGCCGAGCTTGATCTTGCCGAGCACCTCGTCGCGGAATGCCTTGTTTTCGAAGAACGGCTTCGTCATCGGCGTCTCGAGGAAGGTCGGCCCGAGCGAGTTGACGCGGATGTTGTGCGGCGCAAGCTCGATCGCCATCGCCTTGGTGAAGCCTTCCATTGCATGCTTGGAGGCGCAATAGACGGTGCGGCGCGCGGCGCCGACGTGCCCCATCTGCGATGAGATGTTGATGATCGAGCCGGGCAGCTTCGCCGCGGTCAGCCGTGTCGCCACGGTCTGCGCCATGAAGAAGGCGGCGCGCACGTTGAGCGAGAAGATGGCGTCGAAGTCCTCGACCTTGACGTCCGGCAACATGGCCGGGCGATTCATGCCGGCATTGTTGACGAGGATTTGAAATGGCTCGCGTGCGGCCAGCGCCGCGCGGGTCGCGTCGATGTCGGTGACATCGAGGGGCAGGGCGTCCGCCTGTTGCCCGCGCGCGCGGATCGCCGCCGCGGCGTCCTCGATTTCCTGCGCCGTGCGCGCCGCGAGCGTCACATGCGCGCCGGCCTCGGCCAGCGCCGAGGCGGCGGCGAGCCCGATGCCGCGGCCGCCGCCGGTCACCAGCGCACGGCGGCCGTCGAGGCGGAAGGAGGGGGTGGCGGTGAGGGTGACTTGACTCATGTGCCTCGCCTCAAATGCAGGCGCGCTCCCTCCCCCCACGCGAAGCGTGGCGGGGAGGGTTGGGGTGGGGGACAATTTGGAGGCCGACGAAAACTTCGCCTCCCACCCCCGACCCCTCCCCACAAGGGGGAGGGGAGTCGCGCCGTGTCTGCGGCCGCGTCATCACTCCGCCGCCGTGGCGTAAGGCACGTTGCGGCCGCCGTAGCGGCGGACGCGGATGTTGGCCTGCTCGGCGTGGCCGAGGAAGCCTTCCAGCACGCACAGCCGCGAGCACACTTCTCCGATCTTGGCGCTGGCCGCGTCGGTGAGCACCCTCTGGTAGGTGCAGGTCTTGATGAACTTGCCCACCCAGAGGCCGCCGGTGAAGCGCGCATTCTTCTTCGTCGGCAGCGTGTGATTGGTGCCGATCACCTTGTCGCCATAGGCGACGTTGGTGCGCGGGCCGAGGAAGAGAGCGCCGTAATTGGTCATACCGTTGAGGAACACGTCCGGGTCGCGCGTCATGACCTGCACGTGCTCGGAGGCGATGCGGTCGGCCTCGGCGATCATTTCGGCCTCGCTGTCGCAGGCGATGACCTCGCCGAAGTCCTTCCATGCCTGGCTGGCCGCATCGGCGGTCGGCAGGATGGTCAGCAGCCGCTCCACTTCGGCCATGGTCGCGCGCGCGAGTTTTTCCGAATTGGTGAGCAGGACCGCGGGCGAGGTGGGCCCATGCTCGGCCTGGCCGAGCAGGTCGGTGGCGCACATCTCGGCGTCGACGCTCTCGTCGGCGATGACCAGCGTCTCGGTTGGGCCGGCGAGCAGGTCGATGCCGACGCGGCCGAAGAGCTGGCGCTTGGCTTCGGCGACATAGGCGTTGCCGGGGCCGACGATCATGTCGACCGCCTGGATCGTGCCGGTGCCGAGCGCCATCGCCGCCACGGCCTGCACGCCGCCGAGCACATAGATCTCGTCGGCGCCGCCGAAGTGCTGCGCGGCGACGATCGCCGGATGCGGGCCGCCTTTGTAGGGCGGGGCGCAGGCGATGATGCGCTTCACGCCGGCGACCCTGGCGGTAACGATCGACATGTGCGCGGAGGCGACCATCGGATAGCGCCCGCCGGGCACATAGCAGCCGATCGAGTTCACCGGGATATGCTTGTGTCCGAGGATCACGCCGGGCAGCGTCTCGACCTCGAGGTCGAGCATCGTGTCCTTCTGTTTCTGCGCGAAGTTGCGCACTTGCGCCTGCGCGAACTTGATGTCCTCGAGGTCGCGCTTCGACACCTGCGCGATGGCGCGCTCGATGTCCTGCGGCGAGAGCTTGAACTCCTGCGGCGACCACTTGTCGAATTTCTCGGACAGCTCGCGCACCGCGGCGTCGCCGCGCGCCTCGATCTGGCCGAGGATGTCCTCGACCGTCTCGCGCACCTTGGCGTCGGCGGCCTTGATCGCGCTCGCGTCCAGTCCGCGCTTGAGATAGCGGGGCATGATGTAACTCCTGACTTGTCCCGGGCGCAGCGCAGCACGAAGTGATGCGCTGCAGACCCGGGACCCCGGTGATTATAGCGTTGAAAGAACCGGGGTCCCGCATCTGCGGTGCACCGCTCGCGCGCTGCACCGCGTGCGGGACACGAGGCCCTACTTAATCGCCTGCGGATTGATCGGCGAGCCGGTGGCGCCGGTGATGATCAGCGGCGGACCGCAGAAGAAGAAGTCGTAGACCTTGTCCTGGTCGCAGTCCTCGGCGAGTTCCTTGAGATAGAAGATCTCGCCCATGCACAGGCCCATCGCCGGGATCACCACCCAGTGCCATGGCTGGTTCGCCTCGGTGGTCTCGTTCGGCCGCACCTCGACGCCCCAGGTGTCGGTGCAGATCGCGGCGATCTGCTTGTCCTGGCACCAGTAGCAGTTCTCGAACTTCACGCCCGGCGCGTCGCCGCCGGCGTAGCCGCCCCATTCCTTCTCGGACAGGCAGCGCTCCATCTGGCCGGTGCGCACGATGACGAAATCGCCTTTGCCGATCTCGACGCCCTGCTTCTTGGCGCAGGCGTCGAGCTCGTCGTTGGAAATGCTCTCGCCGTCCTGCATCCACGGCACGCCGCGATGGCGGGCGATGTCGAGCAGCACGCCGCGGCCGACCATCTTGTCCTTCGAATGCTCGATGCCGAGCACCGAGAGACCGCGCGAGTCGATCAGCTTGGCGTCGAAGCCGTTATAGGCCTTGTCCTCGTAGAACAGGTGGCCGAGCGCGTCCCAGTGGGTGGCGCCTTGCACGCACAACATCAGCGTGTCGTCGGCGTAGCGGATCTTGTTCCAGTCCTGCTGGCCGGCGACGGCGTCGGTGCCGGTCGCCAGCATCTGGTGGATGGGATTGAAGCGCCCACCGAAGAGGCCGTTTTGCGGGCCGTCGCGGTCGAGCGGGATACCGAGGGCGAACACCTTGCCTTTGCGGATCAGCTTGGCGGCTTTCACGATGTCGTCGGGCGTGACGTGGTTCAGCGTGCCGCTCTGGTCGTCCTTGCCCCAGCGGCCCCAGTTCGACAGCTTTTTCGAGGCCTCGGCGATGGCCGCCTTGTTGACCTTGATGTTCATCGCGCTTCCTTCCCTCATTGTTCTCGTTTTGCGCAGCCGGGGCCGGCAGTCGGGGGCAATATTGCGACGGGCGGCGGTGTTACTTCAAGCGGGTGCGGCGGAAAGCGCTTTACACTATATGCATGGCTTGCCCATCGTGCGGCCCACCAAGCGGGCCAACCCCGGGGAGAAAACGATGAAACGCATACTGATCGTTGCCGCCGTGGCGGCGGCTATGGCCGGCGCTGTTCCGGCGCAGGCGGCTGATCCGGTGGCCGACTGGACCAAGGTTTCGGCGCCGGCAGCCCCCGCGCTCAAGCCGGTCACCGTCGATCCGAAGACGACGGCGTTGCTGATGCTCGATTTCATGAACCAGAATTGCGGCAAGCGGCCGTCCTGCCTGGCGACGATCCCGGCAATGAAGAAGCTGCTCGCCGCCGCGCGTACGGCCAAGGCGACGGTGGTCTATTCGATCACCGCCAACACCACGCCGGCCGACGTGATCAAGGACGTGGCGCCGGAGGCGAACGAGCCGCACGTCAAGTCCGGGCCCGACAAGTTCGTCAACACCGACCTCGACAAGATCCTCAAGGACAAGGGCATCAAGACCGTGATCGCCGTCGGCACGTCGTCGAACGGCGCGGTGCTCTATACGGCAAGCGGCGCCGCCTTCCGCGGCATGAACGTGGTCATCCCGGTCGATGGCATGTCGGCGGTCAGTCCCTATGCGGACAAGACCACGGTCTTCACGTTCATGAACGCGCCAAGTGTTTCGGCAAAGACGACGCTGACGCGCAGCGACATGATCAAGTTTTAGCTCTTATCCCTCCCCCGCTTGCGGGGGAGGGTGGCGAGCGAAGCGAGCCGGGCGGGGGGCATTCTCAATTGTGACGTGACCCCACCCCCGGCGCTGCGCGCCGGACCCTCCCCTTTCAGGGGAGGGATAAACTGCCTCACACCTTCCCCAGGGCCCGCAAGATCTTCCCCGGCGTGAACGGCATGTCGGTCAATGGCGCGGCGCCGAGCGGGCGCAGCGCATCATTGATCGCGTTCATCACCGAAGCCGGCGCGCCGGCGGTGCCGGCTTCGCCCGCGCCCTTGGCGCCAAGCTCCGAATCCGCCGTCGGCGAGACGACGTGGGCGCACTCGATATCCGGCATCTCCGCCGCCATCGGCACCAGATAGTCGGCCATGCTGCCGTTGAGCATCTGTCCGCGCTCGTCGTAGAGGCATTGTTCGTACAGCGCGGCGCCGATGCCCTGCACGATGCCGCCGCGGATCTGCTCGTCGACGAGCTGCGGGTTGATGATCGTGCCGCAGTCCTCGACGCACCAGTGTTTCAACAGCTTGACGAAGCCGGTGTCGACATCGACTTCCAGCCAGCTCGCCTGGATGCCGTTGGTGAAGGCGAAGGGCCAGCCCTTCGGCACATAGTGCTTCGTCACCACCAGCTCAGGCTGCACGCCGGCGGGCAGCGTGTCGGGCCGGAAATAGACGACGCGCGTCAGCTCGTCGAGGCCGAGCCGCTCGGCGCCGGTCGCCTTGTCGATCACGACACCGTTGCTGATGTCGAGGTCGCCGGGCTTGGCCTGCAGCATCGCCCCCGCCACCGACAGCACATTCTCGCGCAGCGCCTTGCCGGCCTGCCACGCCGCTTCGCCGCCGATGCCGGCCGCGCGCGAGGCCCAGGTGCCGCCGCCATAGGGCGTGTTGTCGGTGTCGCCCATGACGACGCGAACGCGGTCGAGCGGCACTCCGAAGGCGCTGGCCACGCATTGCGCCACCACGGCCTCCGCGCCCTGGCCCTGCTCGGACACCCCGGTGTGAATCGAGATATTACCCTGCGCGTCGAGCTTGACCGTAGCGCCGTCTTGCGAGGTGATGCGCGCGCCGCCGACGCCGTAGAAGGCCGCCGAAGGATTGGTCACCTCGATGAAGCTCGCGAAGCCGATGCCGCGGTAGATGCCCTGTTTGCGCAAGCGCGCCTGCTCAGCGCGCAGGCCGGCGTAGTTCATCATCGCGTCGAGATGCGCCATCGCCTCGTGGTGTGAAAGCTTCTCGAGCTTCAGGCCCGCCGCCGACTGCGTCGGATAGCCGTCGTCGGCGATCATGTTACGCCGGCGTAATTCGAGCGGATCCATGCCGATCTTCGCGGCGGCGAGCTCGACCAGGCCTTCCGTCACCGCCACCGCGATCGGATGGCCGACGGCGCGGTACTGGCACATCACGTTTTTATTGGTGAAGACGACGCGCGCCTGCGCCCGGTAGTTCGGGCAGGTGTAGGGGCCGCCGACCAGGCTCACCACCTGGTTTGCCTCGATGCCCGACGTACGCGGGTAGACGGAGTAGGGGCCGATGCCGGTGAGGTCGTCGATCTCGAAGGCGGTGATGGTGCCGTCGGTTTTGACCCCGATCTTCGCCTTGATGCGGTGGTCGCGGGCGTGGATGTCGGTGACGAAGCTTTCCAGGCGGTCGGCGACGAACTTCACCGGCCGCTTTAGCAGCTTCGACAGCGCCACCGCCGCCATCTCGTCGGCATAGGTGTGCACCTTGATGCCGAAGGAGCCGCCGACGTCCTTGGTCACGACGCGCACCTGCTGATGCTGCAGACAGAGATGCTTGGCGAACAGATCCTGCATCATGTGCGGGGCTTGCGTGCCCTGGTAGACCGTAAGGCGCGCTTCGCCCTGGTTCCAGTCGGCGACGATCGAGCGCGGCTCGTTGGTGACGCCGGTGTGACGCCCGGTGACGAAGGTGGCCTCGACCACGGCATCGGAATCGGCGAAGGCCTTGTCGACGGCGCCGACATCGAGCTTGCGCTCGAAGCAGAGATTGTCGCCGAGCGATGGCTGGATCACCGGCGTCTTCGGATCGAGCGCCGTTTCGGCATCGGTCACCGCCGGCAGCTCTTCATATGTCATGTCGACCAGCTCGCAGGCATCCTCGGCCTGCGCGCGCGTGCGCGCGACCACGGCGCACACGGCTTCGCCCTGCCAGCAGGCGCGCTCGACGGCGATGGCATGCTGCGGCGCCGATTTCAGGCCCTTCAGATGCGTCAGCACGCCGACCCACGGCGTCATCACCTCGGCGAGTTCGGTGCCGGTGACGACGGCGATCACGCCCGGCGCTTTCTCGGCCGCGGCCTTGTCGATCTTGACGATGCGCGCATGCGCGTGCGGCGAGCGCACGAAGGCGACATGCGCCATGCGCGGCAGCACGACGTCGCTGACATATTGCCCGCGCCCTTGCGTCAGCCGCGTGAGATTCGGCCGCGGCACGGATCGGCCGATATAGGAGTTCGGCCGGTCGAGCGCGGTCAGCACGGGCGGGGAGTCGTCGACGATTTTCATGATGAGACGCTATAATCCGCTCGTCCCCGCGAAAGCGGGGACCCAGGACAGCAGGTGATGAGCTTCTTTGTGTATATCTTAGCGAGTCGTCGGAACGGCACGCTGAATACCGGCATGACCGATGATCTTGCGCGTCGCGTTGAGCAGCATCGAGCCGACGCCGTGCCCGGCTTTATCAGGGCATACGGTGTGAAAACTCTCGTTTGGTTCGAAGTGCACGAAACCAGAGAAAGCGCATTCCAGCGCGAGCGGCAGATTAAGAAATGGAATCGGGCGTGGAAGCTGGAAATGATCGAGCGCGCCAATCCGGTTTGGCGCGACCTTTGCGACCAATTAGCCCTGTAAAGTACTGGGTCCCCGCTTTCGCGGGGACGAGCGGGGAAAGTCATGCTTTCACTCCCGCCCGCTGCTTTGCCACCGCCTCGACCGCGTCGACGATCGCTTGATAGCCGGTGCAGCGGCAGTAGTTGCCCGACAGATGCTCGCGGATCGCATCGCGCGACGGCACGCTGTTTGTCTCCTTTGCGCGGGCGAGCAGATCCTGCGCGGCAACGACCATGCCCGGCGTGCAAAAGCCGCACTGCAGCGCGTTGCGTTCGACGAAGGCGGCTTGCAGGTCGGCGGCCTCGCCGGAGTCGGACAAGCCCTCGATCGTCTCCACCACGGCGCCGTCGCATTGCACGGCCAGCATCAGGCAGCCGCGCACGATGATGCCGTCGACCCGCACGGTGCAGGTGCCGCAGACGCCATGCTCGCAGCCGACATGGCTGCCGGTGAGCACGAGATCGTCGCGGAGGAAATCGACCAGCGTCTTGCGCGCGTCGACCCGTTCGCTGACGCGCTCGCCGTTGACGGTCAAGGTGATGTCGAGGGCGGTGTCCGTCATGCGCGCGGCTCCATCAACTGCGCCGCCACGCGGCGCAACAGTACGCCGGCGAGGTGCTTCTTCTCGGCGCCGGTCGCCTGGATGTCGTCATGCGGCGTGAGATCAAGCGCGGAGACGGCGGCGTCGATGTCGCCGTCGGCCAACGCTTCTTCCGATCGGCGCGCGCGCAGCGGCGTGTTGCCGACACCGAAGAAGGCGAGGCGCACGTCCGACAAGCCTTTGCCCTTGGCGCGCGCGGTCGCGGCCAGCCCGACCATGGCGTAATCGCCATGCCGGCGCGCCAGCTCGGCAAATCCGGTGCGGGTGTCGGCGGTCGCCGCCGGCAGATGCACACGGGTCAGCACCTCGCCCGGCGCGAGCGCGGTCTCGTACAGATCCTTGAAGAAGTCATCGGCCTTGATGCGCCGCATGCCCTTCGGCCCCTGCGCCTCGACTTCGCCGCCGAGCGCCAGCAGGCAGGCGGGCAGTTCCGCGGCCGGATCGGCGAAGGCGATCGATCCGCCGATGGTGCCGCGGTTGCGGATGGCCGGATGCGCGATGTGCGGTATGGCCTTGGCGATCAGCGGCGCGTGGCGCGCGATCGCCTCCGAGCGTTCGGCGGCGACGTGCCGTGTCAGCGCGCCGATCGAGACCGTGCCGTCCTTCGTCTCGATGCGGTCGAGTCCCGGCAGGCCGTTGATATCGATCAGCAGCGCCGGCGCCGACAGGCGCATGTTGAGCGTGGCGACCAGGCTTTGCCCGCCGGCGAGCAACCGCGCGTCGGCGTGCGAACCGAGCAGCGCCACCGCCTCGTCGAGCGAGCGGGCCTTCCTGTAGACAAACGGCGCCGGCTTCACGTCCCCTCCCGGATTTTTGCGAGCATTGTGACGCCGCCGGACGGCAGGTCAATCCGGCGTTCGATCTAGCCCTGCAGGCCCCTGACAATGTCGATTGCCCGGCGCAGCAGCGTCATCGACGCCTCCAGCGTGCGGAAGGCGGCGTGCGCCGTCAGCGTGACGTTGGGCAATTGCGCCAGCGGGTTGTCGGCCGCGAGCGGCTCGCTATGGAACACGTCGAGCCCGGCATGGCGGATCTGGCCTGATTTTAGCGCGTCGATCAGCGCCTGCTCGTCGACGAGGGCGCCGCGCGCGGTGTTGATGAGCAATGCCCCCGGCTTCATGCGCGCGATGCGGTCCCGCCCAAGAAAGCCGCGCGTCTCGTCGTTGAGCACGAGGTTGAGCGAGACGACATCGGCACGCGCCAGCAGCGTGTCGATGTCGACGAGCGGGCAGGGCGCATCGGCACGTGGCGTGCGATTCCAGCCGATCACCTCCATGCCGAGGCCCTTGCCTATGCGCGCCACCTCGCCGCCGATGCCGCCGAGGCCGATGATGCCCAGCGTCTTGCCGAAGAGCTGCATGCCCTCTTGCGGCGTCCAGGTGCCGGCGCGGACGTCGCGGTCCATGCGCGCGACGTCGCGCGCGGCGGCGAACATCAGCGCGATCGTGTGCTCGGCCACGGCCGTGTCGCCATAGCCCTTGATTGTGTGCACGGTGACGCCGCGTTCCTTCAGCTCGGCGATGTTCATGTAGCTGGCGGCGCCGGTGCCGAGGAAGACGATGTGCTTCAGTTGCGGGCACTGCGCCACGAGTTCCGTCGGCATGTAGGAGTGGTCGTCGAGCGCGACATCGTAACCGGCGATGACCTGCGGCAGCTCGGCCCCGACGCGCACGGTGCGGTTGACGGCGATCGCCGGATCGTCCGGGCGGACGACCTTGTTCCACACCGGGGCGAGCTGGTCGTTGCAGTCGATGAAGATGGATTTCATGCCCGGCATCGCGCCTCGTCTTCGTTATGGCGCTTCGCGCTTCCTCCGGCTGAAGTTCGAAGCCACTCATTGAATACCGCATCCGAAGAAGCCGCCGAAGACGGCGACCCGATAATAGCGCATTGTGTTGATAACTTCCGCCGCGCAACCCGGCGCCGTTCTCGGGGTCGCCGTTGACGGCCCCAGCTGCCCGGAATACATGCGTGCGGCGCTTCGGCGGCGATGCCTGCCGAGCCGCAGTTCGTTCCATGCCGGCAGGAGCCGGTTTGCCGTGACAACCGGATAGTCGATGAAGCTGGCGAGCTATAAAGTGCGCGGCCGGGAAAGCTACGGCGCGGTGGTCGGCGAGGGCGTCGTCGACCTCAAGCTCAGGCTCGGCGCCGGCTATGACGGCGTGCTCGATCTCTTGCGCGCGGGCGCGCTCGACAAGGCCAATGCGGCGATCCGCGGCGCGCGGCCGGACTTCACGTTGCGCGAGGTCGAACTGCTGCCGCCGGTGCTCGCGCCGGAGAAGATCCTGTGCATCGGCATCAACTACGCCAATCGCAACGCCGACTACGGCGACCAGGACGTTCCGAAATATCCGAGCATGTTCTATCGCGCGCCGAGTTCGCTGGTCGCGCACATGCAGCCGATCGTGCGTCCGCGCGAGTCGATCGAACTCGACTACGAGGGCGAGATCGCGCTGGTGATCGGCAAGGGCGGCCGGCGAATTTCACAGAGCGATGCGCTGCATCATGTCGCAGGAGTGACATTGTGCAACGAGGGTACGATCCGCGACTGGATTCGTCACGGCAAGTTCAACGTGACGCAGGGCAAGAACTGGGACGCGACCGGCAGCATCGGCCCCTGGATCGTGACGAGCGACGAGATCGACCTGGCGCAGCCTTTGCATCTGACGGTGAAGCTGAACGATGACGTGACGCAGGACGACACGACCGCGAATTTGATAAAAAGCTTCACCGAAATCATTGCCTATGTCAGCACGTTCATGACGCTCAAGCCGGGCGACATCATCGTCACCGGCACCCCGGTCAAGCTCAGGCGCTCCGACCCGCCGGTCGGGCTGAAGCCGGGAGACACGATCGAGATCACGTGCCCGCAGATCGGCACGCTACGGAATATGGTGGTTGCCGAACAATGAGTGACGGTCGTAAAGCTGCCTGCGTCATCGGCTGGCCGGTGAAGCATTCGCGATCGCCTTTGATCCACAATTACTGGATCAAGAAGCACGGCCTCGATGCCGACTACCGCATCGAGGAGGTGCCGCCGGAGGCGTTCCCGGATTTCGTGAAGAATCTGCGCGAGCGCGGTTACGTCGGCGCCAATGTCACGGTGCCGCACAAGCAGGCGGCGATGACGCTGAGCGAGCCCGACGAGCGCGCCCGCGCGGTCGGCGCCGCCAACACGCTGTGGTATAATGACGGGTCGCTGCGCTCGACCAATACCGACGTCGAAGGATTCCTCGCCAATCTCGACAGCGCGACGCCCGGATGGGACCGGGGCCTGGAGACCGCCGTGGTGCTCGGCGCCGGCGGCGGCGCGCGCGCGGTCGTCTATGCGCTGCTGCAGCGCGAAGTGCAGCGCGTCTACGTGATCAACCGCACGCCGGGGCGCGCCGAGGTGCTGCAGAAGCAGTTCGGCGCCCGCGTGCGCGCGGCGGGATGGGACGAGACCACCGGCCTGCTCGGCGGCGCCGGCATCTTCGTCAATACGACGACGCTCGGCATGAATGGACAGCCGCCGCTCGAAATCAATCTGCGCTGCCCGGCCTCGCTGGTGGTCGCCGACCTCGTCTACGTGCCGCTGACCACGCGCCTGCTGGCGATGGCGCGCGAGCGCGGCCTGCGCACCGCCGACGGCCTCGGCATGCTGCTGCACCAGGCCGTTCGCGGCTTTGAATTGTGGTTCGGCATCCGTCCCGAGGTGACACCGGAGCTGCGCGCGCTGGTCGAAGCCGATCTCGCCCAGCACATGGAACCGCCGAAGGCGGAGCCGGAGCGCAAGAAACCGCGGAATAAGAAGCGCGGCGAGGGGTTCTCCGCCTGACGGGCCGGCTCGGCGCCGGCCGTGAGGGAGGCGCTCATGCGTTCGGTCGGGTGGTGTGGCCGCGTCGTCGCGGCGGCGTTTGGTCTGGCATTCATCGTTTCGGCGGCCGCGGCGCAGCAGCCGGGCCGCATCCGCGGCGAGATCGTGAAGCGGGATGCCGACGTTCTCGCGGTGAAGACGCGTGACGGCGCGACGCTTAACGTGAAGATCGACGCCAAAACGCGCGTCTCCGCCCTGGTCAAGGCCTCGCTCGCCGATATCAAGACGGACACCTTCATCGGCATCGCCGGCATGCCGCGGCCGGACGGCGGCATCGAGGCCTTTTCCATTCATATCTTCCTGCCGGCGCAGCGCGGCGTCGTGCCGGACCGCACCGGCCCGTGGGATGCGCGGCCGGGCAGCACCATGACCAACGCCTATGTCGAGAGCGCCGTCACCGCCAAGGACGGCGAAACGCTCAAGGTCAAATACAAGGACGGGGAGAAGACGATCGTCGTCTCGCCGCAGACGGCGATCGCGGCCGCGGCCAAGGGCGACGCCAGCGAACTGAAGTCCGGCGCGCAGGTCATCATCTTCGGCTGGGACAAGCAGGCGGACGGGTCGATCCTGGCAAAAACAATGTATGTTGGACGCGGGCTGACGCCCGCGATGTGAGGTGCCGATGCGGCCGCTGATTTTTGCGCTTGCGCTCTTCTCCACCCCCGTCCTGGCGCAGCCCTTCGCGCCGACGACCATGCGCGTCACCGGCACGATCGAGGCGGCCGACGCCAATTCGATCACCGTGCGCGCGCTCGAGGGCGGCGGCACCAACAAGGTGTTCCTGACGCCTGATGCCAAAGTGTTTGGTGTGAGCACGACGACGCTCGCCGAGGTCAAGCCGGGCGCCTTCATCGGCGTCGGCGCCACGCCGAACGCGGACGGCAGCCAGCGCGCCATCCGCGTCACCGTGTTCGCCGAGAGCCAGCGCGGCCTCGGCGAAGGCTTTCGGCCGTGGGATCGCGCGCCGCACGGCACCATGACCAACGCCACCGTCGCCGAGACGGTGAAGGGCGTCGACGGGCAGGTGCTCACGGTCAAATACAAAGGCGGCGACAAGCGCATCGTCGTGCCGCCGGACGCGCGCATCCTCGCTTATTCGGTCGGCGACCGCAGCGAACTGAAGGTCGGCGCGCACGTCGCGATCCTGCGCGCCAAGCGCAAGCTCGACGGCAGTTGGGAAGCCGACCGCGTCAATGTCGGCCGCGGCAGCGTCATTCCGGATTGAACTTCTTTATCCCTCCCCACACGCGCTCTTACGCGTGGTGAGGAGGGTCGGCAGCGAAGCTGCCGGGCTGGGGGGCTGTTCTGTAACTCGCGCATTGGACAATGCCCCCACCCCCGACCCCTCCCCACCACTCGCTTCGCTCGTGGGGGGAGGGGAGAATTACCCCGCCTTCCTGGACGGCGCATGCGCCGAGCCGCGCGCCGGCGTGTCGAGGTCGGCGGCAAGCTCCGGCACCTCGTGCATCAGCCGCTCGAGCCTGCTCTCGCGCCCGCCATTGAGCCTTGCCTTGCGCATCTCCTCGATCGGCCGGCGCACTTCGTCGCAGCGGGCGAGCGCGTCGATCTCGGCGCCGTGCTCGGTGAGGCGGCCGAGCAGATGCGTCAGGTCCTCAATGTGTTCGGCGACCACGTGGATGACGCCGCATTCCTCCTGCACCTTGCCGCGCACCGATACGTAGCGCGCGCCGAGCACGACCGGGCGCAACCGCTCGAACACCTTCGGCCAGACGATGATGTTGGCCATCGCCGTCTCGTCCTCGATGGTCATGAAGATGACGCCGTTGGCCGAGCCCGGCCGCTGCCGGCAGGTGACGAGGCCGGACACGGTGGCGCGCACGCCGGAGGCGGTGCTGCGCAAGGCGTCGTTGCGCAGGATGCCGCGCTGGGTGAGTTCGCCGCGCAGGAATTGGCACGGATGCGCGCGCAGCGACAGGCGCAGGAAGCGATAGTCGTTGACCACTTCCTCGCCGACCGGCATCGGGGGCAGGTGGACTTCTTCCTCCCTCTCCACATGCACGGAGCGCTCCCTCCCCCCTTGTGGGGGAGGGTTGGGGAGGGGGGTAGCAGTTGCAGAAGGACCCCCACCCCGACCGCCTTCGGCGGTCGACCCTCCCCACAAGGGGGAGGGTGAAGAAGAGGAGCGGGGCGAGGTGAAGAGTGCCTGCGGCTGCGCTACGCCCGGGACACGGGGCGCCGCAAACAACGGCAGATCGTCGTCGCGGTCGCCGACGCGGCCGAGCGCCTTCGCCGCCCACAACGCGTCGCGGCGATTGAGCCCGAGCGACGAGAACGCATCGGCATCGGCGAGCCGCTCCAGCACGCGCGGTGGCAGCCCGGTGCGCAGCCAGACGTCGCGCACGGAGTCGTAGTTACCCTCCCCCCGCGAGCGCTTGCGAGCGGTGGGGAGGGTCGGCAGCGAAGCTGCCGGGGTGGGGGGCTCTATTGCAATTTGCACATCGCTTGATGACGGCCCCCCACCCCCGACCCCTCCCCACCACTCCGCTTCGCGGAGCGGGGGGAGGGGAGTCGAGAGCGCGTCGGGTTGGGCAATAGACATCCGCCTCTCCACAATCTTCCTCCCATCCTCCTCCTTCAGTCCCTTGATCTCGCGCAGGCCGAGGCGGATCGCGTGCGTGGTGCGGATGTCGCCTTGCATGTCGCGATGCAGGTCGTGCACATGCCCGGCCGCGCTCTGCCCCTGCTCCAAAGTCGAATCCCAATTCGAGAAATTGATATCCGGCGGCCGCACCTCGACGCCATGCTCGCGCGCGTCGCGCACGATCTGCGCCGGCGCGTAGAAGCCCATCGGTTGCGCATTCAAAAGCGCGGCGGCGAAGGCGTCCGGATAGCGGCACTTCAACCAGGCCGAGGCGTAGACCAAGAGCGCGAAGCTCGCCGCATGGCTTTCCGGAAAGCCGTATTCGCCGAACCCCTCGATCTGCTGGAAGCAGCGCTCGGCGAAGTCGCGGGCGTAGCCGTTCTTCAGCATGCCGTCGATCATCTTGCGCTGGAACGTGCCGATCGTGCCGACACGCTTGAACGTCGCCATGGCGCGGCGCAATTTGTCGGCTTCGGCCGGCGTGAAGCCGGCGGCGACGATGGCGATCTTCATCGCCTGCTCCTGGAACAACGGCACGCCGAGCGTCTTCGCCAGCACGGCTTCCAGTTCCTTCGACGGATAGGACACCGGCTCGATCTTCTGCCGCCGGCGCAAATAGGGATGCACCATGTCGCCCTGGATCGGGCCTGGTCGCACGATCGCCACCTCGATGACGAGGTCGTAGAACATCTGCGGCTTGAGCCGCGGCAGCATGGTCATCTGCGCGCGGCTCTCGACCTGGAACACACCGAGCGAATCCGCGCGGCAAAGCATGCGATAGACAGCGGGGTCTTCGGGCGGGATCGAGGAGAGGTCGAGCGCGCCGCTTTCACCTCTCCCCGCGTGCGGGGAGAGGTCGCCACGCCTGAGCGTTAGCGAAGGCGGGGCGGGTGAGGGGGCCTTGCCGCGAGTCTGAGCTTCTCTCGACGCCCCCTCACCCGGCTCGCAGCTTTGCTGCTCGCCGACCTCTCCCCGCATGCGGGGAGAGGTGGCGGAGAGGCTGTAATGTTTGTCGACCAGATCCAGCGCCTTCCTCACGCAACTCAGCATCCCCAGGCCCAGCACGTCGATCTTGAGAATGCCCAGCGCGTCGAGGTCGTCCTTGTCCCATTCGACGAAGGTGCGCTCCGCCATCGCCCCATTGCCGATCGGCATGACCTCGTCGAGCCGGCTGCGCGTGATGACGAAGCCGCCGACATGCTGCGACAGATGCCGCGGGAAGCCGTTGATCTCGGCGGCGAGCGCCAAGACCTTCTGCATGCGCGGACTCGTGGGATCGAGGCCAGTGCGCGTCACCGCGTCCTGCCGCACCGCGCCGCCGCCGCCGCCCCAGATCGACGACGACAGGGCGCCGATCGCGTCCTCCGACAGGCCGAAGGCCTTGCCGACCTCGCGGATCGCCGAGCGGCCGCGATAGGAGATGACGGTGGCGGCGATGCCGGCGCGCTCGCGGCCGTATTTGCGATAGATGTACTGGATCACCTCCTCGCGTCGTTCGTGCTCGAAGTCGACGTCGATGTCCGGCGGCTCGCGCCGCTCCGGCGAGATGAAGCGCTCGAACAGGAGACCGCCGCGCACCGGATCGACCTCGGTGATGCCGAGGCAGTAGCAGACCGTCGAATTGGCCGCCGAGCCGCGGCCCTGGCAGAGGATGCCCTGGCTGCGCGCGTATGTGACGATGTCGTGGACGGTGAGGAAGTAGGGCGCATAATTCATCTGCGCGATGAGGGCGAACTCGTGCGCGATGCTGGCGCGGATGGCGTCGTCGATGCCGTCGGGATAGCGCCGCGCCGCGCCTTGCCAGGTGAGATGCTCGAGCGCCGCCTGCGGCGAGGCGAAGCCCTCGATCTGCTCGTCGGGATATTCGTATTTCAGTTCGTCGAGCGAGAAGCCGAGTGCGTCCGAGAGCGCGAGCGTCTCCGCGATCGCCTCCGGCGCGTCGCGGAACAGCCGCGCCATCTCCGCCGGCGGCTTGAGGTGGCGCTCGGCATTGGCGGCAAGCAGGCGGCCGGCGCGGTCGATGGTCGTCTTCTCGCGGATGCAGGTGAGCACGTCGGCGAGCGGCCGTCGCTCCGGATGGTGCATGTGCACGTCGTTGACGGCGATCAGCGGCACGCCCGCCTCACGCGCGATCTCTTTCAGGCGCGCGAGCCGCGCGCGGTCATTGCCGCGATAGAGCATGGTCGCGGCGAGGCGCACACGGCCCGGCGCCGCGGCGCGCAGACGAGAGAGTGTATCGTGTATCTCCGACGTGCCGCGCGCACGGTCACCTCTCCCCGCGGGCGGGGAGAGGTCGCCACGCCGAAGCGTCAGCGAAGGCGGGGCGGGTGAGGGGGCGTTGCCGCTTGCCTGAGCCTGTCGAAACGGCCCCTCATCCGGCTCGCGCCTTTGGCGCTCGCTTCCTTCTCCCCGCAAGCGGGGAGAAGGAAGCACCACCAGCTCCAGCCCGAACACATGCGCGATGAGATCCTCGCGCGTCAGCAAACACTCGCCCTTCTTGCCGCGCAGGTTGCCGAGCGTGAGGAGGCGCGTCAGCCGCCCCCAGCCGGCACGGTCGCGCGGAAAAGCGAGGATGTCCGGCGTGCCGTCGGCAAAGACGAGCCGCGCGCCGGGATGATAGCGCAGCGGCAGTTCATGCTCGCGCTTCGTCAGATGCGCGCGCACGACGCCGGCGACCGAATTGCGGTCGCAGAGTCCGATGCCGGCGAGGCCCGCATGCGCGGCCTGCACCATCAGCTCTTCCGGATGCGACGCGCCGCGCAGGAACGAGAAGTTCGAGGCGACGGCGAATTCGATGTAACGCATGACACAGAGCCTCGCCGCCGCTTAACCCTCTCCCCCTGTGGGAGAGGGTCGCGGCCGCAGGCCGCGGGGTGAGGGGGCTTCTTCGATTTCGCTCAGGATTCGCTCAAGCACGCCGTTCGGATTGGCGAGGATGTCGTTGTTCCAAAACCGCAGGATGCGGAATCCGCGGCGGCGCAGATCGGCATCGCGACTCTCGTCGTGCCGGCTCTCAACGTGCTGGCTGCCGTCGGCCTCGATGATCAACATCTGCTCGAAGCAGACGAAGTCGGCGATCCAGGGGCCGACCGGCACTTGCCGTCGGAATTTCATATCCGAAAGTTGCCGCGACCGCAGCACCTGCCAAAGGTCAAGCTCCGCTTCGGTCAGGGCGTGACGAAGCGTTTTTGCTTGTGTCCTTTTGAGTTCTTCAACGCGATACTTTGGCATTTCCCCCTCACCCGGCGCGCGTGCGCGCGCCACCCTCTCCCACAGGGGGAGAGGGTTAGAAGCTCACGCAAACATCCCGTGCACGAACCACGTCGGCGCCGCGCCGCCGGGCGCGAGATCGCGATAAAGCCCGGCGCGGAACAGCCAGAAGCGCAGGCCCGTCTTGTCCTCGACGCGGAAATAGTCGCGCGCGGCTCCGCCGTGCTCGCTCCACCAGACGCCTTCGATGCGCTCGGGGCCGTCGGCGAAGATCACCTCGTGCAGCGCGCGCCGCCACCTGAAGCGCAACGGCGGTCCGTCCGGCACTTCCGCCACCGCCTCGATCGGCTCCGGCCGCGTCAGCAGCCGCAGCGGCCGCGGCGCCAGTTCCACCTCGCTGCGATAGGCGCGGAACGATGCCCAGCCGTCGTCGGTGCCGGTGCGCTGCGCCGGCTGGCTCACCGCCGCGATCTCCGGCAGATGGCTGTCCTGCGCCACCAGCCGCCGCACGCGCTGCGCGCCCAGCCGCGCAGAGAGGCGATCGACGAGGCGGTTGATCTCTTTCGTCTCGTCGCCGCCGTCAATGCCGATCTGCTCGGGCGCGCGCGCTTCGGCGATGAGCACCGACAGCCGCGCCATGTCGAAACCGAAGCCGGGATCGAGCGCGTCGGCGAGCGCGGCGAGCCGCTCGGTAAACAGCGCGCGGATCTCGGCCGCGTCGCGCAGCGGCCGCGACGTGCCGGCGGCGATGCGGCGGACGGCGCCGTCGGTGCGGAACAAGGTCAGCTCGATGCGGCGCGCGCCGTCGCCGCGCCGCTCCAGCGCCGTCTTCAAGCGTTGCGCCAGCCGTTCGGTGACCGCCAGCACGTCCTCCTCGCGCGCGATCGGCTCGGGAAAGCGCTGCTCGGCGATGTAAGGCGCGACCGGCAGGCGCGGCGTCAGCGGCTCGTCCTCGAGCGCCAGCGCGCGGTCGAGCTGGCGGATGACGTCGCCGCCGAAGCGGGCGGTCAATGGCGCACGCGGCAGGTCGATGATGTCGCCGACGCGCTTCAAGCCGACGCGCGCGAGCGACGCGACCGTCGCCGCCTCGAGCCGCAGCGCCGCGAGCGGCAGCGGCGTCAATAGTCTGCGCTCGTCGCCGTTGGTGTGATGACCCGTCGCGCCATAGCGTGCGGCGGCATGCGCAGCGCCGATCGAGCCGGCCACGGCGATGGAGAAGGCGAGGTTCGCCTGCGCGAGACGCGCGGACAGATCGGCGATCAACGCCTTTTCGCCGCCGTAGAGATGCGCGCAGCCGGTGATGTCGAGCAGCAAGCCGTTCGGCGCGTCGCAGGCGACCAGCGGCGTGTAGCGCAGGCACCAGTCGGCGATCTGCTCGAGCAGTTGCGCGTCGGCGTCGGCGTCTTCCGGCACGGCGTCGAGCGCCGGATGCATCGCCCGCGCCTGCGTCAGCGCGAGGCCGGGCGTGAGGCCGATGCGCGCTGCGGCATCGTCGACGGCGACGAGCACGTCGGCATTGCCGCGCTTGCCGTAGACAACGAGCGGCGCCGGTGAAGCCTCACGCGACCTGGCGATGCGGTCGGTGGACAGGCAGTGTAGCCACAGGCTGAGCATGCGCTGCGAGCGTGAAACGGCCATCGCTGTCACTCCATCGGAGAATCCATTGTCCGCGCGGGCCGCGTCGGTTGCGCACGAGCCGCGTCAGGAAGTGCGGATGCGCGTGCATCGATGCGGCGGCATCGACGAGCCACCGCGTCGCGGCGGTGGAGGCGTCGTCCTCCGGCGCCGCGCGCAGGATGAGCGCCAGCGCACCGGTTTCGGCGGCGGCGAGCGACAGTCGCCGCACCGCGACCGCGTCGAGCGCGCCATGCCGCATTTCGCCGATGACGCAGCCTGTGGCGCGGCAGCGCAGCGCCTCTTCCATCGCCCACAACAGGTCGCGCCGTTGTGCGACCGCGACCGTCACCAGCCGTTCGGGCGCGAGGCCGAAGCCGTCGAGGCCGGGCCCGTAGGGCGCGCCGCTCTCCAGCGCGGCCATGTCCTCGGCGATCCAGACGGCGCACTGCGAAGCAAGCGTCGTCACCCCCAGCGCGAACCCGGTCGCCGCCGCCATATGTGCCTCGCCGGTGGCGGCGATCTCGTGCAGGGCGCCGCGCATCAGCCCGCCGCCGAGGACGGCGTCGACCGCCGGCGCCCCCAGCGGCAGGGTGGCCGGGCCGTCCACGAGCCCGGGCGGCTTTTCAAGCCGCCGCAGGCGCTGGCGAAGTTCCTCGAGCATCGGATCAAGCCTCTGACGTTGCGACGAGATTTCCGTCGGACGCGGCGTGCGCGCCCGCTCTTCCCAACGTTCATGTTCTCTATTTGTTCTAGTCTGGCGAA
Organism: Pseudolabrys sp.; assembly: GCF_035943735.1. Taxonomy (GTDB): domain Bacteria; phylum Pseudomonadota; class Alphaproteobacteria; order Rhizobiales; family Xanthobacteraceae; genus Pseudolabrys. The sequence continues at coordinate 300,873 of NZ_DASZBV010000027.1, forward strand.
GACGCGCGGCGGCGTCAAGCCACAAGCGGCTGCGGCCTTTGCCGGGCCGGCCGCAAGCCTCAGGCCTGCTGGGCGAGGAAGACGACCAATGTCGCGGCGGCGAGCACGGTCGCCAGCCAGACTAAACGGGGATCGGCGCGATGCCTGGTGCTGCGGGGCTTCATGCGGCCCTCCCATACAAGGGACGTGCCAGAAACCCGCCCGCGGTGTTGCGGTTCGCTTCTCCCTCCCCTTTCAGGGGGAGGTCAGAAGGAGCCGCTTGCGCCCGCGCGGCGTCAGCTTGAGCCGCGACCCATCGCGCGTGCCGCCGTTCTCGAAGCGGACGAGGCCGCCGGCGATGGCGTCTTCCCAGGGCGACAGATGCGGGCAACTGCGCCGCCAGGCTTCCGCGTCGGCGTAAGAGCGCGGCGCCTCATCCACCCAGGCGAGAAACTGCTGCGTCAGTGCGTGTGCGGCGGCGGCGGACATGGCCGGAATTTACACCGGTCCACGCACGCGCGGAATCTGCTTTCCGCAGAGACAGCTTTTCCGCAGTGGAATGAGAGCAGCCGCGCGCTTTCTTTTCCCTCCCCACCGCTCGCAAGCGCTCGCGGGGGGAGGGGAACAGGGGGACCTCACGCCGGCCGTTCGACCGTCCGGATGTCGATCTCCGACTCCAGGGTCCGGTGCACCGGGCACTTGTCGGCGATTTCCAGGAGCCGCCGGCGCTGCGCGGCGTCGAGATCGCCTTCGAGCGTGACGGCGCGGTCGATATGGTCGATCAGCCCCTCCGCCGTCTCGCAGTGCGCGCAATCCTGCGCGTGGATCTTGTTGTGCGCGAGCCGCACGCTGACGCGCTTGAGCGGCAATTTCTTCTGCTCGGCATAGAGCCGCAGCGTCATCGCCGTGCAGGCCCCGAGCCCTGCGAGCAGCAGGTCGTACGGCCCCGGTCCGGAATCCATGCCGCCGACCTTTACCGGCTCGTCGGCGAGGAAGCGATGCGGCCCGCTCAGGATCTCCTGCTGGAATTTGCCTTCGCCGGTCTCGCGCACCAGCACGGTGCCGATCTCGATCTCCGCCTCGCTCATCGTCTCAGGCAGATCGAAATAGCGCTCGGCCCAGGCGACGATAACATTGGCGACGTAGACGGCATCGCTCTTCTTCGACACGAGATGATCGGCGCCGGACAGCGACACGAAGCTCTTCGGATGCTTCGCCGTGACGAAGATGCGCGTGGCGTTGTCGATGCCGACCAGTTCGTCGGTCGGCGAATGAAACACGAGCAGCGCCTTGTGCAGATGCGCGATGCGATCGAGCAGCATCTGCTCGGCGATGTCGTCGAGGAAGTCGCGGCGCACGGTGAACGGCCGGCCGGCGAGCGTCACCTCGGCCTCGCCGTCCTTGCGGATCGTGTCGACCTGGTCCTTGAACAGCCCGGTGACGTGCGCGGGATCGGACGGCGCGGCGATCGTCACCACGCAGCGCGACTCCGGGATGCGATGCGCAGCGGCGAGCACCGCCGCGCCGCCGAGACTGTGGCCGACGAGGATCGCCGGCGCACGATGCGCCTTGCGCAGGTGGTCGGCGGCGGCGACGAGATCGTCGATGTTCGAGGAGAAATGCGTGCCGGCGAAATCGCCTTCGCTCTGGCCCAAGCCCGTGAAGTCGAAGCGCAGCGATGCGATGCCGATCATCGCCAGCCGCTCGGAGATGCGCTTGGCGGCGAGGTTGTCCTTGCCGCAGGTGAAGCAGTGCGCGATCAGCGCGAAGGCGGTCGGCTTGCCGATCGGCCAGTCGAGCAGCGCCGCAAGCCGGTGTCCGCTGGCATTGGGGAATTCGAAGCGTTCGGTGCGCATGGCTTTTCTCCCGGGCCTCTCGTTAGGCCGCGAATGAATCGAAGGTCGCGAGGGCGGCTTGATCGATGTTCACTATCCGGCGCTTTTAGGGCCCGGACCAAACGCTGCCTGAAGTCCGAGCAGAGCGAACAGCGGAACTCGCAGGGGGTCGTGTCGGCCTTGCCATTGAGTCGCTGTTCCCGCGGCCGAGGTCGCTACAGCCCCTTCCGAGCTTCGCGTAGAGCGGATTGCCCTTCCAGGACACGTCATTGAACTCGACGACGGCGACCGTTTCGGTGCCGGACGCAACGTTCAATTTCATTGTGCAGCGCGATACACCCGATTCGAGGGTCGGTGTGACGGGGGCAAGCATCCACGGGCGCGGCGTCAAACCGCAATTGTGGGTAGCGGATATTTATGACATGTTTATGCGTCCGCTATCTCCGTTTATAAGGAAGGTACGCCAAGCGCCAACCGGCCACGTCGCCGGATTGGAATAAAAATAGGGAGGAGTTTCATGTCCATTTCCAGGAAGATACAGGCACTGGGCTTCGCTTGCCTGAGCGGCGCAGTCGCGCTGTCTGCGTTGCCGGCCCAAGCGGCGTGGAAGCCGACGCACAACGTCGAGCTCATCGTCCCGGCGGGCATCGGCGGCGGCGCCGGTCAGATGGCGCAGCTCATCCAGGGCATCATCCAAAAGCACAAACTGATGCCGACTTCGATGGTCGTCATCAGCAAGAAGGGCGGTTCGGGCGCCGAGGGCTTCCTTTACGTGAAGAACGCCAAGGGCGACGCCCACAAGCTCATCATCACGCTGTCCAACCTGTTTACGACGCCGCTCGCGACCGGCTCGCCGTTCAAGTGGAGCGACTATACGCCGATCGCGATGATGGCGCTGGACGAGTTCGTGCTCTGGGTCAACGCCAAGTCGCCGTACAAGACGCCGCAGGACTATATCGACGCGGTGAAGAAGAACCCGAACGATTTCAAGATGGGCGGCACCGGCTCCAAGCAGGAAGACCAGATCATCAACGTTGAGATCGAGCAGAAGACCGGCATCCAGCTCACCTACGTGCCTTACCACGGTGGCGGCACGGTTTGCACACAGCTGGTCGGTGGCCACATCACCAACAGCGTGAACAACCCGATCGAATGCGTGGCGCATTGGCGGGCCGGCAACGTGCGGCCGCTCTGCGTCTTCGACACCAAGCCGATGCCGTATCCCGCAAAAATCACCAAGGACATGTCTTGGCAGGATATTCCGACCTGTCAGTCGAAGGGCCTGGACATCCACTACACGATGTTGCGCGGCATCATGACGGCGCCCGGTGTTTCTCAAGATGCCGTCGACTACTATTCCGACCTGATGCAGAAGGTGCGGGCGACCCAGGAGTGGAAGGACTACATGAACAAGGGCGCCTTCAATCAAAGCTGGATGACGGGCGACGAATTCAAGAAGTGGCTGAGCAGTACTGCCGAAACCCATCGCCAATTGATGGAAAAGGCCGGCCTCATACACAAAGGCTCGTAAAGCCACGATTGCGGGAGTGCCGGCAGCCCGGCGCTCCCGCGATTTCTGTTCGCCGGGCCAGGACCGTCCTGCGCTGTCCTGAAGCCGCGGCGGTGCCGAACAAACTGTGAGTGCCTTGCAATGTCAGACCGCTTGGATAACTCCGATCCGGAGAGTTCTGCCGTCTCGAACCGGACGATGAACATCGTCGTCGCGCTCGCGCTGATGAGCGTTGCGGCCATCGTGATGGTGTCGAGCGCGCGACTAGGCGCCGGCTGGGCCAAGGATGTGGGCCCGGATTCAGGCTATTTCCCCTTCTATGTTTCGCTGATCCTCTTCATTACCAGCGGCATCACGTTGGCGCAGAACGTCTTGGCGCGCACGCCCGGCGGCGACGGGTCCTTCATAGCCCACGGCGAGATGAAGATGGTGCTTCAGGTCCTGATCCCGACGATCATTTTCGTCGTGCTCTCGATCTATATCGGCATCTACATCTCGACCTTTCTGTTCATCGGCTTCTTCATGACCTGGCATGGACGCTATCCGATCTGGAAAACATTTCCGGTCGCAGCGCTGGTGCCGGTCGCGCTGTTCGTCATTTTTGAAATCTGGTTCCTTGTGCCGTTGCCAAAGGGGCCCTTCGAGCATTGGCTCGGGTACTGAGCGGGCCTTTGCCCAAACGAAACAAAAAACACAAGGCGCTCTGAGCGCCGGACGTGCTAACGGGAGGCAATGCTTGGACGCTTTCTTTTCACTGATGCACGGCTTCACAGTGCTGCTGACGCCCATGAACATGGCCTACATGGTCATCGGGCTGCTCTTCGGCATCCTGCTCGGATTCCTGCCGGGCGTCGGCGGTGCCAATGGTATCGCCATCCTGTTGCCGCTCACGTTCTCGATGGACCACACCACCGCCATCATCATGCTGGCGGCAATCTACTGGGGCGCGCTGTTCGGCGGCTGCATCAGCGCCATCCTGTTCAATATTCCAGGCGAACCGTGGTCGGTAGCCACGACCTTCGACGGTCATCCGCTGGCGCAGCAGGGCCGCGCCGGTGAGGCCCTCACGGCGTCGATGTCCTCGTCCTTCTTCGGCGCGTTCATCGCCACCATCGTGCTCACGTTCCTGGCGCCGATCGTGGCCAATTTCGCGCTTGCCTTCGGTCCGCCGGAATTCTTTTCGGTGTATCTGCTGACGTTCTGCAGCTTCGTCGGCATGGGCCGGCAATCGCCCTGGAAAGTCATAGCGAGCATGATGCTCGGTTTTGCCTTCGCCACCGTCGGCACGGATGAGATCACAGGTGGCGTACGGCTCACGTTCGGCACCGAGGTGCTGCTCACCGGCTTCCACTTTCTGATCGCGGTCATCGGTCTGTTCGGCATCGGCGAGATCCTGGTGACGGTCGAAAAGGGGCTGCACTTCGAGGGCCGCAGCGCCAAGATGAATCCCTATGTCGTCTGGCAGACCTGGAAGCAGCTTCCAAAGTATTGGATGACCATCTTGCGCGGTATCGGCGTCGGTATCTGGCTCGGCGTGACGCCGGGCGGTGCGACACCCGCCTCGTTCATGAGCTATGGCCTTGCCAAACGGTTTTCCAAAAACGGTGCCAAGTTTGGCACCGGCGAACTAGAAGGCGTGGTCGCGCCCGAGACGGCGGCGCATTCGGCCGGCACCAGCGCCCTTTTGCCGATGCTCACGCTCGGCATTCCGGGCTCGCCGACGGCGGCCGTGCTGCTGGGCGGTCTCTTGATTTGGGGCATCGAGCCCGGGCCGCTACTGTTCGTCGAACAGAAGGATTTCGTCTGGGGCCTAATCGCGTCGATCTATCTCGCCAACGTCATCGGACTGGCGATCGTGCTGTCGACCGTTCCGCTCTGGGCGTCCATCATGCGCGTGCCGTTCTCGATCATCGCCCCCATCATCATCGCTGTCTGCGCTATCGGGTCATACACCCTCTCGAACGCGCCCGCCGATCTGCTCTTCATGGTGATGTTCGGGGTCATCGGCTACCTGTTTAAGAAGCTCGATTATCCGCTGGCGCCGATGGTGCTGGCGATCGTGCTGGGCGGACGCGCCGAGAGTTCGTTCCGGCAGGCGCTTGTCGGCTCGCGTGGCGACCTGTCGGTGTTCTGGTCGAACGGTCTGGTCGGGACAATCACCGCCTTGAGTTTAGTGATGTTGTTCTGGCCGCTGATCTCGACCGTGTGGACGCGTCTGCGCGCGGGCAACCGCACGCTTGGAGGGAGCAGCCACGCGAGCACCTAGCCAGCAAACGGTCAAGATGTGATGCCGATATACGGCGGCCTGTTCGACTATCAGTTGTCTGCGATGGTCTTCGAGGCATTAACTTTGGGATTTCTCGCAGCCTACGGACTTGTGGTTGTTGTCGTAACGTCCGCACGGCAATGAGCGACGCCGCTGCGCCGGCGCGCCGCCGCGATCAGTCGCCGCCGCCGCCGCTGATGTGCCGGCGGCGGATGCGGCGCAACGTCCACCAGATCGCGAGCACGGCCACCGGCACGAACAGCGCGGTGGCGATGTTGGTGTTGAACCTGACGCCGGCGCCGTGGAGCCCGTCGAGAACGTGGCCGAACAGACCGACCACGTAATAGCTGATCGCCGCGACCGACAGGCCTTCGACCGTCGTCTGCAACCTGATCTGCAGCCGCGTGCGCGCATTCATCGATTTCAGCAGATCGCGGTTCTGCCGCTCGAGCTCGACGTCGACGCGCGTGCGCAACAGGTTGGCGGCGCGCGCCAGCTTCTGCGACAGGTTCGCCTGCCGCTCCTCGGTGGTGATGCAGGTGCGCATCGCCGGCGCCATGCGGCGGGCGAGGAACGAGGTCCAGGTCGGGAAGCCCTCCACCGCGCGCTCGCCGATGGTCTGGAGCCTGAGCTGCACGATCTCGTTGTAGGCGCGGCTGGCGCCGAAGCGGAACAGGCTCGCCGCCGCGCCGGCTTCCAGCTCGGCGGCGAGCGCCGTCAACTCATCGAGCAAGCGGTGATTGTCGATGAGCTTCTCGGTGCCGCGCATCTCCTCGGTGACTTCCATCAGCCGCTGCTCGATGCGGGCGATCGACGGCGCCAGCCGCTGCGCCTCGGGCAGGCCAAGCAGCGCCAAGGTACGGTAGGTCTCGACCTCGATCAGCCGCTGCACCAGCGCGCCGGCGCGCTCGGCGCCGAGCCGGCGGTCGATGACGAGGATGCGCACGAAGCCGGAGGCGTCGGCCTTGAAATCGGTGGCGAAGACGGCGTCGCCTTCGGCATTTTCCGCGACTGCGAGACTGGCGCGGTCGAACAGCCGCTCGGGCGCGATGCGCGGCTCCTGCTCCGGCATCAGGTGCAGGTCGAGGGCGACAATGAGCGGTCCGGGCTGCGGCAGCGCCGCCATCGGCTCCGCGAGGCTCGCCCCGGCCGGATAGAACGGCGTCTTGCCGTCGGACGGCAGCTCCCAGGTGTAGGTGGTGAATTCCGAATGCTGCTCCCAGCGCAGGGTCGCGCCGCCGAGCAGGACGCGGTGCTGCTTGGCGCCGTCCTTCAGCGGCTCGAGCCCGCGCGCACGGCAGAAGTTGGTGAAGGCGGCGCGGTCGCCCTTGGCGCGCTCGCCGGCGGTGTCGAAGGCGAAGTGCAGGATGCGCCGCGGGCTTTCCAGCGGCGTGAACGGGCGGGCGTGCACTTCGCCGAGCACCGCCGCCCGCAGGGCATGTGCGCTGAACTGCTTGTCGCCGATGCTGACGTCCATGCCTCTTCGGGTGGCATGCGACGCGAAAATTGGCAAGCGGCGCAGCGGCTGGCGCGGGACTTGCTTGCGCAAAGCCGTGACCATTTTGCGAACAAGGAGCCGTCATGACCCGGGGCGATCTCACGGAAAAGCTTTTGGATATCAAGCGGGAGAAGGGCTGGACCTGGAAATACATCTGCGGCGAGATCGGCGGCATGTCGCCGATCCTGGTCACGGGTGCGATCCTCGGCCAGATGAAGCTGACCAAGCCGCAGGCAGCCGCTGCCGCGAAATTGTTCGGCCTGTCGAAGAGCGAGGAGACGCTCTTGAACGAGGTGCCGATGCGCGGCACCGGCACGCCGATGCCGCCGACCGATCCGCTGATCTACCGCTTCTACGAACTGATCATGGTCAACGGCCCGGCGCTGAAGGCGCTGATCGAGGAGGAGTTCGGCGACGGCATCATGTCGGCGATCGACTTCGATATGGACATCACGCGCAAGGCCGACCCGAAGGGCGACCGCGTCGCCATCGCCATGACGGGCAAATTCCTGCCGTTCAAATACTACGGCGCCAGCGGCAACGATCTGGCCTACGGACTGAAGGAGGCGTGAGCTTATCCCTCGCTTGAAAAGGGGAGGGTCCGGCTCGCCATAGCGCGTCGAAGACGCGCGTGAACGCGCTTTTGTCGCTCGCCACCCTCCCCTTGCAGGGGAGGGATAGAACGCGGCGCAGCATAGATTCTTTTAATTAGGACTATTGACCGGTCCTATCCGCTGGCCTATGATCCCATCGTCCGCTTCAGCCGGGGGCGTCGTCGCGAGGCGTCTCGATTGACGGGAGCGGATGCGGTGCCCGCGGGTTCGGCAAAACGCATGTCGGACTTCCGGGCGGCGACGGGGCTCCACTCGCAGGCACTAGGACCTGCCGCCAGGAGCTGGCTGACAGGCGTGGCTGGTCCACGTTCTCGAAAGCGTGGCCCGTACGCCGTAATGACACCGCCGTGGCGCGCCGAGAGGCGCCCGCATGTTTCGAGAGAAGCATGCGGCACAAGGCAGAGTGTCGCGCCAATCGGCGCGCCACACCCTCGGCATTCTTGCCGGGGAAGGACTCCCCGAGCCCCTGTTGGCCGGGGAAGGACGCCCCGAGCCCCTGTTGGCCGGGGGCCGAAGGGGAAGGCCGGCTCACCCGGGGCCGTTCAAACAACACGGGCGATGAGTCATGCGATAAATCCAAGTTCCATGTTGTAAATTGAAAGCCGAACGTTCAAAATTCGCCGCGCGGGGCGGTGGGGCACAAAGGAATAATCAAAATGCGGAATACAGTGCGCGGCGCGGCAGCCATCGTTGCCGCGCTTGCGGTCGTGTCTGCCCGTTCGGCGCTGGCCGAGGATGCGGCCGCACCATTGCATTACGGCACATGGGGCATCGACCTCAGCGCGCGCGATCTGTCGGTCAAGCCGGGCGTCGACTTCTATCGCTACGCCAACGGCAACTGGCTCAAGCGCACCGAGATTCCCGCCGACAAGCCCGGCTACGACCACTTCGTCAAGCTGGGCGATCTCGCCGAAGGCCAGATCCGCAGCCTGATCGAGGCCGCCGCCGCCGGGCGGTCCGACGACAAGGATGCCGGCAAGATCGGCGCTGCCTATCGCGCCTTCATGGACGAAGCGCGCATCGAACAGCTCGACGCCAAGCCGCTCGCCCCGTATCTCGCCGCCATCCGCGCCGAAAAGACCAAGGCGGACGTCGTCGCTTTGATGGGCACGGCGCCGAAGGGCGCCCAGTCTTCCATCTTCGGCGTCGGCATCAGCGCTGACGACAAAGCGCCCGACCGTTATGTCGTTTCTCTGGGCACCGCCGGCTCCGGACTGCCCGACCGCGATTATTATTTGAAGGCGGATTTGGCGGACAAGAAGGCCGCCTATCAAGCCTATGTCGCCAAGATGCTGGGCATGATCGACTGGCCCGACCCGGCGATCAACGCCAAGGCGGTCGTCGACTTCGAAACCCAGCTCGCCGAGGCGCGCTGGGCACGCGCGGAGATGCGCAATCCGGACAAGCTTTACAATCCGATGTCGCCGGCCGACCTCGTGGCCTACGCGCCCGGCTTCGATTTCCGCGCTTTCCTCGCCAATGCAGGTCTCGGCGACGTAACGCGGGTCATCGTCGGCACCAATACGGCCTTTCCAAAATACGCCAAGATCTTCGACGTGACGCCGCTCGACACGCTCAAGGCCTGGCAGGCCTTTCATCTCGTCAACGGCGCAAGCGGCACGCTGTCCAAGCGCTTCGTCGATGCGAACTTCGATTTCTACGGCAAGACGATCTCCGGCCAATCTGAGAACGAGCCGCGCTGGAAGCGTGCGGTCGGTTTCGTGAACGGCATGGTTCGCGAGTCGATCGGTCGGATCTATGTCGCCAGGTATTTCCCGCCCGAGGCCAAGGCCAAGATCGACGATCTTGTGGCGCAGGTGATCGCCGCCATGCACCGGCGCATCGCCACCGTCGACTGGATGAGCGACGCCACCAAGGCGAAGGCGCAGGAAAAGCTGTCCAAGCTCCGCATCAAGATCGGCTATCCGGCCAAATGGCGCGACTACGGCGTACTCGTTGTGACGGCCGACGATCCCGTCGGGGACGCCGTGCGGTCGCAGGCCTATGAGTGGAACTTCCAGCTTGCGCGCTTGAACAAGCCGGTCGACCGCGACGAATGGGATCAGATGCCGCAGACGGTCAACGCCGCCTATTCGCCCAACAATAACGATCTCACCTTCCTGGCCGCCATCCTGCAGCCGCCGTTCTTCGATCCGAAGGCCGACATGGCGGTCAACTACGGCGGCATCGGCGCCGTCATCGGCCACGAGATCACCCATGGCTTCGACGATCAGGGCCGCAAATATGACGGCAACGGCGCGCTCAAGACATGGTGGAGTGCGGAGGACGCGGCCAAGTTCAAGTCGCGCGCCGATCTGTTGGCCGCGCAGTTCGACAAGTTCGAGCCCGTGAAGGGCTACTTCGTCAACGGCCAGTTGACGATGGGCGAGAACATCGCCGACCTCGGTGGCTTGCTGTTGGCGCTGGATGCCTATCACACCGCATTGCATGGCAAGCCGGCGCCGATCCTCGACGGGCTCACCGGCGACCAACGGCTGTTTCTCGCCTGGTCGCAGGGCTGGCAGGCCAAGCGTCGCCCGGATTACGCGACCATGCTCATCAAGTCCGATCCGCACTCGCCGCCTGAGTTCCGCGTCGACGGCCCCTTGCGCAACATCGCGGCCTGGTACGCCGCCTTCGACATCAAGCCGGGCGATCCGCTGTATCTCCCGCCGGACAAGCGCGTGAAGATCTGGTGATTGCAGTGGGCGCGCGCGCCGGATCAGCCGGCGCGCATCGCCTGCGGATTGACCAGCACCTGCGGGCCGATATCGGCCGTGCGGCTGACGCCGGTGAGCGCCATCGTGATGTCGAGCTCCTTCTTCAGGATGTCGATCGTCTTGGCGACGCCGGCCTTGCCGCCGGCGCCCAGCCCCCAGGCGTAGGCGCGGCCGATCATGCAAGAGCGCGCGCCGAGCGCCAGCGCGCGCATGATGTCGGCGCCGGTGCGGATGCCGCCGTCCATCATGATCTCGATCCGCGAGCCGACCGCATCGGCGATTTTCGGCAGCGCGCTGATCGACGACGATGTGCCGTCGAGCTGCCGGCCGCCGTGGTTCGACACGACGAGCGCATCGGCGCCGAGATCGGCCACGATGCGCGCGTCCTCGACATCGAGGATGCCCTTGATGATCAACTTGCCCGGCCAATGGCTCTTGATCCAGGCGACGTCGTTCCAGTTCAGCGCCGGATCGAACTGGCTGTTGGTCCATTCCGCCAGCGACGTGACGTCGTCCATGCCTTTGACGTGGCCGGCGAGATTGCCGAATGTCTTGCGCTTGCCGCGCAGGATGCTCAGCGCCCAGGCCGGCTTCGTCGCCATGTCGATGATGTTGTTGAGCCGGATTTCCGGCGGCACGGTCATGCCGTTTTTCAGATCGCGATGGCGCTGCCCGAGCACCTGCAAATCGACGGTCAGGACCAGCGCGCTGCATTTGGCCGCCTGCGCGCGCGCCAGGATGTCCTTGGTGAAGCCGCGGTCGCGGATGACGTAGAGCTGAAACCAGAAGGGCTTTGCCGTCGCGGCGGCGACGTCCTCGATCGAGCAGATCGACATCGTCGACAAAGTGTAGGGAATGCCCGCGGCCTCGGCGGCCTGCGCCGCCAGGATCTCGCCGTCGCCATGCTGCATGCCGGTCAGGCCGACCGGCGCCAGGATGATCGGCGCCGCCGCGGTCTCGCCGAGAATGCTGGTCTCGAGGCTGCGTTTGGAGACGTCGACCATGACCCGCTGCCTGAGCCTGATGGCCTCGAGGTCGGCGCGGTTGGCGCGCAAGGTGCTCTCGGTATAGGAGCCCCCGTCGGCATAATCGAAGAAGGCCTTCGGCACGCGCCTCCGCGCCAGCACGCGCAGGTCCTCGATGCAGGTGATCGACTTCAATGACATTAACCACTCCCCGGGCAGGCTTTATCGGGTAGCACAGGGCCGGAGGGGCCGGAATGGCGGCTGTTCGGCGAGGTTCCGGAGGCTGGAAAACGGTGGACAGGTCTCGTTTACGCTGTGCCGTAATGATTACTTACAAATTTTGAAGTAATTCCATTCGCTTGGACCTAGTATAAGGAGCCGCTGCCGGTCAGAAACGGCCGCCAAGAACAGGGGCTCCACCGGGCTATTCAGCCGACCGTGTGGTGGTAAGGGGCGTATACATGGTTCGTCGCTATTTCGGCACCGACGGCATTCGTGGCCGTGCCAACCGCGTCATCACGCCGGAACTCGCGCTCAAGGTCGGGCAGGCGGCCGGGCTGATCTTCCGCAATGGCGATCACCGCCATCGCGTGCTGATCGGCAAAGACACCCGCCTCTCCGGCTACATGATCGAGAACGCGCTGGTCGCCGGCTTCACCTCGGTCGGTATGGACGTGCTCCTGACCGGCCCGATGCCGACGCCCGGCGTCGCCATGCTCGCGCACACGATGCGCGCCGACCTCGGCGTCATGATCTCCGCCTCGCACAATCCGTTCGACGACAACGGCATCAAGATCTTCGGGCCGGACGGCTACAAGCTCAGCGACGAGGTGGAGTTGAAGATCGAGGCGCTGCTCGATTCCGATCTCAGCAAGCAACTGGCCGGCGGCAAGGACCTCGGCCGCGCCCGCCGCATCGACGGCGTGCAGGACCGTTACATCGAATTCGCCAAGCGCACGCTGCCGCGCGGCATCACTTTCGAAGATCTGCGTATCGTCATCGATTGCGCCAACGGCGCCGCCTACAAGGTCGCGCCAGGCGCGCTGTGGGAGCTCGGCGCCGAGGTCATTTCGATCGGCGTCGATCCGGACGGCTTCAACATCAACAAGGACTGCGGCTCGACCGATCTCGACGCGCTGACGCGCAAGGTGCGCGAGATGCGCGCCGACATCGGCATTGCGCTCGACGGCGACGCCGACCGCGTGCTCATCGTCGACGAGCGCGGCCATGTCGTCGACGGCGACCAGCTGCTCGCCGTCATCGCCGAGAGCTGGAAGGAAGACGGCCGCCTGCAGAATCCGGGCGTCGTCTCGACCGTGATGTCGAATCTCGGTTTCGAGCGGCATCTCGCCACGCAGGGCCTGAGCCTCGTGCGCACGCCGGTCGGCGACCGTTACGTGATCGAGCAGATGCGCGCGCAGGGCTACAACATCGGCGGCGAGCCGTCCGGCCACATCATCCTGTCCGACTACGCCACCACCGGCGACGGCTTCGTCGCAGCCTTGCAGGTGCTCGCGGTGGTCAAGCGCAAGAACAAGCCGGTGTCGGAAGTGTGCCACCGCTTCGAGGCGTTGCCGCAGGTCTTGAAGAACGTGCGCTTCAAGAGCGGCAAGCCGCTGGAGAACGCCAATGTGCGCTCGGCGATCGCCAGCGCCGAAAGCCGGTTGGGGCAAGGCGGCCGTCTGCTCGTGCGTCCGTCGGGCACCGAGCCGGTCATCCGCGTGATGGGCGAGGGCGACGACAAGGCGCTGGTGGAAGCGGTCGTCGACGACGTCATCGACGCGCTGACGCAGACCGCGGCGGCCTGAGCGGCTTCTCCGCCTCCTGGAATTGTTTTCGCGCGGTGCGCATCGCGCTCCGCCGCCTCCGCCATCTCCCTTAACGAAACGTTACGCGTGATTCGCGTGGTGCGCGCACGGCCGCGCCGTGACGCCGCAGCGCGTTCAATCCCTAAATTTCGTGGTTAAAAAACAGGGTTAAGAGGCGCTTAAGATTTCGCTGCCATCGTCCGGACTGTGGCGTCGCTTTCGGGGGCAAGCGGCGCTCAGGAAGGACCAAGCATGTTCGTTCAGCGTTTGCGCATTTTGACAGCCGCGGGTGTCGCGCTGATCGCAGCCACGGGCGCTCGCGCCGCCGACTATACGCCGCCGCCACCGCCGCCGGTCTATGTGCAGCCGCCGCCGGCCGAACCCTGCTGCGACAGCTGGTATTTGCGCGGCTTCGTCGGCGCAGGCCGGAATACGACGGGAAGCGTTGACGTCACGGCAGTCGCGGACACGTCCCTCGTATCGAGCTCGATCGGCGATAGCTATTTCGTCGGCGCCGCTGTCGGCTACAATTGGAACAGCTGGTTGCGCTTCGATCTGAGCGGTGAATATCGCGCCAAGACGCAGCTGACTGCAATGACTCGCTTTCAGGATGCCGGTGGCGGAGCGGTCGCACTCGACCAGTATCAGGGCAATCTGAGTTCCTGGGTGGTTCTGGCCAACGCTTTCGTCGATCTCGGCACCTGGAATTGCTGGACACCGTTCGTCGGCGCGGGCATCGGCGGCGCTTACAATATGGTCAGCGACTTCACGGACGTGACGCCCGACGTCAGCGCTTTCGGCGCGACCGGCAGCTCGTTCGGCCTCGGCAAGGGCACCAGCAGCTGGAGCCTGGCGTGGGCTCTTTACGCGGGCGTCTCCTACGCCGTGACCAAGAACTTCAACATCGATCTGACCTATCGCTACCTGAACTACGGCACGGCGAAGGACAGCATCGTTTGCGACAACCCCGGGGCAGGGTGCGTCGATCTGCAATACAAGAATCTGCACTCCAACGACATCATGCTCGGCCTGCGCTGGACCTGTTGCGACATGGGCCCGCCACCCGCGCGTCCTCCGCAAGAGGTCTACGCACCGCCGCCCGTCTATGCGCCGCCGCCGCAGGTGTACACGCCGCCACCAGCCTATCAGCCGCCGCTGCGCAGCCGCGGCTAATCGAAGGGCGCCGGTTAACGAGCATGGTGAAAAATGTTGGTTAATCGGCCCTTAACTTCTTTCCGGCAAGACTTCAACCCTGCGTAGGCGATGACGCTGATCGCGTCCTCGCAGCGAAGCAAGGGACTGCAGGACATGCGTTGGTTGAGGCTGAGCGTGATCGCCGGGCTGCTGCTGCCGGGAGCCGCGATGGCCGCCGACATGCCAGGCCTGGTGCCGCCGCCGGTGGCCGCGCCGCCCGCGCATATCCTGCCCTCGCCCGCGAACGCCGCGTGGTATCTCCGCGGCGACCTCGGCTACTACTGGGGCCGCATGGACGGAGCGCAATCGGCTCCGGGATTTGCAAATCCGAGCGGCAATGACCTCGGCAACAGCATCACCGGCGGCGTTGGCGTCGGTGTGAAGACGCGCTGGCTGCGCACCGACGTCACGCTCGATTATACCGCCATGAAATACACCGGCACGGTCGCCACGCCCGGCGACACGACCGCCAAGGTGTCGGCGATCACCGCCCTGTTCAACGGCTATCTCGATCTCGGCAGCTGGTACGGGCTCACGCCTTATGTCGGCGCGGGCGCCGGCGTCTCCGATCTGCGCACCTACGACTATACGAGCACGGCGGCGCCGCCGTTCGCCGGCGGCCTGTCGCACACGCAATGGAAGTTCGCGTGGGCACTGATGGGCGGCGTCGGCTACACGGTCGCGCCCAACATCCTCGTCGATCTCGGCTACCGCTACATGGATTTCGGCGATGTCACGACCGCGTCGGACGCGTCCGGCGCGATGATTTTGAAGAATCTCGCGGCACATGAAGTGCGCGTCGGCGTGCGGTGGAGTTTCGATGACAGTACGAGCTACCGATAGAAGACTTTCCGCGGTCTCGGCGATTGCGGCCATGCTGTTGGCCGCCTCCGCGCTGAGCGCGCGCGCGGCCGACCTGAGCGATACGTCGTGGTTACGCGGGACGGTCGCCGACACGCCGACCACGATGCGCTGGGACGGCCTGCAATTGGGAGCGCAGATCGGCATCTCGAATCTCAACGCCGACTTCAGCAATTCCGACAGCTCGCAGGTCGCCTACATCCTCCGCAATACGACGCTCGAAAACGAATTCGCCCCCTCGAGTTGGACGACGCTGCCGAAAGGCACCACCAACGGCGGGCAGTTCGGCGGGTTCATCGGCTACAACATGCAATGGGACCAGCTCGTGCTGGGCGGTGATATCGCTTATAACCGAATGCAGTCGCTGCAGAACTCGGCGGCGGACTCGATCGCCCGTATCGTCAATACCAGCGATGGCGTGCAGCACGATGTGACAATCCAATCCTCCGCCTCGCTCAGATTGGTGGACTACGCGACCTTCCGGGGCCGTGCCGGCTATGCGTTCGGACAGTTTCTTCCCTACGCCATGATCGGCGTTGCCGTCGGTCGCTTCAATTACACAAGCTCCGCGACTGTGACGGACCAGATGAGCGGCGCGCAAACCGGCACGTTCCAGCAATCGGCCACCGACGGGCGCAACAACGTTTTCGCTGCGGGCTTCGTCACCGGCCTCGGCCTCGACGTGGCGTTGTTGCCGAACGTGTTCCTGCGTGGCGAGTGGGAATACACCGTTTTCGCGCCGGTCAACGGCATTCGTTCGTGGCTCAACACCGGCCGCGTCGGCATCGGCGTGCGCTTCTAGCGCTCATTATTTCATCGGTCGCGTTTCGTTTTCGCTGTTGACCGCGCCCGCGGCTTCGCCTATCTCCGCCAGTGGGACACCCCTCCCCAACGAGGGGCTTCTATCTGGAAGGATAGGCTTATGACTGCGACCAAGCCCGGCGTGCGGCCGGTGACTCCGCACTTTTCATCCGGCCCGTGCGCCAAGCGCCCCGGCTGGTCCCTGCAAAACCTCACCGACGCAGCACTCGGACGCTCGCACCGCGCCAAGATCGGCAAGGCGAAGCTCAAACGCGCCATCGATCTGACCCGTGAAGTGCTCGAGGTCCCTGCCGATTATCGCATCGGCATCGTGCCGGCATCCGATACCGGCGCCGTCGAGATGGTGCTGTGGTCGCTGCTCGGCGCCCGCCCGGTCACGATGCTCACCTGGGAATCGTTCGGCGAAGGCTGGGTCACCGACGTCGAGAAGCAGCTCAAGCTCAAGGATGTGACGGTGCTCAAGGCGCCGTACGGCGAGCTGCCCGACTTGTCGAGCGTCAATTTCGACTCGGACGTCGTCTTCACCTGGAACGGCACCACATCCGGCGTGCGCGTGCCGAACGGCGACTGGATCGCCGCCTCCCGCAAGGGGCTGACGATCTGCGACGCGACCTCGGCTGCGTTCGCGCAGAAGCTCGATTGGGCGAAGCTCGATGTCGTCACCTTCTCCTGGCAGAAAGCCCTAGGCGGCGAGGGCGCGCACGGCATGCTCGTCCTGAGCCCGCGCGCAGTCGAACGCCTCGAGACCTACAAGCCCGCTTGGCCGCTGCCGAAGATCTTCCGCATGACCAAGGGCGGCAAGATCAACGAGGGCATCTTCGTCGGCGAGACGATCAACACGCCGTCAATGCTCTGCGTCGAGGATTATCTCGACACGCTGATCTGGGCGAAATCGATCGGCGGCCTGAAGGCGCTGATCGCACGCGCCGACGCCAACACCAAGGTGCTCGCGGACTGGGTTGCGAAGACGCCGTGGGTCGATTTCCTTGCTGCCGATGCGGCGATTCGCTCGAACACCTCGGTCTGCCTGAAGGTGGTCGATCCGGCGGTGACGAAACTGTCGTCGGATCAGCAGTTGGCCTTCGCCAAGTCGCTCGTCTCCCTCGTCGAGAAGGAAAACGCGGGCTACGACCTCGGCCATTACCGCGATGCGCCGGCGGGCCTGCGCATCTGGTGCGGCGCCACGGTCGAAGCGGCGGATGTCGAGGCGCTGACGCCGTGGCTCGACTGGGCCTTCACCGAGGCGAAAGCCGCGCTCGCCAAGGCGGCGTAACAAGCCGGTCATTCCGGGGCGCGGGCTGAAGGCCTACGCACCCGGAATCCAGAGCAGCACTCAACAGACAACGTTTTCTTTTACTGGATTCCGGCTCTCGCGGCTCACGCGCTCGGCCGGAATGACAATCCGAGGGACCCATGCCCAAAGTTCTCATTTCCGACGCGCTGTCGCCCGCCGCCGTTCAGATCTTCAAGGATCGCGGCGTCGAGGTCGACTTCCAGCCCAATCTCGGCAAGGACAAGGACAAGCTCGCCGAGATCATCGGCAATTACGACGGCCTGGCCATCCGCTCGGCCACCAAGGTGACGCCGAAGATCCTGGCCAATGCCAAGAACCTGAAGGTGATCGGCCGCGCCGGCATCGGCGTCGACAACGTCGACATCCCGGCGGCGACCGCCAAGGGCATCATCGTGATGAACACGCCCTTCGGCAATTCGATCACCACCGCCGAGCACGCGATCTCGCTGATGTTCGCGCTCGCCCGCCAGATCCCGGAGGCCGATCGGTCGACCCAGGCCGGCAAGTGGGAAAAGAACAAGTTCATGGGCGTCGAGATCACGGCCAAGACGCTGGGGATCATCGGCTGCGGCAATATCGGCTCCATCGTCGCCGACCGCGCGCTCGGCCTGAAGATGAAGGTGGTCGCCTTCGACCCGTATTTGTCGCCGGAGCGCGCCGTCGACATCGGCGTAGAAAAGGTCGAACTCGACGAGCTGCTGAAGCGGGCCGACTTTATCACCCTGCACACGCCGCTGACCGAGAAGACGAAAAACATCATCGACGCGACGGCGATCAACAAAACCAAGAAGGGCGTGCGTATCATCAACTGCGCCCGTGGTGGCCTCGTCGACGAGCAGGCGCTGCGCGTGGCGCTCGATTCCGGTCACGTCGCCGGCGCCGCCTTCGACGTCTTCGTCACCGAGCCGGCGGCCGAGAACGTGCTGTTCGGCCATCCCAACGTGATCTGCACGCCGCATCTCGGCGCATCGACCACGGAAGCGCAGGAGAACGTCGCGCTGCAGGTCGCGGAGCAGATGTCGGACTACCTGATGACCGGCGCGATCTCGAACGCCATTAACTTCCCGTCGATCAGCGCCGAGGAAGCGCCAAAGCTGAAGCCCTTCGTCGAATTGGCCGAGAAGCTCGGCTCCTTCGCCGGCCAACTCACCGAGACGGGCTTGAGCAAGGTGCAGATCGCCTATGACGGTGCGGTGGCGCAGATGAACACGCGCGCGCTCACCTCGGCGGCGCTCGCCGGTCTCTTGCGGCCGATGCTGGGCGACGTCAACGTCGTCTCGGCCCCGGTCATCGCCAAGGAGCGCGGCATGATCGTCGAGGAGGTCACGCGCGAAATGGCCGGAGACTACGAGAGCCTGATCACCGTCACCGTCACCACCGAGCAGCAGACGCGCCACGTCTCCGGCACGGTGTTCGCCGACGGACGGCCGCGCATCGTCAACATCAAGGGCATCCGCATGGATGCGGAGTTCGGCCCGTCGATGATCTACATCACCAACCTCGACAAGCCGGGCTTCATCGGCAAGTTCTCCGGCACCTTGGGCGAGGCGGGGATCAACATCGCGACCTTCCACGTCGGCCGCGAGGCGCCTGGCGCCAACGCCGTGGCGCTGATCGAGATCGACGGCGAACTGCCGGAGCCGGTGCTCGCCAAAGTGCGCGCACTGCCGCAGGTGCAGTCGGCCAAGCCGCTGCATTTCTGAAAAAGCCAAATGGCATCAATCTGTTGAAGGCGCCGCCCGGGTCCGCCCGGGCGGCGCTCTTCGCTTGCCTCCGCGGTCTCCTTCCTTTATCGGGGGGCGGACCTGGCCGGTGGCACCCGGCTTGAAGTGTCCGGGCGCGCGGTGCAGGGATTTATTCATGGCCAACGTGGTGGTGGTCGGCTCCCAGTGGGGAGACGAAGGCAAGGGCAAGATCGTCGACTGGCTCTCCGAGCAGGCCGACATCGTGGTCCGCTTCCAGGGCGGCCATAACGCCGGCCACACCCTGGTCATCGGCAATACCGTCTACAAGCTGTCGCTCTTGCCGTCCGGCGCCGTGCGCGAAGGCAAGCTGTCGATCATCGGCAACGGCGTCGTCATCGATCCGAAGGCGCTGCTCGACGAGATCGCGGCCATCGCCCGGCAGGGCGTGGCGGTGACGCCCGAAAGCCTGCGCATCGCCGAGAACGCCACGCTGATCCTGCCGCTGCATCGCGAGCTCGAGGCGATCCGCGAGGCCGACAATTCCAAGAGCCGCATCGGCACCACCAAGCGCGGCATCGGCCCGGCCTACGAGGACAAGGTCGGCCGGCGTGCGATCCGCTTCATGGACCTCGCCGACCTGCCGTCGCTCGGCACCAAGATCGAGCGGCTGCTGATGCACCACAATGCGCTGCGGCGCGGCTTCGGAATGACCGAGGTCGATCCGCAGTCGGTGTACGACTACCTGGCCGAGTTGGCTCCGAAGGTACTGCCCTATATGGACACGGTGTGGTCGCTGCTCGATACCAAGCGGCGCGAGGGCAAGCGCATCCTGTTCGAAGGCGCGCAAGGTGCGCTGCTCGACATAGACCACGGCACCTATCCGTATGTGACATCGTCCAACACGGTGGCGGCACAGGCGGCAACCGGCTCGGGCCTTGGGCCCAGCGCCATCGATTACGTGCTCGGCATCTGCAAGGCCTACACGACGCGGGTCGGCGAGGGGCCGTTCCCGACCGACCAGATGCACAACGACATCGGCAAGACGCTCGGCGAGCGCGGCCGCGAGTTTGGCGTGGTCACCGGGCGGCCGCGCCGCTGCGGCTGGTTCGACGCCGTGCTGGTGCGACAGACCGTCCGCACTTCAGGCATCGACGGTCTAGCGCTCACCAAGCTCGACATCCTCGACGGCTTCGACGAGATCAAGGTGTGCGTCGGCTATCGCCTCGATGGCCGCGAGATCGACTATCTGCCGGCGGGCGAACACGCGCAGGCCCGCGTCGAGCCGATCTACGAGAGCATTGCCGGCTGGAAGGAACCGACCGCGCGCGCCCGTTCATGGGCGCAACTGCCGGCCCAGGCCATCAAATACGTGCGTCGTGTCGAGGAACTCGTCGGCTGCCCGGTGGCGCTGCTTTCGACCAGCCCGGAGCGCGAGGACACGATCCTGATGAAGAACCCGTTCGAGTGAGCGCCGAAAAAAGACATGAATCGAAGCCAGTGAGGGATTCCGTTGGGGGGAAACGGTTTCCGGAACGCTCTGGCTCAAGCATAATGATGCGCAATGGCTGACTATTACCCTTTGATCGCCCGTGCGGTCGGCGGTCTCGACGACAATACCGGCGAGAACCGCCGCGCTTTGTACGAGCGCGCACGAGCGGCTCTGGTCAACCAATTGCGCGGCGTCGACCCGCCGCTCGATGAGGAAGAGATCACGCGCGAGCGCCTGGCGCTCGAAGACGCCATCCGCCGCATCGAAACGGACGCGGCCGAGCGCGAGCAGCCAGCTTCGCCGCTGCCGGCCCCCGAACCCGCTCCGCAAGCCAAGCCTTCGCTGCGCGACCACGCTCTGCGCAATTTCCGCGAGACCATGGCGGAAGCCGAAGGTCTCGGCGACGGCGCTGCCGAAGCCAACCGCTCGGCGCGGTCGGTCTACGACAAGGTGCCGGGACAGGAGCATCCGCCGGCGCCGCGGCCTCCGGTCAGCGAACCGCCGCCGCATTATTTCGAGCCACCGGCCGAAGAGCCGCCGCCGCCCGATCTCGCCGAGCCGGCTCCCTTCGCGCCGCCGGAAGCCGAGGCGACGTGGCCGCCGCCGGCCAGCGAAATTCCCGAGGACGAGAGCTACTACAAGCGCACTCCGCGCGACTGGCGCCGCATCGTGACGATCGCGGTGCTCGTGATCGTGGCGCTTGCCGTTGCCGGCGGTGTCTACTGGAAGCGTAACGCCATCGGCACGATGGTCGCCAGCCTGCGCTCGTCGCAATCGGCCAAGCCGGCCGCGCCCGCGCAACCGGCGTCGACGCCGAAGATCGCCGACCGCATCGGTCCCTCGAGCAACGGCAACCCGGCGCCGGCGGCCGCGCCCGCGGCGGCGGTGGCGCAGAAGGTCGTGCTCTACGAGGAAGATCCGAGCAATCCGCAGGGCAAGCGCTATGTCGGCTCGGCGGTGTGGCACACCGAGACCGTGTCGCCTGGACCGGGACTTGCGCCTGAACTCGCGGTGCGCGCCGACGTCGAGATTCCGGAACGGCACCTGCGCATGACCTGGTCACTGCGGCGGAACAGCGACAAGGCGCTGCCGGCCAGCCATACGATCGAGATTATGTTCACGCTGCCCGCGGACTTCGACCAGGGCGGCGTCGGCAATGTGCCCGGCGTGCTGATGAAGACCAGCGAGGAGGCCCGCGGCGTTCCGCTGGCCGGCCTCGCGGTCAAGGTCACCGACGGCTATTTTCTCATCGGCCTGTCCGCGGTCGACATCGACGTCCAGCGCAACATCGACCTGTTGAAGAACCGCGACTGGTTCGACATCCCGATCGTCTACACGAACGGCAAGCGCGCGATCCTGGCCATGGAAAAAGGCACGCCCGGAGAGCGTGCCTTCGCAGAAGCGTTCCGCGCCTGGGGCGAGTGAGCCCTGTCTCTTACGGAGGGCCTTCCATCCTGTAGCCGAGGCTTGGCCGGACCACGCGGAACCAAAATAGTCCGCAAGCGATCACAAAGACCAAAATAAAGATCCACAGCAGCAACCACATGACGCAACCAATTCCCCAGCCCCCGCTGTGGAACAGTTATATCGTGCCACCCCAGATTGCACAATATCTGTCGCGTCTATGGCGTCATAAAATCAGCCAGCGGAATTCATATTTACATTCAGATGCTTCTTTGTATTTCACAAGGAAAAACGGCTACTCCTTTTAGTGGTGAGCACGAAACGAAAATGGCCGGGCAATGCCCGGCCATTCGCAATTCTGATACGCCCTGACCTTAGTGCGCGGCAAGCGCCTCCGGCTGGTGCGTCGGCTGCTCCATCGCCGCCATGCGGTTCTTCACCGCCTTCTGCACCTTCTCGAACGCGCGCACTTCGATCTGGCGCACGCGCTCGCGGGACACACCGAACTCGGCGGCGAGGTCCTCGAGGGTGACCGGATCGTCGGCGAGACGGCGCGCCTCGAAGATGCGCCGCTCACGATCGTTGAGCACGTCGAGTGCGCCGATCAACGCGGTATGGCGGTTCTCGCTCTCCTCGCTGTCGGCGAGGATGCGCTCCTGCGTCGGCGCGTCGTCGACCAGCCAGTCCTGCCATTCGCCCGACTCGCCGTCGTCGCGGATCGGCGCGTTGAGCGAGGCATCGCCGCCGAGGCGGCGGTTCATGTCGATGACGTCCTGCGTGGTGACGCCCAGACGCTTGGCGATGATGTCGACCTGGTCGGGGCGCAGATCGCCTTCTTCAAGCGCCGAGATTTTGCTCTTCGCCTTGCGCAGGTTGAAGAACAGCTTCTTCTGGTTCGCGGTGGTGCCCATCTTCACCAGCGACCACGAGCGCAGGATGTACTCCTGGATCGCGGCCTTGATCCACCACATCGCGTACGTGGCGAGGCGGAAGCCCTTGTCGGGCTCGAAGCGCTTGACCGCCTGCATCAGGCCGACATTGCCCTCCGAGACGACCTCGGAGATCGGCAGGCCGTAGCCGCGATAACCCATGGCGATCTTGGCGACGAGACGCAGATGGCTGGTGACGAGCTTGTGCGCGGCTTGCGTATCGCCGTGCTCACGCCAGCTCTTCGCCAGCATGTATTCTTGCTGCGGCTCCAGCATCGGGAACCGGCGGATTTCTTCGAGATAGTGCGACAGGCCGGATTCGGCCTTGAGTGCCGGCAGTGCGGCGGTACGGGCCATGATAGCGCCCTCCTTCAAAATGCCCCCGGTGTACGGCAGGCGACCACGCCGCCGCTCCCCGAGCCGACGGCGCCTTCCGTGAGCGCCCGCAACATGCGGAACGCAGGTGCAGCATACAGGTCCCCCCCAGCGAACGGAAGAGTTTCGCCAGTCACGTCGCCGTGTGCCGGGCGTATCCCCTGCGGGAAAACACCAAGCCTTTGGGAGTATTGGCCTATTTTGCCCGGTTGCGCCGTCCGGCCCGTTGGGCCGGGATTCGGGACGTCAACATGCGAGAACGCCCGGCGTTCCAGGGTGACAGGATTGTAATGGCTGCGGATCGGAGAGATGGGACGGATATAGGAACCCGTGGCAGCGATTCAAGGGCGCCGCAGGGCCTCGGCCAGCCGGGCGATGTCGCCGGGCAGGGGCGCCTGGAATTCGAGGACGTCGCCGCTGACCGGATGCTCGAAGACGAGGCGCTCGGCATGCAGGGCCTGACGGCGAAGGGCGGCGAGCGCTTCCTGTGCGGCCGGCGACAGCTTCGCCGCCTTGGTGCGGAAGCCGGTGGCGTAGGTCTCGTCGCCCATGATCGGGTGGCCGATATGGGCGAGATGCACGCGGATCTGGTGCGTGCGGCCGGTCTCCAGCCGGCAGGCGAGCAGGGCGGCCAGCGGCTTGCCGTCGGCATCGACGAAGCGCTCGACCACCTCCCAATGCGTCACCGCCTCGCGGCCGCCCGCGCGTACGGCGCGCTTCTCGCGCGCATGCGGATGGCGGTCGAGGGGCGCATCGATCGTGCCGCGCGGCCGCTCCGGCGCGCCCCAGACCAGCGCGAGATAATCGCGTTCGATGGCGCTCTCGCGCTTGTTGGCAAATTGGTTGCTCAGCCGCCGGTGCGCACGGTCCGTCTTCGCCACCACCATGAGGCCAGTGGTGTCCTTGTCGAGCCGGTGCACGATGCCGGGCCGCTTGACGCCGCCAATGCCGGAGAGACTGTCGCCGCAATGCGCGATCAGCGCGTTGACCAAAGTGCCGCTCGCGTGTCCCGCAGCCGGATGTACGACGAGCCCGGCGGGCTTGTCGATGACGATCAGCGCATCGTCCTCATAGACGATGTCGAGCGGGATCGCTTCCGCCGCCGGTTTCGCCGGTTCCGCTTCCGGCAGCGTGACGGTAATGACGGCGCCCGAATTGACGGCCGCGGCCGGATCGCGGACTGTGCGCGCCTCGACCGCCACCTGGCCCGCGAGGATCAGCGCCTTCAGGCGCGAACGCGACAGCGCCGGCAGCTGCGCGGCCAGTACGCGGTCGAGCCGCCCGCCGGCGGCCTCCGCCGGCACCGTCACCGTTTCGCTTGTACCGTCACTCATGGCTGAACCAGACAAACCGCTTGCTCCAGACGATGCCGCCGTGATCGGTCGCGTGCGCAGGCTGATGCTGATCGCCAGCCTGACGACGGCGATCGCCTTCGGCGCCGTGATTGCCGTGATCGGCTATCGCGTTTTTCACTGGCAGGGAAGCGCGCCGTCGCCGGCATCCGCGCCGGCGCCGGCCAATCTTGCCGCCGCACTGCCGGCCGGCGCCAAGGTCGTCTCGACCGCGGTCGGCGACGGCCGCATCGTCCTGACGCTGGACGTTTCCGGCGCGATCGAGCTGATGATCTTCGATGCGCAGACGCTCAAGCCGCTTGGCCACCTGCGCCTGTCGGCAGCGCCCTGATCCCGGCTGTCCACCGCGCTTGCATGGGCAGGCGATCGAGGCTATCTCCGGGGCCGCTGGCCAAGCTCCCTTCGTCTAGCGGCCCAGGACGTCGCCCTCTCACGGCGAAAACAGGGGTTCGAGTCCCCTAGGGAGCGCCAGAGCCTCAGATTAGCCCCATAATTCCGAAAGAACGCGCCCCACAAGGGTTTATTCGCCTGCCGGTGGTATCCTTCGGTGGGCTTTTCTATGCGGGCATACACAGGAATGTACAAGGATCGGCACGGGACCTACTACGCCCGCGTGAAGGTGCCGAAGCCGCTGCAAGAAGCGGTCGCACAGGTTCTCGGGAATGACAAAGCGCGCCAGGTTTTCCTGAAGCGGTCGCTGGGAACCAAGGACCTGCGTCGAGCGAATGTGCTCGTGAAGCCTGTGCTGGTCCAGTTGGATCGCATCATCTCAGACGCCAAGGCGCTGCTGAAGGCGCGGCCCGTCCGCAATAGCCTCAGCTCAATCGAGATAAGGCGGATGGCGGAATACACCTACGCCGAAGCGCTGGCCGCGCACGACCGCTTCATCGCGGAGGCACCGGAGGAGGAGGCGGACTATCGGAAATTGGTTGAGGAGGACGAAGGCCCTCATAGTTGGACGGCCCCGATACCCGCGTTTGGCCTCTCTAGAGGGCAGTTGGCCGATATCCGCGACAACGAGGCGGCGATTGTTGCCGAAGCTGAAGCTGCCCTAGGCCGTGGCGACGTCCTGTATTCCGAACACAAGATCGATGAAGCGCTCAGCGCATTTCAGGTCACGCTAGACCGTTCCTGTGCAGACTTCCGGGTCCTTGGGATGGAGGTGCTCAGGGCGCATGTCCGCGCCATCCGTGACATGGCTGCACGCCACCGGGGAGAGCCGATACCTACGCCCGCCTTGGGTCGTCCTGAAGCCAATCATCAGGGCGGTGGCACACTGACGGAAGCCTTGGAGGGTTGGCGCAAAGACCGTAGCCCATCAGTTGGCGTTTTCAGCGAGTACGAGCGGGCCACACGGTTGTTCAGGGAATTGCACGGCGAAATCGCGGTGGCTCAGATCACACGTACACACGCTCGTGAGTTTCGCGAAGCTCTTCAGGACTTGCCACGGCACAGAGGCGCGGCGCTAAAGGATGCTCCGTTGCCTGAGTTGGTCGAATGGGCCCGCAAGCATCCTGACGCACCAAGGATCACCGGCACGACCGTGAACAAGTTGCTGGGCGGTGTGCAGACCGTGGCGGTGTGGGCACGCGACAATGGCATGGTGCCGGATGATGTGCGGTGGGCCGATCCGTTCGCACGCATGCGTCTCGAGCGTGAGGAGCCAGAACGCGAGGCGTTCACGCTGGAGGAGCTGAATGCGCTCTTCGCGTCTCCTGTGTTCAGGGATGGAGAACGTCCCGCACCCGGAGCAGCCGAAGCGGCCTATTGGCTGCCGCTAGTGGCGCTGTTCACCGGGGCACGTAGAGCAGAGATTGCTGGCCTCACGGTCGCGGATGTCCACACCGTGCAAGACGTCCATGTGTTCGCCTTCAGAGCGGACAGAGACACCGGCAAGACCCTCAAGACCCGTTCATCGGCCCGCACGGTGCCGGTGCATCCACAGCTGATTGAGAGGGGATGGCTCCAGTACGTATCGAGCGTGAGCCGCAGCGGCGGGACGCACGCTTGGCTGTTTCCTGAGATTGCCCCAAGCGCTCCTAGCAAGCTCAAGGCATGGACTAAGTGGTTTCACCGTTACATGCGTGCGAACGGTGTGCCTGACCCACGCAAGGTCTTCCACTCGTTCCGGCACACGTTCAAGGACGCCCTAAGGGCTGCACGGACACCTGAGGACCTGAGCGATGCCTTGACGGGACATAGTAATCCGACCGTGGGGCGTGGCTACGGCGCGAAACACATCGTGCATCGATATGGCATCGAGACGCTCAAGGACGCGATTGAGCGCGTGAACTATAAGGGCCTGAAGCTGCCCCGAGAATTTGGCAGGCCAAGCAAGAGCAAACGCAAGCGTTCGTAAGGAGCTTGAGCACCGGCAGGCGAGTACCGGGCCTGCACAATGCGAACGCGGCACACACCGGGAGGGAGCCTTGGTTCTAAGGAGTCCTAGGCTACCTCAAAAGTGAATATTCACGCGGGAGGAGAGATACCGAACGGCTCGCAGGGCTTGAAGTAGACCTATAATAGTCACCACCACCGAACACGCTGAAGACGCACAAGCCCTCATGGCTCCTAGAGTTCTTCTAAATGTCGGTGGTGGTCGCGTTTGAATGCCGTGTTTTTCCTATAGGAATTGTCCTTGTAGGATTTTCACTGTATTCGGTCCCTAAGGCTCCACAGGCGAACGCAGTGCTTTTCCTAGCGGCTGTCTTAGGATTTTCACTGCATTCAGGTCCTAGGCTGCTCCAAAGGCTGACACGGCGGGCTGTTTGTCTACCTCAGGCCTTCTGAAGGCCTCTGCGGTCCGCGCGAACTGCGAGCCCTTGCAGCCCTTGCCTTGCCTGTAGGCCCATCCAAGACCGCGTGCGGCACTGTGGAAGCGCTCCGTGAGCACGTTGCGTGACACCGCGCCCCAAGGCTTCCCTAGGCTGTCCTTCAGGTCCTTGGTTTTGATCACTTTGGTGTCAGGACTAGCGCTGCTCAGGAAGTCTAGGACCTTATCGGCCACTGTGCGCTTGTGTGTGCCCTGAACGATGATCGGGTCTGGTGCGCCAGGAAACAGGAGGTTCTTGTGCTCAAGGAAGCTCTTCGGATCACAGCTGACAACGAGGCGCTGCTTTCCGCACACGCCGTGTTGATCGTAGCAGCGCGCACGTCCTCTTAGGGCCAGCTGCTTCGTCTGGCTGATCCTGTGTCCATCTTGGATGATGTCCACATGCTTGGCCTTGCTGCGTAGTGTGGTCATTGCGCCTAAGTCGCCTTCATCGGCTCGCTGGTCCCTGAGGCCCTGTGTGATAACCGCAGAGGTCCTACGGGGGATGACGAACTCGTCAAAGAGGAACACTACATCTGCTGTGTGCCATGCATTGCTGCCGACGCCAGCGCCCCAGTGGACGGCGCAGAGTTCTCTCCCGTCGATATTCCATCCGTAGCCTTCCGTGTAAGCGGCAGGCGTCTTGAACCACGGGTCACCTTGTCCCCAGTTCGGAACCTGTTCAGCATCAAACAGCGCCTTCTTGCAGACAACTAGGCCGCGTTCGCCGGGGGCCATGTGTGCTCGGATGACGCTGAGCATGTGATCCACGTAGGCTCGCTGATTGGAGGCTGTCTTGAGATAATCCTTGAGCCGCTTCCTTGTGTGATGCGGTGTCACGACAATCTCTAGGTTCGCGTAGTCTGCTGTGGGCACCGGCACCAACTCGCGGCTTGGCGCGATCCGTGCAACGCCGTCAACGTCTGCCGTCGCATCGAGTAACACTGTGCCCGGTAGAGCCAGCGCATTGGCCTTATAGCCGACGAAATAGACGTAAGCGCCACTGGGGAACACAGCACAGCGGCCCGTCATCAGAGCCCGCGCAATCCCGAAGAAGTTATCGAGGCCTGCAATTTCGGCTGCGTGGACCTTGAAGACATGCTCTGCCTCAAGAGAGGTGTACCAGCTGAGGCATTCAGCAATCGCGGCATCTCCAAGGTCCACCGAAGGCCTGCTGATGGTGTTGCTGTCGTGACCTACTTCGTAGCGGGACAGAAGGGTCCACAGTGCCTCCCAGTGCTCCTTCAGATCCTCCCGCTTCTCGCACATGGCGGTTTTGATGGCCTGCACTTCTGCGAACGTCAGTTCGTAGGGTGTCACGTCCTGGGGGCGCTCATCGACAATGAACAACGAGCGGCTGGCTAAGAACTTCCCATCATGCTTCCTGACTACGTTGCGGGCCTTGTGGCGGCGCTGCTTGTCGCTGAAGAACTTGTGCGTGATGACGATCACCGGGTAGTGCGGCAGCTCGTCCCGCGTGAACTGTGCGGCTGGCTGAGCGACCTTCTCGCGCCTCGGGTTATTCTTGTCGTGGTCGCTGGTCCAAACTGCCACACGTCCGGGCATGAGAGCGTTCAGCTCGCGAAAGGCGGCATCGGCCTTCTCGATCTGATCGCAGACGAACGCGCAGCCATACGGACCCTCCGGGTTCTCATCGGCGTACCGTGTGAGTGCCAGCATCAACGCGAAGGCGAAGGAGGTTTTGCCGCCACCGACAGGGGCAGCAATCGTGTGCACCAGAGCAGGGCCCCCGGCAGCGGAATTTGCGAGGGCGCGCAGCCCTGCATCAAACACCGCGTCCCCGGTCTTGGCGTAGAAGCCGTCTCTGAGATTGATCGAGCTCCGGGCGGCGTTGATCTGATTGACCGCCTCGTCGTAGCGCGCGCGAAGCGCTTGGCGGTCGGGTATCGTAGGCATCCAATAATTCTCCTAGGCGCGGGCAGAGCCCAGCACCGTGTTGGCGTGGTGGTGAATTGGAGCGGGGGCGCAATGCGATGGTGGCGCTCGAGGCGCACGGGGCACTGCATTCGCAAAAGGTTAGGCCCTTGTGACTCACAGAGGGCCTGAGGTTCGATTTCAGAAGGCGTCCGCTATGTGGGTAGCGGGCAGGCGAGAAGAGCGCACCAGTGGAGTCCTGAAGGAGTCCGCGCGGCATGTCTCTAGGGAATGAAGCGGCCCGTGGTGCCCCCAGCACCCCCCGCTCACCTATGAAGCGCATAGGAATACCAAGAGAGACGCGGGCCACAACCTTGCGATGCTTGCTTATTCGCCGCGTCACGCCTGCCATCACTGGCTTGTCCCGGTGCGTGGCGCTGAGCGAGCGCAGCGGCGAAAGCTACGTTGCGGATGCGGTCCACAGGACTGAGTGGGCGCTGCTGAGGAGTATCGAACGGCCTCTTGTGTGTACGTGTGGGGAACTCAGGCTAAACAGTTGATGCTGCACAACTCTGGTTCTATTTCGCCCGTTTCCGATCACAGGCGCAGGCGCGGTCTTGTGTGTAGGTGTGGGGAACTCGGATTAAGCCCTTGTGAACGCGAGATAAGAGGTCGAACAGCGCCACAATTCGGCTCTGGGTGCCTTATGCAAATTGCTGGTGCGCGCCGTTATGGGAGCCCACCGGTACTGCCGAAAGCAGAGGGCGCCTGCTTCGAAGGCGCGCAGGAAAACTCCAGCCGAGCGAGTAGCCGGGAGGGCCCCGCAGGGGGGGACCCAGAACAACTCGTCTATAGGTTGGGCTGCTATTTCTCGGCCCTGACACCGCTGCCGTGAGCCGACGTTGGCCAAGGCTTTAGGTTCTCTTTGCGAAGTGGGGTGGGGCCAATTTCTGGGGCATTCTCCCGGCTCGGAGGGACCCGTTGCCGCTTCGCCGCAGCGCCACAACAGCGTCACAGAACGTTTCGCACTCCGACGTCAAAGATTGTCCGCAAGCAGAGGAGGAGAATGCAGGTCTCTCGAGGGTCTACTTCCGAAGCCGCAGACGTTTCAGTCGGCGGATGACCATGCAATGAACTCGCCCGCTATTTGAGCGGCCTCGTGGTACAGATCGGGACGTTGGGCTCTGACGAGTGTCACGGCATGAGCAAGCCTATCGGTTTCTTCAGAAGCAGACCAATTTTGATCCAAGACAAAGGTGCGGATCACAACACTTCCCATTGGTCCTTGAGCGCCTTCGATGATGAGTTCGGCTAGCCGCCGTTGGACCGGGTCATGGTCCCACTTTCGTTTGTTCAAAAACACCTTCCAAACCCCCATAGCTCCACTCCCTTCAAGGATTATAATGGCTGTTTGCTCGCTATTCTGACCCGACAGCAGGTTGATATCCTTTCGCTTTCATGCATTCGATAAAGACAGCCATGGACTTTATCTCGGGCGTGCCTGCGCCTACAGGGGCGATTTGGCCGTACATGGCGCAACGGCTTTTGTCCCTCTCAAATTGTTCTTTGCTGACCGGCTTGGGGACGTGATGCCACTGCGCTGCCATTTGGGCGGCCAGAGAGTTGGGGTGTGGTGTAGTTGTAGACTGCTCAGGAAGGGCTGCAACTTCGTTGGGGTCTCTGAACGCGATGCTGCTGCACGCGGTGAAGCTCAGCACACAGAACAGAGCGAAGCCATGTCGGATGAGCATTTTTGAATTGTCCTCCTCGAGGGCAACCGTACTTCGGACGGTAGTAGGAGGACAGGCCGTTGCTGGTTACCCTTGGCGTAACCGGGCACAACGCCACTTGTGGGCCTTATGCGCCCAGTAAGGGCCGTTAGAGTCCCCAAGTCGCCAACGCAGCCTCAGCGGCCACCGGGTTCTCAATGACCCTGTAGACGGTCTGTCGGCTGACATTCGCGGCGGCGGCAATTTGTGCGACCCCGGCTTGCTCGCTCAGCATGTCCCTAATGGTCGCCAGTTGGTCCCGTGTGTAGCTCGGCTTCCGCCCCTTGTATGCCTTTGCCTCAGCGGAAGTCTTGGCGTGCGCAATCCCGGCTTTCTGAGCGGCCTTGGTGGCCTCAGCCTGGGCCTGAGCCGTTGCGGCCATAAACGCAATCAGCGCGTCTCTGACGGCCATCTGCATGGGGTCTTTCGTGGCCCCGTCGAATGTCATGCTGTTGATGACGGTGCGGATCACGACGCCTTGGCGCATAAAGGTGCGGATGGTGTCGCAAACGTCCTGATAGTTTCGTCCAAGCCTGTCTACCCACCGGACCACCAAAGTGTCCCCGGAGCGGAGCATGTCGAACAAACGCTTGCCCTGAGAGCGCTCAGCAAGCGGGACGTTCACTCCCGACACTCCGTCATCAGAGACAACCTTGTCGATCTTGAAGCCTGCGGCCTCGGCCTGAGTGCGCTGGTGTTCAATGGTCTGCTCGACGGTGGAAACGCGGGCGTAGAGGATGGTGGCCATAGCAAGAGCCCTGTGTTCATTAGGGTGGTGTCCGTAAATATGACGTCCGTTGAACTGAAGTCAACCCTAGCGGACATCTGTTCTTAGCCATCTCGGCTGTCCGTTGAGGCTTACCCTAACGGTCGTCATTGGCTTTTTACTGGTTGTCGGCCATTGTTCGGGGGAGCCTAGGGGGATAGTTGTGTCATCAGTGTCGGCGTCTGCAGCTCCCGCGGACTTCGTGGGTACCAACGTTGTGTTCGTCGGTCCTTGCGATCCGGCATCGTTTCAGCCCAAAAACCTCACGGAACAGGGCCTAATCACTGAAGCCGATGCAGCACAGCTTCGGTACGACATCTTGAGCGCTGACATCACCGTCCTACGTTTGCCGTGGATACAGATCGTCGCGGAAACGACCAAATTGGTAGCGTCAACGACCCTAGAAACGCCTTTGGGCGAACCGATGCGGGATTTTGTTCTGGCCTACTGCGACGCGCTAACAAACAAGAGCTTCACCGCTCTCGGCATCAATCACTCCCTCCACTTCGGAATTGCAGACGAGCAAGGCTGGCACAAGATTGGCAACACACTAGTTCCGAAGGATCATGTTTGGAGCGCAACTATGACAGCGCCGGGCATGGCGTCAGTCGCAGTACAAGGAAAACGGCTGGACAGTGACCTGCTGGGCGCGCTCACCGTCCGCGTAGAACCCTCGGTTCGCGTAAAGCCCGGCGTATATGTGAATATGAACGATCACTTCGACGCGCCCGTGCCGAACGAAGACCCTGACTTCCTCATTGGGGTGCTGGAAGATCAGTGGGATAGCTCGAAAGCGCGATTAGACCGAATTGTGGCTGATCTGAAGGGTCTGGCAGATGTCGTTAACTGACACATCTAGCGATTTCGAGGCCAGCCGCGCGGCGCAGTTTAAGCGTCGGCACGTTCTGAAGGTTGCCAGCCGCTCGCCCAATGTTCTTGAGCAGTCTGTTGCTAGTATCACCGGAGGTGTTCAGGCTGACGATCCAAAGCAGGACGTATTGCTAGTCGACGTCCCTAAGGATAACTCGGCTGCGAATACGGAAGCTGTATCGATTTTGTCGACCCACGAGCTAGGTCATCGGAAAAGGGGCCCTAGGCGGTCAGTGCGTCGGGCCCCCCGTGGTTCGGTAGAGCCTCGTTTTTGGCTTCTTAATCGGTGGCACGGTGAAGTCCTTGCTGTCGGGCTGGAGGACTTCAGAGTTAAGCTAACGGACCCCGCGCACCCGGATGTTTTGGAGATTACCCACTTTTCCAAATCGGAGCTGTCGGAAGAATCGCTTGCGGCCTTGCGGCCGGGCGCTAATTTCTACTGGATGGTTGGCTACAAGGATCACGGCTCGCGTCAGCGTGAGCGCCAGTCGGTGATATTCATGCGCCGCGGTGGACGCATGTCCCGAGAAAAATTCCAGCACGAACTGCAAGCCGTGGATGAAGTCTGGGGGGAGTTTGAGCGGGATACCGAAAACGCCGCCTGCATCGAATGAGATTGAAGTTACGCTGTTCGGGCCGGGAAAAGGCGAGAGTATTCTTGTTCACGTCGGAGACGGTGATTGGCTGTGTATCGACAGCGCGCTGTCCGAACGGCAGAGCATCCCACTGGCTTATCTACGCCAGCTAGGAATCCCTCTCGACAAGGTGAAGCTGATCGTCGCGACCCATTGGCACAGGGATCACGTCGAAGGATTGGCCGAACTTCTTCATTGCTGTCCTTCGGCGCAGTTCGTGTGTTCAGCCGCTTTGCGGGCCGCTGAGTTCAAGCAGATCGTAGCTAGGTTCAGCAGCCAAGATGTCGGGGGTGCTACGCCGCCCCTATCCGAGATTAGGAAGTGCTTCGAGATATTGGCCGGGCGAAAGAAGGCCTCCCTTGTGGGATACGTGCCGCCCATTTTCGCCGGCGCGAATAGATTGATTGCCTCGTACAAGAGTTCGAACGGCCCGATAGTTATTCAGGCCTTGTCGCCCTCCGACGAGGACTACCTGCGAGCGCTGGAAGCATTTGCGGGATATTTCGTCCCTTTGGACCAAAGCGCAACTGGGCTGCCGTCTGTTGATCCGAACCATGCTTCGGTTGTCCTAGCGGTCGCCATAGGGGGTGAACTATTGCTTTTCGGCGCGGACCTAGAAGTCACGTCCTCAGTCCACACAGGCTGGCGAGCGGTGCTTGCGTCGAAGGTTCGCCCTCAACAACCTTCATTGTTCTTCAAGGTCTCACACCACGGCTCTTCTAACGCTCGGCATCCCGCTGTTTGGACAGACATGCTGGTTCCGGACTGCTTCGCGGCTGTGACGGAATACTCTGGTAGCGCTATCCCTAACGAAGAACAGGTGAATTGGTTGGTGGGACAAAGCTCCAACGTGTACGCGACGGGGCTCCCACAACGCACACACGTTCGTCGCCGGCCGGAGATTGAAAAAACGATCCGAGAGGCGACGAAGGACTTCGCGGCCTATCGCCTGCCAACAGCGGCCGGCATGGTCCGCATGCGGCGAGTGGTCGGAAGTGGCCCCACATGGACGGTCGAAAGCTTCAACGGCGCAATGCGCTTGGTATAGCCGCCAATTCTTGTGCCCATATCTAGACGATTGCCGGTGGTACACTCCGGTGGTATCAAATGCACTGCAGGCGATGCAGTTTCCTTCGGGAAAACGGGCGTTTCCGGTGGTCTCCGCAGTCTCCCCTAGGGAGCGCCAGCCAGGACTTCGTCACCCGTGACCTCGATGACCGTTGTCGCCGCCGGGATTTCACGCGGCGGCAGACCGAAATCATCCCCGATCATCATCAACGCGCTCGACAGCCTGCGCCGCGCCCGCCAGGTGTCGCGCGCGATCGCGAGCAGGGCCGGCGTCTCATGCGGCCGCCGCAACAACGCTCCCAACACGCCGCGCGGATTGGCGCGGCCGTCCGGATGCAGCCCCGACATCGCCGCCTGTGGCACTTTGCGGTGGGCGGGGTCGGCCACGATGCGCAAGGCTGCGAAGCGCAGATTGCGCTCTTTGGCCATCAAGGCGGTGATGTGCGACTCGGTATCGACGGCGAGCGCGCCGGTGGTTTCGAACAGGTCGCGCTTCTCCTGCGGTTCGATGATCACGTGGTCGGCCCCCAGGATCGGTGCGTGCCGCGCGGTCGGGCAGGCCGCCAGCAGCGTCTGCGACCAGCGCAGATCCGTGGCGACGGTTCCCGCCGAGGTGATGACCTCCGACGCGATCAGGTGCGAGCCGGTCGGTAATGCGTGGTCGAGGCCGCCGGCGATGCCGAAGCTGATGGCGCCGCGGCAGCGCGGATCGTCCAGCGCCCGGGTCATGGCGGCCTCGGCCTCACCACCGCGCCGGCAACAAACCGACGCCCCTTTGCAGGAGCCCGCGATGCGGGCCTCGAAGGCGAGACCGACGACCACGAGGATAAACGAATGAAAAAGAATCATTGCAGCCATTATGGGGTGTGGCGCCGGCCCGTATTTGTAGCCGGTGCCTCTCGGATTTGAAACCGGGTCACGGGCCCTCGTTTTGGGCTGTGCACCGGATTTCGCCTGACCGGAACGTCCTCGCAGGCGAGGGTCTTAACCTTCGGAACGCGGTTCGGCGGCAAACCGTTCTCCGCACGCTCAGGGAGATTGTCGATGACCGAGGGGCTTGCCGATCGGATTCGCAAGGAGATTGCCGCGATGAAGGAGGCGATCGAGGAGCAGAAGGCGCACGCGCGCAGAAATGTGCAAAATGTCGCAGTGGAGGCGGAGGTGGCACAACGTCTGCGAGCATTGCATACGCGCCTGGCCGAGTTGGAGCGCAATTTGGAGCAAGCCTCTGACTCGAAAATGCAATGAAACAGCGCAAATGCGAACGTATGAATGTAAATTTATTTACACAATTAGAAGTGTAGTCCCGCGAAACGCCAAATTTGCTTGCTTCCCCCATTATGATACCATCTAAGCGTAGTAGACTTACGATTTGAGATGTGCACTATGGCGCTTCCTCATCATTCGGATTCAACAAATGGCTAAGAAGCGAAAAACTCGCGCATATAAGCGCTGGACTGACGCGGACCTCAAGGCTCTGAAAAAGCATTCGCGCGACAAGACACCGGTCTCCAAGGTGTCGAAGATGATGAAGCGGACCGAAGCGACGATCCGCATGAAGGCTTACTCTCTCGGGCTTTCCATGGGCCATCGCCGCCGGCGCGCCTGAAGCGCTGCGGGATTGCCGACGACGAGGCCGCGCCGCGGGCGCGGCCTTCGCCGTTTTGGGCGTCGGCCTCAGATTAGCAATAAGTCTATGTGTGTCTGGCCGGCCGTTGCCGCGCCGCGCGGATGACGATTCCGACCATCAGCGCATACAGAAACGGTGTGCTGATCCACCCGGCGGCTTTGAGTGCGAATGACCGACGCTGTTGTGCTGGCATTGCGGGGTCCCGCAGCCGGCCGAAGCGTTGGCTGCGCATTCCATGCGTGAGATTGCTTGTCTGCAATGCCAACGCCGCCCCGGCGATCGCCGTTCCGGGAGGTCGTCGATGTGCCGTCGGCTCACTGATCGTGGGCGACGGCACCGGTCGTCGCGGCGTGGGAGGCGCTGACGGCACTGTAGATATGATCGTCGATGTTCTGTCGCATGACGAAAGCCGCAGTCACCGCGCCGACCAGCACGACGATGCTGATCCAGGTGCCGAACCCGTCCATCCGGGGGCTCGTGCGGTGGCTCGACGGCAGCTGCGCTTCGCGGCGCGGGAGGTGCGTCGGCATGGGATGCCTCCTGCATGACTGCAAGACGTTCAACGCATGGATGCGGACGGCTGTTCCGCATGTGCGGAATTGATATGGGCGCCACCCTGTGCTCTATGCGCCACATGAGTCATGACACTTTGAGCGACCCCTTCGATGTTGTGGTTCTGGGCGGCGGCAACGCCGCCTTGTGCGCTGCGATCAGCGCCGCGCGGGCCGGGCGCCGCACCGTGGTGCTGGAAGGCGCCCCAGAGTTCTATCGGGGAGGCAATACGCGCCACACCCGCAACCTGCGCTGCTCGCACGACGGCACGGCGCCGACGATGACCGGCCCCTACGAGCAGCAGGAATTCCTCGACGACCTCTATCGCGTCACCGGCGGGCAGACCGACAAGACCCTTGCCGAGATGACGATCGCGCGTTCGCGCGAGCTTCTGCCCTTCATGGACGAGCAGGGGGTGCGTTTTCAGCCGCCGCTCGGCGGCACGCTCAGCCTGGGCAAGACCAACGCCTTCTTCCTGGGCGGTGGCCGCGGCATGCTCAACGCGCTGTACCGCCGCGCCGAGGCTTTGGGCGTCACCTGTCTCTACGACACGCCGGTCACCGGTTTGACCATCGAGGACGGCTTCTTCGTCTCCGCCACCGTCAAGCACAAGGGTCGTGAGCAGCAGGTGCGCGGCAAGGCCCTCGTCGCAGCCTGCGGCGGCTTCGAGGCGAACATCGAGTGGCTGAAGCAGTATTGGGGCGAGGCCGCCGACAACTTCCTCATCCGCGGCACGCCGTACAATCGCGGCGACGTACTGCGCATGCTGCTCGACAAGGGCGTCGCCGCCGTCGGCGACCCGACGCAGTGTCATGCGGTGGCGATTGACGCGCGCGCGCCGAAGTTCGACGGCGGCATCGCCACGCGTCTCGACAGCGTCATCTTCGGCATCATGGTCAACCGCCAGGCGCAGCGCTTCTACGACGAGGGCGAGGACACCTGGCCCAAGCGCTACGCCATCTGGGGCCGTCTGGTGGCGCAGCAGCCGGAACAGATCGGCTATTCGATCATCGATTCCCAGTCGATCCACCTGTTCATGCCGTCGATCTTCCCGGCCATCACGGCGCAGTCGATCCCGGAGCTCGCCGGCAAGCTCGATCTCGATCCGGCCGCGCTGGCGAAGACGGTCGACGACTTCAATGCAGCGGTGCGCCCGGGCACCTTCGACCACACGGGGCTCGACGATTGCCGCACGGAAGGGCTCGCCATTCCGAAGACGCACTGGGCGCGGCGCATCGACAAGCCGCCGTACTATGCCTATCCGCTGCGGCCGGGCATCACCTTCACTTATCTCGGCGTGCGCGTGAACGAAGAGTCGCGGATGATGCTCGAGGGCGGTAAGCCGTCGGGCAACATGTTCGCGGCCGGCGAGATCATGGCCGGCAACGTGCTCGGCAAGGGCTATCTCGCCGGTATCGGCATGACCATCGGCGCCGTGTTCGGCCGCGTCGCGGGGGAGGGAGCGGCCAAGCATGCTCGCAACTGAGAATTTGCGCGAAGCCGATCGTCTGATGACGATCTGCAATGCCTGCCGTTATTGCGAGGGCCTGTGCGCCGTATTCCCGGCCATGGAAATGCGCCGCACCTTCGGCGCCGGCGACCTCAATTACCTCGCCAATCTCTGCCACCAGTGCGGCGCCTGCTACACCGACTGCCAGTACTCGCCGCCGCACGAGTTCAACGTCAACGTCCCGGCGGCGATGGCCAAGCTTCGCAACGAGAGCTACGCCGTCTACGTCTGGCCGAAATTTCTCTCCGGCCTGTTCGCCCGCAACGGCGTCTTCGTCACGCTGGCGACCGCGCTCAGCGTCGCCGCCTTCATCATCGGCTTCGTGGCGTGGAGCGATCCGGCCGCGCTGTTCTCGCGCAATGCGGGCGACTTCTACAAGGTGATGCCGCACAACGCGATGGCCCTGCTGTTCGGCATCGTCGCGCTCTATTGCATCCTCGCCTTCGTCGTCAGCCTCGCCGCCTTCTGGCGCGACATCGGCGGGTCGCAATCGTCACCGGGCGTCGCTGGCTTCGGCAGGGCGGTGAGCGACGCCCTGCACCTGACCTATCTGCACGGCGGCGGCGGCGAGTGCACCAGCGAAAGCAAGCGGCCGTCGTCGGCGCGGCGCATCTTCCACCACTTCACTTTCTACGGCTTTCTGTTCGCCTTCGCCGCGACCTGCGTCGCCACGATCTATCACTACGCCTTCGGCTGGCACGCGCCCTACGCGGTACTGAGCCTGCCGGTCGTGCTCGGCACCATCGGCGGCATCGGCCTGGTCGTCGGGCCGCTCGGGCTCCTGACGCTGCAGGGCAAGCGCGATCCGATCCTCACCGACACCGCGCATCGCGGCATGAACGTCGCGTTCGTGCTGATGCTGCTCCTCACGGGCCTGACCGGCCTTCTGCTGCTGGTGCTGCGCGATACGGCGGCAATGGGCATGCTGCTCGCCGTGCATCTCGGCTTCGTGCTCGGCCTGTTCCTCAGCCTGCCTTACGGCAAGTTCGTGCACGGCCTCTACCGTTTCCTGGCGCTGGCGAAATACGCCGGCGAGCGCCGCTCGGGCCAGTTCATCGAGTAGATACGAAAACGCGCCGGACCAGGTCCGGCGCGTTTCATATCAGTTCTAGGTCGGGTTACGGGCAGGGATGGCGCATGCCGTCGTAGCCGAGGAAGGTGCCGCTCGACGGATCGTAGGAGCGGTACCGCTGCTCGCAATAGGCCACGCCGCCGCCGCCGGAGCGTTCAACGACCACTGGGCCCGGCGCGTAACCGTAGCCATACTCCGGGGCGTAATCGTAACCGTAATCGGGACCGTAGCCGCGGTAATACGGCCCGCCGGCGATCGCGCCGCCGATCAGCGCACCGGCCGCGAAACCTGCGATGCCGGCACCAAAGCCGCCGCCGCCGTGATGGTGGCCATGCCAATGTTGAGCTTGCGCGGGGGCTGCGGCGAGGACGAAGGCAGTTCCGACCGCGGCTGCGGTCATTGCGAGTTTCGACACCATGGGGCGCTCCATTCGGGACTGTGGGTTCTGCCCGGAAACGCGGGGGCCGGTGCGCCCGTTCCGAATATTGCGACGATGACAGAATCGAACACGCAATCGTGCGAATTGGCTTTGGTGCCGCCACCAAACGATTGTGGCCGGGACGGTCCCGGCCACAATTGAGACGTCCTGCCCGCGCGGTGTTACGCGAGCGCTTCCGTCGGGGTGTCGTCCGGTGCCGAGGCCGGCGAGACGACCTTGTCCTCCAGTGCCGCGGCGACGGCTTCCTCGACGCGCTCGAGCCAGACGAACGCGAGGTCGCGCCGCACTTCCTCGGGGATATCGTCGAAGTCACGCTTGTTGCGCGCCGGCAGCATAACCCGCTTGAGCCCCGCCGCATGCGCGGCGATGACCTTCTCCTTGATGCCGCCGACCGGCAGCACCAGGCCGCGCAGCGAGATTTCACCGGTCATGGCGGTGTCGCTACGGATGGTGCGGTCGGTCATCAGCGAGGTCAGCGCCATGAACATGGCGACGCCCGCGCTCGGCCCGTCCTTCGGGATGGCGCCTGCCGGCACGTGCACGTGGATGTCCGACTTCTCGAAGCGGTCGGGATCGATGCCCAGCAGCACGGCGCGGTTCTTGACGATGGACAGCGCTGCCTGCGCGCTTTCCTTCATCACGTCGCCGAGCTGGCCGGTGAGGATCAGCCGGCCTGAGCCGTGCACGCGCGTCGCCTCGATGAAGAGGATGTCGCCGCCGACCGGCGTCCAGGCAAGCCCGGTCGCGACGCCAGGCACACTGGTGCGCATGGCGACTTCGCTCTCGAACCTGCGCTGACCGAGACTCGCCGCGAGATCGCCGACGTCGACGCGGATGTTCTCCGCCGAGCCTTCGGCGATGCGCACCGCCGCGTTGCGCAGGACCTTGCCGATCTCGCGCTCGAGATTGCGCACGCCGGCTTCACGTGTATAGGCGTGGATGATCTCGCGCAGCGCGCTTTCCGTGATCTCGACCTGGCCCTCCTTGACACCGTTCGCGTCCATCTGGCGCTTGACCAGATAGCGTGAGGCGATCTGCAGCTTCTCCTGTTCGGTGTAGCCGGAGAGGCTGATGATCTCCATGCGGTCGCGCAACGGCCCCGGGATGGTGTCGAGCATGTTCGCCGTGGCGATGAACACTACGCGCGACAGGTCGAATGGCACGCCGAGATAGTTGTCGCGAAACGTGTTGTTCTGCTCCGGATCGAGCACCTCGAGCATGGCCGCGGACGGATCGCCATGGATGCCGGCGCCGAGCTTGTCGATTTCGTCCAGCATCATCACGCAATTGCGCGAACCCGCCTTCTTGATGCCCTGGATGATGTTGCCCGGCAACGCGCCGATATAGGTGCGCCGGTGGCCGCGGATTTCCGCCTCGTCATGCACGCCGCCGAGCGACACGCGCACGAACTTGCGGTTCATGGCGCGCGCGATCGACTGGCCGAGCGACGTCTTGCCAACGCCGGGAGGCCCGACGAAGCACAGGATCGGCGCCTTGCCGGCGGGCGCGAGCTTGCGGACGGCGAGGAACTCGACGATGCGGCGCTTGATCTTGTCGAGGCCGTAGTGGTCGGCGTCGAGGATGCGGCGAGCCTCGGCGATGTCGATCGTCTGCTCTTCCGGCAGCTTCCAGGGCAGCTCGATCAGCCAATCGAGATAGGTGCGCACCATGCCGTATTCGCCCTGCGCCTCCGGCATGCGCTGCAGCCGGCGCAGTTCCTTTCTGGCCTGGTCCTCGACGTCCTTCGGCATGCCGGCGTCAGTGATCTTCTTCTCCAACTCGGCCAATTCCTCGGCCTTGCCTTCCTCGCCCTCGCCGAGCTGCTTCTGGATCGCCGCCATCTGCTCGCGCAGCAGCACCTCGCGCTGACGCTCGTCGAGCGACGCCCTGGTCTGCTTGCCGATCTCGGCGGAGAGCTTGAGCACCTCGATGCGCTGCGCCAGAAGCCGGGACACCTTCTCCATGCGCGCGGTAATGTCGACGGTCTCCAGGATCTCCTGCTTTTCCTCGGGCTTCACGTCCATGTAGGAGACCGCGAGATCGGCGAGCGCGCCGGGATTCTCGATCCCCTGGATCGCGCCGACAAGTTCCTGCGGCGCCTGCGGCAGCAGTTCGACCGACTCAAGGGCCTGCCCCCGCAGATGCAGGAAGCGCGCCTCGATCTCGGGCGTGCGCGTCGTCGGTTCCGGAATGCGCAGCACGCGCGCGACCATGAACGGCCAGCCGCTCAGGAATTCGAGCACCTGGAAGCGTTGCTCGCCCTGACAGATCAGGTGATTGGCGCCGTCCTGGCCGGTGATGTAGCGCACGACGTTGGCCACCGTGCCCATGCGGTGCATGTCGATTGCCGTCGGATCGGCAACGTCGGGATCGCGCTGCTTGAGGATGCCGACCGGACGCTGCTCGCGCACGGCCTGCTGGGCCGCGGCGATCGACTTCGAACGGCCGACCGTGACCGGCATCACCATGCCGGGAAAAAGCACGAAGTTGCGCACCGGCACGATGATCATCGCGTCGGCCGGCAGTGGCGGGAGATGGTTCTCCTGGCGACCCTTGTTGGCGTCGCCGGATGGGCTTGTGCCCTCGCTCATCGAGCGCAGATTTTCAGACTCAACCACGGAAAGTCCCTTTCTCGAGGGTGATCAGCAGACAGCCATTCGCCATGGACCGGCGGACATTGGCGTAGCGTCCCGCCGGCAACCGCACCCGCTTCTCGAAGCGGCCTTGCGGCAGTTCCAGACGATGGATGGTCGCGGTCTGTAGCTCCGGGGGCAGCACCCGCAGGCCGGCCACCAGGAGCGTGCCGTCCTCGATCACTGCCTCGACCCGATCCGGGTCGACGCCGGGCAAAGCGAAGAACACGAGCACGTCCCGGTCCGTCTCCAGCACGTCCACCGGCGGCTCCCAGGCGGGCACTCGCGCGGCGGTGCGGATCGGGCGGAAGAACTCGCGATGCATGCGCTCGGCCCGGACCAGCACCTCGCAGGCCTCCGACCACATCCAATCGTTGCGAAAATCCGTCATCGACTCACCTTTCCGCCCTCATTTGATAGCGGCGGGGCGGAATTCAATGATTGATGCCCGTCAATGCGGCACTGCCTACCGGTTGGGCAAACAAGAGACGATGGCGGCTCGGCCGGTGGATAGTGGGTACAAGTCGGCTGCTGTCAGCGCGCTGCCAGAACTTGGTAACGAGGTGGGTGTTTTCCAGATGCGGGGCGAGACCAGCCAAAGGTGAGATCAATGCGTTCGAGCAACCGTCTGCCGACCCGGTTTCCGGACGGCGCGAAATACGTGCTGGAAAGCCATGGCGGCATGGTGCGCCGGTTCGTGGAGTTTCCGGACGGCCGCCGGGTGACGCTGCCCGCGCGCAAGGCCGCGGCCTGCGTCTGCTCCGAGCTGGCCGAAGTCAGCATCGTTCCGGCGGTCGCCGAAACCCAACTGCCGCGCCGCCG
The DNA here is from genome assembly GCF_035943735.1 of Pseudolabrys sp. GTDB lineage: Bacteria > Pseudomonadota > Alphaproteobacteria > Rhizobiales > Xanthobacteraceae > Pseudolabrys. Next base: position 343,926 of record NZ_DASZBV010000027.1, read on the forward strand.
CGCCGCCCGTCGGACGGTCCGCGCGCTCGCGCACGCCTGACGCCCCGTTGTTGCGGACCCCCTGCCGGTCCCCGGCCGGGTGACATTGCCGGCCAAAGCGCATAAGACCCCTGCCGTTTCGCGGTGCGCGTGAGCAGGGGCTGATGGCCGGAACGCTTATCCTCGGCGGCGGGCAGGGTGGCTACCAGGTCGCCGCGTCGCTGCGCGAAGCCGGCTACGCAGAGCCGGTCCTCATCGTCGGCAACGAGCCCGTCCTTCCCTATCAGCGGCCGCCTTTGTCGAAGGCTTACCTGCTCGGCGACACCACGGCCGAACGGCTGCAGCTCCGCCCGCAGAGCTATTACGACAAGCACGAGATCGGCCTGATCGTCGGCGAGACCGTCACCGGTATCGACCGGCCGGCGCGGCGCGTGACGCTCGCCTCCGGCCAGACGCTCGCTTACGACCATCTGGTGTTGGCGACCGGCGCGCGCAACCGCACGCTCCCGGTGCACGGTGCCGAGGCCGACGGCGTCCTTTACCTGCGCACTTTGGCCGAAGCCGACGCCATCAAAGAGCGTTTCCACGCCGCGCAGTCGATCGTCGTCGCCGGCGCCGGCTTCATCGGCCTCGAGCTCGCGGCGGTGGCGAGCAAGCTCGGCAAACAGGTGACCGTGCTCGAGGCGCTCGGACGGTGCATGAGCCGCGCGGTGTCGATGCCGGTCTCAAGCTTCTTCGCCGAGGCGCATGCCGCCTGGGGCGTGCAGCTCCTGTTCGAGGCGCGGCTCGCCAGCATCGACAGCGCGGGCGGGCGCGTCACCGGCGTGACCACGGCCGACGGCCGCAGGATCCCGGCCGACCTCGTGCTGGTCGGCATCGGCATCCTGCCGGAGACCGGGCTGGCGCAGGCGGCCGGCCTTGCGCTCGACAACGGCATCGCCGTCGACGCGCAATTGCTCACGAGCGATCCCGCCATCTCCGCCATCGGCGACTGCGCGTCGTTCCCCGACGCGGCCACCGGCGCGCGCCTGCGCCTTGAATCGGTGCAGAACGCCGTCGACCAGGGCCGCTACGTCGCCCAGCGCATCGTCGGCAAGTCCGACGGCGGCTATGCGGCGGTGCCCTGGTTCTGGAGCGACCAAAGGGACCTAAAGCTGCAGATGGTCGGTCTGACCGGCGGCTGCGACCGCACGGTGGTGCGCGGCGATCCGGCGACGCGGGCGTTCTCGGTGTTCTGCTTCAAGGGCGACCGGCTGCTCGGCATCGAGTCGATCAATCGCGGCGCCGACCATATGTTCGGACGGCGGCTCATCGGTGCCGGACAGTCGCTCACGCCTGAGGAAGCCGCCGACCTCTCCTTCGATTTCAAGGCGAGGCTGGCCAGCCTGCCGCGCGCGGCGGCCGGCTGAGCGCATGGCGCCGCGAGGCGGCGTCGGATAGCCTTGCTCACTTTGCACCCGGGGCATTTCCCATGCAGCTGTTCACGACGTCCGAAGCCGCCGGCTATCTGCGCCTGAAGGAACGCAAGATCTACGAGATGGTCGCCGAGGGCAGCATTCCCTGCACCAAGGTGACGGGCCGCTGGCTGTTCCCGAAGGTTGAGCTCGATCACTGGCTGACAACGAGCATCCAGCGTCCGCCGGGGCTGTCGCGGCCGGAGCCGGCGCCGATCGTCGCCGGCAGTCACGATCCGCTGCTCGAATGGGCGCTGCGCGAGAGCGGCTGCGGGCTGGCGACGCTCGCCATCGGCAGCGAGGCCGGCATGGAGCGCTTTCTCGCCGGCGAGGCGATCGCCGCCGGCATGCACCTGCACGCGCTCGACAACCCGGAAGCGGATGCCAATGTCGCCATGCTAGAGGCGCGCAACGACGTCGGCGACGCGGTGCTCATCGGGTTTTGCCGGCGCGAGCAGGGCTTCCTCGTGCCCACGGGCAACCCGGGCAAGATCACCCGCATCGAGGACGTGCTGGAAAAGCACGCGCGCGTCTGCATGCGGCCGAAGGGCGCCGGTGCGCAGCTCCTGCTGCTCGCGCTGCTCAATCGGTCCAGGGCGACGCTTGAGGCGGTGCAGACCGGGCCGATGTGCCCGACCGGGCCGGACATCGCGCAGGCGATCCGCGCCGGGCGCGCCGATACCGGCATCGCCACCCGCTCGGTGGCCAATTCCGCCGGGCTCGATTTCGTGCCGATCGTCTGGGAGGCGTTCGATCTGCTGATGCGCCAGCGCGATTATTTCCGTCCGGCGATGCAGTCCCTGGTGCAGTTCCTGCGTTCGCAGGATCTCGCCGCCCGCGCCGGCGAGATGGGCGGCTTCGACCTGTCGACCGCCGGCACGGTGCGGTTTGTGAACTGACGCGCCGCGCGCTAGAAGACGGCGCATGACCGATGCAAAGCGCGAATCCTGGCCGACCGAATTGCGGCTCGCCAAGGACTGCAAGACCCTGACCGTCTCCTTCGACAGCGGCGAGCGCTTCGAATTGCCGGCCGAATATCTGCGCGTGAAGAGCCCGAGCGCGGAAGTGCAGGGACATTCGCCGGATCAGCGGCAGACCGTTCCCGGCAAACGCGACGTCGCCGTGCTCGAAGTGCTGCCGGTCGGCAATTACGCGGTGCGGCTCGTCTTCGACGACATGCACTCGACCGGCATCTTCGACTGGAACTACCTCGCCGAGCTCGGACGCAATCGCAGCAAGTATTGGCAGGATTATCTCGACGAGCTTGCCGCGAAGAATCTCACGCGCGAGCCTCAAGCGCGGCGCAAATCCTGACGCGGGGCGGCGATCGAGGAGGGCACACCGTCATGACCCATGTCCAACCTGAAAACGGCGCACCGGAGCGCATCGGCAAGCTGATCGGCACCATTCTCGCCGGTCTCGTCGTGCTCGCGGTCGTCGCGATCATGGTGCGGCAGTTCGCCTGAGGAGGCAGACGCGGCGGCAGCCGCGTTCGGTCGCTTTCAATTGTTTCGGAGGCGATGGTGGGCGGTATAGGGATTGAACCTATGACCCCACCCGTGTGAAGGGTGTGCTCTCCCGCTGAGCTAACCGCCCGGCCACCAAGCGTGGCGGGTATAGGGAATGCGCCGGAGAGGGTCAAGCGATCCGGGGTCGTCAGAATGCACGGTCCCGGGTCTGCAAAGCAGCGCTTCGCGCTGCATGGCGCCCGGGACAAAGCTCGTTAGTTCCGCGTCTTCGGGTCGTCGGCGATGGGGCCGCGCACGGACTGGCTCTGCAGCGCGCGGATGCGGTCGGCAAGATTGCCGCCGACCTCGGCTGCGGTCTCGAGCGTGACATCGCCATGCACGGTGACCGGAGCCGCCGCGGCCACGGCGCGGTCGCGGGCGGTCTCGGCCGCCAGGATCGCGTCGATGGTCGAGTTCGGCCCTTCCAGCGACGAGGCGAGCCGCGCCACTTCCGCAGCCACGTCGTTGATGCGCTCGCGCAGCAGCGCGTTCTCGACCCGCTCGTTGGCCCAGGTCTCTTCGGTCTCGCGCTTAATGTTGGCGAGATCGCGCGCGATGCGGTCGCGGTCGTCGCGCGTGTGCTCGAGCTCGGCCTGAAGCTGGCTGTTCTCGGTCTTCAGCTTCTGGGTGGCCGAGGACGAACGGCCGTCGAGTTCGGCGATGGCCGCGCGCAGGTCGGCTTCGGTCTTCTGCGCGGTCTCAATCTGACTGCGGATCTGGCGCAACTCGAAATCGCTTTCGGTCAGGAGGCGCGACTGCTCGGTGAGCCGGTTCTCCAGGTCCTGGGCCCGACGACCGAGGATCTCGGCTTCCGTCGTTTGCGCGACCAGCGCGTGCTCCAGCTCGGAGACGCGGCGGCCGAGGTTCTCCACCTTGCCGCGCTCTTCCGCGAGCTCCTGCGTCGCCGCCTTCAATTCGACGCGCTCGGCGTCGCGGCGGTCTTCCACCGCTTTCAGATCGTTGCCGGCGGCGGTGAGGCGGTCCTTGAGCGCGTCGACCTGCGTCTTCAGCGCGACGATCTCGACCTTCTGCGCCTCGGCGACGCTCGACTTGTCGTCGTACTCGCTGACGAAGCGGGCGAGTTCCGCTTCCTTCTCGGTCAGCGCACGCTGCGCCTCGAGCATCGCATTGGTCTTGAACGCGAACTCTTCCTCGGTGGCGCGCAACTGGTCGCGCAACGCCTTGTCGCGCGCTTCCAATGCGAAAATGGTGGCGGTCTTTTCGCCGAGCTCGATCTTGAGCCGGTTGATGGCGTCGCTCTTCTTGCCGAGCTCGGCGAGCTGGCCGGTGCTCTTCATCTTGAGCTGCTCGACGCTCATTTCGAGGCGCCGCGTCGACATGGCGAATTCGGCGCGCAACTGATCCTTGTCGGCCTGGATTTCCGCCATCGACAGCGGCGTCGCGGCTTCGAGCCGGCGCATGGTCAGACGGACGGCGCGGTTGTGGACGAGGGGGACGACGACGAGGCCGATCAGGGCTGCGACGAGGAAGCCGATCCCGAAATACATGATCGGTTCAATCATGAAACAACGCCTCCAACTCACCCCAACCCGGCAACCCCGCGGAAACCATCGCACGGAGATACCGCGCCGACCAAGCGCTAGCCCACATTAACCTAAACCCGGCGCCGCGTCGCGGCTGCCGGGTTCAAGTGCATCGTGCGGACGGAGCTTATTTCGCGGGTGACGGCGATCAGAACGGGTTCCAGGTCGCGCGCTGCGTAAATTTGAGATAGCCGATATTGGCGCCGAGCCTCAGTCCCACGCCGGAGCGGATCGGAACCACGACGATCTTGTTGGCCGTCAGAGCGGTCATGCCGAAACCGCCAATGAAGTAGGCGGAGCCGTCGATGCCGGCGAAGCGCTGATAGATCGCCTCGGTCGAGGGCAGGTTATAGACGAGCATCATGGTGCGCGCGCCTTCGCCGCCGGTGTCGAAGCCGACCGACGGGCCTTCCCAGAAGACGCGGCGGTCGCCGGCATTGCGGGTGTAGAGCTTGCCGTCGCCGTAGCGCAGGCCGACGACCAGCGCGCCCGAGCCTTCCTGACCGAGGATGTAACCGTTCGGCTCGCCCCAGCGGCTGACCGCCTTCTCGACGATCTGGGCAAGGCCTTGCGACACGGAGCCGAAGAAGCGGTGCCCTTCCTGGACGATCTCTTCCGGGCGGAAAGTGTCGCGCCGGTGAGGCGGCGGCGCCCCCTGCGCCATTGCGAGGTCGGAGCCGAAGCCGACCAGGCACAGGATCAGAGCGGCCAGCCGCAAGGTCGCGCGCATCGAAATCTCCATGGATGAGGTGGCCCCCGAGCCCCTTAACCGGATGCTCATGCCGGGCGCCTAAAGGTTCGAGGCACCGGCAGACACGCCCGAATCGCCCGAATGTCGCCACAGACTATGACCGCAGCACGGCAGCCGGAAAAGCCCGCGTTCCGACGCCTCTTGATCGGTCTGGCGCTGGCCGCCGGCCTCCTCCCGGCCGCTGCCGCCGATCCACTGGTCGTGAACGCCGGCACCGGACTGGCGCTCAGCGGCTACGATCCGGTCGCCTATTTCACCAACCGACAGCCGGAGCTCGGCAAAGCGAGCCTCGAGACCACCTTCGACGGCGCGGTCTGGCGCTTCCGCAATGTCGGCAATCAGGCGGCCTTCAAGGACCATCCCGACGTCTATCGGCCTCGCTTCGGCGGCTACGACCCGGTCGGCATCGCCCACAGCCGCTCGGTGCCGGGCAATCCGCTGGTCTGGGCGATCGTGGGCGAGAAGCTCTATCTCTTCTATAGCGACAAGGACCGACGGGCGTTTCTCGCCGCCCCGGGGCCAACGCTCGAGGCCGCCGAACGGCGCTGGCCCGAGATCCAGCGCATGATCGGCCGCTGATCACCGCCCGAGCGCGGCCCGCCGCCGGTCGCCCCAGGCAATGAAGCCCGGCACCAGGAATTTGCCGCCACCGCCGAAGCGCAACGGCTGCCCGTCGGGATCGGTCACGATACCGCCCGCGGCGGCGAGGATGGCGCAGCCGGCGGCGATGTCCCATTCGCTCGTCGGCCCCAGCCGCGGATAGAGATCGGCCTTGCCTTCGGCGATGTGGCAGAACTTTACCGACGAGCCGCAGGCGTAACGTTCCACCGCGGCAAAGCGGCCGAGGAAGGCCTCGCTGTTCGGGTCGAGATGGCTGCGTGACACCGCCACTTTGAGGGTGTCGGGTGCGATCCGCACATGCAACGCGGTGCGCTCCTGCGCTTTTTCGGCCGGTTCGCCCGGCGCGAGCCGCAGGCGGTCGGCGAAACGGCCGGGCACGCCGCGCCAAATCACCCCCTGCGCCGGCGCTGCGATCAGCCCGGCGATCGGGACGCCATGGGTGACGATGGCGAGATTGACGGTGAATTCGTCGCGTCCGGCGATGAATTCCTTGGTTCCGTCGAGCGGGTCGACGACGGCGAAGCTTTCGCCCAGCTCGGCCGGCGCGCGGCCGACGCTTTCCTCGGCGACCACCGGAAGCCCCGGCAGCAGCCGGCCGAGCCCGTCGAGGATGACCGCTTCCGAGGCCTCGTCGGCGGCGGTGACCGGCGATTGGTCGGCCTTGATGCGCCGTTCGACCTCGTCGACAGGCTTCAGGAGTGTCGCCGCCGCCGCGCGCGATACGATCGTGGTCAGGTCGTCTATCAGCCGGACGGCGTCATCGGCGGTCATTGCGGCAATACGGGAGGCTTCGGTCACGTCGGTTTCGGTCCTTGGCGGTCTGGAGGACGCGGTGTATGGCCGTGATGGACCACGGCGGGCCTCGATTCGCCTGTTTTGTGGCGCAGATGCAAGCCCCCGCGGAGATATTCGTCCATGTCCGGAAGCCCGATCGAAGCGCTCGACCTCGCCGCCCTGCTGTGCTCGCGCGTCTGCCACGATCTGATCAGTCCGGTCGGCGCCATCGTCAACGGGCTCGAAGTGATGGCCGAGGACAAGGACGAAGAGACGCAGAAATTCGCGCTCGACCTGATCAAGAAGAGCGCCGGCACAGCCTCTGCCAAGCTGCAGTTCTGCCGCATCGCCTTCGGCGCCGCCGGCTCGGCCGGCGCGCAGATCGATTCCGGCGACGCCGAGAAGGTCGCGCGCGGCTTCCTCGAGGACGACAAGACCAAGCTCGACTGGCGCCTGCCGCGGCTGCTGTTGCCGAAGAACCGGGTGAAGCTGCTGCTCAACATGCTGCTGATGGCGGCGCAGGCGATCCCGCGCGGCGGCCGCCTCGGCGTCGACGCGATCGGCGAGGGCGAAGCCATGGGCTTCAAGGTCAGCGCCGCCGGCACCAACGCCAAAGTCCCGCCGAACGCCGCGCTCATTTCGGGCGAGGTCGGCGAGGAGGGTCTCGATGCGCACCGCATCCAGCCGTTCTATGCCGGGCTCCTGGCCAAGGCCTGCGGCTTGACGGCGAGCGCGGCCATGGAGGGCGACGCGATGGTGGTCACCGCGCAATAAGGCGGCCGCCGATCGTTAATGAATATTTAATTCGCCGACGATTAGGGCGTTACCGCAACTAAAATTAAACCCTTCACCGACACACTGACGCGCATCCGAAGCCATGCGTGAGGGCGGGCGTGCTTCCGCCGGTGAAAGCGTTTTCTCAATGGACGACCTGCTGCGCGAGTTCGTGACCGAGACGAACGAGAGTCTCGATCTCGTCGACGTCGAACTCGTGCGTTTCGAGCAGGATCCGAACAACGCCAAGATCATCAATAACGTCTTCCGCCTCGTTCACACGATCAAGGGGACCTGCGGATTTCTCGGCCTGCCGCGCCTCGAGGCGCTGGCGCATGCCGCCGAAGCGTTGATGGGACGCTTCCGCGACGGCGTGCCGGCGACGAGCGACGCGGTGACGCTCATTCTCGCCGCCATCGACCGGATCAAGGGCATTCTCGACTCGCTGGAGCGGGAGCAGCGTGAGCCCGACGGCAGCGACGCGGACCTGATCGGCGGCCTGACCCACATGGCCGCGGGCCTGAGCGCACCGAAGACGGAGCCGGCAGAGGTTCAGCACCACAGCGTCGGCACGCTGGTCGAACAGGTGCTGGAGCGGCCGCTGTTGCCCGGTGAGGATTCGCTCGACGATTTGGAGCGCGCCTTTCGCGCGACGCCGGTCGAGCCGCCGCAGCACCAGACGAAATCGCCGCTCGGCGAGGGCGGCAAGGACGACGATCAGAAGAACGGCAACCAGTCGATCCGCGTCTCGGTCGAGACGCTGGAAAGGCTGATGACCATGGTCTCCGAACTGGTGCTGACGCGCAATCAGTTGCTCGAGATCGGCCGCCGCCACGAAGAGTCGGAATTCAAGACGCCGCTGCAGCGCCTGTCGAACGTCACCGCCGAGTTGCAGGAAGGCGTGATGAAGACACGCATGCAGCCGATCGGCAATGCCTGGCAGAAGCTGCCGCGCATCGTGCGCGATCTCTGCAACGAGCTCGGCAAGGAGATCGATCTCGACATGCAGGGCGCCGAGACCGAGCTCGATCGGCAGGTGCTCGACTTGATCAAGGATCCGCTCACGCACATGCTGCGCAATTCGGCCGACCACGGGCTCGAGACGCCCGCGGAGCGGCGCGCGGCCGGCAAGCCGGAGCGCGGGCGAATCCGTCTCTCGGCGTGGCACGAGGGCGGCTTCATCGTCATCCAGGTCGCCGACGACGGTCGCGGGCTCAACACCGAGCGCATCAAAGCGAAGGCGTTGGCGCAGGGTCTCGCGACCGAAACCGAAATCGAGAAGCTGACCGAAGCACAAATCCAGAAATTCATCTTCGCGCCCGGCTTCTCCACCGCCGCGGAGATCACCAGCGTGTCCGGCCGCGGCGTCGGCATGGACGTGGTGCGCAACAACATCGATCAGATCGGCGGCACCATCGACGTACGTTCGGTTCCGGGCGTCGGCCTCAGCTTCACCATCAAGATCCCGCTGACCCTGGCGATCGTCTCGGCGCTGATCGTCGAGGCCGCCGGCGACCGTTTCGCCATTCCGCAGCTCGCGGTCATCGAGCTGGTGCGGGCGCGCGCCGATTCCGATCATCGCATCGAGCGCATCAAGGACACCGCGGTGCTACGCCTGCGCGACAAGCTGCTGCCGCTGGCGCGCCTGAGCAATCTGCTCGGACTGGCGCGCGCGCCGGCGGACGATCTCGAAGGCGGCTTCATCGTGGTGACGCAAGTCGGCCCGCAGACGTTCGGTATCGTCGTCGACGCCGTGTTTCACACCGAAGAAATCGTGGTGAAGCCGATGTCGAGCAAGCTTCGCCACATCGCAATGTTCTGCGGCAACACCATCCTCGGCGACGGCTCGGTGATCATGATCATCGATCCGAACGGGATCGCGCAGGCGCTCGGCCGCACGGCCGCTTCGCAATTGCACGGCGCGGCCGCCGAAGAGACCGCGGTCGCGGCCGTGGCGTCCGAGCAGAGCACGTCGCTGCTCGTCTTCCGCGCGGGCTCGGCGCAGCCGAAAGCGGTGCCGCTGGCGCTCGTCACGCGTCTGGAAGAGATCGACGCGCGCAAGATCGAGCTGTCGAACGGCCGCCACATGGTCCAGTACCGCGGTCAATTGATGCCGCTGGTGACGATGAACGCGAATGTACAGGTGCGCGCCGAGGGTGCGCAGCCGCTACTCGTCTTCTCCGACGGCGCGCGCTCGATGGCGCTGGTCGTCGACGAGATCGTCGACATCGTCGAGGACCGCCTCGAGATCGAAGTCGCCGGCAGCGACGGCGTCATCGGCTCGGCGATCATCAAGGGCCAGGCGACCGAGATCATCGACGTCGGCCATTTCCTGCCGCTCGCCTTCGAGGACTGGTTCCGCCGCAAGGAGCAGAAGCTCGCGCTGCGCCCGCGCTCGGTGCTGCTGGTCGACGACTCGCCATTCTTCCGCAACATGCTGGCGCCGGTGCTGCAGGCGGCCGGCTTCGAGGTGACGACCGTCGGCTCGGGCGCGGAAGCGCTCGCGCATATCGACGGCGGCCGCGCCGTCGACATCGTCATCACCGACATCGAGATGCCGGAGATGGACGGGTTCGCCTTGACGCAGGCGCTGCGGCGGCATCCGCGCGGCGCCGAGTTGCCGGTCATCGGCCTGTCCTCGGTCGTCTCCGCCGAAGCGATCGCGCGTGGGCGGCAGGTCGGCTTCCACGACTACGTAGCCAAGTTCGACCGTCAGGGCCTCATCGCGGCGCTGAAGGAACAGAGCGAATTCGGGCGGGCGGCATGAACGGCAACGAAACCGGCACGCAGCGCGAATACGTCACGGCGCAGATCGGCGGCGAGCTGATCGGCCTGCCGATCCTGCGCGTGCAGGACGTCTTCATCCCGGAGCGGCCGACGCGCGTGCCGCTGGCGCCGCCGGAGATCGCCGGCGTGCTCAATCTGCGCGGCCGCATCGTCACCCTGATCGACATGCGCCGCAGGCTCGGGCTCGCGCCGTCGGCCGAGGACAAGCCGAGGATGGCGATCGGCGTGGAGATGCGCGGCGAGTCCTACGGCCTTCTCATCGACGGCATCGGCGAAGTGCTGCGGCTCGACGACGAGGCGCGGGAGCCGAACCCGGTCAATCTCGATCCGCGGCTGGCGCGGGTCTCGACCGGCATTCACCGGCTCGACGACCAATTGCTCATGGTGATCGATGTCGACCGCGTGCTCGACATCGCTGTGGAATCGATGGCGGCGTGACCGCTCAAGGACTGAAGCGAGGACGCGAAATGAAGACCTGTCTCATCGTTGACGACTCCAGCGTCATCCGCAAGGTGGCGCGGCGCATCCTGGAAGGGCTCGACTTCCAGATCAAGGAAGCCGAGGACGGGGAGCAAGCCCTCGACGTTTGCCGCAAGGGTTTGCCGGAGGCGATCCTGCTCGACTGGAACATGCCGAACATGGACGGCTACGAATTCCTGCGCTCGCTGCGCCGGATGCCCGGCGGCGACTCGCCGAAGGTCGTCTTCTGCACGACCGAGAACGACGTCGCGCACATCGCCCGCGCGCTGCACGCCGGCGCCAATGAGTACATCATGAAGCCGTTCGACCGGGAGATTGTCGAGGCGAAATTCCAGGAAGTCGGCCTGCTCTGACCGCACCGGAATTGAAGCCATGAACGTCGCCGCCGCCACAGTTGCGCCCGAGGCCACCTCGCGCAAACGCATCCGCGTCATGATCGTCGATGATGCCGCGGTGGTGCGCGGCCTGTTCGCGCGCTGGGTGACGGCCGAGCCCGATCTCGACGTGGTCGCGCTCTTGCGTACCGGCCGCGACGCGGTCGACGAGATCGAGCGCAGCGATCCCGATGTTGTGGTGCTCGACGTCGAGATGCCGGAGCTCGACGGCATTTCCGCGCTGCCGCTGCTGCTGGCGAAGAAGCGCGACGTCGTCGTGATCATGGCCTCGACGGTCACGCGCCGGAACGCGGAGATCAGTCTCAAGGCGCTGGCGCTCGGCGCCGCCGATTACATTCCGAAGCCGTCCTCGCCGGCCGACGTCAACAGTTCCGACAATTTCCGCCGCGAGCTCATCGAGAAGATCCGGCAGCTCGGTCCGCGTGCGCGCCGCCCGCGCGTCGCTGCCGCGGCGGTTCGTCCGGCGCGCCCGCACGTGCCGCTGGCGCTGCGGCCGATGCCGCTGACGCCGCCGCGCGTGCTGCTGATCGGTTCGTCGACCGGCGGTCCGCAGGCGCTCGACGCCGTGCTGTCGCACTGCGGCAGCCTGATCGCGCGCGCGCCGGTCCTGATCACGCAGCATATGCCGCCGACCTTCACCGCCATCCTCGCCGAGCACCTGTCGCGCGCGGTCAAGGTGCCGGTGCGCGAGGCGACCGACGGTGAAGCGATCCTGCCGGGAAGCATCTACATCGCGCCGGGCGGCCACCACATGCGCGTCGCCTCACGCGACGGCGCGGCGGTGATCGTCATCGATGACGGCCCGCAGATCAATTTCTGCAAGCCCTCGGTCGATCCATTGCTCAGCTCCGCGGCGCAGGTGTGGGGCTCGAAGGCGCTGGCGCTCATCCTCACCGGTATGGGTTCGGATGGGCTCGCCGGCGCGCGCGAACTGGTCGCCGCCGGTGGCCATGTCGTCGCCCAGGACGAGGCGACCAGCGTCGTCTGGGGCATGCCCGGACAGGTGGCGCATGCGGGCCTCTGTTCGGCGGTGCTGCCGCTGCCGGACATCGCATCGCGACTGACGCGTCTGTTCACGGGGGAGCGCGCATGACCCCCGACGATTTCGACTATCTGCGCCGCCTCCTGAAGGAGCGCTCCGGCCTCACGCTGTCGGCCGAAAAAGATTATCTGCTCGAGAGCCGCCTGACGCCGGTAGCGCGACGCCTCGGCCTCGCCGGGCTGGGCGAGATCGTCGGGCAGCTGCGCCAGCCCGGCAGTGCCGCGCTGGCCATCGCGGTCACCGAGGCGATGACGACCAACGAGACCTTCTTCTTCCGCGACCGCATTCCGTTCGACCATCTGCGCGACACCATCCTGCCGGTGCTGATCGCGGCGCGGGCGAGGGAGAAGCGCATCCGTATCTGGTGCAGCGCCGCGGCCGCCGGCCAGGAGCCGTACTCGATTGCGATGCTGCTGCAGGCCATGGCGCCACAGCTCGCCGGATTCCGCGTCGACATCCTCGCGACCGATCTGTCGTCGGAGGTGATCGAGCGCGCCAAAGCCGGGGTTTATTCGCAGTTCGAGGTGCAGCGTGGCCTGCCGATCCAACTGCTGGTCAAGCATTTCAGCAAGAACGGTGACGGCTGGGAGATCGCGCCGGAATTGCGCGCCATGGTGCAATTCCGCACGCTCAATTTGCTGCACGATTTTTCGCCGCTGGGTCAGTTCGACGTCGTGTTCTGCCGCAACGTGCTGATCTATTTCGACCAGCCGACCAAGTCGGCGGTGCTGCACCGCGTCGCGCGCCAGATGCCGGACGAATCCTATCTGATCCTCGGGGCGGCGGAGACGGTGGTCGGCCTGACCGACGCTTTCAAGCCGGTCCCGGATCGGCGCGGCCTCTACGCGCCGAACATCGCGGCGCGGCACGGCGGCCAATCCGGCACGCTGCCGCGCTTTGCCAACCGGCTGCGCTGAGCAAAGCTCAAAAACAGAGGGCGCGGCGCCAGCCGCGAGGCCTGCGCCGCGCCCGATCTCACACGCGATCAGTCGATCACTTCGACCACACGACGGGTCTGCGGCTCGACCAGGACGGCGTGGCCGTTGATCACCGTATAGCGATAGTTACCGCGCACGTGGAAGCGGGACGGCACCTCGTAGTAAGTGACGCCGTCCGACGGCAGCACGACGCCGGCGCGCACCGGTTCGCGATAGGTGTAGGAGGGGACGTGCTCCTCCACGACGTATTCGCGGAAGCGCGGACGATCGTCGACGCCGAGAATGCCGCCGACGGTGCCGGCCACCGCGCCGACAGTGCCGCCGACGACGGCGCCGATCGGGCCGGCCGCATGCGCGCCGGCATCGGCGCCTTCCGCGGCGCCGCGCACGGTGCCTTGCGCCTGGGCGGCGATCGGCATCGCGATCACCGCGGCCAAGGCAGTCGCAGCAAGAATCCGGGTCTTCATCGGTCGCTCCATTGTTGAACGAAGGAATCGCCAAAGAGGGCGACTTGGAGCCTGAACAATCCGGCAGCGGGCACTTTGTTCCTGAGGCAAGTTCCATTGACTGACCGCAGGAACTGCAATGCGGCATGAATTCGCGGCATGAATTCGAAGAAACAGAAATTAAAAAACCCCGGGCGAGAGGCCCGGGGTTCCAGTTGGGAGGAGAGAGCCCGAAGGCCCAGTCAAGATGTACGCAGACGCAACGCGGGGAAATCCCTCACGTTCTGTCTGCGCGGCATTCGCGCCGCGGAGGCAGCGTTACGCCGGAATCCTCTCGTCGGCCTCGCCCGGCTCGCGCAGCACGTAGCCGCGGCCCCAGACGGTCTCGATGTAGTTCTTGCCCGACGACGCGTTCGCCAGCTTCTTGCGCAGCTTGCAGATGAACACGTCGATGATCTTGAGCTCCGGCTCGTCCATGCCGCCGTAGAGATGGTTGAGGAACATCTCCTTGGTGAGCGTCGTCCCTTTGCGCAGGGAGAGCAGCTCGAGCATCTGATATTCCTTGCCGGTCAGGTGCACGCGCTGGCCGCCGACCTCGACCGTCTTGGTATCGAGATTGACGACGAGATCGCCGGTGTTGATGACCGACTGGGCATGCCCCTTGGAGCGGCGCACGATCGCGTGGATGCGGGCGATCAGCTCGTCCTTGTGGAAGGGCTTGGTCATGTAGTCGTCGGCGCCGAAGCCGAGGCCCTTGACCTTGTCCTCGATGCCGGCAAGGCCCGAGAGGATCAGGATCGGCGTCTTGACCTTGGACACCCGCAGCGAGCGCAGAACCTCGAAGCCCGACATGTCGGGCAGGTTCAGGTCGAGCAGGATGATGTCGTAATCGTAGAGCTTGCCAAGATCGACGCCTTCCTCACCCAGATCGGTGGTGTAGACGTTGAAGCTCTCGGATTTGAGCATCAGCTCGATGGATTGTGCGGTCGCACTGTCGTCTTCGATCAGTAGAACGCGCATTGAAGTCCCCTTCTCGCCGCACGGGCCGTTCAGTTCAGCGCCGCGGGAGGCGGCGAGTTGTCAAAAAAACGCGGTGGGACAAACCGATTCGACACTATCCCGCCATGGTTAACAAAACCTGATTCTCGCTGGCAAGGGCGCCGTAGGCGTTACCGCCCGAATCGGCGTAAGAGATTGCCAGGAAGCGGTTTTCCGCCACGCGTCGGGTTCGTGCTCCAGTTCAAGAACCGGCCTTAACCGGCTCAGGATCGCCCTTATCGTCCGGCCGGGGTGATTCGAATCCGGCCCGTCTGTCCCGAGACGATGACGCAATGATTAACGACGCGGGTAAACAATCGGTTAAAGGCGGAACAGAGGCGGTAAGCCTAAGGGCGAGTTTACGGCAAAGTCCCGTGAGTTCCCCTGCGGCACGGTGTGCGGAGGCACGCGCAGGATGAAGGCCCTGGCCGAGCAGATAGGCGACCTCGACGGCGTGGAGATCTACGGCCGCGTCATCGGCGTGCGTGGGCTCATGGTCGAGATCGCCGGTCCGATCCACGCCATGTCGGTTGGCGCCCGGCTGATCGTCGAGACCGGTCCCGGCCGCGCCATTCCCTGTGAGGTAGTCGGCTTTTCCGACGGCAATGCGCTGGCAATGCCGTTCGCGGCGCTTGACGGGGTGCGGCGTGGCTGCCGCGCGGTGGTCTCGACCGCCGCCGGCGCGGTGCGGCCGTCGGAGGCCTGGCTCGGGCGCGTCGTCAACGCCCTGGGTGAACCGATCGACGGACTGGGGCCGCTGCCGCCGGGACCGGCACCATATTCTTTCCGCTCGTCGCCCCCACCGGCGCATGCCCGCCGGCGGGTCGGCGCGCCGCTCGATCTTGGCGTGCGCGCGCTCAACACCTTCACCACCTGCTGCCGCGGTCAGCGCATGGGCATCTTCGCCGGCTCCGGCGTCGGCAAATCGGTGCTGCTGTCGATGATGGCCCGCAATGTGGCCGCCGACGTGTCGGTCATTGGCTTGGTCGGCGAACGCGGCCGCGAGGTGCAAGAGTTCTTGCAGGACGACCTCGGGCCGACGGGCCTGGCGCGCTCGGTCGTCGTCGTCTCGACCTCGGACGAGCCGGCGTTGATGCGCCGCCAGGCGGCTTACCTGACGCTCGCCATCGCCGAGTTCTTTCGCGACCTGCACCAGGACGTGCTGGTGCTGATGGATTCGGTCACCCGCTTCGCCATGGCGCAACGCGAGATCGGCCTGTCGGCCGGCGAGCCGCCGACCGCCAAGGGCTATACGCCGACGGTGTTCACCGAGCTGCCGCGGCTTCTGGAGCGTGCCGGGCCCGGCACCGACGAAGGCACCATCACCGGCATCTTCACGGTGCTGGTCGATGGCGACGATCATAATGAGCCGGTCGCGGACGCCGTGCGCGGCATCCTCGACGGGCACATTGTTATGGAGCGCGCCATCGCCGAGCGCGGCCGCTATCCCGCGATCAACATCCTCAAGTCCATCTCGCGCACCATGCCGCGCGCCGCCGACCCCGATTTCGTGCCGGTGATCGCCCGCGCCCGCCAGGTGATGGCGACCTATTCCGACATGGAGGAACTGATCCGGCTGGGCGCCTACCGGCAGGGGTCGAGCCCGGAGGTCGACGAGGCCATCGGCCTGCACAAGCCCCTGGAGGCCTTTTTGGGCCAGGCCAAGGAGGAATCGACCTCCCTCGGGGACGGATATCGGCGCCTGCAGGCGATTCTGGCCGGCGCGGAAACCGAAAACTAACGTTATTGCCCCACAGTGGCTGCGATACGTCCGGACCGCCTGCGCGGGCCACGCACTATTTCGACCGCGTCGGGCGACAATTCGGGGCTTCTGGGGAGTATCCAGTCGATGAAGTCACGCGAGACCCTCATCCGCCTGAAGAAATTTCAGGTCGACGAGAAGCGGCGCAAGGTCGCGCAGATCGAAGCCATGATTGCGGAGTTCGATCGCATCGCGACCGAGCTCGACCGCGAGATCAAGGTCGAGCAAGACCGCGCCGGCATCCACGATCCTGCTCATTTCGCCTATCCGACCTACGCCAAGGCGGCGATCACGCGCCGCGAGAACCTCAGGCGCTCGACCGGGGAACTCAAGGCCCAGCTTGACGACGCGCAGGCAGCCCTCGGCGAGGCCTTCGAGGAATTAAAGAAGGTCGAGATGCTCGACGAGCGCGACCAGGCGCGCGAGAAGGCCGAAGCATCGGCGCGTGAGCAGGCCGAGCTCGATCGCATCGCCGCGATCCGCTACTCCGCAAGCGGGGCGAGAGTTTAAAGCGAACCGTTCCGGTTTTCCGAATTGAACGGCGCCGCCCATGACGGCGCCGTTTTCGTTTGCGGGTTCAACCCGCGCCGCCGACGCAATAGGTGGCGTAACGCGGCGTCCACATCCTGGCGTGCACGGCGGCCTCGACGGTGTCGGCAGTGACGCCCGTGGTCAGCCCCTCGGCATAAGCCTGCTTGCCGACGGCGATCGCCACGGCAATCGCGACCTCGTGCAGGGCGGTGACGCTCGGCAGCAGGTTGGCTTCCGGATCGTTCTTCGCCGGCGACAGGTCGGCGAGCGCGCGGGCTGCCGCCATGAACATCGTGTCGGTGATCCGCCGCGACTGCGTGGCGATAGCGCCCAGGCCCACGCCGGGGAAGATGTAGGAGTTGTTGGTCTGGTCGACGCTGAAGGACGCGCCGCGGCGCATCAACGGCGGGAAGGGGCTGCCGGCGCCGACCACCGCGCGGCCTTCGGTCCAGCGGTCGATGTCGGCCGGCGTCGCCTCGGCGCAGGATACCGGATTGGACAGCGGGAAGATGATCGGGCGCGCGTGCTGCGCCGCCATCGCACGTACGATCTCCTCGCTGAAGGCGCCGGGCTGGCCGGAGACGCCGATCAGCGCCGTCGGCTTCGCTTTGTCGATGACGTCGCGCAGCGAGATGACGCCGCCATTGCCCCAGCCGTCGACCGCCGCGCGCGGCTGCAGGAACGGCCGCTGGAATTCGGCGATGCCGTTCATGCCTTCGATGAGCAGGCCGTCGCGGTCGACGAGATAGAACCGCCGCGCCGCGTCCTTGGCGTCGAGGCCTTCTGCGACCATCGCTGCCAGCAACAGCTTGGCGATGCCGCAGCCGGCCGAGCCGGCGCCGAAGATGGCGATGCGCTGCTCCGATAGCGGCAGGCCGGTGACGTTGATCGCCGCGA
This sequence comes from Pseudolabrys sp., assembly GCF_035943735.1. Classification (GTDB taxonomy): domain Bacteria; phylum Pseudomonadota; class Alphaproteobacteria; order Rhizobiales; family Xanthobacteraceae; genus Pseudolabrys. The sequence continues at coordinate 361,647 of NZ_DASZBV010000027.1, forward strand.
GCAGCGTGCCGGTCGCCACCGCCGCTGTGCCCTGGATGTCGTCGTTGAAGGTGCAGAGCCGGTCGCGATAGCGCTCGAGCAGGCGGTTGGCGTTGCCCTTGGCGAAGTCTTCCCACTGCAAGAGCACGTGCGGCCAGCGCTCGGTGACGGCGCTGACGAACTCCTCGATGAAGGCGTCGTACTCCTCGCCGCGCGTGCGAGCATGATTCCAGCCGACATAGAGCGGATCGCGCAGGTTCTCGGCATTGTCGGTGCCGACGTCGATGAGCACCGGCAGCGCGGCGGCGGGATCGATGCCGCCGCAGGCCGTATAGAGCGCGAGCTTGCCGATCGGGATGCCCATGCCGCCGGCGCCCTGGTCGCCCAGCCCGAGGATGCGCTCGCCGTCGGTGACGACGATCACCTCGGTCTTGTCGAACAGCGGATTGGCCAGGATCTGGCGCAGCGTGCCCTTGCGCGGCAGCGAGAGGAACAGGCCGCGCGGCTTGCGGAACAGGCGGCTGAAGGAGCGGCAGCCGGCGCCGACCGTCGGCGTGTAGACGATCGGCAGCAGCTCTTCGAGGTTCTGCGCCAGCAGGGCGTAGAACAGGGTCTCGTTGGTGTCCTGCAGGTCGCGCAGGAAAGCGTAGCGCTCGAGATCGGTGGCGAACTCGCGGAAGGCGGCGAGCCGGCGGCTCACCTGCTCGTCCATGGTCGCGACCCGCGGCGGCAGCAGCCCGTGCAGGCCGAAAGCGTCGCGCTCGTCCTCGGTGAAGGCCGTGCCCTTGTTGAAGCGCGGATCGGCAAGCAGGCGGTATCCGAAGAGGCCCCCCGGCACGGGAACGCAGGTTTCAGACGGTGACGACGACAAGGACAATGGCTCCGGCGAGGCGGCGCGGACGACGATACAGCGGACAAAGCTCAGCCAGCGGGGCGCCCGCGCCCCTGCGCACAGCGGAATAGGCGATCAGAACGCTGCGGCCAAGTCCCTTGCGCCCTGCGTCTGCTCCTCGCGCCGCATCGTCTGCTCGATTTCGGCGAGGAGGTTGGCGACCACGCCGGTGCGGCGGGCGACCGGATTTCGCTCGTAGCCGCGCGGCTGGAAGAAATTGGCGGTCGGCACGCGGGCGCGCAGCGATGGCGGCATCATCACCATATCGATGCCGTTGCCGTCGCCGGTGAGGTTCATCAGTTCGAGCTCGGGCGCGGTGAGCGGCGATGTGTGGCCCTTGGCGCGGGCGAAATTGACGGAGTCGACCAGCTTCTGCACCTGCAGCAGCGGACCGATGTCGATATCGAGCACAGCGGCATGCACGCCCCAGCCGCGCTGCGTCGTCTTGGCGACGCGATCGTAGTCACTCCAGTGCGGCGGGATCGAACGGCAGAAGTCGATCATGCGCCGCAGCGCCTCGATCTTCCGGTCGAAGGCGTGCCGCTGTTCGCCGCGAAGCATCACCGCCTTCTGGCGCAGCGCGGCGAGGTAGCGGTTGCCGAACTCGGCGAGCAGCGAGACCGTGTTGGTCGACAGCAACTGATTGTAGCCGAGCGCCGGCGAGATGGCGCGCGAGCGCTTTGGCGTAATGCCCGCTTGGGTATCGTAGCTGCCGTTGCCGCCGGTTTCGAAGGCGTAGACGCCGACCACCTGGTCGCGCGTCAGTCCGGCGGCCAAAGCGGCCATGGCATAGGCCTGCTTGAACGCACTGTCGTTATGCGGAAGGTCGGGCACGAAACCGAACGCATCGGCGGCGGCCTTGAGGAAATCGGCGACGACGGGAATCGGCTCTTGCTCCACCGGCGGCCGCGGTGGCGCGAACGGATCGGCCGGCCGTGGCGGGCCCGAATAGACCGGCGGCTGCGTCAGCACGTAGTCGGTCGCGCCGATCTGCTCGTGCGCGCGGCGCTTGGCGATACGGATACGGCGCTTGTCGGCGATGTCGTTCCAGTAGGCGTTGGCGGCGCGCTCGTAGAAGCCGTGCACGCGCTCCCACAGGCTCAGCTGCGCGCGATAGCTGGCGGCCGCGTCCGGCTGATGTTGCGCGACGGCGGGAGCCGATACCAACAGGGGGACGACGAGGAGGGCGGGAACCAGCGGAAAGGAGCGGAACATGCCGTGAGGATAACGGAGGGCGGGAGCGATTCGCCGCTTCTCACAAAAAAACGCGCCGCAAATGCGGCGCGCCAGGCGGGGGAAGGATAAAGCAATCAAATGCTAACGGATCTGGGGCCCGGTGCGGTCGCTGAACTGGATGGGGCCGCCGGCCCTGATTACGGTCGGGCCTTGGGCGGTGAGGATGTCGGTGCCGAGATTGAGTTCGTGCGCCGAAATGCCGAGCACCGCGATCATGAGCGCGGCGAAAAGTCCGACCACCACGATCTTCAGGTGGGTGGCGCGATCGGCGGTGTATATTGACCAGTTCATGTCGCTCTCCCAAGGTCTCGACCATTGGTCGGCCGAGCCCCGGCGAAGGTTCAAATCGTTCGCTTACCAACGTAGGGGCGGGGCGACGTGTTCCCGAGGGCGCATCACGGATCGTTGAAAAGGTGTGATCCGCCCGCACCGCCGGCGCAAAGTGCCGCGGCAGCGGGCGGTTCGACAGCGATGAATGGCGAAATTACAGTCGCGAGCGGGACTTAAGCCGCCTGCTTCTTCTTCAGCGGATAGAACTCGCTGGTATAGAGCGCGCGGATTTCCTGGTGGCCCAGCCGGCGCTCGTTGATCTCGATGCAGGCGCCGAGCAGGAGCGGCTCCGGCAGTTCCTCCATCGCGTAGCGGATCGCGGCCGCGGCGTTGTCGAAACGGCGGTATTTGATCTTGCTCGCCACCTTTCGATTCCGCGACGGAAACAGCTCGGCGGGGGCTTCGAAATCGAATTTCTGCATCGTGAACTCCAGCACAGATACAATCATCCAGGATGAATGGATGCAATGTATATGGGGATAAATGGGGCATTTGGAAGGGCATTCGGCGCTGGCCGGCATTCGGCGCCGTTCTGCGGTTAATTTGACGCCAAACCTCGACTTATGCGTGCGTTTGCTTCATTCTTGGTCCCGGACTTGCACGGCCCGTGGTGAGAACGTTGATGTGGGGCGTACGGCAATGTCGCATCCAGCGGGTGGCCTGTTTCACTTCGTAATGGTCAAGCCGACCCATTACGACGACGCCGGCTACCCCATCCAGTGGCTCCGCTCGGCGATCCCCTCCAACACGCTCGCCTGCCTCAACGCCCTCGCCGAAGATGCCCGCCGCCGCGCGATCCTCGGCCCCGGCGTCGAGATGCGCCTGCACACCTTCGACGAGACCAACCGGCGCGTCCGGCCCGACAAGATCATCGACATGATCCGCCGCGAAGGCGGCCGGGCACTGATCGGCCTCGTCGGCGTACAGTCCAATCAATTCCCGCGCGCCGTCGATCTGGCGCAGCCGTTCCTCGACGCCGGGCTGCCGGTCGCCATCGGCGGCTTCCACGTGTCCGGCTGCATCGCCATGCTTCCCGAACTGCCGCCCGACATCAAAGCCGCGCAGGCGATGGGCATTTCCTTCTTCGCCGGCGAAGCCGAGGAGAGACGGCTCGACGAGGTGCTGGTCGACGCCTACGAAGGCCGCCTCAAGCCGCTCTACAATCATATGGACGACTTGCCGCAGCTCGCCGGCGAGCCGCCGCCCTTCCTGCCGAAGCAGCACGTCAAGCGCACGTCGGGCTCGCTGTCGTCGATCGATCTCGGCCGCGGTTGTCCCTACCAGTGCTCGTTCTGCACCATCATCAACGTGCAGGGGCGCAAGAGCCGCATCCGCTCCGCCGACGATCTGGAAAAGATCGTGCGCGAGAACTTCGCCGAGGGCATCAAGCGCTTCTTCATCACCGACGACAATTTTGCCCGCAACAAGGACTGGGAGCCCTTGTTCGACCGCATGATCCAGATGCGCGAAGGCGAGGGCATGAACATCGGCTTCACCATCCAGGTCGACACCCTCTGCCACAAGATCCCGGGCTTCATCGAGAAGGCGACGCGCGCCGGCGTGCGCCGCGTCTTCATCGGGCTGGAGAACATCAACCCGGACAACCTGATCGCCGCCAAGAAGCGGCAGAACAAGATCACCGAATACCGCGAGATGCTGCAGATGTGGCGCAACCACGGCGCCATCACCTATGCCGGCTACATCCTCGGCTTCCCCGCCGACACCAAGGCGTCGATCCTGCGCGACATCGAGATCATCAAGCGCGAACTGCCGATCGACATTTTGGAGTTCTTCTTCCTGACACCGCTGCCGGGCTCGGAAGACCACAAGGTGCTCTCGGCCAAGGGGATCTGGATGGATCCCGACATGAACAAATACGACCTCAACCACCGCGTCTCGCATCACGGCACGATGCCGGACATAGAGTGGGAAGAGGCCTATCGCGCCGCGTGGGCGACCTTCTATACGCCGCAGCACATCGACACGATCCTGCGCCGCACCTGCGCCAACAGGCTCGGCCGGCCCGGCACGACGTTGTCGACGATCCTCTGGTTCTACCTGATGATCCTGTTCGAAGGCGTGCACCCGCTCGAAGGCGGCGCGCTGCGCCTGAAGCCGCGGCGCGATCGCCGCCGCGGTATGCCGATCGAAAATCCGCTGGCGTTCTACGCGAAGTACTGGGGCGGCACGGCGCTGAAGGTCGTGCAGTACGCGCGCGTCTATCTGCGCTGCAAGCGCATGCTCGACCGCGCGCTCAAAGCCGAGGACCGCTGGACCTACAGCGATCTCGCGATCGCGCCGCCGAAGGCCGACGAGTTCGAGGCGCTCGATCTTTATCACGCGACCACGGGCGGCGAGGCGGCGCTGGCGCGGAAGGCGCGCGACGAGGTGATCCGCGCGCGCACGCACGCGCATGAGGCGCCGATCGTGCCGGCGGCGGACATCCTGCCGGTCCAGGCGGCGGAGTAGTGTTGCGCGGTCGCTGGCCGTCGCACTAGATCAGCCCCGTGCCCCAGCGCCGGTGCACGAATCGCTCCCACGGCGAAAACAACAGCTTGTCGGCGACGAGGCCGATGAGAACGATCGCCACCATCACCCCGATCACCTGATCCATGGCGCTGAGCTCGCGCCCATACTGCAGGAGGTGGCCAAGACCGAAACCGGTGAGAATGGTGACGAATATTTCCGCTGCCATCAGCGATCGCCAGGCGAAAGCCCAGCCCTGCTTCATGCCGCTAACTACGAAGGGCAGGGATGCCGGCAAGATGACGCGCGTCCACTTGTCGAATCCTTGCGAGCCCATCGTGCGCGCCGCGCGCGCATAGATCGGTGGAATCGTTCGTGCACCAGCGGAGGTGGCGAGCACCACCGACCATACCGTGCCCATGACCACGACGAACAGCATCGCCGCCTCGGTCTGTCCGAACCACAGGAGCGCAAGCGGCACCCAGCATACGCTGGGCAGCGTTTGCAGCCCGAGTGCCAGCGCGCCGACCGTGTCTTCGAGATATTGCGAGGTGCTCACTGCAAGTCCGAGCGGCAGGCCGATGGCGAGCCCGATTGCATAGCCGATCAGCAGTCGCCGCAGCGTCACCATCGCGGCATCGACGAGCGTGCCGTCGCTCAGCGCCGCCCACAGATACTCGCCGACCGCGCGCGGTGGCGGCAGCAGCACCGGCGACCAGCGGCCGCTCATCGTGGCGACTTGCCAGATGCCCACCAGCGCGGCGAAGAAAACGATGACGACGACGGCGCGCTTCATGCTGCGGCGTCTCGCGAGCCGACCAGATAAAACTTCAACGCCTGCGTAATGCGCTGCGCGATGACGGCCAGCTCCGGACTGTTGATGTCGCGCGGTCGTGGCAGTGAGATGCGGAATTCCTCGCGAATGCGGCCCGGGCTCGGCGACAGGATGAACACGCGGTCGCCGAGGCATACGGCTTCGCGCACGTTGTGCGTGACGAAGATGATGGTCTTTTTTCGCTCGCGGCAGATCTGTTGCAGATCCTGGTACAGATGCTCGCGCGTGATGGCATCGAGTGCGCCGAACGGCTCGTCCATCAGCAGCACCTGCGGGTCCGGGGCGAGCGAGCGGGCGAGCGCGATGCGCTGCTTCATGCCGCCCGAGAGTTCGTGCACGAACGACTTCTTGAATTTCTCCAGGCCGACGAGGCGCAGATGCGCGTCGGCGATGTCCCGGCGTTCGGCATTGGTCAGGCCGGGCTTGCGCTTGAGCCCGAACATCACGTTGCCGAACACCGTTAGCCAGGGGAAAAGCGCCGATTCCTGGAACATCACGAGGCGGTGCCGGCCGGGGCCTTCGACGAGCTGCCCGTCGGCGACCACGCGGCCTTCGTCGGGTCTGGTCAGGCCCGCCATGATGTCGAGCAGCGTCGTCTTGCCGCAGCCGCTCGGGCCGACGAGGCAGACGAACTCGCCTTCGGTGACACGCAAGTTCATGTCATCGAGCGCCTGCACCGTCGCGCGTGGCGTGCGGAACCACTTGGAAACGCCTTCGACGAGCAATTTGTCCGGTTTCGGCTTGTCTTGGTCTGCGCTCATGGGGTCTCGACGAGTCGGGACAGGTCGGGCGAACCGCGCAGAAATCCGACGGCCTGCGCGCTCGTGATGAAGCGCTTGAGGGCATCAAGCGATACGTCGCTTGTCAAGACGATCCGGCCCCAGGACGATTTCACCAGTTCCGGCGGCATCCTGACGTGCATTTCGGCATCGAGTTCGTCGAGTGCCATCTGCTGCGCCTCGGAAGGATGCGCCTTGATCCAGTCGGTGAGCTCCCGGTTGGCGGCGACGAACTTGCGGACGAGATCGCGCTGCTTCTGGATGACGTCCGCGCGCGCGACCACCACCGTCGTGATGGCGTCTCGATCGTCGACCAGGATACTGCCGCCGGCCTCATGCACCAGCCGCGACACCCACGGCTCGACGGTCCATACGGCATCGAGTTGCTTTTCTTTGAACAGCGTGAGCTGATCCGGATTGGCCGTCGGAATGACTTGCGCATCGCCACCGGTCTGGCGGATTTTCAATCCACCGGCAACGAGCCACGCGCGTGCGGCGACGTCTTGCGTATTTCCGAACTGCGGAGTCGCGATCTTTTTGCCGCGGAAATCCGCGGCCGTCTTCAGGGCCGAGTCGGGTTGCACGACGAGCGCCGAGCCGCCATTGACTGCGCCTGCGATGATGTGACCTTCGCCTCCGTTCGATTTGAAATAGGCGTTGATCGCCGGGTTGGGACCCACGTAAGTCAGATCGATCGATTTTGCGAACACCGCCTCCATCGCGCTCGGGCCGGCATTATAGACATACCATTCGATTTTTACGCCCGGGCCGAGACGCTGCTCGAACCAGCCCTTGCCTTCGCGCGTGAGATGATGCGCGATCAAGCCTTGAACGTGCGTGATGTTCGGGAAATGCCCGACGCGAAGCACCGTTTGCGCGCGCGTGGGACTTGTAACGGTCGCCAGCAATCCAGCGGCGACCGTTATCGCTAGAATCCGGGATCGGACGAAGCTTTTGCCGTGCGTCAGAAGGTAGATATGCATCGCGTCAACTCCACATCGGGGACGCGACCACCGAACCATGTCGCCGGACATTCCGGCAAGCGTGCGGTTCCAAATAAGTTGAAAGCGACTGACGAGCGGCTACGCCGTGAAACCATTGCCTCGCGAGGCGAGGCCAAGCGGCGTTCGGGTTCTCTGCCTTGTCTTTGGGCACATGGCAGAAAGCAGGCGGAATCGGCCGCTTGCGTTCCGAGAGTTATCGCCTGCTTTGGGCGTCGCCGCTCGCGGCGAGCAGCGCCCCGCCGAGATCGACCAGCGCCGTCGCCGAAGCCTGCGACGCCAGCGTGCTGCGCAGCCCGTCCGCCTTCGCCAGCACGCCATCGATCTGTCCGAGCGCGGCGTCGATCGACGCCACATCCGGCGCATTCATTGCTGTGGCCAGGTCGCGGCTCTTGAGCAGCGCGGAAACATCCGAGGCGAAGCCGCGCGTGGCGCCGCCGACGGTGGCGACCACCTGCGCCACGCTCGAGGCGAGAGCGCGGACCGCGTCGTGCACCGCGAGCGAGGGGCGATTGCCGGCCTCGTAGCCGACGACGACCGGCCGGGTGCCGAGCGACACGGTGATCGTGCCGTTCTGTACTGGCTGGCCATTGACGGTGACGAAGGTCGGCTGGTCCTGCGTCTGCTCGATTTGCGCGACGATCGGTGTGAGCTCGGTGCCGCCGGGCACCGCGCTGGCCGTGCCGCGCGCCGTCTGCAGCGCGTCGCGCAGCCCCGTGAGAGCCGCCTTGATGCGGTCGATGCCGCTGCGGCTGTTATCGAGCGTCCGCAGCATGCCGGACTGCGCCAGCATGGCGAGCGCATCGGCGCCGCGCGGCTGTGGCGTGCCACCGCCGATCGCGAAGCTCGTCGTCACGCTGCCGATAGGGCTGATCGCCACGTCTGCCTCCCTGCGCGCGATGCGCGCCTATGGAAGTGTCAGTCTAGCGCCCATGGATTGATGGAAGACGACATCTGCGCGTCTGAATTGACGACAATTATCCGCACTCCGGGCCACGACGGGTGCGCCGCTCCTCGCCGCCGACACACAGCGACGCTCCCAAAAGTTGTTTAAATCAAGATAGATAGCGCGAAGGTTGCAATATAAAAAGAGTCCGGGCAGAATAATAAAATCGTGACGGACGCATTGAGCCGGCTTCGATGCGGCGCGGGAGGTTGCGATGGCGAAAACGACGAAGAAAGCCACGAAGAAAACGAGCAAAGCAAAAAAGCCGATCGTAAAATCGACTGCAGCGAAAAGTCGGCTCGCTGCGGCGGCTGTGCGCGGCTGTTGCACTCTTATCGGCGAGGGGCCCGACGAGCAGCACGAAGGCCTCACCCGCGAAGAGTGCCGGCTGCTCGCCATCAAAGAAGACAGGAACTTCCAATGGGTGGCGGGGCAGTGCGCGCAGCCTAGCTGACGTTTCGGTGAACCGAACTGGTCGGCTCGGGGGGGCCAATGGGTAACTTGCGTCAATCGTTCTTCGTCGCGGCTGCGTGCGCGACGTTATGCGCGGGATGCGCTGTCCCGTCCTACGATGTGCCGCGGGACAAATATGACCAGCCTACGGTCCGCACCATCGTCGATCGTGTCCAATGCGAGATACGCGATATGGTCCGCGACGACCGGCCCGACGACCCGGCGTCATTCCATCGCCTTTTCCTCATGAACAACGATTACGAAGTCGTGGTCAATTTGTCGCTCGAGGTGAACCAAAGTGGCGGCGTGGCCCCAAGCGTGTCCTACGTCACGCCTTTGCTCGGGACGGCGGCCTCGACGGTGACCCTGGGCGGGAGCGCCTCGGTGAGTGAAGCGCGCGACCATACGTTCAGCGAGAATATCCAGTTGTCGACCCGTCAAATATACCAAGACTGGAAATCCAACCTGAAGCTCTACGATTGTCCGCCCGCCGCAACGAATCTGGCCGGCACGCTCGGTATCAAAGATCTCGTATCGATGGCCACGTCTTCTCCCGGCTTGAACGAGGAAAAGACCGGACAAACCGTCTTCGGCGGTTCAATCCAATTCGTCGTCACGAAGAGTCTCTCCGCGTTCGGGCCCAGTTGGCAGCTCGTTCGGTTCAAAAACATTGCCGCATTGGCCAACTTGTCGGAAATAAACACCGACAAGATCACTCTTTCGTTTGCACCGGGCCCCAATCGCGGGAAGCGCCTCGCGCGCGTGCGCGCGCCAAATGCCGCGGCCAATCAATTCTTGCAGCAGTTGATCATCAACGCGATCAGCAACGAGCTCGTCATCCAGAACAACCGGCATTAGCCGCCGGCTTGACGGAATGCGGGGATGGCTTGACGCGCAGAGGGGGCAGCCGCTTGGCCGGCGCCTTAGATGCTCCCCACGGTCTTCAGCCGCGAGCGCGGATGAATCTCCGCCTGCGACAACACCGGGGTCTGCGCGCGGAAGCGCTCGACGATGCCGCGCACGAAGGGCCGGATGCCGGCCGACGTGACGAGCACCGGCGCCTCGCCCTCACGCGCGGCCTGTTCGAAGCGCTCGCGCACGAGCGTGATGAACTCCGTCAACTTCGAGGGCTGCATCGCCAGCTGGCGGTCGTCGCCCTGGCCGATCAGGGATTCGGCGAAGGACTGTTCCCATGCCGCCGATAGCGGGATCAGCGGCAGATAGCCGGACGGGCTCATGTGCTGCGCGCAGATTTGTCGCGACAGCCGCTGGCGCACGTGCTCGGTCAGAGTCATCGGATTGCGCGAGCCGGTGATGCCCTCGGCGACGCCTTCCAGGATGGTGGCGAGATCGCGGATCGAGACACGCTCGGTGAGCAGCAACTGCAGAACGCGCTGAAGGCCGGAGGTGGTGATCTGCGACGGCACGATCTCCTTCAACAGCTCCGTTTGCTCCTTCGGCAGCTCCTTCAGAAGCTTCTGCACCTCGCCATAGGACAACAGCTCCGACATGTTGCCCTTGAGCAATTCGGTCAGATGCGTCGACAGCACGGTCGCGGCGTCGACCACGGTGTAACCCTGCATCGACGCCTCTTCCTTGAGCGACGCGTCGATCCAGGTCGCCGGCAGGCCGAAGGTTGGCTCCGTGGTGTGCGTGCCCGGGAGCTTCACCTGGCCGCCCGACGGGTCCATGACCATGTATTGGCCCGCCCAGACCTTGCCGGTGCCGGCCTCCACTTCCTTGATGCGGATGACGTAGGCGTTGGCGTCGAGCTGCACGTTGTCGACGATGCGCACCGCTGGCATGACGAAGCCCATCTCGGCGGCCAAAGAGCGCCGCAAGGCCTTGATCTGCTCGGTCAGGCGGTCGGTGCCGTCCGGGGCGTTGACCAGCGGCAGCAGGCTGTAGCCGATCTCCACCTTGAGATCGTCGATCTTCAGCGCTGCGGAGATCGGCTCTTCCTTCGGCTCGGTCGCCTTGGCCTCTTCCGCCTTCGTCTCCGTCGCGGTGAGCTTGTTGCGCCTGTCGGCGATGAAGGCGAGCGAGACGGCGCCGCCGCCGAGCGCCAGGAACGGGATCATCGGGATGCCGGGCAGGAGCGCCATCACCAGCATGACGCCGCCGGCCATGCCGAGCGCTTTCGGATAGCCGGAGAACTGCCGCAGCAGCGCCTTGTCGGCGGAGCCGGAGACGCCGGCCTTCGACACGAGCAGGCCGGCCGCGGTCGACACGATCAGCGCCGGCACCTGCGTGACGAGGCCGTCGCCGACGGTGAGGATCGTGTAGGAGTGCGCCGCGTCGGAGAACGTCAGGCCCTGCTGCGCGATGCCGATAATCATGCCGCCGATGACGTTGATGAAGGTCACCAGCAGGCCGGCGATGGCGTCGCCGCGCACGAACTTGGAGGCACCGTCCATGGCGCCGAAGAAGCCGCCTTCGTCCTCGAGCTTCTGCCGGCGGCGGCGCGCCTCCTTGTCGTCGATGGCGCCGGTCGACAATTCGGCGTCGATCGCCATCTGCTTGCCCGGCATGGCGTCGAGGTGAAAGCGGGCGGCGACCTCGGCGATGCGTCCCGAGCCCTTGGTGATGACGACGAAGTTCACGATCACCAGGATGATGAAGACGATAATGCCGATGACGAAGTTGCCGCTCATCACGAAGTTGCCGAACGCCTGGATGACGTGGCCGGCGGCGTCGGTGCCTTCGTGTCCGTGCGCGAGGATCAGGCGGGTCGAGGCGAGGTTGAGCGCCAGCCGCAGCATGGTCGCGATCAGCAGCACGGTCGGAAAGGAGGAGAACTCGAGCGGCGTCTGGATGAACAGCGCCGTCATCAGGATCAGCACCGAGAAGATGATCGAGATAGCGAGCGCGAAGTCCAGCAGCAGCGGCGGCAGCGGCAGGATCAGCACCACCAGGATGGTGAGCACGCCGACGGCGAGCGCGATGTCGCCGCGCTTGAGGAAGGCGCCGATCTCGCCGAGGCCCGGGAGCTTGATACCGCCGGTCGCAGACGTCGGCGCGGCCGTGATGTCGCTCATGCTTCCCTAATAGCCGCCAGATCCCGAGCGGTGCGGACGCGCGCAAAATACGGACGTCATCAAATGAGAGGCCGGAGCCGGACGGCTCCGTGCGCAATGATGACCCCACCCCTGGGTAATATTTGCCCACTTCATGGTTAGCGGGAGGTTAACGGGAACCGTCCGGGCGAGCGAAAAGCCCGCCGCGGCGCGCGCGGCGGGCTCGGTGTGGCGGCGGCGCGGATCAGCCCGGCAACAGCACGGTGTTGATGACGTGGATGACGCCGTTCGACTGCATGACGTTGGCGATGGTCACCTCGGCGGTGTCGCCCTTGACGTCCATGACCCACAGGTGCCCGTCCTTCATCTCGAAGGTCAGCGGCTCGCCTTCGACGGTCTTGAGTTCGGCCTTGCCGTTGCCGGCCTTCACCTTCTCCATCAGTTCCTTCGCCGTGATGCGGCCGGGGACGACGTGATAGGTGAGGATGCTCTTGAGCTTGTCCTTGTTCTCGGGCTTGAGCAGCGTGTCGACGGTGCCCGCTGGCAGCTTCTTGAAGGCCTCGTTGGTCGGCGCGAAGACCGTGAACGGACCCTTCGATTCCAGGGTCGGCACGAGGCCGGCGGCTTTCACCGCGGCGACGAGGGTGGTGTGGTCCTTCGAGTGGATCGCGTTCTCGACGATGTTCTTCGACGGATACATCGGCGCTCCGCCGACCATCTTGGTCGGTTCCTTGGCGAAGCTGGGCAGCGCCGTGGCGCCGAAAGCCAGGCTCAGCGCGGCGGCGCCGGCGAAGGCGAATGAGGTCAGACGATTCATGGGGTGCTCCCTGTTGTTCTGTCCCCGTGGCGAGGACATCGGGAGCTACGGAGCCTCTTCCCGCGCGGATGCGCGCGTTGCGATCACAGGGCCGTGAGCTTGCCGGCGCCGATCACCGGACCGGTCGGCGCGCCGGTCGGCGAGCCGCCCGGCGGTTCGAGCGAGACGGCGAGCGTCGCGCCGCTTGCGGTGCGTGCGACGAGAGCCGCGGGAATCGCGATGACGACCGGCTTGTCGCCCTTCAACAAGCCGACCGGCAACGGCTTGCCGCCCGGCGGGATCAGCCAAAGTTCGGGCACGCGTGTCGCGTCGCCTGTGAAAGCGGCCGGCACGACGGCAATGGTGCCGCGCCTGACGTCGACCGTGGCGACGAAGCTGCGCTGGCCGCCGCCTTCGATAGCCGCGACCAAGGATTCGCCCGGCCGCGCCGCGCCGAGATAGATCACGATGGCGAGGCAGGCGGCGGCGAGCACGCTGGCGAGCGCGAAGATGCGCCAGAAGGCGAGGCTCTGCCAGAGGCCCGCACGCGCAGCCGCTTGCGGCAGCGACGCGGCGATCCGCTCCCAGACCTGCGGCGGCGGTGCGACTTCGGCGATTTCTCCGGCCCACGGCGCCAGCCGCTGGTTCCATGCCGCGACCATCGCGGCAAACGCGCGCTCGCGCGCGACGCGACGCGCGGCAGTCTGCCGCTCGGCGGCGCCGAGCACGCCGAGCGCATATTCGGCGGCGAGGAACTCGTCCTCGGGCAGAGGGCTATGGTCGATCGGGTCGCTCACGGGTCCCCTGGCTCCAGGCACGCCTTCAATTTGATCATCGCCCGCCTGATCCAGCTCTTCATCGTGCCGAGCGGCACCGCCATGCGCTGGGCGAGTTCCTCGTAGGTATTGCCGTCGAAGAAGGCGCCGCGCAGCGCCGTGCGCTCGTGCGCGGCAAGCGTATCGAGGCAGCCGGCCAGTCTCGCCGCAGTCTCGCTGTCCGCGAGCGCGCTTTCGGCGCTCGCCGCGCCGTCGGTGATCTCGGTCGCGGCCTCGATCGGCTCCATGCGGCGCGCGATCCGGCCGGCGCGCAGGCGATCGATGGCGCGGTTGCGCGCGATCGCGATCAGCCACGTCATCGGGCTCGCGCGGGCGGCATCGAAGTCGCCCGCCTTGCGCCAGATCGTGAGATAGACTTCCTGCAACACGTCTTCGGCCTCGCTGCGTTCATCCAAGATACGCAGCACCACGCCAAAAAGCTTCGCCGAGGTCAGGCGGTATACCGTCTGGAGGGCCGCACGGTCGCCGGCCGGGATACGGGCCAGCGCGGCGACGAGCAGCGCGCGGTTTGCCTCCAGATCCAAGTGCCCCTTGCCTTACTGCCGCTTCCACACTTCCGGGGCGACGTCGCGGCCGCCGGCATAGGTCCAGATGCCGGACCAGTTGCCGCCGTCGGCGCCGTACAAAGCGAGCCCGGTGTCGTTGCCCGAGCGGTAGGAGACGGCGAGGAAATCCTTGTTGCCGATGCCGGTGCCGATATAGCGCGTGCCGCCCACGACCCATACGACGCGATAGGTCTGCCCGGTTTTCTCGACCGTGACGGTGCCGCGGTATTTGCCGCTGCCGCCGGGATTGGCGCCCTCGACGTTATAGGAGCCGACCGGATCGGCAGCGAAAGCGGCCGCGCTCCACAGGAGCGCAGCCATGCCGGCTGCAAGCAACGATTTCATGAATCCCTCCCCCTGAAACCGGCGCGCGCCGGTAGCCCGGGGGAAAGACTAGGCGAGGGGCTTCACCGCAGCAACGCCGGCATCTTCCGTGCGCTCGAGCACGTGCACGTCGCCGCAGGCCGAGCAACGATGCGTCGCGGTTTCGCCAGCGAGCGCGTCGAGCGCGTCGGCATCGGTGAGAAGGACGAAGCTGCCGGCGACCGGACAGCGATAGCGCAGGGCGCCGCGCGGGGTGGCGACGGTAGGTACCCAGTGCGGCAGGAGGCCCTGACGCAAGGCAGACGGATGAACGGTACCGAAGGGCAATGACGCCATGTCTCCCTCGTCTTCTTGTTGCATTGCAGCGACAACCGCGTCGGTTCGGGCGCGTTCCGAACGGGCAGCTGGGTTGCGAATGCCTCAGGGCTCCAGCGGCGGAAACACGTGCTTCCCGTCTTTTCCGGGCGGCAACGGCTCGACCTTGTGCACATCGCTCACGTGCAACACGCCGTAAAGGTGCGGGAATAGTGCGCCGCCGCGTGACGGCTCCCATTTCAGAGCGTCGCCCAGTTTCTCGGCGTGCACGCGCACGAGCAGGAGATCGGACTGCCCGGCGAAGTGCTTCGCCGCCGTTTCCACGGCCTGCGCCGCGGTCGAGAAATGGATGAAGCCGTCCGCGAGATCGACCGGCGCACCGCGGAAGACGCCGTCGCGCTCGGCCGCGCGCCAGAGCTCGACGGGACAGATCTTGTAGATCACGGGCATGTGTTCGGACCTGAGCGCATGGCGGGAAGGCATCGTGAGTCGCGATCATCAATATTGATCGCGACCGATACGATCTCATATCTGCGCGTGAAATGCCTCTACAGAGCCTTGCTACGGAGCCTTTATGTCCGAAACGGAGCAATACCTGATCGATGCCGCCGATCGTTGCACGAGGCTCGCTCGCCTCGGGCGGGAACTGGCGGTCGATCTGGAGGCCATGAGCCATGAGCTTCTGGCCAAAGCGGTCGAAATCAACACCGCGCAAGACAGGGAGCGCACGGCGCAGACCAAGACGTCCCGTTCCTGAAGGCTCAACCCGGTTGTTGGACCTCAAAGAGCCCGGCTTCGTGCCGGGCTTTTTTTTGTGGGCATTCGGCAGCGCGCGCCTTACGCCGCCCCGCGCATCGCCTCGCCGCCGTTCGGCGGCGGGATCGGCGCGCCGTCGGCTGCATATTCGTTGAGCTTGTTGCGCAGCGTGCGAATGGAGATGCCGAGGATGTTGGCGGCGTGCGTGCGGTTGCCGAGGCAGTGCTTGAGCGTCTCCAGGATGAGGTCGCGCTCGACCTCGGCGACGGTGCGGCCGATGAGGTTGCGCGTGACCTGCTCGGCCGCGAAGGCGGCATTGGCGGCGATGTCGTTGCTGCGCACTTCGCCGAGACGGGCGCCGTCCGGCGACAGGATGCCGTCGATGCCGATCTCCGGCCCGGTCGAAAGCAGCACGGCGCGGTGCAGCGTGTTCTCCAGCTCGCGCACATTGCCCGGCCAGCGGTGCGTGCTGAGCGCGCGGCGCGCCTCCGCCGAGAGCGCGCGCACCGGCAGCCCGTTCGTCGCCGAATATTTCTTGATGAAATGCTGCGCCAGTTCGCCGATGTCGGCAGGCCGCTCGCGCAGCGCCGGGATCTTCAGATTGACCACGTTCAGGCGGAACAGCAGGTCCTCGCGGAAGGTGCCGGCGCGCACGGCCTCGGTCAGGTTGCGGTTGGAGGTGGCGATGATGCGGATGTCGACCGGCACCGGCCGGTTGCCGCCGACGCGATCGATGACGCGCTCCTGGATGGCGCGCAGAAGTTTGGCCTGCAGGCGCACGTCCATCTCGGAAATCTCGTCGAGCAGCAGCGTGCCGCCGTTCGCCTCTTCGAACTTGCCGATGCGGCGGGCGAGCGCGCCGGTGAAGGCGCCCTTCTCGTGGCCGAACAGCTCCGATTCGAGCAGGTTCTCGGGGATCGCCGCGCAGTTGACGCTGATGAACGGCTTCTTGGCGCGCTGCGACCGCGAATGCACGAAGCGCGCCAGCACTTCCTTGCCGGTGCCGCTCTCGCCGGTGATCATCACGGACGCTTCCGACCCGGCGATCTGCTGCGCCAGCTTGACGACGCGCGCCATGGCGTCGTCGCGATAGATCATGTCGCGCACGTCGTCGGCGACGGCGGCGAGCACCGCCGCGATCAGCTCCGGATCGGGCGGCAGCGGAATGTACTCTTTGGCCCCGGCGTGGATGGCGCGCACCGCGGCGCGCGCGTCGTTGGTGACGCCGCAGGCAACGATCGGCACGTGGATGCGCTCGGCGTCGAGCCGCGCGACCAGATCGCGGATGTCGAGGCTGACGTCGACGAACAGGAGATCGGCGCCGCGGCCCGAGCGCAGCACGGCGAGCGCCTGTTCGTTGCTCTCGGCGTGCGTGACGCTCGCGCCCGTGTCCATCGCGATCTTGGTCGCCGTGGTGAGCTGGCCACCGAGCGAGCCGATGATCAAGAGGCGCATGTCAGTCTTCCTTTATCCTGCAATCGCACCGGCCACTCCCGCGGCATGACCGGGACGAGCCCGGGCGTGACGGCTGAGAATGGGGCGGGGCACTGCCTCATCACCGGTCCGCCTTGATGATTTCCGTCATGGTCACGCCGAGCTTTTCCTCGACGAGGACGACTTCACCACGCGCCACCAGGCGGTTGTTCACGTAGATGTCGATCGCCTCGCCGACCTTGCGGTCGAGCTCGAGCACCGTGCCGGGACCGAGCCGCAACAGTTCGCCGACTTCCATGCGCGCGCGGCCGAGCACCGCCGACACCTGCACGGGCACGTCGAACACTGCTTCCAGGTCGGCGGCGCCGCGCGTCGTCGGCTCGTTGTCCGGCGCCAGCGCGCCGGCGTCGCTGACCGTCGGGATGCCGCCGTTCTCGAGGTCGGGGAGCGGAACTTTTGTCTCGTCACTCATCTCGCGTCTCCTGCGATCCTCAATGCGCCGTTGCGGTGCGCGCCGCGACGTAGCGGGCGACCACGTCGTCGACGACGGCGAGCATCGCCGCCCGGTCGCGGTTCACGCCGCCTTCGCTCCATTCGATGCGGCAGTCGCCGGGCGCGAGCGCCGCGTCAGGCTGCACCACCAGGCGGCCTTCGAAACCGCGCGCCTGCGCGATCTCCTCGAGCTTGTCCTTGCCGGCCGCGTAGAGATCGGCGCTGATGCGCACGGACACGTGCGGCGTCTTCACCAGGTGGCGGAAGCATTCGGTGGCGAGCGCGGAGATCTCGGCGAAAGGCTCGCGCGCGATCAATTCCGGCGCCAGTTTGCCGGCAACGGCGACGGCGACTTCGACAGCCTCGGTCTCCAGTCGCGTTTCGACCTCGCCGAGCGCGCGGTGGATGCGATCGAGCCCATCGGCGATGACTGCCAGCGCGCTGGCCGTGTTTTGCGCGATCTCGCTTTGCGCTTGCGCCTGGCCGGCGGCAAAGCCGTTGCGATAGGCGACGGATTCGGCGTCGACGCGACGGCGCTCGGCCTCGACCAAGGTGATGGTCGGCTTCTCGCCGCTTGCGAAATCTTCGTCGAACAGATATTTCGCCGCCGTCTTCATTTCAGTACACCAACTCTTCGTCGCTGCGGTTCTTGGCGATCAGGATCTCGCCCTTGGCCGCCATGTCCTTTGCCTTGTTGACGAGCAGCGCCTGCGCCTCGTCGACGTCGCGCAGCCGCACCGCGCCCATCGCCTGCATGTCGTCGACCAGCATCTTGGCGGCGCGGGTCGACATCGCGCCGAAGAAGAACTGGCGCACCGGCTCGGAGGCGCCCTTGAGCGCGATGGCGAGCTTGTCCTTGTCGATGTTGCGTAGGAGGGTCTGCGCCGAGGCGGCGTCGAGCTTGGTCAGGTCGTCGAAGGTGAACATCAGCGCCTTGATGCGCTCGGCCGCGTCGCGATTCGACTGCTCGAGCGCGGTCAGGAAACGCTGCTCGGTGTGGCGGTCGAAATTGTTGAAGATCTCCGCCATGACCTCATGCGCGTCGCGGCGGCGCTTCTGCGACAGGTTGTACATGAACTCGGTGCGCAGGGTCTGCTCGACGCGCTCGATCACGTCTTTCTGCACCGATTCCATGCGCAGCATGCGTGAGACGACGTCGAGCGAGAGGTCCTCGGGCAGGATCGACAGCACGCGCGCGGCGTGCTCGGCGCGCAGCTTGGAAAGCACCACCGCGACCGTCTGCGGGTATTCGTTCTTGAGATAGTTCGCCAGCACCTCTTCCTGCACGTTGGCGAGCTTTTCCCACATATTGCGGCCAGCCGGACCGCGGATGTCGTCCATGATCGTGTGGACGCGGTCGGATGGCAGGTACTGCTGCAGCAGACGCTCGGTGGCGTCGTAGTTGCCGAGCAGCGAGCCGGACGCCGACATGCGGCCGACGAATTCGAGCAGCAGTTGCTCGACCGTTTCCGACTCGATGGTGCCGAGCGACGACATCACGACCGAAATCTCGCGCAATTCGTCGTCGTCGAGCAGGCTGAAGATCTTGCCGCCGTAGCGCTCACCCAGCGCCAGCATCAGCACCGCGGCGCGCTCCGGGCCGGTCAGTTTGCGGCGCGCGGCGGCGACCTGCGGCCGGCTCGCGAGCTCGGCCATCAGCCCGCCGATATCCTCGCGGACGCCCGTCGCGTTCTGATCTTTTTTGAGGTCGGCGTAGGCGGACGGCATGGCTTAGGCAGCTTCCTCGTGCAGCCAGTTGCGGATGATCGACACGGCCTCGTGCGGGTTCTTCTCGGCGAGTTCGCCGACCTTTTCGACCGATTGCGCGTGCACTTGTCCCTGCACCTTGGCGATGTCGATCATCGCCGACGTGCGATTGGAGATGTTGACCTGCTCGTCGGCGCCGACGAGGGAGACGTTCGGCCCGGCGCCTGCGGTAATGCTGCCGCCGCCGGGGCCGGAAATCGTCATGCCGCTGCCCGGCACGATCGGCTGCCCATTGGCGTCTGTGAGCGGCTGGCCGCGCGCGTCGACCAGGATGCCGCCGGGACCGAGCGCAACGGCGGTACGCGAACCGCGGGCGGCAGGGTTCTCGTCGGGCGCGACGATGCGGCGCACGAGCGGACGCACCACCATGAACATCACGAGGATGCCGAGCAGCGCCATCACGCCCATCTCGGCGCCGCTCATGATGTCGTCCTTGGTGAAGTTGAAATAGCTCATCCAGCCGGTCGGCTTCTCGATCGGCTCCGGAGTCGGCTCGGCGAACCGCAGGTTGGCGACCTCGATCTGATCGCCGCGCTTAGCGTCGAAACCGATCGCGGTGCGCACCAGCGCGGCGATGCGGTCGATCTCTTCCTTCGAGCGCGGCTGGTACACCATGTTGCCCTTGGCGTCCTTGGTGTAGATGCCGTCGACCAGCACCGCGGCGGATACGCGCTTGAGCCGGCCCGCTTCGGTGACCTCCGTCTTGGTCGTGCGCGAGATCTCGTAATTGACCGTTTCCTCGGTCTTGTGGTCGCGATCGCGGTTGCCGCCGCCATTGCCGTTGTCGGCGCCCGCGCCTGTACCGGGCAATTCGTTGCTCACCGACACCGGGCCGCCGCTGCCGCCGTTGGAGGAGGATTCCTCGCGCGTCTGGCTCGAGCGCACGACTTTGCTGTCGGGGTCGAACTTGTCGGAGGTCTGAGTGATGCGGTTGAGATCGAACTCGGCGTTGACCTGCACGCGCGCATGGCCGGGACCGACGACCGAATCGACGATGCTCTCGACCTGCTGGCGCAAACGGTTCTCGTAGGCGAGCTGGCGCTCGTCGCCGTTGCCGGCGGCGAACGGATTGTCGGAGCCGGCGCCGTCGGCGAGCAGACGGCCTGTTTCGTCGACCACCGAAATGTGGTCGGGCTTGAGGCCGTTCACCGCGCTGGCGACGAGATGGCGGATGGCGCGAACCTGGCCGGCCGCCAGGCTGCCGCGCACCTTCAGCACGATAGAGGCCGAGGCCTCGATCTTGTCGCGCGAGAACAGTGGCCGGTCCGGCAGCACGAGGTGCACGCGCGCGCCCTCGACGCCGTCGATGGTGCGGATGGTGCGGGAGAGCTCGCCCTCGAGTGCGCGCAGCTTGTTGATGTTCTGGATGAACGTGGTGGCGCCGAGCGCGTCCGACTTGTCGAAGATCTCGTAGCCGACGCCGCCGCCCTTCGGCAGCCCGTCCTCGGCGAGCTTCATGCGCAGGCGCGCGACCTGTTCCTTCGGAACGAGGATGATCGCGCCGTCATTCTTGAGCTGATAGGTGATCGCCTGCCGGTCGAGGTCCTTCACGATCGAGGCGGAGTCGGCGAGCGCCAGATCGGTGAACAACGGCACCATCTGCGGGGTCGTCATCCGGACTATCAGGAACGCGAAGAAGCCGATGAGCGCGAGCGTGACCGCGCCCATAGCGGCTAGACGCGGCGCACCCATCGACTTCACGAAATCGAAAAAACCTTGCACCGGTATCTTCCCACGACCGCGCGACGTTCATCGCGCCTGCCCCGGCAAGATTTGCCCAGCTCATGGTTAGCGTCAGGTTAACGGCGGCGACGGGAGGCGCGATGCGGTATTGCGCTGCCGTGCGTGGGTCAGCGCGGTGCGCCAAACGGCTTCGGCCGCGTCTCGATCAGCGCGCGCAGCGTCATCAGCGTCGACGGATCGGCGACGCCGTCGACGCGCGCCTGACGAAAATGGCGCTGGAAGGCGGCGACGACGTCGCGCGTCGTCTCGTCGTAGTGGCCGCTCTCGTCGATGCCGTAGCCGTAGGTCTTCAGGAGCCGCTGCAGCCGGCCGACCGCCTCGCCGGTGTAGCCCGTCATCAGCGTCATGCCGGGCACATCGAGCGGCGCCGCGCGCACCCAGTGGCCCACGCCCGAGTCGGCGAGCAACTCCCAGGGGAATTTCTCGCCCGGATCCTGCTTGCGCGCGGGCGCCACGTCGGAATGCGCGAGGACGCGCTCGGGCACGATCCCGGGGTGCCGCTTGAGGATCGACTTGCACAGCGTGATGACCGCCGCCGTCTGCCGTCGCGGGAAGTCGGTGTAGCCGAACTCGTGGCCCGGATTGACGATCTCGATGCCGACCGAGCGCGAGTTGATGTCGGTCTCGCCCGCCCAGAATGAGACGCCGGCGTGCCAGGCGCGCTTGTCTTCCGGCACGCACTGGACGATGCGGCCGTCCTCGAACACCACGTAATGCGACGACACCTTGCTTTCGGTCGAGGTGAGGCGCTCGAGCGCGGAGTCGCCGGTGCGCATGCCGGTATAGTGCAGGAGCAGAATGTCGGCCGGGCCGCCCTTGCGGTCGTCGAAATTGGGCGAGGGGACGACGTCGGCCACCATGTAGGAGTCCGGTTCGAAGGGCGTGGGCCCGAACAGCGGCGCGGCGTCGGTTCGGGGCTGAGGCATTGCGGCACGCACACTGGACGAGGGTCGGACGCTTCGCGCGGGCGACGCCGCAGCGAGGGTGGGCTTCATACGCGATTCGTCCATGGCCGGATCATGACCCCCGATCACGTCGAAACGACGAATTCGCCGCGCGCGTTCCGCCGCCGGACGCTCCGGCGCGAAAAATCCATGGCCGCGGAACCGGTTACGCCCTGTCCGGCAAGAAATCCTTAAGTTTAAGCGCTGCTTAATGCGGGAACGCGGGGGGCTGCTTCGCCGGCCGGACGAGGGGCTGGCGGGTGGCTCGTTCCATTGACGCCCATAATATCCCATGGTATCCCACGAATTGTCATTGCGGATGTCGGACCCCGGAGCGGCGCTCCGGATCAGCGACCGAGGTGGGTCCGTCCGCAGGGATCCAGCCGGCGTGACGATCCCGGCCGATCTCCGGTGCGCGTGGGGTGCGGGTCATGGACCGCTTCGTGTCGAACGTCACGTTGCGGCTCGACTCCAAGGGACGCGTATCGATCCCCGCTTCATTTCGCTCGGTGCTCGGCCGCGACGGCTATGCCGGCCTCTACTGCTATCCGGCGTTGGATCGCCCCGCGATCGACGCCGGCGGGAATGCGCTGATGGCGGAGATCGAGGCGTTGATCGGGCAATACACGCCGTTCTCGGAGGCGCGGGAGCAACTGTCGCTCGCGCTCTACGGCACCAGCGAGACGCTGAAGGTCGATGGCGAGGGACGCGTTGCGCTGAGCGAGAGTTTGAAGCGCCATGCGGGGATCGCGGACGCGGTGACGTTCGTCGGTCTGGGTCACAAGTTTCAGATCTGGGAGCCCGGCCGGTTCCAGAACGAGCTCGCGGAGGCCACCCAAAAGGTGCGCGCGCTCAAGGCCGATCTGGGTTCTCCGATGGCGGCACGAGACGCCCCAGGAGCACGGGAATGACGGCGGGCGGCGGCAGCTCTGCTGTCGCTGGCGGACCAGCCCTCCACATTCCCGTGCTCGGGACTCCGGCGCTCGCGCTGCTCAACGTGCATGACGGCGGCGTCTATATCGACGGCACCTTCGGCGCCGGCGGCTATTCCCGCGCCATTCTGCAAGCTGCGAACTCTAAGGTGATCGGCATCGATCGCGATCCGGCCGCGCTCGCGCTCGGCGCCGGTCTCGTCGCAGAGGCCGGCGGCCGGCTCACTCTGGTCGAGGACCGCTTCTCCAATCTCGCCGCGGCCGCGCGCGACTGCGGCTTCGAACAGGTCGACGGCATCGTGCTCGACGTCGGTGTCTCGTCGATGCAGCTCGATCAGGCTGAGCGCGGCTTCTCGTTCCGCAACGACGGCCCGCTCGATATGCGCATGAGCGGCGAGGGTGCGAGCGCCGCCGACGTGGTCAACGCCGCGTCGGAACGCGACCTCGCCAACATCATCTATATCCTCGGCGAAGAACGTTTCTCGCGCGGCATCGCCCGCGCCATCGTCAAGGCGCGCGGCGAGGCGCCGATTACGACGACGCGCGCACTCGCCGACATCGTCGCCTCGGTGGTGCGCGCCAAGCCGCACGAGATTCATCCGGCGACACGCACGTTCCAGGCGCTGCGCATCTTCGTCAACGACGAGCTCGGCGAACTGGCGAACGCGCTCGTCGCCGCCGAACAGGTGCTCAAGCCGGGCGGCCGGCTGGCGGTGGTCTCGTTCCACTCGCTCGAAGACCGCATCGTCAAATCCTTCCTCGCCGCACGCAGCGAAACGCGTGGCGGCTCGCGCCATGCGCCGGAAGTCAAGCGCGCGGCGCCGAGCTTCACGGTGCTGACCAAGCGTCCGGTCATTGCCGACGACGACGAGATCGCGCGCAATCCGCGCGCCCGCTCGGCCAAGCTGCGCGCCGGCGAGCGCACCGATGCGCCGGCTCACCGCGATGATGCCGCCGCGCTGCTGCCGCGCCTGCCTTCGCTCGACGACGTCGTGAGGGGGCGCTGACATGCGGCTCCTCAACATCCTGGTCATCGCCGCGCTGATCGTCGCGGCGACCTACGTCTACAAGATCAAGTTCGACTCGACGCTGCAGGCCGAGCGCGTCGCCAAGATGCATCTTGAGATCCGCAAGCAGCGTAATGCCATCGCCTCGCTGCGCGCCGAATGGGCGGAGCTCGAGACACCCGGCCGCATCCAGGACCTGGCCGAGCGGCACCTCAAGCTGCAGCCGATGCAGTCGAACCAGATCGACACCTTCGACAACCTGCCGCCGCGGCCGCCCGCGGTAGCGCCCGCGGCCGCCGATCCGATCGGCGCCATGCTGACGCCGTCTGCGCCGGAAACCACCGGCAGCATTCCGGCGCCGGCCGCGCGGTGACGCCCATGTCCGCGAACCCGCAGAACAACACCCGCTGGCAGCGCATGCTGAGTTCGCTGCTCTACGGCAAGGACGTCGACCGCAACGTCAAGGCGAAGGCCCGGCTCGGCCTCGCCGTCGTCATCTTCGCCGGCGTCTACTGCGTCATCGCCGCCAAGCTGGTGATGTTCGCCTATATGGGCGAGGGCCATGGCGGCCGCCGCACCGTCGGCCAGGACGCGGTCGCCACCGCGCGCCCCGACATCCTCGACCGCCGCGGCGAGATCCTCGCCACCGACGTGAAGTCGCCGTCGCTGTTCGCCGAGCCGCGCAAGCTCATCGACGTCGACGAGGCGGTCGAGCTCCTGACCGCGACCTTGCCCGATCTGGACGCCAGGGAGTTGCGCGACCGGTTGTCGTCGAAGCGCGGTTTCGTCTGGCTCAAGCGCGAGATCACGCCCAAGCAGCAGCGCGAAGTGCATCGGCTCGGCATTCCCGGCATCGGCTTCCTCACGGAGAACAAGCGCGTTTATCCGAACGGCCCCGTCGTGTCGCACGAGATCGGTCTCGTGAACATCGACAACCAGGGCATCGCCGGCATGGAGAAGTGGCTGGACACGCAGGGGCTGGCCGCGCTGCACATGGCCGGGCTGGCGAGCGACCGGCAGATGCAGCCCGTCGATCTCGCGCTCGATCTGCGCGTGCAGTTCGCGATGCGCGACGAGATCGTCAAGGCGCGCGAGAAATTCAAGGCGAAGGCGGCGGCCGGTCTGATCCTCAACGTCAACACCGGCGAGATCGTCTCGATGGTGTCGGAGCCTGACTTCGACCCGAACAATCCGAAGGAAGCCAACGATCCGACCCGCATCAACCGCCTCACCACCGGCGTCTACGAGATGGGCTCGACCTTCAAGATCCTGACGCTGGCGATGGCGCTCGATTCCGGCAAGGCGACGATGAACTCGATGTGGGACGTGCGTCAGCCGCTGCACTACGGCCACTTCGCCATCCACGACTACGAGCCGATGCACCGGCTGATCTCGCTGCCGGAGGTGTTCACCTTTTCGTCGAACATCGGCGCGGCAAAGATCGCGCTCGCCTGCGGCGTCGACGCGCACAAAGCGTTCCTCAAGAAGATGGGCCTGCTGGACCGGCTGCGCACCGAATTGCCGGAGAGCGCCGAGCCGATCGTGCCGAAGCACTGGGGCGAATTGAACACCGTCACCATCGCTTTCGGTCACGGCCTCTCCGTCGCCCCGCTGCAGGCGCTGATGGCGGTGGCCGCCACCGTCAACGGCGGATTGCTGATCCCGCCGACCTTCCTCAAGCGCACGCGTGAGCAGGCGCTGGCGCTCGGCAAGCAGGTCATCAAGCCGGAGACCAGCGTCAAGCTGCGCTATCTGCTGCGCCTCAACGCCGAGAAGGGCACCGCCACCAAGGCCAACGTCCCCGGCTACTACGTCGGCGGCAAGACCGGCACCGCCGAGAAAGTCGTCAACGGCCGCTACGCCAAGCACAAGCTGCTGACCGACTTCATGGCCGTGCTGCCCGCCGACAAGCCGAAATACCTGATGCTGATCATGCTGGATGAGCCGCAGCCGACGCCGGAGACGCACGGCTTCGCCACCGCCGGCTGGAACGCGGCGCCGACCGCCGCCAAGGTGATCGCGCGGGTGGCGCCGCTGCTCGATCTTGAGCCGCGCTTCGACCTGCCGCCGGCCGATCAGCTCATTCTGGCCAACCAGGTGGCGAGCCGCTAAGCAGGCGACCGCTCATTCCCGCGCGCGCGGGAATCCAGTATCCCAGTGCCGAGGGTGCCCTCCGATCCCGCTGTCGCGGGCGCGAACGGGAACGGTCCGGAACAGGCTCGATGAAACTTTCCGATCTGCCGCTGACCGATGCCGCCTTCGACCCGCGCTTCGCGGGCGTCGCACTGAACAGCATCGCCTCCGATAGCCGCAAGGTCGAGCGTGGCGGCCTGTTCGTCGCCGTGCCGGGCACCAAGGCGGACGGCCTTTCCTTCGTGCCGCAGGCGCTCGCGAACGGCGCCGCCGCGATCATGGCGGAGCGTGCCGCCGAGGTGCCGGCCGGCGTCGCGATGATCGTCGTCCCGAACGTGCGCCGCGCGCTGGCGCTCGCCGCCGCGTCCTTCTTTCCGCGTCAGCCCGGCACGATCGCCGCCGTCACCGGCACCAGCGGCAAGACCTCGGTCGCCGCCTTCACGCGGCAGATCTGGGCGTCGCTTGGCCTCAATGCCGCGAGCATGGGTACGGTCGGCGTCGTCTCGGCCAAGACCAACACCTACGGCTCGCTGACCACGCCCGACCCGATCGAATTGCACAGGATGCTCGACCGGCTGGCCGGCGAGGGCGTCACGCATCTGGCGCTGGAGGCCTCCTCGCACGGGCTCGACCAGCACCGGCTCGACGGCGTGCGCATCGCCGCCGGCGGCTTCACCAATCTGTCGCGCGATCACCTCGACTATCATCCGACCATCGAGGCCTATCTCGCCGCCAAGCTCAGGCTGTTCGGCGACCTCATCGTCGCGGGCGGCACGGCGGTGATCGACATCGACGGTTGCTATGCCGGACAGGTGGTCGAGACGGCGAATAAGCGCGGTCTGAAGATCATGACCGTCGGCGAAAAGGGTGAGGGCATTCGACTCGTCGGCGGCGCCATTGACGGCTTCGCGCAGGTCGTGACGCTGGCGCATGCCGGGCGCGAGTACAAAATCAAGCTGCCTTTGGTCGGCGGCTTCCAGGTGCACAATGCGGCGGTCGCCGCGGGTCTGTGCATCGCCACCGGCGCAGAGCCGGCGCGCGTCTTTGCCGCGCTGGAAAAGCTGGAAGGCGCCAAAGGCCGCCTCGAATTGGCCGGCCAACGCAACGGCGCGCCGATCTTCATCGACTATGCGCACAAGCCCGACGCCCTGCAGAAGGCGCTGGAGGCGCTGCGGCCTTACACGACCGGCAGGCTCGTCGTCGTTTTCGGCGCCGGCGGCGACCGCGACACCGGCAAGCGGCCGATCATGGGCCGCATCGCCGCCGAGAACGCCGACCGCGTCGTTATCACCGACGACAATCCGCGCAGCGAGAACGCCGCGGCGATCCGGGCTGCGATCCTCGCCGAGGCGAAGGGCGCCATCGAGATCGGAGACCGCGGCGAAGCGATCCGCTCCGCCATTGCCGGGCTCGTACAGGGTGATGTGCTGCTGATCGCCGGCAAAGGTCATGAAACCGGCCAGATCATCGGCGACCGGGTGGTGCCGTTCTCGGACCACGACGCCGTAGCGGCGGCGCTGAAGGATGTGGGGGCATGAGAATTTACGGACAGCGTGTCCCGGGCGCGTCGCAACACGCAGTGTTGCGGCGCAGACCCGGGACCCAGCTTGCTTTATCTCCAACCGGGCTCCCGGGTCGGCAGCGCACCGTTTCACGCTGCGCTGCGCCCGGGACACGAGGCAGAGCTTTCGCATGACTCCCCTTTGGACCATTTCCGACATGGCCGCCGCCATGCGCGCGGACAAGTCCGGCCGACTGCCGGACGCGATCTCCGGCATTTCGATCGACAGCCGCAGCATCGGCCGCGGCGACGCCTTCTTCGCCATTCAGGGCGACGCGCGCGACGGTCACGACTTTGTCGACAATGCTTTGAAGGGCGGCGCCGGCCTCGCGGTGGTGGCGCGCGACAAGTGTGCGCGCTTTCCGGCCCACGCGCCGCTGCTCATCGTCGACGATGTGCTCGAAGGCCTGCGCGATCTCGCCCGGGCCGCCCGCGCGCGCTTCAAGGGCCAGGTGATCGGCGTCACCGGCTCGGTCGGCAAGACCTCGACCAAGGAAGCCTTACGGCTTGCGCTCGGCGCCGACGGCGAAACACACGCTTCGGCCGCCTCGTACAACAATCACTGGGGCGTGCCCTTATCGCTCGCGCGCTGTCCGGCCGCGGCGAAATACGCGGTGTTCGAGATCGGCATGAACCATGCCGGCGAGATCACGCCGCTGACGCAGATGGCCAGGCCGCACGTCGCCATCATCACCACCATCGAGGCCGTGCATCTGGAATATTTCGGCTCGCTGGAGAAGATCGCCGACGCCAAGGCCGAGATCTTCACCGGCATCGTCGAGGGCGGCGCGGCGGTGCTCAACCGCGACAACGAGCAGTACGCGCGGCTCGCCGCGGCGGCTGAAGCCGCAAACGTCTCGCGCGTCGCCACCTTCGGCGCCGATCCGCAGGCCGATGCGCGGCTGGTGCGGCACGCGCTGCAGGCCGACTCCTCGACTGTCGAGGCCGTCATCTTCGGCACGCCGATCGCCTACAAGCTCGGCGCGCCCGGCCGCCACATCGTCATGAACTCGCTCGCCGTGCTCGCGGCGGCCTCGCTCGCCGGCGCCGATCTGGCGGTGGCGGCGCTGGCGCTCGGGCGGCTGAAGGCGGCGGCCGGCCGCGGCGCCCGCATCCCGCTCGGCTTCCCCAACGGCGAGGCGCTGCTCATCGACGAGAGCTACAACGCCAATCCGGCCTCGACGCGCGCGGCCATCGCGCTGCTCGGCCAGGCCGCGGTCGGCGCGCAGGGCCGGCGCATCGCCGTGCTCGGCGACATGCTGGAACTGGGCGATCTCGGCCCGCGCCTGCATGCGGAACTGGCCGAGGCGATCGCCGCCAACGGCATCGATCTTGTGTATTGCGCCGGTCCTCTGATGCACGCCCTGTGGCAGGCTCTTCCCCCCGGCGTCCGGGGCGGCTATGCGGAGACAGCCGCGGCGCTGGAGCCGGCGGTGCTCGGCGCCATCCACGCCGGCGACGCCATCATGGTCAAGGCGTCGAACGGGTCGAAAATGGGCCCGCTGGTGAAGGCAATGGAGCGCCAATTCCCCCGACCGAGCGCACTCGCCCAGGCGGAAGGCTGAGGACGACCCGATGTTCTATTGGCTGGCCGAACTGTCCGACAAGATCTCGTTCTTCAACGTCTTCCGTTACATCACCTTCCGCACCGGCGGCGCGGTGGTGACGGCACTGGTCTTCGTGTTCCTGTTCGGGCAGCCGATCATCGACATGCTGCGGCTGAAGCAGGGCAAGGGCCAGCCGATTCGCGAGGACGGCCCGGCCTCGCACCTCGTCACCAAGAAGGGCACGCCGACCATGGGCGGCCTGATGATCCTCTCCGGGCTCTTTGTGTCGACGCTGCTGTGGGCCAACCCGGCCAACCCCTATGTCTGGGTCGTGCTCGGCGTGACGCTCTGCTTCGGGCTGATCGGCTTCTATGACGACTATCTGAAGGTCACCAAGCAGACGCATCACGGCTTCTCCGGCCGCACCCGCCTGATCGTCGAGGCGGTGGTGGCGCTGGCCGCCTGCATCGTGCTGACCAAGCTCGGCCGCGGGTCGATCGCCACCTCGATCGTGTTTCCGTTCTTCAAGGACATGGTCTTCAACCTCGGCATGTTCTTCGTCATCGTCGGCGCCTTCGTCATCGTCGGCGCCGGCAACGCCGTGAACCTGACCGACGGCCTCGACGGGCTCGCCATCGTGCCGGTGATGATCGCGGCGGGGACCTTCGGCCTGATCTCCTACATCGTCGGCAACGCGCTGTTCTCCGAATACCTGCAGCTGCACTTCGTCTCCGGCACCGGCGAACTGTCGGTGTTGTGCGGCGCCATGATCGGCGCGGGTCTCGGCTTTCTCTGGTTCAACGCGCCGCCGGCCTCGATCTTCATGGGCGACACTGGCTCGCTGGCGCTCGGCGGCATGCTCGGCGCGACCGCCGTCGCGATCAAGCACGAGATCGTGCTCGCCATCGTCGGCGGCCTGTTCGTGCTCGAGGCGGTATCGGTGATCGTGCAGGTCGTGTCGTTCAAGCTGACCGGCAAGCGGGTGTTCAAGATGGCGCCGATCCATCACCACTACGAGCAGCTCGGCTGGACCGAGCCGCAGATCGTCATCCGCTTCTGGATCGTCGCCGTGGTGCTGGCGCTTGCGGGCCTTGCGACGCTGAAGCTGCGGTAAGGCCCTGCGCAGCCGGGACGACAGACCATGATCCCCATCACCGTCTTCGCCGGCAGGAAGGTCGCGGTCTTCGGCCTCGGCAAGTCCGGACTGCTCTCCGCCGGAGCGTTGATCAAGGGCGGCGCCGAGGTCATCGTCTACGACGACAATGAGACGATGCGTAGCGAGGCCGCTTCGGCCGGCCTCACCGTAGAAAACCTGCACGAGGCCGACTGGTCCGCCATTGCCGCTTTGGTGCTGGCGCCCGGCGTGCCGCTGACGCATCCGACGCCGCACTGGACCGTACAGCTCGCGCACAAGGCGGAGGTCGAGGTCATCGGCGACATCGAGCTGTTCTGCCGCGAGCGCGTCAAAGCCGGCGCGCAGTGCCCGCTGATCGCCATCACCGGCACCAACGGCAAATCGACGACCACCGCGCTGACCGCGCATCTCGTCGAGGCCGCCGGCCGCGACGCGCAAATGGGCGGCAATATCGGCGTGCCGGTGCTGGCGCTCGAGCCCTTCGCCGCCAACCGCGTCTACGTTCTCGAAGTGTCGTCCTACCAGATCGATCTGGCGCCTTCGCTGCGCGCGACGGTCGGCATCCTGCTCAACGTCACCGAGGACCATCTCGACCGCCACGGCACGATGGAGAACTACGCCGCGCTGAAGACGCTGCTGCCGGCGAGCGTGGAGAAGGGCGGCACCGCCGTGGTCGCCGTCGACGACCGCTGGACGCGCTCCGGCGCCGATCGCATCGAGCGGGCTGGCCGCAACGTCGTGCGCGTCTCGGTCGAGGGCCCGTTGCGCGACGGCTACTACGCGGAAGGCACGCGCATCATGCAGGCGTCCGGCGGCAAGGCGCACGCGGTGGCGCAGCTCGCCGGCATCGGTTCGTTGCGCGGCCAGCACAATGCGCAAAACGCCGCCTGCGCCATCGCCGCCTGCGTCGCCATCGGCATCGATCTTCAGGCGATCCAGAAAGGCCTCGTCTCTTTTCCCGGCCTCGCGCATCGCATGCAGCAGGTCGGCCGCAAGGGGAACGTCCTCTACGTCAACGACTCGAAGGCGACCAATGCCGATTCGGCGGCGAAGGCGCTCGGCAGCTTTCATGACATCTTCTGGATCGCCGGCGGCAAGCCGAAGACCGGCGGCATCGTCAGCCTCGCCGAATTCTTCCCGCGCATCCGCAAGGCCTATCTGATCGGCGAGGCGGCCGAGGACTTCGCCCGGACACTCGACGGCAAGGTCGAGTACGAGATCGTCGGCGTCATGTCGGCGGCGGTCGATGCGGCGACGCGCGACGCGGAGGCCTCCGGCCTGAAGGAGCCCGTGGTGCTCTTGTCGCCCGCCTGCGCCTCGTTCGACCAGTATCCGAACTTCGAAGTGCGCGGGAAAGCATTCACCGATCTGGTGCGCGCGCTGCCGGGGCTCGTTCCGGCATAGCGCTGCCGTCCTGCGTGTCGTTGATGGCCCGCAGCAGTGCCAGCAGCATGCGGTTGAGCGGCGTCGGAATGCCGTGGCGCTCGCCGGCGGCGACGACGGCGCCGTTGAGCGCGTCGATCTCGAACCGCCGCCCGGCCAGACGATCGAAATACATCGACGTTCCGAGCTCGGACCCGTAGGTCATCAAGACGTCCATCGCGCGCGCCGGCTCGTCCGCGTCGAAGCGCGCGCCGTCGGCGCGCGCGACCTGCACCGTCTCGGCCAGCAGGTCGAGACCGAGCGCGTAAATGTCCGGGCGGCGCAGCACCGTCTGCCGCTGCAGCGTCAGCGCGGTGATCGGATTGGCCACCACGTTGAGCAACAGCTTGCGCCATTGCAGCGTGACGAAATCGGCCGACGGCCGCACGCGCAGCGCCGTGCCGGCCATCAGGGCGGCGAAGGCGCGGCCGTCGTCGTCGTCGGGAACCGCAAGCTCGTGGTCGCTGACGTAGCGCAGCCGCACGCGGTCCGCCGCCAGCCGCTCGCCGTTGTAATAGACGATGGCCGGCACGACGCGCGCGCCGTTCGCCAGCGGCGCGACGCGCTCGACGTGACCGATGCCGTTCTGCAGCACCGCGACGCGCGTCGCGGGCGTGCAGAGGCGGGTGAGCCAGGGCGCGACCGCCTCGGTGTCTTGCGCCTTGGTGGCGAGCAGCACCCAGTCGACCGGCGCGGCCGTAGCCGGATCGCTGAGCACGCGCAAAGGCGCCTTAATGGTCCGCTCGGGCGTCTCGAGCGTGAGACCATCGAGCGGCCGCCGGGCGCAGCCGATGACGTCGTGCCTGTCGGCGTCGGCCAGCGTCGCGGCGGCGATGCCGCCAATGCTGCCGAGGCCCAGGATGGCGACCGACTGACGTTCAGGGCTTGGCGAGGTCATGCGGCATCCTCGGGCTGTTAGTTGACAAAGTCAAATAAATGCGGCGCGACCCGGGCTTTCTTCCCTCTCCCCGCAAGAGCGGGGAGAGGGTGTCGCGCGCCCGAAGGGCGCGAGACGGGTGAGGGGCCGTGCACAGCCCCTCACCCGACCTCGTTTCGCTCGGTCGACCTCTCCCCGCATTGCGGGGAGAGGTGAAGCGGCGCCAACGTTAATGCTCCGTAAACCGTGACGCGTCAGGACTAGAGCGTCCCCGCCGTCCGAGGAATCGCCATGGTCTCCCGCACGCAACGCACCCCCTTCGCGGAGTGGTGGTGGACGGTCGACCGGCTGACTTTGTTCGCGATCGGCGCCCTGATGCTCGCGGGCGTGGTGCTGTCGCTCGCCGCCAGCCCGCCGGTGGCGAGCCGCCTCGGGCTCGATCCGTTCTACTTCGTCGACCGCCACATCCTCTTCCTGATCCCGACGGTGATCGTGCTGATCGGGGTGTCCTTCCTCAATCCGCAGCAGATCCGCCGCGTATCGCTCGCCATCTTCATCGTCAGCCTGATCCTGGTCGCGCTGACGCCCATGTTCGGCGCCGAGATCAAAGGCGCCAAGCGCTGGCTGATCATCTTCGGCGTCAACATCCAGCCGTCCGAGTTCCTCAAGCCCGCCTTCGTCATCCTGGTCGCCTGGCTGTTCGGTGAATCCTCGAAGCGGCCGGACATGCCGGCGAACCTCATCTCGCTGGTCCTGCTGTTGACGGTCGTGACGCTGCTCGTCATCCAGCCCGATTTCGGCCAGACCATGCTCGTCGTCATGGTGTGGAGCGCGCTGTTCTTCATGGCCGGCATGCGCGTCATCTGGGTGTTCGGCATCGCCGGCATCGCCGCCGCCGGCCTGACGGTCGCCTACTACACCGTGCCGCACGTCGCCGCGCGCATTCAGAAATTCATGAACCCGACGTCGGGCGACACCTACAACATCGATATCGCCACCGAGAGCTTCATGCGCGGCGGCTGGTTCGGCACCGGGCCGGGCGAGGGCACGATCAAGCGCCTCCTGCCGGAGAGCCACACCGACTTCGTGTTCGCCGTCGCGGGGGAGGAGTTCGGCGTCGCTTTGTGCCTCGCGCTCGCGGCTTTGTTCTGTTTCATCGTCGTCCGCTCGCTCTTGCGCGCGATGCGCAACGACGACGCCTTCACGCGCTTCGCCGCCGCGGGGCTCACGATGCTGTTCGCCACGCAGTCGGCGATCAACATGGCGGTGAACCTGCGGCTCATCCCGGCCAAGGGCATGACGCTGCCATTCATCTCCTACGGCGGCTCGTCGATGATCTCGCTTGCCTACGCCATGGGCATGCTGCTGGCGCTTACCCGCGAGCAGCCGCGCGCCGCCATGCTGCCGCAGCCGATGCTGGAGCCGGAGGCGGCGGGGAGCCATTAGTCGTCATTCCGGGGCGCTCACGACGTGAGCGAACCCGGAATTCAGCGACAGGCACGACGTTTCTGGATTCCGGGTTCGCGTGCTAGGCACGCGCCCCGGAATGACGGCGGGATGGATGCGCGTCGTGATCTCATGAGCACCGAGAAAAACAAACTCATCCTCCTCTGCGCCGGCGGCACGGGCGGGCACCTGTTCCCGGCCGAGTCGCTGGCCGTCGTGCTCGAGCGGCGCGGGTTCACCATCGACCTCGCCACCGACGCTCGCGCTGCGCATTTCAAATTCCCGGCGCGCAACGTGCACCTCATTCCGAGCGCGACGTTGCGCGGCCGCACGCCCGTCAGCATCGTCAAGACGGCGGCACTTCTAACCTACGGCACCTGGAAGGCGGGGCGCGTCCTGAAGCGCATCCGCCCGGCCGCCGTGGTCGGCTTCGGCGGCTATCCGACCGTGCCGCCGATGATGGCGGCGACCATGCGCAATATCCCGACCGTGCTGCACGAGCAGAACGGCGTCATGGGCCGCGCCAACCGGCTGCTCGCCGCGCGCGTGACCGCGATCGCCACCGGCTTCCGCACGCTGAAGAACGCCGACGCGTTCCAGAACAAGATCACCTTCACCGGCAATCCGGTGCGTCCGGCGGTGCTTGCCGCCGCGACGACGTCCTACGACCCGCCGCAGCCTGGCGGCACGCTGAAGCTGCTGGTGTTCGGCGGCAGCCAGGGCGCGCGCGTGATGTCGGAGATCGTGCCGCCGGCGCTCGAACAACTCGACGCTTCTTTGCGCGCGCGGCTCACGATCGTGCAGCAGGCGCGCGCCGAGGATCTCGATGCCGTGCGCACCACCTACGGCCGGCTCGGCGTGAAGGCCGAATGCGAGCCGTTCTTTCCCGATTTGCCGGCGCGCATGGCGGCGGCGCATCTCGTCGTCTCGCGCTCCGGCGCCTCGACGGTCGCGGAGCTTTCGGCGATCGGTCGCCCCGCGCTATTGGTGCCGCTGCCGCACGCGCTGGATCAGGACCAGCTCGCCAATGCCGGAGTGCTGGAAAGCGCCGGGGGCGCCATCACCATCGTGCAGCGCGATTTCACGCCGGAGCGGCTGGCGCGCGAGATCGCGGCTTTCGCCGCCGCGCCGGACCGGCTCGCCGCCATGGCGGCGGCGGCGAAAGGCGCCGGCACGGTCGACGCGGCCGAGCGATTGGCCGATTTAGTGATGAAAACAGCCGGTATTTGACTTTTTCCGCCGTGGCCGCGACAAGCGCCGGCCATGAGCAGCGAGGGGCCTGAACCAGCATGAAACTGCCGCGCGATATCGGACCCGTGCACTTCGTCGGCATCGGCGGCATCGGCATGAGCGGCATCGCCGAGGTGCTGTGCAACCTCGGCTACACCGTCACCGGTTCCGACGTCGCCGATAGCGCCAACGTCAAGCGCCTGCGCGACAAGGGCATCAAGGTGATGATCGGCCACAAGGCCGAGAACATCGACGGCGCCGACGTGGTCGTCGTCTCCTCCGCCATCAAGCGCGACAATCCGGAACTCGTCGCCGCGCGCGGCAAGCGCCTGCCGGTGGTGCGCCGCGCCGAGATGCTGGCCGAGCTGATGCGGCTGAAATCCTGCGTCGCCATCGGCGGCACGCACGGCAAGACCACCACGACCTCGATGGTGGCGACCTTGCTCGATGCCGGCGGCTTCGACCCGACCGTCATCAATGGCGGCATCATCAACGCCTACGGCACCAATGCCCGTCTCGGCGCCGGCGACTGGATGGTGGTCGAGGCCGACGAATCGGACGGCACCTTTCTCAAATTGCCAGCCGACATCGCCATCGTCACCAATGTCGATCCCGAGCATCTCGACCACTTCCACACTTTCGAGGCGGTGCAGGACGCCTTCCGCGCCTTCGTGATGAACGTGCCGTTCTACGGCTTCGCGGTGATGTGCACCGATCATCCGGTGGTGCAGAGCCTGGTCGGCAAACTGGAAGACCGCCGCATCCTGACTTACGGCACCAATCCGCAGGCTGACGTGCGTCTCGTCGGCCTCGATCACCACGACGGCGCGTCGCGCTTTACCATCCAGTTCCGCGACCGCAACGGCGCCGTGACGCACACGATCGACAAGCTGACGCTGCCGATGCCGGGTCGCCACAACGCGCTCAACGCCACCTCGGCGGTGGCGGTGGCGCATCAGCTCGGCATCAAGGACGACGTGATCCGCGCGGCGCTCGCCAAGTTCGGCGGCGTCAAACGCCGGTTCACCCGCGTCGGCCAATGGAACGGCGTCACCATCATCGACGACTACGGCCATCATCCGGTCGAGATCGCCGCCGTGCTGCGCGCCGCGCGCGAGAGCGTGAAGGGCAAGGTGATCGCCGTGGTGCAGCCGCACCGCTATACGCGCCTGCACGATCTGTTCGAGCAGTTCTGCACCTGCTTCAACGATGCCGACACGGTCATCGTGGCGCCGGTCTATCCGGCGGGCGAGCAGCCGATCGCCGGCGCCGACCGCGACTCGCTGGTCGCCGGCTTGCGGTCGCACGGCCATCGTCAGGCGCTGGCGCTGGAAGCGCCGGAGAAACTCGCCGGCCTGATCAAGGGCCTCGCCGCGCCCGGAGACTATGTCGTATGTCTCGGCGCCGGCTCGATCACGCAATGGGCCTACGCGCTGCCGGCCGAACTCGCAGCGCCGGGTTGAGGGATTCCGCGACGCCGATGGCTTTTCCCGACATCGTTCCCGATCTGAAAAAGCGCCTGCCGAACCTGCGCGGCCGGCTGCTCGCCAATCAGCCGCTCGGCGAGTTCACCTGGTTCCGCGTCGGCGGACCGGCGCAGGCTTTGTTCATGCCGGAGGACGAGAACGATCTCGCTTACGCGCTCGCCAACCTGCCGCACGAGGTGCCCATCACCGTCATCGGCGCCGGCTCGAACCTGATCGTGCGGGACGGCGGCGTCGAAGGCGTCGTCATCCGTCTCGGGCGCGGCTTCAACGCGATCGCGACCGATGCGAACAACCGCGTCACCGCCGGCACCGCGATGCTCGACGTGATGGTCGCGCGCGCGGCGCAGAAGGCCGGCATCGCCGGGTTGGCGTTCTTCTCCGGTATCCCTGGCACCATCGGCGGCGCGCTGCGCATGAACGGCGGCGCCTATGGCGGCGAGACCAAGGACATCCTGATCGAGGCGCGCGGCATCGACCGCGCCGGCAACATCCGCACCTTCGCGAACGCCGACATGGGCTTCTCCTACCGGCACTGCTCCGTGCCCGAGGATGTCATCTTCACCAGCGCCGTGTTCCAGGGCCGCGCCGGCGATCCGGAGGCGATCGCTGCCGAGATGACCGCGATCAAGGACAAGCGCGAGGCCTCGCAGCCGCGTAATCGCACCGGCGGCTCGACCTTCAAGAATCCGGCCGGCAACAACGCCTGGAAGGTGATCGACGCCGCCGGCTGCCGCGGCCTGAAGATCGGCGACGCGCAGGTCTCCGAGCTGCACTGCAATTTCCTCATCAATCTCGGTCATGCCACTGCGTCGGACATCGAAACGCTCGGTGAGACGGTGCGCGAACGCGTGAAGGCGAATTCGGGTGTCGAGTTGGAGTGGGAAATTAAGAGAATCGGGGTGAGGTAGGCTCACCTCTCCCCGCGTGCGGGGAGAGGTCGCGAGCGCAGCGAGCGGGTGAGGGGGCTTTTCCGCTATTCTGAGCGCTTCGATATTGCCCCTCACCCCGACCCTCTCCCCGCAAGCGGGGAGAGGGAGAAGGAAGCGAGCATGAAACACGTCGCAGTCCTGATGGGCGGCTGGTCGTCGGAGCGGCAAGTATCGCTGTGGTCGGGAAATGCCTGCGCCGACGCGCTCGAGCGCACCGGCCGCTACAAGGTCAGCCGCGTCGACGTCGACCGCGACGTCGCGCTCACCCTGCGCGCGCTGAAACCCGACTGCGCCCTCAACGTCCTGCACGGCCGGCCCGGCGAGGACGGTACGATCCAGGGCATGCTCGAGATCCTTGGCATTCCGTACAGCCATTCCGGCGTCATGGCCTCGTCGGTGGCGAACCAGAAAGACATCGCCAAGACGGTCATGAAGGCGGCCGGCATTCCGGTGCCCGGCGGCCGCCTCGTCGGCCGCATGGAGGCGGCGCGCGCGCACGTGCTGCCGCCGCCTTACGTCATCAAGCCGGTGGCGGAAGGCTCCAGCGTCGGCGTCTTCATCGTGCGCGAAGACCAGGCGCATCCGCCGCAGGAACTGACGCGCGACGACTGGACCTACGGCGAGAAAGTGCTGATCGAGCCCTACATCGCCGGCA
This sequence comes from Pseudolabrys sp., assembly GCF_035943735.1. Taxonomy (GTDB): domain Bacteria; phylum Pseudomonadota; class Alphaproteobacteria; order Rhizobiales; family Xanthobacteraceae; genus Pseudolabrys. The sequence goes on from NZ_DASZBV010000027.1 coordinate 399,894, forward strand.
AGGAACTGACTTGCGCCGTGCTCGGCGATCGCGCGCTCGGCGTCATCGAGATCGTCGCCGCGACGAAGTTCTACGACTTCGAGGCCAAATACGCGCCGGGCGGCTCGAAGCATCTGCTGCCGGCGCCGGTGTCGGCCGAAGTGTACGAAGCGTGCCAGCGCCTTGCGCTCGCCGCGCACAACGCGCTCGCCTGCCGCGGCGTCACCCGCGCCGACTTCCGCTACGACGACAGCAAGCCCGGGCTCGAAGGCCTCGCCTGCCTCGAAGTGAACACGCAGCCGGGCATGGCCGCCACCTCGCTGGTGCCGGAGCTTGCCGCGCACGAGGGCATCTCGTTCGAGGAACTGGTGGCGTGGATGGTCGAGGACGCCTCGCTCGACCGCTGAACGCGCGGCCTCAGACGAAGCGCACGCCGAGGCGCTGCGCCTTGCGCCAGACCAGATGGCAATGGTGTCTTTTGTATTCCGGCCGGATGATCAGGTCGAAGTCCTCGGGAATGCCGATCGGGCTCATCACTTCCAGGCAGGCGCCGGCCGCCGAGAGATTGCGCACGACGCATTCGATGGCGGCCGCTCCCGTAAACGAGATCGAGCCGCCTTTAAAGGTCCGGTGTCGGGGCGTGGTGCGTCGTTCGACCATGCCCCAGCCTAGGCCCGCCGGATTTATCGGCGAGTAAAATGCGAGGCAATTTTGGTGTTAATGCCCGCTAACCGTCGCCGGTCGCGAGCGTCGCGCCGGCGGCTTTTTCCCTGTCCTCCTCGGCCCGCCATTCGGCGACGAGGGCCTCGATGCGGTAGGCAAGGGCCTCGCGTTGCGCGTCGAGATCGATGTCGTCGGGCGCGTCGAAGGTGACCGGCGGCCGCTCACCGCGCATCGAGCGGATCGTCTGCAGCGTGCGCGTCAGGCTGGCGAGCGCCTGCGCGGTGCGCTCGGCCCCGGCGCCGCTCGTGCGCTTGCCGGCGCGCAGTTCGCGCGCGGATTCCAGATCGGCGATCTCCTGTACGACGAGCGCTTCGAGCCGTTCGATCGGCGAGGGCTCCAATCCACGCGCACCGGCCGTCGGCTCCCCTCCACCCGCGAGTGAAACGAGCGGCGGGGAGGGGTCGGGGGCGGGGGGCTCTTTCTCTTCTGGAGAGGCCACTCCTGCCGCCAGCGCCTCCGCCTCCCTTTGCAGCCGCAGCGCGCGCGGCAGGCCGCGCAGGCGCTGGCTGCGCTTCTCCCAGCCCTGCTTGTCGACCATCACCTGCAAGGTGGTGATGCCGATGCCGAACTCGCGGGCCATCTCGATCATCGGCTGGTCGGTCTTTTCGTAACGATGCCGCACGGCGGCGAGGAATTCCGGCGCGTAGTGCGCCATGGCGCTGCTCCTCTGATGTTCAGGTCCGGTTGTTGGGGTGCCGCTCCGCCGCAAGCCCTCCGGGCGCGGCTGTCGAGCGTGCAGGAATATTAGCAGAGGAGCGTAACGATCGTCAAGGAATAAATGCTGGAAGCCGGGAGATCGGCCGGAATGACCGCCGGGGCGGATTCCATTCGATGTCGATCCGGCGCGTGTTCGCGCTTGCGTGCGAGAGGCTGTGAGGCGGAGCAGGCGAGGTGGCGGACGGCGAAGCTCCCGGGGGTGATTGTCTCGTGCGGTGAGCCGCGCAATTTCTGGCTAACGTTCAATCAAGCTGTTTGTCGGCGGCTGGTTGAAGTCTGCTTCTGACCCTGAGCCGACGTAAGCCGGAATCGTGCGCTATTCCGCATTCCTTCACGGGCTAATCTGCGGAAGACAGACTGGCGACAGCAGCGTGTCGCTCTGCCGATCAGACAGCCTCTTAATTGAGCTGAGTTACCAGTGATCCCTGCACACGCGTCTTTTGCACGACCCATTCCAGCGACGCTCGACGCAGCGGCATCGTTGAGCGACAACGACACTTGTGCCGACCGACGAGGAGATGGATGGCGAGAGATCGGTGGATGTCGACATGTTCGGCTGCCTGGGAGTGCCGAATGCCCCGACCAAGGCGATGGTGAGCGTCAGCGCCGTGGCCGCCAATTGACCGCGCATCGTGTTTTCCTTGCCTGTGATCAGTCTCAGCCGAAGAGACAACTTGCAAAAATCTAGACGGCTCGTGCGACGATGGAAAGGATTATCTGTCGGAAGCAGCAACGATCGTCGCCGATGCACACGGCTCAGTCGTCGTAACCATCGATTGTGACATTCATTTTCGTCGGGCCCGACGAACAAGCAACGCAGCAGGATAAGCGGCAATGGCTGCGAAAAACGCAATCCCGGCCGCATTTTTGCCAATTCCACTTGTCATGAAGCAGAAAACCGATTCCCACCACGACAAGCGCTAAGCCAGTAGCAAGCCAAGCGGTCATAGTGGGAGGCTCGTGAGATATCGATCCGGAGAATCGACTGGCTAGCGCGCCCGTAGGCGGACGGTCGTCTGAGATCGCGTATTCGCGTCAGGTCCGCTTGTGGCCCCAAGCTGACATGGACAGGCAGGACGCTGTAGGTCTGCTATTGCCTCCAAAGCGGACTTCGCGAGTGCGCTGTAACGCGGCAGCTTGCTAGCCTGAAGCCGTGATGGAGCATTTGTTCCATAATTATACAACATTTTCGAGGTGCAAAAGCGCAACGGTAAGCGTACGCTGGCGCAGCATTAGGAAAACACTTTGGCATTTCAGGTACCGTCGACAATCATCCCAATTAATGAAGCTGCTCGCATGCAGGCGGTGCGTCGGTATGACGTTCTCGACACCCCGCCTGACGGCGCATTTGATCGGGTAACCGCAATTGCTGCTCGAATCTTCAATGTCCCCATAGCCATTATTTCAATCGTTGATCACGACCGCATTTGGTTCAAATCTCATCACGGCCTGCCGGTAGAGCAAATCGACAGAGAACCGGGACTTTGCGCCTCAGCGATCCTCCACTCCGATCCTTATATTCTCGAGGATGCGTCTAAGGACGTTCGCTCTTTGACGAACCCTTTGGTTGCTGGAGATTTTGGCCTCCGTTTTTACGCCGGCGTTCCGCTCCACACTCATGACGGTTATAACCTCGGCACGCTCTGCGTGATTGATAGAGAAGTCCGACCGATCACTGAGCGCCAGATTGATGATCTTCGTGACTTGGCAAGCCTCGTCATGGACCAAATGGAGTTGCGTCTTTCAGCCCGTACGGAGCTTGAGCGCGCGACCCGAGCTAACGAACAAGCAAATTTAATGGGCCGCGAGATTGAGCATCGCGTGGCCAACAGCCTTCAATTTGTTTCTTCAATATTGCGGTTACAGGGCAGGCAAGTGCCGAAAGATGTGGCTGAGCACTTTGAAAGGGCCGCTCATCGAGTCGGAGCCGTCGCCCGCGTGCATCGGCATTTACTTAACGAAGAAAATGTAGCGTACGTTTCTGCTCTCGCATACATCAGGCGTTTGTGCGGAGATCTCGCTGACATTCTTGGTGTGCCAGTAGCCGTCAATGGCGAAGAAGCGCAGCTGAACACGAAGACTATTCAGTCCGTTGGCTTGTTGCTTAACGAGCTTGTTACGAACGCAGCAAAGCACGGCGCCGGAACAATTACCGTTAGCTTCGCAGCTACGAAATCAGATTGTAAATTAAGCGTTTGCGATGAGGGCAAGGGGTTGCCGCCCGGCTTCGATTTTGCCGCTCAAAACGGCTTAGGCATCAAGATTATCGACGTCTTAGCCAAGCAGCTCGGTGGGGGAGTGACGACCAACTCTAATAACGGCCGAGGAACATGTTGGGTGGTCACTTTTCCGCGCAAGGGCGACATTTCAGCCGCTTAGTAAGTAAGAAGCCGTAAGGTGACTGCTTCTGGCCCAAAGCGGACTTAGTCGGGCAGGGCGCGTTAGGTCTGCTGCTGACCCTTAGCGGACCTTCCATTTAAGCCTCTCCCTCCGGCCCCCCTAATCCCTTCCAATCTCTAAACCTTTACCAATCGTTTACTAAAAGGCCCGAAGACTAGGCGCTGGCTCGTTTTCCGCGCGCGGTCGCGCCATGCGATTCGCGCGCGTCGAAACGGCCGGCTCCGGACCGGACCCCGCGGATGTAACGGGCGGCCCGGGGCGCACACTCGAGGGGGCAGAGCGGCGCTCGCGCCGGACTTCGGCCGTCCCTCGGGACCAAACGTGTGAAGAGCCGGGTCGCGATGGATTTTCGAGGCTTCCTCGATCGCCTTAGGACGAAAACGCCGAAGCCTCGTGCCGCCGCGCCCGCGCCGGCCGACTACGGCTGGCATGGCGCCTCGCCGCGCTGGCGCAGCCTGCGCCGCGGCTTCATCGTCCTCATCAACCTGAAGATCCCGAACGGGCTGGGCTCCTCGGCCGCGGCCATCCTGCTCGCCGCCAGCGCCATCTACGGCGCGGTGCGCGGCGGCCACGGTCCCGAGATCGCCGACAACATCCAGAATATCTGCGACGACGCCGCCAATACGCTCGGCTTCCGCATCTCCGAAATCGCGCTGACCGGCGAGCACGAACTCGGCCGCCGGCGCCTGCTGGCGGTCGCCGGCATCACCGGCCGCTCGTCGCTGCTGTTCCTCGACCCGGCGCAGACGCGCAAGCGGTTGATGGCCAATCCCTGGATCGAGCAGGCGACCGTGCTCAAGCTCTATCCCGGCCGCCTGCGCATCGACGTGAAGGAGCGCAGGCCCTTCGCGCTCTGGCAGAAGGACGGCAATGTCTACGTCATCGCCGAGGACGGCACCGTGCTCGAGGCCTTCGTGCCGCAGCGCTTCGCGACGCTGCCGCTGGTGGTCGGCGACGGCGCCGAACGCGAGGCGCCGGCGTTCCTCAAGCTGCTCGACCGCTTCCCCGACATCGCGCCGCACGTGCAGGCCGCCGTACTGGTCGCCGACCGGCGCTGGGACCTCTACCTCAAGGACAAGGTGGTCGTGAAGCTCCCCGGCGCCGCGCCGGACAAGGCGCTGCACACCCTGGTCGAGCTCGATCACGCAAAGAAGCTTCTGTCGCGCGACATCACTGTCGTCGACCTGCGGCTGCCCGACCGCGTCGCGGTCAAGCTCTCCGACGCGGCCTACGCGGCGCGCGAGGACGCGCTCAAGGCGGCCGCCAAGGCGAAAAAGAAAAAGAAGGGGGGCGAAGCGTGACGCAGCTTCGACTCGCGGTTCTGCTTTTCCCGGGCGCAGCGCAGCACGCAGTGTTGCGCGCCAGACCCGGGATCGTCGCGAACTCTGCGCTTGTGACGGCCCCGGCTCCGCGGTGCACGTCGGGGAATCCGCATGAGTAACGTCGTTCGTTTCGGCGTCACGCCCAAGATGAAGCCGGTTTCGCCGAAGCGCTCGGCGGTGGTCGCCGCGATCGACGTCGGCACCTCGAAGGTCGTCTGCATGATCGCGCGGCTGGAGCCGCAGGCGCCGCGCGACGTGTTGCGGCGGCGCAGCCACGGCGTCCGCGTGCTCGGCTTCTCCCACACCGCCGCCAGCGGCATGAAGGGCGGCAGCGTCGTCGACCTCGTCGAAGCCGAGGAGATGATCCGCAACGCCATCGCCATCGCCGAGAACGGCGCGCATCTGCAGCTTGAATCGGCGATCGTCTCGCTCTCGGGCGGCCGCCTCGGCTCGGAACGCTTCATCGCCGACATCCAGCTTTCCGGCGGCGCCGTCGGCGACGCCGACATCGCCCGCGTACTGGCGGCGGCGAGCCGCCACTCGGTGCGCGACGGGCGCGCCGTGCTGCACGCGCTGCCGATCAGCTTCGCGCTCGATGCCGCGGCCGGCATTCGCGAACCGCGCGGCATGCTCGGCCATCGTTTCGGCGTCGACATGCACATGGTGACGGCCGACGTCGCCACCGTGCGCAACCTCATGCTCTCGGTCGAGCGCAGCCATCTCAATGTCGAGGCGATGGTGTCGGCGCCCTACGCGGCCGGATTGGCGGCGCTCGCCGATGACGAGGCGGATCTCGGCGCTGCGACCATCGACCTGGGCGCCGGCACCACGACCATGGCGGTCTTCGCCGGCGGCCGCTTCGTGCACGCCGACGGGTTCGCGCTCGGCGGGTACCATGTGACCATGGATCTTGCGCGCGGCTTGAACGCGCGCATTGCGGATGCTGAGCGAATCAAGGCGATCTATGGCAGTGTGTTGTCGGGTGGATCCGACGAGCGCGACATGATCACAGTGCCTCCCGTGGGAGATGACGAGCGCGAGCCGCCGCAATTCGTATCGCGGGCGGCTTTGACGCGGATCATCAAGCCGCGGGTCGAGGAGATTCTGGAGATGGTGCGCGACCGGCTCGCGTCCTCGCCTTTCGCGGCCGAGCCGCGCGGGCGGGTGGTGCTGACCGGCGGCGGCAGCCAGCTCGCGGGCATCGCCGATCTGGCGGCCCGCATCCTGAAACGACCGGTGCGTATCGGCCGGCCTCTCGGTTTGTCCGGACTGCCCGAGGCGGCGAAGGGCCCGGCCTTCGCTGTCGCGGCGGGTCTCCTGGTGTATCCGCAGGCGGCCCATCTCGAGCACTTCGAACCGCGGCGAACACGGCACCTCATGACGGGGACCGGCGGCTACATGGCACGGGTCGGGCGATGGCTGCGCGAGAGTTTCTGACCCTTCCGATCAACCTCGCAGGGCGGCCGGTGGCGGACCGGCTCGCGCGGCGGGCATAAAGAGGCAAACATGACCATCAACCTGAAGATTCCGGACATCCACGAGATGAAGCCCCGGATCACCGTGTTCGGTGTCGGCGGCGCCGGCGGCAACGCCGTCAACAACATGATCACGGCGGGCCTGCAAGGCGTCGACTTCGTCGTCGCCAATACCGACGCGCAGGCGCTCGCCATGTCGAAGGCCGAGCGCATCGTCCAGATGGGCACGCAGGTCACCGAGGGCCTCGGCGCCGGCTCGCAGCCGGAAGTCGGCCGCGCGGCGGCTGAGGAAGTGCTCGACGAGATCCGCGATCACCTCTCGGGCGCGCACATGGTGTTCGTCACGGCCGGCATGGGCGGCGGCACCGGCACCGGCGCAGCGCCGGTCATCGCCAAGACCGCACGCGAGCTCGGCATCCTCACGGTCGGCGTGGTGACCAAGCCCTTCCACTTCGAAGGCCAGCGCCGCATGCGCTATGCCGAAGCGGGCATCACCGAGCTGCACAAGGTCGTCGACACGCTCCTGATCATCCCGAACCAGAACCTGTTCCGGGTGGCCAACGAGAAGACCACGTTCGCCGACGCCTTCGCGATGGCCGACCAGGTGCTCTATTCGGGCGTCGCCTGCATCACCGACCTGATGGTCAAGGAAGGCCTCATCAACCTCGACTTCGCCGACGTCCGCGCCGTCATGCGCGAGATGGGCAAGGCGATGATGGGCACGGGCGAGGCTTCCGGCGAGAAGCGCGCGCTCACCGCCGCCGAAGCGGCCATCTCCAACCCGCTGATCGACGACGCCTCGATGAAGGGCGCTCGCGGCCTTCTCATCTCGATCACCGGCGGCAAGGATCTGACGCTGTACGAAGTCGACGAAGCCGCGACCCGCATCCGCGAGGAGGTCGATCAGGACGCCAACATCATCGTCGGCGCCACCTTCGACGAAAGCCTCGACGGCATCATCCGCGTGTCGGTGGTCGCCACCGGCATCGACAACACCGGCCGCATGCGGGACGGCGGCCCGGCGGAAGTCGCGCTCAAGGAACTGGCCGGCAAGATGCGCAACGATCAGCGCCGGACCATCGCGTCGATGCCGCAGGCCCCGGCCGCTTTCGCTCCGGCACCCGCGCCGATGCAGCCGCCGATCCCGAATCCGGCGATCGCCAACGCCGCCGCTACGGTCGAATCCGCCGCGCATGCTGCCGTTGCCGCAGCCATCCTGCCGCAGCAGACCGCCATCGACGAGGTCTCGATCCGGCCGAAGCCGGTGAAACCGTCGCTGTTCGAACAGATGGAGCCGGAAACTCCGGCCCACTTCGAGCCGCCCGCCGCGACCTTCGTGCCGCCGGCGCCGGAACGCGTGCTGCGCCAGCCGCGCATGCCGCGCATCGACGAACTGCCGCTGCCGGCCCGCGCCATGATGGACAAGCAGGGGCAGGCGCCGGAGAACCATCCCGAAGAACGTCGCAAGTCGCTGATGCAGCGGCTCGCCTCGGTCGGCCTCGGCCGCCGCTCGGACGAGCCGGAGGCGCCGCAGGCGCCGCGCACGGCCCGCGCCATGCCGCAGTTCGAGCAGCCGCAGCGCCCGAGCCCGCGTCAGCCGGAAGGCCGGGCGGTGGATCCGATTTCCGAATACGCCCGGCGCGCCGCTCCTCAGGGGTTGGACCCGCACGGTCGTCAGGCTCCTGTGCATAACCCGGCCGAGGACGATCAACTCGATATCCCGGCGTTCCTCCGCCGCCAGGCAAACTGACACCATCAAACGTGCTGAAAGCGGCCCCGAACCCGCAGCGGTTCGGGGCCGCTTCCTTTTGCCGGCGCGCGATGCTCTAGTAAGTTGATGATGTTGCTGCGTTATTTTCACAGATCTGCGACAGGCGCGAGCATTGGCATCTTCGCAACCTTTGTTTAGGTAAGGTAAACGGTATCCTGATCTTGGGTTGCAGCGCGAATTGCGGCAAAAAAGAGTAACAGTCAGTAAGAAATGGTGAGTTGGAGACGGCCGTATCGCGGCCTAAGTTGCAGCCACAAAACGGACTTTTTCGGTCCAGGGGGATGTAACCGACGCCGACCGTGCGATCGGTTTTGCAGGCCGAAATTGGGGCGATGGGCCGCACGGTTCAAGACGAACCGGCGGAGTGAGGGTTGATGAAGGGCGCCAAGCAAACGACGTTGCGCGAGCAAGTCGCCATGTCCGGCATCGGCGTCCATTCCGGGCAGCCCGTGACGCTCACGCTCAATCCCGGCGACGACGACACCGGTATCATTTTCCAGCGCGTTTCTGCTGATGGCGCGGTCGAGCGCGAGATTCGCGCTGACGTGCGCGCCGTCACCGCCACCGAATTCGCCACCGTGCTCGGCGACGCCAAGGGGCCGCTCTGCTCGACGGCCGAGCATCTGCTCGCGGCGCTGCGCGGCCTGTACGTCGACAACGTCGTGGTCGAGATCGACGGGCCGGAAGTGCCGATCATGGACGGCAGCGCGGCCGCTTTTGTCGACGCGCTCGATCAGGCCGGTCTGACCACGCGCGCGTTGCCGCGCCGCTACATCGAAGTGCTCAAGCCGGTGCGCGTCGCCAAGGACAAATCGTTCGGCGAACTGCGCCCGTATGCGCACGGCTTCCGCGTCGAGGCAGAGATCGAATTCGATCATCCGCTCATCGGCAAGCAGGCGCTCGGGCTCGACATCGAGCCGAAGACGTTCCGCGACGAGATCGCGCGTGCGCGCACCTTCGGCTTCATGAAGGATGTCGCGAAGCTGTGGGGCGCCGGTTACGCGCTGGGTGCGTCGTTCGAGAATACGCTCGTCGTCAGCGACGATCGCGTCCTCAACCCGGAAGGGCTGCGTTTTTCCGACGAGTTCGTGCGCCACAAAATCCTCGATGCGGTGGGCGACCTGGCGCTCGCCGGCCTGCCGCTGATCGCGGCCTACAAGACCGTGCGTGGCGGCCACAAGCTCAACAACGCGGTGCTGTCGGCGCTGATGGCCGATACCAGCGCCTGGCGCATCGTCGAGGCGACCGAGATGCCGGCGCGCCGCCGCGGCCAGGCCCAGACGGCCGGCGTGGTCGCTCCGGCCTACGGCCCGGACGTGTCCTGAGCGGCCGCGACCGCTTTTCCGCCGCCTTAATGCGGGCCGAATGTCGGCCTATTCGCATGGCGGATTCACGCTTTTTCGTTTAAATCGACCGGGCTGCGGCCCGGGCCGAGCATAAGGGAAAGCGGGCACGAACCGTTTCTGAGCGTCCGTGTCGAGCGAATTCGGGGATATCGCGCGTATGAGCATTTTGCCGCTTGCCACCGTCCGGCGTCCTTTGGCGCGCGCGGCAACGATGCTGCTGCTCGGACTGAGCCTCGGCGCGTGCTCGAACGGCTTCGACTTCTTCCACAAGAACGACGTGGCGCCCGACGAGCCCGCCGACCGCCTCTACAACGAGGGGCTCTATTATCTCAACTCCGAGCACAAGCCGCGCGACGCGGTGAAGAAGTTCGAAGAGGTCGACCGCCAGCATCCTTACTCGGACTGGTCGCGCAAGGCGCTGCTGATGGCCGCCTACTCCTATTACCAGTCCGGCGAATACGACGAGTGCGTCTCCGCCGCGCAGCGCTACATCACGCTGCATCCGGGCACGGCGGACGCCGCCTATGCGCAGTTCCTCATCGGCTCGTCCTACTACGACCAGATTCCCGACATCACCCGGGACCAGGCGCAGACCGAAAAAGCGCTCAACGCGCTGCAAGAGGTGATCCGCAAATATCCGGACAGCGAATACGCCACCAACGCCAAGCAGAAGCTCCAGGTCGCGAACGATCAGCTCGCCGGCAAGGAGATGGAGGTTGGCCGCTACTATCTCGACAAGCACGACTACACGGGCGCCATCAACCGCTTCAAGGTCGTGGTGACCAAATACCAGACCACGCGGCAGGTCGAGGAAGCGCTGGAGCGGCTGACCGAGGCCTACATGGCGCTCGGCATCACCGGCGAAGCGGAGACGGCGGCCGCCGTGCTCGGGCATAACTTCCCCGACAGCCCCTGGTACAAGAACGCCTACCAGCTGGTGAAGTCCGGCGGGCACGAGCCGCTCGAGAACAAGGGCTCGTGGATCAGCAAGGCCTTCCGCAAGATCGGGCTGAGCTAGTTTTACCCCGTCATTCCGGGCCGGCTGAAAGCCGGAACCCGGAATCCAGACACAATCTCCGAATCCGTTTCTGGATTCCGGATCGGCGCTTTCGCGCCGTCCGGAATGACCGGGTATTAACAGCATCGTGCCCACATCTTGTGTGCATCCCCCGCGTCATGAATGATGAGCACGAATCGGCAACAGACCGGATCGTCCGCCGTCGCGGGCGAGCTCTGACGCCTTACGGGATGCCCGGCCGCCATGCTTTCCCGACTTTCGATCCGTGACATCGTCCTGATCGACAAGCTCGATATCGATTTCGCCGCGGGGCTGGCCGTGCTCACCGGCGAGACCGGCGCCGGCAAATCGATCCTGCTCGATTCGTTCGCTTTGGCCCTGGGCGGCCGCGGCGACCAGTCGCTCGTGCGCCAGGGCGCCGATCAGGGACAGGTGACCGCCGTGTTCGAGGTGCGTCGTAGCCATCCGGCGCGCGCCATTCTCAAGGCCAACGATATCGCCGACGAGGACGAACTGATCCTGCGCCGCGTGCAGCTTGCCGACGGCCGCACCCGCGCCTTCGTCAACGACCAGCCGGTCAGCGTCACCGTCCTCAAGCAACTCGGCCAGGTTCTGGTCGAGATCCACGGCCAACACGACGACCGCGCGCTCGTCGATGCCGCGACGCATCGCCGCCTGCTCGACGCCTTCGGCGGGCTGGAGGCCGAGGCGGCGCGGGTCGAAGCCTTGTGGACCGCGCGGCGTGAAACATTGGAGGCGGCGGAAGCGCATGCGGCCGAGGTCGAGCGCGCCCGCCGCGAGGCCGACTGGCTGCGCCACGCCGTTGCCGAACTCGACAAGCTCAGTCCCCAGGCCGGCGAGGAGACCGCGCTCGCCGACCGGCGCACGACGATGATGCAGTCGGAGAAGGTCGCCGAGGATCTGCGCGAGGCGCACGAGACGCTCGCCGGCAGCAACTCGGCGGTCCCCGAGCTCGCCGCCACGATCCGCCGTCTCGAGCGCCGCGCCACGCAGGCGCCGCAGCTGGTCGAGCCGGCGGTGAAGTCGCTCGACGTCGCGCTCAACGCGCTGGAAGAGACGCGCGCGCATCTCGAAGCCGCCCTTCGCGCCGCCGATTACGATCCGGCCGAGCTGGAGCGCATCGAGGAGCGGCTGTTCGCGCTGCGCGCCGCCGGCCGCAAATACAATGTGCAGGTCGACGCGCTCGCCGCTTTGGCGCAGCGCTATCACGACGACATCGGCCTCATCGACGCCGGCGAGGAGAGACTGAAGACGCTGCAGGCCGCGGCCACGCAGGCCGATATCCAGTTTCGCAAGGCGGCCGAGGCGCTGTCGAAGGCGCGGCTCAAGGCCGGCACGGCGCTCGACAAGGCGGTCAATGCCGAGCTCAAGCCGCTCAAGCTCGAGCGCGCGCGCTTCACCACCGAGATCGTCAGCGACGCCGAAGCCGCCGGCCCGAACGGCATCGACCGCGTCGAGTTCTGGGTGCAGACCAATCCGGGCACCAAGCCGGGGCCGCTGATGAAGATCGCCTCCGGCGGCGAGCTGGCGCGCTTCCTGCTGGCGCTCAAGGTCGTGCTCGCCGACCGCGGCTCGGCGCCGACGCTCGTCTTCGACGAAATCGACACCGGCGTCGGCGGCGCGGTCGCGGACGCCATCGGCTCGCGGCTGGCGCGGCTCGCCCGCGGCGTGCAGGTGCTGGCGGTGACGCATGCGCCGCAGGTGGCGGCGCAGGCACAGCGCCACTACGTCATCAGCAAGGACGCGCTCGACAAGGGCAAGCGCGTCGCCACCCGCGTCACCGAGGTGGCGGCGGAGAAGCGGCGCGAGGAGATCGCGCGCATGCTCGCCGGCGCCGAAATCACCAACGAGGCCCGCGCCGCCGCCGAGCGGCTGATCAAGGCGGCGGGGTAGCGGGTGCCCCGCGTCAGCGCGGCGGTGTAACGTCAGTCTCATGGCCAAAGCGACAGTCCGCACCGACAAGACGCCCGTCGACCTGCTCACCAGGAAGCAGGCGGCTGAAGAACATGCGCGCCTGACCAAGGAAATCGGCGAGCACGACAAGCGCTACTACCAGGACGACCGGCCGGTCGTGACCGACGCCGAATACGACGCGCTGCGTCGGCGCTACAACGCCATCGAGGCGCGCTTCCCCGACCTGCGCACGCTGGAGTCGCTGTCGGTGAAGGTCGGCGCCGCGCCGTCCGGCCGGTTCAAGAAAGTGCGGCACGCCGTGCCGATGCTGTCGCTCGACAACGCCTTCGCCGAAGAAGACGTCGTCGACTTCGTCGGCCGCATCCGCCGCTTCCTCAAGCTCGATGACGACGCCAGACTCGACTTCTCCGCCGAGCCGAAGATCGACGGCCTGTCGATGTCGCTGCGCTACGAGGGCGGCGAGCTGGTCACCGCGGCGACCCGCGGCGACGGCCAGGAAGGCGAGGACGTCACGGCCAACATCCGCACGTTGAAGGACGTGCCGCACAAGCTCTCCGGCCGCAACATTCCGCGCGTCACCGAGGTGCGCGGCGAAGTCTACATGACCAAGAAGGCTTTCCTCGCGCTCAACGAGCGGCAGAAGGCGGCCGGCGAGCCGGTCTTCGCCAATCCGCGCAACTCGGCCGCCGGCTCGCTGCGCCAGAAGGACGCCTCGATCACCGCGTCGCGGCCGCTCGGCTTCTTCGCCTACGCCTGGGGCGAGATAAGCGAGATGCCGGAGGACACGCAGTCCGGCATGATCAAGTGGTTCGAGCGCTGCGGCTTCAAGACCAATCCGCTGACGAAGCTCGTGCACTCGACCGAGGAACTCATCGCCTTCCATCGCAAGATCGAGGAGAGCCGCGCCGAGCTCGACTACGACATCGACGGCGTCGTCTACAAGGTCGACCGCATCGACTGGCAGGAGCGCCTCGGCTTCGTGTCGCGCACGCCGCGCTGGGGCATTGCGCACAAGTTCCCGGCCGAGCGCGCGATGACGATCCTCAAGGACATCGAGGTCCAGGTCGGCCGCACCGGCGCGCTGACGCCGGTCGGCAAGCTCGACCCGGTCGGCGTCGGCGGCGTCATCGTGCAGAACGTGACGCTGCACAACGAGGACTACATCAAGGGCATCGGCGGCAAAGGCGAGAGCCTGCGCGAGGGCCGCGATATCCGCATCGGCGACACCGTCGTCATCCAGCGCGCCGGCGACGTCATCCCGCAGGTGGTCGACGTCGTCATCGACAAACGGCCGAAGGGCGCGAAGGAATATCACTTTCCGAAGAAGTGCCCGTGCCCTTTGCACACCGACGTCGTGCGCGAAGAGACGGCGACTGGCGAAGAGGGCGCGCGCGCCCGCTGCACCGGCGAGTTCGCCTGTCCGTTCCAGAAGATCCAGCATCTGATGCTGTTCGTGTCGCGCCGCGCCTTCGATATCGACGGCCTCGGCGAGAAGCAGATCGAATATTTCTTCGACCAGGGCTGGGTGAAGGAGCCCGCCGATATCTTCACGCTGCAGGCGCGCAACGCGAAGCTGAAGCTGGAAGAGATCGAGGGCTATGGCGAGACCTCGGTCAAGAACCTGTTCGACGCCATCAATGCCCGGCGCGAGATCGGGCTCGACCGTTTCGTCTATGCGCTCGGCATCCGTCACGTCGGCGAAACCACGGCGCTGGCGCTGGCGCGCGGCTACGGTTCGTGGGATGCGTTCCACGACGCCGCGCTGAAGGTCGCCAAGGGCGACGAGGAGGCGGTCGCCGAGATGGACGCGCTCGATCAGATCGGCGACACGGTGATCGAGGCTGTGCGCAGCTATTTCGGCGAGAAGCATAATCGCGACATCGTCGAGCGGCTCACGAGGCAGGTGACGATCCGCGACGCCGAGAAGCCGAAGAAGGATTCACCGATCGCCGGCAAGACCGTGGTGTTCACCGGCTCGCTGGAGAAGATGACGCGCGACGAGGCGAAGGCGACGGCCGAGCGTCTCGGCGCCAAGGCGTCAGGCTCGGTGTCGAAGAAGACGGATTATGTCGTCGCCGGTCCCGGTGCCGGCTCGAAGCTCGCGGAAGCCAAGAAGCATGGCATCCCGGTGCTCACCGAGGACGAGTGGCTGAAGCTGGTCGGTCAGTAGACCGCCGCCAGCATCATCGGCAGCAGCGACAGGACAAGCACCGCGCCCAAAGTCAGCAGGCTGGTCTCCCGCGGTGGCAGCGCATCGTGCAGTTGCGTCGAGCGTGCCCAGTAGGCGAAGAAGGCGATGGCCAGCGCCAGCAAGGCCGGAAAGATGACGGCGCCCGGTATGTGGCGCGAGCACATGTCGATGGCGATGAAGGCCGCGACCGCCGAAAAAGGAATGAGGAAGATCCAGGCGACAGCCGTCCAGCGTGGCATGGCGCCCATGATGCCGGCGACGATCACCATGATTGCGAGCAGGATCCAGAGTCCCGCGATGACGAACAGCGCCTCGAAGGCGTTGGCCATGGCCGCCTCGCCGCCGCCGGCGGTCGTATTAAGTGCGTTAGCGATCATAAGAACGTAGAGCGGGCAGGCGAGCGCCATCAGCGCGAACAGGCCGTAGGGCCGCGACGTCCCGATGTCGGTGGATGTCGAAATGCGAGCGCCCCCTGAATGCGGCGAGCCTATGCGGCCACCGCTCCAACGGCAAGCGAGGCTACAATATTGAGGCGGAAAACCTGTCTTCACCTCTCCCCGCGTGCGGGGAGAGGTCGACCCGCCGAAGCGGGAGCGAAGGCGGGTCGGGTGAGGGGGCCTTGCCGCGATTCTGAGTGGATATGCGACGCCCCCTCACCCGGCTCGCATCTCGCTTCGCTCCATGCTCGCCACCCTCTCCCCGCAACGCGGGGCGAGGGAAGGTCAGAGCGGCCTTGTCGCCGCCGCGAGCCAAGTGCGCGTCTGCTGGTCCACCAGCGGCGCGACCTCCTCGCGCACGCGCTCGTGGTAGCTGTCGAGCCAATGCCGCTCCTTCGCCGCCAGCATGCGCATATCGACGAGGCGGCGGTCGATCGGCGCGAGCGTCAGCGTTTCGAAGGCGTTGAGCGGCCTTTCGGCGCCGGCCGGCTCCGGCGCGGCGATCACCAGCACCAGGTTCTCGATGCGGATGCCGTAGGCGGCGGTTTTGTAATAGCCGGGCTCGTTCGACAGGATCATGCCCCGCCGCAACGGCACATGGCCGAGCTTGGAGATGCGCGCCGGGCCCTCGTGCACCGACAGATAGCTGCCGACGCCGTGACCGGTCCCGTGATCGAAATCGAGACCCGCCTGCCACAGCGACACGCGCGCCAGGCTGTCGAGCTGCGCGCCGGTGGTGTTCTCCGGATAGACCGCCGTGGCGATGGCGATATGGCCCTTGAGCACGCGCGTGAAGCGGTCGCGCATTTCCTCGCTCGGCTCGCCGATGACGACGGTGCGGGTGATGTCGGTGGTGCCGTCCTCGTACTGCGCGCCGGAATCGATGAGGAACAGCTCGTTCAGTCCGAGCTTGCGATTGCTGTCGCGCGTGACGCGGTAGTGCACGATTGCCGCGTTTGGCCCGGCGCCGGAGATCGTCGGAAACGACACGTCCTTGAGGAGCCCGGTGTCGCGGCGGAAGCTCTCCAATGCGGCGACGGCATCGATCTCGGTGAGCGTGCCCTTTGGCGCCTCGCGGTCGAGCCAGGCGAGGAAGCGCGTCACCGCCGCGCCATCACGCAGATGCGCGGCGCGCGTGCCGGCGATCTCGGCGTGGTTCTTCACCGCTTTCATCAAGGTGATCGGATCGGCGGCGCGCGTCGGCTTGCCGCCGTGTTCGCTGACGATCCTGGACAGGGCGTCGGCGGCGCTCGCCTGATCGAGCCGCACGATCTTGTCCTTGAGGGCCGCGAGGTCGCGCGTCAGGTCGTCGGGCGCGCCGATATCGGCGATGTCTTCGAGTGCCGCGCGCACGGCGTTGTCGAGCTTCTTCGGTTCGACATAAAGGCGCGGGCGGCCCTCGCGCGGGATCACGGCGAAGGCGAGCGCCAGCGGCGTATGCGCGATGTCGGAGCCGCGGATGTTGAAAGTCCACGCGACGTTCTGCGAATCGGAGACGACGAGCACATCGGCCTTCGGTCTGTCGAGCTCGGCACGCACGCGCTTCAGCTTGTCGGCGGCGCTCTCGCCGGCGAACTTGATGTCGCGCAGCGTGACCGGTCCCGACGGCGGCGCCGGGCGATTGCGCCACAGCACATCGATCGGATTGCTGTCGACCGCGACAAGTTCTGCGCCGGCATCGGCCGCCGCCTGCTTCAGGCGTTCGACGCCCTCGCTCGTATGCAGCCACGGGTCGTAGCCGATCTTGTCGCCCGCTTTCGCGTTCTTCGCCAGCCATTGGCTCGGCGGCATGTCGACGAGATGCTCGATGGCGAATACCGCCTTGTCGACCTGTGCATCGGCCTGCACGGTGTAGCGGCCGTCGACGAACATGGCGGCCTTGTCGATGAGCACGACCGCGGCGCCGGCCGAGCCGGTGAAGCCGGTCAGCCAGGCCAGCCGTTCCTCGCTCGCCGGCAGATATTCGTTCTGCTGCCGGTCGGCGCGCGGCACGACGAAGCCGCTAAGACCGCGCCGCTTCAGTTCGGTGCGCAAGGCGGCGACGCGGTCCGCACTCTCGGCGCGTTCGCTGGCATCCTCGAAGGTCTGGAACCTGGCTTCGAACATGGCCGGCACTCTAACGGCCTCGGCCACGCGCGCAACCGCCGCGCCTGAGCACCAAAGTCATCCAGCCGTCGAGCGGAATGCGGCGTTCGAGATGGAAGCCCTGCGCCGCGTAATGCGCTAGCGCCGCATTGGCATGCGACGGCAACAGCCCGGACAGCACCACGCGCGCGTTCGCCGCGGCGAGTTTCCGGATCGGCACGGCCAAGCGGGTGAGGGGGCCGAGGAGGATATTGGCGAAGATCAGATCGAACGGTCCCGCGACCGTGATGGCGCGGGCGCTGGCGCCGGGCGCGTGGATGAAGGCGATGTGCGGCGCGCCATTGAGCCGCGCGTTGTTGCGCGCGGCGTTCACCGCCACGCGATCGATGTCGCTGGCGATGACGCGGGTACGCAGGCGCTTGGCGGCCGCGATGGCGAGCACGCCCGAGCCGGTGCCGATGTCGAGCACGCGCGCGAAGCGCCGCCGCCGCGCCAGGTCGTCGAGCGCCAGCAGACAGCCGCGCGTGGTGCCGTGATGGCCGGTGCCGAAGGCGAGCGCCGCCTCGATCTCGATGCCGATGTCATTCGCATGTACGCGGTCGCGGTCATGCGAGCCGTGCACGAGGAAGCGGCCGGCGCGCACGGGCTTCAACCCCTCGAGGCTCTGCCGTACCCAGTCGGTGTCGCTAACCTGTTCGAAGCGCAGGGCCTGCGCCGCGTCGTTTCCCGCGGCCAGCGCGACCAGATCGCGCAGGCGCGCTTCGTCGGGTGCGCCCTGCACGTGCACGGCGACTTCCCATTGGCCGCGCTCGTTTTCGAAGGCGGCGCAGGCGGCCTCCTCGGCGTCGAGGCTTTCGGCAAGGTAGGAAGCGACCCGGCGGGCGGTCTTCTCGTCGCAGGTCAGGCGGGCCGCAATGGTTTCGGTCATGCCGGCCGAAGGTGGCCGGAGTTCCGTTGCCGCGCAATGGGATCGCGCGGCGACGGCACAAGAATCCGGCGGTCAGCGCCCGAAGAAGAACGGGAAGGGCGCCGGCCGGTTGTCGTCATTGTCGTTGCGATAGACCCGCTGGAAACGCTGCCGCGTCGCGTAGCGCTGGTCGTCGTCGTTTTGCGGCTGCACGGCGTAGCGCGGGCCGTCATTCGATTGCGGGTATTGCGGCTGCGCGTAGTAACCGCCATTGCCGCCATTGCCGTAGCTACGCGAATAGGTGTTGGCCGGCGGCACGGAGCCGGTCGTGTCGTCCTGATCGGGCTCGATCGACATCGGCCGCCCGGCGGAGCCGCGGCTCGCAACCAGCGCGCCGCCGGTCGGGATATGCCCGTCGAGCACGACCTTGGTGTGGGGCATGCCCTCTTCCTTCACCAAGTCCCACAGCGTCTTGGCGTGCGCGACCGACAAGCGCACGCAGCCATGCGACACCGGCCGCCCGATCGACTTCTCGTAGGTGCCGTGGACGGCGTGTCCCTTGTCGTCGAAGAACATCGCGTAGGGCATCGGCGCGTTGTCGTACTCCTCGCTGTGATGGTCCTTGTCCATGCGGTTCGGCTTGAACGAGCCGGACGGCGTGTCGTAGTGGGCTCCGCCGGTCGACACCGGCCAGACATAACGCGGCACGCCGTCGACGCTGACGGTCATGCGCTGCAAGGTCTTGTCCACGTGGATAAGGATGTCGGCAGACGCCGGCGCGGTCAGCGCGACGAGGAATGTGGCGGCGGCAAGCGCGCCCAGCCGACGGATACGCATTTGGATACTCCCGAAACCAGCCCAACTCAGGACGACCCTTGGCTGTGGCCAAGGCCCGATTAAGGCGATCACAGGAAATTCAATGCTTTGGCGGCGCTGGCGTTCCGCGCCGCACCATGCCTCCTTCGCAGGGGGTCTGAAGCCGCCTCACATGAACGGCTTGCCGCGGACGTCGATCGCCTTCTCGATCCTGACCAGCGCACCGATGCCGGCGTCGGCGCCGGCATGTGTCTGCTCGCGGGGCAGCAGCATGGAGAAGATCTTGTCGTGCACCGGCCCGCTCTCGTGCAGTTCGACCGTGCCGAAGAAGCGCAGGAAGCCGGATTCGAGGACGCCGTCGCGCTGCGCCTTGAAGCTCGAATACATGATGCAGACGCGGCGGTCGTGGCCGAGGTTCTCGAGCACCGCGCGCTTGGAGCGCTCCCACCAGGCGAGGTGCTGGTCGTCGTAGACGATCATGCTGCCTTTGGGCGTGATATTGGGCCCGAGCGGGCCGGAGGTGGCGACGAGCAGCGGATAGCCGTCGTCCCAAGCGTTGCGGATCAGGGTCTTCAGGGTGTCGGAGAAGGGCATGGGGTTCTCGTGCGGCGGAAGGGCCGCCAGCATGGCCATCGCCGGCCTCCCGTCAAGCCGGATGGAACTTTGGGGGTGGGTTACGAGTTCCTCCGGCCGCGGTCCTGCGCCGATACTGGCGCAGTCCATCACAGGGGGGAAATCATGAATTTCAGCGATCAAGGCATTCTGGTCATCCTGCTGGTCGGCCTGGTGGCCGGCTGGCTCGCCGGCAAGATCGTGCGTGGCGCCGGCTTCGGCGTGATCGGCGACATCTGCATCGGCATCGTCGGCGCCTTCATCGCCAGCTGGCTGCTGCCGCGGCTGCACATCGGGCTCGGCGCCGGCCTCGTGCGCGAGATCATCGACGCCACGATCGGCGCGGTGATCCTGCTGCTCATCGTCCGCCTGGTGTCCGGCGGCGGCCGCCGGTGGTGATCGCGGCGGCGGCGCCTACATGACGGGAGCAGTCCGCCGGGAGTCCGCCATGTCCGAGCCGCTCGTCGTCAATATTCCGCACCGCCTCGGCAAGGACGAGGCGGTGCGCCGCATCCGCGACGGCCTCGGCCGCGCCAAGAGCGAGTTCGCCATGCTGATCACGCTGGAGGACGAGCGCTGGGACGGCGACACGCTGCATTTCGCCTGCAAGTCGCTGGGCCAGCGGGCGCACGGCACGATCGCCGTCTATGACGGCGCCGTGCGCGTCGAGGTGCGGCTGCCCTGGCTGCTGCAGCGCTTCGCGCAAGCCGCGCAGCGCGTCATCGGCCGGAAGGGCCAGTTGATGCTGGAGAAGAAGTGACGGCGGCGAAAGCCGCAGGCTTTCGGCGCTGTCATCCCCGGGCTTGACCCGGGGATCCCGATCAACGGGGCAGAGCCTTCACCGCTTCTTCTTCGCCGGCGCCAGCGCCTGCTCGATCGTGCGCGGCCGCTTGGCCCCGATCACCTGCGCGGTGCAGGGCTTATCCGGCGCGCAGGTGACGAGGCAGTCGGTGCCCTTGCCGCCCTTGCAGTCGGTGCCGCAGCCGTAGCGGTCCGTGCCCGGCGAGAACGAGCCGCCGACATTGGTGCAAATCTTCTGCAATTCGTCGGCGCTGGCCTTGGGCAGCCTGATGTCGCTCGCATGCGCGACGCCAAGCAGGAGTGTGCCGCTCAGCACGAGCAGCGCGGTCAAAGTCCGCATGATCGAAAAATCCCCGGAAACGCGTCTCCCCGGGCGGGGATTATAGGCGCGTGCGGGCGCGGGGATAGTGGGCGCGGATAGTCACGCGCGCAGGCGCTGCGCTGCGCCCGGGACACGAGGCCCTTAATTCCCCATCTCCAGCACCCAGTAGGTCTGGCCGTTGGCGCCGCGCGCCGAGGCGAGGCCGTAATGCGTGACGCCCTTCATCAGCATGTTGCGGCGGTGGCCGGGCGAGCGCGCCCACATGCGGATGACGCAGTCCTGCGTGCCGCACCCATAAGCGACGTTCTCCGCCGCCATCGTCGACCTCGACAGCCGGCTGCGGAAGCCGTCGTGGTCGAGATGCTGGCGCGCGGCGAGATCGTGCGCGTGCGCGGAGGCCGCGCCGGCCATCGCCGAACTCACGTGCAGCGGCGGCAGATGATGCTCGCGGCGAAACGCATTGAGATCGAGGGCGGCAGCCGGCGTGACGAGCGCGAGGCACGCGGCCGCGGCGAGGATCGCGCGCAACGGCCGCACGGCGCGCAGCGGCGTCGTCACGGGATCGCGCCGGCCGTTTCCTGCGCGGTCATCACCTTGGCCGCGCCGGTCGTCACGCAGAGATATTGCGCGCCGCTCATGCCGAGCCGGTGCGCGGCGCCGCGCGCCAGATCGAGCCGCGCGCCCTGCGCGAAGGCGACGCCGTAGGGGCCGCGGTCGTTGATGCGCACGGTGACCGAGCGGCCGTT
Source organism: Pseudolabrys sp. (assembly GCF_035943735.1). GTDB lineage: Bacteria > Pseudomonadota > Alphaproteobacteria > Rhizobiales > Xanthobacteraceae > Pseudolabrys. The sequence continues at coordinate 421,497 of NZ_DASZBV010000027.1, forward strand.
ATGCGGATTGACGACGGTGAGATGCGTGCCGAGCGGCCAGGTGCGCGCCGCCGCGGTGTTGCCGTTGGCGTCGAAGGCTTCGCCGGTCGCGGTGCGCTTGCCGGTCCAGTAATAGCTGGCGAGGATTTCCTCGCCCGAGCATTTGCCGGTGCGCTTGACGTATTTGTGCACGGTGCGCCAGCCGCCGGCATTCGCCTGCGCGGTGGCGCCGAAAATCGCGGCCGTTGCGATCAGCGCCGCTGTCGCGGCGCGTGACGCAAAGTGGTACGATTTGCAGGATTTTGTCCCCATCATGGGATGGGAACTAGCGGGTCAATAAGGGCGAGAACAAGGCGGAAAGGAGGTGGTGGTAGGGGGGTAGGGTCAAATCGGGGGGCTGGTGAGCAAGTCGCAACTCGGTTGACTAATGCAATCAGGAGCATTACAAGTATGCATGCTTTCGACGCGGGTGATAACTGAAAGATTAGATCTGGAAGCGGTTCGGCTAGCGCGCCGCGCTGCGATCGCGCATGACATAGGTCATCGGGATTTTTTCGATCCGAACGCGCGCTTCTCCTATCCGATAGTAATTCCGGAGTTTCTTCAAAACTCTCCGGATGCCGTCGACGATGTCTTCAATGTCTCGAATGTATTAGCGTTCGCCGACGTTCTTAGCCCGTTCCGCGCGACGATAGTTCGTGCAGATGAGGATTGGCTATATCTACCGACCCTTCATCAAAGCGGAACTGGTTGCGTATTAAATGGCTTCGTTTCATCTCAGAAGCTGCACAATCCCAGACAGTTTTGGAGTTTCTTTTATGAGATCGACAACGCGCATCGACTGACATTCTCATATGAGGCGATTTCTGGAAAATCTTTATCTGCGCTCTCTTTGGCCTCGGAGGTTAAGCCGCACTGGGCTGACTTTGACCAAGTATTTCATATCTCCACGAAAGAAATTGAGTCTTTTTGGGAAGAGGCCGCACTACGATATGCAGATCGTTTCTCGTCGCTGTACGAGATGGTGTCGGCGCTGCAAGCGATCTTTTCGGAAAAGATATATCGGATTGCGCGCATCCGGGCTCGCTTTCGGAGCGCGTCAGGTGCCAGCGATCTAGATAGTTCGCCAAACACGCACCGTTGGGTTCTGACTCATTCATTACGCACCGGAGTTTCTCCGCCTGAGAAGAGCGAGTGTCCCTCGTTCACCTGTTCTCAACCGGAGACTTCAAATGTTGTACTTTGGAAATCGGTCTGCGCGCGACGTATGCGCGGTTGGCGCGGCCAAAAACGTGCCGACGTATGTCGCTGCGAAGGCGGCGCGTCAATTCGACATTCTCGCTGCCGCGACAAATCTCGACGACGCGCGATTTGCGGGTCATGGGCGTATCGCAAAACGTGCGCGGTCAAAGCCTGCTCGCTATTACATTCACGTCATCGATCGGTGGTGGATCACCTTCGAATGGATGCGGCGTGATGCGATTGACGTTCGCTTGGAACAAAAGTGAGGAAGCAGGGAAAAAGATGAAGTCGGAAATGGCTGTATCGCGCCGACCTGCTACGCCTGGTGAAATTCTTCATGATGATTTCTTGGAGGAGCATGGTATTACCCAAGAAGAGTTTGCCAAGAAGATCGGCGTTTCACGTTTAAGTGTAAATCAAATTGTGGGTGGAAAGCGGTCAATTACGGCGGCTATGGCATTGCGAATTGCAAAGGCAACGGGAACGACACCGGAGCTGTGGCTTAATCTGCAAATGAATGTCGACTTGTATGATGCTGCGCTTGGATTAAGAAGGGACTTACAACAAATATCCCCGCTTGCCCAAAAATCAAAGAAAGCCGATCTATCGATCGGTGAAGAGTGAAGGCGCAGATTGCGGGTGTATCGTTATGGCTATTGCCAATGATGCTGAGTTGATACGAGCCGTCTCGACGGCTGGGCGTCTCGTGCAGGAAATACAGGACTATTGCGGTCGCTCGGCACGCGATAACTCAAGAATTAATTTTCCTCGCGGCTTAATTGGAACGGCGGAGCAATATCGGAACCTTTGTCCCTCGTACCTCAGCCAAAGGCAGAAATCCAGCTGCGCATACGGATTTATGTATATTGATGTAGTTTGGTGGCTATTGGCGCGAACTGACTTGTCGGGCATTGCGAAGGAAATGACGATCAAGTCGGCGATCATAACGCTTGGGACCGTCCTTGAGGCTGTGCTTCACATTCCCGGGCAAGGCATATTCGCTTCGATGGCGGGCGTTAAGAAGAGACTCGATCGGGCAACTATACGCGGATGGCTCTCTGAACAAGAGCGCGATAGCCTGAAACAGCTGTGGGATCATCGCAATAACGTTCATATTCGCCTTTTGGATACCCATGAATTTGACAAGTACCGATCAGAGCATTTTAATGAGCCTCGTCAGGCACTGAAAGCGCTTATGGCGAATTTGAAGTCTTGGGATGAGGCGGGGCGCCGGTAGCCTCACACCCTCTCCACAAAACTATCCACCACCCGCTTTTCCCCCGCCTTGTCGAAGCGGATGGTCAGCTTGTTGCCGTCGACGGCGGTGACATTGCCATTGCCGAACCTGAGGTGGAGGGCGCGGTCACCTTACTCGGCCGCTTCCGCCTTGGCGCGGAACGGCACGGCCGCGACGACCGCGTCGGCGGCGTCCTCCTGGAATTCGACATTTGAGCGAAGCTCGTCGATGGTGCGCGGCGAGGGCAGGCCCTTGCGGCCGTTGCTCTCCCAATCCTCGGCGGCGAATTCCAGCGCCTCGGCGGCGTGCTGCATCGCTTCGTCGATGCTGTCGCCGGCGGTGACCACGCCCGGCAGATCGGGGAACGACACGCCGTAGCTACTGTCGGCATCCTTGTGGATCAGGGCGATGTAGTAGGGCATCGGTCAGTCCTTCGGCCAGCCGGCCTGCTTATAGATGCTGCGCACGGTGCCCGGCGGCAAGTCGCGCTTCGGATGCGGCACGATGACCATCAGGCGCTTCGCCGGGTGCACATATTTGTGGTGCGATCCCTGCACCGACTTCAATTCGAAGCCGTCGTCCAGCAGCCTGCGAACGATATCACGGCTGTCGCGGAGCAAGGGAGCCCCCGTTTTTCACCTCTCCCCGCGGGCGGGGAGAGGTCGGTTCGCCGGAGCATAGCGCAGGCGAACCGGGTGAGGGGGCGTTTCCGCGAGTCTGAGCGCTGTCTCTGCCCCTCACCCCGACCCTCTCCCCGCAGGGCGGGGAGAGGGAGAAGCCCCTCACACCCTCTCCACAAAACTATCCACCACGCGCTTTTCCCCCGCCTTGTCGAAGCGGATGGTCAGCTTGTTGCCGTCGACGGCGGTGACGTTGCCGTTGCCGAATTTGAGGTGGAAGACGCGGTCGCCGACGGCGTAGGCCGAGGCGGTGCCGGTCGATTTGGCGATCAGCTCGCCTTCGATGGTCAGGGGGGCGCGTTTGGGTGCGCGGGCGGCGCCGTGCGCACGGCCACCCCTCTCCCTGTCCCTCTCCCCCAAGGGGAGAGGGGACGCTGTGGTGCCGCCGTGCCCGTCCTCATCGTATTCGTCGCGCTGGTCGAACACGCCGTCCGGCGTGTCGCCGTCAGGGCCGCCGCGGCGGCCCGTCTTGCCGTAAGGCGCGCCGTTCTCCGAGAAGCCGCCCTTACCCTTGCGCGCCTGCGCGCGCTGCCAGCCGGGCGTCGAATAGGACGAGCCGAACGCGCCCATCTCGTCGAAGCGGCTCGGGCCGTAGCCCGACATGCCGAAGCCGCCGGTGCCGCCGGCCGCCTCCTTCACCTCGACATGCTGCTCCGGCAGCTCGTCGAGGAAGCGCGACGGCACGTTCGACGTCCACAGGCCGTGGATGCGCCGGTTGGCGGCGAAATAGATCTTCGCCCGCCGGCGCGCGCGGGTGAGGCCGACATGCGCCAGCCGCCGCTCTTCCTCGAGGCCGGCGCGGCCCTGGTCGTCCAGCGAGCGCTGGTGCGGAAACAAGCCTTCCTCCCAGCCGGGCAGGAACACGGTGTCGAATTCCAGCCCCTTGGCCGAGTGCAGCGTCATGATGTTGACCGACTGCTCCTGCTCGCCGCGGTCGGTGTCCATCACCAGCGAGATGTGTTCGAGAAAGCCTTGCAGGTTCTCGAACTGCTCCATCGACTTGACCAGCTCTTTCAGGTTTTCGAGCCGGCCGGCGGCGTCGGCGGAGCGGTCCTTCTGCCACATCTCGGTGTAGCCCGACTCGTCGAGCACGATCTCGGCCAGCTCCGTGTGCGGCAGCTTGTCCTTCTGCTCGCGCCAGCGCGCGAAGTTGTCCATCAGGCCGCGCAGCGCGCCGCGCGCTTTCGGCTTCATCTCGTCGGTGGCGGAGATGCGGTCGGCCGCCTCGGTCATCGGAATGCGCTGCTTGCGCGCATAATCGTGCAGCATCTGCACGGTGGCGTCGCCGAGGCCGCGCTTCGGCGTGTTGACGATGCGCTCGAAGGCGAGGTCGTCGGCGGGCTGCGCGATCACGCGCAGATAGGCGAGCGCGTCGCGGATCTCGGCGCGCTCGTAGAAGCGCGGGCCGCCGATGACGCGGTAGGGCAGGCCGAGCTGGATGAAGCGGTCTTCGAACTCGCGCATCTGGAACGAGGCGCGCACCAGAATGGCGATCTCGTCGAGCGGATGGTCCTCGCCGCGCTCGCGTGCGGCGCGTTGCAGGCCCTCGATCTCCTCGCCGATGGCGCGGGCTTCTTCCTCCGAGTCCCAGGCGCCGGTGACCTGCACCTTCTCGCCGTCCTCGTCCTCAGTGCGGAGTGTTTTTCCGAGCCGGCCTTCGTTGTGGGCGATGAGCTGCGAGGCGGCGGCAAGGATGTGGCCGGTGCTGCGGTAATTTCGCTCGAGCCGGATGACCTTGGCGCCGGGGAAGTCATGGTCGAAGCGCAGGATGTTATCGACCTCCGCGCCGCGCCAGCCATAGATCGACTGGTCATCGTCACCGACGCAGCAGATGTTTTTTTGCTCCCTCGCCCCGCTTGCTGCCTGCTCCCTCTCCCCGCTTGCGGGGAGAGGGTCGGGGTGAGGGGCACTTTTTTCGGGTGCATCCCACGTATCTTCGAGGCTCACCCCCTCACCCGGCTCGCCTTCGCTGCGCTCAGGCGATCCACCCTCTCCCACGAGGGGAGAGGGTAACGGAGTATGCCGCGCGCTCTCCTCACCCTCTCCCCCTGTGGGAGAGGGTGCCGAGCCGCGCAGCGGCGAGGCGGGTGAGGGGGACGGCGCACTCTGCGACAGCAACCGCAGCCACAGATACTGCGCCACGTTCGTGTCCTGGTACTCGTCGACCAGGATGAATTTGAACCGGCTCTGGTACTGCCGCAGCACGTCCGGGTGCTGGCGGAACAGGCGGATGCATTCGAGCAGCAGGTCGCCGAAGTCGGCGGCGTTGAGCGTCTTCAGCCGGTCCTGATAGGCCTGATAGAGCTTCCGGCCCTTGCCGTTGGCGAAGCTCGCCGCCTCGCCGGCCGGCACCTGATCGGGGGTGAGGCCGCGGTTCTTCCAGCCGTCGATCAGGCCGGCCAGCATGCGCGCCGGCCAGCGCTTCTCGTCGAGCTTCTCGGCTTCGAGCAACTGCTTCATCAGGCGGACCTGGTCGTCGACGTCGAGGATGGTGAAGTCGGATTTGAGCCCGACCAGCTCGGCGTGGCGACGCAGGATCTTGACGCCGATCGAGTGGAACGTGCCCATCCACGGCATGCCCTCGACGACGTGGCCGACCATGGTGCCGACGCGCTCCTTCATTTGGCGCGCCGCCTTGTTGGTGAAGGTGACGGCGAGGATCTGCGAGGGGTGGGCGCGGCCGAGGGTGAGGATGTGGGCGATGCGCGTCGTCAGCACGCGGGTCTTGCCGGTGCCGGCGCCGGCCAGCACCAGCACAGGCCCGTCCAGGGTCTCGACCGCCTCGCGCTGCTCCGGGTTGAGTTCATGACCGAAGGGCATGTTTCCGGCCCGCGCCGCCATGGCGCGCGCCCCAATCCCGCCCGCAGCGGGTTGGCGCGATGGAACAGGGTCGTGACGCTTGGGCTCTGACATTTTGCTCGGAAAGGAGGAGGAGGGCGCATCGAGCGCCCGCAATGATTCTGTCTAGGGCAAAGATGGCATTCGTGGGGGGCGATTTCGAGGTGCCGCGCTCGCAGGGGGCCTATTCGGCGCGGATTTCGCGGGAAAATCGCGTGGGCACGTGGAAAAACCGCGGTGCCGGCGTGCTAAAGGAGCCGGCATGAGCACGAACCCGACCATTCCCCGCACCATGCTCGCTGTCGTCGCGCCGCCGCCGGGCGGTCCTGAAGCTCTGCAAGTCGTCGAGCGGCCGGTGCCGAAGCCCGCCTGCGGCGAAGTATTGATCAAAGTCGGGGCAGCCGGCGTGAATGGCGCGGATTTATCGCAGCGGCGCGGCAAATACCCGCTGCCGCCGGGCACGCCCGACATTCTCGGCCTGGAATGCGCCGGCACCGTCGTCGCCGTCGGCGACGGGGTGACGGAATGGGCCGTCGGTGCGCAAGTGTGCGCGTTGCTCATTGGCGGCGGCTACGCGGAATATTGCGCGGTGCCGGCCGTGCAGTGCCTGCCGATCCCGGCCGGCGTCAGCCTCGTCGAGGCGGCCGGCCTGCCGGAAGTGGCGATGACCGTGTGGAGCAACGTGTTCGAGATCGGCCGGCTGGCGCCGGGCGAGACCATCCTCGTGCACGGCGGCGCCAGCGGCATCGGCACGCACACGATCCAGCTCGCGCACAGACTCGGTGCGCGCGTGCTCGCCACAGCGGGGACAGACGCCAAATGCCGGCGCTGCGAAGAGCTCGGCGCGGTCAAGGCGATCAATTACAGGACGCAGGACTTCGTCGCGGAAGCGCGCCGCGTCGGCGCGGTCGACGTCATCCTCGACATGGTCGGCGGCGACTACATCCAGCGCGGGCTCGAATTGCTGGCGCCGGGCGGGCGTCTCGTGATGCTGGCGCTCAAGCAGGGCGCCAGGCTCGAGCTCGACTGCGGCCTCATCCAGGGCCGGAATTTGTATCTCACCGGTTCGCGTCTGCGCCCGCGCCCGATCGCAGAGAAGGGCCGTCTCGTGTCCGCCGTGCGCAAGGCGGTGTGGCCGCTGATCGAAAGCGGCGAGATCAAGCCGATCGTGGACTCGACATTCCCGCTGCGCGGCGTGGCGGACGCGCACCGCCGCATGGAAAGCGGCGAGCACGTCGGCAAGGTGATACTCGTCCTCTAGACGCGCCTGCGCGGCCTGTCGTTACGACACGCCCAGCGTTTTCCAAATGCCTTTTGCGGTTGCCACTACGCGCGTGCCGACCACAAGATCGGCGTTCATGAAAATCAAAGCGCGGGTGCGGCGGACGACCTCGCATTTCGCCTCGACGAACTCGCCGATCTGCACCGCATCGACGAAATGCATGTCGAGCTGAACGGTCGCCTGCGGCCGTTTGCCGTTGGCGTACCAGCACGCCATGCCCATCGAGCGGTCGGCGAAGGTCATCAGCATGCCGCCCTGCACGACGTGGCGGCGATTGTGGTGCTTGGGTTCGGCGAGGAAGGCGTACTCGTAGCTGTCGCCCGCCTTGCGCGCCCAGAATGGACCGACCAGGCCGATGAAGCCTTCGTGGCCGTAGGGCTCCCAACCGGCGGCCGCGGGATCGAAAGGCGGCACGGCAGGCTTGTCGTTCGACATGAATCGTCTCGCTTGCAAACGGAGGGAAGAAGAAGCCGTCAATCGCGGCCGGGCATTGCAATCCGCCGGCCCGCCGCTTCCGGGCGCGGCAGCCGCTCGTGCGCCGCCTTCATCGCCGCCAGCGAGCGCATCACCGAATCGGGGAACGGCGCGACTTTCTTGGCCATCATGTCGACGTGCAGCGTCATGTTCTCCGACGTCGCCGACACCCAGCCTTCGGTGGCGTGGAACAGCTGCTCGAAATAGTGGATGCGCTTGGCATCGTAGCCGAGCAACTGGAAGGTGACTCGCACCGGGTCGCCTTGCTTCAGCTCGCGCACGTAGCGCACGTGCACTTCGGCGGTGAAGGTCGAATGCCGGTGCTGCTTGAGGTAATCGAGACCAACACCTATGAGCTCGTAGGCCTCGTCCACCGCGCGGTCGAACAGCACGTTGTAATAGGCCATGTTGAGATGGCCATTGTAGTCGATCCACTGCGGCTCGACCGTCATGATCGACGAGACGAAGGGGGCGAAGAACAGCGGTTCGGGTCGGTCGAGCATCGCGCCTCAGGCTGAGATCGGGTAGACGGCTTTCTCGCCGCTCAGCACGCGGGCGACGTCGCTGGCGCACTTGCTCTGCAATTCCTCCAGCGCTTCTATCGAATAGAACGCCGTGTGGGGCGAGACGATCACGTTGTCGCGGCCGAGCAGCGGCGAATCCTTGGCGAGCGGCTCCGTCGCAACGACGTCGAGGCCGGCGCCGCCCACCTGGCCGGCGTCAAGCGCGGCGATCAGCGCCGGCTCGTCGATCAGCGGCCCGCGCGCCGTGTTCACAACGTAGGCCCCCTTCTTCATTTTGGCGAAGGCATCGGCGTTCATCATGCCACGCGTCTGCGCCATCAACGGCGCGTGCACTGAGACATAATCCGAGCGCTGCAGCAGCGTGTCGAAATCGACGCTCTCGACATTGGCCGCCTTGAACAACTCCGCCTTGGCGAAGGGATCGTAGGCGATGACCTTGATGCGGAAGGTCTGAGCCTTCGGCGCCACGAGGCGCGGGATGTGGCCGAAGCCGACGAGGCCGAGCACGGTGCCCTCGATGCGGCGGATCGGCACCACGGCCGGCATCTCCCAGCGGCCGGCCTGCACCAGTTTGTTCGACAGCGGCACCTTGCGGATCAGCGACAGCAGCAGCGCCATCGTGTGGTCGGACACTTCGCGGATGCAGTAGTCCGGCACGTAGTTGACGGCGATGCCTTTTTCCTTCGCCGCCGGCAGGTCGATGTTGTCGACGCCGAGGCCGAAGCGGCCGATCGCCTTGCATTTCGTCAACTGGCCGATGATCTCGCGCGTGATCTTGGCGTAGGTAATAAGGAGGGCGTCGGCGTCCCTTGCGACGGCGAGGATGTCGTCGGCGCTCGCGCTCTTCGCCATTCGATAGGTCGGATTGAGCCGCGCCAGCGCCGCCTTGGCAGGGTCGAGGGTGGGAAACACGCTGTCGGTGACGGCGATTACGGGGCCGGCCATTGCGAACTCCAGTTTGGGCGATTGAGAACGGGGCGAAAACCTACGCCAGCCGAATTTGCCCGTCCATCGGGCAGGGAACCCGGCATCCGATACAGAACCGTCCACAGGGCCGGCTCCGGCGTTAACCAAACATTAAGTATACCGCCGCCGCGCCAGTGTCCTTGGCTATCCTGAGCGCAAGTCAAAGGAGACGGGGCAATGCTCGTCCGGCTTGCGCGAGCGCTGTATCTGCTGTTCGTGGTGGCGATGATCGCGTTTTATGCGGCGTCGGCGACCAACAGCGTGCCCGCGAAAAACAGCGCCCCGGAAATCCAGGGTCCCTTCGAGTGGTGCTAGCGCCACGCGCAGCGGGATTATCTCCCACCGCTCCTGTGCGCTTGACCTGACCCGGACGACCCGCCACACGTTGCCCGCTCTTCGAGGGACAACAAGTATGGCAGGCGCTACGGCCGCTCCCGGCGACACACGGAACTCTCGCGATCCCGCGGCGCGCGCCGCCGGCGTCGCCGCACTGTCCGCCGCCTTCGGCAATCGCGTGGTCACCTCGCAGGCCGTGCGCGAGCAGCACGGCAACACGCTGACCTGGATCCCCAACCAGCCGCCCGACGCCGTCATCTATCCGCAGAGCACGGAGGACGTGCAGCGCATCGTGCGCATCTGCGCCGAGCACGATCTGCCGATCATCCCGTTCGGCGTCGGCTCGTCGTTGGAAGGTCACGTCAATGCGCCGGAGGGCGGCGTCTCCATCGACTTCCGCGACATGAACAAAGTGCTGACCGTGCACGCCGAGGACCTCGACTGCGTGGTCCAGCCCGGCATCACGCGCAAGGCTCTCAACGAACAGCTGCGCGACTCAGGGCTCTTCTTCCCGATCGATCCCGGCGCCGACGCCTCGCTCGGCGGCATGGCGGCGACGCGCTGCTCCGGCACCAATGCGGTGCGCTACGGCACGATGAAGGACAACGTGCTGTCGCTGAAGGTCGTGCTCGCCAACGGCGAGGTTATCGACACGGCGCGGCGGGCGAAAAAGACTTCGGCCGGCTACGACCTGACGCGGCTGATGATCGGCGCCGAGGGCACGCTCGGCGTCATCACGCAATTGACGTTGAAGCTGTCCGGCATCCCCGAGGCGATCTCGGGCGGCATCTGTCCGTTCCCCTCGGTCGAGGCCTGCTGCAACACCGCCATCCATACCATCCAGTCCGGCATCCCGATCGCGCGCATCGAACTGCTCGATGCCTTGCAGGTGCGCGCCGTCAATCTGCATTCCAAGCTCGGCCTGCCCGAGACGCCGATGCTCTTCCTCGAATTCCATGGCACCGACGCCTCGGTCGCCGAGCAGTCGCAGCGTTTCGGCGAAATCGCGGCCGAATTCGGCGGCGGTCCGTTCACCTGGACGACACGGCCGGAGGAGCGCACGCGGCTCTGGGAGGCGCGGCATCACGCCGCGATGTCGTGTCTCGCGCTGCGGCCGGGCTCCGCCTTGGTCGCCACCGACGTCTGCGTGCCGATCTCGCGGCTGGCCGATTGCGTGACCGAGACGCAGGCCGACATCGCTGCCAGCCGGCTGCTGGCGCCGATCGTGGGTCATATCGGCGACGGAAATTTTCATCTGTCGCTGCTGGTCGACACCAAAGACGCCGACGAAGTCGCGCGCGCCAAGGCGCTCTCGGAACGGCTGGTCGAGCGGGCGCTGGCGATGGACGGCACCTGCACCGGCGAGCACGGCGTCGGGCAGGGCAAGATGAAGTACCTGCTTGCCGAGCACGGGCCCGCGGCGCTCGCCGCGATGGCGGCGATCAAGACGGCGCTCGACCCGCAGAATCTGATGAATCCGGGCAAGATCGTCGCCATCTGAGGGGCCGGTACCGCTAAGGTCGTCACGTCCGGCCGGTTCGCGCGGCCGGCTGTCGCGCCGGTGCGGCACCCCGACACACATTTGCCGCCAACAATCAGCAGAACTGGCGTAAAATCTCGACAGGTTTTGACAGGTTTGCGGCGTGCCGCGCGCGCCGTCGGAGTTGCCTTTGCAGACGACGCTCCTCGGCATTGCGATTGCCCTGATCATTGCGCTGGTGGCCGCATTGGTGGGGCCGCTGTTCATCGACTGGAGCAACTACCGTCCGGTGATCGAGGCGGAGGCGGGCCGCCTCGTCGGCGCGCCCGTCCATGTCGCTGGGCCGATCGACGGCCGCCTGCTGCCGTCGCCGCGGCTCACCTTGCACGACGTCACCGTCGGGCAGGGCGGCAACGCCATCCGCGCCGGCGCGCTCGACGTCCAGTTCGCGCTGACGCCGCTGATGCGCGGCCAGTGGCAGGCGGAGGATCTGCGTCTCGCCAATCCCGAAATCACGGTCGGCGTCGACGCCAGCGGCCACCTGCGGCTGCCGAAGTTTGCCTTCGGCTTCGCGCCCGACGCGCTGACGGTCGAGCGGCTCGAGGTCGAGGGCGGCAAGCTGATCGTGAAGGACGCCAGCGGCGCCACGACGCTGACGCTCGACCACGTCTTCTTCAACGGCCGCGCCCGCTCGCTGCTCGGGCCGTTCAACGGCAGCGGCAGCCTCGTCGCCGGCGGCGACCATTACTCACTCGATCTCGCCTCCGGCCGCTACGGGTCGGACGGCATCAAGCTGCGCATCGGCCTGCAGCCGGCCGAGCATCCGTTCAGCATCGCCAGCGACGGCGCGCTGACCTTCACCGATGGCAAGCCGAAATTCGACGGTAGCCTTAGTCTCGGTCCGCCGCCCGGAATGAAAAGCGCATCGCCGTGGCACATCAGTGGCAAGCTCGCCGCAGGAGCCAATTCGGCGCTGCTGCAAAATCTCCAGGTCGTCTACGGCGCCGACACCGAAGCCTTGAAGTTGACCGGATCGGTGCGCCTCGATTTCGGCCAGGCGCCGTCGCTCACCGCCGAACTCAACACGCCACGCCTCGATCTCGACCACATGCTGGCCGGGCCGGACGGCCAGCACCCGACGCCGGCCGAGGCCCTGCGCAAGCTGGCGCAGGGAAGCGGCGCCGCCGCCTTCGTGTCGCCGCTGCCGATGGACATCGGCCTGAGCGTCGACGAGGTCGTGCTTGGCGGCCACTCGCTGCGCAACGTCGGCGGCGACTTCAATTCGGTCGACGGCGGCTGGAATCTGCAGAAGCTGGAATTCCAGGCGCCGGGATTCAGCCAGGTGGCGCTCAGCGGCAAGCTTGCCATCAAGGACAACGGCACGTCGTTCACCGGGCCGGCAGTGGTCGATGCGACCGACCCGAAGCTGCTGTTCGCCTGGTGGCAAGGACGCGAGGCCGATCCCGCCGGCGATCTCAAGCCGCTCCATCTGCGCGGCGACGTCACCTTCGGTACCGACAAGGTCGCCATCGAGCGCTTGGAGGCGCGCTTCGACGACAAGCAGGTGACCGGCGGTCTCGTCTACACGTACGCGGCGGGCCGGGCGCCGTCGAAACTCGACGCCCGTCTCAAGGCCGACGACATCGATCTCGACGCCGCGATCGCGCTCGGCAAGGCCATGGCGGCCGGCTCGCAGGTCGAAGGGCCGCAGGAGATCGCGCTCAAGGCCGATCTCAAGCACGCGACCTTGTCCGGCTTCAGCGCGCGTGACGCCGAGGCGTCGCTGACCTGGGGCCGCGATGGATTGCGCATCGAGAACCTGTCGGTCGCCGATCTCGGCGGCGCCAAATTCTCGGCGCAGGGCCGCATCCGTTTCGAGAAGACCGGGCAGAAAGGCAGCCTCACCGCCGATCTCGACGCGCCGGACATGAAGCCGGTGCTGGCGGTGCTGTCGCGGCTGGCGCCGCAGACCGCTAATGCGCTGACACCGGCCGCAGCGGTGATGTCGCCGGCGAAGTTGCATGCCGGCTTCACCGTCGCCGACGGCGCGCCGCCGAGCACGGGGCAAGTGTCGCTGGCCGGCACGCTCGGCACGACGAAGTTTACCGTCGACGCCTCCGGCAAGGTCGACCTGCACAGCGGCACGCTCGGCGACCTGCGGGTCGGCGGCCGGCTCGATGCCGATAACGGTTCGGCGCTCGTGTCGATGCTGCGCCTCGACCGCGTGTTCAACGTCGCGAGCGGGCCGGGCCATTTGACCTTTGCCGCATCCGGGCCGGCGCGCGGCACCATGCACGTCGAGGCTGCCGTCGGCGCGGGCAATCTCGCTGCCAGCCTCAAAGGTACGGCCGATATCGTCAAGCGCAGCGCCGATCTGCAGGTCGCGGTGCCGCATGCCAGCGCCGCATTCGCAGCCAACGGGACCGTGCCCGTGAGCTATGCCAGCCGCGCCGTGCTCGCCGGTAACGACCTGAGCCTGCGCCGTATCCGCGCGGCGGTCGGCGGCGCCAAGCTCGACGGCAACCTCGAGATCAAATTCGGCGACATCAATCGCGTCGCCGGCGCCCTCGAGGTGGACACGGTGAATGCGCCGCCGGTCATCGCGGCGGCGATCGGCTTGCCGTCCGCGCCGCCGAAAGCGGATCGCTGGTCCTGGTCGAGCGAACCGTTCGCGGCCGGCGTGATCGGAAGCGTGCAGGGCGACGTCGCGGTGAAGGCGCACCGCGTGGAGCTGTCGCCGCAGCTCGCCGCGCGCGAAGTCGCCGCCAAATTGCATTTCGGCGCGCGGGAGGCGCGGGTCGACGACATCGCCGGGACGCTGGCCGGCGGCGCGCTCAAGGGGCAGCTGTCGTTCACGCGCGATGACGGCCTGCAAACGACGATGACGCTTTCGCTCACGGGCGGCGACGCGACCGCGTTGCTTTCGTCCGGCGCCCGTCCGCCGCTCGGCGGCACGCTCGGATTCAAGCTGGAGATGGCGGGCAACGGGCTGAGCCCGGCCGCGCTCGTCGGCTCATTACGAGGCGGCGGCGCGGTGACGCTCGACAATGCGCAGATCGCCGGGCTCGATCCGCGCGCCTTCGATGTCGTCACGCATGCCGTCGATCAGGGTGTGCCCATCGAAACGTCGCGGGTGTCGGACATCGTCGGCAAGGCGCTGGAGAGCGGCGAGCTCGCGGTGAAGCACGCCAAGGCGGATCTCGTGGTCAGCGCCGGGCAGGTGCGGCTCAACACCACGAAGACGAGCGGCGACTCCGCCGATCTCACCATGTCGGGCGCGCTCGATCTGACCAACGGTCTCGTCGATGGGCATGTCATCTTGTCCGGCGCCGACATCGCCGGTGGTGCACGGCCCGACATCTACATGGCAATCAAAGGGCCGGTGTCCGCGCCGGCGCGCAGCGTCGACGTGTCGGCCTTGACCGGTTGGCTGACGCTGCGCGCGGTCGACAACGAGGCGAGGAAGCTCAAGGCCGCAGAAGATGCCGCCGCGAAGGCACGCGCTGCGGAAAGGGAAGCGGCGGCCAGGGCGCGCGCCGCTGCGGAGCGGGCTGCGAAGGAGCAGGCCGCCGTGCCGATGTTCGCGCCGGTGTCGCCGCCGCCGGTATTGATGCCATCGGTGACCGCGCCGCCGCTGCCGCCACCGGTGTCGGTGCAAGCGCTGCCGCAGCCGCCGGTGCGCTGATGGCTCAAATCCCGCGCGCGGCTCTGGCCGCATCGCGATAGTAATCGAGCACGAAGAGACGGATCGCCGAGGAGAGATTGCCGTCGCCGCGGCCTCCATCGATCGATGCGACCATCTCCGACAGGGTCATGTCCTTGCCGTGGGCGATTTCCTTCAGTCCGGCCCAGAAGGCGTCTTCGAGGCTGACGCTTGTCTTGTGGCCGGCGATGACGATCGAGCGTTTGACGACCGGCGACTTCATTCGCCGTCCCCCCGCTCGCGGCGATGCGCTTCGATCGCGCGCGCGTTCTTTTGTGCCTCCAGACGCCGCAGGTCACGCAGCGCTTTCGGTTCGCCATGCACGAGCCGGTTGTTCTCGGCATCCTGCTCGCCCTTGCGGCGTTGCGCGCGCTTGCGCGCCAGTCGGAGATTGATCAGTTCGGCCATGACAGTCGTCCAGAACGCAACCCATGAGTGCGCCGCGATAGCGCATGGGTCTTATTGCGCGAGCGATTGGTACCCCCTTCGGCCGTCGCGATGACAGCCGCCGGATGTGTTCCGGTACAGGCATCGCGCCGGTTGCGCATGCATATCGTGGGAACAGTCTTAGCGAAAGATTGACGCCGCTGCACAGCGACCAAGCGGCTCAACGCGGGCGAGTCATTTGACCGGGCTGGACAATCCGGTCGAATTCGTCGGCGCTGACGAAGCCGAGCTTCACGGCCTCCTCGCGCAATGTGGTGCCGTTTGCGTGCGCAGCCTTGGCGACTTTCGACGCATTGTCGTAACCAATTTTTGGAGAAAGGGCGGTCACCAGCATCAGCGAGTTCTCGAGCAGTTCGCGGATGCGCGCCTCGTTGGCCTTGATGCCGACGACGAGATTGTCGGTGAACGACACGGCTGCGTCGGCGATGAGCCGGATCGATTGCAGCATGCAGTGCGCGAGCACCGGCTTGTAGACGTTGAGCTCGAAGTGGCCCTGGCTGCCGGCGGCGGTGATCGCCGTCTGATTGCCGAACACCTGGCAGCACACCATCGTCAGCGCTTCCGCCTGCGTCGGATTGGTCTTGCCCGGCATGATCGAGGAGCCGGGCTCGTTCTCCGGCAATGACAACTCGCCGAGCCCCGAGCGCGGGCCGGAGCCCAGGAGGCGGATGTCGTTGGCGATCTTGAACAGCGCCGCCGCGGCGGCGTTGAGCGCGCCGTGGACGAACACGTAGGCGTCGTGCGCGGCCATGTGCTCGAACTTGTTGTCGGCGGAGGTGAAGGGCAGGCCGGTGAGGGCGGCGATGCGATCGGCGAAACGCCGGGCAAACTCGGGCTTGCTGTTGAGCCCGGTGCCGACGGCGGTGCCGCCCTGCGCCAGCGGATAGAGCTCGTGCCGGGCCATGTCGATGCGCCGGAGCGACGATGCGACCTGCGCCGCATAGCCGGAGAACTCCTGGCCGAGCGTGATCGGCGTCGCGTCCATCGTGTGCGTGCGGCCGATCTTGACGATCGGCTCGAACTCTTTCGCCTTGGCATCGAGCGCGGCGTGCAGATGTTCGAGGGCGGGCTTCAGCCGTTTCTCGATCTCGATTCCCGCCGCGATGTGCATCGCCGTCGGCACCGAGTCGTTAGACGACTGGCTCATGTTGACGTGATCGTTCGGATGGATCGGCTTCTTGGCGCCGAGCGCGCCGCCGAGCTTCACGTTGGCGACGTTGGCGATCACCTCGTTGACGTTCATGTTCGATTGCGTGCCGGAGCCGGTCTGCCAGACGACGAGGGGGAATTGATCGTCGAGCTTGCCGTCGGCGACGTCCTGCGCGACTGCGGCGATCGCGTCGGCGAGCTTCGCATCCAGGCTGCCGAGATCGCGATTCACGTCCGCCGCCGCGCGCTTGACGAGGCCGAGGGCGTGGATGAGCGGCAGCGGCATGCGTTCGCTGCCGATGCGGAAGTTCTCGACCGAGCGCTGCGTCTGCGCGCCCCACAGTTTGTCGGATTGGATGTCGATGGGTCCGAAGGAGTCGGTTTCGGTGCGGGTCGTCGGTACGTCGGCCATATCGTTCACCTATGGCCGTGCCCCGCCGGCGGCAAGGCTCGGGCCGCCGCTACTTCTTGCGGAATCGATCGAGACGGACGACTTCGGCGCCGCCGGTCGGTTTGTCGTCGGGACTTTCCGGCGTTTCGGTCGCTGCGGCGGCCGGGGCAGCGGGGGCGGGGGGAGCGGCCGCCGGCGCAGGGGTCGACGGCAGCTTCTTCTTGCTCGCGGGTTTGGCGGCCTCAGCGGCAGGCTGGCCTTCGGTCTCCGCGACCTCCTCGAACTGCAGCCCGAACTGCACCGACGGGTCGAAGAAGCCCTTGATCGCCTCGAACGGCACGCCGAGCTTCTCCGGCACGCCGCCGAACGAAAGGCCGACCGAGAAGCCGGATTCGTCGACCTCGAGATCCCAGAACTGGTGCTGCAGGATGATGGTCATCTGCTCGGGGTATTGCGCCTTGATCCGGTCGGACAGGCGCACGCCCTCGGCGCGGGTGTCGAACGAGATGTAGAAGTGGTGCTCGCCGGGCAGACCCTTCTTCGCCGCGTCGGTCAGCACGTTGCGCACGACGCTGCGCAGCGCCTGCTGGGTGAGAAGATCGTAGCGGATGTGGTCGGGCATGTGACGTCTTCCGGACGGCGGTACCGATGCTAGCGCGAGCCCGCGGCAAAGGCACGGGGTCGCTGTTCTAGATGGGAGTCGCGGCGAGGGGAAGGAAGTGGAGGCTTCTGTTGCCAGGTGCCTCCGAACCCCGCCTAACCGCTGCTAAGACGGTTAGGGCTTGCAGGCTTGGTTAGTCGAGCTGCTTACGCAGCCAGAGCAACCGGAGCATAGTTGTCGTTGGCAACTATGGAATTGGCCCGATAACGGCGGAACCATGCCGAGCAAAAGTCCGCCCTTTACGCCCTCGTCGATCCTATTTCGCCCCCGCCGGTGCCGCCCGGTGGTTCCGCCTTGCGGTGGGAACCGGTCCCACCCCGAGTTGGGAGGGGGCCTTCGTAATCGAGCGGCACTGGTGGAGGCGCCGGGTACTGCCCCCGGGTCCGATGGGTTTATTACGACAGCCGTTTATCGCCATAGCCGGGTTGCCCCGGCATCCCGAATATAGGCCCGAAGGCTTAAGGAAAAAAGGGCTGACCCGTCTCCCCCTCCAGGGGAGGGTGAGGCAAGATCGTGGCTCAGCCTGACGCGTCTCGTCGATTCAGATGTCAAACAGCCGCGCGCGGCGGGCTTGCCCGCTTCGCGCCACGCGTGACTCATCGCCCGTATTCTTTGGTCGGCCCCGGGTGAGCCGCAGTCCGCATTCCCATTCCGCCGCTCCCGAGAAGTACCGAGGGCGCGCGGGACGCTCTTGGGCCCTGAGGACCCACGGACCTCGACGCCTCGCAGCATCGAGGCATGCTGAAGTCCGAATAACCGCAAGTCCGCCAGACCCAAGGCGTCCCGCGCGCGGTGTTTGATAGGTCTGCTCCGCCCCGCCCCTGGTGGACTCTCCTTTCAGGCCCTCCTGCTTTCGCAGCCAAGGCCTTTCCACCACTACGGGCCCCGATCATTGCCGGTTGTCCTGTGACCGGCGCCGGCAATACCATCACTGTGGCCCAGC
>NZ_DASZBV010000028.1:0-72324 GCF_035943735.1 Pseudolabrys sp.
GGCCCCGTCGCTGCCCGGAAGTACGGCCCAAAGGGTCTTCAAGAACGCCGCAAGTGGAGCGCCGGGAGGCGCCTCGTCCCGATCGCAAGGGATGAGGAGACGCCTCGCAAGCGTCTCATCGGGCGGCTTCGCCAGCCGCTCCGGGAGCGATCGCAAGCTCCCGCGTCTGCCGGCGCTCCGCTCCCCTCGGGGAGCCGAGAATTGGAATTTGCACGACGGCGTACCCGGCGCCGACCAAAGAATACGGGCGGCGGAGCGTTGGCTGTTTGACAGTTGAATCGGAAATGCGAATGCGGCGCGCCGCTCTCGCTTCACCCTTCCCTGGAGGGGGAGGGTGAAGACAGGTCGCTCACGCCACCTTCTTGCCCCACAGCCGCGCCGAGGCGAGATCGGCGCCCTCGCGCAACGCGCGCAGCTTCAGCCACACCGCCGGCTCGATCACCCATTCGCGGTTGGTGAAGGTGCCGAAGCCGCAATCGGTCGAGGCGACGACGCGCTCGCGCTCGCCGACCGCGCGCACCGCGTCCTCGATGCGCCGCGCCACCACTTCCGGATGCTCGACGAAGTTCGACGTCGTCTCGATGACGCCGGGCACGAGCACCATGTCCTTCGGCAGCGGATGCGTCTTGAACGCGGCGTATTCGTGCGCGTGCCGCGGATTGGAGAACTCGATCGACAGCGCGCCGACGTTCGCCTGGTACAGCGCCGGCAGGATTGTCGTCAGCGGAATGTCGTGGATGTGCGGGCCTTCCCAGTTGCCGTAGCAGACATGCAGGCGCACGCGGTCGCGCGGGATGCCGGCGATGCCTTCGTTGATCGCGGCGACGTGCCGCTCGACCGCCTTGACGAACTCCGCGTCGGAGAGATCGCGGTACAGCATGGTGCGGTCCATGGCGAGATCGGGCGCGTCGATCTGCAGGATCAATCCGGCCTGATGGATCGCCTGGTATTCGTTCTTCATCTCGCGCGACAGCGCCGACAGATACTTGTCCTGCGAGCCGTAATAGGCGTCGAGCATGGTCGAGGAGATGATGCCGGGCGAGGGCGCCGTCATGAACGTCTCGCTGAACTTCGCGCCGGCGATGCGCTTGAAGCGCGCGATCTCGGCCTGCAGCGGCTTGATGTCGCGATATTTGAGTTCGCTCTGGCACTCCGGCGCGTTCTGCTGCTTGCTCACATGCGGGAAGCGGCGCATCAGGCTCGCCACCAGCTCCGGGAATTCCTCGAACTCGCGGCCGCGCCGCCGCTTCGACACGCCGCCGAAGCCGGACATGCGCTGCGGCACGTAGGTCTGGAAACCGACGCGCTGCTGCTCCCCGTCGTTGCCGACGTCGATGCCGGCGGCGGCCTGCTTGTCGACGACGTGGCCGACCGCCTTGTCGAGCTCCGCCGCCATCTCGGCCGCGTCGAAGGCTTCGCCCGCTTCCTGGCGGAGCAGCAAATCGGACAGCTTGTCGTTGCGCGGCAGGCTGCCGACATGCGTCGTCAGAATACGGTCGCGGCTGAAGATCATGAAATCCTCCCTCGCATGTCGTCCGGACGGCTCGGCCGGAGCGGCGTTTGCCGCGACCATACCGGCAAATGAAGCGCTGTACAGTGGTGGGGCGGAATGGCCAGAATAACCGGCGAAATATAATCGCATTGCGGTCCCTGCCCACGCTCCGCATAATTCGCGGCAAGACAACGACGAAGCGGCCGGAGGCCGCGATGGGGAGGTTCGACGATGACAGCCGCGGATCAGGCGGTCGACGCCATGGGCGTCGTCCCACGCGAGTACAACTTCGCGGCCGACGTGCTGGCGCGCAACCTCGCCGCCGGGCGCGCCGACAAGGCCGCCTATATCGACGGCCACCGCACGCTCACCTATCGCCAGCTCGCCGACCGCGTCGCGCGCTTCGCCGCCGCCTTGCGCGGTCTCGGCGTGCGCCGCGAGGAGCGCGTGCTGATCGCGCTCACCGACACGATCGACTGGCCGACCGCGTTCCTCGGCTGTCTCAAGGCCGGCATCGTCGCCGTGCCGGTCAACACGCTGCTCACCGAGGACGACTATCGCTTCATGCTCGCCGACAGCCGCGCGCGCTGCCTCGTCGTCTCGGAGGTGCTGCTCCCCAAGTTCGAGCCGCTGATCGGGCAATGTCCCGATCTCGATCACGTCATCGTCTCCGGCGACAACCCGCACGGCTATCGCCTGTTCGAGGATCTGATCGGCGCCGACGAGCCGGAGGATACCACCGCGCCGACCACGGCCGACGACATCGCCTTCTGGCTCTATACGTCCGGCTCGACCGGCAAGCCGAAGGGCGCCGTGCACGTGCATGCGAGCCTCAAGCTCACCGCCGATCTCTTTGGCACGCCGATCGTCGGCCTGACCGAGCACGACGTCGTTTACTCCGTTGCGAAATTGTTCTTCGCCTACGGCCTCGGCAACGCGATGACCTTTCCGCTGATGGTCGGCGCCACCATCGTGCTCAATCCGGACCGGCCGACGCCGGACGGCGTCGCGGCGCTTCTGCGCAAATATCCGGTGACCGCGTTCTTCGGCGTGCCGACCTTCTACGCCGCCTTCCTCGCCAGTCCGAACGCGCCGGCGAAGAGCGAGGTGAAATTGCGCCGCTGCCAATCGGCCGGCGAGGCGCTGCCGGAGAACGTGGCGCGCCGCTTCCTCGATCGTTATGGCGTCGAGATTTCCGACGGCCTCGGCACCACCGAGATGCTGCACATCTTTCTCACCAACAGCCCCGGCAACAACAAGTTCGGCACCACCGGCAAGGCCGTGCCGGGCTACGACATCAAGCTCGTCGGCGAGGACGGCCAGGCGGTGCCGCGCGGCGAAATCGGCGAGTTGTACGTACGCGGGCCGACCAGCGCGGTCATGTACTGGAACAACCGCGAGAAGTCGCGCGACACCTTCCGCGGCGAGTGGACGCGCTGCGGCGACAAGTACATCGAGGACGAGGAGGGCTTCTACGTCTGCTGCGGCCGCGCCGACGACATGCTGAAGGTGTCGGGCATGTACGTGTCGCCGTTCGAGGTCGAGGCGGCGCTGTCGTCGCATCCGGAAGTGCTGGAGGCCGCGGTGGTCGGCTGGTTCGACGACGAGAAGCTGGTCAAGCCGAAAGCCTTCGTCGTGCTCAAGCTGCCGGAGAAGGCCACCGACGCGCTCGTCGGCGCGTTGCAGGAGCATGTGAAGCAGAAGCTGGCGCCATTCAAGTATCCGCGCTGGATCGAATTTCGCAGCGAACTGCCGAAGACCGCGACGGGAAAGATCCAGCGGTTCAAGCTGCGGGCGGAAGGCGGACTGTGACGGGCTTCATCACCGGGCCGCGCGAAGCGGGGGCATAAAAAAATGGCCGGGGTGTTGCCCCGGCCATTTGCATCTCAGCCGCGTGAGCGAAGCGGCTTATTCCGCCGCCTGCTTGGCCGCGCCGGCCTGCGCCGAGGCGAGATAGTCGACCGCCGCCTGCACGCCGCCCTTCTTGTGCGGAATGCCGGCCGCCGACAGCGCCATCTCGGTGATGCCGAGCGCGCCGATCAGCGTGCCGTCGTTGATGTCGCCGAGATGGCCGATGCGGAAGTACTTGCCCGCGTACTGACCGAAGCTGGCGCCGTACGAGATGTTGAACAATTCGAGCGCGAGGCTACGGAACTTGTCCGCGTCGTGGTCCTCCGGCAGCAGGATCGCCGTGATCGTCGGCGAATACTGCGCGGCGTTCTTGTTGAGGTTCTCGAGACCCCAGGCCTTCGCGGCGCGGCGCGTCGCCTCGGCGAGGCGGTCGTGACGCGCGAACACGTTGTCGAGGCCTTCCTCGTGCAGCATGTCGATGCCGACAGCGAGGCCGTGCAGCATCTGCGTCGCCGGCGTGTAGGGGAAGAAGCCGACCTTGTTCATGGCCAGCATCTCGTCCCACGCGAAGAACGACTTCGGCAGCTTCGACGTCTTGTTGGCGGCGAGCGCCTTGTCGCTGACGGCGTTGAACGACATGCCCGGCGGCAGCATCAGGCCCTTCTGCGCGCCGCCGACGGAGACGTCGACGCCCCACTCGTCGTGACGATAGTCGGTCGAGGCGAGCGAGGAGATGGTGTCGACCATGAACAGCGCCGGATGGCCGGCGGCATCGATGGCCTTGCGGATCTCGGCGATCGGCGTCAGCGCGCCCGTCGAAGTCTCGTTGTGCAGGACGCAGACCGCCTTGATCTCCTTGGCCTTGTCCTCACGCAGCTTGGCCTCGATCGCCTTCGGGTCGGCGCCGTTGCGCCAGTCGCTGGCGATGAACTCGGCCTTGAGGCCGAGCTTCTCGGCCATCTTCTTCCACAACGTGGCGAACTGTCCGGTTTCGATCATGAGCACGCGGTCGCCGGGCGACAGCGTGTTCGCGAGCGCCGCTTCCCACGCACCGGTGCCGGTCGCGGTGTAGATGATGACCGGATTGGTGGTCTTGAAGATGGTCTTGATGCCGTCGAGGCAGCGCTTGGCGAGCTTGGCGAATTCCGGACCGCGATGGTCGATGATCGGCGTGTCCATCGCCCGCAGGATGCGGTCGGGGACCGGCGACGGTCCGGGAATCTGCAGGAAATGGCGCCCGACTTGGCGCGACGAATTCTGAGCCATAGGCAGCGCTCCTAACGCGGTAGCTTCAGGGATTGTGGGTAACCACGGCCCGGTCCCGGCCAGGGAGCGGTGCTTGTGGCGTTGAACTATGAATGCAACATTGCGGTCAAGCGGTTTTCCGCATCGCAAACACCTCCGACGCGCATAGGCCGATCGTGGTCAATCAGGGATTTATGCCTTGGCTGTCGTAATGCCAGGCCTGGAGCGGCGGCTCCGGGCCGAATTGACCGGGGACGTGCATTTCGACCGGTTTACCAAGGGCCGCTACGCCACCGACGCCTCGCACTACCAGATCGAGCCGGTCGGCGTGGTGGTGCCGCGCTCCATCGAAGAAGCCGATCGGGCGATAGCCATCGCCCGGGCCGAGGGGGTGACCGTACTGCCGCGCGGCGGCGGCACCTCGCAGTGCGGCCAGACCGTCGGCCACTCGCTGGTGGTGGACTGCTCGAAATACCTCAACCGGATCCTCGATCTCGACGTGAACGCCCGGCGCGTGGCGGTGGAACCTGGCATCGTTCTCGACGAGCTCAACCGGCAGCTCAAGCCGCACGGCCTCTGGTATCCGGTCGACATCTCGACCGCCTCGCGCGCCACCATCGGCGGCATGGCTGGCAACAACTCGTGCGGCGGCCGCTCGCTGCGCTACGGCACGATGCGCGACAACGTGCTGTCGATCGACGCGATCCTCGCCGACGGCGCGAAGGCGCACTTCGGACGCATCGGCCGCGCCGAAGACGCGCCGGAGGCGATCCGGCCGCTCGCGCGCGATCTGCTCGCCATCGGCGCACGCGAAAAGGACGAGATCGCGCTGCGCTTCCCCAAAGTGCAGCGCCGCGTCGGCGGCTACAATCTCGACGCTCTGACGCAAGGTTCGTATCTTGGCAAGAACGACATCAACCTCGCGCACGTGCTGGTCGGTGGCGAGGGTACGCTCGCCTTCTCGACGCGCATCGAATTGCAATTGTCGCCGCTGCTCGGCCGCCGCGCCGTCGGCGCCTGCCATTTCGGCAGCTTCTATGAGGCGATGAATGCGGCGCAATATCTAGTGCGGCTGAAGCCAATCGCCATCGAACTGATCGACCGCACCATGATCGAGCTCGCGGGCGCCATTCCGATCTTCCAGCCGACGCTGGAGCGCTTCGTGCGCGACCAGCCGGAAGCGATCCTTCTGGTCGAGTTCGGCGAGGACGATCACGAGGAAAACCTCCGCCGTATGCGTGAGCTCAAGCAGCTCATCGGCGACCTCGGCTTCGGCTGGGACAAGGGCGGCGCCAAATGGGGCGGCGTGGTCGAAGTGCTCGATCCCGGCCTGCAAGCGGCGATCACCGACCTGCGCACGTCCGGCCTCAACATCATGATGTCGATGAAGGAGCAGGGCAAACCCGTGTCCTTCGTCGAGGACTGCGCGGTGCCGCTCGAGCATCTCGCCGACTACACCAGCCGTCTCACCGCAATCTTCGAGAAGAATGGCACGCGCGGCACCTGGTACGCACACGCCGGTTCCGGCTGCCTGCACGTGCGGCCGATCCTCAACCTGCGGCTCGAGAAGGACGTGCACGCCATGCGCGCCATCGCCGAAGAGGCGTTCGCAATGGTGCGCGAGTACAAGGGCTCGCATTCCGGCGAGCACGGCGATGGCCTGCTGCGGTCCGAGTTCAACGAGCCGATGTTCGGCGCGCGGCTTGCGCGCGCCTTCGAGGAAGTGAAGGACCGCTTCGATCCGCACGGCCTGTTCAATCCGGGCAAGGTGGTGCGGCCGTCGAAATTCGACGACCGCTCGCTGTTCCGCTTCAAGCCCGGCTATCGCGGCGAGGATTTCACGACGCGGCTCGACTGGTCGGCCTGGCCGGGCGCCGGCGGCGGATTCCAGGGCGCCGTCGAGATGTGCAACAACAACGGCGCCTGCCGCGCGCTCGCCGGCGGCGTCATGTGTCCGAGCTATCGCGTCACCCGCGACGAGCGCGACGTCACGCGCGGCCGCGCCAACTCATTGCGTCTGGCGGTGACGGGGCAACTCGGGCCCGATGCGCTCGCCTCCGACGAAATGGTGGAGACGCTCAAGCTGTGCGTCTCGTGCAAGGCCTGCCGGCGCGAGTGTCCGACCGGCGTCGACATGGCACGCATGAAGATCGAGGTGCAGGCCGCGCGTGCGGCAAAGCGGGGCTTCTCGCTGCACGACCGCCTGGTCGGCTGGCTGCCGCGCTATGCGCCCTTCGCCGCGCGCTTGCCGTGGCTGTTCAATCTGCGCGACCAGGTGGGCGCCTTTCGTCGCGGCTTCGAGCGCCTCGCCGGTTTCTCCGAGCGGCGCAGCCTGCCGCAATGGCGACGTGACATCTGGCGCGACAAGTCATCGGCGGGTGAGGGCAAGGAGGTCGTGCTCTTCGCCGACACCTTCAACCGTTATTTCGAGCGTGAAAATCTCGACGCCGCGCTTCGCGTGCTCACGGCGGGCGGCTATCGCGTTCAAGTCGCGGAACCGGCGGCCGGCAAACGGCCGCTCTGCTGCGGCCGCACATTCCTGTCGGTCGGTGCGGTCGACGAGGCGCGGGCCGAGATGGCCCGCACGCTCGATGCGCTGGCGCCTTACGTCACGCGCGGCGTGCCGGTGGTCGGGCTCGAGCCGAGCTGCCTTCTGAGCTTCCGCGACGAATTGCCGGCGCTGATCAAGACCGAGGTGGCGCAGGCGCTCTCGGAAAACGCTTTGCTGTTCGAGGAATTCCTCGTCCGTGAACAGAAGGCGGGCCGCCTGTCGCTGCCGCTCGCGCCGCTGCCGCAGAAGGCGCTGCTGCACGGCCACTGCCATCAGAAGGCCTTCGCCGCCATGGGCGCGGTCGAGGGCGCGCTGCGGCTCGTTCCCGAGCTGCAGGTGGAGACCGTCCAGTCGAGCTGCTGCGGCATGGCCGGCGCCTTCGGTTACGACGCCGACACCATCGACGTGTCGCTGGCGATGGGCGAATTGTCGCTGCTGCCGGCGGTGCGCCGTGCGCCCGCCGACACGCTCATCGTCGCCGACGGCACCTCGTGCCGGCACCAGATTCACGATGGCGCCGCGCGCGAAGCGATGCACGTCGCGCGGGTGCTGGAGATGAGCGTGGAGCGTGCGGGACACTAGCCCCTGATCGCTTTGAGTGTGCCCCGGCCGGGTTCCCGCGCTACACTGCATCGCATGTATTGAACTGAAGGAGATCCGATGCGTCCGACCTTGCTGATCCTGGCTCTCGCGGCCGCGCTCACGGCAACGCAGGCGCAGGCGCTCGATAAGGTGCGGTTTGGAACCAACTGGGTGGCCGAAGCCGAGCACGGCGGCTTCTATCAGGCGCTCGCCGACGGCACCTACAAGAAGTACGGCCTCGAGGTCACCATCGTGCCCGGCGGCCCGAATGTGAACAACCGCATCCTGCTGCCGGTCGGCAGGATCGACTTCTTCATGAGCGCCAATTCGCTGCAGACCTTCGATGCGGTCGCGCACAACGTGCCGACGATCGCGGTGGCCGCGAGCTTCCAGAAGGACCCGCAGGTGCTCATCGCGCATCCGGACGTGAAGAAGCTCGAGGATCTGAAAGGCCACACGCTGTTCATCTCGAAGGAAGGCATGACCACCTATTTCCAGTGGCTCAAGGCCGACTTCGGCTTCGATGACCGCAAGGTGAAGCCCTACACCTTCAATGCGCAGCCCTTTCTCGCCGACCCGAATGCCGCGATGGAGGGCTACGTCACGTCCGAGCCGTTTGCGATCGAGAAGCAGGCGAAATTCAAGCCGTCGGTGTTTCTGCTGGCCGACCATGGCTTCGACAGCTATTCGACATTGATCGAGACGCGCCGCGATCTGGTGGAGAAGAATCCCGATCTGGTGCAGCGCTTCGTCGACGCTTCGGCGATCGGCTGGTACCACTACATCTACGGCGACAGCCGTCCCGGCAATGCGCTGATCAAGCAGCACAACCCGGAAATGACCAACGACCAGCTCGCTTATTCGATCGCGAGGATGCGGGAGGACGGCATCGTCGATTCCGGCGACACCGTAAAGCTCGGCATCGGCGCCATGACCGATGCGCGCTGGAAGGACTTCTACGACAAGATGGTGCACGCCGGCGTGGTCAGGCCTGGCCTCGATTACAAGCGCGGCTACACGCTCCGGTTCGTGAACAAGGGCGTGGGCGTGGACCTGCGGCCGAAGTGAATGAGCGCGCCGGCCGCCACAACAGCGACGATCGTTTCTCTCCGCCACGTCGGCAAGACGTTCGATAGCGGCACGACGGCGCTCGCCGGCTTCGATCTCGACGTGCGCGGCGGCGAGTTCGTGTCGCTGCTCGGACCTTCGGGTTGCGGCAAGTCGACCGCCCTGCGCATCGTCGCGGGCCTGAGCGCGCCGTCTGCCGGCACGGTGGCGTGGCCTCAGGGCGAGCGGCGCATCGGCTTCGTTTTCCAGGAGCCGACGTTGATGCCGTGGGCGACCGTGTCGGCCAACGTCGCCTTGCCGCTGCGGCTTGCCCATGCGGATAGCCGCACCACAGACAGCGCGGTCGCGCAAAGTCTGGCGCGCGTTGGGCTCACTGATTTCAGTGGCGCCTATCCGCGCGAACTGTCCGGCGGCATGAAGATGCGCGCGTCCATCGCCCGCGCCTTGGTGACCGAGCCCGATCTCTTGCTGATGGACGAGCCCTTCGCCGCGCTCGACGAGATCAGCCGCTTCAAGCTCAACAACGACCTGCTCAGCTTGTGGCAGTCGCTGCGGCGCACGGTGGTCTTCGTCACGCATTCGGTATTCGAGTCGGTCTACCTCTCGCAACGCATATTGGTGATGAGCCCGCGTCCGGGCCGGGTCGTGGCCGAGATCACCATTCCTGCCGCCTATCCGCGCGACGAGGAGTTCCGCACCTCCGCCGAATATGCCGGCTACTGCCGTCAGGTGGCGCAGGCGCTGGCGGCGGCGATGGCCGGGGAGCGCGCGGCATGAACGAGCGCCTGCTCCGTCTTGCGCTGCCTGTCCTGGTGCTCGTCATCGCGATCGTGCTGTGGGGCGCGGTCGTGCGCATCGAGGCGATCCCGCCTTACGTCTTGCCGTCGCCGGGGCTGGTCGCGTCGACTTTGGTCTCCGACGGCCCGCTGCTGATGCACTCGCTTTGGGCGACCTTGGTCACCACGCTCGAGGGCTTCGCGCTGGCGGCGATCGGCGGCATCGGCCTTGCCGTGTTGTTCAGCCAGTCGCGCGCCGTCGAGTATTCACTCTATCCCTACGCCGTGATCCTGCAGGTGACGCCGGTCGTCGCCGTCGCGCCGCTGTTGCTGATCTACCTGCCGCAGCCGCTCGCCGTGCTCGCCTGCGCCTGGATCGTCGCCTTCTTCCCGGTGCTGGCCAACACCACGCTCGGGCTGAATTCGGTCGATCACAATCTGCTGGCGCTGTTCGAACTGTACAAAGCCTCGCGCTGGCAAATCCTCTGGCGGCTGAAGCTGCCGGCGGCGCTGCCGCAGATGCTGACCGGCCTGCGCATCGCCGGCGGCCTGTCGCTGATCGGCGCCGTCGTCGCCGAGATCGCCGCGGGCTCGGCCGGCGCCGGCTCGGGGCTTGCCTACCGCATCGCCGAGTCGGGCTACCGCCTCAACATCCCGCGCATGTTCGCGGCCTTGTTGCTGCTCTCGGTCGCCGGCGTGTGCATCTATTTCGTGCTGTCGTTCCTGTCGCATCTGATGCTGCGGCGCTGGCACGAAAGCGCGATCGCCCGCGAGCGCTAACCGTAATACTGCGAGGCGATGCCGAGCAGCGCCATCACCACGATCACCTCGATCATGCCGCGATGGAAGCGGAAGGCGATGATCGCTGCGGTCACGGCGAGGATCGCCGCGTGCGTGTCGAGGCCGGCCGGATCGAAGGCGTACCAGCGCAGCACCCCGAGATGGCGTTCGGTGATCGTGCCGAACAGGACGTGCAGCGCGAACCAGACCGATAGATTCAGAATAACGCCGACGACGGCCGCGGTGATGGCGGCGAGGGCGCCGGCGAGCCGCTTGTTGGCGCGCAGCTCTTCGAGAAACGGCGCGCCGGCGAAAATCCAGAGCAGGGCCGGCACGAACGTGACCCAGGTCGTCAGCGCGGCCCCGATCAGTCCGGCTCCGAGCGGCGAGAACGGCGCCGGCGCGCGGAACGCGGCGAGGAATCCGACGAACTGTGTCACCAGGATCAGCGGACCCGGCGTCGTCTCGGCGAGACCGAGGCCATCGACCATCTCCGGCGCGGTCAGCCAATGATGCGACTGCACGACCTGCTGCGCCATATAGGCGAGCACCGCATAGGCGCCGCCGAAGGTGACAACGGCGAGCTTGGAGAAGAACAGGCCGATCGCCACCAGCACGTGGCCGGATCCGAGCAGCAGCGCGGCGAGCGCGACCGGAGCCCACCAGATCGCCAGGCCGATCGCTAGCGCGAGACCGAACTGGCGCCAGCGGCCGGCGCCGCGACCGGCTTCGACGACCTGCGTCGTCGTCAGGCCAACGAGGTCCGGCCGCGAGCGCGCGACCAGATAGCCGGTCAGCGCCGCCAGCCCGACAATCAGCGGGAAGGGCAGATCGAAAAAGTAGATACCGACGAAGGCGAGCGCGGCGAGGCCGATCATCAGCCAGGATTTCAGCGCGCGCTTGCCGATGCGGATCAGCGCCTCGACGACGATCACCAGCACGGCGGCCTTGATGCCGAACAGCGCGCCATCGATGGCGGTGACGCCGCGTCCGTAGGCGTAGAGCAGGCTCAGCCCCAGCATGACGAAGGCGCCGGGCAGGACGAACATAATGCCGGCGGCCAGCCCGCCGCGCACGCCGTGCAGCATCCAGCCGACATAGGTGGCGAGCTGCGTCGCTTCCGGTCCCGGCAGCAGCATTGAGAAATTGAGCGCGTGCAAAAAGCGCGGCTCATCGATCCATTTTTTCTCGTCGACGAGGATGCGATGCATCATCGCGATCTGCCCGGCCGGGCCGCCGAAGTTGATGCAGCCGATCTTCAGCCAGACCGCGAAGGCCTCGCCGAAGGTCGGCTGTTCATTTTCTGTTGTCATCGTGCTGGTGCTCATGCTGCGGCTTTCGCGGGCCAATTGTGCCGTTCGCCGGCGGCGAAGCGCAGCCAGGCGAACAACGCATCATAGATGACGAAGCCGCGCGCGAGCAGGCCGTGATCGTCGTCGCCGGCTAGCGCCGACAGGCCGAGCGAGACCGCGTGCAGGCCGGCCGCTTCCGGCGCGAGATCGGCACGCGCGGTGTCGGCACCGCGCACGATCAGCGCCAGCCGGTGCAGGTGGGCGTCGCTCTCCAGCCGGAACAGGGCCAGCATGGTGTCGAACGAACAGCGCTCGCCCACATGGCTCAGTTCGACGTCCGGAACGTCGAACGGGATGGCGCCGCTCTCGCGCGCGACCGCCAGCACCTCGTCGGGATCGACGAAGAGGATACGCGCCTGCGGATCGAGGAAACGGCGGATCAGCCACGGGCAGGCGACGCGATCGATCTTCGGCCGCCGCCGCGTCACCCAGACGCTCGGGCGCGTGGGCGCGATGCGGTCGAGCGCAGCTTTGTCGACCAGCGGCAGGCCGGCCGCCGTCCAGGCGTCGTAGCCGCCGGCGAGGATGTGCGCATCGTAGCCGTCGGCGCGCAACTCGGCCGCCGCGCGTTGGCTCAGGTCATGTCCCGCCTTGCAGAAGAAGACGATCGGCCGTTCGCGATCGAGGTCGGGCAGCCGGTGGGCGAAGTTGGCCAAATCGCACCAGGTCGCGCCCGGCAGCAGATGTGGTGAGGCCTCGTATAGATCGCGCCGCCGCACGTCGATGATCTGCGGCGCGTCGTATGTCGCAATCGCGTTCCAGAGATCTTGCGGTGAGACGGCGTAGCTTGGAGACAGCATGGGTCCCCTCCGTAATCGAAGGAGACGGCGCTTGGGCTCGCAAGCCTTGGGAAGCGGGGCGACCGTCGCAGGCCCCGTGCATGGATGTTAGGTCAGTGGATCGGCACGATCAACGACAATCCCGACAGCAGTAGCAGACCGAGGATGATCTTGCGGAAGGCGGCGTCATCGAGCCTGCCGTAAAGCCGGACGCCTACCCACAGGCCCAGCAGCAACGCCGGCAGCCCCAGCGCGAAAAGCCGCAGGATGCCGACGTGGAGGAGGTGGCCTGAGGCGGCGAAGGTCGCCGTCGTCATCGTCATGGTCAGGAAGAGCACCGGCTGGAAGATCGCCCGTTGCGCGTCCTTGGCCCCGCCGCCCAACTGCACCCAGATCGTGCTGATGACGCCGCCGAGGCCGGTCAGTCCGCCAAGCAGGCCATTGAAGATGCCGACGACCCCGTCGAGAACCGGACGAGACTTGACCGGTCTGAAGCTTGGCCGCGCCAGATTGTAGGTGCTGTAAGCGATGAGCAGCACGCCGACACCGAAGCGGATGTGCATGGGATTCAGATAGGTCACGAGATGCGCGCCGAGCGGCACGCCGACGGCGCCGCCGATTACGAACGGAAAAATTCGCCGCCACTGCACGGCGTGGCGGACCTTCCAGATGCCATAGCCTTGATTGACCATCCCGTAGGCGGCGATCAGCACCGCGGTCTGCAGCGGCGTGATGATGTGCAGCCAGATGCCGGAGACCACGAGGCCGGCCGCGAACCCGGTCAGGCCGCTGGTAAAACCGCCGAGAAAAGTGGCGAAGAGAAAAAGAGACAGGCTCATTGCATCCATAGCGTTCGCTCCCAAAGCGAAAGGGCGCAGCGCTTGGATGAGGCTCATCTGACGGGGAGGCGGCTCGGACCCCGAAGTTGGTGATGTTCGGAGTTCCGTCAGCGCGCAAACAGCATGGGTCCCCTCCGCATACGAAGGAGACGGCGCTTGGGCTGGTGAGCCTTGGGAGGCGGGGCGCCCGTCGCATGCCCCGCGTGGCAATGCATAGGATATCTCGTTACCGCGTTCAAGCCTGCTGGCGTCAAATCGACGGGAAACGTGTCGGCATCTCCGCCTCGCCAGCCGCTCTTCGCTTCTGTAGCTTTCGCGAGGGAGGAGCAAATGAGCAATCGAATCGATCTGTCTGGCCGCAAGGCGGTCGTTACCGGCGGCGCGCAGGGCATCGGCCGCACGATCGTCGAGCGTTTTCTCGAGTCGGGCGCGGACGTCGCGATCTGGGATCGCGATCTCGCGCTGGCGCAGAAGACCGCCGAGGCGCTGAAGGGCAAGGGCTGCGTCGCGGCTTTCGCTGTCGATGTGACGCAATACGCCGACGTCGAGCGCGCGCGCGACGCCACCATCAAAGAGTTCGGCGGCATCGATATCCTGGTGAACAATGCCGGCATTTCCGGGCCCAATGTGCCGACGTGGGAATATCCTTTGGACGCCTGGCGCAACGTGCTGTCCGTCAACCTCGACGGCCCGTTCCACTGCTGCCGCGCTATCGCCCCCACGATGATCGCGCGGAAATACGGCCGCATCGTCAACATCGCCTCGATCGCCGGCAAGGAGGGCAATCCGAACGCGCCCGCCTATTCGGCATCGAAGGCCGCCGTCATCGCACTGACGAAATCGCTGGGTAAGGAACTGGCGGGCTACGACATCTCGGTCAACGCCATCACGCCGGCGGCGGCGCGCACCGCGATCTTCGACCAGATGACGCAACAGCACATCGACTTCATGCTGTCGAAGATCCCGCGCGGCCGCTTCGTCACCGTCGAGGAGATCGCGGCGCTTGCCGCCTTTTGCGCCTCGGCCGAGTGCTCCTTCACGACCGGCGCGGTCTTCGACATCTCGGGTGGGCGGGCGACCTATTGACCGACCTTGTACTCCATCGGCGTCAGCGGCTGATCGGCATCGCACTGATGTGTGGCACGGTGGCGCTGTTCGCCTGCCTCGACACGACCGCGAAATATCTCAACACCGAGATGGACGCATTCCAGATCGCGTGGGGGCGCTACACCAGCGCTTTCATCCTCACTTTATTCGTGTCCAACCCGGTCAGCCGGCCGGAGCTCTTGAAGACCGGTAGCCTCAAGCTTCAGATCCTGCGCTCGCTGCTGCTGGTTGCGTCGACGGTGCTGAATTTCCTCGCGCTGCGCTGGATGCAGCTCGACGAAGTGCTGTCGATCATCTTCACCTTTCCGTTCATCGTCGCCATGGCCTCGATCCCGCTCTTGGGCGAGCGTATCGGCTGGCGGCGCTGGTCGGCGATCTGCTTCGGCTTCTGCGGCGTGCTGGTGATCACGCGGCCCGGTTTCACCGCCGTGCAGCCGGCGGCTTTGTTCTCGCTCGCCGCCACGATCTGCTACGGCTTCTACGCCGTCATCACGCGCATCGCCTCGCGCACCGATTCGAACCAGACCTCGCTCTTCTACACGAACCTGATCGGCGCGTTGGTGATGCTGCCCATCGTGCCCTTTGTCTGGCAAAGCCCGGCGCACTGGACCACGGTCGCGCTGATGCTGATGACCGGCGTCCTTGGCAGCCTGGGGCATTTCCTGCTGATTTCCGGTCATAAACTGGCGCCGGCCTCCGTGCTGGCGCCGTTCATCTACACCCAGCTCATCTGGGTCGTGATCCTCGGCTACGTCGTTTTCGATCATGTCCCCAATGTCTGGACCATGGCCGGCGCCTCGATGGTGGTCGGCTCGGGCCTCTACATGATCTGGCGCGAACGGAAGTTGGGCCGAACCACGACCAGCGAGAGTGTTCTGGAGGGGCCGCGGGATTAGGCCCACCGCAGCGCTGGCCTGCATCATAGGCCAGTTGCGGCGCCGCGGTCGGAGGCGCTAAGTTCCGGTCACTAAAACGGAAAAGACGCCCTCTGAGGAACCCCATGGCAACAGCGAAGGACCGGGCGCAGGCTCAAGCCGCCTCCGGCTTGAACGACGATATCGGCGAGGCCAAGCGCCTGGAGCTGTACCGGACGCAGGTCATTATCCGCGAGGCCGAGCAGCGCGCCTTCGACCTGTTCCTGCAGAACCTGGTGAAGGGCACCAGTCATCTGTCCCTCGGTCAGGAGGCGGTGGCGGCGGGCTTTGCCGGCGCCATGAAGCCGGGCGACCTGTCGTTCTGCACCTATCGCGGTCATGCCCATACGCTCGCGCGCGGCGTCCCGGTCGAGAAGGTGCTCGGCGAGCTGATGCAGCGCGACAACGGGCTCATGCGCGGGAAGGGCGGGTCGATGCACCTGACCTCGGAAGAGCATGGCGTCATGGGCTCCTACGCCATCATCGGCGCGCATCTGCCGATCGCCTGCGGCGCCGCCTGGCGCGCGCAGTACAAGGGCGACAAGGACGTCTCGGTCTGCTTCTTCGGCGACGGCACCACCAATATCGGCGCCTTCCACGAGGCGCTGAACTTCGCCGCGGTGTGGAAGCTGCCGGTGGTCTTCGTCTGCGAAAACAATCTCTACATGGAATACACGCCGATCGGCGACGTCACGGCGGTGCCGCATCCGGCCGCCGACCGCGCCTCCGCCTACGGCCTCGAGCGCATCATCGTCGACGGCAATGACGCCGACGCGGTCTACCGCTCGGCGCAGACGGCCTTCGACAAGGCGCGCGCCGGCAACGGGCCGTCGCTCATCGAGTGTCTGACCTATCGCCACTCGGGCCACTCGCGCGCCGACCCGGCCAAGTATCGCCCCGAAGGCGAATTGGAAAAGTGGAAGGCGCGGGACCCGATCAAGATCTACAAGGAGCGGCTGAAGCAGTTCGGCATCGGCGAGCAGACGATCGCCAACATCGACGCCGAAGTGCGCAAGATCGTCGACGACGCCACCGAAGCCTGCAAGGCCGCGCCTTTGCCGCCGGTGGATATCATGACCACCGACGTCTATGCCGACGGCGGCTGGGCCTGGAGAAACTGAGATGGCCGAAATCACCTATCGCGACGCGGTCATCCGCGGAATCGCCCAGGAAATGTCGCGCGACCAGGACGTCGTGTTCCTCGGCGAGGACGTGGCGAAGGCCGGCGGCGTGTTCAAGGCGACCGTCGGCCTCTATGAGCAGTTCGGACCATTGCGCGTGCGCGACACGCCGATCTCCGAGCAGGCCATCCTCGGCGCGGCCATGGGCGCAGCGATGACCGGCCTGAAGCCGATCGCCGAGATCATGTTCTCGGACTTCTTCGCGGTGTGCTTCGACTACATCGCCAACGAGTTCCCGAAGAGCCGCTACATGTCGAACGGGCAGACCAAATGCCCGCTGGTCGTGCGCACCGGCAACGGTGCAGGCTCGCGCTTCGGCGCGCAGCATTCGCAGTCGGTTGAGAACTGGTGCATGATGATCCCGGGCCTGAAAGTCGTGGCGCCGTCGAACCCGACCGACGTCATCGGCCTCTTGGCCGCCGCCGTGCGCGATCCCGATCCGGTGATCTTCTTCGAGCACAAATCGCTCTATGCGACCAAGGGCGAGGTGCCGGACGGCGAGATCGTCGACAGACTCGGCACAGCCAAGATCGTTCGCCCGGGCAAGGATGCGACCATCCTGGCGCTGGCGCTGATGGTGCCGCGCGCGCTGGCCGCGGCCGAGACGCTCGCGGCCGAGCACGGCATCGACGCCGAAGTCGTCGACCTACGCTCGCTGGTGCCGCTCGACACGCAGACCATCCTGTCGTCGGTCGCGCGCACGCACCGCCTGTTCACGGTCGAGGAGAACCCGCGGCTGTGCGGCTGGGGCGCCGAGATCGTGTCGATCGTCGCCGACGAAGCCTTTTACGACCTCGACGGCCCGCCGGTACGCATCACCACGCCGCACATCCCGTTGCCGGCCGCCGACAATCTGGAAGACATCGTGCTGCCGACGCCGTCGCGCATCGTCGAGACGGTGAGGCGTTCGCTCGGGGGGTAATCGCTGTCATCACCGGGCCGCCGCGAAGCGGCGTGACCCGGTGATCCCGCTTAGGCAGGCACCGTGTCCAACTAAGCGGGATGGCCGGGACAAGCCCCGCCATGACAAGTGCAAATGTTTGAGGGCATCACATGTACGAAAACCTCCTCGCCAATGTCCCGACCGACCTGTGGATCGGCGGCAAGTGGCGCAAGGCTTCCGACGGCGGCCGCTTCGACGTGACCGATCCGGCGACCGAGAAGACCATCGCCTCGGTGGCGAGCGCGACGGTCGACGACGCCATTGCCGCGGTCGACGCCGCGCAGGGCGCTTTCGCCGACTGGGCCGGACGCAAGCCGCGCGAGCGCGCCGAAATTCTGCGCAAGGCCTACGAGTTGATCATGCGCGACGCCGAGCGCTTCGCGAAGCTGATCACGCTGGAGAACGGCAAGGCATTGTCCGACTCGCGCGGCGAGGTCGCTTACTCGGCCGAGTTCTTCCGCTGGTACGCCGAGGAAGCCGTGCGCAATATCGGGCAGATCTCGATGGCGCCGGCCTCCGGCGCCCGCATCGTCGCACAGCACAAGCCGGCCGGCATCGCCGTGCTGGTGACGCCGTGGAATTTCCCGGCGGCGATGGCGACCCGCAAGATCGGCCCGGCGCTCGCCGCCGGCTGTCCGGTGGTGCTGAAGCCCGCGTCCGACACACCGCTCACCATGCTGGCGCTGATGCCGGCTCTGGAAGAGGCCGGCGTGCCCGCCGGCGTCGTCAACGTCATCCCGTCGCGCTCATCCGGCAAGGTCGTCTCGGCGATGCTGCACGATCCGCGCGTGCGCGTCGTGTCGTTCACGGGCTCGACCGAAGTCGGCCGCAAGCTGCTGCACGAGGCGGCGGACCAGATCTTGAAGCCGGCGATGGAGCTCGGCGGCAACGCGCCGTTCCTGGTGTTCGAGGATGCCGACATCGACGCCGCCATCGAAGGCGCCATGATTGCCAAGATGCGCAATATGGGCGAGGCCTGCACCGCGGCCAATCGCTTCTACGTGCACGAGAAGGTGCACGACGAATTCGCCAAGAAGCTCACCGCCAAGATGGCCGGGCTCAAGATGGGCAACGGCCTCGACGAGGGCGTCGCGCTCGGGCCGCTGGTCAACAAGGAAGGCCGCGACAAGGTCATCGAGCTGGTCGACGACGCCGTGTCGAAGGGCGCCAAGGTGCTGACCGGCGGCAAGACGCCGACCGGCCCGGGCTTCTTCTATCCGGCGACCGTGATCACTAACGTTCCCGATTCGGCCAAGATGCTGAACGAGGAGATCTTCGGGCCTGTCGCGTCGATTCAGACGTTCAAGACCGAGGCCGAGGTGATCGAGCGCGCCAACGACACCGAATACGGTCTCGTCGCGTACCTGTTCACCAAGGACCTCTCGCGCGGCATGCGCGTCTCCGAGAAGCTCGACTTCGGCATGATCGGCTTGAACCGCGGGCTCGTCTCCGATCCGGCGGCGCCGTTCGGCGGCACCAAGCAGTCCGGCCTCGGCCGCGAAGGCGCGTCGGAGGGCATGAAGGAATTTCTCGAGACGCAGTATGTCTCAGTGACGTGGTAACTGCGGCAAGGAAGCGGGGATAAGCGCGTGGACGTTCTGATGCCGCAACTCGGCGAGACGGTTGCCGAGGGCAAGATCGTGAAGTGGTTCAAGTCGGCCGGCGACGCCGTGAAGCCGGGCGACAACCTGTTCGAGATCGAGACCGACAAGACCTCGATGGAAGTGCCGGCGACATTCGGCGGCACGCTCACCGACATCCATTTCAAAGTGGGCGAGGTGGCCAAGGTCGGCGCCGTGGTTGCGGTGATCGCGGGCGTGGGCGGCGCGGCGGCGCAGCCGAAGGCGTCTGAGGCGCCGAAGGCAGCGCCTCAAGCTCCGTTCGTTCCCGCGCAAGCGGGAACCCAGACTCAAACTGCACAGACTCAGAGAAGCCTGGGTCCCCGCTTGCGCGGGGACGAACGGACTGCGGGCTCGTTCGCCTATCCGCACATGGACCCGTTCCGAGAAGTCCGTACGCCCGAGCGCAATTTCGGACCCGCAAACGTCGGCGGCGTGACCGTCACCCCGCTGGCGCGGCGTCTTGCCGGCGAGCGCGGCATCGATCTCGCCAATGTCAAAGGCTCCGGTCCGCACGGCCGCATCGTCGCCGCCGACGTCGAGAACGCGCAGCCCGCAATGCGCGGTGCGATCGCGAGTGGGCCGACCGCGGCGCAGGTCAAGGCGCTGTTCGAGGGCATCGCCTACGACGAGGTGCCGGTCGATTCCATGCGCCGCACCATCGCCGCGCGCCTCACCGAAGCGGTTCAGACCATCCCGACCTTCTACCTGATGGCCGACATCGACATCGGCCGCCTCGCGGCGATGCGCGAGGAGGCCAATGCGGCGGCGCCGAAGGATGCCGACGGCCAGCCCGTCTTCAAGCTCTCGCTCAACGATTTCATCATCAAGGCCTGGGCGGCCGCGCTGAAGCGCGTGCCAGCCGCCAACGCGGTGTGGGCGCAAGACTGCATCCTGCGCTTCCAGCAGGCCGACATCGGCGTGGCGGTGGCGCTCGACGGCGGGCTGATCACGCCAGTCATCCGCAACGCCGACAGCAAATCCGTGACCGCCGTCTCGGCGGAAATGCGCGATCTTGCCGCCCGTGCCCGCGACAAGAAGCTCAAGCCCGCCGAATACCAGGGCGGCGCCTCCGCCATCTCCAATCTCGGCATGTACGGCATGCGCGAGTTCACCGCCATCATCAATCCGCCGCACGCGACGATCCTGGCGGTGGGCGCGGCGCGTCGCGCGCCGGTGGAGGCGCAAGACGGCTCCGTGAAATTCGTCAGCCAGATGACGGCGACCGTGTCGTGCGATCATCGCGTGCTCGACGGCGCGCTCGGCGCCGAACTGCTTGCCGCCTTCAAGGCGCTGATCGAGCAGCCGGTCACCTTCCTCGTGTAACGGAGTCTGGCCGATGGCTGGCGCGATGCCCGACGTCCTTCTGGTTGGCAACAAGAAGCCCGTTTTCATGAAGGGCTTCGAGGGCAGGGTGACGCTGCACCACTGGCTCGACCTCAAGGACAAGGACGCTTTCGTCGAAGAGCACGGCGGCAAGATCCGCGCGATGGCCATCGCCTATACGGCCAACAAGGTCGATGGCACGTTCATGAGCCAGTTTCCGAAGCTCGAGCAGATTTCGAGCTTCGGGGTCGGCTACGACCACATCGACGCCAAATGGTCGGGCGAGCACGGCATCGTCGTCACCAATACGCCGGACGTACTCAACGAGGAGGTGGCCGATACCGCGCTCGGGCTGCTCCTTTGCACGGTGCGCGAATTCCCGCAGGCGGACCGCTACGTGCGCGACGGCAAGTGGCCGTCATCCTATTATCCGCTGTCGAAGGCCACCTTGCGGAACCGCACCGTCGGCATGGTCGGCATGGGCCGCATCGGCCGTGCCATCGCACGGCGGCTCGAGGCCTTCGGCGTGCCGGTCGTCTATCATTCGCGTAACCCGCAAACCGGCGTCGCCTACAAGTACTATCCCAAGCTCCTCGACATGGCGCGTGACGTCGACACGCTCATGGTCATCGTGCCGGGCGGCGCCTCGACGAAGAACATGATCAATGCCGAGGTGCTCAAGGCGCTCGGGCCGACCGGCATTGTCGTCAACATGGCGCGCGGCTCCGTCATCGACGAGCCGGCGCTGATCGAGGCGCTGAAGAACCGCACCATCTACTCCGCCGGCCTCGACGTCTTCGTCAACGAGCCGCACGTGCCGAAGGAGTTGCTCGAGATGGAGCACATCGTGCTGTTTCCGCATCTCGGCTCGGCCAGCGAAGCCACGCGCGAGGCGATGGATCAACTGGTGGTCGACAACATCCTCGCTTGGGCGGCG
The DNA here is from genome assembly GCF_035943735.1 of Pseudolabrys sp. Classification (GTDB taxonomy): domain Bacteria; phylum Pseudomonadota; class Alphaproteobacteria; order Rhizobiales; family Xanthobacteraceae; genus Pseudolabrys. The sequence continues at coordinate 21,343 of NZ_DASZBV010000028.1, forward strand.
GGCAAGCCGCCGCTGACGCCGGTGGCGGAGACACCCTTCCCGCCCAAGAGATAGGCACGCGAGAGCGTGGACGCCGTGCTAAAATCAACCATGGTCCGCGCGACGCTTCTCGCTGCAATTCTTGTCGCCGCGCCGGCTTTGGCGCAGGCGCCGCAGCCGGCGCTCGGCGATTCCGCCAAGGGGCTGATCGGCAGCTGGGAATTTTCCAACGCCGACCGCGACAAAATCTGCACCGCGACGTTCGCCGATAAGAAGACGCCGGCCGGTCTGGCGGTCACCTTCAGCAAGGATTGCGACAAGCTGTTTCCGGTGGTTGCCAACGTCGCCGGCTGGGTCTTCCCGGATAACGATCTGTTGCGGCTCGTCGATACGGACGGGCGCACTTTGATCGAATTCAGCGAGGTCGAGGACGGCGTCTACGAGGCGCCGACGCCCGGTCTCGGCGTGCTGTTCCTGCAGAATGCGGCGTCGGCCGCCGGCACGCCGGCCAAGTTGCCGGACCAGATGGCTGGCGACTGGACCATGAAGCGTGGCGACACGGTCATCTGCACCGCGACACTGTCGATGACGCCGGTCGCCGACGGATTCAGCGTCGCGTTCAAGCCCGGCTGCGATCCGGCGATTGTGCGGGTGAACTTCACGCACTGGCGGCTGGACCGCGGCATCCTGCTGTTCAGCATCGCGCGCGGCGCGCCGTGGCGTTTCGAGGAGATCGAAAACGACGTCTGGCGCCGCGTTCCGGAGACTGCGAACGAGATCACGCTGACGCGTCAGCAGTGACCTGTCTCAAATCAGCTTCAGCCCTTTCAGGCTCGCGTGACCTTCCTTGCCGACGATGATGTGATCGTGCACGGCGATGCCGAGCGGCTTTGCCACGTCGATGATCGATTGCGTCATCTGGATGTCGGCGCGGGACGGCGTCGGATCGCCGGAAGGATGGTTGTGCACGAGGATCAGCGCCGTCGCCGAGAGCTCGAGCGCGCGCTTCACAACCTCGCGCGGATAGACCGGCGTGTGGTCAACGGTGCCTTTCTGCTGCACCTCGTCGGCGATGAGCTGGTTGCGCTTGTCGAGGAACAGCAGCCGAAACTCCTCCTTGTCGGCGAAGGCCATCGCCGTGCGGCAATAGTCGAGTACGCTGCCCCATGATGAGAGCACCGGTCGCTTGCGCACCTCGCCCTTGGCCAGGCGCTGTGCCGCCGCGTGCACGATCTTGAGCTCGGTGACGGCGGCGTCACCCATGCCCTTGATCTCGCGCAGGCGCAGGGACGGTGCGGCGATCACTTCGGCAAAGGAGCCGAAGCGGGCGATCAGTTCTTTCGCCAGCGGCTTCACGTCGCGCTGCGGAATGGCGCGGAACAGCACCAGCTCGAGCAGTTCGTAATCGGTGACGGCGTCGGCGCCGGCGTCGCGGAAACGGGCGCGCAACCGCTCGCGATGGCCGTGATAATGCGGCGCCTGCTCGTACAGTCCGCTGTCGTGGTCCGAGGCCATGCAACCCGCCCGCAACTCTGAGGTGCAGTCTAGAGCAGGCGAGGCGCGAGGGGGAGGGCCGAGGGGAGGGGACTCAGCCCTTCTTGTACGGCGGCTTGTCGAGCCCGTCGGGGGAGAAGGTGAACACCTCGACGCCGGTCTGGGTCACTGCCACGGTATGCTCGAACTGGGCGGAGAGCGATCGGTCGCGGGTGACGGCCGTCCAGCCGTCGGAGAGGACTTTCACGTGCGGCCGGCCGAGATTGATCATCGGCTCGACGGTGAAGAACATGCCGGGCTTCAAAACGATGCCCTCGCCGGGACGGCCGACGTGGACGATGTTCGGCTCGTCGTGGAACAGCCGGCCGAGGCCGTGGCCGCAGAAGTCGCGTACCACGCTCATGTGCTGTGCCTCGACGAAAGACTGGATGGCGTGACCGATGTCGCCGGTGGTCGCGCCGGGGCGGATCACCGCGATGCCGCGCATCATCGCCTCGTGCGTCACCTCGATCAGGCGCTCGGCCCGCCGCGGGATTTCGCCGACCGGGTACATGCGGCTCGAATCGCCGTGCCAGCCATCGAGGATGAGCGTCACGTCGATATTGACGATGTCGCCCTCCTTCATCGGCTTCTCGTTCGGGATGCCGTGACAGACGACATGATTGAGCGAGGTGCAGGTCGACTTGCGATAGCCGCGGTACATCAAGGTCGCGGGCAGCGCGCCATGGTCCATTCCAAAATCGTGCACCAGCTTGTCGATGGTCGCGGTCGGCACGCCCGGCGCCACATGTTCCGTGAGCATGTCGAGGCAACGCGCGGTCAGTTGCCCGGCCTTGCGCATGCCGTCGAAGGCAGCGGCGCCGTGGATCTTGATCTGGCCGGTTTTGCGGAGAGGCGCCAGGGTGGCGTCGACGTAGGTCATGGTCGCAATGTAAGGATCGCGGCCGAAGGCGGCAAGTTGCCTTACGGCCTTTGGAATCAGGCGATTTTACCGCCCAGCTCGTCCTCGATATGGGCACGTATGATCTCGTCGAAGCTGCCCTCGACCGTAAACCCGAGCGCCAGTGCCCGCCGGGCGTCGAAACGGCTCGGCCAGCCGGCGACGATGCGTTCGACCAGCGGATCGGGCGCGCGCCGGATGCGTGCGGCGACCTTGTCGCCGGCGACGCGCTTGAGCGCCGCGATCTGCTCGCCGACGGTGCAGCACACGCCGGGCATCGTCAGATTGATGCGGTCGCCGAGCTGCTCGCGCGTCAGGCCGGCGGCGTGGATCAGGAAGCCCACTGCGGCGCGCGGGCTGGCGTGCCAGTGCAGCACGCTGTCGGCGACCGGCAGCAACGCCTCTTGACCGGCGAGCGGCTCGCGGATGATGCCGGAGAAGAAACCGGAGGCTGCCTTGTTCGGCTTGCCCGGCCGCACCACGATGGACGGCAGGCGAATGCCGGCGCCGTCGAGGAAGCCGCGGCGATTGTAGTCGGCGAGCAGGAGCTCGCTGATCGCCTTCTGCGTGCCGTACGACGTCAACGGCGTGAGGTGAAAATCGTCCGGAATCGCGTCCGGGAAGGGAGCGCCGAAGACGGCGATCGACGAGGTGAAGATGAGCTTTGGCTTGTAGCCGCCGCCGGCAAGGCGCACCGCCTCGAGCAGCGCGCGCGTGCCGTCGAGGTTGACGTGATAGCCCTTTTCGAAATCGGTCTCGGCCTCGCCGGAGACGACGCCGGCCAGATGGAAAATCAGATCCGGCCGTTCGGACACCGCCTTCTCGGCGACACCCGGCGCAGCCAGATCGGCTGCGCGGGTCTTCACATGATCGGAAAATCCCACCGGCCGGGTCGGCGCGACGATATCGATCAGGGTCAGCTTTTCGATCGGCTGTCCGCCGATCGCCCGGTCGATGACAAGCCGCTCGGTCAGTTTGCGGCCGATCATGCCTGCCGCGCCCGTGATTAGAATATGCATTCACACCCTCTCGCTCTCGTCCGCCGGCTCGAACCGGTCGATGCGGCGCAACGTCGGGAAGAATAGCATCCACAGCCCGGCGATGACCAACGAGCCCAGGCCGCCGATGAGCACCGAGGGCACGGCCCCGAGCCAGGCGGCCACCGTGCCGGATTCGAAGTCGCCGAGCGTGTTGGACGAGCCCACGAACAGGTAATTCACCGCGCTGACGCGGCCGCGCTTGTCCTCGGGTGTTTCGATCTGCACCAGCGAGAATCGGATCACCACGCTCACCGCGTCCGATGCGCCGAGAACGACGAGCGCGAGCAGCGACATCGGGAACCAGGTCGAGAGGCCGAAGGCGATCGTCGCCAGCCCGTAGACGGCGACTGCGGCGAACATCTTCGTGCCGATATGTCGCTCGATCGGATAGCGCGACATGATCACCGTGATGGTGAGGGCGCCGACGGCCGGCGCCGAGCGCAAGAGGCCGAGGCCGATCGGCCCGGAATTGAGAATGTCCTTGGCGTAGATGGGCAGCAGCGCGGTGGCGCCGCCGAGCAGCACCACGAACAGGTCGAGCGTAATGACGCCGAGCAGGCGGCGGCGATGGCGGATGAACTCGAAGCCGATCAGCGCCGAGCGTAAGGTCGGCGGCTCGCGCCTCTCTGCCTGGCCGCGCGGGCGGACGAAGGCGAGCAGCGTCACCGACGTGACGAAGAAAGCCGCGCACAGCGCGCTGACGATGATCGGGTTCAACGCATAGATGACGCCGCCGAGCGCCGGTCCGCAGATCACCGCGACCTGGTTGGCAGAGGTCCAGGCGGCCACGGCGCGGGCGAGCAGCTTTGGCGCCACCAGCGACGGCACCAGCGAATGCGCCGTCGGCATCTCGAAGGCGCGGGCACAGCCGATCATGAACACGGCGACGAAGAGGAGGTCGCGGCTGAGTGCATGCAGGACCAGCGCGGTCGTGATCGTCAGCGCGGCGAGGGCGTGGACGCACTGCGCCACGCGCACGATGGACAAGCGGTTGTAGCGGTCGGCGGCGTGCCCGATCACCAGTGTCAGCACCACCGCGGGGACGAACTGGATGAGGCCGACGAGGCCGAGATCGAAGGCGCTGCCGGTCAACGCATAGACCTGCCAGCCGATCAACAGCGCCAGCATCTGGTAGCCCACGGTCGAGGCGAGCCGGGCGATCCAGAACAGCACGAAATGGCGCTGCTGCATCAGCCGAAGCGGTGGAACCAAGGCCGTGTTCATGAAGGCAAAAATATTCCGGGCCGGCGCGACCGGCACTCCGGACTCCGAATGGCGGGGCGACCTTATATCCGGAATCCGCCAGCGCGCCTACCGAGGTGCGGGATGGCAGGTCTTCACACGCCGGCGTCGGCGGCGCGGTCCAGGCTCTCGATCTGGCGGCCGGCGGCATCGAAGTTGTCGGGACTCAGCCAGCGCTCGAACGCGGCCTTGCGCGCCGGCCATTCGCCATCGACGATGGAGAACCAGGCGGTGTCGCGGTTACGGCCGTTACGGATCATGTGCTGCCGGAAGATGCCTTCGAAGACGAAGCCGTAGCGCAGCGCCGCGCGTCGTGACGACGCGTTGAGCGCATTGCACTTCCATTCATAGCGGCGATAACCGAGCGTCTCGAAGGCGTAGCGCGCCAGCAGATATTGCGCCTCAGTGCCGAGTGGCGTGCGCTGCAGCGCCGGGGAATAAATGATGGAGCCGACCTCGATCACGCGCATCGCCGGGTTGATATTCATCAGCGCCGCAGTGCCGACGGCGTGGCCGTCGCGGTCGACGATCGCGTAAGCGTAGGGGTCCTCGGCCGCGACACGCCGGGCGAGCCAGTCGCGAAACGCCGCTTCGTCCGCGAAGGGACCGGAATCGGGGATGTAGGTCCAGATCGCGTCGGCGTCCTTGACCTGCGGCCACAGCGAAACAGCGTGCAATGACGACAGGCGCTCGACGCGGCCATAGCGGCCTTCCAGTGTCACCGGCCCTGGCCGCGCGGCCGGCTTCGTATCGACAGGCGCGCCGACGGGCTGCCCCGTTTGCGGGTGCCTGTGCTCGCTCACGACGAGCGCTTCTTCACATCGTCGCTGAAAAACGCGTTCAGCTCGGCGTTCGAAATCACGCCCGCGAAGCTGTCGAATTTGCCCTGCTCGGCAATCGCGCGCGCTGAGGCGATGAAAGCATGCATGGCAACGCGCGCCATCGTTCCACCAACACTGATGCGCCGTACGCCCATTGCACCGATCTCGGCGACGGTGAAGCCGAAGGCGCCGCTGTTGAGGAAATTGACCGCCTTGGGCGACACCGCCTTGCAGACGGCCTCGATCTGCTCGCGCGTCTTGATGCCGGGCGCATAGAGGCAGTCGGCCCCGGCGTCGACGAAGGCTTTGAGCCGGCGAATGGTCTCGTCGAGATCGGGGCGGCCGTGGATGAAGCCCTCGGTGCGCGCGGTGAACACGACGCCGGTGCCGCTCTTGTCGATAGCCTCGCGTGCGGCGCGCACCCGTTTCACCGCCAGATCGAAGTCGTAGAGCGGGTCGGCCTCGTTGCCGTTGAAGTCCTCGATCGACAGGCCGGCGACGCCGGTATCGACACAAAGCCTTACGTTTTCCGCCACTTCCTCCGGATCGTCGGCGTAGCCGTTTTCGAAATCGGCGTTGACGGGCACGTCGGCGGCCTCGGCGAGTTCGCGGCAATGCGCCAGCGCCATATCGAACGTGATGGCGCCATCGGCCAGGCCGAGCGAATGCGCGTAGCCGGACGAGGTCGTCGCCAGCGCCTTGAAGCCGAGGCCCTGCAGATAGCGCGCGCTGCCGATATTCCATGGGTTGGGAATGACGAAACACCCGCGCTGGTGCAATTCGCGGAATGTCTTGCGCTTGTCGGCAGGGGACGGGCGGGGCACGGGCGATCTCCTTCAAGGAGCTGCGGGACCGTGCCATGGGCCGCGGGCAGAGGACAATGCCATTCCGTGATGATTGCATCAGCCCTGCTGATGAGACAGTGGCGTGTCGCCCAAGGTTCGGCCACACTCCGTCGCCGAAAAAGAAGACGAAGGGGAAACCGATGGACTGTGTCGATCTCGATGCGCTGGAGCACGCGGCCCGCGCAAAAATGGCGCCGGCATCCTATGCGTTCTGCGCCTGCGGCGCCGACGACGAGATCAGCCTTGGCGAGAACATCGGCGCCTGGCGTGGGCTGCGGCTGCGGCCACGCGTGCTGCGCGACGTGACGGCGATCGACACCAGCGTGAGCATTCTCGGCCAGACGATGCCCACGCCGATCATGGTGGCGCCCACCGGCCGACACAAGCTCTTCCATCCGGAAGGCGAGCGCGCCACCGCGCGCGGCGCCGCGGCCGCGGGCGTGCCTTATGTCGTCGCCAGCAATTCCAACGTCCTCCTCGAGGAGGTCGCCGCCGAGCGGAAGAGCGCGCCGCAGTGGTTCCAGCTCTACTACTGGCCGAAGGTCGCCGAGGTCGAGGCGCTGATCGATCGCCTCGCCGCCGCCGGCTTCAGCGCGCTGGTGCTGACCGTCGATGCGCCGGTGCCCGGCTGGGCGCCGGTGGCGGCACGCGAGCAGCACGAGCCGTCGCCCGACATTCGCAACATCAATATGCCCGGCCAGCCGATGGCGCGCACGGCCTATCATCCCGACTTCGTCGGCAAGGTGATGTACCCGGCGACCTGGCGCGAGTTGGAATGGCTGGTGAAGCGCTCGCCGATGCCGGTGCTGGTGAAGGGCGTGCTGCGCGCCGACGACGCCGTCGCTTGCGTCGAGCACGGCGCCAAGGCCGTGATCGTCTCCAACCACGGCGGCCGTCATCTCGATACCACGGTGACGACGGCGGCAGCGGTTGCCGAGATCGCGCCCGCGCTCAAGGGCAAGGCGGAGGTCTACGTCGACGGCGGCATCCGCCGCGGCACCGACATCCTCAAGGCGCTGGCGCTGGGCGCCCGCGCGGTGCTGATCGGCCGTCCGGCGATCTGGGGCCTGACCGTGTCGGGCGCCGAGGGCGTGCGCGACGTGCTCGATCACTTCCGCATCGAGCTCATCCGCGCCATGCAGCTGACCGGCACCGCCCGCATCGCCGACGCCACCCCCGATCTGCTGGCCCGTTGATCCCGTTTGATTTTTCTCGCTCGATCGGGTGAACTCCGCGCGACAAAAGAGCGGGCTCGCCGGCCCGCCGGAGGAATACTGCCATGCTGAAGACCATTGCCGCCTTCGACCGTATCGGTGAGGAAAACGCCTTCGCGGTGCTGGCGCGCGCCAATGCGCTCGCCGCGCAGGGTCGCGACATTATCAGCCTCGGCATCGGCCAGCCGGACTTCCGGACGCCCGACTTCATCGTCGAGGCCGCCATCAAGGCGCTGCGCGACGGCCACCACGGCTACACCGCGGCGAACGGCATTCCGCAGCTGCGCGAAGCGGTCGCCGCCGACCTGCACAAGCGTTATGGCGTCGAGGTGTCGCCTGACAGTGTCATGATCATGCCCGGCGGCAAGCCGACCATGTTCATGTCGATCCTCATGTTCGGCGAGCCGGGCGCGGAGATTATGTATCCCGACCCGGGCTTCCCGATCTATCGCTCGATGATCGAGTTCACCGGCGCGACGCCGATTCCGGTGCCTATCCGCGAGGAGAATGGCTTCGCCTTCTCGGCCGAGGAAACGCTCAAGCTGATCACGCCGAAGACGCGGCTCATCATCGTCAACTCGCCGGCCAATCCGACCGGCGGCGTCACGCCGAAGTCGGAAGTCGACAAGCTCGTCGCCGGCCTCGAGAAGTGGCCGGACGTCGCGATCATGTCGGACGAGATCTACGACCACATGGTCTATGACGGCGAGACGCACGTCTGCCTGTTGTCGTATCCGTCGATCCGCGACCGGCTCATTCTGCTCAATGGCTGGTCGAAGACCTACGCCATGACCGGCTGGCGCCTCGGCTACGCGGTGTGGCCGGGCAAGCTCTACGACTACGCGCGCAAGCTCGCGGTCAATTTGCATTCCTGCGTCAACGCCTCGGCGCAGTACGCGGGACTTGCGGCACTCACCGGTCCGCAGGACGAAGTCACGAAGATGGTCGCCGAATTCGACCGCCGCCGCAAAGTCGTAGTCGAGGGGCTGAACAAATTGCCGGGCGTGTCCTGTGTGGTGCCGAAGGGCGCCTTCTACGCCTTCCCGAACATCAAGGGCACCGGCTGGAAGGCGAAGGAACTCGCCAACACCTTGCTCAGCGACACCGGCGTTGTCACCATCGGTGGGCCCGACTTCGGCATCCTCGGCGAGGGCTATTTGCGGCTATCGTACGCCAATTCGACGGAGAATATCCTGAAGGCGCTCGGCCGCATGGGCGATTTCCTGGCCAGCCGCAAGGCGGCCTAAGTCGTCGCCCGCGCCGCCTTGAAGCGGGTGAGGCTGTCAGGCGACCAGACCTCCGCCGGCTTGTAGAACTCCGGCACCGCGGGAACGCCGTCCGGAATGATCACCCAAGGCTGCTTCGTCGAAGTATAGATGTGGATGTCGGGCGGCAGGCGCGCCGGCTCCTCGAGCGTACCGACGCGAATGAAGTGGATGCGGGGGCCGGCCTGCGGATAATTGCTCCACACCGTGACGCCGCAATTGACGCAACGCCAGAACGCTTGTCCCTTGCTGCTCGCACTCGGCAGCGTCGACTTGACTGGCTGGCCGTGTTGCAATTCGACCTGTGAGGCCTCGATGACGGCGTTGACGGCGAAGGCCGAGCCCGACTCGCGCTGGCACCAGGTGCAATGACAACAATGCACGATCAGCGGCTTGGCCTTGAGACGATAGCGCACGGCGCCGCAGGTGCAGCGGCCGTCGACGTTAGTGCTCCGGTCGATCATCGCAAAGCTCCCGAATATCAACATAAAGTTACGCGCCGTCCGGTGAGCTTGCCAGCTTTCGCCCTATCGAAACAGCGACCGAGGTCGGGCGGCCACCGCCCTCGACACGTCAGCGCATCCGCGCGACACTTGGCGCAACAATAATTAGTGCGAGGAAATGTTCATGCTCGAGCGGATGTCGCGAGACCGGGGCCTGTCGGAAGAACTGCGGATGATGCGGCAGAGCTGCCGCCAATTCGTCGACGATATCGTGCTGCCCTACATCAAGCAGAACTGGCAGAAGGAATGGTCGATGGTGCCGGAAGAGCGCCTTCCGGTCTCCATCCTGGAAGCGGCCGACAAGATCGGCATCCGCACGCTCGGCGTGCCGGAGGAATACGGCGGCGTCGAACTGGAGAAGGGTACGGAGGTGAAGACTTTCGCCGTCATCTCCGAGGAGATCGCGCGCGGCGATTCCGGCCTCGCCGACAAGATGGTGCAGAACTGGAAGGTGTCGGTGCTGCTGCGCGAGCTGGCGCCGAAGCATCTTCAGGACAAGTGGTTCCCCGAACTGGTCAACAATCCGAAGTTCCTGATGGCGCACTGTCTGACGGAGCCGCGCGGCGCTTCCGATCGCTGGCTGCCGTACAACGTGCCGGAAGCGGCGATGCAGACGAAAGCCGTGAAGGTGAACGGCGGCTGGGTGATCAACGGCCGCAAGCAGTTCATCTCCAACGGCTATGACGCGTCGCTCTACGTCGTCTACGCCAACAGCAATCCAAAAGTCGGCATGTTGCAGGGCACATCGTCGTTCCTGGTGCCGCGCGATACCAAGGGCTTTTCCGTTGCGCGCTGCAACGAGACGCTCGGCTGTCGCTTCATGAACAACGGCGAGATGGTGTTCGAGGACATGTTCGTGCCCGACGACCACTGCCTCGTGCAGGACTCGGCGATGGGCTCGGCCGGCGTCTATTTCCGCCCGGGCAAGATTATCCAGGCGGCGAAGAATCTCGGCGTCGGCGTGCGTGCCTTCGAGGCGACCGCTGACTACGTGCAGAACTACGTGCAAGGCGGTAAGATCCTGATCAAGCATCAGGCGGTGGCGATACGGCTCGCCGACATGGCGACCAAGATCGAGGCGGTGCGTGCGCTGCTCGATCGCGCCGCGGCGGCGGTCGACGAGGACGCGCCGGAGGCGGACACGCTGGTCAACATGGCCAAGATGTTCGCCTCGGAGGAGATCATGAAAGTGGCGCAGCACGCGGTCGAACTGCACGGTGGCAACGGCATCATGCTCGATTTCGGCATCGAGAAGGTGCTGCGCGACGCCGTCATCTTCATGCACATGGACGCGACGGTCGACATCTCGCGCTTCAAGATCGTCAAGTCGATGTTTCCCGAGACGGCGGGCAAGTACGCGGGGCCGGAATAATGGCTACTTCACCACGAACCTGAAGCCCACCACCACGATCACCAGGCCGACGACCTGCGCCAGGCTCGGCACGACGCCGAGCGCGAGGAAGCCGATGACCATGCCGAAGCCCGGCACCAAAGCGGGGAAGGTGGCGGCGCGGCCCGCGCCGAGCAGGATCACCGAGCGCGCGAACAGGTAGATCGGCAGCGCGCCGGCGAGCAGGCCCTGTACCACGATCTGGAGCAGGTTTTCGGCAAGGCTCAGATGCAAAATGTGGTCGTAGCCGACGAAAATCGCGTGCAATGGCGCGAACACGAATACCGACAGTGCGCCGACGACGGCGGCAGCCTGCATGCCGGGCACCCGCCAGTACCGCAAGAGCGTGCCGAAGATCGCCCAGAACAGGCCGGCGCAAGCGAACAGCAGATCACCGCCGATGCCATGGCCGCCGATCGTGGCCAGCGACTCGATTCCGAACACGACCAGGCCGCCGATGATGATGATGCCGCCGAGGATCCGCTGCGGCGTGGCGCGTTCACGCAGCACGAGGCTCGCGAGGACCAGGCCGAACAGCGCGGCGCAGGCGGGCTGGATGGTCGTGCCGTGGCCGAGCGGCACCAGCATGAAGCCGGTATAGGCGAGCATTGCCTGCACCGGGCCGGAGAGAACGGTCATGATCAGGCCGCGGCCCCAGCCGATGCCGCCGAGCTTGATGACGCCGTGGCGCAGCGCCAGCGGCGTCAGCAGCAGGCCGGTCCAGAAGAAGCGGTGCAACGCCAGGTCGGCTGGCGTGAAGCCCACCGCCACGCCGTGCTTGGCGGCGACGAAGCCGGCGGCCCAGCCGAGCGCCGCGCCGATGCCGCACAGCGTGCCGATCAGGATGGGCCGGGCGGTCTGCGTCTTTTCATCCACGGCAAATTTCCGGGGCACAGGCGAGGGTGACTTGGTGGTGACTTGGGCCCGGCTGATACTCTAGGATCGGTCCGCAAGTCCAATCGTGAAATCAAAACTCACGCTTTACCGGGATTGAACGCTCCATGGCTAAGTCGCGCAAAGTCATCATCACCTGTGCCGTCACCGGCTCGATCCACACGCCGTCGATGTCGCCACACCTGCCTGTCACGCCGCAGGAGATCGCCGATGCGGCCATCGGTGCGGCTGAGGCCGGCGCTTCAGTCGTGCATCTGCATGCGCGCAATCCGCAGGACGGCCGCCCGGATCAGTCGCCCGAGGCCTTCGCGCCGTTCCTCAAGGTGATCAAACAGCGCTCGAACGTGGTGGTGAACATCACCACTGGCGGAGCGCCGACGATGACCGCCGAAGAGCGCGTGCGCCCGGCCGCAACGTTCAAGCCGGAAGTCGCCTCGCTCAACATGGGCACGATGAACTTTGGCCTTTACCCGATGATCCCGCGCTACAAGGGCAAGTTCAAATACGACTGGGAGGAGCCGTATCTGGAGAAGTCGCGCGCGGGCATGTTCAAGAACACCTTCGCCGACATCGAGTACATCCTCGCGACCTGCGCCGAGAACGGCACGCGCTTCGAGGTGGAGTGCTACGACGTCGGCCATCTCTACACGCTACGGCATTTCCTCGACCGCGGGCTGATCAAGCCGCCGATCTTCGTGCAGGGCGTGTTCGGTATCCTCGGCGGCATCGGCACGCACCCGGAAGACGTGATGATGATGAAGCGCACGGCGGATCGTTTGCTCGGCGATAATTATGAGTGGTCGGCGCTTGGTGCGGGCGCGTCGCAGATGCGCATCGCCGCGCAGGTGCTGGCCATGGGCGGCAACGTGCGTGTCGGCATGGAGGATTCGCTGTGGGTCGGCTCCGGCCAGTTGGCCGAATCGAATGCGCAGCAGGTCACCAAGGTGCGCAAGATCGTCGAGGGCCTCGGCCTCGAAGTGGCCTCGCCCGACGAGGCGCGCGAGATCCTCGCGCTCAAGGGCGGCGACAAGGTGAATTTCTGAGCGTTGTCATTCCGGGACGCGGGCAAAAGCCCGCGGGCCCTCTACTGGAGGGGTCATGGCCGGGCTTGTCCCGGCCATCTCGCTTAGGGAGGCATAGTGCCCGCCTGGTCGGGGTCGCCGGGACACAAGGGCGTTCACGCCCGTCTTCGACGGGCTATGCCCGGTGACGGCGTCGTCGAGTGCAGACGTTAGCCATTGCCCTTCCGGCCATGAAATCCTCCTATACGGGGAGGAGATTCGCCGCCCATGGCCGCCCTCGACGCAATCAGCATCGCCATCCTGCTCGGCAGCCTGCTGGTGCTCGCCGGCATCCTGTCGAGCCTGATCGCGCTGCGCTTCGGCGCGCCCTTGCTGCTGGTGTTCCTGCTCGTCGGCATGCTGGCCGGGGAAGGCGGCCCCGGCGGCCTGAAATTCGACGACGTGCAGGTCACCTATGTCGTCGGCTCCATCGCGCTCGCTTTGATCCTGTTCGACGGCGGCTTGCGCACCCGCATTGCCACCTTCCGCAATGTGCTGGCGCCCTCGGTGATGCTCGCCACAGTCGGCGTGCTGATCACGACCCTGATCACCGCGCCCTTCGCCAAGTTCGTGCTCGGTATCGGCTGGCTGCAGGCCATGCTGGTCGGCGCCGTGGTTGCCTCGACCGACGCCGCGGCGGTGTTCTTCCTGATCAACGCTCGCGGCCTGCGCCTGCGGCCGCGCGTGCGCGCGGTGCTCGAGGTCGAGTCCGGCACCAACGATCCCTTCGCGGTGTTCCTCGCGCTGCTCATCGTCGAGATGCTGCTCGCCAACCACCAGAGCTGGTCGCACGCGCTCATCACGCTCGCGCGCGATACGTTGCTCGGCATCCTGTTTGGATACACCGGCGGCAAGCTGATCGCAGCCGTGCTCAACCGCGTGAACCTGGCACAGGGCCTGCACGCGCCCTTCGTCGCCGTCGGCGCGGTTGCCGTGTTTGCCTTCTGCAACGCCGTGCACACGTCCGGCTTCCTGGCCGTCTATCTTGCCGGCCTCGTCGTCGGCAACCAGCAGACCCGCGCGCATAATTCGGTCGTCGTGTTCCTCGACGCCATCACCTGGCTGGCGCAGATCGTCATGTTCGTGCTGCTCGGCCTCTTGGCCTGGCCGCATCGGCTCGCCGACAGCATCTGGGGCGCCATCGTCGTCGTCCTCGTGCTGACCGTCGTGGCTCGCCCTGCGGCCGTGTTCCTGTGCCTGGCGCCGTTCAATTTCCAGTGGCGCGAGAAGCTGTTCATCTCGTGGGTCGGCCTGCGCGGCGCGGTCGGCATTTTTCTCGCCTCCATCCCGCTGCTGGTCGGCCTGCCCGCCGCCTATTTGTTCTTCGACGTCGCTTTCGTCGTTGTGCTGTTCTCGCTGCTGGTGCAGGGCTGGTCGGTCGCCTTCGCAGCCAAGAAGCTTGACATGTCGTTTGCCCGCGCCGATCCGCTGCCGCGGCGCGTCGAGCTCGACCTGCCCGGGCAACTGGCGCGCGAGATCGTCGGCTATCCGCTGGCGCCGAACAGCCCCTTCATGCGACGCGGATTGATCCCGAACTGGGCGCGCCTGACAATGGTGGTACGCAACGAGCAGATCCTGACGCCGCCGGAGGCGCAGCCGCTGCAGAACGGCGATTACGTCTATCTGCTGGCGCCGCCCGAGAAGGCGCAGGCGCTCGACCGCTTCTTCGTCGACATGCCGCCGCCGGCGAAACCCGATCCACGCTTGCTCAGCGATTTCTTCGTACCCGGCACGGCGACGCTCGGCGCGCTCGCCGACATCTACGGCCTGCAGGTGGCGGCCGCGCATGCCGACCTGCCGCTCGCGTTCTACTTTGCCGAACAGCTCGGCCGCGCGCCTCGTGTCGGCGATGTTGTCGCGCTGGGGCCGATCGCATTGCTCGCCCACCAGGTCGAAGGTGGCCGCGTGGTCACGGTCGGCCTGAGGCTCGCCGAGCCGGAGCCGCCGGCCACATGGCGCGAGCGGCTCACGCTCTGGCGCGACAAGCTGCAGAGACTACTGGGCTGAAGCCCATTCCTGGAACATCGCGGCGAGTGCATCGATACCGTCGGTCAGCGCCGCCGGGCCCGGCTGCAGGATGATTGTCGACTTCACCTCGCGCAGCCATCCGGTCGCGACCGCAGGCACAGTGCCGAAGCCGGGCCGCTCGGCGACGCGCCTCGGCACGAATTTCTTGCCGCACCACGAGCCGACGATGATGTCGGGACTTGCCGCGATCACCTGCTCGGCTGAGACGATGCGGTTCTTGGCGCTTTTCTGTGCGCTCAGTTCGGCAAACACGTCGATGCCGCCTGCGACCGCGATCAATTCCGAGACCCAGCCGATGCCGGAGATCATCGGTTCGTCCCATTCCTCGAAATAGACGCGCGGCTTGCGCTTGAGTGTGGCGGCCTGGGCGCGGATGCCGTCGAGTCGCGCTGCGAGGGAGGCCGCCAGCGCATCCGCATTGGCGCTCGCGCCGATAAGCGCGCCGAGCGTGCGGATCATCGCCAGGATGCCGGCGACGTCGCGCTGGTTGAATGCGTGCACGGCGACGTTGGCGCGGATCAATTCCGCGGCGATGTCGGCCTGCAGGTCCGAGAAGGTCAGCGCGAGGTCGGGCTTCAGCGCCAGGATCTTCGGCACGTCGGCCGAGATGAAGGCCGCGACGCGCGGCTTCTCCTTGCGCACGCGGGCGGGGCGCACCGCATAGCCGGAAACGCCGGCAATGCGCCGCTCCTCGCCGAGCAGGTAAAGCGTCTCGACGGTCTCTTCGGTCAAACAGACGATGCGTTCGGGCGGAAACATGTGCCTCAAAACAAAATGGCCGGGAACGTGCCCGGCCATTTCAGCAGATTCGGTGCGCGGCGGTCAGAGCGGACGCTTGGCCAGCTCCGGCCCGTGCAATGCCAGCCAGGCGCCGCCGAAGAGCGCCGCGGCCCAGGCGAGATCGCCGAGCACGGTACGGTCGAGGAACGGCAGTGCGGCGATGTAGCAGTCCGCGAGCCCCTGCCAGGTCATCGGATAGAGGCCATCGAACGCCCAAACGGCGAAATTGGTGAGACCGAAGAAGACCAACGAACTCGCGATCATCGCTGCCGCGGTCGGCGCGATGCCGGACCAGCGGCGGGCGAGCATGCCGAGCAACGCCGGCACGCAGAGCGCAGCGGCGACCGCCACCAGCACCTGCCAATGATCGCCGGGCAGCACGAGATTGCTGGCGGCCACGGCGCCGAACGGCACCACGAAGGCAAGCCACGGCCAGCGCAAGGTCCGGCCGGCAAAGAGCGCGCTCGCAGCCACCGGCCAGACGCCGGGAACGTGCGGCAGAAGCCGCGCGGTCACGTCGAAGCCGATCAGGAAGGCCACCAGCGCCAGATCCATCCAGAGCTCGGTGCGGTTTTTCGCGGGCTGCATCGTCAGGTCCTCGTCTCGTCGAACGGGCTGAGACTAGCACGTTCGGGAAAGCGTTTCACCAGCCGCGCAGATCGATAATTGTGCCCTTCAGGGCCCGCATGTCGGTGATGACAACATTGGCGCCTGCCGCCCGCAGCTGTTCCAGCATCGCCGGGCCGGCATGGCTGCCGCCGGCGAAACCAATTACGCGCATGCCGGCGGCGACGCCGGCCGCCACGCCGACCGGGGAATCCTCGACCACGATGCAGTTCCGGGCGTCGACCCGCATGCGGGCGGCGGCGTGGAGGAAGAGGTCGGGGGCCGGCTTGCCGTGCCTCACCTCGCTGGCCGAGAACAGGAAGGGCTCGAAGAAGCGCAGCAGGCCGGTCGTCTCCAAGCTCAGTCGGATGCGGTCGATGCCGGACGAAGAGGCGACGCATTTCGGTCCACGCAGCCATGCCAGCGCATGCGCGGCATGGGCGGTGACCCGCAGATCCGCGCGAAAGCGCTTGAGGATCTCGTTGGTGAGGACAGTCGCGAAATTCGGCGGTAGGCGCCGGCCTGCCGCGATTTCCACGTCCGCGAACATGTCGGCGGGGCGACGGCCGGTGAAGTAGCGCGCGACGATCTCGGGCGTCAGCGCGAAGCCCGCGCGCATGAACTCGCGCGAGACGACCTCGGCAACGAGCGGTTCGCTGTCAACAAGCACTCCGTTGCAGTCGAAGATGACCACAGAGGATGCCCCGGCCAGGGCAGGAGGTCGGCCTGCCACCGAACGCTGTGTCGAATCACTGACAAATAGGAATAGCGCGGCAACCGATGGTACGCAAAGACCGCTGGCGCAGCCCGCTCCGATGAGCCGTTCATAACTCCGGGGATAACCGGACGCGTTGCCCTCGCGCCAAAAGACAATGGCCGGGAGGGGCCCGGCCATTTCAACATATCCAACTGGAAACAGCGCTCAGTTCAGCTTCTTGCTGACGTCCTCGATGCCGCGGGCGAGGAGCCGGCCGGCCACTTCGCCCTTGGTCTCCTGCCGCAAAATCTTCTCGGCGGCGGCGACGGCCGCTTCCGCGGCGGCGGCGCGCACATCGGCGGCAGCCTGCGCTTCGGCCTGGGCGATCTTGGTTTCCGCCATCTTTGTGCGGCGGGAGACAAACTCCTCGATGCGGGCCTTGGCCTCGACAGCGAGACGCTCCGCTTCCGCCTTGGCGCTGGACACGATCTCCTGCGCTTCCCCTTCCGCGTCCTGACGCTTGCGCTGGTATTCGGCGAGCAGCGCCGCCGCTTCATTGCGCAGCCGGCGCGCCTCGTCGAGCTCCGCCTTGATGCGGGCGGCGCGGTCGTCAAGCGACTTGCCGATCGTGCGATGGACGCCGACCCACCCCATAAGTCCGAGAAAGACGAGGAAGCCGATGGCGACCCAGAATTCAGCCTCGTGGAACATCGTCCGGGCTCCTTACGACTTCAGCACGTCGGCGACGGCGTCGGACACGGCCTGATCGCCAGGCTTGATGCCGATCAGCCGCTCGACAATCGCCGATGCGGTGTCCTGGGCGATGCCGCGGACGTTCGCCATCGCCGCCTGCTTGGTGGCGGCAATGGTCTTCTCGGACTCGGCAAGCTTGCGGTTGAGGTCGTCCTCGAGCCGCTTGCGCGTGGCGTCCGCTACGGCCGCCTGCTTCTCGCGGGTCTCGTTGGCGATGGCCTGCGCGTTGGCGCGGGCATCCGCCAGCGCCTTTTCGTAGGCCGCGATCGCCTCTTCCGACTGGCGCTTGAGCCGGTCGGCTTCGGCGAGATCGCCAGCGATGCCCTTCTGGCGGCCCTCGATCACCCGGGCCACCTGCGGCAACGCCCACTTCGCCATCAGCGCGTAAAGCAGGACGAAGCAGAGCACCAGCCAGACGAGCTGAGAGGGGAAGGTGTGCGCGTTGAACGGCGGGAATATGCCGTGCTGCCCACCCGGGGCCTCGGTGCTCGTGCCGTGAGCTTGTTCTGCCATCGTTGGCTCCCGCGCCTCGCCGGTCGCCTTAGAGCGCGAACAGCAGCAGGAGCGCGATCAGCAGCGAGAAGATGCCGAGCGCTTCGGTGATGGCGAACCCGAAGATCAGGTTGCCGAACTGGCCCTGGGCGGCCGACGGATTGCGGATGGCCGCGGCGAGGTAGTTGCCGAAAATGATGCCGACGCCGACGCCCGCGCCGCCCATGCCGATCGCCGCGATGCCCGCGCCGATGTACTTCGCTGCCACTGGATCCATAACCAAGCTCCTTTTGCGTTAGCCGTATTGGGTCGGGCCGTCAGTGGCCCGGGTGAATCGCATCGTTGAGATAGATGCAAGTGAGGATCGCGAACACGTAGGCCTGCAGGAAGGCGACCAGCGCCTCCAGGGCAAACAGCGCGACGATCATGGCGAACGGCAGCACGCCGCCGATCCAGCCGATTGTGCCGAGCGCGGTGCCGAGCAGGATGATGAAGCCCGCGAACACCTGCAGCGCGATGTGGCCGGCGAGCATGTTGGCGAAGAGACGGACGCTGTGCGAGATCGGGCGCGAGATGAAGGAGAGTATCTCGATCGCAACGATCATCGGCAGAATGTAGATCGGCACGCCCTTCGGCACGAACAGATTGAAGAAGTGCAGGCCGTGACGGACGAGGCCGTAGATCAGCACGGTGAAGAACACCGTCAGGGCCAGTACCGACGTAATGATGACGTGGCTGGTGACCGAGAAACCGTACGGGATGAGGCCGAACAGGTTCAGCAGGAGCACGAACATGAAGATCGTGAACACGAACGGGAAGAAGCGCATCCCTTCGTTGCCGCCGGTCGAGCGCAGCATGGTGGCGACGAACTCATAAGTGAGCTCGGCGGCCGACTGCAGGCGGCCCGGCACCGGCTTGGCGCCGGCGGTGCCGACGACCAGGAAGCCGGTCAGCAGGATCACTGCCGCGACCATGAAGAGGGCGGAATTGGTGAAGAAGATCTCGGCGTTGCCGATCTTGCCGATCGGGAACAGGTTGACGATCGTAAACTGGTGGATGGGATCCATGGCGCAGTCTTAGTCTTTCAAATTCCTGTCAGGCGCAACACCCGCAGCCCGCATCACATTCAGGACGCCGGCCGCGAAACCGAGCAGCAGGAACACGATCAGTCCCCACGGCGTCGTTCCGAGCCAGCGATCGAGCAGCCAGCCTAGCCCCGCTCCGACGAGCACACCGCCGACCAACTCGGTCGACAGACGGAAACCGCGGGCGAATGCCGAGGTGTCGTTGGTCTGCCGAGCACCAAAGCCTGTTTCGGAGGGCCGGCTCGCTTGATCGAGCCGTTCGCCGAGACGCTTGAGCCTCGCAGAGAGGGCGGCCTCGTTGTCCGGCGGTTCTGTCCGTTCGTCTTCGCGTCGCGTGCCGTCAGCCATGCTTTCGACTCGCGCGGATTCGAAGACCCCGTGTGCTACCGCCGCCCCTCAAAGCCGCGCGGACCATACTGATGCGGTCACAATGAGTCAAGAAAGCGCCACTGGGCACTAAGTACATGGAAATGCAGGAAAAATGCAACTTTTTTCAGAGCCGGAGAGAGCGCCCGCGTGCGTTGCGGCAAAGCTCCGGGGATTGCGCCGCGGAATGCATGTTCAGGGCCGCGGCACGGGTGATAAAGTTGGCGCGTTGAGGCTGATCGCGGACCGAAAGGTGAGGATGAAAGCCATGCGCATGCTGGTGCCCGCACTCGTGGTCCTGCTCGGCGGCGCGCTTGCCGCCCACGCCGAGGACACGCCACCGCCGCCCGCCGCTGCCGCGCCGGTCAGGATCATCGACGCGACGCCGGCCCCGCCTGCGGCTCCCAAAACCGATCAGACACTGCCTGCGGCCCCGCCGGCCGTCAGCACGCAGGACAAGACGGTGCCGACGCGGCCGCAGGACGGCGCACGCAATCACTTCAGCTTCGTACGTGTCGACGACGGTTTCCTGCGCTTCGATCTCGAGACCGGACAGGTCGCCTACTGCAATTCGCGCAAGGATGGCTGGGGCTGTCAGGCCGTGCCGGAGAACCGTTC
This sequence comes from Pseudolabrys sp., assembly GCF_035943735.1. GTDB lineage: Bacteria > Pseudomonadota > Alphaproteobacteria > Rhizobiales > Xanthobacteraceae > Pseudolabrys. The sequence continues at coordinate 41,456 of NZ_DASZBV010000028.1, forward strand.
GGCGCTCGAACGCGAGGTGCGGGGCCTCAAAGACGCAGTCGCTGCCTTGAAGCGGCAGGTCGAGGAACTGCGGCAGCCGCCACCGCCGCCGCGCCCGCCGGTGCCGATCCCGTCGCCGGCCACGCCCGCCCCGCCGGCGCAGGGCGACATCATGCGCGATGGGCCCCGGCACGCCGACATGGATCGCGCGAAGGCCGTGCTGCAGGATGTATGGCAGCGGCTGGTCGAGGCCATCGTCGGCTTCAAGAACGACGTGCTGCGAAAGAGCTGAGTGGTTTGCCGGCCTCACTGTCGCAGATCAGGACGAGCGCGCCGCAGGTCATCGCGGCGGCTCAGCTGCATATCGACACGCCCGGCGCCGGCCTCATCGAATTCACGCGCGAGGCGGCCGACTTTCTCGACCGCCTCGGCGCCGGAGACGGCGTCCTGCTGGCCTTCCTCCGACACACGTCGGCCTCGCTGACGATCCAGGAGAACGCCGATCCCGATGTTCGCCGCGATCTGGTGGCCGCGCTCGCCCGGCTGGCGCCGGAAAACGCCGGCTGGGTGCATGACGTCGAGGGCCCGGACGACATGCCGGCGCACGTCAAGGCAATGCTCACCGGCGTCTCGCTGCACGTCCCGGTAGCCGACGGCCGCATGGCGCTTGGAACCTGGCAGGGCCTGTATCTGGTGGAACACCGCCGGCGGCCGCACGTGCGGGAGATTTCGCTGCAATTCGTCGGCAGCCGTGGCTGAAGACTCTCGGCCTGCGGCAATACGGTAGGCGAGACATACCGTCTCGAACGATAGTATAACGCCCGACGAGGGTGGAGCGCCCGTATGCGCAAAAGGGTCTGTCGGTGAGTGAGAACGCGCAGTACCGGTTGATGATCGCCGACGATCATCCCCTGTTCCGGGGCGCCTTGCGCGAGGCGGTGACGGGACTGCCCGAGGGCGTCGACTGCACCGAGGCCGGCAGCTTCGACGAAGTCGTCGCACTCCTGGAGAAAGGCGGCGAGTTCGACCTCGTCCTGCTCGATCTGTCGATGCCCGGCGCCCGCGGTTTCTCCGGCCTGATGTATCTGCGCGCGCAGTATCCCGGTGTGCCGGTTACCGTGGTCTCGGCCAACGACGATCCAGCCGCCATCCGCCGCTGCATGGATTTCGGCGCTTCCGGCTTCATCCCGAAAACGCTCGGCGTCGACGGCATGCGCAACGCCATCTCGCGCATTCTCAGCGGCGACGTCTGGACGCCGCCCGACGTCGATCTCGCCGCCGGTTCCGATGCCGAGGCCGCGGAATTGATGGCCCGCATGGCGAGTTTGACGCCACAGCAGGTGCGCGTGCTGATGATGCTGTCGGAGGGACTGCTGAACAAGCAGATCGCCTACCAGCTCGGCGTGTCCGAGGCGACGGTGAAGGCGCACGTCTCGGCCATCCTGCAGAAGCTCGGCGTCGAGAGCCGCACCCAGGCGGTCATCGCCGCCGCCAAGATCGAAGCCGGGCAGTGGCCGCAGGGCGCCGCCGCCGAAGGGTAGCCGCAGCGTCGTCAGGGTGACGGAAGTTATCGGTTATTCGGCTGCCGCAACCGCCCGCAGCACGCGCCATTGCGCCAGTAGCGCGCGCAAGGCCGCCGGCTTCAGCGGCTTGTGCAGAATCTGGATGTCCATCGCGCGTGCTTCTTCGCGCACGGCCGGGGTGCGGTCGGCGGTGATCAGGATCGCCGGAAGGTCGCCGCAGCGCGCGCGCAACGCGACGATCGCCTCGATCCCGGTGCCGTGGTCGAGATGATAGTCGACCAGCAGCCCGTTCGGCGGCAGCGGACGTGCATCGACGGCGGCGAGCGCCTCGGAAAGATTGGGCGCCTTGATGACGTCGCAGCCCCAGCCGCGCAGCAGCGTCTCCATGCCGTCGAGCACCGACGGCTCGTTGTCGATGCACAGTGCGGCGATGCCGGCGAGCTGGCCCGGATCAATGCGGCGGTCGTCGCGCGCCGGCAGTTCCACCGGAGCGCCGTCCGACAGTGCAACCGTCACCGAGAACTGCGAGCCCTGGCCGACGCCGGACTTTACGCCGATGTTGCTGCCGATGACGCGCGCCACGCGCTCGACGATCGACAGACCAAGGCCGAGGCCGCGGGCGATGCGGGCGCCATTGTCGAGGCGATGGAATTCCATGAACACGTCGCGCAGCTTGTTTTGCGGGATGCCGATGCCGGTGTCGTGAATATCGACGCGCAATTGGCTGCCTTGCCGGCGGCAGCCGACAAGGACGCGGCCCGACGGCGTGTATTTGATGGCGTTGGAGACGAGATTCTGTAACAGCCGCCGCAGCAGGCGGCGGTCCGAGCGCACCACCAGCGAGCACGGCACGTAGGTCAGCGTCAGGCCCTTGCCGGCGGCCATCGGCGCGAATTCCAGTTCGATCTGCCGCAGCAATTCGTCGATGCGGAACGACGCGAATTCCGGCCGCAGCGCGCCGGTGTCCAAACGGGACATATCGAGCAGCGCGCCGAAGATTTCCTCCACCGCCTCGAGCGAGGCGTCGATGTTGTCGGCCAGGCGGCGGTCGTCGCCGGCGCCGCGCTCGATCAGGCTGGTGACGTAAAGGCGCGCGGCGTTGAGTGGCTGCAGGATGTCGTGGCTGGCGGCGGCGAGGAAGCGCGTCTTCGAGATGTTGGCGGCATCCGCCTCGGCCTTGGCACGCGCGAGCGCGGCGTTGAGGCGGGTGAGTTCCTCGGTGCGCTCCTGCACGCGTCCTTCCAGCGTCTCGTTGGAGCGCTCGAGCGCCTCGGCCGCCTCGACGCTGGCGGTGATGTCGGTGAAGGTGGTGACGAGGCCGCCGTCCGGCATGTGGTTGGCGCGCACCTCGATCACCGTGCCGCGCGCGGCAAAGCGCCTGAGGAAAGGCTCCTGCTCGCTGACATAGCGTGCGATCTGCTCACGTACGAACTCGTCGATGCGCTCCGGCGGCATCGCGTCGCGTTGCGCGCTGAACTGCAGGATGTCGGCAAGGCCGATGCCGGGCCGCACCAGCGAGGGCGGCAGGTCGACGATCTCGCCGAACTGCCGGTTCCAGCAGATCAGCTGCAGGTCCTTGTTGAACACGGCGATGCCCTGACGCACGTGATCGAGCGCGGTCTGCAGGATTTCGCGGTTGTACTGGATCGCCGCGTTGGCGTCGTCGAGCAGCCGCAGCGCCGCCTTGGTCGACACCGTCCGCTTGCGCAGCAAAAGCGACATCACGAGCCGCGAAGAGGCGGCGCCGATGGCGGAGGCGAGGATGTGCTCCGCGTAACGCACGAGCCGCATGTCCGCCTCGTCGCTTGGCTCGAGGCTGATGCGATGCGTGACGGCGAAGCTGTCGAAGGCGCTGCGCGTGCGCTCCTCGCCGAGATAGCGAGCAACGGTCTCGGTCAACTCGCCGACGGTCACCGTGGACAGCCAGAGCCGGAAGCCGGGCGTCATCGGCGTCCGCTCCGCCGGGGCGAAGGTGTTCGCCTGCAGGCGCTCGATCGGGCTCGGCGCGCGGCGCAACGACACGCCGACATAAAGCAGGATGTTGAGGCCGAGACTCAAGACGACGCCGTGCACCAACGGCGACAGCTGCATGCCGAATACATGTTGCGGTCGGAACAGGCCGAGACCGAACGGCCCGGCCGTCATGATGTGCTGGCCGATCACGCCGATGTCGGCGAAGGTCGGCAGCAGCAAGGTATAGGCCCAGACGAGGATGCCGGCGCTCATGCCGGCGATAGCGCCGGCGCCGGTGGCGCGCCGCCAGATCAGGCCGCCGAAGAACGCGGGCGCAAGTTGCGCCACCGCCGCGAAGGACAAAAGGCCGATGGAGGCAAGCTGCGCGTCGCCGGCCGAGCGGTAATACATATAGGCGAGCAGCAGGATGCCGAAGATCGACAGCCGCCGCACGCGAAGCAGCATCGAGCCGGGATTGTCGCTGCGCTTGAGCAGAGCCCCGCGCCGCTGCAGCACCAGCGGCATGACGATGTCGTTTGACACCATGATCGACAGGGCGACGGATTCAACGATCACCATCGCCGTCGCCGCGGACAGGCCGCCGACGAAGGCGGCGATCGTCATCACGCTCGAGCCGTTGAGCAGAGGCAGCCCGAGCACGAACATGTCGCTGTCGATCTCGCCGGGCGCGAAGGTCAGCAGTCCGGCGAAGGCGATCGGAATGACAAAGACGTTGATCAGCACGAGGTAGAGCGGGAAGAGCCACGCCGCGCGCTTGATCTCGCTTTCACTGTTGTTCTCGACCACCGCCACGTGGAACTGGCGCGGCAGCAGGATGATGGCGAAGAACGACAGCATCGTCGTGGCGATGAACGTGTCGAGCGGCGGCTCGCGCGTGAACAGCTTGGTCGACCAATCCTGCGTCCGCGCGGCTTCGAGCAGCGCGCCGGGCCCACCGAACATCCAGAACGTGACGTAGATGCCGACGGCAAGGAACGCGAACAGCTTGATGATCGACTCGGAGGCAATGGCGAGCATGAGGCCGTCCTGGTGCTCGGTCGCGTCGATATGACGGGTGCCGAACAGCACGGCGAAGGTGGCCATCGACAGCGCGACGAACAGCGAGATGTCGCCAAGCACGGGATTGGTGATGTGCGAGCCCGGGTCGACATGCGCGAGAATCGTCTCGAGCGAGGCCGACACCGCTTTGAGCTGCAGCGCGATGTAGGGAATGCTGCCCATGATGGCGATGAGCGCCACCAGCGCCGCCACCGGCTGCGCCTTGCCGTAGCGGGCGGCGATGAAGTCGGCGATCGAGGTGATGTTCTGCGCCTTGGCGAGCCGCACGATGCGGACAATGAGCGGCGAGAACAGCCCGAGCATCAGCACCGGGCCGATATAGATCGTGAGAAATTCGTAGCCGGTGCGGGAGGCCGATCCGACCGAACCGAAGAAGGTCCACGACGTGCAGTAGATCGCCAGCGACAGCGGATAGATCAGGCGGGCGCGGCCCTTGCGGCCGAGCTTGCGCGTGCGGTCTCCGTAGCTCGCGACGAGGAACAGGAGCCCGATGTAGGCAAGCGCCACCGCGATGACGACCCAGCCTTGCAGCATGCTTGCTCCGCCACTCGCGCGATGCCGGACCGGACGGTCCCGGGCCGCCGTTTGATCCTTTAAATCAGCACAGTTTTGCCCGCCGGTCCAATATAGCCGATTGCGCACACCGCGATTTGACGGAGTGCCCGGCGCGCGGCATTGATCGCGCGCCCGCGAAAGTTTCCCCCTTGCCCACAGACAAAAGCCTTGCCGTTCTCATCGAGCGCCTCGCCGAGACGCTGCTGATCGCCGTCGCCGGCGGGCTCGGCGTCGGGCTGACCGGAGTTCCAGGGGGCTATCTCTCCGGCTCCATCCTGGCGGTGGCGGGCGCGGCACTGGCGGGCCGGCCGATGCTGATCCCGGCGTCGATCGTGCGCACTATCTTCGTGCTGCTCGGCGTATCGCTCGGCTCGGTGATGACGCCGCAGATGCTGCAAGGCATGGCGAAATATCCGGTGAGCATCGCCATCCTGCTGGTGGCGATGGCCTGTGTGGGCATCGCCTGCGCGCTCTATCTGCAAATCGTGCACGGCTGGGACTGCGTCTCGGCCTATCTCGCCTCCGCGCCCGGCGGCATGTCGCAGGTGCTCGCGGTGGCGGCGGAAGTGGCGAGTGACGTGCGCGCGATCGCCATCGTGCAGAGCATGCGCGTGGTCATCGTCGCCGTCGGCCTGCCGTCGGGGCTGTCGCTGCTCGGACTGGCCTCGCACGCGTCGCGGCCGGTCGGCTCGCCGCTGACCCTCGCGAGCCTGGATGAGTTCGCCATCCTGTCCGTCGCGGCTGTCATCGGCGCCCTCATCTTCCATCGGCTGCGCTTTCCTGGCGGACTCCTGTTCGGCGCGATGTTCGCCTCCGGCGCCCTGCACGGCACCGATGTCGTCCATTTCATTCTGCCGTGGTGGGCGACCAATACGGCGGCGATCCTGCTCGGCGCCGTCATCGGCGCCCGCTTCACGAATATGCCGATGCGCCTGTTCATGAACTATATCGGCGCGGCGTTCGGCTCCATCGCCGTCGCGGTGACGATCGCATCGGTGTTTGGCACGATCGTCATCGAACTGATGTCGCTGCCGGTGCCGGAGGTCATGGTGGCCTTCGCGCCGGGCTCGGTCGACGCCATGATGCTGCTGGCGCTCGCGCTGCATCTCGATCCGGTGTTCGTCGGCGCGCATCACGTCGTGCGGATCTTCTTCGTCGCGCTGGCGACGCCCTTCATGGTGCGGCGCGAGGCGGGCAAGGCGAAACCGGCTGCGGGCACGGCGGTGCCCGAAGCGATGCAGGCGCCGTTGGACGAGTGAAAGTTATTCCGCCGCCAGCGCGAGCGGCTTGCGCGGCAATTGCAGCTTTTCCCACACGTCGACCAGCGCCTCGGCGAGGCGGTCGACCAGCGCGTCGTCATGATAGGGCGACGGCGTGATGCGCAGCCGCTCCATGCCGCGCGGCACGGTGGGATAGTTGATCGGCTGGATGTAGATGCCGTGCTCGTCGAGCAGCATGTCGCTCGCAAGCTTGCATTTCTCCGGATCGCCGACCAGCACCGGCACGATATGCGTCGACGACGGCATCACCGGCAGGCGGGCGGCGTTGAGCACCGCCTTGACGCGCGCGGCGCGGTCCTGATGGCGCTCACGCTCCCAGCTTGACGACTTCAGGTGCTTGATGGCGGCGGCGGCGGCGGCGCAGATCGCCGGCGGCAGTGCGGTAGTGAAGATGAAGCCCGGGGCGTAGGAGCGCACGGCGTCCACCATCTCGGCGGAGCCGGCGATGTAGCCGCCGAGGCAGCCGAACGCCTTCGCGAGAGTGCCCTCGATCACGTCGACGCGTTGCATGGCATTGTCGCGGTCGCAGATGCCGCCGCCGCGCGCGCCGTACATGCCGACCGCGTGCACCTCGTCGACATAGGTCATGGCGTTGTAGCGTTCGGCGAGATCGCAGATCGCGTGCACCGGCGCGACGTCGCCGTCCATCGAGTAAAGGCTTTCGAAGGCGACCAGCTTTGGCCGGTTACGATCGGCGGCCTTCAGCAGCTGTTCGAGATGGGCGAGATCGTTGTGCCGCCAGATCTGCTTCTCGCAGCCGGATTGGCGCACGCCCTCGATCATCGAATTGTGGTTGAGCGCATCCGACAGGATCAGGCAGTTCGGCAGCAGCCGGGCGATGGTCGGGATGCCGGTCTGGTTGGAGACGTAGCCCGAGGTGAACAGCAGCGCGGCCGGCTTGTTGTGCAGGTCGGCGAGCTCACGCTCCAGCTCGACCAAGGGATGATTGGTGCCGGCGATGTTGCGGGTACCGCCGGCGCCGGTGCCCATGCGCGCCGCGGTTTCGGTCATGGCGCCGACCACCTTCGGGTGCTGTGCCATCCCCAGGTAGTCGTTGGAGCACCAGATCACCACCTCGCGCGCGCCCTGCGGCGAATGCCAGACGGCATGTGGGAACCGGCCGGCAATGCGCTCGAGGTCGGCAAACACTCGGTAGCGACGCTCGTCCCTCAAGGCGTTCAGCGCCGATGCGAAAAACTCGTTGTAGTTCATGCGCCTTTACTTTCCCGCCCCGCGGCCGGAGCCCTTTTTAGAAGCCTTCCAGGGGGTTTGTCGAGGCGGAGATTGGCTTGGTTCCGGTCCGGTGTATTGACGAACGTCAACGGCGCCGCAGAAGCTCCCCAACCGGCACGGGTTCGCAACCCGATCCGCTGCGGCAATTCGGCCTATCATGCGACGATGGCCACCGGGTAGCCGCGGCCATGTACTGCCCGGCGCGGGCAGGCTATTGCTGAGCACCCACCGTTCCGCATCCCAGCCCAGCCAAAACGAGAGCGGCAGAATGAGCGACAAATCGACCGGCATCGCCAACGGCCTCACCAATTACGGAGACCGCGATTTTTCGCTCTATCTCCGCCGCTCCTTCGCGCAATCGATGGGCTATTCGCTCGACATGCTGAAGAAACCGGTGGTCGGCATCGCCTATACTCCGTCCGGCTTCAACAACTGCCACCGCCACTTTCCGGAATTGCTGCAGGCGGTGAAGCGCGGCGTGCTCGCCGCCGGCGCCTTGCCGCTCGAATTCCCCACCATTTCGCTGGGCGAGGTCTTCCTCAATCCCACCAGCCTGAAATTCCGCAACCTGATGTCGATGGATACCGAGGAGATGATCCGCGCCCAGCCGATGGACGCGGTGGTGCTGATGGGCGGCTGCGACAAGACGGTGCCCGCGCAACTGATGGGCGCGGTGTCGGCAGCGAAGCCGACGGTGATGCTGATCGGCGGTCCGATGATGACCGGCCGACATCACGGCGAGCGGCTCGGCGCCTGCACCGACTGCCGCCGCTTCTGGGCCATGTATCGCGCCGGCAAGGTCAGCGACGATGAGATCCACGTCGTCGAGAGCCGGCTCGCCACCACGGCTGGCAGCTGCGCGGTGATGGGCACCGCTTCGACCATGGCCTGCATCGCCGAGGCGCTCGGCATGTGCCTGCCGGGCACGGCCGCCATCCCCGCCGTTCACGCCGACCGCCTGCGCGCGGCGGAGGCGAGCGGCGCGCTCGCCGTGCGCATGATCGGCTCGCAGCTCACGCCCGACCGCATCATCAATCGGAAGTCGGTCGAGAATGCGCTGCGCGTGCTGCTCGCCATCGGCGGCTCGACCAATGCCGTCATCCACCTGACCGCCATCGCCGGCCGCGCCGGCGTGCCGGTCTCGCTGGAACGGCTCAACGAGCTCTCCGACACGACGCCGGTACTGGTGAACCTCAAACCGGTCGGCAACGGCTACATGGAGGACTTCTTCGCCGCCGGCGGCGTTGGCGCGCTGCTGCGCGAATTGAAGGACCTGCTGCATCTCGACGCCATAACCGTCACCGGCGAGACGCTCGGCGAGCGGCTGGCGCATGAAGGCGAGGGCGACGACTGGGTCGACCGCACCATCGTCGCCGAGCGCGGAAAGCCGCTCGAGCCGCAGGGCGGGCTCGTGGCGCTGTTCGGCAATCTGGCGCCGCAGGGCGCGATCCTGAAGCGCTCGGCGGCCGACCCCAGCCTGTTCGAGCACGAGGCGCGTGCGGTGGTGTTCTCTTCGCTCGAGGATCTGGCGGCGCGCATCGACGATCCCGCGCTCGACGTCACCGCGCAGGACATCCTAGTGCTGCAGAACGCCGGTCCGCACTCGGCCTCGGCCATGCCGGAAGCCGGCTATCTGCCGATTCCGAAGAAGCTCGCCATGGCCGGCGTCAAGGACATGGTGCGCGTCTCCGACGCGCGCATGAGCGGCACGGCCTTCGGCACCATCGTGCTGCACGTGACGCCGGATTCGGCCTCAGGCGGCATCCTCGGCCTCGTGCGCAACGGCGACCGCATCAAGCTGTCGGTGAAGGAGCGCCGCATCGATCTCCTGGTCGACGATGCCGAGCTCAAGAAACGCGCGGCGGCAAGGGCGCAGGCGGAGCCGGCTCCGGTACGTGGTTACGCCAATCTCTATGCGCGGGAAGTTCTTGGCGCGGATCAGGGCTGCGATTTTGCCTTTTTGAAAGGACCGAAAAGCTGAGATGCCGGTGACGGCATCTCAGTACCGTAAAAAATTTACAAATTTGTAGCTCTAACCGCCGATTGCGGCGCGCGGGCCACAGACATTAACGCGTGTCGAGGACAAGAGCCCTAGGCTGTCCCTGTCATTCTGCTTGCAGGCAGATATAGCGGCGGCGGGCACCATGCTGGGGGTTCTCGGTTTCGGATCTGGGCTCGATGCGACCACAGGCCTTGCCGCCGGCGCGGTTCTCGTCGCGGTAAGTGTCTGTGCGGCCGGCATCGCCTCCGCCCGGCGCAGCGGCCGCAAGCTGCTCAAAGAGCACCTGCTGCTCGAAGGCGCCCTGAACAACATGGTGCAGGGCCTTTGCATGTTCGATGCCGACGACCGGCTGGTGATGTGGAACCAGCGCTACGTCGACATGTACAAGTTCGGTCCCGGCACGATCTGGGTCGGCTGCAGCAGCCGCGACCTGCTCAATGCCCGCATCGCCGCGGGAACGTTCCCGCTCGATCCCGACGGCTACATCAAGAAATTGTACGAAGCGCTCGGCGAGGGCCGCAGCTTCATCCTGGAGATCGAGCTCAATGACGGCCGCGTCATGGCCGTCGTCAATCAGCCGATGCCGAACGGCGGCTGGGTCGCCACGCACGAGGACATCACCGAGCGCCGCCGGGCCGGCCGCGAGTTGGAGCACACGCGCAACTTCCTCGACATGATCATCGAGAACGTGCCGTCGCCGATCATCGTCAAGGACGTTCCGGCCTTGCGCTACCGCTTCATCAATCGCGCCGCCGAGAAATATCTGGGCGTAGGCCGCGAGGCGATGTTGGGCAAGAGCCTGGCAGAGGTGATGCCGGACGAGGCGTCGATCTCCGTGATCGATGCCGAGGAACGTAAGCTGATCGCGACCGGCCAGGTCGCCGTGCTCGACGAGCACGTGGTGGTGACGCCCGGCAACGGCAGCCGTATCGTCAATACCGCCCGTCTGCCCGTGATGGGCGAGGACGGCACGCCGAAATATCTCATCACCGTCATCCGCGATCTCACCGAGCGAAAGCGGCACGAGCAGCAGATCGAGCATCTGTCGCATCACGATCTGCTCACCGACCTGCCGAACCGGGCGGCGTTCAACGAACGTCTCGACGAAGGGATCGCGGCCGCCGCCGCGAAGGCCTCAACTTGCGCGCTGCTGATGTTCGACGTCGACGGGTTCAAGACCATCAACGACGTCTACGGCCAGGAAACCGGCGATGCCATCCTGCGTCTGGTCGCCGAGCGCGCGGGCAAGGCTTGCAATGGCGCTTTCCTCGCGCGCGTCGGCGGCGACGAGTTCGCGGTCATCGCGCCGGAGGGACCGCAGCCGCAAGCGGCCATGGCATTCGGCGAACGTATCGTCGCCGCGTTCAACCCCGCGATCGAGGCCAACGGATACACCTTGAAGGCCGGCGTCAGCATCGGCATCGCGATCTATCCGCACGACGGCGGCGACGGCGCCGCGCTGGTGGCGAACGCCGATGTCGCGCTGGAGCACGCGAAGGAGCACGCGCGCGGCTCGATCCGCTTCTTCGAGCCGGAGACCGACCGGCAGTTGCGCGAAGAGCGCGCGCTGCAGCAGGACCTGCGGCTCGCGATCTCTCGCGGCGAGATCGATATTCATTACCAGCCGCAGGCGCGCATGGATGGCAGCATCGTCGGCTTCGAGGCGCTCGCGCGCTGGCATCACCCCGCGCGCGGCATCGTGCCGCCGGGCCGCTTCATCCCCATCGCGGAGGAGAGCGGCGCAATCATCGAGATCGGCGAATGGATCCTGCGCCGCGCTTGCGAAGAGGCGGCCTCGTGGCCGAACGACCTCAGCGTCGCCGTCAATCTCTCGCCGGTGCAGTTCCAGCACGGCGACCTGCCGAAGCTCGTGCACGAAGTGCTGCTGCAGACGGGCCTGCCGGCGGCGCGGCTCGAGCTCGAGATCACGGAGAGCGTGCTGATCGACGATCTCGATCATGCCGTCGGCATCCTGCGCCGCCTGAAGAATCTCGGCGTGCGCATCGCCATGGACGATTTCGGAACCGGCTATTCGTCGCTCTCGTATCTGCAGGCGTTCCCCTTCGACAAGATCAAGATCGACAAGGGCTTCATCAGCAAGGTCGACCGGTGCTCGCAATCGGCGACCATCGTGCGCGCGGTGATCGCGCTCGGCCGCGAATTGTCGCTGCCCGTCCTCGCCGAGGGCGTCGAGACCGAACAGCAGCTTCGCTTCCTCGCCGATGAATCGTGCGACGGCATTCAGGGCTACTATATCGGCCGGCCGATGCCGATCCGCGAATACGGTGACGTCGTCGGCCGCCCGCCGGAGGCGAAGCCGGCGCGCGCCGCCGGCTAGAGCGGCGGAAAGGCCGGCGGTGGAATGCGCCGGCGGCTCGCGTTCTCGTAGGCCGACGCGATTTGCAGCACCACATCCTCCTTGCCCGGCTCGACGCGGAAGACGAGCGAGAACGGCAGTCCCGGCTCGGCGAGTGGCGTGGCCTTGTCGGACGGCGTGTAGTCGTAGCGCCGGCCGTCGGCGCTCAAGGTGAACACCGGATCGTAAGCGGTGCTGACGTAACCGGCCGGGATCAGCACTTCGGTCAGACCGGCGTTCGGCCCGCTCAGCGACTCCAATGTGAGGTTGCTCGGCAGTCCGGGCTGGCCGGCGCCGCCGATCAAGGCCGGCGGGAACGGCGTGTGCAGCCGCACCAACGCGTCGAGCTTGTTTTCGAGAATGACCATCATGTCGGCGCGACGTAACAGCTCGCGCAGCATGATGCGCTCGTTGACGCCCTGCCGTTCGCCCAAAGGATTGCGCGGGTCGGCGATCTCCTCCCAGTTCCTGAAGGCGGCGCGCTGGTCGTCACCCCAGAATTTCGAGCGCGCATTGAGCGCGGTCCAACTGTCGAGACTTTCGCCGAAGCCCTGCGCGCGCCAGTCGGCGGCGCGGCGCACCAGGTATTGCGAGATGTGGAAGCGGAAGGTTGGCGCCAGTTCCTGCTGCTGGATTGTGGCGAGATCGAAATTCGCCGGCGGCTCGATGGTGCCTTCGGCCAGCCCGACGAGATAGTCCATCGGCTGCATCGTGCCGCTGCCGAAGAATTTGCCCGGCTGGAATTCGGTGCGCACGATCGCCGCGGCGAACTCGGCGAACAGAGGCTGCCCGTCCTTGCCGAGGCGGAACAGGATGTCCGGCATGAACACCGGCACGAGCTGCGCCAGCGCGCGCCGGTAATCGACGCGCATGCGCTCGACGTCCGGATCGGGCGTCCACCAGCGATGGCCTGACTCGACTAAAGTCGCGCCGAGATGCGCGCCGAGCATTGTTTTGATTTCCTTCGCCGCGGCCTCGACGATCGGCTGCTCGGTCTTCGATCCCGGTTTATGGACCATCGACTCGCGGATCACGCCGATTCGCATGCCCTTGAGTGATCCGGCGGCGCCCGAGTGCGTCGCGTGACGCGCATAGCCGTCCGGCAGCACCGAAGTGCGCGGCACCGTGGTGTAGATGTCCCGCGGATCGTAGTAGCCGTTGTCGGCGTCCTTCAGCGCATCGAGCACCTTGGCGCAGTCGGCGATGGTGCGGCAATGCACGCCGCTGCGGTCGCAATAGATGTCGGCGCCGATGGCACCGCCGTCGAAGCCGAGCATCGCCTTGTGCGGCAGAATCAGCGCCACGGCGTTGTGGTTCGACGGGCCGCGGCAGGAAGCGCGCGTCTCCTCGCCGAGGCTGGCCATGACGAAGTTGACGCTCACCGACAGCGCCGAGCCCGAGCTCGAGCCGAGCGAGGCCGAGCGCGTGGTGTCGTAGGGGTTCGATGGATTGCCGCCCCACGACGTGCGCTGATAGCCGATGGTCGACGGCAGCATCCGGTCCGGCTTGTGCCGGCCGCCGGGATCGCCGCCGCCGCGGCCGTTGTATTCGGTGCACACCGCCTTGGCGAAGATGATCGCGCCCTTCTTGCGCAACTGATCGACCAGCACGTGGTCGCGCGCGGGCGCATCCATGTCGTAGCGCGCGTCGGCGCCGCCGGTCGAACGCATGTCCTTGGTGTCGAACGAATCCTTGAACGAGAACACGACGCCGTACATCGGCAGCTTCGCGAGATCGGGACTGCGGCCGTATTGCTTGTCGAGCGCGGCGGCCTGCTCGAGCGCGTCCGGCAACTGACGGAAGTATTCGCAGACCGGCGGCGCGCCCTTCGGCAACGGCCCAAGAGAGGGATGGCGGTCGAAGTCGCCCTTACAGGTGACGGAACGCTCGCCGCGGATGTTGAGCGTCGCAAGCGCGTTGACCTGGCCGGCGTTGGGGATGCCGACGATCATGCCGTATTGCTGTGACACCGACGGATCGGACGCGGTCGGCTCCATGCGGCCGAATTCCAGCGGCGCGCCTTTGTAGCGATCGAGGTCGGGTAGGAGGTCGGAGGCCTTCAGCGTCCGCGTCGGAAAGGTGAGCGGCGCCTGGCCGCGGACCGCGCCCGGCGCCTGCGGCACCGCCGCGCCGTCCGCGGTGACCAGCATGCTGGACACGCCGTTGAACGACCGGATACGCGCGAGATAGTGCTCGACCACGCCGACGCAGGTCGTCTCGCCGGAGCGGATCGCATCATGCAGGTCGGCGATCGTCGCCTCTTCGAGGCGGAATTTGCTTTTGGTGACCGCGTCCATGTCCATCTTTCGTTAGTTCAGCCACGACGGCTTCGATCCGCCGCCGGCGGCGAGCGCCAGCACCGCGCCGCGCGCGCCGATGCCCGGGCCCTCGCGCTGGAAGTTGGTGCAGTAGGCGAACGACATGCGGCGGTCGCGGTCGCACCAGGCGAAGGCGCCGCCGGTGCCGGTGTGACCGTAGGAGGCCATGTTCCTGCCCATCGGCACCGTCTCGGTTTCGTTGTGCATGAAGCCGAAGCCCATGCGCAGCGGCCGCCGCGTCATGATGCAGTCGCGCTCCCAGACGAGCCAGCGCGTGCGCTCGACCGCGCCGGGCGAGAGGATGCGCACGCCGTCGATCTCACCGTCGCCGGCGAGCATCGCGTAGACGCGTGCCATCGCCCGCGCATTGCCGTGGCCGCCGAAGGACGGCACCTCGATCTCGCGGATCTCGCGCATGTTCTGGAAGTAGGGCACCTGCGGCGCCGACTTGAAGGCGCGGCCGAGCGGCGTCGAGGCATCGGACGAGATATGGAAGAAGGTGTTCTTCGGATTCTCGTGCATGTCGCTGACGCGCGCGATCTCGTCCGGCGTCAGGCCGATATTGTAGTCGGCGCCGAGCGTGCCGGTGACGTTCTTGCGCAGGAACTGGCCCGGCGTATCGCCGGTGACGCGACGGATCACCTCGCCGAGCAGGTAGCCGATATTGATCGAGTTGTAGGCGCCGAAGGTGCCTGGCACCCAGGCCGGCTCCTGCTGCTCGAGCGCCTTGATGTGCTCGTCCCAGCGGAACCAGGAGCCGGGCGTGGCGCGGTCGCAATAGATGACGCCGCAAGTATGCGAGAGGATGTGCCGGATGAGCACGCCCGCCTTGCCCGCCTGCGCGAACTCCGGCCAGTAATCGGCGACCGGCGCGTCGAAGTCGACCTTGCCGCGGTCGATGAGGATGTGCATCGAGACCGCGCACATGCTCTTCGCCAGCGAGTTCTGGATGACGATGGTGTCCTCGGCCCAAGGCTCCTTGCGCGCGAGATCCTTGTGCCCGCCCCAGAGGTCGACGACCTTCTGCCGGTCTTTGTAAACGCAGACAGCGGCGCCGATCTCGCCGCGGCGCTGGAAGTTGTCGACGAAGGCGTCGCGGACCGCAGCGAATTCCGGGGCGCAGTGACCGTTGATGGGAATGTCCCTGACGATCTCGTCCATCGCAACCTCCCTGTTCGCTACGCCACGGTTTCCACGTCCCATTTCGGTGCGCGTTCCGGCGGGTCGGCGATCCTCACCTGCCGTTTGCGCAAGGCCGACAGGCGGCGCATCTCGTCGTCGCTGAGCGTGAAGCCGAAGATGTCGAGATTTTCGACGATATGCCGTTCCTCGAGCGCGCGCGGTACCGCCGCGACGCCCGGCTGCTGCACCAGCCAGCGCAGGGAAACTTGCGCCGGCGTCTTGTTGTGCGCTTTGGCAATCTCGATCACGACCGGATCGGTCAGCAGTTGTCCGCGCGCGACCGGGCAGTAGGCGGTCAGGATCATGCCGTGCCGCTTCAGCGCCGCCAGCATGCGGTCCTGCGGCAGGTAGGCGTGATACTCGACCTGGTTGGTGACGAGCGGCTCAGGGCAGAGGCTCACCGCCTCGTCGAGCATCGCCAGCGTGAAGTTCGACACCCCGATGTGCCGCGTCATGCCCTGCCGCTTTGCTTTCGCGAGCGCGCCCAAGGTCTCCTTGAACGGCACTTTTGGCTGTGGCCAATGCACCAGCAGCAAGTCGACGTAATCGAGACCGAGCGTCTTCAGGCTGGTTTCGATCGAACGCATGAAGTCGGCTTCGCGCGCGTTCTCTTCCGTCACCTTGGTGGTGACGAACAGTTCGCTGCGCGCGATCTTGCTGGCGCGGATGCCTTCGCCGACGAACTGTTCGGTGCCGTACTTGCGCGCGGTGTCGATGGCGCGATAGCCGGCGGCGATGGCTGCGGCGACGAGTTCGGCCGGCCGCTGCGGCAATTCCATCGTGCCGTAGCCAATGACCGGCATGACTGCACCATGCGCTGAAATCGTGGGCGCTCGCAGTTTTTCCATCGTGAAACCTCGTGGGCAGATCGCCGGACGTTTCGCCGATGATGACCGAATAAGCGGGCTCCGCAAGAGGCGCGCGCAAGCGCGCGATTCTCGCATTGCAGATAATTCGCGATCGACGCGTGTGTTGCGGACAGCAAGGCTTCCACATAAGATCGATAACACCGCGCCATCAGAGTGCGGACCAAGGGACTGAAAACGCCGAAGTGTTATTGGCCGTATCGACGCAACCGCGCTCGGTGTTGCGGCCAAGCGGGGAGGGTTTGTGATGACTCCCGACACATGCGACGTGACTGGCTGGCCTCGGCTGCAATGCAGCCGTAGCGGCCACGGCAGACATTGCCCGCCCAACATCATCGTCACCACGGCGCCAACAGACGGCCTGCTCTCACCGAGACGGGCCGTTTTTGTTTGCGTACGCACTCGTCAGCATGGCCGCAAAGGCCGACAGGGAGGACGTCATGGGTAAGTTCGATATCTCGCGGCGCGCGTTCGTCGAAGGCGGTCTCGGCCTGACGGTGGCGAATTTCGTTCCGGGCACGACGCCGTTCGCGCAAGCCGCGACGATGGAGGAGAACACGATCGCCGCCGCGAAAAAGGTCGGCGCGGCGAACGTCAACGGCATGATCTGGTCGCCTTATTTCGTGCCGATGCAGCCCGTGATCGCCGAGTTCACCAAGGCGACCGGTATCGGCATCGGCGGCGTACAGGACATCTCGATCTTCGACGCACCGCAGCGCGCCATGGCGGAGGCGCTGTCGCGATCGCCGCAGTTTGACTTCATCCACATCGATTCGAACATGATCCCGTCGCTCGCTTCGTCCGGCTATCTCGAGCCGCTCGACGAGTACATCAAGAACTCCGGGTTCCATTTCGACGTCGTGGCCGGATACGACAACTTCATGAAGTACGACGGGCACACCTACGGCGTGCCGACCGACGGCAACGTTCATATCCAGTACACGCGCAAGGATCTGATCGACAATCCGGACAACAAGAAGCGCTTCGCCGACAAGTTCGGCACCGAACTGAAATTGCCGGAGACCTGGGAAGAAAACCTGCGCCTGCAGGAGTTCCTGATGGATCCGTCGAAGGATCTGTACGGCTCGGGCAACCTGCGCAACCGCGCCAACGGCGTGACCTGGTGGTACATGACCTTCTACAGTGCCGGCGGCTTCCCGTTCGACGACGACATGAAGCCGACGCTGAACACGCCGGCCGGCCAGTATGCGGTCGACATCTATCTCCAGGACAAGAAGGTCAACCATCCCGAAGCGGCGAACTGGGGCACGCCGCAGATGATCCCCCGTATCGCGCAGGGGCATGTGGTGAGCTGCCAGTACTGGGACGGCACCTGCAAGACGATCAAGAATCCGAAGCAGTCGAAGACGGTCGGTGAATTCTATTACAGCGTCGTGCCGGGGTCGAAATTCACCGGCAAGATGGTGCATCGGTCGATCTCGTCGCCGCTGGCCGCGATCCTCATCAACAAGTATTCGCCGCGCAAGGCGCAGGCGGCGTATCTCGCGCTGTGGCTGGGCTCGGGCAAGAATTCGATCCCGATCGTGTCCGACCCGGTGAACGCGTTCAACGATGCCTGGTCGAACGCGCACTTCGCGGCGCCGCCGGTGATCGACGCCTATACCCAGGAAGGCATCAACGCGATCAAGAAGAACTTCGAGGTCGTCTGTCCGCCGATCTACCTGACCGGCTTCCTCGAATTCCAGGACGCGCTCGGCAAGAACCTGTCCGAGGCCTATGTCGGTCAGTTGTCCGCCAAGGATGTGCTCAAGAACACCGAGAACGAATGGAACAAGATCATCGGGCGTATCGGGCGCAGCAAATTGAAGAAAGACCTCGCCAGCTACAAGGCCGCGATGCCCAAGCTGGCGGTCCCCACCTGAGGCAAACAGAAACGTCGTCCATCGGGCGATCGGGGCGGGCCGTGTATGGCCCGCCCGGCGCCCACTGGAGATGAGGAATGGCCGTCACGACAATGCCGAGCACTGACGCGCGGGCTGCTGTGGCATCCCGCGCCGTATCGCGCGCCCGTGCGATCAAGCGATTCAAGCTGACGCTGCTCCTGCCGATGGCAGCGCTGTTTCTGTTCGTGCTGACGCCGGTGCTGCTGCTGCAGTTGTATTTCTCGGTCCATCAATGGACCGTCTATCTCAGCTCGTGGTGGGATGCGGACTACGTCGGCCTCGACGTGTTCCGCGACGTGCTGACCGACCCGCGCTTCGGCTGGGCCATCCTGCGCTCGCTCGCTTTCGCCACCGGATCGACGATCGGCTGCTTCGTCTTCGGCTTCCTGCTCGCCTACCTGATGTACAAGCCGTTCCGCGGCCAGGCCTTCTTCTACATCGTCTTCATCCTGCCGATGCTCACCGTGCCGGTGGTCGTCGCCTATACAGCCGAGATGCTGCTCTACCGCAGCGGGCCCATCAACGACCTGATCTCGCATATCCTGCACGTCAATTTCCAGGTGTCCTGGCTGACCGATCCGCATATCGCGTTGCTGACCTGCGCGTTGCTGGAAATCTGGAACTGGACGCCATTCTCTTTCATCATCATGCTCGCGGGTCTGGCGGCGATCCCGAAGGAGCCGATCGAGGCGGCGGAAATTCTCGGCGCCTCGAAGTGGCGCATCTTCTGGGAAGTGCAGGTGCCGCTGCTGCGGCCGGTCATACTGCTGGCGCTGGTGCTGCGTTTCCTCGAGGCGATGGCTGAATTCCCCAAGACCTGGGCGCTGTTCCAGGGCGGGCCGGGCTCCTCGACCGAGACGTTGCCGGTCTACATCTTCATGACCACTTGGCAGTACTTCGAAATCTCCAAGGGCGCGGCCATGTCGTACATCGTCATGGTGCTGATGGTGGTGATCGTGCTGATCGCAATTCATCTGCTGCGCCGTGAGAAGCGCGCGCTCGACCAGATGTACGCGGCCGGCGAGGAGCAGGGGGCGAAGGCGTAATATGGCGATGACCAAGACGCAGCGCCGCCGGGTCACCTCGGCAATCCGCTACGCGGTCCTCATCTTCTGGGGGATCACGGCGGCATTCCCGATCTACTGGATGGTCATCACCTCGTTCAAGCCGGACTATCAGTGGTTTTCGTGGCCGCCGGTCTACTGGCCGAGCCCGCCGACGCTCTCCAACTACATGAACGTCTGGTTCGGCGCGCAGCAATATGCCGGGACGCAATATGCGATCTCGTCGCAGAAGCCGCTGCTGTCGCTGTGGAACTCGACGGTGATCGCCACGACCTCGACCTTCCTGTCGGTCGTGTTCGGCGCGATCCTCGCCTACGGCGTTTCGCGATATCGGATCCTGTCGGAAGCGCGCATGTTTCAGCTTTTGATGTTGCGCATGATCCCGCCGATCGTCGTCGTCGCCCCGCTGTCGCTCTATTATTCGGCGCTCGGGCTGCTCGACACGCGCACCGGGCTTATCCTGGTCTATTTCCTCACCACGCTGCCCTATGCCGTGTGGATGACCAAGAGCTTCATCGACGAGGTGCCGCTCGAGGTCGAGCAGGCAGCGGCGATTCTCGGAGCCTCGCGCTGGCGCACGATCTTCGAGGTGGTGCTGCCGCTGATCCGCTCCGGCTTGGTCGCGACCTTCCTATTCATCCTGATCCTGACCTGGAGCGAATACCTGCTGGCGCTGATCCTTACCAAGACGCAGGTGTCGACGTTGCCGATCGAGCTCTCGAAATACCAGGGTTCGACCGAAGGCCGCGTCTACGGCCGCCAGGCGGCGCTCGCGGTCGGCATCACGATCCCCTTGATGATCGTCGGCCTGATCATCCGCAAGCATCTGGCGCGCGGATTCAGTTTCGGAATGGTACGGAGATAGACGGTGGCGCGTATCGAGCTCGTCAACCTGCACAAGTCGTTCGGCGCGGTGGCCGCCGTCAAGGACCTCACGATGAACATCGAGGACGGCGAGTTCGTCGTCTTCGTCGGCCCCTCCGGCTGCGGCAAGACCACGACCCTGCGCATGATCGCCGGCTTCGAGGATCCAACCTCGGGCGAAATTCGCATCGGTGGCAAGGTGGTGAACGATCTCGAGCCGCGCGACCGCGGGCTCGGCATGGTGTTCCAGAGCCACGCGCTGTTTCCGCACAAGAACGTCGCTCAGAACATCGAGTTCGGCCTGCGCATGAAGAAGGTGCCGCAGGCCGAGCGCGTCAAGCGCGTGCAGGACGTGGCCGAAATGGTGCGCATCACGCATCTGCTCGGCAAGATGCCGGGACAGTGCTCGGGCGGCGAGTCGCAGCGCATCGCGCTGGCGCGCACGCTCGTCACCAACCCGTCGACCTTCCTGCTCGATGAACCGCTGTCGAGCCTCGACGCCAAGTTGCGCCGCGAATTGCGCGCGGAATGCGACCGCCTGCATCAGGCGCTCAACCGCACCTTCATCTACGTCACCCACGATCAGGAAGAGGCGATGACGCTCGCCGACCGCATCGTCGTGATGCGCGCCGGCGAGGTGGAGCAGGTCGGCTCGCCGATGGACATCTATGCCAATCCGGTGAGCTATTTTGTCGCCGACTTCTTCGGCTCGCCGTCGATGAACCTCGTCGCCGGTGAGATCGTGCAGGACGGCGCCGGCGCGCGCTTCCGCTCGGCGAATTTCAACGTGGCGCTGCCCGGCCGTTTCAAGGACGTGAAGCCCGGTGCCGTCACGCTCGGCATCCGCCCAGAGCACGTCGCCGTCGGCGGCAATGGCGGCGCGCCGCAGGCGGCTTCGCTGCCGGTGCGGTTGGTTGAGCCGCTCGGCCGCGACACGCTGCTCTATTTTGACGCCGGCAGCGAGCGGGCCTTCGTCGCTATCAGCGAGGGCCTGGCCATGGCGGAGGTGCAGGTCGGTGCGCCGCTCTCGCTCTGCTTCGATCCGGAGCGGCTGCATCTGTTCGGCGCGGACGGGCGCCGGCTCGGGCCGCAGCACGCCTGATCATCATCCTGAAATGACAGTCAGTACAGGTAGGGGCGAGTGATGGATTATCGCGAGAAGAGCGAAATTCGTGACGGCATGCGCATCGATTGGGACATGCCGATCCCGATGGAGGACGGCATCGTCCTGCGCTGCGACGTCTACCGGCCGGTCGCCGACGGCAAGTACCCGGTCATCATGACCTACGGTCCCTACGGCAAGTGGCTGCACTTCGAGGACCTCTACACCGACCAGTGGCGGCGCATGTGCGCCGACCAGCCGGACGTGCCGACCGGCTCGACTAACAAATATCAGAACTGGGAGGTGGTCGACCCGGAGAAATGGGTGCCGGACGGCTATGTCTGCATTCGCGTCGACTCGCGCGGCGCCGGCCGTTCGCCCGGTGTCATCGACATCTGGTCGCTGCGCGAGGCGCAGGACCTGGCGCAATGCGTCGACTGGGCCGGCGTACAGCCGTGGTCGAACGGCAAGGTCGGCCTCAATGGTATCTCCTATTACGCCGAGAACCAGTGGCAGGCGGCGGCGCTGCAGCCGAAGCACCTCGCCGCGATCTGCACGTGGGAGGGCGCCGCCGACTTCTACCGCGACATGGCGCATCACGGCGGCATCTTCTGCCGCGGCTTCGTGCAGGACTGGTCGCGGGCGCAGGTCTACACCGTGCAGAACGGCCGCGGCACGCGCGGCTTCAAGAGCCGCATGAACGGCGACTGGGTGTCGGGACCCGAGACGCTCACCGAGGAAGAGCTCGGCAGGAACCGCCGCGACTTTTACGAGGACTGCCTCTCGCGCAAGCTCGACACCGACGAGTACTGGCAGTCGCGCATGCCCGACTGGAACAAGGTCAAGGTGCCGCTGCTGTCGACGGCCAACTGGGGCGGGCAGGGGCTGCACCCGCGCGGCAACTTCGAAGGCTTCGTGCGCGCCGCCTCCGACAACAAGTGGCTCGAGGTGCACGGCATCGAGCACTGGACGCATTTCTACACGAATTACGGCGTCGACCTGCAGAAGCGCTTCTTCGGCCATTTCCTCAAAGGCGAGGACACCGGCTGGGGCAAGCAGCCGAAGGTGCAACTGCAGGTGCGTCATCCCGGCGAGAAATTCGTCGAGCGGCACGAGAGCGAATGGCCGCTGGCGCGTACGCAGTGGACCAAGTTCTATATCGAGCCCGGCGGCATGACGATGTCGCAGTCGCCGCAGACGAAGGCCGGCGCGGTCACCTATGCGGGCTTAAGCGACGGCGTCACCTTCCTCACCGGGCCGCTTGAAGCGGACACCGAGATCACTGGGCCGATCGCCGCCAAATTGTGGGTGTCGTCGGCGACCGAAGACGCCGACCTGTTCCTGGTCGTGCGCGTCTTCACGCCCGACCTCAAGGAGGTCACCTTCCAGGGCGCGCTCGATGCGCACACGCCGATTGCGCAGGGCTGGCTACGCTGCTCGCACCGCAAGCTCGATAAGAAGCTGACGCTGCCCTACCGGCCCTATCACACGCACGACGAGGAGCAGAAGCTCAAGCCCGGCGAGGTCTACGAGGTCGACGTCGAGGTCTGGCCGACCTGCATCGCCGTGCCGAAGGGGCACCGGATTGCGCTGTCGGTGCGCGGCAAGGATTACGTCTTCCCGGGTGAGCCGGGCGCCGGCGTCGAGACGCTCGGCAAGGTGTGGACCGGCTGCGGTCCCTTCCTGCACGACGATCCGCGGGACCGGCCGCCGTCCGTCTTCGGCGGCGACGTGATGCTGCACACCGGACCGGATCGGCAGGCCTACCTGCTGCTGCCCGTCATCCCGACCAAATAGCCGCGCGCAAAAGTCATTGGAGCACGACACATGAGTTATCGTGAGGTCAGCGAGATCCGCGACGGCATGCGCATCGATTGGGACATGCCGATCGAGATGGACGACGGGCTCGTCCTGCGCTGCGACATCTTCCGCCCGCTCAAGAAGGGCCGCTATCCGGTGATCCTCAGCCACGGCCCCTACGGCAAGTGGCTGCATTTCGAGGACGGCTACAAGACCGCCTGGAAGCGCATGGAAGAGAAGCAGCCGGATGTGATGGCCGGCTCGAGCAACAAATATCAGAGCTGGGAAGTCTGCGATCCGGAGAAGTGGGTGCCGGACGGCTATGTCGTCGTGCGCGTCGATTCACGAGGCTGCGGCCGTTCGCCCGGTTACGTCGAGCACTGGTCGCCGCGTGAGACCAGGGACTTCGCCAACTGCGTCGAATGGTGCGGCGTGCAGCCGTGGTCGAACGGCAAGGTCGGCCTCTCCGGCATCTCCTATTACGCCATCAACCAGTGGCAGGTGGCGAGCCTGCAGCCGAAGCATCTCGCCGCCATCTGCGTGTGGGAGGGCTTCGCCGATTTCTACCGCGAGCTCAGCCACAATGGCGGCATCTACAACACCTTCGCCCAGAACTGGTACGACATGCAGGTGAAGACCGTGCAGTACGGTCTGGGCCACAAGGGTCATCGCAGCCGCATGAACGGCGACTGGGTGTCGGGACCGGAGACGCTCACCGAAGAGGAGATGGGCGCCAACCGTTACGACATGGGCAAGGTGCTGTTCGGCCATCCGTTCGACGACGACTATTATAAGGCGATGGCGCCCGACTGGTCGAAGGTGAAGGTACCGATGTTGTCGGCGGCGAACTGGGGCGGCCAGCCGCTGCATCCGCGCGGCAACTATGAAGGCTTCTTCCGCGCCGCGTCGAAGCAGAAATGGCTCGAGGTGCACGGCATCGAGCACTGGACGCATTATTATACGGACTACGGCGTCGACCTGCAGAGGCGCTTCTTCGGCTACTTCCTCAAGGGTGAGAAGAACGGCTGGGACAAGCAGCCGAAGGTGCAGCTCAACGTGCGCCACCCCGGCGAGCGCTTCGTCATCCGCCACGAGGACGCCTGGCCGCTGCCGTCGACGCAGTGGACCAAATTTCATCTCACGGCCGACGGCCACCGCCTCGAAACCTCGCCCGACAAGAACGCGAGCAAGGTCACCTTCGACGCCCTGAGCGACGGCGCCACCTTCCTCACCGAACCGCTGGCCGAGGAGACCGAAATCACCGGGCCGGTCGCGGCCAAGCTGCAGGTGTCGTCGTCGACCGAGGACGCCGACCTCTTCCTGGTGCTGCGCGTGTTCTCGCCGGACATGAAGGAGGTCACCTTCCAGGGCGCCCTCGATCCGCACACGCCGATCGGGCAGGGCTGGCTGCGCGCCTCGCATCGCAAGCTCGACAAGAAGCTGACGCTGCCGTTCCGGCCGTATCATACGCACGACGAGAAGCAGCCGCTGAAGGCGGGCGAGGTCTACGAGCTCGATATCGAGATCGTGCCGACCTGCATCGTCGTGCCGAAGGGCTATCGCGTCGCATTGAGCGTGCGCGGCTGCGATTACGTGTATCCGGGCGGCTCGGGCGGCAAGCTGTCGAACATGAAAAACGAGTTCACTGGCAACGGGCCGTTCCTGCACAACGACCCGCGCGACCGGCCGATCTCGATCTACGGCGGCAAGACCACGCTGCATCTCGGCGGCGGCCGCGACAATTTCGTGTTGCTGCCGATCATCCCGCCGCGCAAGGCGGCGCCGGCCAAAGCGAAAGCGGCGAAGCCGGCACGCGGCGCCACGAAAAAGAAGCGGAGATAGAGCTCAGCGCGTCAGGTAACGCTTCTCGAGCATGCAATGCACGCCCTTGGCGCCGTTCACCACCTGCGTAATGCGCAGGTCGGCCGTGAGGCTGGCCAGCGCATAAGCCTGGTAGCGGTCGAGCCCGGTGCGGCTGGCGATGAGGTCGATCATCTGTCGCAGCGCGATCTTGGCGCATTCGTCGAGATCGGGATCGAAGCCCATGGTGATGACGTGCGTCGGCGTCTCGGCGCGCGGCCACTCAAGTCGCAGGTCCTCTCGCACGGTGAGGCGGAACGTACCGATGAGGCCGGTCTCGATCGCGTTGATGCAGACCTCGCCGTCGCCCTGCGCGCCGTGGCCGTCGCCGACCGAGAACCGCGCGCCGTCGTTGAACACCGGCAGGTACAGCGTGGTGCCGGCGACGAGCTCCTTGTTGTCCATGTTGCCGCCGTTGCGACGCGGCGGGGGCGTCGGGATCGTGCCCCAGGCCGGCGGCGGCGCCACCGCCATCACGCCGAAGAAGGGCCGGAGCGGGATCTCCTGGCCCCAGGGCATGCGGCCGACCATGCGCGTCTTATCGAGGGCGAGATGGAGGAGACGGAATTCGGGAAACTCGTCGGGCAGCGCGCCGGCGAGCGGCCGCACGGCGGTATAGGCCCAGTCGTAATGCAGTTCGATCGCCTCGATGTCGACCTGCAGCACGTGCCCGGCCTTTGCGCCGCGCACGGCGACGGGGCCGGTGCACATATGGCCGAAGAAACGCTGCCCGGCGTTGGCGGCGTGGATGGCCGGCAGTGCCGGCGGAATCGTGAAGGGCGGCGGCGGCAGCAGGTCGGGCGTGCCCGACACCGAGGACATCGTCACGCGCGCGCCGCTGTCGACGGTGAGCACCGGCTTGAGCGCCGCGCTGAAATAACCCCAGTGGACGGTGTCCGGGCCGGCCTCGACACGCGGGATGGCAGTGCTCATCGGACACCTCCGGACGCCCCCTGTTGCGCGGCGGGCCGGCGGCTAGACTAGGGCAAAACTTTCAGGGGAGGCCAGAGCGATGCACGTCTTCAGTCTCGAGCGCGAGCAGGAGTGGAATCCGAAGCACCACGTCGAGAAGATCCTCGGCACCGAAGCCGACGGCGACTTCACCGTCGCCTGCTGGGAGCCGGGGCAGGTCAGCCCCAATCACTGCCATCCGCACGCGACCGAGATCTATTTCTGCTTTTCCGGTGGCGGCACTATGCGCACGCCCGACCGCACCGTGCCGGTGACGCCAGGCGCCTTCATCGTGCACCCGCCCGGCGAAGTGCACGAATACGAGAACGGTGCGACGCGCACGCTTCTCTTCCGCGTGCGTTATGGCGACGACATGCTGTCGCGGCACGTCGCCTGGCGCAACAACCCGGGCTGGACGCAGTCGGCCGAGGACGCCGCGTATTACAAGCAGCACCCGGTGGGGTGACCGGCAGCGCAAACACACGTCTGACCGGATGCGGGACGAGGCCGGTCTGGCTGGAAGCTCCGCTCGCCGCGATGCCGCTGCATCGTTAGGCGTAAGCTGTTGCCAATACACATGTTTTATCCGCCTCGTGGAATCTTACGAATGCGAAGTTGGCAGACATAGGGTGGTGGTAATTCCTTAAGCCGGTCGGTTGTATTGTCACGTGCTACGCCTCAGAGACGTGGCCCGAATTAATGCCGATATCGCCCGCCACGAAGCTTCTGGCTAATGCGCCGACCGGTGGGCACTGCCTGTTTTCAATTTGCGAGCGAGATCTTCGATGAAATCTCCGGATCGGACTCTGCCGGCGCTGGTCGTCGATGACTCCCGCACGATGTGCGAGATCATGTCGCGCGTTCTCCGGCAGATCGGTTTTGCCGAGGTCGAGCATGCGACCGAAGCGCTCGATGCCATTTCCAAGCTCAAGTCGAAGCCCTACGGCCTTCTTCTGACCGATCTCGAGATGAATCCGATTTCAGGACCGGATTTAATCAAAATGATCTGGGCCGAAAAAGAAATTGCACGGATGCCCACCATCCTGACCAGTTCGAACCGCTACAGCATCGCCAAAACGGTTTCCGATACCGAAGGCGGAATTGCCGACATCTATATCCTCAAGCCCTTCACGGCCGAGATTCTGGACCGGAAGTTGCACGAGACATTCGGCGAATAGTGGTCGGCAGCCGGGTAGTCGGCAGTGGGTTCGGGCACTGTCGCGGAAATGGTGCTGCCGGAGTGGATTGAACACTCGACCTCCCCCTTACCAAGGGATGGACGAGGCAAATCTATGCAACTGATTCGGCTTTAGTTTTCTGGGTCGGCCCAGGCTGCTCCCCTTGATTTCCCCAGGGCAGGGCCGCGATGGATTGGGCCAAGTGCGCCACGTTTACGTGCGCGTATCGCAGCACCATTCTTTCGCTTTTCCAGCCGCCAAGCTTCATCAAGGATGGCAAATCCCGGTTCGCCGCGTAGTGCCAAGTGGCCCAGGTATGTCTGCAGTCGTGCGGTGAAAAGTCACTAATACCGGCGCGACGGCACGCGCCGTTGAACGCGGTCTTGATCTGTCCTCCGCCGTTGTCCTTGGGCGCGTAAGGCCGACCATCGGGCCTTCTGAACACCGCGCCATCGCGGTGCTTGAGGCCAGTCAGTGCGGCGATTACACGGGGGTGAAGAGGGACGCCTCGCGGCTCGTCATTTTTGGTGTCCAGGAACTGAACTTCAGCCCGGTTCAGGTCGATCTGCCGCCACATGAGGTACAGGGCTTCTGAAGCGCGAGCGCCTGTGTATAGAAGGAAGATCACCAGCGGCTTCAGATGAGCACTACTCGCCTCGATCAACCTATCTGCCTCGGCAGGCGTAAGCCATCGAACGCGCCCACGAGGCTGCTTAGGCCGTTCAATTTGCCGTTGCTCGCAAAGACCGCGCGCCGAAGCGTGCTTCATGACTGCGGAGATGGGCGTATAAACTTGGCGATTGAGCGTTGAATTCGCGCGCGCTGGGTAGATAACCTTTGCGGTCTGGTCGATGACCGTTTGGTCGATCTGCGCCAACGCGAGACTGCCAATTTCATCGAGCAGCGGCTTCAGATACTTACGCTCACCTCCCGCCTCCATGTAAGAGACTGCGGCTTCTAGGAACGTTGCCGTGGTTTTCCGCCCGAAGACGGTCGCCTGGAGGATCTCCCACTCGCGCCTCGCTCGGAATGCTTCCGCGGCTCTTCGGTCAGAAGTGCCTGTGCTTTCGTCCACAGAGACGCCGCGGATGGTACCGCGCATGTACCAATTGGGACTGCCGTGGCGTGCGACGAGTTTGAGGGGCATGGCAAAGCCTCGTAAAGGCGGTGAATATCGGCCTCGGTGAACAGTTTACGACGACCAAGAGTGCGGTAGTAGGGGTATCGCCGAATATGAGTCTGGAGCGTGCGGCGGCTCACGCGAAACCGTTCGGCGACCTCTTCCAGACCATACAATTGGATCGGAGGTTGTTCCTTCATAAGGGGGCGCCTTGGCCTTGCATGGCGGGTCACCACGGCTTACAGGCAGGCGACGCCCTCAGAACTGTCAGGTCATATCAGCTTGTGACAACTTCTGTCATTGAATGCTTTGAGGCCAAGATGCCGCGCGAAGTGATTGAGATCCCGGTACATCGAGGCGGCTTCGCCGAAGCAATCTCCGATATATTCTCATACATCGCCTATCCAGACGCGATGGAAAATTCAGAGCGGCTTCGATTTAGTCGCAGCATGCAAATTGCCTTGGCAGCTTATCGCTCAGAGCTCGATCCAGATTGGGAAGGCAAGCAGACAGTTGATGCATTCTTCGAGTTCATCACTGAAGGGCCCGCGGCGGCCACGTTCAAGAGAGGATTCGCCAAATCCCGGAATCATTTGTTGGTCGGGCGATATTTCCTCAAGCCTCAGCTTCTCGGGTTAGAGACTCCAAACCGCGGCGCGCGTGTGGGCGATTTTGCGGCCACAATTCAGAATTGTGCTTTGAATATGGCGCGGGCAACAAACAAAAGCGACGGTACGGCGAGCACAATTGAGGCTCGTTATTGGAAGCCTGCGAAGCCTATTGTGCATCTCGCATATGCAATGGACGAGAATTTAGCGGAATTCTCGTCTCGGCTGGCTACACTGGCCGAGGACGAAATGCCGGACGGCTTTTTGGCTCTTCTATTGAATAATCAATTAGCGTCCCACGTTATCGCAGCTGCAGAACAGGCTCGCTGCCAGTTTCCGTACATCGGCTATCCGTTCGTCGAGGAGGAAACACTAAAATTCGTGTGCGATGCACCATAACTGAATGCCGAGTTGTCGCAAGCTGCTCCTGACTGACAGGTTCGGCACCTCTGAGACCTGCGATGGAAAAGTCACCTGCCCAATGGTGGGTAGGTGGTTCGCGCGGGGCCGTCACTGCCCGCGCACTCCAGAGCAAATATGAAGTCATCATCTAAATCTGCATCCAAAAAGCGCCGCGCTACAATCCAAAAGACGCAGACGCTAGAAATCAAATACGTTAATCCCAAGGACATCGTAGTTCCTAAAGGGCTTAGGAGGCTGGATGCGAACACCGTAAACGAGCTAAAGGAGTCGATTGCTGAAATTGGACTTCTCTACCCGCTCACGGTGTTTTACAGCGATGCCAAAAATAAATGGGTCCTTGTGGCCGGCCAGCATCGGTTGGCCGCGTTGCGCGAACTGGCTGTTGAGCCTATCCCCGTCGCCGTGGTCAAACGCAATACGAAGCGTAACGAACAGCGTCGGATTACGGAAAACCTTCACCGGAAGGAGCTCGATGGCTTCGAGCGCGACCGGCAGCATACGGAATGGGCATTGTTGAAGGCCGCCGACACCAAGGGCAAGCCGAATGCTCAGCCGCACGACAAGGGGATCAGCAAACTAGCGCGTTTGACCGGCAAGTCCGCAAAGGCCGTTCGTAGCATGATCAAAGCTGATGCGATCACCGAGGATGCGAAGGCCGTTCTTAAGGCAGCCGGTCTCGACACGATCCAGTCGGTCAAACTGGAGGTGGCCAAGCTTGATCCGGAGGATCAGGTGGAGCACGCCAAAAAGATTGTCGCTAGGAGAAAGGCAGGCGCCGAGAAGCCGAAGAAGGCAGCCAAGTCAGCTCAGGCCGCCAAGGTCAGGAATCCCGATGCGGTCACCAGGCCCGACAAGGTGGATCATGGGGGCTGGGATGACGATCCGCAGCCCTACAGCGACCTTCTCAATGGGTGGGAGCTGGCCGATGACCTTCGGGTGGCGTGGGAAGCGGCGACTGCAGAAGACCAGCGAAAGTTCGTTCGCGAGGTGATGTTCAGCGGTGAGTCAGTGGAGCTGTAGATTGATTTCGGCTCACCTAGTTCTCTAGCTGAAGGCTTAAGGGTAGGCATTTTGCCTACCCTTTTTCTTGCCGGGCGCTCCATCGCCGGTGCGACAGTGCCGAGCTCGGCGGTCACCGAAGGTGCACGGGGGTGGCGCGCATCCCGAATGTATCTCTCACCTTCTCATCGGTGGACCGCAGCCACATTTCTCTAGCTTGGCTCAGCGAGCAAATCGGCCGCACTGTATTACACACATTCATACGGCCAATATTGCGAGTTGCAGGCTCAAACTAGTAAGTTAGAGCCTCAAACATCGATTTTGGCCAATCGCTAATTTTTCAGCATGTAAATGGCTTTTATCAGCGAATTAGTGAGATTTTCATATGCGTAAGAAGTCAAGGAGCAGCGCCTTCGATAGCGCGGACAAGTACGATGAGGAATATTTGAAGGCCGTTTATCATTCAGTTGAGCTTCACGAGGGACGCCAGAAGCTGGAGAGGACGGTCCATGATTTTCTCAGCTTCGAGAATAGAGGAGCGTTCAAGCTCACGAATGCCCATTCGAAGCGAGTCTGGCTCCGTCAGTTGTTGCCGTCGTTCATCGAATACAACGAGGCCGGTGTAGGCTGGCGGAAGGCGCTGGACCAAGGTGCGGTGGCCGTCGCCTT